>NEED01000082.1 GCA_002110465.1 unicellular cyanobacterium SU2 | reverse complement strand
TGTTGGTTGTGCATCTCTAGCTAAATGTTTGAGAATTTGTAATTCTACATCCATTGCTCCCTCTGCTTTCTAGCCGTTTTTCGCCCTCTTTATTTTACTTGAATTTTCGGAGAGTGACAGAAGAGGGATAAATATAAAGAGCAACAAGTCCCCGATAGAGGTTTTGGTTTTCTAAAAGACCCTTTATTTTCGCTGATAGTGTCTTTCTTAAATCTACACAGAGAGTGGAAACAATGGCTATGTTAATGGGTTTATGTCTTCTAGTTTATTCGTGCTTGACAAAGAGAATTACGTCGTCAATTAAGGGAATCGAATACTGGATTAAAAATCAACTATGCTAATTAACAAAACCTCCAACTTTAAGATAGATATTCCAATGTTTTCAAGGGGTTCATCTCCTCTTTTTATCGGGAGTAAAACAAATTGTCAATCTTACAGAAGAACGCCAATTAATTTTAAGTTTTTTTCCTATCTCTTCCCAAAAATATTAGATCTTATCGGGGTAAAACATAACTATTTTGTCAAAATCAACTCAGTGGGATAAAATAGATATAAATTCTTATCAATCATTAGGAAAATGCTACCTTTTTATTCTCAATAAACAGCCCCTAAATGCTAATTCAATTTTCTTGAACCAAAGTTCTCTTTTTAAAATAGAGAACTTTTGAAAATAAATATAAGTGTCCTTTTTGAGATTTCTTTAATACTACATGTTGAAGTGCGGAATGTGCGATAAACCTTCTTTTATTTTTGCTGACCTACTGATTGAAGTTTGACATATTGTCTTTTGACGGATATTGAGGATCATTTGTAAGATTAATGTAGCTTAGACATTTCATTATAAAAAAATTACCTATGGATTCAAAAGTCGAAGAAAAAAAGCTCATTTCCGTTCAACCAACAGGCTTTTGTAATCAACAAAACACCAGCCTTATCTCCATTGGTATTACCCCAACAGGCTATATCTCTATCGGAATTGCGCCCATGGGGGTTATTGCTATTGGTATTGTACCGATGGGACTAATTTCATTTGGTGCGGTAGCCATGGGAACTATTGCTGCAGGAGCGGTTTCTATGGGAATAGCGGCTTTTGGAGTCGAAACCATGTCCCTACTGAATTTAGGACGGTGGCAAATAGGGCCAGTTGAAATTAAAGCCGAACCCCACAATCATAATAATCACAATAATCACCCAGAGCATCATCATTCGAGTCCTGACGGTTCAAAACCCAATATGCCTGGGATGAACCATTAATTTTCTCGGAACTCTGGGAACTGAGGATTAACGGAATGAATCAGGGAAACCAAATCTAGCTCTAGACCATCTATATATTGAGAGCCAGCCCATATTGCTATTCCTATGAGTAACTTTAATTCTCCTCAGATGCCCTTAGACAGCGATCAAGAGTCACAGCCTACTGCTGACCAAAAGGATCATGCTGATGCCATTAATTCTGAAATTTTCCCCACTACAGCCCCAACCGAGGTTAATGACCCCCCCACATCCATAGAGATTTCGGTAACGCCAGAAAATGATCCGGCCACCAGTCGAGATTGGTTTAACCTTGCGCGTAAACTACGGGGACAAAATAAAGAACTATTAGAAAGTATTGTCAAGCTAGAACAAGCCTTAGCCGAATCTCAACAACAATTACAAGAACAAGGGCGACAAGCACGGCGAAATGATTCCTTTGTTACCCAACAAACTGCTCAAATTAATCATATTAAAGCACAATTTCAAGCTGCCCAAGAGAAATCCGAACAACAACAACTAAAGTTAACAACCCTTCAAGAACAGTTAACCACCACTCAATCCCAATTAGCCCAAGTAGAACGACAATGTACCTTACTTAAGCAACGTTATCAAGACAAAGCCAATCAACTCAACCATAGCCAAAAACAGCTCGAAGAGTTAGAAACGAGACTACAGCGACAACAACGATATGCCCTACAATATAAAGCGGCTTTAGATGAATGTTTAAGTAAATCTGGCAGAAAACAAGTCCCACCTCCGATAACGTCTCCTGGTTCTGTGAACACCCGAACCTCTAACATAACTTCTATTAAAACTTGGTCAGAACCACTAAAAACCCCAAACGAGTCAGAGTCTGTTGTTGCTCAGGAGCAGCCAAAAGATCCTCTAACAAAGCTTGTCTCCTCTCAAACGTCTAAAACCCCTATTCCTTCACCTTCTATAGATCCTATAGATCAAACCCTTGAGGAACTATTTTCCTTAGCCCCAGAAATGCCTGAAGCGATGAAAGACAAAGAGGTTCAAAAAGAGAAAATGCTCAATTCAGAACCCATTGAACCGCCATCAGACAATCTTAACCCTCAAACCATTGCTAACCAGAATAGTCACTCTCAAGAAATAATTCCTCAAACATCCCAGACTTTAGCACTGCAATCTCGTGCGCCCTTTAGTTTTCATATTGACCCCAATAAGCCCCGTGATAAGGGTAAGATTGACTTACCCTCTTTCTTGCGTAGACGCTCTCATTAACTTGAGTCCGCTGTTAGGAGTGCGACTACGTCGTGCTAAGCAATGGGATTAGGAGTTATGATTGTTTCAACGATAGAATAGGGACTTGCGCCGTGAGTTTTGACAAGCTCAACTACCGCATCAGCCGAACGGTTTGATACTCCTGATTTGCGTAAGTTGTCCACAAATTATTTTATGTCGAACTCAGGTCAATAGTTTGTTTAGCCGAACTCTTTAGGGGTTTAAGCTTATTTTTTATACATGGACCGACGATCTCTTATTAAAGCCCTTCCTCTGGGATTAGCGGGGACAACCTTTAGCTTCAGTTTTCCTTCTTTATTAGCAGCTATTGCTAGGGAAAATTATAGCCAATGGAATTATCAAAATCCTGAACAATGGGGGAATATTTCTGAAGAGTATCGAGCGTGTAAAATGGGACAACAGCAATCTCCTATTGATTTAAAATCCCCCATTAAATCTCAACTGAAACCTGTCGAAATTTCCTATCAAGAGATTCCCCTGCAAATCCTTAATAATGGTCATACCATTCAGGTCAATAGTATTCCAGGAAATTTTATCCTTCTTGATAACCAAAAATTTGAGCTTTTACAATTTCATTTTCACTATCCTAGTGAACATAGGGTCAAGGGACAAAACTATCCCATGGAAATCCATTTTGTTCATAAAAATCAACAAGGTTCCCTAGCTGTTTTAGGGGTTCATCTGATACAAGGCCAAGAAAATAGAACCCTTCAATTGATCTGGGATGGGATGCCCTCCCAAAAAAGTCCAGAAAGGTTGATTGCTGAGCTCAATATTTGCCCACGCCAATTATTACCGACTAATCCTGATAGTTACCGATATTTTGGCTCCTTAACCACTCCTCCTTGTTCTGAAATTGTGCATTGGGTCATTTTTCGAGATCCCCTAGAAATTTCTCTCGAACAAATTCAACAATTTAAGCAAATTTTCCCATTCAATGCTCGTCCCGTTCAACCCCTTAACCGTCGCTTTCTTTTGACTTCTATCTAACCTGAGTTCGGGTAAAGAAAGTTTGTAGTAAGCCCTTGAGGGCGCGTGAGGATGTCAAAATGAGAGCTAAAGCCTTTACTAAGAGCTTTTTTATTTGGCGTTAATTATGCCACTTACCTCGACCTAAACAGGTTATGATCAAAGCTAGTGAGTTATGCACTTGAATTATGGGTGAAGCAAAACGTCGCAAAACCGCTTTAGGAGAAAAGTACGGCCAAGATGAAACAATCCTTCCTTGGCTTCCTATTAGTAAACGTCAAGCAGACGCATTCTATCAATGGACAACCCGAGGAGCTTGGATCGGGATTGGAATTATGATCGCTATTTGGGTCACAATTCGCTTTATTGGTCCAACCCTAGGTTGGTGGCAGATTCAATAGTAATCCTTCCCAATTTATTTTGATTGTTAAATTTTCTAAAAAATATGGCGGTTAGTTTCTACATACCCAATAAGTTGGGGAAAAAAAGTTAGGAAATCTGACTCTAGTTCTGAATAGTTTTGTTGCAGTTCTTTATGGGCCGTTAGTAATCTATTCTTTCTTTTGATTCTCTTAGCTAGTCGTCCACAGGTGACTCTGATTCCCTCGATGGTTCGGTAGGAAACTAACCAATTTTCGGCTACCATCTTGGGAAAAAAATTTTTTAGTTTGTGGGGCAGTAAATCTTGATTGCGATTAAGAATTTTGTAGAAATTATCAGCAAATGACTCAAGTTTTTCTTGGGAAAATGACAACCAGTTTTTTGCTAAAAAGTGATCATAAAAAATATCAATCGAGATTCCAGAAAAACGGCCTTGATCGGCAATGATGCGTCTTTTACTTTGGAGGTAAATTTCGTGACGATCAGTAAAGCAATCAACTTGACGATGGGTGCTAATCCCCTTAATAATCTCTCGATTATAGAGATCATAAGATCTTTCTAGCTTACCTTTGACAAAATCTCCTAAGAAATTTCCTAGACGAGATTTTGGGGTATTTTCTGCTAGAAATAAATGTGCTAGATAGTTCATCAGATTTCCTAATCAAAGTCCGACCCTTTATTTGTGGTGGAAGCGAATGCCTAAGAAGACATCATAGAGAAAACTCCAGAAATTCTTTCCTTCCAACAGACCTAAAGATTGATCACACCCTTTAGCATCTAAGAGGGGCTTCGTAGCGTGATAAGCAGGCTTATACTTGTACCAAGGGATAGATGGCCACAAATGATGAACTAGGTGATAATTTTGCCCAAAAATCATTAGATTGAGGATGGCACTAGGGTAAACCCTCGCATTTTTCCAGCGATCGCGTTCTTTAAAAGGACGATGGGGAAGATAATCAAAAAATAGTCCTAAGGCTACTCCTACCACCAAGGCAGGAACAAACCAAAAATTCATCACATAACCGATAAATCCGTAATGAATCCCTAAAAACACTATGGTAAACAGAAATAGTCGGCTCAAAAACCATTCTAACAACTCATATTTACGCCACAGACGACGTTTAAAAAAGAAAACTTCATGATAGAAGAAACGGGCTGCAATCATCCATAACGGCCCTCCTGTAGAGACAAAATGATCGGGATCATTATCGGGATCATTAACGTGGGCATGATGTTGTAGATGAACCCTGGTAAACACGGGAAAGGCAAACCCTAGCATCAGCGCGCTACCGTGGCCTAAAATAGCGTTAAAAATGCGATTATTGTGAGCAGCATTATGAGAAGCGTCGTGAATAACGGTTCCTGATAAATGAAGGGCGAGAACGTTAGAGAAAAAACAAATCCAATTAGACCATCCCCACAACCAATAACCACAGGTTGAAAGACTAATCAGTAAGAGTGCGCTAAAAAACATCAAGACGTTAGGATTTAACCCGCCTGGTGTCTTGAGATACTCTTTGGGGACTGTCAGCAGGGTCTGGGCTGACTGCATTATGTGGCTTACTCCTTTGTTAACTTAGTGATACCTATTCTTTGGTAGTGTACAAGATTACAGCATTTTAATAAAGATTTGTAACATTACGGCATCTTATAGGATAAGGGAAAAACAATCATCAGAAATTTTAGCGAGAAACCCCGTCCTTGCAGAATAGCTTTATATTGTCTTTAATTAAGGATGGTCGAGAAAACATCTCACCAACAAAATAAGCAGCAGCTTAACTAATCCTTAAAATTCATCTAAGTTACCCTAGAATTGTTATTGTTCCTTAAAGGTACTGATAGCATAAACAGATAGTAGCTTAATTGTTCATTAATAATGCCTTTCAATGTTCGTTCTGGTTATTCCCGTACATCGGTGGTGATGGAGGAGACTAAATCTCCTAACGCTACAAAATTTAAGTCATTACCTTATCAGTTGGGGAGGCATTGCCGTTATTTATATTTGCGATTTCGGCGGTTACGGGGAACACCAGCCGCGATCGCCCGTGGGTTAGCTTGTGGAGTATTTGCGGGGTGTTTTCCTCTGTTTGGACTCCAAACGATTTTGGGGGTTTTGCTAGGGATTATTTTTCGAGGCAATAAATTTGCGGCAGCTATCGGCACTTGGATTAGTAATCCTTTAACTTATGTGCCAATCTTTGCTTTTAATTATAAAGTGGGTGAATTATTATTAGGTTTCAATGATACAGTCTCCCAGATAGATTTTCAGCAAAATTGGCAATCTTGGTCAACCTTAATGCAATCGGGGTTTGATTTTGTTTTTACCCTATTTTTGGGGTGTTTTGTTGTTGGATTATTTTGTGCTTTTGCTAGTTATCTTTTGAGTTTTAAATTAGTGACTCGTTGGCGAAAATTACGTCGAGTTAACCATCACAGATAGGCGTGAGATGATATAGCAGAATGTAGAATTTAGAATGGACAACCTTGTCATAAGGAAGTTTGAGGGATTTGTGTAAAAGCTAAAAATCTAGTCAATTTTATCCAAACTTACTTATAAATTGTGCTATAAAAATAAAAAAATAGTGGAGGAGTTAAGAGACGTTGCTACTAGGATTTAAGACTGAACTGAAGCTGAATAATTATCAACGCTCATTGTTAGCTCAGCACGCAGGAACTGCTCGCCATGCTTGGAACTGGGGATTGGCTTTAACTAAGCAAATCTTAGATCATAATAAAGCTAATCCTGATGATAAGATAAAGTTTCCTACTGCTATTGATTTACACAAATGGTTAGTAGCTTTAGTTAAATCAAAACATGATTGGTATTATCAAGTTTCCAAATGCGCTCCGCAATGGGCATTAAGAGCATTAGCTGATGCCTGGAAACGATGTTTCAAAAAGATAGCTAAACCACCTAGGTTTAAAAGAAAAGGTAAACACGATAGCTTTACTTTAGATGGTAGGATCAAAGTTGACCATCTAAAGATAAAAGCTCCTGTTATTGGTTGGCTAAAAACTTACGAGCGATTATCTCATGGATACAAGCCAAAATCTGTCACTATTAGCCAAAAAGCAAATAGATAGTTTATTAGTTTTAAAGTCGAAATTGAACCAAATCAAACACCTAAAAGTGTTGATATAGTTGGCTGTGATTTAGGAGTTAAATCTCTAGCGACTTTATCAACAGGCGAGATATTTCAAGGAGCTAAAAATTATCGTAAACTTGAGAAGAAAATACCCGAATTCAATACTTAGCTCGTCATAAAATAAAAGGGTCAAACAATTGGAAGAAAGCACAAAAATGAATAGCTAAACTTCACTTCGCAATAGCTAATATTCGCCAAGATACATTACATAAACTCACTACTTATTTAGCTAAGAACCACAGCAAAATAGTGATTGAGGACTTAAATGTGTCTGGAATGATGACTAATCACAAGTTAGCTAAGTCCCTTCAAGACATGGGTTTTTATGAATTCCGAAGACAACTTGATTATAAAACTGAGTTGTAAAGCTTGCTTAAACCAGCAACGGCGAAGAAAAATCGGCAGACTGGGATTACTAGGATAGGGCAATGGGCATAAGCAACCCTAGAATAAAAACCAAAGACAAGAATTCTCGGCTTGAGACTTCGATACATAAAAACCGCAGGGCTTGCGGGGATAGTCTGTGGAGCGAACGTAAGACCATAAAACTCCTTGTGAGTCGAGGCAGTTGCTATGAAGCAGAAACCTAAATTGTGAGGTTTAGGAATCACCGTCCGTTTTACGGCGGTGAGGATGTCAAGTTGGCTTCTTTGGCGGTGAGTTTCACCGCGTCAGCCTGTGGAGTGGTGAGTGCCGACACCGCCACGATGAAACAGGAAGGTAACATCAGTCTGACCGATAGGTAGGTTTGAGTAGGTTTATCAGAACGGCTTCGAGTGATCCTAACCTTAATGGGTAGTGCTATAGCGTTAAGGGTGATGATAACTCACCCAATTGGCTAAATAATACTTAGCTAATCCCCCAAACAAATACCTAAGCCTCGCGCTGTTTTGACTAACGTTCCTTTGGGGTTAACGGTGCGATAAGTTTTAATCGCCTCAGCAATAGGAACACTAACAATTTGTCGATTTTGCCAAGCCACGATTTGATCAAACTTTTCTTGAGCAATTAAATCCACCGCAGCTACCCCAAAAGCTGAGCCTAACAGACGATCAACCGGTGAAGGAATCCCCCCCCGTTGAATATGTCCCAACACCGTGACACGGGTTTCTGCCCCTGTTTGCTGGGCAATTTGTTCAGCGATATATTGACCAATGCCTCCTAAGCGATCCTCTCCCAGTGCCTTCAGTTCTGTGATCTGATCCCCGACTTCCGTCCTGACTGCTTCAGAAACCATCACTAAACAGAAATGTTTACCCATCTCTTGACGTTGGCGAATTTTACGGCAAACATTAGCCATTTTGTAAGGAATTTCAGGAATTAAAATAATATCTGCCCCACCAGAAATTCCGGCGGCTAAGGCAATATGCCCTGCATCTCGTCCCATGACTTCGAGGATCATCACCCGATTATGACTGGCGGCGGTAAAATGAAGACGATCTAAGGCTTCTGTGGCAATATTTGTCGCCGTATCAAACCCGATGGAGACTTCGGTTGCTCCCACATCATTATCAATGGTTTTGGGAATGCCTACGAGATTAATACCCCCTTGTTGGGCTAAACGGCGTAGAATGGCTAAGCTACCATCTCCTCCAATACCAATGAGGGCATCTAACGCCAAACTATGATAGCCTTCAATAATTTCTTGAGAGCGATCGCTTAGGGTTCCATCAGCCATCGGAAAAGCAAAGGGATTTCCCTTATTAGTGGTTCCCAGAATTGTTCCCCCCATTAACAAGAGGCGATCAATTGTGTTGAGATCAAAGTCTAGCACCTGTGGAGGACGACTCATTAACCCGTGGGTGGCCTCCCGAATTCCAACTACATCCCACCCATAGGTTCCCATCGCATGATGAACCACTGACCGAATCACTGCATTTAATCCGGCACAATCACCCCCACTGGTGAGAATTCCAATCCGTTTTTTGTCTTTCATCTGTATCGTCTGTATAATTCCGTGATGATTAACATTTATTTTATTGTCGAATATCGAGAGGAAATAGGGTTTAACTTTAAGGAATTTTCTAGAAAAGCTCAGATTAAAATTCTAACAAGCAATAATTCAGCCAGAAAATTAGGGTTTTCAATTCTTTTTGTGGAGAAAAATTAAACAAGAGTAACTATCTTTTTTCGAGCCAACATTCCCCAAAAAAAAGTAACAATCTAATAACCCTTCGTCAAGATTCAGCCAGAAATTGCTTACAATAAAGTAACGTTGCCGATTAGCTAACCAACAATCTCCCAGGTAAGGCATGACAAAAACTGTTGCAGATGTAATGACCCCCAATCCCATAACGGTGACCCCACAAACACCGTTACCAGAAGCAATCAAACTATTAGCCGAAGAACATATCAGTGGATTACCTGTTGTTGATGATTCAGGTAAACTCATTGGCGTGATCTCCGAAACTGATTTGATGTGGCAAGAGTCAGGGGTTGAACCCCCTCCCTATATCATGATTTTAGACAGTGTGATTTATTTACAAAATCCCGCTCGCTACGAAAAAGAGGTTCACAAAGCATTAGGGCAAACGGTAGGGGAAGTAATGACTAGGAAACCCATCTCGATTAAATCCTCTCAATCTTTGCGTGAAGCTGCTCATCTCATGCACGAAAAAAACATTCGTCGTTTACCAGTCGTTGATGATCAAGGAAATAAGGTGATCGGCCTTCTTACTCAAGGGGATATTATTCGTTCAATGGCCAAAGATTAGTTTCATGGATTAACCTAGATCAATATAGCTTGTTTAATAATTAATCCAATATGCTCCATTTATCAAGAAACCATTACCCACGGGTTTGATTTATAACTTGGTGTAGGGTGGCTCGATTGGAGTAAAGCGTAACGGAGAAACGAGAGAGATGACGACTATTTCCAAAAATGTCTCCAGTAGTGTTATTGAAAACTACATTCAGCGAGTTACCGAATTAAGTCAATCGAGTCAACGGATTCCTACTATCGAAGAGGTAGAAAAAATTGCGGCAGAATTAGGTATTGAACCAGATGAAATTGAGGCTGCCCAAAAACAATCCCATGATCATTATATTCGCGCCCAGGGTTATATGCGTCTCAAACATTGGGATGATGCCATTTCGGAACTTCAAGAGGCAGTAGCGTTTAATCCTTCTAATTTAGATATGTTAATTAGTCTTGCGAGTTCTCACATGGGACGTTGGCAAGAAAAACATCATCGCGATGATGAATATAATATTCGTTTTAGAATTCGTCAGTGTCTAGCCATTAAACCAGATTGTGAAGAAGCCTTAAATTTATTAGAACAATTCTCCAAGGCTTTGAAATGGCGCAAACATACTTTCGTCGGGATTTGTGTTGGATTAGGCGGATTAGTAGTCGGGGTTAGCAGTTTTGTCTGGTTGAGTGATACCTTACCGAGTTTGTGGGGAAAACCATCCAAACTTGAGCAATTAGAAACGATGGTTTTCCAAGAAATGAGTGAGTTACGACAAGAACAAGCAGCCCTTAAAGAAGAAATTTTTGCTCTACAAAGAAGCAATGATCAAAGTTATCAAAAAAATGTAAGTCGCCTTAACACTCGTATTCATCACTTGGAACGAAAATTAACAATTATGCAACGGAAAATGCTGGAAATGGAAAAACCCCAACCAAATAAGCTAACGCCTAAACCATCTCCTTCAATTACAATTCCATAAATTAATTGAAAAAAACAAGGGGGTTGAACTTGACCACGAATTTCACCCCCCAGAAATTGATAGTATTAGCAAAAAGAATAGGGTTTTCATTTTATTAAGTATTTTTGTTCTGATGCAAAATGTGAGTATTAGGGAAGTTATTGATAATTTTTCACAGTAAAATAATAACCCTGAAGAATTACTGAAGTCTTGCTGATCTTACTTCGGGGAATTAGAATTATAAAAAATAGTTCATTGGTATCTTCCCTATCTAGTGTTTTTCTTCTAAGATTAGAGATCCAAACGCTACATATAGGGTTTGCTTCAATTAATCTGGGATAGAGAAGAGATAATGAACCATCGACAGGAATGGCAGAATAGTTGTGTTGACGAGCAATTAATTAATCTCAATGTGACAGCTTTAGAAGGGACTTCCCCCTCAGAGTATTTATTGTATTCTGACGCACTTCCGAGGCGTAACGATGGTCGAGTCAGTCATTCTATTTTAAAACGCTATCAGCATACAGAACAAGGGGGCTGGTGGTGTTCAGGAGTTGATCTGTTGACAGGGGATGAAGATTTATGGGGATGTTTTAAACCCAATTTTCCTCGCATGAGTTATGGTGAGCGCAAGTTAATTAAATATGAACATCCTCCCAAAACAGCTACGGGTATCTTTGCGTTGCGGGTTCCATTGCACCTATGGCAAGATTTGGCTCAACGTTATCATTGTGAGCTTACTACAAAAGATATTAATTATCAACTTCCAGATTTAGGGTTTTGGCAATGGGTAATTAATCATCCTTCTATTCCGCTTTGTATTACTGAAGGAGCCAAAAAAGCCGGGGCATTGCTAACAGCAGGATATGCGGCGATCGCCCTTCCGGGGATTAACAATGGCTATCGAACTCCTAGAGATGAATTCGGCAACCGCATTGGAAAATCTCGTCTCATTCCCCAACTCGAAAAACTGGCTATTTCAGGAAGAAAAATCTATATTGCTTTCGATCAAGATGATAAACCAAATACCATTAAAGCGGTGAATACTGCTATTAGAAAATTGGGCAGTTTATTCACCCAAGCAGAATGTCAAGTTAAGGTTATTACCTGGTCAAAAAAATGGGGAAAAGGGGTAGATGATTTTCTAGCCAATAAAGGCTCAAAAACCTTGGCTGAAGCTTATGAAAAAGCCTTGCCCCTAGAAACTTGGAAAGCACAAGGGTTAAGTCAATTAAGTTATCCTTCTGATCTTAACTTAAATACTCGATACTTAGGAGATTTAGCTATTCCTAAAGCGGCTAAATTGGTAGGCATTAAATCTCCGATCGGAACCGGAAAAACTCAGACTATTGAAAAGATTGTTGAAGAGGCGATCGCTCGTCAGCAAAAGGTCTTAGTTATTGGTCATCGGATTAAGCTAGTTGAGCAACTTTGTCAACGATTTAAACTGCCTTATCTGACAGAAATCCAAGAAAATGGGGTTAATCATTCAAGAGGATATGGACTTTGTCTTGATTCCCTCCATCCTAATTCTTTAGCTAAGTTTCATCCTAGTGATTGGACAAATAGCCTAATTATTATTGATGAGGTTGAACAGGTTTTATGGCATGGTTTAAATTCAAATACCTGCAAAAAAAATAGAGTTGCTATTTTAAGCTCTTTAAAAAAGATTCTTGGACAAAATGTAGAATTTAGCGGTCAAGTTATCGTTTGTGATGCAGACTTAAGTGATGTTTCTCTTGATTATTTAATTGCTTTAATGGGAATTAAAATCAAACCTTTTATTGTAACTAATAATTGGAAGCCAGAGGATGAACAAGCATGGCAAGTGTATAATTATTCGGAAACCACTCCCAAAGAATGGCTTAAAGATTTAGTACAACATATTCAGCAAGGAGGGAAACCTTTTATTTGTTTATCCGCTCAAAAATTAACCAGTAAATGGGGAACACAGAACCTAGAATCTTACTTAAAAAAACAATTTTTGGAGGCTAAAATTCTGCGGATTGATTCTGAGTCTTTAACCGACCCTAATCATGATGCTTATCAATGTATTAGTCAGCTTAATCAACTCCTATTAAATTACGATATTGTCCTGGCTAGTCCTTCTATTGAGACAGGGGTAAGTATCGATATTAAAGGTCATTTTACCTCCGTTTGGGGGTTAGCCCAAGGGGTTCAAACAGCCACGTCTGTCTGTCAATCATTAGGGAGAATTCGGGATAATATTCCTCGTTATCTTTGGTGTGCTTCCTATGGGTTTAATAAAGTGGGAAATGGTTCTACTTCAATTCCCAATTTGTTAACTTCTAGTCATCGTGTTACTCAATTAAATATTAGGTTGCTACAACAATCAGACCTAGAAGCATTAGATGATATAGATACAGAATTTCAAGCCGAGTCTTTACTTTGTTGGGCAAAAATGGCGGTTCGTGTTAATGTTTCAATGATTCATTATCGAGAGTCGATTTTAAGAATTCTTACTGATCAAAATCATCCAATTATTTGTAATCATAAATTTCTTCAACCTCAAGAGAACAAGAAAACTAAAAAATGTCTGTCTAATAATCAAGCTTCTAATCAATTAACAGAAGCAATTGAAATAGTGAGGGAGCAAAATTATCATGCAGAATGTATGATGATTTCCCAAGCCAAGGAGCTTACTGATCAAGAATATAAAAGGTTAAATAAACGATTAGTTAAAACTGCAAATGAACGTCATAGAATTAAAAAATATAATTTACAAAGACGCTATTGCATTGAAGTTACGCCTCAATTAGTTGCCTTAGATAATGAGGGATGGTATCAAAAACTTCGCCTCCATTATTTCCTCACATTAGGGCGTTCTTATTTAGCGGATAGAGATACTATTGTTGCTCAAAAATTAATAGAAAAAGGACAAGGTAGTCTCTTTATTCCTGATTTTAATGGTTCTCAATTAGGGGTAATTATTGGGACAATGGAAGTGTTAGGAATTTCGGTGTTACTGGTTGACTATCAGCGAAAATTAAAACCAACAGATAAAGACTTGCAAACTATGGCAAAAATTGCTATTAAAAACCGTGCGGCAATTAAAACTATTATGGGGATCGGGATAGCTAAAAACTCTAGTCCTATCACCATTATTCGGCGTTTATTGGATAAAATTGGCTATGGATTAACTTGTATTGGGTCTCAAAAAGTTGATAAAAAGCGGGTGCGAGTGTATCAAGTAGTTCTCCCTGATGATGGTAGGGAAGAGGTGTTTAGACAATGGTGGATAAGAGATGAAAGCTCCCCTGGAAGTTCTGAACCTTGGCTTGAAGAATATAGGAATGGTAAATCAGGAATGACTAAAACTCAGCAAGAGGGAAACAAACATTATATTCAATTGAGTTTAGAATTGTAATTAAATATAGAATAAAAAATTTCTTAGTCAAGGCTTTAGCCTTCATAAAAACTAGCTTTTTCGTCTCTTAGGAATTACTAGAAACTGACGTTTATTGTTGCCTACTTACTGACAGTTTCTTGTGTTCTAGAAAAAGCTCCCGTAATATTTAGACGGATACGATAAAGGCCAGTTCTCGCAGTAATATAAAGGGTTTTGTAGTCGCTATCGCCCCAAGATACATTAGTCGGAGCTTCTGGAGTTTCAATAATACCCATTAGCTCCCCATTGGGTGAAAAAACCCAAACTCCTCCAGGTCCAGTGCTGTAAACATTTCCTTTAATGTCTACTTCCATGCCATCTGCTGCGCCTTCCTTGCTAGGAGGTTTCAGTTGTGCAAAAAGTTTTCCGTTTTCTAACATTCCATCTGGCTTAACATCAAAAACGCGAATATGACCTTGTTTTGAATCATTCACATACAATTTTGTTTCATCAGGAGAAAAGACAATTCCATTAGGACGGACAAAATCATCAACTAACAGAGTTAGTGTGCCATTCGGTGCTAGACGATAAACACCATAAAACCCTAATTCTTCTTGTTCCGATTTGATTCCATAGGGAGGATCGGTAAAGTAGATACTGCCATCTGATTTTACAGCTATATCATTAGGGCTATTTAGCCGCTTTCCTTGATAATGACTAGCGAGAGTGACAATTTGACCATTTTTCTGGGTCAGGGATAGACGACGATTACCATGTTCAGCCGTAATTAAACGTCCTGAGCGATCTAAAGTATTCCCATTAGCATTACCAGAAGGCTGACGAAAAATCTCGATTTCTTGGTTTGGTTGCCATTTATAAATAATGTTAGCTCGAATATCGCTAAATAGCAGAAAGCCGTCGGGATACCATACAGGTCCTTCGATAAATTTAAAATCTCCTGCTACCTTCTCAACTTGGGTATTAGGATCAAGAATTTCTCCCAGATTATTGGCTTGGGAATAAAATTTGTGTACCATGATGTGTCGGTAAGTTTCACCAGGGCGTAAAATAATCGAAGGAAAATTAGGCTGATTAACGGAGTCAGGAAAATGTTCTGTTTCTATGCATAAACCTTGATGTCTTTTATACACCACTCCCCCTTTACCTTTAGTTTTGATCTCATTAAATTTACTAGAAAAAAACTGCATTCCTGGCTGGTTAGTGTAAAGTTCTATACTACGACCTAAAAGTGGTTCATAAACACTAGCTGCCAATTTCATTTTTGTTGATTCTTCATTGAGGACATAATTGAGGTCGTAGCCGCCTCGATAGTCTTGATTAAAGGTATTTCTAAGCTGATTTATTCCCTCTCCAATCAATCGAGGTTTAGTAAAGTCATAGGGTGTATCTTTAACTGATTTTATTTCTCCTGTGGGTATTCTCTGCTCATTTGTAGGGGTGTACCTATCAGCATTAACAGTTAAATATTGTCCTAGAAGATTCCCAGAACCATGACCAGCCAAGTTCCAATAGGAATGGTTAATCAAATTGATGGGTGTAGGCTTATCAGTCGTAGCAATTATTTCTACTTTTAACTGATCATTATCAGTTAGAGTGTAAATAACTGTCACAGCTAAATTACCTGGATAGCCTTCTTCTTGATCAGCACTCAAATAAGTTAGTTTTAATCCTACTCCTTCCTTAATATTAATCGGTTCAGCTTCCCACACTACTTTGTCAAAACCCTTATTCCCACCGTGTATATGGTGATTACGAGCATTAGCAGCAAGATTATACTGTTGACCATCAAGAGTAAACTTAGCATCTTTAATTCTGTTAGCGACGCGACCGACAATAGCACCAAAATATTTGTTGCGATTAGTCACCAAATAATCTTCTAAAGTATCAAATACTAGCACTACATCATCTAGATTACCTATATTATCTGGCAAGTGTAATTGCGTAAGAATTGAACCATAGTTAGTTATCTTAGCTATTAAACCATTAGTATTGGTTAAGGTGTAGAGATAAACGTTTTGATTGTCTCTAGTCTGACCAAATTTTGTTTTGGTTACACTCTTGTTTTTTTGTCTCTGATCGTCATTTTCCGTGGCATAAGAGCGATTAAAATTTAATCTCTTATAAGACTCTAGGTTTGCTATAAGTAAACCCATTCCTATCATGGTAAAAAGTGTTAGAAATTTCTTAAACATCAATTGTTGTTTAAAATAAGTAAATAGTATTATCGTCAATACAATTACCATATCAGCTAATTAGCAAAAAGAATCTTAATTTTAAATGAATTAATCAGATGTTAATCAAGATTTTTAGTTTAATAATCAGTATCAGTCTTTTAAGTCTCGACTTTGAAACACCATTCGTATTAGGCAAAACACTATCAAAAGAGCAAGAAAATCCTAATTTATATAGGAATGAGCCTCAAAAGCATTGGAGTCTGTGGCGTAAATGGGACACCTTTCCCCATGACCAAATTCAACTAGGGATGTCTAATATGGACTATGGTGGAATGATGGATATGGAGTATCGTTGTTTTGGGTCAGTCGGTTCGGAAAATGACGCAAAAAAGTCTCAAAGTTATTGGTATCGTCTAGCTAACGAGATTGAATGTATTGGCCAAGATGATTATATTCAGATTGAGGTGGGATGTTGGATGGAGGAGAAATTTAGGGCAAAGATGATAGTTAAAGGAATTATTTTAACTGATTCATAATGAGAAAAGCTTAGGGAAAATTTGATAGAACCGTTCACCAAATCTTCCCTAAATTCCTAAGCCAAAAAATTTTAACGCATGGTCACAAATTCTTCTGCTGAACTGGGATGAATACCAACAGTAGCATCAAAATCGGATTTTTTGGCTCCCATTTTTACCGCGATCGCCACTCCTTGAATAATTTCAGCCGCATGATCTCCTACCATGTGTGCGCCTAAAACCCGATCGCTTTCTTGATGGACAATGAGTTTCATTAAGGTTTTTTCGTCTTTGTTGGGTAACACATAGTACATGGGGCGGAACTTGCTACGATACACTTTGATAGCATCTTCCCCGTATTCTTTTTTAGCTTCTGCTTCCGTTAATCCTACGGTAGCCGCCTCTGGGTTACTAAATACCGCAGATGGGACGTTTTCATGACTCATTAGACGAGATTTACCGCCAAATTCCGTATCAGCAAAAGCGCGTCCTTCGTTGATCGCTACAGGAGTGAGGTTAATGCGATCGGTACAGTCTCCCACTGCATAGATATTCGGTTCGGCAGTTTGACTATATTTATCGACAGCGATCGCCCCATTTTGCAGTTCAACCCCTGTATTTTCTAATCCTAGGTTCTCTAAGTTGGGGATACGTCCAGTAGCAGCTAAGCCAATGGTATCAGCTAACACCATGTCATTATTGCTATCTCCTTCTAGGGAAATTTTTAAGCCTTGGGATGTCTTTTCTACCCCAGATATAGTACAGTTTTTTAGGATACGAATCCCATGTTTTTCCATAGACTCTTGGATGGTGGATCGAATATCTTCATCAAACCCCTTCAAGATTTTATCGCGGCGAATAATCTGGATCACATCCGATCCCAGTCCGTGCATAATACAGGCAAATTCTACCCCAATATAACCTCCTCCCCAAATAACCACGCGCTTGGGTTGTTCAGAGAGATCAAACATCGCATCAGAGATGACTAAATGTTCTTTCCCTGGAATATCGGGTTTAACGGGATATCCTCCCACAGCAATTAAAATTTTATCGGCGGTAACTTTGGTGTCTCCCACTTCTACCGTATGGGGGTCAAGCAATTTACCGTAGGTACGATACACTTGAACGTTAGATTTATCTAACATTCGTTGGTAAATACCATTGAGACGGTCAACTTCTCCATTAACGGCGGCTACCATTTTAGGCCAGTCGAGGGTGCTTTTTACTGGACTCCATCCGTATCCTTGGGACTCTTCCAAGACACTAGGAAAGTGAGAGGTATAGACCATTAATTTTTTGGGAATACAGCCTCGGTTAACACAAGTTCCCCCTAGGCGATCAAATTCTGCTAACCCTACTTTAGCCCCATATTCGGCGGCGCGTCTAGCGGTCGCAATTCCCCCTGAACCGCCACCAATAACGAATAAATCAAAATCATAACTCATAATTCTACATAGTCTCCTAAATTGTTGGTCGAAACTTCTACTGAGTGCCTTCCGTCTCTATTTTTTATCTTAAGACAGTTGGCTATTTATACAAAATGACTCCTCTTAATTACATCTTAAATCTTGTTCGTCGGTTTCCCCAACCTCTTTGGATGTTATTACTTTTTTTCTTTGTTCAAATTCCTAGACAGGTAATAGCAATTGAGTCTATTTCAAAGTCGTATAAATTATCTCAAAGTTTAGACACTTCAACAATTTGTCAAGCAGACTTAACTAATCAAATTAATCAAATTATTGAGGATGATAAATTTAAGCGATCGCGGTGGGGAATTTTAATTCAAACCTTGGACTCTGGAGAGACTTTGTATGAGTTAGAATCCTCAAAATATTTTACTCCTGCTTCTAATGTTAAATTATTAACAACGGCAGCAGTTTTATTAGAATTCGGTTCAGAATTTCGCTTTCAAACACCAGTTTATATAACGGAAAACTCTTCTAATGTAAAGACATTACGACTGGTCGGAAAAGGCGATCCGAGTTTAACGACCCAAGAGTTAGAAAACTTAGCAAAATATTTAAAAGATCAAGGTGTCCGAAGCATTGAACAATTAATTGTTGAATCAGGTGAGCTTTATAATTGGGAGATCAATCCGACTTGGGAATGGGAAGATATTCAATATTATTATGCTCCCTCAGTTAATAATTTAATTCTTAATGAAAATGCAGTTATTTTAACTCTAATACCTCAAAAAATTAGCGAGAAATTAAAGTTAGAATGGTCTGATGACATAGCCGCCAAACAATGGCAACTTAATCATCAAGCAATAACATCAGAAAAAGATATTCCGTCTTCGATAGAAATACAACGAGATTTTGGTAAACCTGTCTTAACCATTAAAGGTAATTTACCGGTTGATTCAGAACCCGATATATTTGGGTTAGCCGTGATTGAGCCTAATACTTATTTTTTAGATAGCTTACAAAATATTTTGCGTCAAGAAGGAATTATTGTTAATCAATATAGACTGATTGAAGAAGATAAAATCAATAATAGATTAGAGCAAAAAATAACAGAAATAGAATCTAAAAATTTAGCTGAATTAATCACTAAAACCAATCGAGAAAGTAATAATATTTATGCAGAAAGTTTGTTAAAATTACTTCAAGAAAGATATCCTGAGCTATCAAAAATAGAAGCCTTAAAAACATCATTAACCCAATTAGGACTTGATGCCAATTCTTATCAATTACGCGATGGTTCAGGATTATCTCGTCACAACTTAGTTACGCCAGAAGCATTAGTTACTATCCTCAGATTAATGGCTAAGACATCAGAAGCAGAAAGTTATCGTCAATCTTTAGCCAAAGCAGGAGTTAATGGAACCCTTAAAAACCGTTTTCAAGATACACCTATTAAAGGAAATTTTCAAGGAAAAACAGGAACCCTTTCTGGAGTTTCAACCATATCTGGTTATTTAACTCCTGTTGATTATTCACCGTTAGCTATTAGTATCATGGTAAACCGCTCAGATGTTCCTGTATCAGAAATTAGAGAAGCAATTGATAGTATTATTATTTTACTTAGCCAGCTTAAAAGATGTTAATCTAAGTCAGCTTCAGGCTTTAATGAGCTACTTTTAACTACTTCATCGCTGCTAATAAAGCAGAAAGCGCATTATTTTCATGAGAATTAATTTCTTGATCTAACCAAGCAATTCTCACCGCAATAGGAAAGGCACTTGCTGCCACATCAGGATCAAGTTTTTCTAATAATTCTGGTGATTGGGGAACCTTAAGAGCAGATTTAATGCTAATTAGAATAGACTGATCTAACTTCAGAGGAGAAAGCTGAGATTCTACCTCATGCCAGTCAATTTTATTCTTGGGAGTTCCCACTTGAATTAAGTAAGCGAGTAATCTAGACAATTGCAATTGTTGGGCATCATTCATGTGGCTATAATTACCGCTAGTAGCACTATCAACCTTAGAATGTGAGTGTAGATTTTTAAGAATTTGTTGCCAATCTGTGACATCACACGAATCAGGTTTTGCCACTGTCAGGGAAACATGAATCCGTTCAGCATCAGGAGCAAGTCTCGTCACCTTGGCCTGAACCCCAAGATAACCTAACCAACGGGCAATGGTATCAACTAACGTCGTTTGAGTAGCCTGAGAATTGGCTAACAAGCGGATTTGGGTTTGAACTAGGGGACGAACAATTTGTGAGAGCATGATGACTATGATGCCTTAATTTCTCTTCTGTTCGTAATATAGATCAATTGTCTAGGTTAATGCTGTCGCAAGGATAGCGAAACCAAGTTCATAGAAAATCATAAATGATATTAGGTTCGCGAATAGAAAATCTTCAAAAAAACATCGGTTCAGGAGAAGGATGACTCGTCGAGATTCTCTCATCAAGGTCTGAGCGATCGCTGCCAAACAACCTAGTAATAATTTTTTAGACTGACTATTTTTGCTATTTTAGGTAATTACGGGCTATTATTAGACTAAGTAGAGTAATTCTAAGACTAATTAGCTTGACAGAAGCGATCATTGCAAGCTTTTTTGATCTTCGTTACTTGACTTGATTCTGTGCAAAGAACAAAGATTGATAGTCAGTTCTTTAGATGCCTAATTTATGTAATTATTAATCTCAAAAATATTATTAATATTACTCAGAATTTCGGTATGTCTAAACAAAGCAAACAAGGATGTTCAGGTTGTTTATTTGACTTAGTTGTATTCGCTGGAATAGCTATTGGAGGTGGTATTTATTGGTGGTCAACTGACAACAAAAACTTTGATTTTAGTCAATTTTTACCTAAGAATTTACCAATTCCTTTCACCTCTTCTCCTAAAGTTTCTACTTTTCCTTTCCCGACAACCGTTCCCAATGGTACAAGTATTAATCTTGATGGTTCTACCAGTATGGTGTCAATCAATCAAGCTTTAAAATCTTCATTTGAACAGAAATTTGAGCAGACAACTGTTAATACTAAAGCCCAAGGGTCAAATATTGGGATTCAAAATCTTTTAGACGAAAAAGTTAATCTTGCTGCTATTTCTCGACCTTTAACTTCTGAAGAAAAACAAAAAGGGTTAGTAGCTGTCCCTATTGCTGAAGATAAAATTGCTGTTGTCGTTGGAATTAATAATCCCTTTCGTCGAGGATTAACTCAATCACAAATCATTAAAATTTTCTCAGGTAAAATAACTAATTGGTCTGAAGTTGGCGGAAAAAATAAGACGATTATAGTCATCAATCGTCCTAATATTAGTGGCACTCGAAAAATGTTTCAACGATTAGTATTAAAGGGGGTAGATTTTGGCAATCTAAATAACTTTAAAACCATGAATATAGATGCAACAACACCTATTTTAAGGGCATTAGATAACGATGGTATTAGTTATGCCACCTATTCTCAAGTTTCAGAGCAAATGACCGTGCGAACAGTTGCCATTGATGGGTTAACGCCAGAAGCAAGTAATTATCCTTATAAACGAACTTTATATTACACTTATAAACAACCAGTAACCCCAGAAGTTAAAGCCTTTTTAGGTTATGCTACTTCAGATTTAGGAAAACAAATTATTAGTGATGCTCAACTAAATAAAAATAAGAAAAAAGTTGCTCAGTCAGTCCCCTCTAAACCTGAATCATCTCCAAAAAATAAACCCAATTCTAATCAACCATCAACTCCTAATAAACCTGAAAAAGTTGCGGCTTTAAGTCCTTGGGAGAAAAAAGCAATTAGAGGGATTTATTTAAGTCGTTATCAAGTCACAAATAATGCTAGTGAAGCTAAAATTCGGCAACGGGTGCGTTATTATCATTCCCAAGGAATCAATACCATTATTCATGGCGTATGGGGTAATGGTTGCACCATGTACAACAGTGAAGTTATGCAACAAACCCTAGGATATAAAAGTTGTCCTAATGAATTTAATGGTCAATGGTTAAATTGGTTAATTGATGAAGCGCATCAACTGGGAATGGAAGTTCATGCTTACTTTGAAAAAGGAATTAAAATTGATCGAAATAGTCCCATATTTGAGTTGGCAAATCAGAAAAAATGGCTAGTTTCTGGGATAGATAAAACCTATGGGGGAATAGACCATTATGTCCTAGATGTAGACAATCAAGAAATTGCCAACTTTTTTACCGATATTGTCGTAGAATTCGTCCAGAAATATCCCAAAATTGATGCAGTTCAATGGGATGATTATCTAGGGTATCATGCAGAATTGCCGGGTAAAGTTGACCGAACCAAAAATTTAACTAACTTTATCCAAAAAATGATCACTGCTACCAAAAAAGCCAACCCCTCAGTTAGTTTTGATATTTGCCATCATAACCCCTATTGGGCGAAGCGATACTTTGCAGCAGACTGGAAAAATTGGAATGTAGATCGTGTTTTTATTCAAGCTTATAATGAAAAGAATTTTACGGCTGAACTAAATTATGCTAAACAATATGCTGGAATTGCCATCACCGATCAACAACTACATCGGTTAAAAGAATTAGCTAATAATCCTCAAATTGGTAGCATTTTAGTATTTCCCCTATCTGGAAAACCGGAACCCACTGCTGCTAAAATTAACAACTTACTCTTATCCAAATAAGCTTTACCTAATTTGAACAAACGTAAAACATAAAAGTTCGTAGTAAGGGCTTTACCCTCATTTTAGAATAGGTTGGAGAAAGCCCAATATTGTCGAGGGTTAAAATTAGCTTAACGCAGAGAAGCCCCGCGTTGTACGAAGTCAGCGTCGGGGTGCTAGACTTCGTCGCTCTTCGAGTCCGCGCGTCTTCGACGGGATAGGCAGTTAATTGAGGGGTTCGATGCCCGATAGTTGACAAACTATTTTTTTATTTACTATACTCCTTTATAATAAATTAAATTCTCTCTAAAATGTTACGAGTTGTCAAAGTCAGGCTGTATCCAAATACAGAACAGCAACATTTACTAGCACAAAGCTTTGGTAATTGTCGCTGGCTGTATAATTACTGTCTTAATTTGATGAATCAAACATATATAGGTACAGGGAAGGGTTTGTCTGGATATGAAGTTAAAAAACTAATACCTCAACTTAAAAAAGAGCATGAATGGTTGAAATTAACCTATTCTCAATGTTTACAACAAGTTTGTTTAAACTTAGGTGTTGCTTTTAACAACTTCTTTGAACGTAGAGCAAAATACCCTAGATTTAAGTCAAAGCATGGAAGACAATCTATACAGTATCCTCAAAATGTTGAGGTGCTTGATGGTAGTTTAAAGATTCCTAAAGTAGGAATAGTTAAGGCTATCATCCATAGACCAATTGAGGGTAAAATTAAAACTGTAACTATTAGCAAAAACTGTTGTGATCATTATTTTGCTTCCGTGTTATTTGATGATGGTAAAGATAAACCAGAATCTAATACAGGAGGTAAAGCTGTAGGTATTGATGTTGGATTAAATCATTTCGCTGTTACCAGTGATGGTTCTAAATTTATCAATTCGAGGTTTTTATCTAAGTATGAAAAGAATTTAAAACGGAAGCAACAACAACTATCTAGAAAGCAAAAAGGTTCTAATAACCGTAATAAGGCTAGAAAGAAAGTTGCTAAAGTTCATCATAAAATAACCAATTGTCGTGAAGATTTTCTGCACAAATTATCACGTAGGATAGTTGACGAAAACCAAGTCATTGTAACAGAGAATCTTAATGTCAAAGGTATGATGAAAAATCATTGTCTAGCCAAAGCTATTGGACAAGTAGGATGGGGAATGTTCATGACTATGCTTAAATATAAAGCAGAAAATAAAGGGAAAACTTATGTTGAAGTTGATAGATTCTTTCCTAGTTCTAAAACTTGTCATGTATGTTTAAATCAAGTGAGTAGTTTACCTCTTGATGTCAGGCAATGGACTTGCAAATCATGTAATACAACCCACGACAGAGATATTAATGCAGCAATTAACCTCAGAGAAGAGGGACTACGAATTTTGACCTGTGGGACGCGGGACAAAGCCTGTCGCCAGACTGTAAGTCGTAGTAATAGAGGACGTAAGAAATCTACTACTACGCTGGTCTCTGGGTAGGAAGCCAGCACTGTACGCTTGCGTCAGTATCTGGTAGTTCACTCCCCAATTAGTTTATCCTAGAAGAGATAGAGTTTACTAAACTTTACACAAACCATTTTCCCCAATTCCTATGGAATGTATTATTAACCGTCGCGCTCAATTTTCAGCGAGTCATCGATATTGGCTACCTGAATTAGATGAAGCAGAAAATCAACGACTATTTGGAGCTTGTACACGGTTTCCTGGTCACGGACACAACTATGTCCTCTACGTTTCCTTAATCGGGGAAATCGACCAATACGGCATGGTAGAAAACCTTTCCACCGTCAAGCAAGTGATCAAAGAAGAAGTCACCAGTCAACTTGATTATAGTTATCTCAACGACGTTTGGGAAGAATTCCAAAACACCTTACCCACTACTGAAAACCTAGCAAGGGTCATTTGGCAACGGTTAGTTCCTCATTTACCCCTAGTCAACATCCAATTATTTGAACACCCCCAATTGTGGGCGCAATATCAAGGAAATGCTATGAAAGCCAGTTTAACCATTCAAACCCATTTTAGTGCAGCCCATCGCTTAGCTCTCCCCGAATTGAGCTTAGAAGAAAATACCAAAATTTATGGAAAATGCGCTCGTCCCCACGGCCACGGTCATAATTATCATCTCGAAGTTTCCGTTACAGGAGAAATTGATCCCCGTACTGGAATGTTAGTGGATTTAGTTGCCTTACAAAAGGTAGTTAATGATTATGTGGTTGAACCCTTTGATCACAACTTTCTTAACAAAGATATTCCTTACTTTGCTCAAGTCGTTCCTACCGCCGAAAATATTGCTCTCTATATCGCTCAATTGCTACAAAAACCCATTAAAGAACTCGGTGCAAACCTTGATAAAGTGAAATTGATCGAGAGTCCTAATAACTCTTGTGAGATTTATTGCGGTCAGTCTTCTGAGTCGTCCCAAGAATTGACCTACCAAGAACCTGCATTAGCAATGACCAATTAAGGAATTAAAATAAGATGAGCTTACCACCAACTCTAAAATTGATTTAAGATTAAAACTCAAAGATTGCAGACGGTTGACAGTTGCCTCAAGGAAACGATCTAGCCTTGGAATGTGTCTGGTAATATGGGCAAAAGCTAGGCAGTATACTAAATGATGCGACTGTCTGGTTGCCTGTAAAAATTTTCAATCTTAGATTAAGGATAGATACACGATGGAATCCCAAGCTCAAGAAAAAACAACCCCTCAAGGCTTAAATACTGAAGTTCCAGGGACAATGACCAAGCAACCGTCCATAACTGATCAGCCTTGGCAAGAATGGCTAGAACCCGTCATTGATGTTCTTTCTAATGCCTCTAATTATATTGGACAATGGTTTAATACCTACAAGCAACTTCTGACGACTCTTGGCATTATTCTTCTTGCCATTATCAGCGTCAAGATTATTGTTGCGGTTCTCGGAGCAATTGGCGATATTCCCCTTCTAGCTCCTATTTTACAACTTGTTGGGTTAAGTTATACTGCTTGGTTTGTTTGGCGTTACCTTTGGAAAGCGTCTAACCGCCAAGAGTTAATGGCTGAATTTGATGCCCTAAAAAATCAAATTTTTGGGGAAAACGCCTAACCAGGCTTTTTGGTTCAATTAAAATACCTCCGACTGTTACAGTACGGAGGATTTTTTATATTGAGTTAGGTAAACAAGAAATCTATAAAAGTCATCCCAGAGATGAGCCAAAAACAGCTTACAAAATTTTCTACAATTTCAATATATATCTTGCTCAAACTATGGAAATACTTGAGTCTGGAGGTCAGGTTGAACCGCAACTTATCAATAAAACAGTCGTTATTTACTATTAGATGAATAATTATTAGCAGAAGTTTAGATTTTTCGGGGACGACGGGGTTTACCATAATCAATCGCTACCTGATCAGCATTAGCTTCCCAAAACTCTCCTAATTGATCTATATTGACTTGAACAGTTGCGCCATTTTTCAATTGCACATCAATAAGAATGATATCTTGTTCATTTTGGGATTGACTAGACATAACGGATTCAACTTTCCTGACAATCGACTATCTAATTCTAACAATATTTTTATCTATCTATTGCCAGCATGGAGTCCTCAAAATAAATGTTGATTAATCATAAAGATAGACAAGTAGAAAGTTATAAGCATAGCAGAATATAGAATATAGGTGAATTAATTCTGAAAATTAAGAAATAATTGTTTATTAAAAAATAAGGGGTTAACTATGTTAAACCCCCTCAAGAGAATAATTTCAAATAGACGACTATATTGCTGACACTTGATTTAACTAATCGAACGAACAAAAACAGGCTGCTCTACAGGATTAACTGTCACTTCATTGTGTTCATTAACCCCCACAGTAATTTTATCTCCATCATTGACTTTACCCAATAAAATAGCCTCAGCTAAACTATCTTCTAAAAGTCTCATAATGGCACGACGTAAAGGTCTTGCACCGTAACTCGGATCATAGCCTTCATTAACGACTCTTTCTTTAAATCCATTAGTCACCCTTAAGGTAATTTGGCGTTGTTCGGACAATTGTTCAGCCACTTCTTTTAAGAGAAGATCAGCAATTGCTGTGACTTCTGGTTTAGTCAATTGACGGAAGACGATAATATCATCAAGACGGTTTAAAAATTCAGGACGGAAATATTGCTTCATTTCGTCATTAACTAGCTCCTTAACCCTTTGATATTGAGCTTCATTGCCGTCACTATTAGTTTCAAACCCAAAGCCAGTACCGCCTTTTTCAATTGCTTTAGACCCAACATTAGAGGTCATAATAATCAAGGTATTGTTAAAGTTAACAGTACGACCTTTAGAGTCCGTTAAGCGACCATCTTCAAGCAGTTGTAACAGTAAATTAAAGACATCAGGGTGCGCTTTTTCAATCTCATCAAAAAGAACCACACTATAGGGTTTACGGCGAACTGCTTCAGTTAATTGTCCTCCTTCTTCATAGCCAATAAATCCAGGAGGTGAACCGATTAACTTAGAAACTGTATGGGGTTCCATAAACTCTGACATATCGAGGCGAATCATCGCGTCTTCAGAGCCAAATAGATACTGTGCTAAGGCCTTTGTTAACTCAGTTTTACCAACCCCTGTGGGTCCGGCAAAGATAAAATTAGCCACAGGACGATGGGGATTATTTAGCCCGACTCTTGCTCGACGCAGAGCGCGAGAAACTGCTTTCACTGCCTCTTCTTGACCAATAATTTTCTCGTGTAAATTATCTTCGAGATGTAGTAATGATTCTGACTCAGTTTCAGTCAGTTTATTAACAGGAATTCCTGTCCAAGCGGTGACAATTTGGGCGATATCTTCTTCATCAACCACAGGGACTAAAGAGTCTGGGTTAATAATAGGTGCTTGATCGTCGGTTTCAACGCCAGAGGCTTTTTTCGTTTGTAAAGAATGACGTAGGTGAATGCGAGATCCGGCTTCATCAATGAGATCAATTGCCTTATCAGGAAGAAAGCGATCGCTAATATAACGTTCTGCTAAGGTAGCAGCTGCTTCTAAGGCATGATCATCAAACTTAACCTTATGATAGGTTTCGTATTCTTTGCGTAACCCGTGAAGAATGTTGATAGTTTCTGCGACAGAAGGTTCCCCAACCATCACCTTTTGAAAGCGACGTTCAAGGGCTGCATCTCGTTCGATATACTGACGGTATTCATCTAGGGTTGTCGTTCCTAGACATTGTAGTTCACCTCTAGCTAATGCAGGTTTAAGCAAGTTAGCGGCATCCATGTTACCCCCTAATGCTCCTGAACCGACTAGGGTATGGATTTCATCGATCACTAGGATGATATTTCCAGCGTTACGGACTTCATTAACAATGCCTTTGAGACGTTCTTCAAATTCTCCCCGAAAGCGGGTTCCGGCGACTAATAACGTCATGTCTAGGATAATGACTTCTTTATCGAGAAGCATTTCTGGGAGATCACCGTCTACAATGCGTTGGGCAAGTCCTTCAGCGATCGCGGTTTTTCCCACTCCAGGTTCTCCTACCAAGACAGGGTTATTCTTCGTGCGGCGACCGAGAATTTGAATGACCCTTTCAATTTCGGTGGTTCGTCCCACCATGGGGTCAAGCTTCCCTTCTTTAGCCCGTTTGGTCAGGTTAGTGCCAAAATCTTTTAAACTGGTTTTAGTTTCAGAGGGGGAATCAAAAATAGAAGAGTCTTCTCCAGCGGCAACCGCCACAGGTTGTTGTTCTCCAGATCTTTTGATTAGAGTGATGCGAATGTTTTCCAGGTCGATGTCTTGCTGTTTTAAAATTTTTGTGGCTACGGTGTTGGGGTCAGCAATGAGGGCTAAGAGAATATGTTCTGGGTTAACGTAGCGATCGCCCTGTTGACGAGAATTATGGAAAGCTTTTTCTAAAATGCCTTTGACAATCGGGGTAAACGGTATGTTACTAGGACTAAAACCGGCCCCCTTTCCTCTAATTTTTTCAACATTTCGTCTTGTCTGTGCCAAGGTTAGGCCAAATTCTTGTAAGACACTCGATGCGGTTGAGGTTCCTTCGCCGATCAAACCGAGCAAGAGGTGTTCTGTTCCTACCAAGTTTTGTCCCATGCGACGGGCTTCCTCTTGGGCTAACATGATGGCTTTGATGGCTTTGTCGGTGAAATATTCAAACATGATTGGGGGGAGCTTGGCTCGTTACATTTCTTCATCTTGTTATTCATACTTTAGCTTGTTTTGGAGGGCGATCGCAGTAGGGAAAGCCGAATTTTTTAATTGGGAGGTGTGGGAAGAGTTGGGCAAATTCATAAGTTCTGCTTTTTGCTCTTCTAATAAAGAATCGTTGAGAAATGCAGTTTTTGGGTGAAGTTTAGACTATTCTAGAGTGAGCCATCGACTAGCAATGCCAGGTTAACGCTTTGAACAAAAGAACTAAGATAAAAGAGCAACTGCTAACCAAGATTGAAGAGCTTAAAACATCTACGGAGATTAAACTGAAATCTCCTATTACTGACTTTAGCTTAGACGATAAGATCGCTCAAGAAATTGATGAATTAACGCAAAAGCTAGAAGCCCAAAATCCTAATTTATCTCCTCTTTTATATGCTGTTAATCTCCTCGATGGGGTTTGGCAGTTGGAATATTCAACTGCTAGGGAAATTCGTGGATTAACCGCTCTCAAGTATGGTCTAAAATTAGGGTCGGTTTATCAAGTAATTGATCTGGCAACGAACTCTTTTTTTAATCAGGCTTTTGTTAAACATCGTTTAGGCCTAGTTTCTGGATATGTTTTAGTGACAGCTACTTTTGAACTAGCCAAAGAAAATTATTCACCTCTTCCTAATAAGCGACTCAATATTAACTTCAAAAAGCGTTATCTAGCTATCGAAAAAATTGGTAAAATTAAAACACCTCGGTTAAATCCTTTTAAAATTGTACCAGCCCGTAATCCGAAAGGACGAGTTCCCAACTTTGATATTACTTATTTGGATGCAGAGTTACGGATCGGTAGGGGAGGAGATGGGGGTTTATATATTCTTTCTAAAATTGATAATAAGGAACTGCTTCAAGAATACGCTCAATTTTACTTTGAGAATCATTGATTAAATATTGGGTTATGTCGATAAATTTTTTTGTCTACATTCAATGCTGTAGAGTGCTAAAATCCATTATTTCGAGTATTAAATCTTGATTAATTTTTGATTAATTTTTATAAAAAAAAACTAAAATCAAGCTAAGATAGCGTAAAAATATGAAGCTTTTTAACAAATAAAGTATATTAGTAATGAATGAAATGCCTAATTCTTCCCAACCAATGCAACCTTTGAGTGTTGTTAAAGTCCTTAGTGCCGCTTTGCGTCTTTATCGAGATAACCATAAAGCTTATTTAAAAATTGCTTTTCAAGCTGCTTTGTGGTCATTGCTTCCCTTGTTTTCTCTTTTAATTATTATTGCCTTATTTGTCATCTTATTTACAATTGCATCTCTTAATAATTTATCTTCTCTAAACTGGGGACTACTGGGAATTTTATTATTAGTTATTCCTGGATGGATTGTGTTTGTCGTTTATTGTAGTTCAAAATATTTGGTCAATGCTGCTTTGCTTTCAAGACTGGCTTTTAGTCAATTAATCAATAAACCAGAAACGATTCAAGAAGGACGGAAAAACATTCAAAAATTATGGCAGTTTTTGGGATTACAATTTATTGTCAACTTAATTTTATCATTCTTTAGTTTAGCCCTATCCATTTTCCAAGGGTTAATCTTTGAGTTTCCCGCTTCAAAAATAGAAGGAGGTGCTAGTAATTTACTCAGGTTAATGGGGAATTTTTGTTACTTTTTAGGTTATGTATGGATCTATGCTCGATTTTTTATCCCAGAAGTTTCTTTAGGGATAGAACAAGAATTAGATCCGGTTAAAGCCATTAGTCGAAGTTGGAAATTAAGTCAAGGATTTTCTTGGCACATTCTTTTAATAATTACCGTTACTTTTTTAATGACTATACCCGTTTATCTATTATCTTCAATTCCCCTAATAATGTTATTAGTTTTTATCAGTCCATTCTTACAAGAATCTACTTTTTCTCCTGCTATATTAATCGGGTTTTGGACTTCGATTGCTGGTGCTATTGTCTCAACTATTTTAATATTTTCCTTTCTCAATATAGCGGCTTTACCTCTTTGGCAATCAATTAAAGGCATCATTTATTATGATCTTCGGAGTCGAGCCGAGAGATTATAGTGGACAAACTAAGGTAACCATTGGGGACGAAAACCAACTAAAGGTAACTCTTTTAATTCCACTTGAGTATTAGAATTGTTTTGCATCGGTGGAATCAATAGCCATAATTTACCGCCGACAATTGCTGCTCCTGAATTGCTCGTTAATTTATCATTAAAAAGAGGATTATCACTGGTGATCACTTGATCAAATAAAAGAGCTAAACCATCAGGAGCTAAACTAATTTGTATATCCTGATAATCTGATAAAGTAGCTAGGGGAACCATTGTACCTTTTTTAACATCGAACTTTGCAAAATAAGGTTGTTCTTTATATTGTTCAGCATTTACTAACTCTGTTAGTAAACAATAAAGCATGGTTCCCTTTAAATTAAACTCACAATCAACAATAGATCCTTGAGTGTTTAGGAGTTCTTTTTGCACCCCTTGATTATTGACATAAAAAAGTGACCGTGTGTAACGTAAATTAGCATCATCCGTATTAAAATCGACCATAGCTGCCGCCGACCCATTGGGAGAAAAACTAAGCAATTGACCAAATTTTGGCAAAAAATCCAAGGGTTCAGCCCCAGGTTCCAAGGGTAAAATCCCAATGCCTTCCCCCCTAGCAACTGCTAAAGTTTGACTATCAGGGGTAATTGAAAACTCGCCCCCCGTCACCTTCAACCGTTCTGGTTTGTCTCCAGATTTGAGCATCCACAGGTCAAAATCAGCCGGATTGTTGCGATTAACCCGTTGTAATACAATAATTTCCCCATTATCTGATAAATCAAATTGGTTGTTTTGATAGTCTTCATTATCAAGTACCAGTTGTACTTTTCCTGGTGGGTTAGCCGTTGGGTTATCTACCCCATTATTAATGCCTGTTGTCACCGTATACAATTGCAATTCCCGTAACCCATCAATGCCTCTTCCCTGGGGTGCAGCCGAAAAAAGAAGGAGATCGCCTTGGGGATAAAATTCAAAATCCATAACCACCAAATCATCAGGGGTTAAAATCCGTTTAATTTGTTGGGTTAAATTGTAAATAACCAGTCGTCCTTGTTCTTCCCCTTGGGTTCCAATATAAGCTAAAGCGCGATCGCGGCTTTGAAACTCTCCCACAAACGGTTCCATCACTTCCCCCGGTTTTCCTTGTTGCCTAAACCGTTCCCTCGCTTCAGACAGTTGAACTTGATAAGTTTGTCCGTAAGGGGCAGGTTTTTCTAAGGTATAAGCTAGTCTTCGTCCAGCCCAGCTAAATTTACCAGGAAGAGGAGGATCAATCACTAAATTAGCTTCTACACTAGCTGTATCCATAGGGCGATCAAAAGTTAAAATAAACGCTTGATCTTTTGCCCCAATGTGCTGATTTTGCCAACTAAAGCTTTTGATTCGAGGGCCTTTCCTCAAGAAACATTCACTACCACAGGTTTTATCCCCTATGATCAAACCGCCTATGACAACCATAAAAATTGCGATGAGAAATAGGGAAATTTTATCAATGGGGTGTAGAAGTAATTTACCTGTTGGCATAGTCATAAGTGAGATGTCCCGAATGATTGAAGTTTTTATGTGATTACAGTTGATTAATGATTATCAGAAGTTAGTATCCATAAGGATCATCAGGAGTCGGAATGATTTTAATTGACTTAGCATCTAACACCAACTGTCGTTTTTCGGTAGGGGTTTCTTGCATGGTTTGGGTATCAATTTTAAGAGTTTCTGTCATCATTTGTGCTTCTACTTCCAACCAAGTATCGGGGGGATAGGCACTGCGATCGCCTTCTAATTTCACCGGTAATCCGACAGGATAAGCATCCACCGCACAACAAGTAATAATAAAACGACTCAAAAAAATATAGTTTTCCGGGAGTACGGGGGAATGAACAACAAATCCGGTCACCTTAGCTTTTTGTCCTTCATAAGCATCCGGTTCAGGATAAGCATTCAAAGTACGAATCCATTCTATGAGCGATCGCTCTTCAGGTTTTATGGTAGCCCGAAAGGTTTGGGTTTGGGTTTGGGTAATAGGTAAAGACTCAGAAATTCCCCGTTGTAATGCCATTTGACTGTCAAAAATGGTTGGGGGAATTATTAATCCAGCGATCGCCGTCACAATTAACAAGCCACTGCCCCACCCAGGAGGAAATAAGGTAATATGTTGAACCGCCTCAAACTCTTCTGAGGTCATAGATTTTCGCCGTAAGGTTTTGAACCATTGCCACCCTTTCACGCCAGTTAACACGAATAGGATGATGCTGGTAACAAAAACTAACCCAAAATAATTAGGATGAATCAATAACTTTAACTGACCCGTTACCCAATATTTAAACAATAATATTGCCCAACCTAACAAGGCCAGTACATCTAATCCTGGGAGGAGACGTTTTAGGATTAAGGAGGGTTGTAATCTTGAAAGAAAAGCCATTCGTATATTAGTATCACCTCATTACACACAGCTTTTATCTTAGAAGAAATAGCTATGACACAAGGCTAAGATAAAGGTTAATTGACCAACTAAGGCAAATAAATAAATTAGCATTCTGGGTTTGAATATAGAGAGCATCAAGCCGATCGCTTTAATGTCAATCATCGGACCAAACACCAAAAACGCCAGTAAAGAACTGGTGGTAAAGGTAGAAGCAAAGGAAAGGGCAAAAAAGGAGTCTACCGTTGAACAAATAGAGACAACTGCTGCTAAGACCATCATAGCGATGATAGAGCTAATGGTTCCTTGCCCCAAATTAAGAATAATTTCGCGGGGGACAAACACCTGTAAGCCGGCGGCGATCGCACTTCCTAGAATCAACATTCCGCCTAATTCCCTTAATTCTTGTACCACATTCTCTATCACTAGCTTTAATCTTTGGGTCCATACTCGAGAGTCTGTGGTTGATAGGGTTAGGGTAGACGCGGCCATTCCCTCCATTGATAGCGGTTTTCCGGGTTTATCGAGTAAAAAGGTTCCTGACTGTAATAATAGAGGACTATCATTGCTACGCCCTTGGGATGAAAAATTCTGTTTCTGGGGTTGATAACGTAACCTCGTAACTCTTTGGGCTAAAAAGGGTTGTAAGAAAGGGCGAGGATCTTTTTGGACGCTGAAAATACAACCCATAGTGACAGCGATCGCTAAGGAAAACACCACCCGAAAGACAACGATTTCTGGCTGACCCCGAAAGGCTACCCAGGTTGACCAGACCACAATCGGGTTAATGGTGGGGGCAGCGAGTAAAAACCCGATGGCTGCTGAGGTGGGAAGTCCCTGCATTAACAGTCGTCGGGCGACCGGGACGTTACCACATTCGCATACTGGAAATAAAAACCCCACACAACTGCCAGCTAATGCCCCTAAAAAGGGGTTTTTCGGCAAGGTTTTGATCAATTTTCCTTCATCGATCAACAGCAGTAAAGAACTTGACAATAGTACCCCCAACAGCAGAAAGGGAAAGGCTTCTACCAGCAAACTCAGAAATAATGTAAAGGCGTTGTGCAGTTGTCTCATTATCAGTAATTGAAAGATTCCTTTGGGCTTAACCTATCCTAAACTTTAATCGACTTTAGTTGCTTAAGGAAAACCAAAGTGACTGTTTAGTCAGGAAATAGATAGAAATTAAAGATTTCCCCCTCTCCCTTCGGCTGAGGGACAGTCGAAGCCCTCTTCCCCTCTATTCATGGGAGTTGCTCGCAGTAATATTACTGGGTTTAATGGAGAAAAGCGTGTTAAATTGACGATAGAGACAGACTGAGAAATCTGTACGTTTAATAGTCGATAATCCCAAGACTTTTCTTTAAACCAGTCGATACTGATGGCTAAATTTTCTAGGGTTGCTAATGCCATAACCAATATCCCATCATTAGCTAACTTTTCTTTACAGACTTCTAAAATTGAAATGATGTTTCCACCACTGCCTCCAATGAAAATGCGATGGGGTTGGGGTAAATTGGTTAAACTATCAGGGGCTTTTCCAGGAACGGGGATAATATTCAAGATATTGAAACGTTGACAATTTTTTTTGATTAATATAATTCCTATTGCCGTTTTTTCTAGGGCATATATTTGGGAATCAGGACATAATCTAGCAATTTCAATGGATACGGAACCTGTTCCTGCGCCAATATCCCAAACAACTTGTTGATTTTGTAATGCTAATTCTCCTAAAATATTAATGCGAATTTCTCGTTTGGTAATTAAACCTGGACGATCTTGAAAGGTCAAAAATAGATGATCTGGTAATCCCAATAATGGTAGTTTATTATTATCTATTGTTGAAAGATTATTCTTGGAGTTTTGCAATAAAATAACAACATTAAGAGAAGCAAAATTTTTGGCATTCTTCTTGGCTAACTCTTGACCCGAAAATCTTTGTATTTTCTCGGTATTATCTCCTAAATTTTCACACACCCAAAAGTCATAATCATCAGGTAAATTTAAACTAAGATAAAGACGGGAGATCGCTGATGGATTATTGTTTTTATCCGTTAAAATAGCAATTTTTTCAACTCCCTGTTTTAAAAGAGTAGTTAATTCATCTAATTCTCGACCATGACCACTCACTATTTTAGCATCTTGCCAGGGAACTTTGAGACGATTAAACGCTAATTGAACACAACTAAAATGGGGATAAAATTCTAATTCTTCTGAGCTAAAATATTCTAATAATAATCTTCCCAACCCAAAAAATAACGGATCACCAGTTACTAAAATAACAATATTTTTATGGGTTTTCTTGGCTTGATTAATTTGTTCAATTGAGTGACTAAAATTCTTGATAACTATTTTTTCAGCAGGATGGCTATTAAAATAACTTAAATGACGTTCACTTCCCACTAACAAGGTAGATTGATTAATAAAATCTTGAACATTTTGACTTAATCCTATTGCCCCGTCTAACCCAATTCCTACCACTTTAATCATACTGTTTTTGGTGTTTATTTTAAAGTTTTTGAGTAACCTCTTTAGAGCCTAAAAGTTTTGAAATAAAGCCGAAGTACGAACTTTTTTATGTTTAATTATGTCCACTTATCTTATTGTTCATAGGCCAATACCAACAACGCATTAAGAATAGCAGATGCAACAGGCGACCCGCCTTTACGACCTTCAACTCTAATTTGAGGAATCATCATTCTAGCTAATATTTGTTTTGAGTCTACTACAGAAACAAACCCCACAGGGCAGCCAATAATCAAACTGGGTTTAAGGTTAGACATTGATGATTTTTGACATAAAGCTATTAACGCAGTGGGCGCATTTCCAATCACATAAATAGCATTAGGATATTGGTCAAAACATTTTAATAATCCGGTTTCAGTACGGGTTTTTCCAGGGAGAGAATCCCCCCCTTGTTCTATAGCAGTAATAATAGGATTTTTAAAGGTTTTATTCACTAAAGTAGTAATCCCTTGTTTCACCATAGTGACATCAGTAACAATAGGGATTTTAGCTTGTAAAGAATTGATCCCTTGGCTAATTGCATCAGGACTAAATTTAAGCAAATTAATAAACTCAAAATCGGCTGTAGCATGAATAACCCGACGAGCGATCGCATACTCCAATTGATTGAGATTATGTTCCCCAATTTCACCATCAATAATAGCAAAACTCTGTTCAACAATAGGATGGTTAAGTTGATGGGTCATCATAGTTAATAGTTAATAGGGAATAGTTAACAGTTAATAGTTAATGGTTGATAGGGAATAGGAAATGTATTATCTATCATTGAGGATTGCTATAGAATACTATGGTCATGGATGAAACCCTCGAACGAAAGACGACCAGAAAAGACTTCATGAATATTTATGAGCGAAAAATCCATTTATCTGATACCGATGCGGCGGGAGTCGTTTATTTCGCGTCTCTATTATCAATCTGTCATGAAGCCTACGAAGCATCCCTAGAAGCTGCCGAAATAGACTTCAAAACCTTGGTAAGTAACCCAGAGATAGCCATTCCCATTGTTCATGGCGAAATCGATTTTTTTCACCCCCTCTTTTGTGGCGATCGCCTTATTATTTCTTTGACCCCCATTCCTTTAAAGGAAACAAAGTTTGAGATCATCTATCGTGTCTGGGTGTCTTCTAGCCCTGATATCTGCGTTGCTAAGGCTAAAACTACCCACGTTTGTATTCACCCTAACACAAGGCAGAGAGTTCCCTTACCTGAGTTTATTGGACAGTGGTTAGAAGAACAAGCTCAATCTTCAACAGACGAGCTTTTAGAAAAATTTTCGGATCTAAGATGATATAACCCTAGTAACTGGCATTATAACTAGAAGCGAACAGATATATTTTATAGGAGTAACCAATTTGAGAAAAGTAGAAGCGATCATTCGCCCTTTTAAATTGGACGAAGTTAAAATAGCCCTCGTCAATGCAGGAATTGTCGGGATGACAGTTTCGGAGGTACGAGGGTTTGGGCGACAAAAAGGTCAAACTGAACGGTATCGCGGGTCAGAATACACAGTAGAGTTTCTGCAAAAACTCAAGATAGAAATTGTCGTTGAAGATTCTCAGGTGGAGATGGTGATCGAAAAATTGGTTGCCGCAGCCCGCACAGGAGAAATTGGAGACGGGAAAATTTTTGTCTCTCCTGTGGATCAAATTATCCGCATTCGCACCGGAGAAAGCGATCTTGAAGCGATATAACTAAGATGGGGGACAAGGGACTTAAATTAAAGTCCCCCCCTGAAAATTTGCTGCGTTCAAAGCTCAACTTTTTCAATATCGTGGCGAATGTCATTGAGATCGATATAGCGATCAGTGGCATTTCGCAATTCCCTAGCAATCATTCCCTCAGTTGAGACAACAGTAATGTGGGTACTCTTAGAACGTAATAGTTCAATCGCTCGTTCAAAATCTCCATCTCCACTAAAAAGAATTACTCGATCATATTGATCGACTGTATTAAACATATCAACTACAATTTCAATATCAAGATTAGCTTTTTGTGAATAACGACCTGATGTGTCATCATAATATTCCTTAAGAATTTTAGTTCTTACCGTATATCCCAAACTGATTAATGCATCTCGAAAACCTCTTTGATCCTGAGAATCTTTTAAGCCAGTGTACCAAAAAGCATTGACTAAACTAACGATAGGATCTTTAGTAAAATATTCTAAAACTCTTTTGGGATCGAAGAACCAACTATTTTTTTGTTGGGCATAAAACATATTATTTCCATCAACAAATATAGAAACACGCTCTTTCTGACAGATACAAATATTTGTAGCATCCATAAAATTAAAACCTAAGATAATTTAGAAATAAAAGGTAATTTTTTAGCTTAATAGTCTAGTTTAGCAATTTTACTTAATTAAAATTTTACCTTAAAAGTTTCCCCCTTTGTTGAGACAGGGATTTAAGCTTGAAGCGAAAAGTCTTTAAGGCACAAGTCAACCGTAAAAATTACTCTGAATCAGGATTTTCAGTCAATCCAAGGTCTTTAACTGATGAGAGAAACCTGAGAGACATAATCTCCAATGATTACCATTAAACTAAGTAAGAACACCAGTCACTCCAGCCCCCTGGATATAATTTTGTGTTAGGAATGCCCACTAAAGCCAAAGAAAATAGGTTAACACAAGCAGTTACTCCAGACCCACAATAAACAATAATTTCTTCTGCTTGTTGATAATCTTGCCACAGACGTTTTTGGTCAACCAAAGGTAATAAATAACCTTGATCGTTAGTAACTTCCTTCCAGGGAGAATTAACTGCCCCCTCAATATGGCCGGCAATGGGATCAATGGGTTCATGTTCTCCTCGATAGCGATCGCGATCGCGTGAATCAATCAAAATAACCGATGGTAAGAACTTACGGCTTTTAACCCCTTCAATATCAATAATCCAATCAGCATGAGGTGAAGGCTCAAAGTTTCCTGATCGCGGTTGAGAAAGCTGATCACTGAGGGGATAACCTTGTTTTTGCCAAGAGTGCCACCCCCCATCAAGTAAAGCCACCTTGTCATGACCTAAATAACGCAATAACCACCAAAGACGGGCGGCAAAAGCGAATCTCAGATCGTCATAAGCCACCACGAGAGTTTCTCCTAGGATAATGCCCATAGCCCCTAATTTTTCAGCCAAGCTAGGGAGATGGGGGAAAGGATGCCGTCCCCCATGAGTAGCAACAGGGGATGATAAATCTTGATCTAAATTGAGATAATAAGCTCCTGGGATGTGACTTGATTGATAAGCTTGATATCCCCAGTCTGGTTGTCCTAGTCGAAAACGACAATCAATAATAACAATTTTAGAATTAGTTAATTGGCTAGAAAGCCATTCACAGCTAACGATAAAAGATAGGATAGACATTTATCTATATGTTTGATAAAAATTTAATTTAAGTTGGAGTCAGGGGTAGAAAATTTCTTGACAATCAATAAACAATTGTGATGATCATCAATGCGACAATAACTTAAATGGTCTGAAATTTTTTGTAGGATAGGAAGACCTTGACCGTGACTAGAAAGCTGATGGTCTCTATTTTGAGTATCTTGAAGAAATCCTTTAAGATCAAACGGCGGGCCGCAATCAATAATTCGGATTTCCAAACTTTGCTGGTTCAGTGTAATGTCTATTTTAATGGGAGTCTCTGGGGGAAAATTACTGTGAGCATGACGAACCGCATTGGTAAATCCTTCTGCTAAGGCTAATTTACACTCTAACCAGTCTTTTTGAGCAATCCAAGGTTGATTAAGCTGGTTAAAATTCTCTAATACTTGCTCTAAGACTTTTAGGTTAGTGGGGATTTCAAAGGAAATCTGTTTAAGGACATTCAATGCTCCAAAACCTCTCGTTTAATCAGCAAAGTCGAAAATTATTAGCTAAGAACGAGTTTTATTCTCAACCAAGGAGGTATTTATCCTGGGGAATTTACTCTGATACAAAGAATTTTTAAATAGCAAAAATTGATAACCTAGAACATTTAGAACGTCATCAACGAATGATAACTATGTATTTATATTGAACATTTTCAGTATACTAGGATTTTGTCTATACTCATTTTAATTATCTCACTGTCTTCTCAAATGTCCGTAATTAATCTTGATCTCACCCGGTCATTGCTAACACCTTTAGTTCAACTTAGTATTCATCTTTCCATGACCCCTTTTTAAGGATCATTTTGAGAATTTTTACCCTTTCCCCCCTTATTAGAATAGACTATGCCTTCAATCCTTGTTATTGATGATGATCAATCCACTTGCCTGTTACTAAAACGCACATTAAGCCGCTGTGGTTATAAGGTTATTTGTGCAAGCAATGGTGAAGATGGCTTGGTAAAAGCTCAGCAACTCACTCCAGCGATGATTATCTGTGATTGGGTTATGCCCGGCTTGAATGGCCTTGACGTTTGTTCTCAAGTAAAAACCATACCGGAATTGTCCACAACCTTTTTTATTTTACTTACCGCCTTGGACTCTATAGAAGCTCGCATCAAAGGATTAGATGCCGGGGCCGATGATTTTCTGTGTAAACCCATCGAAATGAATGAGCTAATTGCTAGGGTACGCTCAGGCTTAAGACTTCATCAATTAAGTCAGGATTTAAAAGAACAAAAACAATTGTTAGAAGCTGAATTAGCGGAAGCGGCTGAATATGTTAGTTCAATTTTACCGAAACCTTTATCTGAATTTTCTTTTCAAATTGATGCTCGTTTTGTTCCTTCTCGTCAACTTGGGGGAGACGGATTTGATTATTTTTGGTTAGATGAGAATCATTTAGCTATTTATCTTTTAGATGTTGCTGGTCACGGTCTCAGGGCTGCTTTACCTTCCTTATCAGTCATTAAGTTACTGCGATCTAAGGATTTGAATTGGGTTAATTATTATCAGCCAAGTAATGTCTTAGCAGGTCTTAATTGTTGCTTTCAAATGACCGAGCAAAACGATAAATATTTTACCATTTGGTATGGTGTGTATAATGCTAAAACTCGTCATCTCGTTTACTCTAGTGCTGGTCATCCTCCGGCAGTTTTATTAGAAACAAAAAATAACCAACTGACAGCCGAAAAACATTTAAAAACAATTGGTTTTCCCATTGGGATGTTTTTAGAGGCTCGTTATATTGATCAATCTATACACCTTAATTGTGGCTCTAGTCTTTACTTATTCAGTGATGGTATCTATGAAATTAAAGAAGCAGATGGCTGTATTTTTGGACTGAATAAATTTTTAGAACTTTTAAAGTACCATAAACTTGAGCATCAACGAAATTTAGATCTTTTGTTATCTTCTCTAAAATCCCATCATGCTAATGAGCAATTTGATGATGACTTGTCAATTATTCAAGTTGATTTTTTATAACTCAAAACAAGTTTATTTTTTGGGTTTTATTATTGTTTTAAATTATTGATTTATTTTTTTCTCTAATTCTTCCTGGCTAGAAAATATTTCAAAAACTCGGTCCATACTGGTTAATTCAAATAGAATTTTAATTTGTTCATTAATCGAGCAGAGAAATAACTTAGTGCCTGAACTTCTTACAGTTTTTAGACACATTACTAATGCTCCCAAACCGACACTATCCATGAAAGTAACATCAGAAAAATCAATAAGAATTATCTCGGTATTGGCTTTAACCAAAGAAACAATTTCTTCACGAAAACTATCGGCTTGGGTTCCGTCTAGAATACCAGAAGGTTTAAAAACTTTCAATTGAGAGGTCATAGTTTAACTAATCTTAGGTCGAACTCAGACAATCAGTCTTATGATTGTTAATTAAACCATAATGCTGACTCAAAAAACTAGAAAATTTCAGAATTTTACAACAGTTTAACGGGAAATCACTAAGGGCTGCTCAACTGATATCTTAAATTCTTCTAATAATTGGCGAAATTCTTCTCCTTCTATGGTTTCTTGATCAATTAACAGGTCTACCAAGCGATCAATGGCATTACGGTTTTCTTGTATAATTTTTTGGGCTTTATCATGGCAATAATCCACAATATATCGTACTTGATGGTCGATTTTGCTGGCAATTTCTTGAGAATAATCAGATTCATCGTGATTATCATTTTCTAAGGCTACTAATCCTAACTCAGACATTCCGAAACGAGTCACCATTTGTCGGGCTAAATAGGTCACTTTTTCGATATCATTTCCTGCCCCAGTGGTTACTTCATCTTCACCAAAAATCATTTCTTCAGCAGCCCTACCTCCCAATAAACCAGCAATTCTGGCTAATAATTGGTTTCTGGTAGTGAGTCCATATTCTTCGTCTGGGGTAAACCAGGTTAACCCTTTCGCCTGTCCTCTGGGAATTAGGGTGACTTTCTCCACGGGATCATGGCCACCGCATAAGGTTCCGACGATCGCATGACCAATTTCATGGTAGGCAATTAACCGTTTACTCTTGCTATCGACTAAGGGGGTTCCTTCCATTCCTGCTACCACCCGATCTATCGCATCGTTAATTTCTGTCATGGTAATGGCTTGTTTGCGTCTGCGGGCGGTAAAAATAGCCGCTTCGTTGAGAACATTGGCTAAATCTGCCCCCGTAAACCCGGGAGTCCGTCGGGCGATCGCTTCTAAAGAAACCTCTTCATCTACTTTTTTATCTCTGGCGTGAACTTCTAAAATTCCTTGACGACCTTTGAGGTCAGGATAATCCACAATCACCTGACGATCAAACCTTCCAGGGCGCATTAAGGCTTTATCAAGGACATCGGGGCGGTTGGTGGCTGCGATTACGATAATTCCTCGATTCCCTTCAAATCCATCCATTTCTGTCAATAATTGGTTCAGGGTTTGTTCCCGTTCATCATTTCCGCCTCCATAACCTACTCCTCGTTGACGACCGACTGCATCAATTTCATCGATAAAGATCAGACAAGGGGCGTTTTCTTTGGCTTTTTTGAATAAATCTCGTACCCGTGAAGCCCCGACACCGACGAACATCTCCACGAATTCTGATCCAGAAATACTAAAAAAAGGAACCCCGGCTTCTCCGGCAATGGCTTTAGCTAACAGGGTTTTTCCGGTTCCAGGTGGTCCTACTAATAACACGCCTTTAGGGATTTTCGCCCCAATAGCGGTAAATTTTTCGGGTTGCTTGAGGAACGTTACCACTTCCTGTAATTCTTCTTTGGCTTCATCAATACCAGCTACCGCATCAAAGGTAATTCCTGTTTTGGCTTCCATTTGAAAACGGGCGCGAGATTTGCCAAAGTTCATTGCTTGACCAGAGGCCCCGGCTGAACGTCGTAAAATTGCTAGAAAAATGGCAAATAATAGAAAAAGAACGATTAAATTGGTCACTAAGCCAATGGCGGCTGAGTTATCCGCGGAAGGACTAATCTCAAAGGGGACTTGATTATCTCTGAGCTTGGTAATTAATTCTCCATTGAGGTTACTCTTAAAAATCGGAATTTCTTGCGGTTTTTCGTCTTCTCCTTGCCCTTTGAGCGTAACTTTAGCTGTTTGTCCTTTAGGATCAATTTCTACTTTGGCTACTCGATCAGATTCTATGTCCTGAATTAATTGGCTATAGCTAATTTTGTCGGTTTTGGTTTCGGTTTTGGTTTGGGACAAACTTGGCGTAGAAATTAGTAGAGACTGAATGAGCATCCAACCGATGACAAGCTGACCCCACCCCTTTAAGGCGCGTTCATTTTTCTGTGGTTGTTTAGCTTTTGAGGTTTTTGGATCGTTCTTTGTCATAGTTTGTTGCGTTGGATTTTGCTCTGAGGTCAGCTTAGAACAGTTTTTCATAACCAAGTTTTGTCGAGAAGTCACGCTTATTTTTATTATGGACGATGATGTTGGGGAAGTGACAGGGAAACAACCTGCAAGTCTTTAGCTGGCTAACATTTAGCTAGTTAACATACAGTCTATCTCCCTCTTTCCCCGTTCGGCTGACGCTCACGGCCAAAGCCTTCTCCCCCTCTCCCCCTCTCCCCCAAACTATTGCCAATTCCTTGAATGATGCCACGACCGATTAATCCTAATCCTCTACCAATAACTTGAGTCAGTAAATACACTAAGCCATGACCAATTAATCCGACCACAGAACGTAATGGGGGAGCAAAGGCATCACGGGATTCTAAGATAATGGTAACTGCCCAAGGAATTCCTTTAAGTTGTTTAAGTTCATCTTGTCGCGGGGCATGAATAAAGGTGGCTTCAATTCCTTTTTCACTCCAAAATAATAGGCGGTATTTACTTTCAAAAATATTGCGTGGTTCTTCCCAATATTGTTCTTGACGATAAACCCAGGATAAGTTGTTCCGAAATTTGGCAATTTCCCGAGAAGATATCATTTTTTCTAAATATAATTTTTCTTTAATTGTTTCAATTTCTGAAAAGTTATTTAAAATCAAAGATACAATTCCATTGGCAACTTGAATAATAAAATTATCAAGAAAAATCTCAGCTTTATGGCGAGCTTCAGGGCTTTGAGGACGATACAAAACCCCTTCAACCATCAGGTTTTGCTCGAACAGTAAATATTTTAGTAATTCATCTATAAAGGGAATTTGTTCCAGGATTTCTTCTTCTACTAAACTGGTATAGTCATCGACAATATTTTCTAGATCTTCTAAGGTTATCTTTGGGGGCAATACGCAATATTTTCCCAAGAAATTAATCGCTGATTCCTGCCAAATTCTCTGGGTAATTGTGCCGGTATCTTTTGGTAACTCTGGGGCATCGGCTTTAATGAATTTTAAGTCTTCTAAGCTTCTCCCAAATTGATGAATAACAATGGTGATTAATTCCTGTCTTTTATCAGGTTGAAGAATATCTATTTCCAAGGGAGTTGACGTTAAATTTTTGGAGTTAATCGCTGATTTTTCCAGGGTATTTTTCGCAATTTCTAGGCTATTGGGTGATTTGAATCCTGGAATGGTTGCTAAGGACTCAGCCAAGTATATAGACAGATTAATCCGATTTTCGAGTTCTTTTGAGGAAAGCGTTGAATCTGGAGGTGGGGCAACGATAATAACATCGACGGGAATTAATTGGTTCACTAACCATTTTGCGGCTAATAATTCTCGCTTTCTCCCTTTCCAAAATTCCTTGTCAACCCACGATAATTGGCTCTGGTTGAGCCGCAGGTTAATTTGAGCAATGGTGTCATTAATTTGTTTTAACCCTGATTGTTTGCCCTGTAAGAGCCATGGCTGAGGAGATTTAGGTTTTTTTCGGCTGACATCAACCGACGGAATAGCCAGAGTCGGCCAAACTGTCTGGCCTTGAGCAATTTGTCGGAGTTGGTCGATCAACTCTTCTATGGTGATCCCTTTTAGGCAATAACCTTCAACACCAGCTTGTTTAGCCGTTTGTAGTGGCAACGGGTCCGTTAAATGAGTTAACAAGCATCGTTTAACGGTGGGATAGGTTTGTTTAAGTTCCTCGAGAAATTTCCACCCCTGTGAGGCATTATTGGGGATATCAGGGTCTAAGATAATTAAATCGATAGATTGCTCTTCGTCTAGGGTTTCTCGGATAGGTTGGGAAAAGTCTGTTTGAACGACAACACGAAAATCTGAATAGTTACTTAAGACATTTGAGAGTCCTAAGCGGAAAATAGCATCATTATCAATAAGTAGGAGATTAATCGGGCGATCGCTCACGATGCTTGGGGTAAGAATGATAACACTATCTTTAGTTTAGTCTAGGTTTGTCTGATTGCTGATACCCAAAAAAATCGATTCGATAGTCGGTTATTTTTATCCCCGTTTGCTGTTCGACTTTTTCAAGTAATTCTGGGGGTAATTCTAAATGAATGTCCATGATTTGCCGCGTATCCAGGCAGTTAACATGACTGTGGGAGTCGCTAATATGACCGTACAATCTGCCGTCACACCGTTCAACACATTCAATAATTCCTTGGTTTGAAAGCGCCTCTAGGTTTTGATACACCGACGTATGGCCTATATTTTTGCCTTCTTGATTTAGATAGTCGTAAATCTCCCTAGCGGACAGATGTTCTTTGGCTTCCCAAAGTAATTCTAGGATGAAGCGACGTTGACGACTGACTCGCATTCCTAATGTCTGACAACGGTTAAGGGCATCTTCTAGCGATCGAATTGGCTGGATTTGTCCTCCTTGTTTGCTCATCATTATACTCACTGCTCTTGACAACTGAACTTAAATATGAGTTTATATAAACTCGTTACCAGTTTAGCTTAGAGATTTCCTCTGTGTCTATCCAAAATTTTTCTTATTCAGGGTGAGTTCTTGGGGTGATGGCTTGGAGTAACAGATAATTTAGAATCGTCCTAAGGGCAATAATTGCGCCTAATTGACCAATATCATTCCAACTAGGAGCTAGAGTGGTTCTTAAGATACTAGCACCAATCAGAAAGCCTAATCCCAGAGAAAACGAGTATCCCATTTCTAGACGGCTTTTTTGGAAAGCTACAGCCGTTTGCGAATTAGTAAAAACATTTTGGCAGTAAATAATTAATGCTTTAGTAATTCCCATTAAAATAACCATAAGTGCCAAGAGTTGACACAGACTCACTGTCCAACCGTTAAGCGTTCGTAAAATATTAGCAATTGTCATTGTATTTTTATCTTAACAATTTATTTCTCTTGTCTAAATTTTAAAGGCATCCCTCAATGGTTCTTTTAGTATATCTTGTTATCTAAAAAATCAGTGTTGTATTTAGTTTAATCTTTCATGAATTTTAAATAATGTAAGTTAAACAATTATAAAAAAAATATATAATAAACCTTAACATTTTCTCAAAAATGCCATCACCATCTAACCCTTATCAATGGATTGAAACATCCTTAAAAACTATTCATAAAGCGAATTGGTATCGTTTCGTTACTCCTATCACCAGTCTTCCTGGGGCGACTATTAAAATAAACGGACAAACCCTGATTAATTTTGCTAGTAATGATTATTTAGGATTAGCAGGAGATCCCAGATTAATTAAAGCAGCTATGGCAGCTACTAAAGAATGGGGGACAGGAAGTACGGGATCTCGTTTATTAAGTGGACATCGAGAACTACATCGAGATTTAGAAAAGGCGATCGCCTCCCTAAAACAAACGGAAGATGCCTTAGTTTTTAGTTCTGGCTATTTAGCGAATCTAGGAACTATCACGGCTTTAGTTAGCAATAAAGACTTGATTTTAGCTGATCAATATAATCATTCTAGTTTAAAAAATGGCGCAAAACTAAGTAAGGCAAATATCATAGAATATGAGCATAGTAATGTTGAAGACTTATATCAAAAACTTCAGGAACACCGTCAAAAGTATCGCCGTTGTCTAATCATCAGTGATAGTATTTTTAGTATGGATGGAGATGCTTGTCCTCTTCCTCAAATATCATCCCTTGCTAAGACATTTAATTGTATGGTGTTAGTAGATGAAGCCCATGCGACAGGAGTGATGGGGGAAAATGGAGGGGGTTGTGTGGAATATTTTGGCTGTAATGGAGAGGAGTTAATTGCCATCGGAACCTTGAGTAAAGCATTAGGAAGTTTGGGAGGATATGTAGCTGGTTCAACTCTAGTCATTGACTTTTTAAGAAACCGCGCCCCGACTTGGATTTATACCACAGGGCTATCTCCTGGGGATACCGCAGCAGCTTTAGAAGCTATCAAAATAATTGATAATGATCCCCATCTTCGTCAGCAATTATGGAATAATGTAACTTTTGTTAAGGAAAACTTGACTAAGTTTAATGTATTTGATTCAGATTCTGCCATTCTCTGTTTAGGGTTAGAAAATGCTCAACAAGCGTTAACACTAGCTGATACGCTGAGAACAAAAGGGATTTTTGTCCCTGCCATTAGACCCCCAACCGTTCCCACGAGTCGCCTTCGTTTTTCAGTGATGGCTACTCATACACAAGATCACCTTCAAAAGTTAATAACAGCGTTAGAGCAATATTTGTAGGATTTAATTGATACTGATTTGCTAGATCAAAGTTCATATTAGGGGTTCGTCTTGTTTGTGAACCCGATCAGAAAATATTAACTAAGCGATCGCCAGATTCGCTCAAAAACTCCTTTAATCTCTCTCCTATATGAGCAAATGTTTAGTTAATAAATAACGTTTCTAATTTTTCTAGATTGTTACTACAAAGTATCCTAATACTATCAGTTATTTTTTCAATTGACCAATTCCACCATTGAAGTTCTAATAGTAAATTAATAACCTCATCTTCAAAGCGTTTTTTGATTAATTTAGCGGGGTTTCCACCAACAATAGTATAGGGATCAACATTTTTTGTGACTATCGAATTAGCGGCAATAATTGCCCCATGACCAACCTTAATGCCTGGCATAATTAACGCATTATAGCCTAACCAAACATCATTACCAATAACCGTATCTCCTTTGGACGTACCAGAAACAGACATGGTATTTTCCCAAGCATGACCAAAAATACTAAAAGGATAGGTAGTAAAGTAATTCAGAGGGTGATTAGCACCATTCATGATAAATTTAACATCACTAGCGATCGCACAAAATTTACCAATAATTAATTTATCGCCAATAAAGTCAAAGTGATAAAGAACATTGTTTTCAAAGTTTTTAGGGTTTTCAAAATCATCATAATAGGTAAAATCCCCCACAATAATATTGGGATTATCAATAATATTTTTCAGAAAGCAGAGGCGATCATAATGGTCTAAAGGATAGGGATCATTGGGATCTGGATAAAGTGCCATAACTTAATATCTGGATAGGCGAATAAATACTAGGATGGTGTCACCATTATCCTAATAGAAAGTTTTCTAATCTCCTTAACAATTAGCTAGGATTAATCCACATTAAAGTTTGTCCATATTCTACCGGTTCCCCATTGGCGATCGCAATTTCCATTACTTCTCCAGCCACTTCTGCTTCAATTTCATTCATTAACTTCATTGCTTCAATAATACAAACCGTTTGGCCATTACTAATGCGATCGCCAACCTCAACAAAGGGAGCCTCATCAGGGGCAGGAGCGCGATAGAATGTCCCTACCATGGGGGAAGTAATCTCTATCCACTTTTTATCGATAGGAGAAGGAGCAGGGGGTTCAGCGGGTTCCGTTGAGGGGGGTGGGGTCGCAGTTTCCGCCGCCATAGGAGTAGGGGGGACAACAGGAGGTGAAGCCAAAGGAGTTAAAGTAACAGGAGTGTTAGTTCCTCCCCGACGTACCGTCAGTTCAAACGTTTCAGTTTTTAGGGTAACTTCTGTAATATCCGTTTGAGCGATCGCCCCTAACAGTTCTCGAAGTTCATTGAAGTTGATCGACACAAATTATCCATCCCGTAAAATTAATAGAAGGGCGGTTGTCTAAAGGTTGACAACCGACACAGGGCAAATTCAGTAATTAAAGTTATGTCCGTCCTAAATAGGAGCCATCACGGGTATCTATTTTAATTTTTTCCCCGATGGAAATAAACAGAGGAACCATCACTTGCGCTCCTGTTTCAACGATAGCTGGTTTTGTGCCACCGGTTGCTGTATCGCCTTTAACCCCTGGATCGGTGTCGATCACTTCTAACATCACGGATGTGGGAAGTTGAACTTCCAACACCTGATCGTTCCAGAAGAGGACATCGGCCTCCATTTCTTCTTTGACGTAATTGACGGCTGTTCCCATTTGTTCTGGGGTTAAGCGTGCTTCTTCAAAAGTTTGCATATCCATAAAGACGTATTGTTCACCTTCTTTATAGGTATGTTGCATGGTGCGCTTTTCCAAGTTAGCTTGGGGGACGGTTTCCCCTGCACGGAAGGTTCGTTCTACCACGCTTCCGGTTTGTGCATTTTTTAATTTAGTCCGCACAAACGCTGACCCCTTACCAGGTTTAACGTGCAGAAATTCTACAACACGCCATACTGCCCCATCTAATTCAATGGTGGTACCCGTCCGAAAATCATTACTAGAAATCATGAAATGCTTTGAGAGCCTAGAAATGTCAAGACTAATTGTACAAGAGATTGGGATTAGGAACTAGGGATTCAAGGTTGATCCTCATTAACCGAGGTAGTGCAGTACATCTTCTGCACCAAACCTTACCACATCGGTACAAGGAAGTCTGGTTTCTCTTTGAGTCGTTTTAATAGCCTGTTGTGCTGTTTGGCTATCTAAGCCGTAGGTGTTGAGGATAATGGCTGTAACTTTGACTGAATTTGAGGTTATCCCCACATTAGCCAGAGTTTCATAAAGGTGAATGACTTCTGGTAAAGGAGGAATGGGAACATGAGGATAGTGCTGAATATGAGTTTGTCCCCATCGATGGACTAAAATTAATTGGGTTGGTTGACTTCCTCGGATTAAAGGTAGGGTTGCTGTAGATCCTGGATGTAAGAGGGAACCTTGACCTTCTATCCAAAGTAGATCATAATCATTGGCTGATTCTAAAACCATTTTTTCTACCGCACCTGCCGCAAAATCAACCCGCACTGCATCTAAAGGAATACCATAGCCAGAAATCATGATTCCCCCTTGGCCAGTTCCCAAAAATTTGGACTTAATTCCCCGTTTTTGGGCTGCACGATGGAATTCGAGACTGGTGGACATCTTACCTACGGACATATCTGTCCCCACGGTTAAAATTCGTTGACACGATAGCGATCGCGCCTTTCCTGTCCCAATACTCAGTCCTGGGGGTTCTTGGCGAATATCCCAGATCCATTGTCTTGGTTTTAAGGAACCAAATTTAGGGGCTAAGGGGGTATGTAACCCATTAACCACTGATAACCCTGCGGCAACTGCTTGTTTAATTTCTGCTTGCCAAGCATCAGGTAACGCCCCTCCAGACGGAGCAATTCCGATTAACAATACATCAGGATGGTAAGCTAAGGAGTCTTGTACAGTGGCAACAATGGGAATATCTTTATCAATTCCAGTTAACGTATTAAGGGACTGGCCGGCACATTCATCATCAATAACGGCAACAATAGAAGTTTCTCCATAGCGTAAATAAGCTAACCCTGTTTTCCCATGAGTTCCTTTAATTCCTTGATGAAGCAAAATTGCCACTTTATTTTTAGCCGTTAGACCCACAATATTGAACTCCTAATCCTGGTAAATTATTAGGGAGCAGTCGTCCTTCTTTTAAGGTTGCTCCGGTGAAGGGATCATCTATTAAGTTTAAATGACTATCTAAATCTAGGAAATTAGCCAAAGGTGCTAGGTGAGATAAGGCAGTATTTGCCAAACTACTATCAGAATAGCATCCATACATAATTTGTAGATTACAAGCTTTAGCGATGGCAACCATTCGCATTATTTCGGTTAATCCCCCTGCTTTCATTAGTTTAATATTAATGCCATGAATATAAGGGGCAAGTTTAGGAATATCTTGACTATTAAAACAGCTTTCATCGACAAAAATCGGCAGGGGCGATCTCTCAGACAATTGGGGTAAGTTTCCTTCTTCTCCCACAGCTAAAGGTTGTTCTACATAAATCACTCCTTGTTGGGCTAACCATTGACTCATTTTAATAGCTTCATTTAGGGTCCATCCCCCATTGGCATCCACGGTTAAACTATGATTAGGGGCAATTTCTTTGATAGCTAATAACATAGCTTGATCAGCTTCTATTCCATCGAGACTTCCTAACTTTATTTTTAAAATTTTGGCTTCCATAAAATTGAGCCAATTCTTGACTCTTTCTTGGGCTTTTTCTGGGGAACTAATGCCAATTGTGACGGAGATGGGAACGATGCGATCGCGGTTTAATCCCCAAAGTTTCCATAGGGGTAAGTTGACTTTTCTCCCTAACCAGTCATATAAAGCGGTATCAATAGCTGCACAAACAGAGGAGCTAATTTTTTTCTCTTTTAAAACCTTTTCAATTTCTTGACGTTGTAGAGGATGGAATTTTTCTAAAACAGGAATAATTTTTTTATATTCTTGTTTAATTATTTCAAGATTTTTTCCTTGTTTTTTAATTACTGAAAAAGGAGAAGTTTCTCCCCATCCTTCGATTCCTTCTGCTTCAATTTTTAACCACAGATTAGTATTTTTTTTGGTAGTTCCCCGACTAATCGTTAGGGGAAATCGTTTGTTAACAGTAAAAGGTTGAATCGTTAGACGCATTTTTCAGTTTAAAAAATTAAGATAACGTTTTTTAGTTTAATTCACAAACTAAATATTTGGCTGTTTTAAAAAAATATGATATTGGTTCGGTTTTAGTTAAGTTAAATTGGTCTTTTTTTTTAGATAAATAGATAGATAAAAACACAGCTAGGTTTGTAGTAAGCTCTTTAGATCAAGAAAGTCTTTACTATTAACTAAGTTTTAGGGCTAAAGCCCCGACTACGAACTTTTCTATGTTACTTTAATTATACCTACTTACTTAGCATTTTAAAATTCTTGATCTAGGTTGGTAGTAAATCTTTTTGAAACCTATGAAGTCGAGAAAACAATCCGCCTTGGTTAACAAGCTGGCTATAGTTACCAATTTCAACAATTTTTCCCTTGTCTAAAACAATAATTCGGTTAGCTTGGCGAATAGTAGACAGACGATGTGCGACAACAAAGGTAGTCCGTTGAGACATTAAACGTTCTAAGGCTTCTTGAATTAAAAATTCGGCTTCTGAATCGAGGGATGATGTAGCTTCATCGAGTAAAAGAATGCGGGGTTGACGTAACAAGGCACGGGCAATAGATAATCGTTGTCTTTGTCCTCCAGATAGTTTAACGCCATTTTCTCCAATGAGTGTCTGAATTCCTTGGGGTAATTGTTCAATAAATTCTAAAGCATGGGCATCCTTCAGAGACTGCCAAAATACTGCTTCACTTACTTCTTTTGTCCCATAGAGCAAATTTTCTTTGATGGTTCCTTGAAAGAGAATAGTCTCTTGGGAAACAATGGATAAAAAGCGGCGATAACTCCGTAAATCAATTTTAGAAAGGTCTTTATTGTCGAGAAAAATCTGACCAATAGTAGGTTGAATAAATCCAATAATAAGATTAAGAAGGGTTGATTTTCCTGCGCCTGATGGTCCAACTAAAGCAATGATTTCTCCTGGTTGAACTTCTAGACAAATATTCTTTAGTGCCGGTCTATCAGTTCCTGGATAAGTAAAGCTAACTCCTTGAAAGGAAAAGATTCCTTCAACATTTTTCAGCTTTAATTTATGCTTATTCCTTTCGATTTCTTGACACTCTAAAATTTCTCCCACTGATTGAATGGCATCAAATCCCTTACTCAGTTGAGGTAGAACGTTCAGAATTTGAATCACAGAGTTGGTTAAAGAATCGAAGTAACCTGTGAGTAGGATAACACTACCAACGGTAATGCCCCATTGACCTTTATAAGCACAGAAAGCTGCTCCAATTAAGCAAAAAGAGCTAAAGAGTCTGAGGGTTACCCAAGCTGAGGAATTGGCAATGGCATTGATAGAATCGACTTCCAGGGCGGCTGTTTTCACTTGGGTTAACTTTTGTTTAGTCCGTTCAATTTCTACCTGTTCGGCTCCATGAGCGCGGGTGATAGGAATTAGTTTCAGCATTTCTACCAAGTAAGCTGAAAGAGCTTCTCCTTCTCGTCTCAGTTTTTGATTACGTTGACGCAAGGGAGCTTTGAGAAAATAGACAAAAACCACTGCTAAAGGAACAGTCGCTGCGAAAAACAGCAAAAAAGCGGGAGCGCGAATAGCTGTCACACATAAAGCAATCACAATAGTTAAAATAGTGGACGGTAATAATTGAAAAAGTTGGCTAGTGAGGGTTTGAATTGCTTCTACATCTTTAAGTAGTTTCGCTTGTAACGCGCCAGTGCTGTTGCCATGGTAAAAACTAATCGAAAGTTCTTGTAATCTTTCTACCAATGCTCTGCGGAGAGACCACTCCATTTTACGGGTCGCTAAACTCATAAAGCGAATATGCCAGTAATGAGTTGGGATGTTTTGAACCACGGTGAAGCTTAATAAAGCTCCATTAAACCAGAGTTCTTGGAGGGAATGGGTTGAAGGGGAGGAGATAATATCAATGACATTAGCGATAACCAACGGTCGGAGCCATTCTGGACTATGTTTAATCAGGTAAAAAAACAGGGATAATCCTAACTGACCGAAGTCTTGATGATAGAAATGGAATAAGGTTTTTAACGGACGGTTGCTCTGATAGTTGGTCACGTCAGGAACTCCATTAAGTCAGCCGTTTCGTTTGTTCTCCAAATAATTTGTTTCATCCTTGAGTCTCGGATTTTTGAAAAACGAAATAGTGTTGTTGCGGTAAGAAATCTTGAGTTTTAATCCATTGTAAACCCACTGCATTCATTTCCTTTTTAACTTGGCGTTGGGTCATTTTGTGAAGGGTTTTGATAGGAATGAAAGGATTTTCTCTTCGATATTCAACTAAGACCAGTTTCCCTCTTGGAGAGAGTGCTTGGACGATTTCTTCCATCATTTCCCTAGGATAGGCAAATTCATGATAAGCATCCACCATTAAAGCGAGATCAATTGTTTGATTTTTTAGGTTGGGATTCGTTTCATTGCCTAATATGGGTTTAACATTGTTGATGTTATTTTCTTGGCTCAAAAATTCAATAACATCTAGCATAGACGGCTGAATATCCACTGCTAATACTTGACCTTGAGGAACTTTTTGCGCTATACGAAAACTAAAGTAGCCGGTTCCGGCTCCAATATCTGCGACTCTATCGTTTGGCTTAAGATTAAGAGCATCAATGACGGCATTGGGTTGTTCTTCTGTTTGACGAGTCGGGCGTTCTAGCCAAAGAATTTCTTGATGTCCCATCACTTGAGCAATTTCTCTCCCTAAATAAAATTTCCCAATGCCATCACGACGATGTAAGACTTTTTGTTGATAATAATTGGGAAGGGGAAGATGATTAGCTAATTCGGGTTCATAGGTTAAAGATGAAAAAGTTAACATAATTCCAATAAATAGTAATCCTAGACTGACTAAAATAATTTTAAATTTGCTCATTTGCTTTTCCTTTATGTCTGATAAGTAAATAATTATAGTCAAAAGACAAAAGTTTGTAGTCAGGGCTTCAGCCCTCGTTATACAACACTTTTAAGCTCTAAAGAGCTTACTACTAACCTTCGTTTATTTATCTCCACCTAGTTAATACTTTTTAACAGATTAAATAGACTTATAAAATTACTAAAATCGTTTTTCATAGCGCACTCTAAATTCATTAAACCCATAGTCGTACGAGAGTCGAACAAACCCTTGATCTTCGACTTCGTAAATAGTCTCTAAGAAGGGGACAATCCTAAAATCAGTGCTGCCAATGGTTTCACTAACGGCTGTTTCCATATCATAAATAAGGGTTTGGAACACCATCGGTAAGGCTAACTGAACAATTCCAAATTGAATTAACTGCTCGGTACTTTGTCCTTGCAATGCTTCAGCTAAAACGAATATTTGTTCTCCTAATAAGCGAACAATTTCCCCTTGACTTCGGGGGGGACTGCTTGTTAAGTTGATCACCGGATTACTCAGAAGTTGTTCATCAAAGTTTCCTTGACCTTGCTCAGCAAGAAGGGTTAAACAGTTTTCTAACTGGGCTAATTCTGCCTTAGTCCAGGTGGTTTCAGTCCGAATGGGTTGTAGGGGATTTTTGACCAAACATAGTTCAGATTCATCTTTACCAAGACTAGGAATTAACTGAGTTAAAGATCCTTGAAGAGCCAAATTAATATCAATCCGTTGTACCTTATTTAAACTATCATCAGGAATTTCACTGGTATCAGCTGCCCGAAAGTTTTTCGAGGTATCTGGAACTTCTGAAACAATCGTCCGTAATTGTAGATCAAGATCGGGATTTAATAGTCCTTTGTCTGGATAAAAAACAATTTGATTAAGGTTTCGACGTTCAATAAAAAATCGGGTGTCAAGGAAATTAATGAGTCCTCGACTGACAACAACACTTCCTTCTGGTTCAAGGGCAGTGAGGTTATTTAACGACCCATTAACCGTTAAATCTCCCCCAAATTCAAACTGAAATAGGGGCAATCTTTGCACGGATAAATTTTGTAAAACGACTCGAAAATCTTGTAGTTGAGGAATAAAAGGGATAGGTGCTGTCGAAGCAACCACTTGACGACGGGTTCTCGCCCATTGAGTAAATGCGGCGTTAGGTGAATCCGTACTAGCCCCTTGCGCTTGGGGAATGAATACCCGTCCATCAGCCAAGCGAACTGCGCCCCCAACAATGGGTTTGAGGGCATTTCCGGTAACAAAGATACTGCCTTCTATTCCTCCGCGATATAGTCCTTCTAAATCAATGGTTCCTTTCTCAATGGCAACGGTGAGGGGGTTTTCTAGTTGGGGTTGGGACTCAAATAAGGGTAAGACTCCGGCGATCGCCAGGGTACTTTGGGCAAAGGTTCCTTGTAGTTGGGGAATTTTGATCGCTTGATCGTCGAGGTTAATTTCTCCACTAACGGTTAAAGGTTCGGGTAAGGCGGCACTTTGAAACACGGTTTCGTTGAGAAGTACCTTCCCTTGGGCGTTTAAGTCATTAACCGTTAGTCCCTCAGAAAGGTCAATTCGTCCTTGGACTTGGGCGTTAATTTGCCCTTCTCCGCCAATTAAAACGACTTGTTCCCCCGTTAACACGCTGACTAATTCTAATGCGTCTGTGCCTAATTTTGCTTCTATGTTGAACGCATCATTGTCGGGGGTAATGGGAAAGGGAAGATTAACTGCCGCGTAAACAAAGGAAGCGTCAGTGGTAGCGAGTTGGAACCGATCATCTTGATAGCTAAACTGTCCTTGAATGATTTTTTCTAGCGATCGCCCTTGAAATGCTCCTTCTAAAAAGGCAAACTGTCCTTGTATTTCTGGTTGAGTTGGGGTTCCTCTCAAGGTTCCCGACGCATTGAGAAACCCCCCAACATCTACGGGAAGTTGAACAAAGTCCCTTATGGTATCTACAGAAAACTTTTCTACACGCCAGTCTGCATCGATGTTTTGTAAGGAAAAATTCCCCTGTAATGCTAACAACGTCTCTTTAAGTTGTATTTGGGCTGGTTCAATAGCGATCGCCCCATTGGCTAATTTGGCTTGAACGTTAATTCGGTTAATGGGGATAAATTGTTCATCTAGCATAATTAACCCCAAGGGTGGCACAATGTCGGGGAAGGCTGCTTGAGGATGCCATTCCCAATTGTTTCCGATGAATGCCAGGTTAACAGTGGGGTTTAATAAGGTTCCCCCTAGGGCAATATTCGTATCGAAGGAACCGCGAATATCTAATTCGGTGGGAATTCCTCCTCGTTTACGGAGGGCGGCTAATTGGCGGATTTTTTCATCAATAACCGCTAATAGGTTTACTTGTTCAGCGATGGTTCCCTGGGGATTTCCTACCGATTGTGGGGGAATGGCTTCGGCGGTAGCATAGTCTGGGGGTTGGAGTTTAATGAGGTCTAATACTCGTTCGATGTTGGTAACGGTTAAGGCGGTTAGTAGGTCTTCTACTCGACCATCATCAACGGTTAGTTTTCCCTGTAGGGCTAGTGATTGCAGGTTCAGCGATCCTTGCACATCATAACTACTTTGTCCTAATTTTAGGCTGGCATTACGCAAAAAGGCGACATTATCTTTATATCGGATGTCTGCGGTGAGTTCTTTGGCTTCAATAAATCCTAACCTAGGTCTATCAATGGTGAGGGTTCCCCGTCCTTCAAGGGTGGACGTATTGATTTCTAATTGGGTGTTAACCAACCCTGAAATATAGCCAGGGATGCCGTATTCAGTTCCTGGGGCAATTTTGGCTAATTCTAGAGGCAATGCTTCGATTTTGGTAGTGAGGCGATCGCCCTGCAAGGTTCCTTGGGCAATAATGGGAGGTTCTTCTCCTGCAATTTGACGCAATTCAAAGGAGGCGGGAAGATAGGGAAATAGACAATTTTGTTGTCTACAAGGGGTTAAGGTTGCCGCGATTTTATCTTGTTTTCCTTGTAAATTTAGGGCAATATTTTCTCCTAGGGTTGCGTTAATTTTTCCGGTTAAAACAGATTCAAATACTCGATCATTGAAGACTAAATTTCTTACTCTTAAGTCTCCTAATAATCTTAAATTACCTGGGGCGGTGGGGGCAGTTAACAAGTTTTTTCCGATTAATTTTCCAGTCAATTGTCCCTGTCCTTCTAAGCTAAGTTCTTCGGGAAGGAATTTTTTATCTAGGGGAATAATAGAAATTAATTGAGTTAGGGGTAATTGATCAAAGTTAGAATTGGCATTAACTGATAGGTTGACGTTAGCAATATCAGGGTTAGTCAGAATATTAGATAATTGAACATTTCCCTGAGCATTTAAGGTTTGTCCGTCGGTTTGAACAGCTACATTCTCAATTTGAACGGGAATAATTTCTCTACCTTCTAAAATGCCTTCTATACTTCCTGAAAGGTCAATTTTAGCGTTTAAGTTAGAAATATCGATTGGAGGGACTTGAGGAGCAATTTGCCCGATAATCAAAGCAGGATTTAGGTTGGCTGCATTGATATTTGTTGTCCACTGATTATTCCGTAAGCGGGTGGAGGTGTTAATATTACCTTGGGCGGCCGAGAGTCGTAAATTAGCTGTTGCTTCGGCACTACTGAGGTCGGGGGTTGTAGACAGTAAGGGGCTTAATTGACTGGAGACATTAATATCTCCTCCGGTTAAGTTGGCTGTAATGGGTAAAGCCGGAATTACTCGATTGAGAGATAATTCCCCTAGGTTAACTAACCCGTTTAATCGACCATTATTTAGTCCGCCTCTAACATTAATTGGACTGTTCTCAACCGCTAGTTGTGCCTCAGCATTGGCGGTAAAACTATCAAAGTCTAGGTCTTTTCCCAAAGAAGCAAGAAGAGAATTTAGATTTCCGGTTAAGGTGACATTGCTACTAATTAACTTGGCATCAACCGGTAAATTAGGCACAATTTTATTAATCGGAATTTGACCGGTTCTGGCTACGGTTTGTAAGATGCCATTGCCTAAGTCTATTGTGGCATTGATGGGACTTCCATCGACAGTTAACCTGGTATTTCCATTAACTCGAAGACGGTTAATATTTAGGGTGGAATTGGCAAACAGTTTATCTACTGAACCGGATAGGTTAAAGCGACTTTGTCCTAAAATTACGGGAATCGCTAAATTAGGAACGTAGGGATCTAGAGAAATTCCTGATGCAGTAGCTATGGCGTTAATATTCCCTTTTGCCAGACGACTATTAACAGCGATCGCCCCACCATCTATATTCAAGGTTAAATTCGCCCTACCGTCTATCTTAGCTAGGTCAAAGTCATCTAATAAACCCGATAACCTGACATTGGCGTTACTGAGGTTCACCGACTGACTAAAGACTTGATCGGGACAGGTGGTAAACGAACAAGCAACCCTTAAAAATGGATCGAGAGAAAAGGCGTTAGCTGTCAAAACCGTTTGCCAGTCCATCTCTTTGAGATCTCCGACTCCATTAACGGTGATATTTCCCCCGGTAGATCGTAAAACCGTATCTTTTAACAGTATATTTAGTCCGGATAAGGCAACTTCTCCTTGTCCTGAAACCTCTTCTCCTGAGACGTTAACGAGGTTTGGGGCCTGCCATTGTATTTTACCGGATGGCTTGCCTAATGTTCCCCCGATCGCCCCTTTAGCGGCAATATTTCCTAAACTAACATTTTGAGTGGTTTGATAATAAGGAGTGGCTAATTTTTCTGTGGGAAGTTGTGCCTCAAACACAAAGGCTAAAGGCATTTTTTGCCAATCAATCCCCTGTTGTTTTTCAATAGCTTTCAGAATGCCGGTTTCTACTTTTCCTTTGGCTGTAATTCCTCCGCCAGCCGTCGGAATAATTTGAACTTGTTTGAGGAGAAATTGATCTAAATTAGCTTGAAAATTTGTCTTAAAGGTTTTGATGGGAACTTTATCGATTAATAAAGATTCTGTGTTATTAATTGTTCCTGTTAAGATGGGATTTCTGATCTCCCCATTGAGGTTGATCTTTCCTTGAATTCCTCCCCCTAATTTAATCGGTAATTTGAGGGGAACAATATCAACTAAGTTTTTCAAAGAAACGGGATTAAGATCAATGTTTAAATTATAACCTTGTTCCCAATTAATCCCCCCTGTAATTTTAGTAACTAATTTGCCTAGACTAATTTCTGTATTTTGTAATTGAACAGTTTTTCCTTTAAAGTCCAAATTCAAGTTAACTTTTAACGGTTCTTTAATAGAATTAATATTGGCTTCAATCGTCGAGATATTAAATTCTCCTAACCCGGTTGTTCCTTCTATTTTCTCTAAAGACGGAACAGAAAGACTGACATCCCCATTTACTTCTCCACTGTTCAGGGTGACGGGGGAATTAGGGATCAAAGAAACTAACTCACTTAACCCTAATTGATTCACCTTTAATTGTGCTTGAGTTTGCCAACTTTTAATGTTGGTTTCCCCTGCTATATTGATATCACTGTTGAGAAGATTAACCCCAAGATCATAACTAACTTGTTGATTTTCATTAGACTTATAATTATATCCTGCTTTTCCCTCAGCTTCTAGAGTCAAAGATTTTTTAAACCCGTAGGGACGAACTGCAATGTCTACATCCTTAAGGCGAATATTAGCATCAATATCAATGGGAAGATTGAGTTCTCCTCCTTCTTTCATTTCTGGTAATTTTATCCATTCGCCTGTTTTATTTTGATCAATAAAAAGATTAGGATCATTGATAGCAATATCAACCGTTAAAGGTTGACCAATAAAAATTGGAAGAAGATTAAAATTAATCGCAATTTCTTCTAATTCAGCATAATCTTGATCGGTTTGGGTAGCAGGAATAGAAGACCGTCCAATGCGAATACTATTGATAGAAAAGCTTTCTACTTTTCCGACTTTAACCTCTCGTTCAAGGACTTTACTTAATTGTGTTGAGAGTAAAGGAGATAACTTTTGATAGACAAAATAATTAATTCCACCATAGACTCCTATCCCTAGAGTTAGCAACACACCACCCGTAATCAGGGTTGAGGGTCGCCTGACAAAATTAACCAGTGGGGTAAGTAAATTATTTTCTTCAGACGGTTCTGGGGGAGGATTTGGTGGATTAGTGGTCATGTTTGCCTAGGCACAACTCAGCAAGTTTACTCAATAAGTTAACACACTTGGCTCGTTAGATCACTATCACTTTATTACAAGCAAGGGGAACATTTAAAGTCAATCTTACGACTAATATAAGTTATACTCTTATTTTTTGGTAGCCCAACTTCTGCGAAACATAGATTCTTTTATGTCAGTCTATGAAATAAAATCATTGCAGGAAGGAAACGATGGGGAAAAAATTAGCGTTAATCGTATTAAGCTTACTTTTTATTACAACTTGCCAATCTCCCGTTTGGGCAAGTAGAGTTTTAGAAAAAATCAGACAAACTGGAGTAATTACCGCCGGAACTCGTAAAGATGCTATCCCATTTGGTTATGTTAATGAACAAGGAGAATGGGTTGGATATTCTCTGGATATTCTCGAATTAATTCGTCAAGATGTGGAACAAAAATTAGGGAAACCTATTAAGCTTAATTTGGTAGAAGTAACGCCTAAGAATCGCTTTGATTTTATTAAAAATGGAAAAATCGATCTTGAATGCGCTTCGACAACTTTCACTTGGCAACGAAACCAAATGGTAGATTTTACCGTGAGTTATTTTGCTAGTGGAACTAAAATTTTAGTTAAAAAAGATAGCGGACTAGGAACCATTGATACGCTGGCGGGTCGTAAAGTAGGAGTGATCCCGAAAACCACCAATGAACAGGCGATTAAACAACAACAACCTGCGGCTAAATTAGTAATCGTAAAAGACCGTAATGATGGGTTAAAAAAACTAGAAGCAGGAACAATAGATGCCTTTGCTAGTGATGGTATTATCCTAGAAGGATTAAAGAAAGAATCAAAGAATCCTAGTGCCTTAGAAGTAGTTCCAGAATTTCCGTATGTCTATGAATCTTATGCTTGTATGGTTCCCCAAGATGAATCAGCGTGGCGTAATATGGTTAATTATAGTTTAGTCAAATTCATGGAAGGAATTGTCAGCGATCAACCCAAAATGGTAGCAATTTATGAAAAATGGTTTGATGAAGAAACCGGAGTTACTCCCTACTCACGGGAAGCGATTAATGATTATTTCCAAGGTATTGTTAACAGTTATGAATGGATACCCCTGATTCGTTATTAAAGCAAGATTAATCCTTAAAATACAGACTTAATTCTGATGATATAAAAGCTAAGGCTGTCTACACAGCCTAATTCATCAGTTCGGGTCGGTGGACTTTATTTTTCAAGGTTGACTTTTGAGGATTAAAGTCTATAATTTATGCTCAATATGTGTTTGAAAATTAGCAAAATTGTTGTATATTTAAGATCAAATAAAACCTTATTTTATGGATTTAATATTCAGGGTGAAAACTATGGTAAAATTTGCTGCAATCAATGGAAGTTTACGTGACAATTCCTATAGTGCAAAAGCGATTAAAATAGCAATAACAAGGGTAGAAGCATTAGGGGGGGAAGTGGAATTTCTGGACTTACGTACCATGACCCTACCGTTTTGTAATGGGGAAAAAGAATATCCCGACTATCCCGATGTGGAGAAATTACGTCAAACTGTGAAAGCAGCCGATGGATTAATATTGGCGACCCCAGAATATCATGGTGGTGTCAGTGGAGTTATCAAAAATGCTTTAGACTTAATGAGTTTTGATGAATTATCGGGGAAAGTCACGGGTTTAATTAGTGTATTAGGAGGTCAACCTAATAGTAATGCGCTCAATGATTTAAGATTAATTATGAGATGGGTGCATGGATGGGTAATTCCTGAACAAATTGCTATTGGACAGGCGTGGCAAGCATTTAATGACGAAGGAAAGTTACTCGATGAAAAATTATCGGAACGCTTTGATCGCTTTGCTATGAGTTTAGTAACAAATACTCAAAAACTAAGTTAATTCCGAAATTGTGACGCTTTCTGTAAAACCAATTTGTCAGGATATTGGTCAAGACAAATTCATGTTGAAAATCGATTAGTTTATCAGATAAAATGCGTCTATGTTGAAAACAGTAGTTTTTGAAGATGGGGAACAGGGAACGGGGAACAGATATTGTGAAAATAATAAAACTCCAGTTCTCAAGATTGACACAGTTTTAAGTAGGTAAGCAAAATTAATTTTATGTTTGTAGTGAGTTCTTGAGGACTGCTGCGATAGGACTAAAGTCCTTACTACGAACTTTGAAAAAATGAACAAAAAATACACAAAAGTATTTATCCTAATTTGTAACGTGGATTTTGTATCATCAGAAGAAACTCTGATCATTCCCTATGGGTTTCATTATCTAAAAAAGGAGTTTTAGGAAAACTAACAATAAAGGTTGTACCGACTCCAATTTCACTGGTTACAGTAATCATTCCTCCATGTCTATCGACGCATTTTTTAACCACCGTTAATCCCAGTCCTGAACCCATAATATTCTCTACATTTCTCCCTCGATAAAAAGGAGCAAAAAGATCAGGATTTTCTGACAAATCAATTCCCATTCCTTGATCTTGAATTTCAAAGATGAAAGATTCTGTTTGCTCCGTCACCTGTAGACTAATTTTTCCTCCATTAGGAGAATATTTTATAGCATTACCGAGAAGATTCGTTAAACTCAAATTGAGTAATATTTGATCGCCAACAATTGTATCTAACTGAGTTTTAATGACAAAATTAAGGATGTGTTTTGTCGTTATCTGAAGTCGAATTTCTTCCATTAATCCTTGACAAAATTCTCTAAGAGCTAAGGGTTGAGGATTAAAGTCTAGATTTCCAGTTTCAGCTTTATTAATCACAAAAACTTTCTCAAGAATATATTTAATCTTGTTAGCTGAGGATTCAATTTGTTTTAGCTTTCTGATTTTTTTATCTTCTGCCCATTGTTTAGCTGTTTCTGATAATAGTAATTGAGATATCATAATAATACCAGTTAAGGGGGTTCTTAATTCATGGGAAGCCATAGAAAAGAACTGTGATTGTATTTGACTAATGTCTTTTTGTTTTTCTAAAGCTAAACGAATTTTTTCTGCTTTTTTTCGTTCAGTGATGTCATTACAAACCACCACAGCATAAATCACATCACCCTCACTATCAAAAATAGGAGTTCCCCAACATTCCAGGTTAATAATTTGTTCTTCTTTACGAATTTCTACATCAGTGGTATGGACATTTTTTCCTTTTAATGATTGGACAATAGGAACATCTTTCCAGGGGTAAAATTCATCAGTTCCTCTTTTATATAAATGCAAAATTTCGCTTGATTTTTCTAGTGGAATTGTCTTCAAGCCTGATGTTTTAAATAACTTTTTAGCCAATTCGTTTGTATAGATACATTTTCCATCTTTATTGAAGACACTAACTGCTAGTGGCATCTCCCCTAAAAATTTCCTAAGTTGCTGCTCATTTTCTTGTAAAATTTCTTCAGCCTTTCTACGTTCAGTAATATCATTACAAACCACCAAACCGTAAGCCACATTCCCCTCGCTATCAAAAATTGGAGTTCCCCAAGATTCAGTATAAATGAATTTATCATCGTGGCGAACTAATATATCATTAGCGTAACTATGTTCTCCCATTAATGCTTTAACAACAGGTAAGTTTGGCCAAGGATAAAATTCATGATTTTCTGCCTGATATAAGTGACAAACTTTACTAAAATTTTCTGGTTTTAGTTCATCAACTTTTGGTACTTTTACTAATTTTTTGGAAGTATAATTTTTGTAAACAATATCTCCATTCTTATTCACAACACTCACCCCTAATGGTATCCCCTCTAAAAATTGCCTAAGTTGCTGCTCACTTTCTTGTAAAGTTTTTTCAGCTTTTTTCCGTTCAGTAATATCATTCCCAACTACCAAACCATAAACTACATTCCCCTCATTATCAAAAATAGGTTTTCCCCAAGCTTCGATGGCAATAATTTTGTTGTCTCGGCGAATTTCAATATCATCTTTATAGGTATTTTCTCCTTGTAATGCTCTAGCTCCTAGTAAATTTTCTGGGTCATAAAGCTGGTTAGTTCCTGCTTGATAAATTTGATAAAATTGGGAAACTTCGTCTGTTCTAAGTTCTGGTTTTAATGATTTGCCTAGTATTGCACTTGCCATTGAGTTAACATAAGACAATTTTCTTGTGTTATCGAGAACAATAATTGCCATAGGTATTGCTTCCAAAAATTGCCTAAGTTGCCGCTCATTTTCTTGTAAAGTTTCTTCTGTTAATTTGCGATCGCTAATATCTTTATGAATTCCTACCATCCGCACAGGATTACCATTTTGATCCCAAGCAACGACCTTACCATAATTGCTGATCCATTTCCAATAACCAGATTTGGTTCGGACTCGATAGTCAAAATCATAAGGAACTGAATTATCTTTTAAGTGGGAATTGAAAATCTCCATTACCCTAGGTTTATCTTCAGGATGAATCAGACTTTTCCAAGTCCTGAAACTAATTGGAGTTTCATTAACATCGTAGCCTAGCATTTTTAACCAGCGAGAACTTAAATAAGCCTCATCAGTGCTAATATTCCAGTCCCACAGTCCATCACCAGAAGCTTCTAGAGCTAACTGTAAACGTTCCTCACTTAAGCGTAACGCTTCTTGAGCTTTTTTATAATCATTAACATCAATAAAATAGCCAATAATTTCTAGGGAATTACTTTGGCAATTTACCATTAACTTCATGCAATCTTGAATCCATTGATAGGTTCCATCTTTTTTGCGAAAGCGGTATTGAACAGTTATCGGAGTTTGTTCTGAGATCTGATGTATTTGGTGAAGAATTGATTCTCTTTCATCGGGATGAAGATGATTAACCCAAAAATCAGGATCTTGGATAAATTCTTCCTTTTGATAACCAAGTATTTCAGTAACATTATCACTAATAAAGCTGGTCTCAAAATTTTCTGTCAGAAGACAAGAATAAATCACGGCAGGACTGTTATTAAGTAAGTAGTTTAGTCGTTCCTGTGCTAACTTTAATCGCCTTTCTTCGTCTCGAAGTTCAATGATATCTCGTAAAATAATCAAGTGTTGGCCCTGAAGAACATTAGCTTTAGCTAAGCATTCAGTATATCGACAATTCCCATCAGTATTTAATACAGGTAAGAGGTGACTTAATTCTTTTTGATGTTGAAAGTTGTCCCAGATCGGCTGAAAATCGTGATCGGGTGCTACAAAATGTGCGAAGTTTTGCCCAATGAGTTGCGATCGCTCTACTCCCAATAGCTGACAGATAGCGGGATTAACTTCGAGATACTGTCCATAATCATCAACAATAGCAATCCCATCGAAACTTGCGTCAAAAATAGCTTGCATTCGTTCTCTAAGCTGCATATCATTGATATTGTGCCCTTCAGCAATGAGAAAGATAACTTGTCCGGTGTCATCTGTAATTGGAGTCAGAGAAAAGTCAATAGTAATGACGCGATCGCCTGCCCCTAATACATCCATTTGATAGCGCACAAATTCCCCCCTAGCAGCTTGTGCAATAGCTTGTTTAAGGGTTTCTTGGGTTTCTGAGGAAATAGTCCACCAACGTACTTCCCAGAAGGGTTTACCGATCACATCCTCTCGAGTTAATCCCCCAAAATCTAGGGCTGTCTGGTTAGCTTCAACTAAGATACCATCAGGTTGTAGTAATCCTATAAATTGAAAAGTCTTCTCAAAGAGGCAATATAATTGATTTTTATAATCTTTTACAGTTTCTTGAGTTTTTTGGTGAGCGATTGTTTCTTGATGAAGTTGAGCTTTAATATCGGTTAGTTCTTGTGTCTGTTCTTGAACAGTTTTTTCTAGAATATTAGTATATTCAATTAAATTAGACCAAAAATTTATAATTTCTAGTAATAGATTGCTATTCATATTAGAAGCTGATTAATATCAGGGTAATATTAAAATTAATCTGACTAACTCAAGTCAATTGGTTAATCTAATACTTTGACACTCCCGCCGTCAAGCTAACGCTGTGACAGAAAGATTGGAGAATGTAGATTGCAGATTTCAGATTGAATGAGAACAAGCCATTTATTTCGGCATTGGTAAATCTAAAATCTTCCCTCAACAATCAACAATAAATGAGGGCGCGGGGTCGGAAATAATTCCGACCTTTAAGCCGCCCGTCTTAAATCTACAATCAACCCTCCCAAGCCCACGTACTTCAGTCGTGGGTACAATCTACAATCGGCAATCCTTTGACCCCTACCAAAAAATTGATCGAAAACTAGCTATGAGGTGGTACTAACTCTTCTAGAACTTGATCAATGGTAAAACTTGCCGCTTCTTGACGGGGTGGATATTGCTTAAACGTCTCAAGAAACTCACCCACAAACCGTTGAGCCGGAACTAATAAATAAGCATGATCGATATACCAGTCCCAATAGGTATTAGAGGTCAAGGTTGCTCTTTCGTAAGGGTCAGTCCGTAGGTTATACAGCCAAGGAATACGAGTTTTAACGAAAGGTTCACCCCACAAGGCCAAAGTTCCTTCGGTGCGTTGCTGGGCGAAATGAACTTTCCAGTTATCGTAACGCAAAGCGAGTAAGTCACCATCGTCGGAAAAGTAGAAATAGTCTCGCCGTGGGCTTTCTTCTGTTTCTCCGGTTAAATAGGGCAAGAAGTTATAACCATCGAGGTGAACTTTATAATTTTTCCGTCCCACTCGGTAGCCTTTCAGCAGTTTTTCCTTAACATCGGGATCACCGGCCGCAGCGACTAAAGTCGGCATCCAGTCGAGATGGGACATAATTTCATTAGAGACGGTTCCTAGTTCAATATGTCCTGGCCAACGAACCATAAAGGGAACACGGAACGCTCCTTCCCAACCAGTGTCTTTTTCCCCTCGAAACGGAGTCATAGCAGCATCAGGCCAGCTATTCATATGAGGGCCGTTATCGGTGCTATAGATAACGATGGTATTCTCAGTGAGTCCTGCTTCGTCTAAAGCGTCTAAAACTTGACCGACATTCTTATCGTGGTCGATCATCGTATCATGATAGGGAGACTGCCATCGTCCTGCTTGTCCTAAACTTTCGGGTTTGGTATGGGTGCGAAAGTGCATATGGGTGAAGTTGGTCCACAGGAAAAAGGGTTCAGCAGCGTTGGCGTGTTTTTTGATGTATTCGACAGAACGGTTAGCAATGTCGTCATCAATAGTTTCCATGCGTTTTTTGGTCAACGGCCCAGTATCTTCGATACGTCCATCAGCAAAACTATGAATAACGCCGCGAGGACCGTATCTTTTACGAAACTCAGGAAAATCTTCAGGAGTAGGATAATCAGGAAGTTCGGGTTCTTCTTCTGCGTTTAAATGGTATAAGTTGCCGTAAAATTCATCAAACCCATGATTAGTGGGTAAAAATTTATCTTTATCCCCTAAATGGTTTTTACCAAACTGAGCAGTATCATACCCTAAAGGCTTGAGCATCTCTGCAATGGTGGGATCTTCTTCCTGTAAACCAAGATCAGCCCCCGGTAGTCCAACTTTACTTAAACCTGTGCGAAAAACGCTTTGTCCTGTGATAAAGGCAGAACGGCCGGCAGTACAACTTTGTTCACCGTAGTAATCGGTAAATAACATTCCTTCTTGGGCAAGACGGTCAATATTTGGGGTTTTAAAGCCCATCATACCTTTAGTAAAGATGCTCAGATCACTTTGCCCAATATCATCTCCCCAAATAACCACTATATTTGGTTTACCGGAGGTCATAGTTTCCACTGATGGGGATGTGGGTTGATAGGTTTGTGCTAAGGCAGTATGACTTAAGGTTAAGCCATCTACCACCAAAAAAATGATAGTTAAAGCGATCGCTGATAAACTTTTTATTATTTGTTTAAGCGATCGCTTAACCTCTATAGATTCTATTAATTTCATCATGAAAAAGACTAAAAGGTGAATGCTTGCCCCCTAAAATATCACACCTTGTTGAATTTTGGAACTGTTTTCTAGGTAAATATAATTACTTAGCTAGAATAGTTGATTTGATTAACCTTAAATTAACTTCAAAACAATGAAGCGTTAAGATTTTATGGGTTTAATATTATCTGAGGAACTTAGTGACAAGAATGATTAATACTTTCTTTAGAGACAATAGAACTGTTAAGTTTTATGATGAATTTTATAGAATCAGATTAACCTTATTTTTAAAAGATTTAACTTTCTTATATATCGTATCTTAAAAGAAAGAAATATAGAGAAAAAATTGACTTTTATTATTTATGATAAACTAGCGGATAACTTACTTATTTTCCTTGGACTTTCTTCAAAAGACTTTAACTCAAAATAAAACAATGTCACAATTTCTTTGGAAACCATTGCTGAGTATTGCAGTAATGCTTGCATTGATCCTTCAATCAACTATATTACCTGCGATCGCACAAGAATTATTACCTCGACCTGATCCCCAATTCGACGGTAAAATTGGCATAACCTACAAACAATCAGAATCTGATCCTAGCTTATTAAAACCCATAGAAGCACCAAAAGATGCTCCTAATATCTTACTGGTTTTAATTGATGATGCTGGTTTTGGTTCTGCAAGTACCTTTGGGGGTTCCATTGCCACCCCAACCTTTGATAAATTAGCAGATAATGGGTTACGCTATAACCGATTTCATACCACGGCTTTATGTTCCCCCACTCGCGCAGCCTTATTAACCGGACGTAACCATCATTCTGTTGCTTCAGGAACCATTCAAGAAATGGCAACCGGTTATCCGGGTTATACCGGGTTAATTCCTGAAAGTACCGCCACCATCGGACAAATTTTACAAAAAAGTGGTTATAGTACCGCTTGGTTTGGCAAAAATCACAACGTACCGGATAACCAAACCAGTCAAGTCGGTCCTTACGAACGGTGGCCAAATGGCTTAGGATTTGACTATTTTTACGGCTTTATCGGAGGTGAAACGGATCAATGGTATCCTACCCTATTTGACAATCAGAACCCCGTAGAACAAACCGTATTCCCCGAAGACGGGTATAATTTAAGCCATGATTTAGCAGATAAAGCGATCACCTGGATACATTATAACGAGTCTATTGCGCCCGATCGTCCCTTCTTCGCCTATTTTGCCCCCGGTGCCGTTCATGCCCCTCACCAACCCCCTCAAGTTTATATTGAAAAATACAAGGGGAAATTTGATCACGGTTGGGACAAGGAACGGGAGATTATTTTTGAAAGACAGAAGAAATTAGGGGTTATCCCTGCTAATGCTAAGTTAACACCCCGTCCTGAAGCAATGCCAGCTTGGGATAGTTTCAGTCCAGAGGATCAAAAAATTCTTGCTCGTCAAATGGAAACTTACGCCGGTTTCTTAGAATATACTGATTACGAAATTGGTCGAGTTGTGGATGCTATTGACGAACTTGGCGATCTTGATAATACTCTCATTATCTATATTAATGGGGATAACGGTTCGAGTGCAGAAGGTAGTCTTATTGGCACTTGCAATGAACTGCTAAACCTCAATGGTTATAACTTAACGATGGAAGATAACCGTCGTTGTTATGATTATTGGGGGAGTCCCGAAACTTCTCCTCACTTTGCGGTTAGTTGGGCCTGGGCCATGGATACCCCCTTTCGCTGGACAAAACAAGTTGCATCTTATTTTGGGGGAACTCGTAACGCAACGGTGATGTCTTGGCCAGCTAAAATTAAGGACACAGGGAAAGTTAGGGATCAATTTCATCATGTCATCGATATTGCGCCAACCCTTTTAGACGTGGCAGGTATTACGGAACCGCGTTTTTATAATGGTATTCCCCAGAAACCCATTGAAGGGGTGAGTATGGCTTATACTTTTCAAAAGGGAGCAGATAAAGCCGAAGATCAACACAAAACTCAGTATTTTGAGATGTTAGGTCATCGTGCTATCTATGATCAAGGTTGGATGGCTTCGGCGTTTCATAACCGTTACCCTTGGATAACATCAGGGAGTTTTCCGTTTGATGAAGATAAATGGGAACTCTTTAACCTAGAAGAAGATTTTACCCAGTCTACGGATCTCTCGGACGAAAATCCTGAAAAGTTACAAGAATTAAGACAATTATTCTTTTTAGAAGGGGACAAATATAACGTCTTTCCTCTAGATGATCGTTTTGCTGAGAGGATAGATGTTAGCTTGCGTCCTAGTTTTACCAGTGGACGTGACCATTTTGATCTTTACCCGGGGATGGCGCATATTCCCGAAGGAACTGCCCCAAATACTAAAAATACCTCCCATAGTATTACAGCAGATTTAATGATTCCCGAAAACGGTGCAGAAGGAGTTATCCTTGCAATGGGTGGAACCACTGGGGGTTATAGCTTATACTTCCAAGATGGTAAGTTGCACTACCATTACAACTGGTTTGACTTAGAACGTACCGATATTGCTTCTAATACTTCTCTTCCTACCGGTAAAGTTAAGGTACGTTTTGACTTTAATTATGACGGTGGTGTGGGTGAAGGGGGAACTGCAACCCTTTATATTAATAACCGCAAAGTAGCAGAAAGTTACATTGAGAAGACCGTTCCGGGTCGCTTTGGTGTAGATACGATGGATGTCGGGGCAGACTTTCAAGCACCTGTGAGTAATCAATATCAACCGCCTTTTAAGTTTACTGGAGAAATTGAAAAAGTTGCGATCGATATTAAGTAGAAGATAAAACCTGTAGGGTGGGCAATGCTTACCCTACGTTGTAATTTTTCTGATCGTATGTTTATTGTACCAATCATGCTTATTCTAGTAATGTTTTTAAATTTGTTAGCTATGTTATTTACTCGTCCTATCCTGAAAGCGATTAAACTACCTACATTACACATCTCAGGACTGGTTTTAGGCGTGATGCAGTTGGCGTTAGGCTTAGAGATTATTCTCGTTAGTATTCAAATTCAAGCACTCATTTTAAAAGACCTCTTAAAACTTAATTAAATGAAAGGTTAAGCTAAAAGCAGTTTACAAAACCAATGCCGATCAATCTTCAAAAATTTGCTCATTTTTCCAATTCTAAATTAGACCGACCTAACTCCCTATGATTAAGAAAATTTAGTTAAATACAATACAATTAATAATCGTCTTTTAAAAATAATCAGTTTAAAATCTATATTTGTTCAGGAGGTGGACTCGATTTATCCGACTTTTTTCTAAAGAAGTTTAGAATATTTTTCCTGAAAATTTGATTGGTTTGAGTATCCTTAAACCCTACAAAATTGTTGCTAATGGTTCTCAATCTATTCGTCAACCGCAACTAATATAACCCATTAATGATCGAGCAGGTAAACCGATTAATATCGAGCGTTATATTAATCAAAAGCCTATTATTGCCGTGGGAAATTATGACGGAGATATTGAGATGATACAATATACTATTATTGAACATCAACTATCTTTAGCACTGTTGGTAAAACACGATGACGAAAGTAGAGAATATAGCTATACTAAGGGTAAAAAAAGCTTTAGAACTTGCTAAACAATATCATTGGCAAGTGATTAGTATGAAACAAGATTTTAAACAAATTTTTTCTTTTGCTTCTCAATGATAATTACTCAATGATAATTAATTAAACCTAATTTTTGTAAGTCAATTCTAGATTGCTAAATTATAATCAAATTCCCTAACTAAGTTAATGCTGACTGTTGAGAACAATGAAATCTTTTATTTTTATCGTACTTTTATCTTTTTTCCTCTTGTTAAATTCTGCCAATGTACTTGCTGAAACCGCCTTTTCTTGTCCAGAAGGAATGACTTATATGCCTGGGGGAACCTTCCGTATGGGATCTGATAATCAGGAATTTATAGAAGAAAAACCCGTTGATGATGTCACCGTCGATAGTTTTTGTATCGATACTTATGAAATTACTAACGCACAGTTTACTAAATTTGTCAAGGAAACAGGTTATAAAACCGTTGCGGAACGTCCCTTATCAAAAGAACAGTTTCCCAACCTCCCTGACGAACAACGAAAACCCGGTTCTTTGGTATTTCAACCACCCAATGAAGGGATAGAACGGGTAGCCTATCTCAGTTGGTGGCATTGGGTAAGAGGGGCAAACTGGAAACACCCCTATGGGGAAGATAGTAACATTGTTAGCAAAGATAATTATCCCGTTGTGCATATTTCCTATGACGATGCGTTGGCCTATGCAAAATGGGCCGATAAACAACTCCCCACCGAGGCGCAATGGGAATATGCAGCGCGAGGAGGACTCACCGGAAAAGACTATACTTGGGGAGACCAATATTCGGCCAAACAAGCTAATACTTGGCAAGGCATTTTCCCTTTTTTTAATACTAAAGAAGATGGTTATTTAGGCACTGCGCCTGTTGGTTCCTTTCCACCCAATGGCTATGGATTATATGATATGTCAGGAAATGTGTGGGAATGGACGCAAGACTGGTATCAGGTTCAACGGGACAATATGGCTCATAAAACGAACCCTAAAGGGCCTAAGATGGGCTATGATCCGAAAAAGCCCCAAGATAAGCTAGTCCATGTTATTAAGGGCGGTTCTCATCTTTGTGCTAAGAATTATTGTAGTCGTTATCGTCCGGCAGCAAGAGAGTCTCAGTCTCCTGATACGGGAACCACTCATATTGGGTTTCGTTTGGTGAAAAATCCTTAATTTATCAGCTTGTAGGCCGATGCACTCCCCACCTTACCATAATTTTTAAAACTCCTGTTGTAAAACCTTTGTTACTGTTAGTTGAGAGGTTACGTTAAACGCTGATAATATGGGTGAGGTAATTTTATCATTTCCTTTAAATATTGCTTCTTCGTATAATCCGTCTACTAAATTTAATATAGTAACTTGTTGTTCGATGGGATCAATAATCCAATATTGAGAAATTCCCCTGGCTTGATATTGTGATCGCTTGTAACGATAATCCCTATCTCTATTTTTTTTTCCTGGTGAAACCACTTCTACCACTAAGTGAGGGGGTGGCATATCCATTGTTACCGTCGAACGACTGGATGATTTTAAGGCAGTTGCTAATTCTTCTGTTAATATTATTAAATCAGGTAAACGTACCGTTGCTCTAGTTCCTGTAACCACAATTTCTGTCCCAATTCTTAAACGATAGGATGGAATTTCTTGCTGAGCAAAATACACTAATAAAAACGAGGCAATACGAAGATTCAAGTCACTTTCAGGGAGCATCATTAATAACTCTCCATCTTCTAATTCATAGCGGGTATCTGTGTCATCTTCATAGTTAAAATAGTCCTCTAAAGACATAATTGAAGAAGTGACAACCATAATGACTAACCTTTAATTAAGGAATAATTACAATTATAATTTTACTTTAATATACAATATATCAGGAATGGTAAAAAATCTTTAAGCAATCATTATGTCAACCCCAGAACCCCCAAAAACTGATATTCTTCTCAAAATAATTACTTGGAGTCGTTTTAGTAGTATTTTAGCCATTGCTTCTTCTCTCATTAGTGCCATCTTTATGTTTGGTTTGGGAACAGTGGATACTGTCAAAGTGTTTGTTAAAGTTGCGACAGGAAATGAAGTGGCAAGAGGACAAGTAGAATCAAGTATTATTATAATTGTTGATTTATTAGAAGCTTTGGATGATTTTTTAGTAGCGTTGGCTTTGTTATATTTTGCTTGGGGCATTTATTCTTTGTTTCTGGGATCTAAAGATGATTTAGTTGATTATGCAAGTTGGTTGCGTGTTAATAGTATTACTAACCTGAAAAAGACCTTATTAGAAATATTAGTCGTATTATTAACTGTCGTTTTTATTAAGGGGATTTTAGAATCTGAAACGATTAAAATTTTAACTTGGAATATTTTAGTGATTCCTATTTCAATTATCGCGATCGCTCTTAGTATTCGTTTAATTTTAACAGAGAAAGACTGATTTTTTTAGGTTTAATCTAATCATCTATAACACTTTAAAAAATGAAAAGTTGCTGCAAGAAATGGTCTGTTAAAGTTTTCTTCAAATCCAAAGTCATTATTATCTCTTGACTTTCTATAATCCATTTCATAGAAACGATTTATGATAGTGGAGTAAACCTGAGTTTAGTATTAGGAGTTATTATCGGAAATTATCATCCTAAAACTTTTGTGCTTGATGGGTAATCGGATCAAAATTAAACCGCTTTGAGAGGGTTTCTCCATAAAGATTTAAAGTAAAAGTCGGTTCATCTCCAATTGCTTCTACCTGATGAATGGCATCAGTGGTGAAACCAATAATATCTCCAGGGTGAAACAGCTTTTCTGCCACTTGTTCAATTTTATCGGGAAATTCAGGAGTTGGCGATCGCTTCCAAAAGGTATTTTTTTGCTGTCCTCCCAAAGCAGCGACTACTCCCCAAGTTCCATGATTATGAATAGAGGTGCTAGTTCCTGGTAACATAATTTCGGTTTGAAGGGTTAGAGAAAATCCAGGTTCATCATAGAGTAACGATACTGAAGTTCCTGTTTGAGGAGAGGGGTCAGGAACAGTAGTTGTCACCCAATAAACATTAAGAATCAACTTTCTTACCAGGTGACGGATAGACTTTAGTAAGTCTTCTTCCCCTTGGTTGGCCATTTCTCCTTGATTGAGAATATCTTCGAGTTCTCCCAAGAATCGATACAATCGATAGGGGTTCGTTTGTGATAGTAAATCCCATTCTCTAGGGGAATCAAACCCCAAACAATTACCATTGTCTTTGACTAACCAATCTTGTTTGGTCATCGATATCTCCTATATACTATCCCTTCAACTATTGAGATCTAATAAGCTCTCACCGTCCATCAATCGTTTAGCAGAATCGAGCAGAACCTCTTCAATATAAGGCTTAACAAAATAACCTTTGGCTCCCCTTTCTGCGGCAATACGCTGCATCTTTTGTGCGCCACGGGAGGTAATCATAGCGATGGGAATTTGTGAGAGTTGTTTATCTTCTTGGAGACGGGACAATAACTCTAACCCATTCATGCGGGGCATTTCGATATCACACAAAATCAATCGACATGATAAGCCCCCACGAAGTTTTTCCCAAGCTTCTTGACCGTCTCGCGCTTGTTCGATGTCGTAACCTCCCTTGGTAAAGGTCATGGACAACATCTCGCGCACCATCACCGAATCATCAATAATCAGTACAGAATTGTTGGTCTGATCAACAGGAGTTGGGGTTTCTGGGTAAACTAACTCCTTAAAGTCTGCTAAAGGTTTTTGGCGAGGTTTTTTAACGCTTTCTGGTAGTAAAACTTCTCCCGCAAGCATCCGTTGGGCAGCATCGAGTAGGGTTTGATCCGGACAGGGTTTCGTAAAGTAACCCGTTGCTCCCAATTTAGCAGCGACTTTCCGGTGACGATCAGCCCCTCGTGAGGTGAGTAAAGCTACCGGAATTTCGGCCAGTTGTGGGTCTTTTTGCATATTCGACAACAATTCTAAGCCATTCATGCGGGGCATTTCGATGTCACAGAATACCAAATCGCAGGGCAAACCAGCGCGTATTTTTTCCCAACCTTCTTGACCATCACGGGCTTGTTCAACCCGATATCCAGACTTACTAAAGCTTAAGGACAAGAGTTCACGAACGGTAATGGAGTCGTCAATAATGAGAACAGTTGGCTCAGTTCGATCAATCAAGCTGGTTGCATTCAGAGGCGTTATTTTCTGCCACAAACTACCTGTTCCGTCAGTTCTCATTCGTCCTTGAGAAATTTCTATCAATTCCAATACATCCCCGATGGACATAATACTACCATCTCCGAGAACCGTGGCACCGGCGATTCCTGCGGGTTTGGGAACAGGGCCTTCAATTTGTTTAATCACGATTTCTTGTTCCCCGATCACTTGGTCAACTTCAACCGCCAGAACATTGCCAGCCCCTCGTAAGATAATCACGGAAATGGTATCGTCTTCATTATTTCCCCCATAGACACTCGCGCGACTCAGTTGACGATTGTAGGATAACAAGTCTCTTAAGGGAAAAAGCCGCAGCGTCTGATCGTTCCAGTTTATAAATTTATGTCCATCTTTATTGATGATCAAATCTTTGGGGATACAATCTTTCATGTCTTCAACCCCATCCATCGGAAAAGCAATTCGGGCGCGATCGCTCACACAACATAATGCTTTACAAATACTCAACGTCAGGGGTAAGCGAATGGTAAAAGTGGTTCCTTGTCCGAGAACTGAATCAATAGTGACTGATCCTCGCACTTCACTTAAACTGGTTCGTACCACATCTAGTCCTACCCCACGACCGGCGAAATCATCGGCTTTGTCACGGGTACTAAACCCAGGATGGAACAGGAGATCATAAATTTCTTGTTCAGTCAATTCCTCAGCTGTTTGGGCATTAATCACTCCCTTTTCAATAGCTTTGGTTTTGACTTTGTGAGGGTCAATTCCTCCCCCATCGTCGGACACAGTAATTACGGTTTGGTTTCCCTGGAGAAAGGCCTGTAGAGTAATATTTCCTTCAGCAGATTTGCCCAATTTTAATCTTTTTTCTGGCTTTTCAATGCCGTGGGTCATGGCATTATTCACGAGGTGAGTCATGGGATTATAGAGATGTTCAAGGATCATCTTGTCTACCAAGACTTCTTTCCCTTCGACTCGTAGTTTGGCTTGTTTGTTTAATTTTAAGGAGATTTCGCGCACAGCACGGGGTAACCGATCAGCCGTTTGCGCAAAGGGAACCATTCGGGATTTGGTCATTCCCTCTTGTAACTGAGTGGTTGCTTGGCGTAGATTTCGGGAAACTTGTTCAGTTTCATCGACGACGAATTGAATGTCAGATGCTGATTCTCGGACACGAACAATCAGTTCGATCATTTCTTGAGAGAGGAGATGGAATCCCGTAAAGCGGTCCATTTCTAAAGCATCTAAGTCTTTATCTTCGCCATTATCGTCAAGTTCGGTTGTGTGAGTTCCCTGAGATTTCATCGCTCCTAAGCCAGAGGAGCGACCTTGACCTCGACTAGCTAGGAGCGCGCCTTCAAGGAGGGTTCTTTCATATAAATCCTGCATTCGTCCCCCCACATCACTGAGATTTTGGACTTGATGGAGGAGATTGTCTAAAAACCTTCGGAGTCTTTCTTGATCCTGTTCAAGACGGTTTCGCTTAACTACCAGTTCTCCGATTAAGTTACTGAGGTTATCAAGTTGTTTAACGTCAACCCGCATGGTTTGTTCAAAGACTTTGGTGCGTGGGCGGGTCAGTCGCTGTTTTTTCCCCATGGTAGCCCCGACGTTGCCTCCCATGGTGCGATCGGTTTGTTCAAGGAGAGCTTCTAAATCTTTAAAATCATCGTCAAATTCTCCTGCTGTTCCTATTGGGGTTATTTCTTCAACGGTTTCAGATGCTTTCTCCTTCAAAAATGGGTCAATGGGAGTATCAATAAAGGCAATTAACTCTGCTGCGGTGGTTTCATCGAGACTTTCTTGACTGTCTGCAAAAAGAGCTTGCTTGATCAATGAGTCTAGATCTTCAAATTGGGGGTAAAGAAGAGCAAAAGGGTTGTCGAAGCTAGAATCAATGGGTTTAGCTATCCCTTGGCTTTGGGAGCCTAAATGGTCGATAATAGTCTCCATTCCCCTTTCGTCTAGAGAACTATCAATATCTAACTGACTCAAAAATTCTGCTGAGGCGTTTTCGTGATCCCATGATGAGGAACTCTCTTCAAAAAGGTTAAGTAGGTCTAGGTCTTCCTCAGGTGTGACTGATGGTTGGATTGCATTTAACTGGGGGTTTGGTGGAGTCTTCGTCAGATTTTGATTAAAGAGTCGGTCTATGTCATCCTCTGAAGAGGGGGTCGAAGATGAAGCCAGTGGAGAGGGGGTAGCTAAAGATCCTGATAGGTCTGCATCAAACAAATTGACTAATTCGTCAAGTTCCCTATCAGACTCTGATGACTCGAACTCGCTGGCCAAGTCATCTAGCAATTCGGCAATGTCATTATCAAAGGAATTATCGGTGATGTTGTCTTGGTTGGGGTTACGGCTCATCATGTGTTGATCCTGTCGGTGTGTCTCGTACTTGGTCGCTGCCAACTAGCCTCTTCCCGTTTAGAGTACCCAGTTTGAGTCAAAAAACTACTTGTTGCTCAAGTTGTCAGGAGCTTGAAATCCTATTTGTTCAATTTTAACTTGATGGGGAGAGTAACTGAGATCAAATTTGATTGATATTCCCAACTATCAATTTTCCTTTTCTTAAGATTAACTTGACGAACGGTCTCTAAAACAAAGACTTTCTAATAATAAACATTCCCAGACTAATCGAGGTTGAACATAACTCAAAAGGTAGGAACGGGATTTTTCTAACAGTTCTAATAAATTCTTATTCTGGGACTTGTTCCAATAATAATACTGTAGGTAGTTGATCAGCCATAATTGACCTTGATACTCTAAGTCCTTAGAAATTTCTTGGGCTAAGTCTAAGCCTTCTAAAATATTTATCGGGAATTCTTTGAGTTTTTGTCTTAAGGTTTCAGGAATTGTTTGTAATTGTTCCCAATGGGCGATCGCTGCCCCTGGACTCCCTTGAGCCAGAGCTAATATCTCTTCATTTTCCAAAATTTCTAGCTGTTTTTTTTCTGCTAAAACCTTGCTTAAGTCTTCAGGGGAGAGACGATAAAAGGGGATTGTTTGACAGCGAGAGACCAAGGTTGGCAGAAGATTATCGGTACTTGGAGCTAATAAAATCAACGTTCCTTGTCCAGGTTCTTCTAGGGTTTTTAATAATCCATTGGCTGCTGCTTCTGTCATGGTTTGAGCATCTTCAATAATGACTAAAGAACGAGACGCTTCTAGAGCAGGACGATTGAGAAATCGAGTAATGTCTCTAATTTGTTCAATGCGAATTTGGGGAGGAGCTTTACGAGTTATTCCTGATTGTTTAGCGTCTTCAATTGTAATTAATTGACCTTGATGTTGATAAGTTGGTTCAACCCACAATAAATCTGGATGATTCCTTTCTCGAATGCGTTTTTCTAGTAAGGTTTGTTTTTCAGGGGAAATTTTTAAAGATAAGAGAACTTCACTGAAACATTTTGCGCCTAAACTCCGTCCAACTCCCTCAGGACCGGCGAATAAATAGGCTGGAGCAATACGATTTTTGGTGATCGCTTGTTGTAACAGTTCAACGGCTTGGGGTTGTCCAATTAGTTGCCGAAAAGGGTGGATACTCATTAAGATAACAACAGTTTCAATGACTCAAGAACTCAATTAGGAATTTAAAATTTATGGCTCGATATACTTCCTCTTATCTCGTTAATCTACCCTTAAATCAACTTCCTACGATAATTAATAAAATATTGCAATCGTGTGGATTTGAACAAGTTTACCAAGCAACGGACTACGTTATGGCACGGGAAATCCCCGGTCAGGTGGCTTTTTCAAAGTTAGTGACCATCGAAATTCTTATTGATAGCACTAAAGCAAAAAGTAATGAGGTTCCTGTCACTTGGGTGGTAACCAATGATGAGTTACCTTTACAAACCAGTAACCATTGTCGGCAACGATTTGAGGAAATTCAGCAGATGGTGAGTCAACATCAACCATGGCATTTAGTTGCCTCTGCTACCAGTTAATTAGAGACTCTCACCGACCCACCACCGTCTTGGTTTTGGCTTAAGGTTAACTAGGGAATTGACGGCGCAACAATAGGGAATTGGTCACGACAGTAATAGAACTACAAGCCATTAACGCCCCCGCTAACGCTGGACTGAGAACGAATCCTAGGGTCGGTAATAAAATTCCTGCGGCAATGGGAATGGCAAAAACATTATATCCCAAGGCCCAAAAGAGATTTTGACGGATTTTATTGAAGGTGGCTAAACTAAGCTCAATGGCTTGGACAACCCCTAACAAGCGGGTTCCCATCAAGACGATATCTGCTGTCTCCAAGGCCACCTCAGTAGCCCCCTGTAGGGAAATGCCTAAGTCTGCTTGGGCTAAGGCGGGCGCATCATTAATGCCATCTCCAATCATGGCGACTTTTCGGGAGATAGGGTTAGGGGAAGACAAGGAGGAAACGTCTGCTTTGTGTTGTTGAAGGGATTGAATAATGCGGGCTTTTTCTGAGGGTCGCACTTGGGCAAATACTTGAGAAATGCCTAATTGTTGGGCGATGGACTCGGCGACGTTCTGGCGATCGCCTGTGACTAACATGACTTCTAGTCCTTGGTCTTGAAGGCGGGTGATGGTTTCTTGGGCATCGGGACGTAGGGTATCTTCAAGGGCAATCATTCCTTGAACCTCTTGGTCAACCACCACATAAACTAAGGTTTTGCATCCTTCGATTAATTCCTGTTCTGGGTTTAACCTAATACCCCGTTGTTGCAACCAGTCTTCATTTCCTAATAAAACCGATTTTCCCTCGACTGTAGCACTGACTCCTAGTCCGGCTTCCGTTTGAAAATTATCAGCCTTCAGTAGGGGTAATTCTTGCTGTTGAGCGGCTTCTAAAATGGCAATGGCTAGGGGATGGTTTGTCCCGCTTTCCACAGTGGCAGCCAGTTGTAACAGCCGTTGAGGACTGATCTGCGTTAGGGGAATACAGTGGGTGACGGTGGGGTGTCCGATGGTTAAGGTTCCGGTCTTATCAAAGACAATGGCATCGAGTTGATGCACTTTTTCTAAAACATCTCCCCCTTTTATCAATAACCCCCGTTCAGCCCCGATCCCGGTTCCTACTAAAATAGCGGTTGGAGTGGCTAACCCCAAGGCACAGGGACAGGCAACAACTAAAACGGCGATCGCTAATTTTAAACTTAAGAGAACAGGAGATGAGGGCGACTGTATTGGAACTACCTCGTGGGAATGGCTATGATGAATGGTTTCTAAAACTTGGGGATAGAGGTTTGTACCGATTCCTAACCAAAAGAGAAACGTCAATAAGGCGATGGCCATTACTCCATAGGCAAAATAACCAGCGACGGTATCAGCGAATTGTTGAATTGGGGCTTTGCGGGTTTGGGCATCTTCCACAGAGGCGATAATCTGGGCTAAGGTGGTATCGTTGCCGATACGGGTGGCTTTGATGGCGATCGCTCCTGACTGGTTAAGGGTTCCTGCGATCACGCCGTCTTCTGGTTGTTTGGCAACTGGTAATGACTCCCCTGTCACTAAAGATTCATCAATGAGGGTTTTCCCGGCGACAACTTCCCCATCAACGGGAATTTTTTCCCCTGGTAGCACCCGTATCCATTCCCCTACCCGTACTTGTTCGACGGGAATTTCTATACTAGACGTATCTTCGGTGAAAGGATCACCAATTAAACGAGCAACGGATGGTTGCAAGGCAATTAAAGCTTCTAGGGCTGATGAGGCGCGGTTTCTTGCCCTTCCTTCTAGGGTGCGTCCTAAGAGAATAAACCCTAATAGCATGACGGGTTCATCAAAAAAACATTCCCACCCCAACTGAGGAAATAATAAGGCAAGACAACTGGCAAAATAGGCACTGAGAGTTCCTAGCCCGACTAAGGTATTCATATTGGCCATCCCGTGGCGTAACCCTTTCCAACCATCGATGATGATTTCTCGTCCGGGTATTAATAAGGCTAAGGTGGCTAACCCAGCATGAAACCAAAGATGACTAACAATAGGAATGGTGGGACTGCCCAAATGTTGTAGGTGTCCGAGTCCTGAAAATACTAATAAGATAGCTGCTGTAATTAACCGCCATCGATATTCTTGCTGTTCTTGTTTCTTGCGTTGGGCGGCATTGAGATGGGTTTCGGTTAGGGAAATTTCTTCTGAGTTTCGCAAATTCGAGGGAAAGCCAACATTCGTCAGTTTTTCTACTAGGGTTTGAGGTTGCACTTCCCCCGAAGTATACTTAACGACGGCAACTTCAGTAATCAGGTTAACGCAAGCGGAGATGACCCCAGACTGTTGACTTAACTGCTTTTCTACTGCTTTGACACATCCGGCACATTTCATTCCTTGTACGTCAAGGGTAACGGTCTCTACTATGAGTTGAGGGGCGGTTTCTTCGGTTTTGGGGGATAGTTGCACCATGTTATTAATTCGTTTATCGTTTCTATCTTTTATTGAAGTGGTTTCTTCTTGATTTACCTTTCAATCTCAATTTTAGTCAGCCCTAGATAATATGGTGCATCGTTAGACAACTATTTTAAGGTTGTCTTTAACTTTTCTCGATAACTATCCTTAAAATTATCCCAATTCATCTTGATTTAAGTTAGACAACATCTCAGTTAAAGCTGCCAATAAAACAATGACCATAGAGACCCATTTAATCGATTACTAAAACTTCTATTTTCCCAATCAGTGATCCTAATTTTTTCACTTTTATGAAACCCTTGAATGAAAAACTTTTCGACTTCTTTAATAAGATTATTGTCGTTAATAGAAATATTTAACTCATCATTGTAGAAAAAGCTACGGGGATCGAAATTAGCACTCCCCAAACTTACCCAGCAATCATCGACTAAGACAATTTTTGCATGAACCATACTTGGCTGATATTCATGAATTGCTATTTTTCCTCTTAGCAATTCACCATAACGTTCACGAGATACTTGTCGAACAAATCCTTTATCACAATGTTTTCCCATGGTTAAAACTTTAACATCAACCTCTCTATTTTTGGCATCAACTAACATTTTGCAAGAATTATCATTTGGTAAAAAGTAAGGACTTGCTATCCAAAGTCTTTGAGTTGAACCCAAAATTAATGCTTGAAAAAGCGCGCGAATAGATGAGTCTTGATAAGTTGGATAATCATTAGCGGTGACTAAAGTTTCTGTCAAATGATTATCTGGTTTTTTATCATAAACTTGAGCAAAATTGACAATTCCTCCTGTATCAATCCAATGTTGCCAAAAAAGCCCAGACAGTCTAGCTATTATATTACCTTGTATAGCTACTTCATAATCTAACCAAGGTTCTTGATCTCCAATTTTTGACCAACCATCCCAACGATCAGAAATTCCGGCTCCCCCAATTAAGGCAATTTTATTATCAATAATCAACAATTTTCGATGGTTTCGTCTTAAACTTTTCAGGGGATTACGCCAGTCAAATTGATTGAATTTACGGACTTCTACTCCTGCTGTTTTAAGTTTTTTCCAGTAAGAATTCGGGAGAGATTTTGTTCCATAATTATCTACCAATAATTGAACTTTGACCCCTTTTTTTGCTTTTTCTATGATAGCTTGAGAAAACTCATCAGCACGAGAACCTGGAGTCATAATATAGGTTTCGACTTGAATTAACCTTTTAGCCATTTCAATCGCTTTCAGTCTTGCTGAATAAATTTCAGTTGCACCTACCCAAAAGTTAGTAATGTTTCCTGATACGATTAAAGAGTCAGAAAGACTGGCAACTGTCAAGCGAAAATGATCAGCGTTTACTTTCGGAAAATTTTCAAATTTATAATATTTTGGTTTCTGAAAATATCCCTGTAGGTATAAACTGAAAAGAACCAAAAAAACAAAAAATAACAAACTTATAATCGAGATGTTCATAGTTTTTTCGATTTTTTGCTCAAAAAATAAAGCTTATTCTTAAATTCAGATGACGCAGTTTGACAAGAAATTCTTAAATTCACGACGAAGGCTCGCAAGGATGGGAATTGCTATATTATAGATTTATGCTCTTCTAAAATACTGTATAATTGCTGTTTTTGTGTTTTTAAGCTCTGAAATCTTATGCTTTAATAAAGCTTAACATGGGACTCACTTATCAGAATTCCATTGCAACCATAAGATAATGGTTCCTAAGTCAAGTCCCCAAATTAGCTTTAGTGTTAGACGGTAACCATTAATCTTCATCAAGAGGGGGAAACGCTTCCTCAAGTTGCCACAAATTTTCTTTATTTTCGATAAACCAACTACGGCTTTCTGGAATTAACTGCTCCCAAATGATATCTATAGCCATATGAGGAGACGCATACTGATATTTTCGTCCAATTTGTTGTAAATTTTCGACAACACTATCGGAAATCCCAAAGTAAGACCAGTCAACGTCGAGTTTTACTCCAGAGACTCCACCAGTCGGATCAAATATTAATTGTGCTGCCCTAACTAGGTCTGCAAAGTGCCTGGGCTTAAGTCCAGTGACTTCCTGAATTTCCTTTGCTCGGTTATTTGTCTGCTTCATAGAAATTTTATTCCTATACAGTTATATGTTTATTTAACCTTATTGGGTGGACAAAAATCAATCCCTCTTAATCAATAATGTATTAATTGTTACAATAAATCTCCTTTGAATCGTAGGAGATATTACTTAAAGCCTGAGCTAGAGAGCGATCGCTATTTGAGTCTAAATTACATTTCCCATACACCAAAAAGCTTTATAAAAGAGATTTTACATAAAAAGGTTTACATAAATTAATATATTTGTTAAGATTTGATTATGACCAATTTAATCACAATAAGTAATACTCAGTTAAAACACTTATAAGTGATAGGCACACCACTTTCGTAATTTAAATTTTTGACGAGGCTTTTTATGCAATCTCTATGTCAATCGATGAATTCTTTATCCACTATTTTATCTATTCAAAGAGAAGAAAGATTATCGAGTTTAGTAGACTTGATTGACAATCTTTATGAAATTAAATCCCGACTAGAAAAATTAGGAAATCAAGAAGTTATTGATTTACTCGATGAAGCAATCAATCAATGTCAACAACTGAGAATGCTTAATTAAAAATCCTAAAAAACACCTCAATCTTATTTTTATAGTAAAAAGTAGTTGTCATATATATATAAGTTTTGGAGTTTGACGATCGCTTAATCAAAACATCCATCTCTATACAAACCAATCTTGAATTTCCTTCGCTAACCAAAGTGCTTCATCCCTAGTTAACTTATTACCTAGAAAATAAATTGTGTTTCTAGTATTAATACTTACCTCATACTGATTAAAAAGTTGGTGAATAAAAACTCCAACAATATTTTTAGACGATTCTTGTCCTTGATAATATTTAAAGCCGATAATTTTCTCTTGTATAGTCAATGTATTGTCTTTAATCTCTAAATAGGTTTTGCCTTTTAATAAACTAATGAAATAAAGCAAAACTAACCCAAAAATTAATATAAAATAAAGTCCTGCCATCATTGAAAATGAGCCAACCATCATTGATTTATTGTGTAAGATAATTCCGGTGATCGCCAAAGAAATAGGAATAAAGAAACAACTCATGACGAGAACTAATTTAACTAGGGTGTTAGTTCTTAGGATTTTTCCTGTAAATACATTGTTTTGTTTGACTAATCGAGTAAAAAATTTAACGCCAGATGAATTCAAGCAAATCTTTAATTCCGTGTCCGATTTAGTTAATTTAACCTGAGTTTCTTCTATCCTATTGAATAAATAGGTTGTTGGCTTTAGAGTTTCAGGTTGCGCGTTAACTTTATCAAGTTCTGTTAAAGCTTGTTCTGCCTTCTGGTAACGATTTTCTGTTATTGCTTCTGTTAATTTTTCTAGCCATTTTCTCAAATAAGGTTTTATTTTCACTCTATTCTGTAACTGAAAACGACCTTGTTTTTTCGGTAAATCAGCCGGAGAAATTCCTGTTAAAAGATGAATTAAAGTAGCTCCTAAAGCATATAAATCAGAGGCAGGAACTGCTCTTCCCCAAAATTGTTCTAAGGGAGTATAACCACTGGTTCCCACAACAGTTAAAGTTAATTTTGTTACATTAATGTTAGCTTGTACTGCCCCAAAGTCGATAAGATAAATATGATTATCTTCTCCTAAAATAAGATTACTAGGCTTAATATCACGATGTAAAACAGGAGGATTTAATCCATGAAGATAGATTAAAATTTCAAGAATTTCAGTAGCAAAAAATCGAATTTTCTGCTCAGAAAACAGTTCTCTTTTATCCAACAATTCTTGTAAAGATACCCCAGGAATATAGTCTTGTACTAAAGCAAACCAATAAATTCCATCTCCCTGTTCGGGATTAATTTCAAAATAGTTTTGATAACGAGGAATGCGAGGATGATTTAAGGCTTGCAAAACGTGGGATTCTCTTTCAAAAAGTTTAAATTGATCCCACTCTATTTGGGGACTAAACCCTAATAATTTTACCGTTACTTTTTGATAAGATTTAGAACGAAATAGGGAAGTAAAAAAATTGATCCATGTCAAGCCAAGTAAATTAGTCCAATTTGTTGAAGTATCTTTAATGGGTGATTGTAAATCATTAGCCAACCACGTTTGATGTCCAACAGCGGTTTGTCCTAACTGCGTTTGTAGTTGATACCGTTTTAAGAGAATATCCCCAGATTTAAACATTGTTTTCTCTCATCTGTTTTGCGTGAATATTTTTTTTGATTAACCTCTTATCCCCTCATATCTTTATGATGCAACATTTTTTTGAGGCGACTACTCACACATTGTATCCCTTAGACCATATAACATCTATGGGGTAGATATAATTCAACCTAAAGTAGAAAAGCAGGGTTTTAGCCGTAATTATGACCAGCTTTGTTGTCTGTGAAGACTGACGACAACGTTAACTCTATTTTTGCTTACCTACTTCTATAACCGCTATGAACTGTAGAATAAGCATAGATAGAGCAAATAATGGTAATTTTAGCTATTTTTTGGGACTCAGAAAAAAGCTCAGGTTCTCTTTGTCTTCAATGTAGATCGGCAACAAGCAAACTTCAATAATACTTTAAGCTAAAATACAAGAAGAATACCCTAGGTAACTTTAGATGATGAACCTATCTAACCAACAGCTTAAAATTAAGCCGAATATCTTACGTCTTTTTCCCTATCTGGTTTTTGGTTCCTTAGTTTTTCACTTGAATTCTATGCTATCTGTCAATTATTTAGTTAAAGGCTACTTAGTTTTATTAGAATCCCAAATTGGGCTGGTAATTCTCTACTTTTTAGCAAGATATTTGAAGCACAAATATAATAATAAATAACTGATATTTTTTTGAGCAAAAATATATTGAAGGAGAAAAGATGAGAAACAGATTGGTTGCTGCTTTGCTTGCTTTATTTACTGGATGTTTTGGACTTCATAAGTTTTATTTGGGGGAAAATTGCACCGGGGTCTTATATTTGCTTTTTTCGTGGACATTTATCCCGTATATTATCTCATTTTTTGAGTTTTTAGGATTAGTGTTCATGTCAGACAACGCTTTTGATGCTAAATATAATTATGCTTATCTTATTAGTCATAAATCTCAGACTGAATATGACAATAATAAAACTTATAGTGATAAAACCACAACTTTAATCAATCTTAAAAAATTATACGATCAAGGTATTATTACGGCAGAAGAATTTGAAGAAAAACGTCGAAAAATATTAGATTCTATTTAATAGGTATTTCTCAAATCTATTGATTTAATACTGGCTAGTTATTATGTTTAATTTTTCTAATCATTCCCCTAAATGGTTTTGGTTTGCTTTTCTTCCTTTTTTTGGGGGATTAGCCATTGCTTATGTTGGTAATAAATTTAAAAATAATAATTTAATTGGACTGGGAGTTACTAGCGTTATTATGAGTTTTATTTTGGGATATTCGGAAGTTGTATTATTAATTTGGTTGGCTCAAATTGGGACAGCTTTTTATCTCAAAAAACAATGGGATGTAAGATCGGGAAATAATCAAAATTCTTTAAAAGCTAGAAGAACTAGAAAATTGAGTGGAAACCCTCAAGAAAAAATTGATATTAATACCTGTTCTAAAGATGACTTAGTTTACTGTCTAGATCTACCTATTGTTTATGCAAACGATATTGATGCTATTCGCAGTCAAGGTTATTTATTTACTCATGTTGAAGAACTACACGAAATAGCAGGTTTACCTGAGAATTATATTAGAAAGCTATCTCCTTTAGTTACTTTTAGCTACGATATCAATAAAGAAGCTGATGTCTCTTGGCGACGCTTAAATTCCTATTCTCTAGAAGAATTAATTCAAGAGGGACTAGATACAAAAGTTGCTCAAAAAATTGTTGAAGAAAGACAAATAAATGGAGGATATAAATCAGTTATTGACGTGCAAATACGAACAGGATTACCTCTTAATTCCTATCGTCATTTAATTTAATTGAGTATTCTTTCTAAGAAAATATAACTCAACTATTAACTATCAACTATCAACTTATATTCAATTCTTGATTGTTTAATCGTGGGTTGATTAACATCAATATAAGGGGTACGAGAAACTTCTTGAAACCCGAACCTCTGTAACTGGGATAATTCCAACTCAGAAACAGGCCAAGGAGGTCCTTCTGGGGTTGCTTCTGTCTCCCTTAAGCGGGTAACAATTAATAAAGTCCCTCCAGGAGACACTAAACTGGCGATCGCCTCTATTACTTGGTTTCTAATGGTTAAGGGTAATGCTTGAATAGTTCGTGATTCAAAGACGAAATCAAAAGATTGTTTCCAACTATCATCTAACGCTAATAAATCAGCTACTAAATAGTTAACAGATGATTCTTTAAAACGTTGATTACACCAATTAATAGCCGTAGAAGAAATATCAAAAGCGGTTACTTTTGCCCCAATCTCTGCTAATTTTTCGGCATCATCTCCTAATCCACACCCAATAACTAACACTTTTTGATCAGTAAGGTTAGCGTATTTTAACCAATCTTCTAAGGACGGATGAGGAGTCATTTTTGCCCAAGGAATTTTCGATGTATCCTCATTCGCTTCAACATAAAATGTTTCAAACCATCCTGTAGGATCATTATTTTTTTGGGACTCGGCGGCTAATTTTTGAACTTTTTCTATTAAAATTTTTCGCGTTTCTTGATTCATAATTAGTGAATGGGAATATTGTCCTTTAACCAATTTACCAGAACTTGAGACATTTTAGGATCTAACGGTTTGACCATAGCGGTTACAAAGTCTTCATTGGGGTTACTAAGTCTTCTAAAACTATGATCTAATCCTGGTAAAATATAGGTGGTAACTCGTTTATTACCTGACTCAATTAATGCTTTTTCCATCAGCAACGCTTCAGTAGAAGGAGTATTATGATCTAATTTTCCATGCAATAGTAATACAGGGCATTTTATTTTGTTAGCAAATTGAGATGGAGGATAATCAAGATGTTGTTTCCAAGGAGGAAGATAAAAGTCTTTTGACCAAATCTTATCTCCAAGTTTAAAATAAGTATGATTCTGTTTAATATTATGCCACAGGTCATCACTTTGACGATAAATCCAATACATTAAAGGCATATTTTTTTTGAAATTAGCAATAGAATTAGAGTCTAGTTTCCAAAATTCTTGAGTTTGCCATCGAAGAATGGTCTCTAGGTTATTATAGATTCCCCCTTGCCAAATATAAAACAATAAATTGGGATCTTCTGCTGCTAACATTAAGGCAATATACGCTCCTTCACTTTGTCCTAAAATTCCGATTCTCTTTCCATCAATTTCTGGTATAGTTCTTAACCACTGTAAGGCTGAACGCGCATCTTCTAATAAGTCTAAAAGGCTCATTTTATCAAAATCTCCTTCACTTTCTCCACATCCTCTTTTATCATACCGAAAGGTAGCAATTCCAATTTTTTCTAAAAGATCAGCTTCATCTCTAAATAGATTTCGTTGCGGTAAAGAAACTGGAAACCAATCTGTTTTAGAATTATCTAGGTTTCCATCACGAGTTTGAGGAAAAGATCCCCCAATGAATAGACAAGCAGGAGGGTTATTGATTTCATTAGGTAGGGTTAAAGTCCCCTGAATTTTGTGTCCTTTAGAGATAAAATAGGTCTGATTTAGCAAATTAGAAGATACCTCAAAAAGTGGATAGAGTAAAAAAATTAGAGAAGTATTGAGCCAATGGTGGATAAATTCCAAGTGATTCAAATTACTCAAGATGCTTACGAACTTTCCCAGGATGAAACGATGGGAAGCAAGTCAAAGTTTTGGTTTGAAGATCCAACATTTGGTCGTTGTCTTTATAAGTATACTCGCTACAATACAGGAGAAGATTGGGCGGAAAAAATAGCCGCAGAATTATCTGAATTATTATCATTACCTCATGCCTACTATGAGTTGGCACAAACATGGGAAGGACGTTTGGGGATTATTTCTCGTAATTTTGTTCCACAAGGAGGAACTTTGATTCATGGCAATGAAATTTTGAGTTCTCTTGTTCCTAATTATCCCACCTACGTTAAGTATGGCGCATCGCAACATACGATAGATCTAGTTTTTGATGTCATTTAAAATTCTCAAGTTATTTTACCTCCTAATGTCTCAATTTCCACAGGAATTCAACAGGCTACAGATCTTTTTATTGGTTATTTACTGTTAGATGCTTGGATTGGAAATGGCGATCGCCATCATAAAAATTGGGGTTTTATTCGTCACAAGCAAAACACTGAGACTATACTATATTTAGCCCCAACTTATGATCATGCCTCATCTTTAGGGAGAGAATTACCTGACAAAAAGCGTCAAGCTCGTTCTGTAGAAGCTTATGCGAACAAATGTGTATGTGCTTTTTATCGAGATGTTAAGAATAAAAAACCTTATAAGACTTTTGAGCTTTTCTGTGAGGTAGTTAACCGTTATCCTCAAGCAGTAGAAGTCTGGCTGAGTCGTCTTGAAAATATCTTCCCTGAACAGCTAAACTTAATTCTACGGACATTTCCTGATGAACGGCTGTGAATTTCAAAATGAATATGATTCCAAGGCTTTAATGTTAACAACAAAAGATCATCATATTCTTGGATATTGTCCCAAATATTTAATTAATTATGTATTTGAAATTGTTAAGTACCAACCTCATAGCATTGATGTTAGAGTAGAGCGAGTTAACTTACCCCCAACTCCATTAATATTTCGGCTTTTTTGTAAAATGAGTTATCCTGACTTAGGTGATATTAAACCGTTTTCTCAGGAAGAATGTCAACCGATTATACAAAATTGTGTTGTGCAGTAACTTAATAGAAATATGTACCAATAAGATTGTATTTTTTAGTTTTATCTTTTTAAAAATTACAAGGTTTTACAAAAAAATGTTTTGATAAGACGAAAAAGAAAACTTTCATCGTTTATAATATTCAGCAGATAGCTATTGTCGAACGCCTAAAAAGTCATTACCTTCAAAATCTATGAACCTTCAAATATTTGATACTGAAAATAATAACCGTAAATTTGAGTTACCTGGAGCAAAACCTAATTATAACCCTGATCGTCCTGGACAAGTTAACCATATTTTCCTTGATTTAGCCATAGATATTCCTAACCAAAGTTTTCAGGGAACTTGTACTATTACCTTGACTCCAGTCCGTCCTGGGATTACTCAATTAAGCTTGGATGCTGTAGATTTAACCATTAAATCAGTCTTAATTGATAGCATTAGCCAACCCTTTGATTATGATCAAGAAAAATTAATTATTAATTTGTTAAAACCTACTGAAAAAAAGGCGATAAAAATAGCGATCGCTTATCAAGTTAATCACCCGAAAAGGGGTTTATATTTTGTCAGTCCCGATGAATACTATCCTAACAAACCCACTCAAGTTTGGACTCAAGGAGAAGACGAAGACTCTCGTTTTTGGTTTCCCTGTTTTGACTACCCAGGACAACTAGCAACCTCTGAAATTCGCGTCAAGGTTCCTCAACAATATTTAGCTATTTCTAATGGCGAATTAGTCGGAACTGAAACCATTGGAGAAAATACAATTTATCATTGGTCACAAAAACAAGTTCACCCAACTTATTTAATGGCCTTAGCAGTGGGAGAATTTAGCGAAATTAAGGATAAGTGGGATGAAATTCCTGTTAATTATTATGTGGAGAAAGGACGGGAAGAACAGGCTAAATTAAGCATGGGCAAAACTCCACAAATGATTCAGTTTTTCTCCTCAAAATTCGGTTATACTTATCCTTATCCTCAATACGATCAAGTGTGTGTTGATGACTTTATTTTTGGGGGAATGGAAAATACCTCAACTACTCTGTTAACAGACCGTTGTTTATTAGATAAAAGAGCAGCCATTGATAACCAAAGAACCGAAAGTTTAGTTGCCCATGAATTGGCACATCAATGGTTTGGTGATTTAGTCGTTATTAAACATTGGTCTCATGCTTGGATCAAAGAAGGAATGGCTTCCTATGCTGAGGTTTTATGGGTCGATAATGAATATGGAAAAGATGACGCAGTTTATTATTTATTAAACGAGGCAAGGAGTTATTTACAAGAGGATTCGTCTCGTTATCGTCGTCCTATTGTCACCCATATTTATCGAGAAGCAATTGAGCTTTATGATCGCCATTTGTATGAAAAAGGGGCTTGTGTTTATCACATGATCCGAGGTATTTTAGGAGATGAATTATTTAATAAAGCAATCCATACTTTTGTTAATGATAATGCCCATAAAACAGTAGAAACTATTGATTTATTGCGAGCAATTGAAAAAGCCACAGGATATAATTTACTATTCCTGTTTGATCAATATGTATTTCGAGGAGGACATCCTGATTATAAAGTCTCCTACAATTGGGATGGTGATAATAATTTAGTGAAGTTAACTATTGAACAGAAACAGGTTAAAGATAATAATGATAGTCAAAATAATGAGTTGTTTGATCTAAAAATTCCCATTGCTTTTAACTACATTAACCAAAGCGATAATTCTAAAACCTTCACCCTGCGTATTCATGAAAAACAACAAAGTTTTTACCTGCCTTTAGATAAAAAACCTGATTTTATTAGTTTTGATCAAGAAAATTACTTTCTAAAAACGGTTGAATTTGAGTATCCGATCGCAGAATTAAAAGCTCAACTAAAACATGACCCTGATCCCATTTCTCGCATTTATGCTGCTATAGCCATTGGCAAAAAAGGAGGTTTAGAAGCAGTTGAAGCATTAGGAGAAAGCTTAACTCAAGATGCTTTCTGGGGGGTACAAGTTGAAGCAGCTAAACAGTTAGGAAAAGTGAAACTCAATCAAGCAGGAGAAGTATTAATTCAGGGATTAACGAATGATAATGCTAGGGTTCGTCGTGCTGTGGTTGAAAGCTTAAGTGAAATCAAAAATTTATCCTGCTATAAAACCCTAAAATCTCAGTTAGAAAAAGGAGATGCAAGTTATTATGTAGAAGCTTCGACTGCCAGAAGTTTAGGTGCAATCATATCAGGGAATTTAAAAGAGAAAGAAACTGAAGTTATTGAATTACTAAAAAAGGTGTTAGAAACTCGATCAGGATGGAATGAAGTCGTCAGATCAGGGGCAATTGGAGGGTTAAGTAAACTAAAAATCTCTGCTACTGCTGCGGAGATTATTTCTCAATACACAAAGCTAGGGATTCCCCAACCATTACGTTTAGCTTCTATCCGTGCTTTAGGAGGTGTTTCAACAGGACAAACCCCTGATAAATTAGAAATAATTCTTGAACAATTAGAAGCCATTTCCTTAGAAGATTTCTTCTTAACCCAAGTCGCTGTTACTAATGCTTTAGGACAAATGGAAACCCCAAAAGCCATTAGTATTTTACAAAGTTTAGCAGATCGAACCCCTGACGGACGGGTTCGTCGAGCGGCAGAAGAAGCTATCAAAAAGGTACAGAAAAAATTGGGATCTGATAAAGGTTTAAAAGACTTACGTGAAGAAGTAGCAAAACTTCAACAAGAAAACCAAGATCTCAAAAGTCGTTTAGCTAAATTAGAAGCTAAAAATAACCCAGAATAAATAGGTAGTGTTTGAGAGACTGTTTGTTAACAGAAAATCAAGAATAAGTTTGATCATTTTGTAGAGTGGGCAAAGGTTCAGCTATAGATGATTAGCTATGACTAAAAAGAAGGTTTTTATTGGTATCAATGTTCTGATTTTTAGGAATCATGGGATGACTGATTATAATCACCTTCAATCCCACTTTAAATCACAAAAACCATAACAAAATTGACATAGTTGTGTCAGTTGCCACAAAAAACAGCTACAATGGACAGATATTCTTGTACTATAATCTTGTTGTATAAAAACTTTTTGAGGCGTTAATGGCTACTATCACGAATAATCCTGACAAAGAGAAAGCCCTAGGCTTAGTTCTCAATCAAATTGAACGAAATTTCGGTAAAGGCTCCATTATGCGCCTAGGAGATGCGGCGCGGATGAAGGTAGAAACCATCCCTAGTGGTGCATTAACCTTAGATCTAGCCCTAGGGGGAGGACTCCCTCAAGGACGGGTTATTGAGATTTACGGACCTGAAAGTTCTGGGAAAACCACCCTCGCCCTCCATGCGATCGCCGAAGTCCAAAAAGCCGGAGGAGTAGCCGCTTTCGTCGATGCAGAACACGCCCTCGATCCCACCTATTCCCAAGCGTTAGGGGTTGATATTGAAAACTTACTGGTTGCTCAACCCGATACGGGAGAATCAGCCTTAGAAATCGTCGATCAGTTGGTTAGATCCGCCGCCGTTGATATTGTTGTGGTAGACTCTGTCGCCGCCTTAGTTCCCCGTGCGGAAATTGAAGGAGAAATGGGAGATACCCAAGTGGGGTTACAAGCGCGTCTCATGAGTAAAGCGTTACGGAAAATTGCAGGAAATATTGGTAAATCCGGCTGTGTAGTCATTTTTCTCAACCAACTACGCCAAAAAATCGGCATAACCTATGGTAGTCCTGAAGTAACCACAGGAGGAAATGCCCTTAAATTTTATGCCTCAGTCCGTTTAGATATTCGCCGTATTCAAACTCTCAAAAAAGGTAGCGAAGGAGAGTATGGAATTCGCGCTAAAGTTAAAGTTGCTAAAAATAAAGTCGCCCCTCCTTTTCGCATCGCTGAATTTGATATTATCTTTGGCCAAGGAATTTCCCAAATGGGGTGTATGTTAGATTTAGCTGAAAAAACCGATGTCATTAATCGTAAAGGGGCATGGTACAGCTACAATGGAGATAATATCTCCCAAGGCCGAGATAATGCCGTTAGGTATCTCGAAGAAAATCCCAAAATTGCTGAAACTATCGAGCAGCAAGTTAGAGAAAAACTTGAATTAGGCTCTCTCAGTTTCGCTATTTCCCAAACCGATGAAGAAGAATAAAAAGACTTAAGTTAAATACTATTAAAATTGGGGTGGGTAAGACTGTTGCCCACCTTTTTGATCAATAACCTTATCGTAAAAAACTGTAAGATGAAGTTATTATTTCTGCTATTAATTTTAGTTTCAACCGTTGTTTTTCTCATCCAAAATCAGCAGCCGATTGACCTTTACTTTTTAGGAGTTAATACCCAAACCGCTTTATTTACGTTGAAACTTCCTATCGGAATCGGGGTTATTTTGTTTAGTATTGCAGGAATTTTAACCAGTTTAATCATACAATTTCTCAATCAATTTTCTGCATCATCATCTTCTAGAACCTTTACTCCTCCTTCTCCCCGTCGAGAACCTCCTAAACCCCCTTCTCAACCCCCTGAGCCCTCAGAGTTTTCTTCCTCTTCAAAAGAAGCTGACTGGGGAAAAATGCCCCAGAAAAATTGGGAGGGAATTGAGCAAGAAATTGAAGAAGAAGATGGTTGGGATATTGAAAAACCACCAACAGAACCCACATTTACCCGCGAAAAATTAGAACGCGAACTGCAAGAAGGAGAGGAGCAAACAACAGATTTTGAGGTTCAGCAACCCCCGAAAAAAACCGCTCATGAAGGCTCAGTTTATTCCTATACCTACCGTGAACTCCGCGAGTCCGAAGACAGTCCACCCTTCCAAGAATCGGTCAAACCTCCCCCAAAAAAACCAGAAACTCCTCGGTCAAAAAACCAAACAGTTGACCAAGTTTATGATGCTAACTACCGAATCTTAACCCCTCCCTATCCCAATGATCAAGAGTCTTCGAGTTTGGATCAAGAAGAAGATCAAGATTGGATTTAAAAAAATAATCTAAGGAACCTTAAAAGTTAAAATAAAAGTTGACGGTTCATCTACTACAACATTATTAACGGAACTGATGAAATCCTATCTTGCTGCAGCTATTCAAATGACCAGTCAGCCCAACCTTGAAAATAACTTAGCTGAGGCCGAAGAACTAATCGAATTGGCTGTACGTCGAGGGGCTGAGTTAATTGGACTACCAGAAAATTTCGCATTTTTGGGGAAAGAAGAAGAAAAATTAAGGAAGGCCGAAGTCATTAATGAAAGATCTCAAAAATTCCTCAAAACTATGGCACAACGCTTTCAAATTACCATTTTGGGGGGAGGTTTTCCCGTCCCGGTCGAAGGAGATTCCACCAAAGCTTACAACACGGCCATTTTAGTTGATTCTACGGGAACCGAAGTCGCTCGTTATCAAAAAGTTCATCTGTTCGATGTCAATGTTCCTGATGGTAACACTTATCAGGAGTCGAGTACGGTAATGGCTGGACAAACCTTGCCTAATATTTATCCTTCTGAAGAATTTGGAAATTTAGGGGTTTCGATTTGCTACGATGTCCGCTTTCCTGAAATTTACCGCCACCTGTCTCACCAAGGGGCTGATATTCTCTTTATTCCTGCCGCTTTTACTGCTTTTACGGGAAAAGATCATTGGCAGGTTTTACTTCAAGCTAGAGCGATTGAAAATACCTGTTATGTGATTGCCCCGGCTCAAACCGGAAATCACTACGAACGACGCTATACTCATGGCCATGCTTGCATTATCGATCCTTGGGGGACAATATTAGACGATGCTGGACAACAACCAGGAATGGCGATCGCAGAAATTAACCCCACCCGTATTCAACAGGTTCGTAGACAAATGCCTTCTCTCGAACATCGTGTCTTTAATTAATGTTATTGGTGAGTCCACATAACCCTGCATAGGCAATGGCGATCGCGTCCACACTATCATCAATGGGAAGGGATTCTAAGCCAAATAAATTACCCACCATTTGAGCAACTTCTTCTTTGGTGGCTCGTCCGTTTCCTAAGTGACATTTCCAACTTGATTGATGGAGAAAGATTGGCTCGATTTTCCCCTCTCGATAACTCACTAAATTCACTACCCCTAAAGCTTGCATTACTCCTCCTGCTGCTTTAATCTTACGGCTAAAATAGGGCATTTCAATAGCAATTCTGTGAGGGCGAAATTCTTGGAATAACTCTACTAAATCCTGTTCAATTTCTACTAATCTCTGAGAGGTTGACAGGGTTTTCGGGGTTTCAATAATTCCATAATCAATGAGTAAAGGATGATTCGATTTTGTTTCTTTTAAAATTGCCCATCCTAGAATCGCTAACCCTGGATCAATTCCTAACCAAATTAGATCAGACATTATTGTTTCACTTAGAGATTACCTAGAAAATTATGTCTTATTTTAGTCAGAAAGTCGCATTGATTACTGGGGCATCATCGGGAATTGGAGCCGCCCTTGCTCAAGAATTGGTAAGTCAAGGGGCAAAGGTCGTTTTATTCGCCCGTCGAGGGGATCGGTTACAAAAAATTGCGGAAAATATCAATCATTCAAAAGAAAATGTTTTAGTTATTTCTGGAGATGTTACTCAAGAACAAGATTTAAAACGAGCGGTTCATTTAACACGAGAAAAATTCAAAAAAATTGATATTTTTATTGTTAACGCTGGATGGTCTTTAACAGGTAATTTAGAAGAGATTTGTCTAGAAGATTAGAAAAGATTATGGGACGTTAATTTATTCGGGATATTACGGACTATTTATGCTACCTTAGATGATTTGAAAAAAACTCAAGGACGGTTAATTATTATGAGTAGTGTCAAAAGTTATATTGCTTTAAAAGGAGATTCCCCTTACAGTATGAGTAAGTTTGCTTTAAGAGCTTTATGTGAATCTTTATCACAAGAATTAGAGCCTTATGGGATATCTGTTAGTCATATTTGTCCAGCATATGTTGCGACAGAAATTAGACAAATCGATAATCAAGGAAAATTACATTCTGATTGGAAAGAACCTATTTCTCCTGGTCTTTTAATGAGTTGTGAAACCGCCGCTAAACAAATTGTTAAAGCAATTAAATAAAAGAAAAAGGAAACTGTTTTAACTTATTATGGCAAACTCGTTGTTTTTCTTAAAATGCACTTTCCTCGGTTAACCAATTTGATTGTTAAAAAGTTTAAGATTAAAGTCTCTTCTAGGGCAAAATAATTGATATAGCAATTTCGTTAAACCTACATAATTGTATCTTTACTGATCAAAGAAGATGTGTTTCTAATTCATTGACGGAACCTTGAGCAATATTATTTCTCGAAATCTCATCTATTAAAATATTAACCAATCAAAACTAATGAAAACAACGACTCTTGGTAAATACTTCACCCTAGAAGATTTTTGCACCTGTACCCAGACTTATAAAAAGTATCTCAATCAAATTGACCCATTTCCCAAAAATCCCGCAACTATTACCGCTTTACAACAATTAAACCAAATAATAGTTGACCCTATTATTGACTATTTTAGCTATAGCAACTTTAAGCTAACCTATGGGTTTTGTTCTCCTGATCTCAAAAAATATCTTAATCAAAAAGACCCTGTAACGGGTCTTAAAAATGGTCGTATTGATCCAGCTAGAGATCAACATATGTCCCATGAAATAAATCGCCGAGGGAATTATTATTGTACTAGATTAGGGGCGGCTTGTGACTTTTTTGTTGTTAATCTTGAGAGCGATCACTTAGTTGATTGGATTTTAGACCGAAAACTTCCTTTTGACTCCCTCTACTTTTATGGAAAAAATAGACCTATTCATATTAGCTATGGTTTTCAACATAAACGAGATCTCTGGACATTTACAACAACAGGACAACCAAGTAAAAAAGGAATTAACCATTGGGTTGAATTAGCTAAACTTATATAGGTTAATTAATCATCTTAGAATGTTTGACACGGGGAGTAATCTGTGTTTAGAGTACATGATAATGTACAGATATGTATGAGGAGCAAGTGATGTTAGTTTGGTGGAAAAATTTTAAACCTACTTACTTTTTTTCTGGTTTTGCTATCACAGCTTTGATTCTTTTCTCAGATATTATTTTTTGTTCACCAGTAGAAGCTCAAAGATTCATACAACCCAGGCGACCAAGACGACGACCTATAGTCCCAGTTCCGACGCAGCCAGTCCCTGAACCTTTAACGATTCTTGGTTCAAGTGCTGCTATTGCTTATGGTATGTTTTTTAAACGAGAATTGCTTCAAAAAAATAAGCAAAAATAACCCAAAATAAAATAGGGATAATTGAAGAATTATCCCTACTGAACCTAATTAATTAAGGTTTTATTAAATCATTTTGCGAAACGTCCATCAGCCTACTTCTTAATATCACGGGCCATTTGACGGAACATATCCATACTGTTGTCACTCCGGCGACGTTCAGTATTAGCCGTTGCTGCGGGGCTAGATTGAGGTTTGGGTGCGGTAGATTTTTGAGGGACAACTCCATTACTTCCAGCGCGGGTTTTCTCCATTGAGGAGATTTCTTGGATGATTTCTCCTCCTTTACCCCCAGGACGCTTGGGAAATGTCCGTCTGATGGTGATAGGTTTCCGCATGAATTCTGCGTTACCTAAGCTTTTTGCATCATCAGACTCCAGGAAAAAGGCTCCTTTTTTTGGCTGAGGAGCTTCTGCCGTCGGTTCATCAACATACTTGGTTTTGTTTCCAAACAAGCCAAATAATCCTGCCATTGAATGATACTCTCCTAAAATTTCTGAGAAAATTATTTCGTTATATTAAATTTTATCAAAAATTATCATAAAAATCAGTAAAAGTTATAAAAATATGATCTCACAAGGTTCAGGATCAATCACATTATCCTCCGATAGGAGTTTGACGAAGACTATCTAACTCTAAGGTAGATAATTTGGAGTAAGCCCCGTCAATTAACCTTTTTTTCCGTAAAAATCCTGTATTAGCTCCTGGACAAATATAAGTAAGGGTTTCAGGAGTCATGCGATCGCGTAACATCTCCACACTCTTTAATTGACGTAACCAGTGAAACGTCTTAGCTAACCGCAAAGGAGTGAGGTGTCCGGAATGATCAGGGAGAAGATGTCGTCCCGTAAAGAGAACACCCCCGTGGTGGTTCCAATAAACACAAGAAGATCCTGGAGAATGGCCAGGAGTCCAAATTCCTTTGATAGCTTGACTAAGGAGAATTTCGTCTCGGAAAGAAGTTACCCTAACGTCTGGGAGAAGATAAGCTTCTTGTTCTTGGATTACAACGGTAGAGTTTAGGGAACTTTGTAGGAATTTGACTGATTTTCCCATTCCTCCACGATGGGTAATAAATAGCCAACGCACTCCGCCGTGTTCCTGAAGAAAGTCTTGAGTTTGTTGATCCCACCTCGGACAATCAATCAAGATATTGCCAGTATTTTCTAGAATAAAATAAGATGTCCCTCCTAAAGTATCCCGATTAGGGGGGAGGACAAACAACCCCTCTAATATTTGATGAGGGGGTTTAAAGAGCTTAGCTGTCTTTTGAAACATAATAGGTAAAAGGCACAATCGTTGTTAATTTATCTTTCACTAAGACTCTATTATTCCTCAAGTTAGTAAATCATCTTCATCCCTCATTATGGAGAAGGTTGCTTGACACATTCTTCAATAGATAACTATGTGGTTACTTTTACTGTTACTGGTTCTCAGCATTATTACTTACGCCCTCATAAAACGCACGGTAACGTCTATTACCCGCACCCCTGCTTGGCTATTGTGGTTAGTTATTATGACTCCTCCCATCGCTTGGACCGCGTGGTATATGGTGATGGGAGACGACGAACCTATTCCCTTGGTGTGGATCACGTTACCTTTATTGATTTGTTTTATTGTCTATGGATGGTTAATTTCCCTGGGACGTATTCCCACAAAAACCCAAAGTAATACCCAGACTCCGTCCCCATCCCCCAACCTCGAAAAAACAACCAATATCCCACAAGATTCGGTGTCAATTCGTCCGATTACAGCTACCGAGGAACAGTCTTTAAGAGATTGTTTTCCTTGGGGCGTGTATTATCTACAGAATTTAGATTATCGCCCCCAAGCAATTCTTTGTCGGGGAAAGTTACGAACAGCCCCTGAAAAAGCTTATCAATCTATTAAGAATAATATTGAAGAAGTATTTGGCGATCGCTTTTTAATTCTTTTTCAGGAAAGCTTACAGGGGCAACCCTTTTTTGCCTTAGTTGCTAATCCTTGGGCTAAATCTCAACACAAAGAACCTCAACTAGCCACTACTCGTCCCTTGTTTGCGTTAGGGTTACTTTTACTTACCCTATGTACCACAACAATTATTGGGACTGAAATGGCAGGGATTTCCTTAGAACAATGGCAAGACGATCTAACATTGCTGTTAAAAGGATTACCCTATAGTTTGGGAGTCATTACTATTTTAGGGATTCATGAACTCAGTCATTATCTAACCGCTATTCGCTATAAAATTGTCACTACCTTACCTTACTTTATTCCCATTCCTTTTTTCTTGGGAACCTTTGGCGCATTTATCCAGATGAAATCTCCTATCCCTCATCGTAAAGCTTTATTTGATGTCGGGATCGCTGGACCATTAGGGGGATTTATTGTCACCCTTCCCATACTATTATGGGGATTATCTCTATCCGAAGTCGTCCCTCTGACAGAAGAGTCAACCCTATTAAGTTTAGAAGCGTTTGACCCTCGGTTCTCTTTTCTGTTTGCTGTTTTAGGGAAACTGGTTCTAGGAAGTAGTTTAATTGCTGGAAAAGGGATTCATCTTCATCCGTTAGCCATTGCTGGTTATGTGGGGTTGGTGATTACGGCTTTGAATTTAATGCCTGTAGGACAACTAGATGGAGGACACATTGTTCATGGGATGTTTGGTCAACGAACAGCGATTATCATTGGTCAGTTTACTCGATTATTTATGTTAATTTATGCCATGATTAGACGAGAGTTTTTATTATGGGCAATTATCCTCTTTTTTATGCCAAGTTCTGAGCAACCTGCCCTTAATGATGTCACAGAATTAGACAACACACGAGATGCTTTAGGGTTATTTTCTTTGGCTTTGCTGCTCATCATTTTGCTTCCTTTACCTGGAACAGTAGCCCAGTGGTTACAGCTTTAAAGCAAATCAATACGGACGTGATAACATGAACTTGATATTAAGTCTGAAAAACTAACTATTTGCTGAATCGATTAATTGACATTGATAACATCGCCCAAAAAATTCTAAAGTATGATAGTAAACTTGGAAGCGATGGGACTGCTGTAATCGCTCCTCTAAATTATGGACAGGACACTCATCAATGGGAATAGATTGGCCACAATTGACACAGGTTAAATGATGCTGATCTTGAGAAATCAAACTATAAAGAGATTCGCCAGTGGGTAAGGTTCGCGCTTGCACAGTTCCTTGAAGTTTTAAAGCCTCCAAAGAACGGTAAACTGTGGCTAGTCCTAAGGGTTGCTCTCTATTTTTGAGTTCTAAATATAAGTCTTGAGCAGAAATTGCCGCATTTAAAGACTTGAGTACCCGAACGATTCGCGCTTGAGAACGAGTGTATTGAGTCTTCATAATTATTTTCTCTTCTAACAACTTAAGATTCCTATGTTTCAACAATACCAGTGTCGCATTTACGTTACCCTCAGACCATCCGTTTTAGATCCAGCAGGAACCGCAGTAGAAACTGGACTAAAACAGCTAGGATACCAAGGCGTTGAAGGAGTAAGAATCGGTAAGTATATTGAGCTTACTTTAACAGCTAATGACGACACTGAAGCCAAAGAACAACTCGATCAGATGTGCGATCGCCTATTAGCTAATCCAGTCATTGAAAATTATTGCTTTGAGATAGCACCTGTCAACGTCATGGAATCATCAAAGGGGTAAACACGGATGAAATTTGGGATTATCGTTTTTCCAGGATCTAATTGCGATCGCGATTTAGCAACCGTCACCCAAGGACTACTCAACCAACCCACTCGCATGGTATGGCACCAAGAAACCGATATTTCCGATTTAGATGTCGTCTTAATTCCAGGGGGGTTTAGTTATGGGGACTATCTACGTTGTGGCGCGATCGCCCGTTTTTCGCGGGTGATGGAACAAATTATTATTCACGCTAACCAAGGAAAATGGGTGTTAGGAATCTGCAATGGCTTTCAAATCTTAACCGAAATTGGCCTCTTACCTGGAGCATTAATTCGTAATCGAGACTTACATTTTATCTGCGATCAAGTCCCCGTGAGAGTGGAAAATAACCATCTACCTTGGACAAACGAGTATAAACCAAACCAGGTAATGACTTTACCCATCGCCCACGGAGAAGGTCGTTATTATGCCGATCAAGATACCCTCAAAACGTTAGAAGACAACGGACAAATTTTGTTTCGTTACTGTACAGCAACAGGAGAAATTAGTGAGGTGGGAAATCCCAATGGTTCCCTGAATAACATTGCGGGAATTAGTAATCAAAAAGGGAATGTTTGTGGCATGATGCCCCACCCCGAAAGAGCGTCTGATCCCCTTTTAGGAACAACAGACGGACGAGCATTGTTTGAAGGCTTAATTGAGGCGCAATTTTCGATTACGGTCTAAAAAAAACCTAAAGATTGGCCTTCAACAGACAAGAAAAAGACTACAACAAAAGAATTACAGGTAAGTAGACTTTAGAAAGAATAATAATGAAAATTGCCCACAACATTACAGAATTGATTGGTCACACCCCATTAGTCCAATTAAACCGTATTCCACAATCTGAAGGATGCGTCGCTCAAATTGTGGTGAAATTAGAGGGAATGAATCCAGCGGCCTCGGTAAAAGACCGTATCGGGGTAAATATGATTAACGCAGCCGAACGGGAAGGACTAATTATCCCAGGAAAAACCCTGCTAGTTGAACCTACTTCTGGTAACACAGGAATTGCTTTAGCCATGGCCGCGGCCGCTAAAGGGTATAAACTGATTTTGACCATGCCTGAAACCATGAGTCGAGAACGACGGGCTATGTTAAAAGCCTATGGCGCACAATTAGAATTAACCCCTGGAAGCGAAGGAATGGGGGGCTGTATTCGGCGGGCTTATCAGCTTTTAGAAACCTTGCCTAATGCCTATATGCTGCAACAATTTAACAATCCCGCTAACCCTGAAATTCATCGCCAAACCACGGCCCAAGAAATTTGGGAGGATACGGATGGCCGAGTAGACATCCTCATTGCAGGAGTGGGAACAGGCGGAACCATCACAGGAGTCGCTGAAGCACTTAAAGAACGTAAATCCACCTTTCAGGCGATCGCGGTTGAACCAGCCAATAGTCCTGTTTTATCAGGGGGAAACCCTGGCGGCCATAAAATTCAAGGCATTGGGGCAGGTTTTATTCCCGAAGTCCTCAAAGTAGAACTCATTGACGAGGTAGTGACAGTGACTGATGAGGAAGCCATTCGTTATGGTCGTCGTTTAGCGCGCGAAGAAGGCTTATTATCCGGAATTTCTACGGGGGCTGCTTTAGCTGCGGCCATTAAAGTTGCTCAACGTCCCGAAAATCAAGGAAAACTCATTGTCATGGTTCAACCGAGTTTTGGCGAACGTTATTTAAGTACCCCTCTATTTCAAGATTTAGAACCACCCCAACTAGCGATGGTCAATTAGAAGAAAATTGTCTGTTTGTAGTAAGCTCTTTAGGACTTGTCTGATGACCCTGAAGCTCTTACTATAAACAATTAAATGTATGTAAAAAAAAAGTTCGTAGTTGGGGCTTTAGTCCCTTTTCAATAATGAAAAAATAAACCGCGATCGCCTCTTATTTTGGTCTAAGGCTTCATGACAAGCAATCACTACCAAATTCTCGAAGTTAGCCCAAGTGCCAGCCAAAAGCAGATAAAACAGGCTTACCGACGGTTAGCTAAGCAGTTTCATCCCGATACTCAAGGGGACAGTGCTAACCATGAAAAAATTATCCGCCTCAATACTGCCTACGAAATACTAGGAGATCCAGAGCGACGAGAACATTACGACCGACAATTTACGCCAAATTATCGACAACAGAGAACGGCCGATGCTCAATCTTACTATAAACGTCGTCGAGAAGCTCAACAAGCCACAGGTATTTGTTTAGAGTCTTGGTTACAAGAAATTTATGTCCCCACTCATCGCTTAATTGATTTAATTATTAATTCCCTAGAAAGTCAAATTGATTATTTAGCCGCCGATCCTTTTGATGATCAATTAATGACAGCTTTTCAAGAGTATTTACATCAATGTCGAATTTATTTACAACAAGCAAAATCTACATTTTCCTCACAACCCAATCCCCCTCAAGCTGCTAAAGTAGCAGCATCTCTATATTTCTGCCTTAATCAAGTTGGGGATGGAATTGATGAATTGGAGTGGTTTGTTCTAAACTACGATGATAGTCATTTACACACAGGAACAGAATTATTTCGCATTGCCCAACGCCTTCTTTATGAAGCCCAAGAAATGGTACATTACCTTAAATATTGAAGGCTATTTTTTTATGAATTCTTAAAAACTTATTATTTTCCTTTAATCAGAATCTACGTTTGTAGTAAGCTCTTTAGGGCTGAATTCCTAACTATAAATTATAATCTATTCATTGAAAATCTAACTGTCATATGTCTAAAACTAACCCCCTATCCGAGCAATATTTTCAGTTAATTGATTCCATTGTAGATACTACTCTAAAAGGAAAAATCCGCTCTAAAGAACAAGTTTATAAAATGTTGGTTCAAGGGATTGCTAAAGGAACGGGAGAAATTTTTGAACGCGCCCTTTCTCAACGCTTAGAAACAACCAAAGCTCAATTAGAAACTAAAGTTAAAGCCACTCGAATTTTTAGGGCATTACAAACCATTCAAGGAGAATGGGAAAGATGGCAGAAAGAAAACCAAATTGATCAGGCGATCGCTACAGCAGTCGAGCAAATTTCCCAAAGTGATGCTGACCATTATTTATTAATATTTATTCAGCTAATTGATCCGAATAATCCCCTAGGATTAACCAGAGAACAATTACCGAAATTAGCCCAGTCTTTAAAAGGGTCTAATTTATCGCCTGAATTGACTGAATTAGGGCAAGGAATAGTTGATGGACTAACGATATTTTCTATTTTAGAACCTGATTTAATTAGTTGGATTTATGAACAAAATCAAAGTGCTTTAGGGTTTGGGGCAGAAAAAAATAGTCCTTGGAGTTGGTGGGCAAAAAAGATTAATAGTCCTTTACCTAAACAGCTATTTGAAACCTTAAATCAGCAAGGCTCAATGATAGAATTGGCTCAAGTAGCGTATCAAGTCGAATTAAGAGCTTGGGTTGAATTAATTATTTTACTTCAATATTTACAAAAAGGATTAGTCAATTGGTTTGATCAACAGCCCTATGATGCTCAATTTGGCAAAAAATTATCTTATAGTACCTTTTTAACTTTTGCAGTTATTTGGGGTCAATTATCTCAGGGATTTGACGACAGCAAAAAACAATTACGAGAAAGTTGTTTTTTAATGATGTTGCAAATTTTGAGGAAGTTTGCCAGACGGGATGACTTTCCTCTTTATGGCGGTATTTTTGCCTCTTTTTCAGGAGATTATCTCCAAAACACCCTGAATTATTTTAATGATCCTCTAAAACAAGTAGAAAGAAGTCAAGAAAAAGCCAGAATCCTAACATTGTTAGGCTATTCTCAACGGACATTAGGAGAATATGAGAGGTCTAAGTTATTCCATAATGAAGCTTTATCTATTGCCCGTGAAGCTTCCGATAGTCCTAGCGAAATTGCCAATCTTAACCATCTCAGTCGTCTCGAAGTTTATCAAAAAAATTACAATGAAGCGATTAATTATAGTCAAAGGGCTGTAATTTTATCTCGTCAAATAGGAAACCGTTTAGGAGAAGCTAACGCCTTAGTTAATTTAGGTTATAGTGAAGTTTTTAAAGCGCGTCAATTGGAAACAATGGAACCAACGGTTTATGAACAAGCAATTAGTTATCTTGAACAAGGATTAAAATTATCACAAAAATTAGAAGACTTTCAAAGTCAAGCCTTGGCTTATAATAGTTTAGGAATTGCTTATGTTGTTTTATCTAAACCATCGGCGGCCATTACAACTCTAGAAAAAGGAACAAATGTTGCTTTAAGGTCGGGAGATATTTATCTTCAAGGATTGAACTTTGCTTATTTAGGGGAAGCTTATTACAGTCTAGGAAATCAAGCTAATGCCGTCTTTTATGCTTGCCTAGGAATGTCTCTGTTAGCTAGAATTGAGTCTGGAGAATGGCGACAACCAGCAGGGTTACTCACAATTATTAAAGGCAGTATGAAGGATAATGAATTTGAAAGTATCTTAGAAAACTATCGCTCCCAAATTATTAAAGTTATTGGAGTTAATGGTTATGATAATTTACCAGAATTGTTGAAAAAATATAATTAATACTTTATCTATGTTACATAGCCTGAGTATGGGAATAGGGAACAGGGAAATAAGAAAGTAATAGATTTTGTCAAATCACCTAAAATTCCCTGACTGTCTACTGTTGAAAATACCTAAAAAGGAAGGGAAAGTCTGACTCTTTCTTCGGGTGCAGGTCTTTCTTCTCGAATATCAATAGAAGGGGAACCGTTGCGATCAAATACCCTAATTCGTGTTTGGGGTCTTCTTTCTTCTTCTAGTCCTACATTTAGGCGACCATTTTCACTATAAACTCTTACATTCGTTCTGTCACGGCGACGACGTTCATTAGAAAGATTAACCCGAATGTCATCACCAAGTTCTATAATTTGAGCCTTGACTGGAGAGTTAAACAATGAGAATGAACTAAAACTAATTAGTAAGCTACTTGCCAGCAAGTTTAAGGCAAAAATTGGCTTCATGGGGAGGATCTCCGAAAACAGTAAGCTAGAAGAATTGAAGAGATTAACTTTCAAGCCTTAACTCGATTCTACTTCCCTTTTTATAACCGTTTCTTCCCCCAGTTGCATGATTGACAAGCTGAGTTTCATATGATGTTATAGCTTATCTACCTCAACTAAATCAAAGATTATCGTTGGGGCTTTTTCAGCAACGCCCTAAATGCCTAATCGTTGATAGATTTGATCTAAATTCTGTAGATGATGTTGAGGATCGAAACAACCATCAATTTCTTCAAGCGATAAATATTGAGTCACTTGGGGATCTTGCTTAATTAACTCATAGAAATTACCATCAGATTTATTCCAAGCTTGATGGGCGCATCCTTGAACAATTTTGTAAGCATTTTCCCGACTCATTCCTTTTTCGACTAAGGTTAATAACACCCGTTGACTGAAAATAACTCCCCCATAAACATTCATGTTGCGCTTCATGTTTTCAGGATAAACTAACAAGTTCTTCACTAAATTAGTAATTTCCTTTAGCATAAAATGGGTTAAAATACAAGTATCGGGTAACATAACCCGTTCCACGGAACTATGGGAAATATCCCGTTCATGCCATAGAGCAACGTTTTCTAGGGCAGCAACGGTGTATCCTCGAATAATACGAGCAATTCCCGTTAACCGTTCTGAGCGGATGGGGTTACGCTTGTGAGGCATAGCAGAAGACCCTTTTTGCCCTTTAGAGAAAAATTCTTCGACTTCCAAGACATCCGTGCGTTGTAGGTTCCGAATTTCCACTGCAAACCGTTCGACAGACGCTGCTAATAAGGCTAATTGTTGGATAAATTCTGCATGGCGATCGCGGGAGATCACCTGAGTTGAAGCGGTATCAGGTTCAAGTCCTAATTTCTGACAGGTGAGGGCTTCGACCCTAGGATCAACGTTAGCATAGGTTCCCACAGCCCCCGAAATTTTGCCCACAGAAATACTATTGCGTAAGGCAACTAGGCGATCGCGGTTCCGTAACACTTCAGCCAACCATCCTGCCAATTTAAAGCCAAAGGTAATGGGTTCAGCATGGATGCCGTGCGATCGGCCTACCATCACCGTATTACGATGTTCTTGCGCTTGGTAACGCAGAGCCTGTACCAAATCTTCCAGGCGTTCTAAAATCAAGTTAAGACTAGCCACCATTTGAAGAGCTAAGGCGGTGTCGAGGACATCAGAACTGGTTAACCCTAGGTGAATATATCGCCCTGCATCCCCCACATATTCATTAACATTAGTGAGAAACGCGATCACGTCATGGCGGACTTCGGCCTCAATTTCGAGAACCCGTTGGGGGTCAAAATTGGCTTTAGCTTTGATTTCTTCTACTGCGTCTTGGGGAATATATCCTAATTCTGCTTGGGCTTCACAGACAGCGATCTCTACTTGTAGCCAGGTTTTTAGTTTGTAGGTATCTGTCCAGAGTTCCCCCATTTCGGGGAGGGTATAACGCTCAATCACTGCCTGTTTTTACCGAATACAACCCTTTTATTTTACCTTGTTTGGTTGAGAGAAAGACACTTCAAAAAACACAAGTTAAAATAGATAAATTAACATTACTTAATATATTGCGATCGCTTTATGCAGTTAGCTTCTGTTCCCTCAATATCTTCAGTCCCTGGAAACTATTGGCAATGGCAAGGGCATTCAATTTATTATGTCCAAGCCGGATCTCAACAGCCTCAGCGTCCCCCCTTACTTCTGATTCATGGGTTTGGTGCATCTACCGATCACTGGCGTAAGAATATAAGCCAATTGCAAGAAGACTTTGATGTATGGGCGATCGACCTCTTGGGATTTGGACGGTCTGCGAAGCCTAACATACCATATAGTGGAAATCTTTGGCGTGATCAACTACGGGATTTCATTACAGAGGTGATCGGACAACCTGTAGTCTTAGCGGGGAATTCCTTGGGAGGATATGCGGCTTTGTGTTTAGCTGCGCAGTGTCGAGATCAGGCCACTGGATTAATTTTACTCAACAGTGCTGGTCCTTTTAGTGATACGCCCTCCCAAAAGCCTAGTGTTGTCCAACAGTTTATGCGTTCTGTCTTATTACAACCTTGGGCGAGTTATCTGTTATTTCAATATATGCGTCGCCCTGGGAATATTCGGAAAACCCTAAAAAAAGTTTATCTTGATCAAACTGCGGTGACGGATGATTTAGTTGAAAATATTTATCGTCCTTCTTGTGATCGCGGTGCTGCTGATGTGTTTGCTTCTGTGTTTAAGACCCCTCAAGGGGAAAAAGTTGATGTACTTTTACAACAGTTAACTCATCCTTTGTTAATGTTATGGGGCGAGAGTGATCCTTGGATCAATGCTCAACAACGAGGGGCAAAGTTCCGTCAATATTATCCCCAATTAACGGAATATTACCTCAAGGCTGGCCACTGTCCCCATGATGAAGTTCCTGAACAAGTTAATCGTTTAATTCGCGCTTGGATTTTAGAAACGATTATCCCCAAACACTAAATTAGTGATCATTTTATTAAGTAACTTGTCCATTGGGGATTTTGGGAAGACATCTTACTATCTTGTCTTAGTAAACGCCAAGTTTCCCCTTCTATTTGTCGCTGTAAATAAATATCAAATTGATTCTTTTTTTGGTCTATTTTTTGACGGGGAAGAATTAATTTTAAATTATAGGTTCCCTTGAGATGATAGGTCGGCAATTGTTCTACTAAAATTGAGTCAAGTTGTTTAACCTGAATTTGTTTAATTTCGAGTTGAGGAGGAGTCGCGTTTAACTGATCACTCAAAGGCTTGAAGTTTTGATTTAATTGTAAGGCGATCGCTTTTTCGACGATCTCTCCATTCGGAGCAAATTCAATTGGGGGAGTCGGGGAACTACAACCTACCATTACACCCATTAAAATAGTTGTCAGGATCAGGCTTAACCATCTATGAATCATATATTGACGAGGATAAACTGGTTAATTATCAATCTAAAGTTTATCTTCCCATCTTTTTATGATTCTCGCCAAGAGCGTTAGTTACCTTATGGTTAATGAGTTTTAAAGTTGATTGTTAAATGACTTATTACCGAGTGACTGTATAATCCCTTAGTCAATAACCCAGAAGCCGTTATTTCGCCAGTATTGTTCTTGAAGAGCTATATTTAACTGTTCATTGACAATGAGTCCTTGCTGCAACAGAATTTCCCCTAACATAGTTTGCTTGGAGTTCTGAAGATTGATTGCTTCATCGAGTTGCCTTGAAGAAATCAACTTTTTCCGAAGTAAGATCTCACCTAACTTCATAACACTTTCGGGATTTTCCCTCTAAATAAGGATAATTACGTTAGATAATCTAATCTAACTGCATAGCTTATAAGTAGATTGTACAATACTTATTGCGAAAATACCACAATAAACAACAAAAGTTAAACTTTTTGCCTCTATGCAAGAAATCACCGTTGAACAAATGCGCGTCATTACCCTAGTCTCAACGATCTCGGATTAGGGAAGACTCCCCCTTGAGCGTCAGGCTTTGAAGGTGATCTTAATAATTTAGAGGATAATTTCAATCCCTCATAGGGATTACTAATAGTTGAAACACTATGGAAAGATAGATGGGAAGATTTAATCCTTAGAGATGTTTCAATCCCTCATAGGGATTACTAATAGTTGAAACCTTTAGAATGAATACTTGCAAGAGGAATAATAATGTTTCAATCCCTCATAGGGATTACTAATAGTTGAAACATTGGGAATCTATGATGAAATCTCTCCAATCGGTAGATAATGTTTCAATCCCTCATAGGGATTACTAATAGTTGAAACGTTAGTAAAATCAAGATAATAGGTTTTGTCAGCATTCAAGTTTCAATCCCTCATAGGGATTACTAATAGTTGAAACTTTATTATCAATAAATTCGGTATCGAAAAAATATTTCATTTTTTGTTTCAATCCCTCATAGGGATTACTAATAGTTGAAACAGCGGTACGCTGAAAGCCATAGATTATGAAGTTTTCAAGGTACGTTTGCGCTTGAGGCCTCAAAAACTGAACTAGCAGCGTCTTTATTATAACACAAAATCGCTGAAACCCTTGCTGTCACTGGTGCGCTTGGGGTTGAATTAACATAGTAACCTCTAAGCTTTGTTGCATAAGGGTTAGAGATGCTTTTAGAAATTTAGTCATCTCTACGCCTACCCTATAGCGCAAAAATGCTAAACGACAAAAACAGTATTGTCTCTTGGCATTTCTCCACCAATACGTTCAATTTTACCTTGACAACACTGACAAAGAAAGTAAAACCGAATACTATCAGTGTCTCCTTGAATCAGTTTACTCAACCGATGTCGGAGTTTAGCATACTGAGTTTCAGTTAAATCACATTCAAAGATACTGTATTGTACCCATTGACCATAAGATTTCAGAATATTATGGATTTTAGTACGGCGTTTATTGTCACTTATATCGTAACTAATTAAAACAAACATAATAGTTGATAGTTGATAGTTGATAGTTGATAGTTAGCAATTACTGTTAAATAATATTTACTATTCACTATTGACTATTCATTATTCATTGTTTACTACTTAAGGATTAGTGGGGGATATTTATCAGTTTCACCCATAAGATATTTAGCCATTAGACGAGCTTGCCATTCAAAAGATTCTTGATAAGTACATTGTCTTTTGAAAACAGGATGTTTAAATTTTGATTGTTTTTTTTGTTCATAAACTTTCAAAAAAAATTTTAAACTTTCTTTTTTTAGAGAAACTGCTTTACTTAAAGATTCTTGTTCAAAATCTTCAGGTTTAAGAAGTTCATGATTAATAGCATTAAGAACAACTGCATCAACAATCAAAGGACGAAATTCTTCCATCAAATCTAAAGCTAAAGAAGGACGACCATAACGTTCAACGTGCAAATAACCCAAATAAGGATCAAATCCAACAATATTAATAGCACTTTGAATATCATGACGGAGTAAAGCATATCCTAAACTGAGCAAAGCATTAACAGGGTCAGTAGGAGGACGACGATTTCGATGAGTAAATTGGAAATTTTTATTAGTAATTAACTTGTCAAAACTACCAAAATAAGCAGCACTTCCAGACCCTTCTAATCCTCTTAATGAATCAATAGAAGTGGTTTCATTAATAGGAGCGATCGCCTGTTCAATTTTAGTAATACTTTTACTGAGGTCTAGATATTCATGATTACGTTGACGACGCATTAAACTATTACGATAGTTTTTGAGTTTACCCCTAACAAAACCTTGAACTAAATGAATCGCTTGGTCAGATTCACCAGCAGCTTGCCATTGAGCTTTTCTAACAAAGATGTTTTTAGTAACTTCAGGTTCCAGTCGTCCTAAATACTTTCCTGTAGCTGTTAGAAAACTCAGAGGAATATGTCGTTCTAACATTTCCTTGATAACAGCAGGTGATACGGTTGCACGTCCTAAAACAACAACCCCATCGACTTTTAATAAAGGAATATCTAACAGCTTTTTCTTCTCAGCTTTGATAACTAAACGTTCATCAGTTTTGCCAATGAAAGCATCTTGTTGTGTAATGTAAGCAGTACCCATTTTAGTTAATAGTTGATAGTGAATAGTTAGTCAACAATAAATTTAATTATCTTCTCGATAACTCTTGACTTTTTTGACAGATTGGGGTAAACAATGAGTGTAAAGACTACAGCCTTTACATCGTTTTGTATAATTAGCTGTGGGCATATTTCCAGTTTTCATCATCGTTTGAATAGCATTAATAGTCATAATCGTTTGTTGTCGTAAAGAGTTAGAAATAGAGACTTCTTGACGTTGATGGGAATGAGCATAATAAATGTATCCTGTATTAATAGATTGTCCTGTCATTTCTTCTAAACAAAGAGCTTGAGCGCAAACTTGTAATTCATCATTATCCCATTCTCCTTTTTTACCTCGTTTATATTCAATGGGATAAAGTTGACCATCAATTTCTTCAATTAAATCTGATTTACCGATAAGTTGATAATGTTCAGACTTTAGCCAAATTGCCCTAATTTGATAAGTCTCACCTCGATTTTCTTCACTGTTTGTATGGACTCGTTCATGTAAAGTCGTTCCTTCAATAGTATATTGATTATCAATAAATTCTGAAGCACAAAACATCAGCCAACAACGATGAGGACAATAAGCGTAATGATTAAGAGAAGCAATAGGAATATAATCCATGATAGTTAATAGTTGATAGTGAATAGTTATTTAAGTTGAATTCTTGGAATTTTTAACGATTGAACAAAGCATTTTACTGACTTCAATGACATCTTGGTTAATACTGTCAAATGATTGTTGATTAATGTAGTTTGTATTTTTGAGAAGAGAAAGCCAATATTGAGTTTCTAAAGATTCTTTATAAGTAATAGACATTTTGTTTCTAAAATCTGCTTTTGATATTGCCCCGTTTGCTTCAGCAATATTTGCTCCAATTGATGTACCACTTCTTAAAAGTTGTTTAGATAAAACAAATTCTTTTTTCTCTTCTATTGGATATTTGTAGGCATTAACTATTCTAATTGCTAATTTATAAGCTTTTTGATAAACTAAACTCTCCATGATATTCTCCTAAAGCATCAATATTTAATAGTAAACAACTATCAACGATTCACTATTCACTATTCACTATTCACTATTCACTCTTCTTGTCATTCCCATCCCCATAGTTGTCTTCCGTCCGATGCCAGAATAAAGGGCATAATTAGCTAAGACATTAAAGTATTTGATTTGTAAAGAGTCAACTTGTCCTAATAGTCGATACTCAACGTTTCCAACACAACCAATAAACTTACTACGAGAGTCAGTGACTATTTCAGTTTTAATATCAAAAAAACTAGGAAATATACTATCTATTGAAAGATCTGTAATTTGAATAGGACTATACTTATTCCATCGGGTTAAAAGACTTTTAAAGACTGATTCAGGAGTAGGAAGAGGCGTGTCATATTTTCCTTGACGAAAAGCGGTAGGAGTAGCAAAAATGAATTTAAAAGTGCGTTCTGTTGAAGAAGCTTGTTCATATAATTGTTGATAAGGATAAGCATTAGCCCAAGGTTGTGTAGATTGAGGAGTGCCTAAAATGCTAGTAATCTGTAAATCGGCTGACCCCAAATGCCAAGGTTGATTAGGATTAAGATTTAGCCATAATTGAGTTAATTGACTAAATAATGTATCGTCTAACAAGGAAACTCGAAACCAACAAGAAGTACCAGGAGCAATTGATTTATGGTGAGTCCATTTAAGATTGTGATGATTACCATTTTTTCTTGTTATTTGTAAAGGAGAAAGACTAAAGGCTTTATCAGATTGTGGATGATGTAAACTGTTTCCTAATTGTTGATCTACATGACTAACTAAGGTTAGGAAAAGTGCGTGTATATGTCGCCCGTTGAGGTAATTGGGTGAAATAGTAGAAACGGGGGTAAGGTTAATGACTAGACTGTGAGGCATTTTTAGTAAATAGTAAATAGTTGATAGTTGATAGCTAAACTTAGTGAAAACAGTATTGCATTTTGACAGGTAATTTTAAATTTTTTTCGTATTTCTCTATATTTTTTTGATCATTATATTCGCCAATTATTTCAAAATATTCTCCTTGAATATTTATATTGCGAATTAAACTAACAGGAGGCATATTAATAACATCATAAGTCGTTATTTGATTGGTAAACATGACATCTAAAGGATTCAATGGATAAAGATAAGTAAAGATACCTATTTTTGTTTTTGAGGCAACTAATTCAATTAAAGTTACTTCAGCTTTACTCATCCATTTACCAAGACGAATAAATTTAGGAATCTTCCAAGGCCAATTATTGTTAGTTTTTTCTTTTTTTAAAGATTCTTTGGACAAAATAAAACATTCAAATGTACTTTCTGGAGCAATTTCTTTATTACGCCCAAAACTCGGAATATTTTTTTGAGTCTTTGCCATTTTTACATGATAATCATTGTTAGCATATTTCCAAGTATTAAGGATTGTTGTGTGATGAATTGAACGAGCAGGAGTTACATAAATTCCTTGCTCATTGAGTTTAGTTAAATGTGCTTCATATTGAGGAATTTGGGAAGAACAAAAATAACGATAAGCGTCTTCTTCTGAGACAGTTGTTCCATAGATTTCATTATCAACTAATCCCAGAGCATAACACAAAGCATAATTATGTAAAATTGGTTCAGTTTCGTAAAGTCTTCCTATTTCACGAGTGGCAAAATAGAGACTATCATGGAGTTTAATTTGACAACGATAAACATTCATAGTTAATAGTTGATAGTGAATAGTTAATAGTAGGGTGGACAATGCCCACCAACAAATTAGACTACACAATTAAGCTTTTGAACCTGCTTTACTTTTCCTGTCTTCATTTTTTTGATCTTTTGTTGTTTTGATATATTTCTCTGCATAAGCTTTAGCTTCTTCATTAGCTTGGTTCAGAATAGAGTTAATTCCTTCTTCACTACCTGTTAACGCTTTTACTTCTGCTAATAGAGCTTGAAAATTGTTCCCAATGAAATCAGTATGAACGATAAATTCCTCTGACATTAAAGTTTGAATCGCTTCAGTTGCCTTTTCCATGACTAAATCTTCCTCTAAAGGATCAATTGATTGTAAAATGTCTTCAGGAATTAGATCATAAATAGCTTGAGTCCAACGTAAATTACTAACAGTTTCTCCATCAGCAAAGACAACTCCTAATAATTGATTTCTCACCCTTCCGGTACGGGTTGTTTGTGCGCCATAATGACGGGTTCTCAATATATTATTAAATACATATAAAAATCCAGCTTCAGTAGGATCTTTTAAAGTGACAATACTAGGAAAAAATACTTGAGGACGAATGTGATCTTGCTGATTAATTCGAGAAGTGGTGGTTCCAATTGCTCCATCTAGCCTACCTTTATTCTTGCCTTTTGGTAGTTCTTTCATTTCTCCTTTTGAAGCCATTGTTCCATTCTCATAAGGTGCATTTAGAGTAAAGGTTTCATGAGAATTATCAAATGATGTAATAGAATAAGCAGTATCTACGATAACTTTTGATTTTTCTGAACCAGAGTCACCAATAGCAAAACCGTAAATAATACAATCAGGATTATTCATTGCAAAACGAACGTTATATTCACATTCTTCTGCTGTTATAAAGCCATAGTTTCGTAATAATTCTCGACCAACTAAACGTTCTGGGGTTGATTGTTTGCGTTTGAACATAGATAGACGACTGATGGGAGTTTTATTTTGAATTCCAGCACGAACTTTTGCTTTATTTAACTCTCCATCTGTTTGAAATAAGGGATAAGATTCCGTAACTCGTATGGTGAGAAAGTGAACATATTTTCCCATCGGTTTATAAGGAATGTCAGAATGAAAGAATTTAGGATCAATTGTTTTGAGTAATGACATTGTTTTGTTTCCGTAAAATGAATAAAGTTGACAAAATAAATAGAATTAGGTTAGGGAAAACTTTAAGCAGTTAAAGCTTGAACAAGAATCCGCATTAAGGAGTCTAAATCTTCAGGAACGCGATAATTTTCTAAACCTTGAACAATGTGTTTTTTCTCTCGGTTTAAACATCCAAATTGCCAAATATTACCTGTTGTCACTGCACCTAAAAGGCTAATTTCTTCAGTATCTAACCATTTATCTAAAGCAATCAGTTGGGTAGCAAGTTGATTAAAACCATAGTCTAGATCCCCCTTTTTTGCTTCAATAACAATGACATGATTATCATTATGAAGAAAGTAATCTAAAGACCCTTGTAGTTGTTCAGAAACCTTGAGTGCATATTCAATTCTGAGTTGAGCATTAGTATAGTAAACAAGGTCAGTGATTACAGGTGCAATCAAAATTTCCCGTCTGGCAATTTCGGTACTTAAAAGAACATTTGGTAAAATACCTGTTATGCGTTCTTCTAATTGTTGGAGTCGGTTTAATTCCCCTTGATATTGAGGTAAATTGAGGCATTTTCGAGAAAAAGTATAGCCAAAGTCTTTGACTAATTCATCGACTTCAACTTTTAAATCGAAGATTTTACTAAATGTGTAAGATTGATTGGGATCTAATACTTTCATGATTATTCTTCCTCTGAATGATTAGAATTTTTAGAAGTCTTGATTTCTCCATTAGCTTTACGTTTTTGATACTCTTTATCCTCTTCTAAACGATAAAGAAACTCACAGGTATCACGAATAATATTAAGTTGACGACCGGCTAAACGTGCGCGATCGCCACCAAAAGCATTCTGAAAAACATCTTTAACAAAATAGGTAGAAAATTCTATAATTTTTTCTCGTTCTTTGTCTCGTTCTTTTCCTGAAAATATCCAGCGTCCTTCTGCTGTACTAGAATGAACTCGATCCATTAATTTAGAAATTCTTGCTGCAACTAAATGTATTAAAGCGTCTCCTGAACAAATAGCATTATCTGCGTTTAGAATAATACTTGCAGCTTCATCAATTGGTTTTAGAATGGCATTTGCTTTCATGGGATAACCTGATTTAGCACGATAAAATTCACGATAACGAATAGTTAACTCTTTAGGATGATTTAGAGGTGACTTGGACTCTTTAGGTTCTATTAAAGGTAAACCTTCTTCATTTAACATGATAAATTCCTCCTTATTAGGATTAAATTGAACATAGGGATCAAAACAGGGGTAAAAGTCATAAGCATATAGCTTAATTTTGCTAATACTTGGTGACTCAATATCTTTTGATCTAGCTATTTTTTTCAGATAAGAAAAGACATAAAGAGAACTGGTTTCAAAGTCTTTAGCAAGTTCAGTTAACTTTCCCCAATTGGGATCATATCCTCCTTTTCCTTGTTTAGAATTAACATCAAGATGAATGGTATAAGCAGCCGTTAAAGAATTTAAAGGGGCAGAATAATTTTGCTTATTTTCTAGGTCTTGATAATTTTCCAAGATATAATCTAAGCGAAATTTATCCTCTTTTAAGAGTGCATTAAATGCTTGAGGTGCGCTATCCAAAAAGACTGTTTCAGGAAAATCTGAACCTTCTTTAAAAGGAGGAATAGGAGATTCAGATACAACAACTTTGATATCTAAAATCATGGGAAATGCTAACCCTAACCATGCTGGCATAATCCATGACTCAGTATCAGTTGGTTTTTTATCTTTTCCTTTTATCTCTGGCGGTAATGCCATAAAATAAAAGGTGAGAGGTTGATCTTCGGGATAAGAAAGTTTAAAGATTTTGTTTTTTCTGGTGGTATCCTCAAGGTGGAAAATATCTAAATTTTGATAATTTTCAAGAGTTAAGTTAGCGGTTTGTTGTTTGCTAACAAAATGATTCCGAATCCCTGTATCAAAACGGGATTGTCTGATTGTTTCATACGCTTGATGTAAAAAAGTATTCGTTTCGGGAGTACAATAATAGGTAGGATATAAGTAGAGATAACGATATTTATTTTCTTCAAAGTTTTTCCCACTTGATCCAGTTTGACTCATTAAAATTTGTCGTAACATCATTTCAATTGCTGCAATACTATCAATATTTCGTTTCGCATTTGATCCCCCTAACATTTGTTTATTGGTATAAACTTGAGGGGTAAATAAAACAGAAGATTCCATTTGTTCGGTTACGGTATAAGCAGAATGGGAAATTGAGCAAATTAATTGCTTTCCTCGTCCTGATTTTTTTGCGAGTTGATAACGGTTTAATTCGTCTAAAAACTTATCAGGTGAGATATTTTCTGTTTCTTGGTTAGGTAACATAATCACTCGTTTTACCCACTCCCGTAAATCATCCCAACCATCAGGAATATCATAATGTTCTAAGATAGGATTAATTTTCTGAATTAGATGACTTAATAATTTTTCACAGATAGGTTTAACATCTTCAATTCCTTGATTATGTTCTAAATATTTGGCAGCTAAATAATACCATTCTAGAGGTAAACCTCCTGTATTTCCTTTAATTTTATGCTCTTTGAGAGTTTCATTAATTCGTTGAATTTCTCGAATAGCAGGTAAATAGTCAGATAAGTTCCAAAACTCAATAACCTCATCGATTAAACTTAGTTCAGGTAGTTTAGGTAAGTCTTTATTTTGTTTACAAATATTCTTGATTTCATTTAACTTAACCTCCCAAATTTTACGACTAATTAAATCAAAAAATTCTGCTATTCTATCAATATTAGGATTATCATCGAATTGAAAATTATAGGTTTTAGATAAAATGTCTTGTTGTTGAAATTTCTGTAAAGTCTCACTTCTAGCTTTAGAAACAGGCTTTTTATTATCATTTAGAATATTGAAAGTTGCATTTAATCCTACTTCCATAAGTTCAGTAGTATTAAAGAAAAGGTTATAGTAGTCTGCATATTTTATTCCTTTTCCATCACGGTTAAAACCAGTATATCTAATCCGTAATTTTTCTGCACAAAGGGATTTCATTTTTTGAATCACTTTATTAGGAATATTATCTAAAGAAATAGGTGGCGCATTTTTATGGGTTAAATAAATAACTCCTGTCGGTAAATATAAAATTGGTTTATAATATTGACAAAAGGGTTCATAGAATTCGCAGTCATTTGAATCTTTTCCTGTATATTCATCAATCAGTGCATTATTAAGAATGTTGGTTAAAACCCCTCTATTTTCAGCAATACGATGATAGGTTAATTTTAATTGGTTATTACTTAATTGTCCTAAAATATTATCTAGACTTGAACTTAAAGCATCTTGAGGATGTTTAATAATAGAAGATAGGCGATCTGCTAAACAAGCTAAACTTGTTAATGAGACTAATTTCTTTCGGTTGATTCCAAGTAATTTAGGAGACAACCCATTATATTCTGAAAAGTTCCAGTTAGTATCCCAACGGGTTTGTGCATTATAAGCTATGGTTAAAAAATCATCTATGTATTCTTTATAAGCTTCTGGATCACTGGGATTAATAAAATAATCTAAGTGAAGTTGACGAATAATTATATCAATAATTTTTCTATGTTTTTGTATTAATGTTTTTTTATCTTCTTGATTAGATAATTTACGAATATTTTCAACATTTTTATATTTTTCTGGCATTTCAGAAAAGCGATTATAATCAAATTTCTCGAAATCATGTAAAATAAATCCAGCTATGCCAATTCGTCTATCTAATTCCTTAATACATCCTTTAATAGTTGTATAGAGTTTTTCTAATTCTTGTTCAATGAAATTAGCTGCAAATAAACCATTAAGAATATGAGTATTAAGGGATTGATCTTCTAATGCTCTTGTGCTTTTAATGCTTCCTTCAGCTAATTTTTCTTCTATCCATTTACCTCCTTTTGCTGTCACTCCAATGGTTGCTTTTAAAAATGAAGATAATACATATTCAGCAAAATCTATCATGACTGGATCATGAGGATTTTGTTTAATAATAGCCTCTTTAAATAGCTTCAAAGGTATCCATTCTTTTTGAGAACTATCATCTTCTATATCTGGAGTAGGATTAGGAAGATCATCATAACCTTCATTGTAATCTTCATCGTCATAGTTATCATCAAATGGTTGATTATTCATCATTGTTTCTTCATCAAATAAACTTAGTTGCTGAATGTTTGGGTTTTTGTTTTTAGCCATAATAGTTACAAAGAATCTAAGTAAACAGTAATTTCTTTTATATAAAGGGGATACTGAGTTAAAGCTTTAGGAAAAGATTGATAAACAATTGTATTATCAATCTTTTCATATTGATGAACCAGACGATTACGCATTCCTGCTGATTGTGCTAATTTTCGAGAAAGTTCTAAACTAATTAATCCTTGTTTTCCTGCTTCAATAAAAGAATCATAATACGTCGGTGGTGTAATATTATGTAACTGTAATAGCAGATAACTATTAATATCTGAAGCTGCTTCTACTAATAATTGAATTAGTCTTTCAGCAATTAACTGATAATCGAAGTTATCAAGATAGTCTTGTAAAGTAATTGATTCAAACTTTTGAAGACGGTCTATGTACTTTATCATCAACCTTATTCTACTTGTAACAATTTCTCTTTCCACTTATTATAATCCTCTTTGCTGTAACCATAAGTAAATGCTTTGCTTTTCTGCTTGACGAAATTGAGCAGTATCAGCGTATTTTTTCCATGCTTGAATCCTAAATTTAAGAAATTGACCTAAACTAGATTCATAAATAAGTTGACCATTTTTAGCAACTTGATAGCCAACTAAAGGAGAACAATGATTGAGATTGACCACATCAATCCTATCACTATTAATCTTAAAAATATCTCCTAATATCAAAGGTATCTCTAATTCTTTCCAAGCATCGCCTTTAAGATAGTCTTCTTTTAAGGTTTCATCATACAAAACTGCAAAATCCCAGTCACTCTTAGGATGAGTTTTACCTGTTGCTTGTGAACCAAATAAGACTAACATTTTAAGATAAGGTATCTTTTCTGGAAGTTGAAAAGATAGAGATTTAAAATTATCAACTGATAAATTAATCATTGTCTTATTTCCTTAAAGTTTATATGAGAAAGAAAAGGGAAGCTTTTGCACTGTAGACATTCTGTAAAATTTAGAATGTAAGTTAATTAAGATTAGTGGACTTGACCAACCATTATTGGGGGTAAAGACTACCTACGTCTGTCCTTAACTCCGCAAGCTACCTGTTAGCTTCCCTATGGAAAGTTAAGTTATTGTGGTGGTAATCGATTTAATTTACTTTCAATTTGTTCGATTTTTGGGTAATCGATACCAGTGATCTTTTCCTACATCTTTGCGTTCAACAGGATAGCCTTGTTTTACAGCCTTGTGTTTAGCATCTCCAAAGCGATGAGACACTTTGGTAGCCAACTCGTCGCTGTGATGCCATTCTCCATCAGACAAGACTTCGATGAGTAAGTCAACTTTTGTTTTTTTCTTTGTGTACATTTCCTCTCCTGATGAGTGATAGTTGATGTTTTGATGCTAATAAAAACGATAGCTACTGTCAACACACACTAAGTACAGACTATTTAACCGTTAAATCACTCTACACTTAAGCTGTGGTATCCTGTGTCTAGTGAAGCCACTGACAAAAATCCCTATGAGGGATTGAAAAAAATAAGTCTGCACTTAAGTGTGTAAGCTTCACATTTATCAAACAAAAGCTAATCCCTATTAGGGATTGAAAAACCACTAACAAATCCATGATTCACCCCCTTTTGACTTAAGACGGTAAGATAGGGTATCTAATAACAGCGCAGACTGTCCAAAGGCGATCGCATAGGGTGCAGTGAATTGATCTCTTCCCGTCTCGTCTATGGGGTAAATTTGAAAGTGAATCGGCAATTTTAGGCTCTTTTTGACCGTTTCCACGTTATAAGGAACGATATAACAAACCTTACCCCGCTTCTTCAATTTTTCATTGATTTGATTCACCCATCGGTTACTAGGTTGATAAACTTGAATACCTTTCAACATCAAAACTCTCCAACTCTGTGCAACTTCTTGTAAATCTCCCCCATAACTAAAACGCCAGTTCATGCGTTCTTCTCGATAACGATGTAACTTCATAAACCCCAAACAATAGTTAAACCGTCCTTTCGCTATGGGTTGATTTATGCGTTCTGCTGTTGCTTCCAACTGTCGCATAAATTCCGTTTTGGTCATGGGTTCAACGTCTAAATTGCTTAAAATTCCCGTTAAATCATAAGTTTTAAACCTATCTAACTCATATTCTTCTGTTAAATCATATAAACCGCATAAAAGGGAACTAGAACCCCGAAAGCTACTTGCTTCGACTTCAATTAGACTTTTTTCCTTTTTCCCTGATAATTGTTCCCATTCTTCTCGCCATTGTTCGATACATCCCCAAAGTCTGCCAAAACGGGTCTTAAATACTGTCTCAGTTTGTTCTTTAAAAACTTTTCTACTTTCTGCAAATTGATCTCGAATCGTAGGATGATTTAAACTGCGAGAAATGGATAAAGATTGTATCCCCGACCATCGACTATAATATCCCCTAAAATCATTAATTTTACGATATTTATCTTGAATTTGACCATGAAAGAAAGGACGATCATAGCTTCCCTCAATTTCTAAAGGGTGATCACTTTGAGTAAAGAGTCTTTCTACCAAAAAGTTAGAGGTTAGAGCATAAGCAGTAAAATTAGGAAATAAAATCGTTTTATCTTCCCTTTCATACCCGTCATGTCTTCCCAGTCGTCCTAAGCGTTGAATAAAACTTCCTGCGTCGGCGGATTCAAAAATCAAGAAATTTATCTTAAAATCCACTCCGACATCAATGGTACTCGTTCCTAAGACTAAATCTGCGTTCAGAGACTCATTTTTATTACTTTGTCCGGTTAAACCTGTATTTTCTGCAACTATAAGAGGATGCAAAAATTCCTCAAACTTGGGTTTCAACCGCTTAACCGAAGCAATAGAATTAAGAATAATTGCCCCTTTGCTTTGGGGATATTGACTAAAATAATTGCGTATTAATTCCCGATTTTCCCATAACCATGTCTCTGATGCACCATAACCAGAAGTGAGAGGAACAAAAGTTAAATGAATTTCCCTGGCAACCTGTCGCCATCCTTCTGACTGTAATTGCTGTTTTTCGGCTTCTGTATCGGGAAAACGATATTTTTCTTGTTCATAGGGATTAATTACTTTACAATTAAATCCTACTTTATCTAATCGCTCAATTAAAGCATTTTCTGGCGTTGCAGAGAGAAATAAATGCTTATGATCTCTATCTGTTACACGCATTAGCAACATAGTATTGATAATACTTCCTACTTGTGGCGCACTAAGAACATGAAACTCATCATGAATTAAGATGGTGAATGTTGTGTCTAAAAAACGCCAAAGCTTATCAGGGGCATCTTTAGGGCTGAGATAAGCATTTCTATGTAAATAGTGTAAAATATCGGGATTTGTTAAGAGAATCTCTGAATTATAAACTTTGTCCAAAATGGCTTGTGCTTTTTTTCTACCTTCACTTTCTGCGTACAATTCTAATAATGCACCACTCAAACGATTAACACGGGGATCATTATTCGGTTGAAATTTCTCAATATAGCTTTTAATTTGGCTTTCTTGATCTCTAGCTAGTTCATTAGTCGGGTAAAGTCCCATTGAATAGCGAATAAATTCATTTTCTTGTTCTCCCTGCATTGCATCTAAATAAGCAGACAGACTTTTTCCGTCTCCTGTCATTGCTGTATTAACAATGACATCAACATTAGGATCTTGTAAGGCTTTCCAAGTTTCCAACTGATGCCACGATAATCGCCATTTTTCGGGTAATTTCAGCGAATGGGAAACATTTTCTGCTGGACAAGAATAAACAGGTTTCAAATTGACATTATAGGGATTCATCGACTTTTATCCTTATAAACTGTACGGAGTTACTTGCTATCTCCATTATGTTCAGGCAAAATAGAAATGTAAATAGTATTTACTGATTTTTTTTAAAAAAGTGGACGTACACTTATGGGAAGGAAAGGAGAATCGATAACCCTATCAATGAGGGAACAGGATAAAAAGCAATTAGAAGCTTTAGCAGACTCTTATGGAATGACTTGGGGAAAAAAGCCCAATATTTCCCGATTACTGAAAGCGATCGCCCAGGGTAAATTACGCATTGCTCCTAATCATGATTGGAGTCAGCAGCGACTAAAAGCTTTAGATAGTGGAAGGAAAGCCCTAATTGATGCAGGGAAAATGGATGAAGCCATTGAGATAGCAAAACTGCTACAAGAGCGTAGTGAGTTAACTATTCCCTTTCAACGGGATATAGAGAAATTTTTAGAAGAACCTCAAGCACCTTGGCGACAGAAGATAGACAATTTTATCCTTCGTCAACAACCGTTCCGCTTGACGTACCAAGATGCAAGGGAAGTTAACTGGCAATTTACAGTCCGTTTTGCTGAAATTCAACCTATTGAGAAACGACAGTATTTAGTCTGTCGTACTGACGAATCAGAAGGCAATCAAGACATACAAGAATTATCCCATAATTGGACATTACGATTAGATCGGATTCAAGATGCAACCGTTGCACCCATTGACACACCTTGGTTAAATGATTTAGAACGTATTGAAGTGTCCTTTGAATTAAGGGGTGGACTGGTGTTTGCTTATCGTAGCAAGCCTAATGACTTAAAGATAGAAGATATTGAGGGTATACCCCCAAGAAGAAGAGTAACAAGAGAAATTTTTAATACCTTTTGGTTCTTTCGTGAAATTGCTGCTTATTATGGTGATTGTGTGATTATTGAACCTGACAATGTGCGTTGTCTTTATCTTGAAAAAGTTAGGGATTTATTTGAGCAATATAACAAAATTGATGAATAAATTATTCTTAACTAGATATTGACAAATTTCAGGAAAGCTTCTTTAGCCGCAGCTTGTTCGGCTGCTTTTTTAGAACGACCTTCCCCAGAACCCAATTTACGATCGCCCAGTAAAACCTCAGCCAGGAAACGAGACTTACTGCTATCTAAAGGGTCAAGCTTTTTCACTCGATATTCTGGTAACGTCTTATATTGACCTTGAGTCCATTCTTGCAGGGCATCTTTATAATTTTGGCGAGCGGGATCTTGTCGAATTTCTTCGGCTTTAGCCTTCAAAAGACCGTCTAACCAAGGGCGAATTAAAGTCATCGTCTGGGTACTCAAATACAATGCACCTAAGACTGCTTCAAAAGCATCTGCTAAGCGAGAAACCCTTCCCGCTTCGTCTTTAGCCACATGATCAGCCATGAGAAGATAGCGTTCTAACCCAAAATTATCGGCAAATTGAGCTAAAGTGCGATCGCTAACCATCATCGAACGTAGGGCGGCAAATTCTCCCACAGGCTCATTAGGATAGGTTTCTAAGAGAACTTCGGCCGCAGCTAATCTAACAACAGAATCTCCAACAAATTCGAGTTGTTGATAGTTTTTTTCTTGAGAAATCGTCGGATGAGTCAAGGCTAAATCTAACCATATCCAATTGACAGGGGCTGTCTCGGGTAGTCCCAGTTTTTGAATCAAGATTCGTAATTGTTTGTTGCGTCGAGGATCACTAAAACTCATAGGAAAACTGTTCTTTAGTCATGAATCAACTTGCGGTAACAGCGACTCGTGATGTAGTAAGGATGAAAAACTTCTAAAAAATGTTGTTGAAGGATCATAAAGAATTCATCAACCACATCAGGCTCATCGATATGAAAAGGAAACTCTTGGTTAAATCCTTTGAAAAAATACCAATTAATAATCATTTTGCCTTGAGAAGATAAAATCTTATGAAATGATAGTAATTGTTGGCTAGGGGCCGATAGGTGTTCCAAAACATCAAAGCAAATTATTGTATCAAATATCTCTTGCTCAGGGGTCACAGAACAACAAGTAATTTTATGTTCAAGTCCCATTTTCTTGACTCTATATTTGACAAAATCGACGTTTCTCGGATTAATATCACAATAGACAACTTGTTTTACTTCCGGACAAAGGGCAGCGGCGATGGAATGGGTTCCAATTCCTCCCCCAAAATCTAACACTGTTCCCTTGGTATTATCAGCGATAAGACGTAAAGTATCTCCAATATAATCATGACTTTTCAAATGCCAAGCGGCCAAATCGAATAAATAAAAATCTCCTACTTTATCTCGATAAAAGTCGGTCACTTTTTCCCAATTAAAATCTTGCCCTCCTAATTTTGCTAACTCTTTCTGACTGGTTTTTAGTAAATTATCTAACGTTTTTTCATCCAAGTTTAAGAAACCTTGAAGATGATTGATTAAATCAAAAGAATTTTCCCAATAAAGTTTGAGAAATGATGGAGTAGGAAATAATGACATAATAAGAGTAATAGTTGTGAAATACTAGATAAATTATTTGATAGGTTGAGCGGATTAAATTAACGCCCTAAACCATTCCTCAAAGCGATCGCCTAACGCTTTTAGAGAATATTCTTGTTCAGCTTGTTGACGACATCGACTCCGAGAAATTTCCTCAAGACGTTTAATCCCGGCAACCAAAGCCCTTACATTATCAGGTTCAACTAAAAATCCTGTTTCCCCATCTCGAATAATTTCGGCCGGGCCACCGCGGCGATAGGCAATAACAGGAACCCCACAAGCTAACGCTTCAATAACCACATTCCCAAACGCTTCTAGCCAACGAGGAGTCACCAATAAGGCTCGACAATGACCGAGTTCTTTTTGTAATTCAAGGGTACTCAGAAAACCCCTATATTCAACCGGAGCATTAGGATAGTCCTGACAAATTTTCTGCCAGTAAGACTCATCTTGCATTTTCCCAAAAATCTTCAGGGGAATTCCCGTAAGTTGAGCCGCCGCGACTCCATCCTCTAGGGCTTTTTCTGGGGCAATACGACCGACCCAAGCCATCTTATTTCCGGGGTGAGAACAGAAGTGGTATTGAGATAAATCTAGCCCATTTCCTAAAATACGACACAAGTTAGCAAAGGGAAAAGTATCTGCTTGAACTTGAGTATGAACGCCAATCGTTCCCTGAAAGTTATGGGCTACTTGGGTCATCATTTGATCAAGTGCAGGGTGCATTGACCCCATACTGATTAAATGGGCAATGGGACAACTAAAAAAGGGGGTTAAATAGAAAGGCAGCCAATCATAGGCAAAATTGACTATTAAATCATAATCACCTTGAACAGTGCGACCATAGTCCCACATATTAGCTAAAACCGAATTTTCAGGTAATGTAATGGAATTCTCCCGTCGCTCTGTCTGAGCCATTCTTTGACAGGTTCCAGGGATTTCGCGTACAGGGATATGGGGCAAATTTGAGCCTTCGGGAGCGACCACCGTTACTTGATGGCCTCGGCGGTTCATCTCAATCGCCAGGTTTTTTAAACTGAGTTCAACACCACCACCGACTCCTGAACCGAGGGGGCCTACAGGGGTTGAGATAAACAGTAACTTTAACATCAAGAGTTTATTGTACGCTGTTTTGTCCTTTGCTGATCAAAGTACAATCTACCAATGTTATCTTGATCAATAACGACTCTCTATTCTTAATGCTCTATGACATCTACAACTCCCGCCTCTCCCAACAACCAAACCATTGAACTTGCTCCTAGTTATAAAATTCCCTTAGCTTTAATCGGGTTTGCCATTCTCCTGATTTTGGTGCAACCTTGGGTCAGTTTACCACTAGCTTTGTTTGGTTTATTTCTTTTATTTCAAAGCGTCAATATCCGTTTACAGTTTACCCCAACTGACCTAGATGTTTATCGTTCTGATCAATTGATTCGCCGCTTCCCCTATGCCGAATGGGAAAACTGGCGTATTTTTTGGAATCCTATTCCGATTTTGTTCTATTTTAGAGAAGTTAATAGTATTCATTTTCTTCCTATAATTTTCGATCCCAAAACCTTGAAAACCTGTTTAGAAAAATACTGTCCCCAAAGTAAATAGTATTAAGTTGGGTTGACTTACTGCGTGTAGAAAAGAGGTGAAGTTTCAACTAACAATACAAAAATGTTTTGATTAGTGTGTTTTATGAAGATGGCTAAATTACTGTTAAACTAACCACTTTGAACTCAAGTTTATCTTAATATTTTTTAGAAAAATTATATTAGATTAAATTTTGTTGTTTTCTGTTAATATCTTGACTAAAGTATGGATCTCTTTTTAAAATAAGGTCTCACAATCTAGATTTTAGAAAATTATTTAGCTGTCGCAGTTTGAGTAGTCAATAGGTAGGTGTTATTAAACATAGAATAGGAAAGTTCATAGTCAGGGCTTGAGAATCAGATGATGACCAGCTTTCTAGTCTGATTCATGACTGATGACAAACGTAACTGTATTTTTGCCTACCTAGTTAGCATTATTTGATATAAACTTATCCTAAAAAATTCTATAGATTTGTAAAGAGCAATTAGATTAATGAATACAGACGATCCCCAAATTCCCCAACCTGAATTAACTAACGAATCAACCGATAATACAGTTCTCGCAGAAAACTCAGCTATGGAGTCAAAAGAAAGGGAGTCCCCCAAGTCATTGACCCCTTCTCCCCAAACAGAAAAAGACGAGGCAGAAAATGCCCCTAAACCCCAAAAATCTGACTCTGACGAGGATATATCATCGTTAAAAAGTCAAGAAAAAACACTGATTTCACAAGTAAAATCCCTAGAAGCCCAAAAACAAGGATTGACAGAAGAAATTAAAACGCTACAAGAGCGCAAAATTCAAATTATTTCCGAGCAAAACCAGGAAATTGAGCAAAGCTTAAAATTGATGGTCAAAGAAGGATTAAAAGAACTTGAAAAGCAAAAACAAGCTCTCGAAATGTCCGTTGAACAACTTGAACGTCGTCGAGATAGAATCAGAGAAGAAATGCGAACAACGTTTGCTGGAGTCTCTCAAGATTTAGCGATTCGGGTTCAAGGGTTTAAGGATTATCTGGTGGGAAGTTTGCAGGATTTAGCGGCCGCTGCTGAACAGTTAGAATTACCGACGGGAGAGACTTGGACTTCTTCCCCAGAACCGATTTTTTCTTCGCCGTCAAGTCCTGTTAATGTTCAATTTGCTCCCCAAGAATTTGAGGGACAGACCCAAAAAATTCAAGAAATCTTAGAACAATATCGCAAAAATCCCGACTATTATGGACCGCCTTGGAAATTGCGCCGTACTTTTGAACCGATTCATGCTGAACGAGTACAAAATTGGTTCTTTTCCCAAGGAGGACGGGGATCAATTAGATCAATGGGAACTCGCCTACAGAATATTTTGATTGCATCAGCCATTATTTCTGTTCTGAATAGTCTTTATGGCGATCACTCTCGATTTCTGATTCTCGCCAACAGTCCCGAAAGACTCGGGGAATGGCGCAGGGGATTACAAGATTGTCTAGGCATTTCTCGGAGGGATTTTGGACCAGAAAGGGGGATAATTCTCTTTGAATCTCCAGATGCTCTAGTTCTCAAAGCAGAACGATTGATTGAAGACAAACAACTTCCCCTCGTGATTATTGACGAAACCGAAGAACAGATAGATCTGTCCCTCCTACAATTTCCCCTTTGGTTAGCATTTGCCCCTGATCCCCAGCAAATGTCAAGCTATTTGTATTGATCCCATAAATCGGTAAACTAACATAATGATGAAATGAAATAGGAACTATGGCTTGGGTAATTAGTGGATTGTTGTGTTTGGTGGGTTATGGTTTGGGTTCAATTCCCACCGGTTATCTCGTGGGACGAGTCTTTAAAGGAATTGATATTCGTGAACATGGATCGGGTTCCACCGGAGCCACCAATGTGTTACGAACAGTAGGGAAAACGGCGGCTATCTTTGTCTTAATGACAGATTTAGGCAAAGCTATCTTGTCCGTGGTAATGGTCAAATGGTTTTATCTATTAGCTCCTACGGAACTGGTTCCCTTAGACTGGAAACCTTGGTTAATGGTTATAGCAGCCATGTTCGCTGTATTAGGCCACAGTAAATCAATTTTTCTCAATTTTACAGGGGGCAAGTCAGTAGCAGCCGGTTTAGGAGTGTTATTCGTCCTCAACCCCTTAGTTGCTTTAGGAACCTTAACTAGCTTTTTGCTAATGTTGAGTTTTTCCAAGATCGTTTCTTTGAGTTCCCTGACTGGGGTAATTGCGGTGAATATTTTGATGATTTGGCTCCATCAACCCCTACCCTATTGTATTTTTGCACTGGTGGTAGGCATTTATGTGATGGTTCGTCATCGCACTAATATTAGTCGTCTTCTGGAGGGGAAAGAACCCAGAATTGGTCAGAAATTACAAAATTCGTCTCTTTCTTAAACTTTCAAACTATCTAGCTCTTTGCTACTTTTTTCTTGACGGGTGGGTTATTTAACAGATTTGTATCTAACAGATATTTATTTTTGTTAAAGTCTTGCTCGTCAAACTTTATTTTAAGATCAAAAAATGATCAAACTTGTTCTGAACCAATAGAGAAAGTCCGCGCTCGATTTAGGCTCATAAACATATCTGAAGTGATCCAGGTAGGAAATCAAAGAGAAGCTCATATCTAGGATGACGAACTTCCTAAGTTTTGAACGTTTTTGTTAAAGATTTTATTAAAATCAAAAGGGATGGTAGGGCGTACTGATGCGTTTACACCAAGCTATGTTAACACGATGGGATAAGCTTTTCAGATAGTGTCCATGTCTCGATGCTAATTACCATAATCTTAACAAAGCTATGCTAACATTCGGTCGTTGTCAAAAGTGTTAATGAAAGCTAAAGTGTATGCAGAAAACTCCACCAACATTTCTCGGTATTGGCGCACAAAAAGCAGGAACAACCTGGCTATATTGTTACCTGAATCGCCATAGACAAATCTGGTTTCCACCCCAAAAAGAATTACACTTTTTTGATCGTTCGACTAAATACTCAAACCAAAACGGTTTAGCAACAGACTCCGTGCTTTCGCGAATAGTGGGTTCTGAATCTTGGGAAAGGATAAAAACGGCAAGAAGGATTCATGTTCTTCACCGCTGTCTTAAAAGTGGTAGCAGGAAGCAGTTTAAGCAAGCTATTTGGTGGAGTAAATTTTTGTTTAGCGATTATGATGAATCGTGGTACAGTAACTTCTTTTCAGGGGCAAGTTCACACCAGCACAGAGGGGAAATGACTCCTGCCTATTCCATATTAGACAGTGAAGATATCGCTCAGATTAAAAAAATTAATCCTGACATAAAACTTATTTTCTTGATTCGCAACCCTATCGATAGGGCGTGGTCTGCTATTCGATATCTCAAAGATCGTGGTTATTTAGATGTCAAGCTAGATTCAAGCAAGGAAATAATAGCAGCACTAAAGCAACCAAGAATGATACTACGTGGAGATTACGAGCGCACAATTGACGCTTACTTAGAACACTTTGACTCGTCACAAATTCTAGTTGGCTTTTATGATGCAATTCAGAATGATCCGGTAACACTCATGTCTGAGATTACAACCTTTTTGGGTGTTGAAAGTTTTGAAGAAGATTGTATGAAAACTAAAAGATATGTTAATAAATCACCCCAGAGTCAAATGCCTAATAGGGTAAGAGATTACCTCTTAGAAACATATAGTCCGCTAATCAATAGGTTGGCGATGACATTTGGTAGTTATGCTAGTGTTTGGAAAACCAAACTTGAGTTTGGGGATACTAATTCGGTTAATCAATTAGGGACTGCTCAATTACGTCCAGCATTTCATCCGTAGTTTTCAACTGTGTTCCTCCCCTCCCTGACAGGTTCTTGGTAGCTTCTCATCTCAACCGCGAGCTTGACCAACGCCAACAACAATTGCGATCGCCTAAACAAATTACGTTGGATTGTTCTGGAAACTGAAGTCTAAGGGATTCTTGACAAATTCAAAATAGTGTGCAGTAAATCTTGTCAAAAAAACAATTCGTCAAAAAGTGAAAACTATCTTAAGATTAACAAATAAGAGAATTAATTTTCTTGAAGATTCACTCACACAAAACAAAAGATAGATTAGGAGGACATATATGGCGCTCGTACCAATGCGACTGCTTCTAGATCACGCGGCTGAGAATGGTTACGGAATTCCTGCCTTTAACGTCAACAATCTTGAGCAAATTCTGGCTATCATGCAGGCGGCTGACGAAACCGATAGCCCCGTCATCTTACAGGCTTCTCGCGGTGCTCGTAAGTATGCAGGTGAAAATTTCCTCCGTCACTTAATCTTGGCAGCAGCGGAAAGCTATCCTCACATTCCTATTGCTATGCACCAAGATCACGGAAATAGCCCTGCTACTTGTTATAGCGCAATCCGCAATGGTTTTACCAGTGTAATGATGGATGGTTCCTTAGAAGAGGATGCTAAGACTCCCGCTAGCTTTGATTACAACGTCAATGTTACGGCTGAAGTGGTTAAAGTTGCCCATGCTGTCGGTGCTAGTGTTGAAGGTGAACTCGGTTGTTTAGGGTCTCTCGAAACTGGGAAAGGAGACAAGGAAGATGGTCATGGATTTGAAGGAACTTTAAGCAAAGACCAACTCCTCACCGATCCTGATGAAGCGGTAGAATTCGTTGAGCGCACTCAAGTTGATGCTTTAGCGATCGCCATTGGAACCAGCCACGGTGCTTATAAGTTTACCCGCAAACCTACCGGTGAGATTCTGGCTATTAGCCGCATTGAAGAAATTCATCGCCGTTTACCCAATACCCACTTGGTAATGCACGGTTCTTCTTCCGTTCCCCAAGAATGGTTAGATATGATTAACCAATACGGTGGTCAAATTCCTGAAACCTACGGGGTTCCTGTTGAAGAAATTCAAAAAGGAATCAAGAGTGGTGTTCGTAAGGTTAATATCGACACCGATAACCGTTTAGCGATCACGGCTGCTATTCGTGAAGCGGCAATGAAAGATCCTGCTAACTTTGACCCCCGCCACTTCATGAAGCCTTCTATGAAGTACATGAAGCAAGTTTGTTCTGATCGTTATCAGCAATTCTGGACTGCTGGAAATGCTAGCAAGATCAAGCAAGAAAGTCTTGAGGCTTATGCGGCTAAGTATGCTAAAGGCGAGTTAGATGCTGGTGTTAAAAAGACTGTTGCTGTATAGAAATTGAGCGGCAAAAGTCCTTTACTTGTCATTTATAATTTGAGTTCTTGGGTAACTAATATTAAGTTGCCCAGTTTTTTTCTTTTTCTCTCAAAACTGGTGATTGAATCATCTAATCTTTTTATCACAATTAAAAAAATCTGTCAAGACAGCTTTAAAAAAGTTAAAAATTAGCTTAGTACATTTGCTCAAATGAGTTTAAGAAACACAAATGTAGTTAGACTGTAAGAACAAGCGATCGCGGTTACTTATAGGTTAAATATAGTCTTTTAGGAACTAGGTATTATTTTTAGACAGACGTACTGTAGATTCTTACTGTACCAGATCCGCCGTAACCCTGTCAATCTCATTGCTTATTGATAATAATTTTCACACATTACGGAATGTAAACTTAGAAGTTTGATTAAAATATTTTATAGTTTAGCTTTAGTTAATAGTTTTAGGCTCCAGTATTATATTTATTTGTACCAGTTAAGCTAAATTAATTTAGGGGAGATCACTAGTGATCAATTGAATAATGAACTTTAAGATATAAGTAATTATAAAACTGAATATTGTCCAGAAAAATTTACTAGCAATTTTATTTTTTAACTTATTATTATTTTTTTCAAATTCATCTATTGAATTATGATCTCCGCGAGTAATAGAAAACCTTGGATATTCTTCAATTTTATCAATTTCTCTATCTATAGATTTCTCAATTCTCTTTCCTAAAAATAATCCTGTCATAAAAATTGCTGACCAAAAAATAAACAACTTTTGTAGACTGTCAATTGATAACTCATCTTTTATCTGCAAAATAGGGAAAAAATACGGGGAATATAACCACATTGTAATCACAAGCAAAATTGGGAATGAATATCGAATAATTTCGCTGAGAGACTTTCCATGTCTTTTAAGAATCTTTTGTAATAAGCTAGATTCAGGGGAATTTTTTAATCCTTCGTGCCAATTTTTGACAATGTTTAGTAATTCAATTGCAATTATATTATTGATAAAATCAACTTTGCAAACTCCAGCTGCTCCTGCCTCCATTAATTCTATAATGTTATCACTAGTGAAAAGCAATTGAAATAGATCTTTCGGAGGAATAGCCTCACCTATTCTGAGCTTCATTGAATGCCTTTGAGGTATTTGGTATTGCGGTAACTGAAGTAAAATATCCCAACTTATAGTTAGTGATTCAATTTTTTCATTGACATTATCCCATGTTTCTCGTTCAAATTCTTCCCAAGCTGAAAACTCTTTAATCTTCTTTCTGGATAGAATGAAGTTAATTGAAGTCACTTCTGCAGTAACATTGTGGTTACTCAACTTAGCTTGCACTTGTTGATTTATATTGGTTATATCTGCTAGATCTAAAACTTTACCATCTGGTAATAAGCGCAGTTCAGTATCAGGTTTTCCTTTTAGTAAGTAAAAAATAGATTTAACGTTATCAAGGGGTATTGCTACTTCTTCCTGCGTAGGAACAAGACCTGAAGTTTCAACACTCTGAAAGTCACTCATGTATGGTTAAATAATGTTTACTTATCAAAAAACAGTACAATTATACAACAATACTACATATTGTTACAAAATAACTAATTTTATTAGAGCTTCTAAAATCCTAAATCTGCTTTAGCAATTTCGGCGGCGGTTAATAACGCTTCATCAGACATCTCTGACCAATCCGTTGCCCCAATTTCACTATAGAATTGTTGATCATAACCACGGGTTCTAACCACTACTGGCATGGGAACCGCATGACCTAAAATTAATGCCTGTTGTTTGGAATCTAATTTAGATAAAACTGACCGTAAATTTTGCCCTCCAGAAACCCCTGTAAAAATGGCTTCAATGTCTTTTTCATCATTCAATAAACAGGTGATACGAGTTCCTACTTGGGACATCACTTCATTATCAATTCCTGATGGTCTTTGATCAACCACTAACAAGGTAACAAAATATTTTCGCATCTCCCTGGCAATGGTTCCAAAAATCGTTTGATGCACAATTTTAGAATCAAGAAAACGGTGGGCTTCTTCAATAGTAATCACTAATTGTCTGGGGCGATCGCTCGGATTTTTGGTTTGGAGAAATTTCTCTGATTTTTTCACATAACTGGCATGAATACGTCGAGTAATCATATTCGTTGCCAGCATATAAGATAACATATTCGATTGCGATCCAAATTCAACAACCACGTGCTTTCCTGCATCCAACGATTGTAAAATTTGCGAGATATAATTATGAGGGCAAGCAGTGCGTAAATATTTGAGGTTTTCTAACCGCATTAACTTACGTTGCAGAGACATAATAGAACCCGCATGACCTTGTTTTTCTTGACAGAAAATTTTAATATCTTCATTGGTCATATTCAATAGATTGATAATCCAAGATTTTCCATATTCAGCATAGAGAATATTGGCATTATCTAAACTCGCTTCAGAAATGCCTAATTCATGTCCCACTAAACGAATATCTTCAATTTCAATTTGATCGAAACTGAGGTAAAGATCTTGGGCATCTCTTACCCCTCTTCGTTTTGTAGACTCTCCATCTAGGGTATAAATTTCTACCTCGCCAGGGAACAATTGGCGTAACCCTTTGACTGTAGAAACTTGTTTACCTTCTCGCATGGCTTCCCAACCATATTCCGAGTGCATATCAAACATTAAATTAACGGCTGCTTGCTTTTTAATAATGCCCGAAATTAACAAACGAGTGAGAAAAGATTTTCCAGTCCCTGACTTACCAAACACTCCATTACTTCGTTCCACAAAACGATCTAAATCAATACAAATAGGAACCTCCATATCTAACGGTTTCCCAATAGCAAAATTATGGCGAGTGGGGTCATCTTCCCAACCAAAAACACAACGAAAATCCCTTTCTGATGCCTCATAAACCTGACTAAAATGAGCCGGAATGGTTTTAACCGGAAGTAATTCGAGATCGCTACTCGTTTGCGCTTCAAATGATCCTAATGAAGTGTCTCCATTGTGAGTTTTAGAATTAACTTGTTCTTCCCCTTCAATGGGAGTAAACATTAACATCGGGGCTAATTCTACCTTCCCGTAAGTTCCACTTCCTGCCAGGACATCCCGCATAAAACTATCTTCAAAACTAGGAGGGTTGGAAAGGATGCGAGGGTTGGTAGTTCCTAAAGAGACATCTGTGAGGAGACAGAAAAACCGCGATCGCATCCCTTGAACCACTAAAAACTTGCCCACCCGCATCTGTTCGACGGAAACATCAGGATGTAAGCGAACCTCTAACCCTTGACTGAGAGAACCTTCAATAACTGATCCGAGGGGTTGTTCTATCATGGGACACCAAAGAAATAATACAGACGCTATGGGTAGGGGGCGATCGTGTAGATCAACCCTAGGGCTATTGTATCGATGTCTTAGGAAAAATCGACTATGATCAATAATTAATCATTAAAAATTGTTTAGAAAACATTAGTAAAAGTATTATGAATCAACTCCCAAACGAATTGAAGACTCCTGCTTGGTTACAATTATTTCAGTGGATCAGTGATCCTCTAGGATATCTTGAAAATAACTATCAAAAGTACGGGGATATGTTTACCGCGAGAATAGTAGGTTTATCTCCGTTTGTAATGGTTAGTCATCCCCAAGCCATTCAAGAAATTTTTACGACTAATGCTCAAAAATTTGATGCAGGACGGACTAATGGAATTTTAACGTCTTTCTTAGGAACTGAATCGATCGCGATTCTTGATGGTTCAACTCACAAGCGACGACGTAAACTATTAATGCCTCCTTTTCATGGAGAAAGACTACAAACCTATGGTCAATTAATTTGTAACATTAGCCAGAAGATTGCCAGTCAATGGGTACAAAATAAACCGTTTATCATGCGTCAAGTGATGCAAGATATTACTTTAGAAGTCATTATACAAGCCATATTTGGTTTATCCGAAGGAGAAAGATATCAACAACTCAAACCCCTTTTAGCAGAAATGTTGGATAGTGTGAGTTCTCCTGTGCGATCGAGTTTTCTATTTCTTCGTTTTTTGCAAAAAGATTGGGGAAACTGGAGTCCTTGGGGACAGATGAAACGTAACCGAGAAAAGATTTATGATCTTCTGCAAGCTGAAATTGATAGAAGACGGCGTGAAGGAAAACTAGAAGGACACGATATCCTAACGTTAATGCTATTAGCACGGGATGAAATGGGCAACCCCATGACAGATATCGAATTAAAAGATGAATTAATGACCCTATTATTTGCTGGCCATGAAACAACAGCAACAGGTTTAACCTGGGCTTTTTATTGGATTCATAAATTACCAGAAGTCAAAGAAAAAGTATTAAAAGAAATAGAAGGTTGTGGAGATAAGGAAGATCCAATGAAGATCGCTAAACTTCCTTATTTAACAGCAGTTTGTCAAGAAACCCTACGAATTTATCCTGTGGCTATGCTTACCTTTGGTCGTGTTGCTAAAAGTCCTGTTGAAATTATGGGACAACAATTTGCCACAGAGACAATGTTTGCTCCGTGTATTTATTTAACCCATCATCGAGAAGATATTTATCCTAACCCCAAACAATTTAGACCAGAACGCTTTTTAGAACGGGAATATTCTCCTTATGAGTATTTACCCTTCGGTGGGGGAACTCGTCTATGTATTGGTTATGCGTTAGCCCAATTAGAAATGAAACTGGTGTTAGCTACAATTTTGTCTAATTATCATCTGGAATTAGGCGATCAGAAACCCATTAAACCTCAACGTCGTGGATTAACCCTTGCACCTGGGGGTGGGGTTAAAATGATGATGACAGGTAAACGAATCATGAAGAATTCAAAGGTTACTGAGTTAGTCGGCACATAATTAGTTATTACCGCTCAAAAATAACTTTCGACTGCTATAGGGGTTCAGCAGATGTTGACCCTGACTGTACGGAAACTTCTGGCTTCAATAATGACCAATTCTCATCCCACTTTCGTCAAAACAAAATCTATATTAGATCGCTTTCGGGTCAATGGTTGGACAGTTCTTGTCCTGGTGATTGCGGCGTTAATTGCTACCCCGATTTTATTTGTAGTAGGCAGTATTTTTACCGATGCTGGAGAAATATGGCAACATTTAGCCTCTACTGTCCTGAAAGATTACCTTCTGAATTCTTTTTTACTCATGGTGGGAGTAGGATCAGGAGTCTCGATCATTGGCGTGGGAACCGCGTGGTTGGTCACCATGTGCCGTTTTTGGGGCTGTCGTTGGTTTGAATGGTTATTATTATTACCCCTATCTGCCCCCGCCTATTTGTTGGCTTATACCTACACCAATATGCTTGACTACTATGGCCCTGTACAAGTGACCCTCCGTAGTTGGTTTGGTTGGAGTAGCGTCGCTGATTATTGGTTTCCCAATATTCGATCAATCTGGGGGGCGATCGCCATGTTAACCCTAGTTCTCTATCCCTATGTTTATCTCCTAGCCCGTACAGCCTTTCTAGAACAATCAGTTTGTACCCTAGAAGCCAGTCGATCCCTAGGATGTGGCCCTTGGCCTAGCTTTTATAAAGTTGCCCTTCCCCTAGCCCGTCCTTCCATAATTGCTGGGTTAGCCTTGGCATTAATGGAAACCTTGAACGATTTTGGGACAGTACAATACTTTGGGGTCAATACCTTTACCACCGGAATTTATAGTACCTGGTTTGGACTGGGAGAACGAGTAGCTGCTGCTCAGTTAGCCGCTTTTTTGATGTTATTTATCTTGGGGTTAATTTCCTTAGAATTATGGTCTCGTCGCCAAGCGCGTTACTATCAAACCTCTAGTCCCCATGCCCATCTCCCTCGCTATAAATTAGGGTCATGGCGGGCAATATTAGCCTTTTTTGCCTGTTTTATGCCCTTTGCGTTGGGGTTTGTAGTTCCTTGTATTTATTTAGTTCAACTGGTATTGTCCAATCTTTCAAACGCTTTAGCCAATAACTTTTGGCAATTGGCCAGCCATAGTTTTATCTTAGCCGTATTAACCGCGATCGCCGCTCTTCTGTTAGCTTTAGTTATAGCTTATGGACAGCGACTACAACCCAATTTCACCATGAGATTAGGAGTCCGAATTGCTGCTTTAGGCTATGCTATTCCAGGGTCTGTTATTGCAGTAGGAGTCTTAATTCCGTTGGGAAGGTTAGATAACGCTATTAGCAACTTTATGGAAGCTACCTTGGGCATTGCCACAGGGTTATTGATTAGTGGAACTATTGTTGCCTTAATTTATGCTTATCTAGTACGGTTTTTATCAGTGGCGTTTGGGGCAGTAGAATCAAGTTTAAATAAAATTAAACCAAGTTTAGACGATGCAGCCCGTAGTTTAGGCTATACTCCCACCAGTACCTTACTCAAGGTGCATACTCCCTTGATGTCTGGGGGAATGCTCACGGCAATCATGTTAGTCTTTGTAGATGTCATGAAGGAATTACCGGCTACTTTGGTGATTCGACCATTTAATTTTGATACTTTGGCCATTAGGGTTTATCAATATGCCTCTGATGAACGACTTCTAGAAGCGGCTGCGCCGGCTTTAGCCATTGTTATAGTTGGCATGATTCCCGTCATTTTTTTAAGCCTTCAAATTGCTCGCTCAAAGAAAAATTCAACTATTCCATAGTAACAACTTTTTAACGAATCACTAAAATTAAAAATCAATTAGTAAAAAGAAATGAAACAGTGGTATGAAGAAGTTTTTGAAAATTATGCCGTTAAATATGACAATGAATCTTTCACTCAGGGAACAATGGGAGAATGTGATTTTATCGAAAAAGAAATTAATTATGATAAAAATATCAGAATATTAGATATCGGATGCGGGACAGGAAGACACACCATTGAATTAACCAAAAGAGGTTATAAAGTGGTTGGAATTGATTTATCAGACTCTTCCCTCAGCCGTGCTAAAGAAAAGGCTTTGGCAAAAAACTTGGTGATTGATTTTCAAAAATATGATGCAAGAAATTTGCCTTTTTCCAATGAATTTGATTTAACAATTATGATTTGTGAAGGGGGCTTTCCCCTGATGGAAACAGATGAAATGAATTTTCAAATTCTTCAGAATATAGCTAATGTTTTGAAATCAAATGGAAAATTGATTTTTACGACTTTAAATGGCTTATTTCCTCTATTTCATTCGGTCAAAGATCTGCTGAATTCAAATGTCAAAGAAGGCAATGCAACTTATGATAATCATTCATTTGATTTGATGAGCTTTAGAGATTTTAGTACCATACAACTTGAAGATGATTTAGGTAATAAAAAGACAATTCAGTGTAATGAAAGATATTATGTCCCATCGGAAATAACCTGGCTATTAAAAACCCTAAAGTTTAAAAGTATTGACATTTTTGGAGCAAAACTTGGTGCTTTTAGTCGCAACGATAAATTATCAACTGAAGATTATGAAATGTTAATAATTGCCCAAAAGTAATTCTATTGCGCCCATAATTGTCGCAATTTTGTCTTTTCTCCTGTTTTTTTTTGTTTTCTTTCTCCCCTGCTCCAGTCTCCGGATCTCCCCTGTAATCAAACACGAGGATGTTTGTGATCTACTGAATATTTGCCTACACCCAACACCCAACACCCAATCTAAACTTTAACCTTGTTGTCACCCCGTGAGGGGAGAAATACTATAAAATAGTCGAGCAGCAGGATCGCTTTTTTGACTTGAATTTGTATGCCTCGTCGGGCAAACGACATTCCACAAGTGAACTACGGGATGTTGTGTTTCGAGCATCCTGTAAATTCGGTGAAAATTGTGGTGACACCATAATAAAACCCTATATCATGGATTATTGTAGATAACACTTGAACCAAGTCTTGTCTTAGAAGGTCAATTCTTATTTATGGTCTGCATGACTTATGCTTGTCTGTCCCCAATGTGATTTAGAAAATCCCAACAACGCTAAAAATTGTCAAAAATGCGGCACGTCATTAACTCATAAACCTTGTCCTCAATGTCAGGAGAAAGTTCCTTTAAACATAGAAAATTGCAACGAATGTGGGGCGTTAGTGGGGCAAGTGTGGCAAGCAATAATCATGCAATCAAAGGTTCCTAAGACAGAAAATCCTTCCAATGGGGGTATCCATGAATTGAAAGAAACAAAAATTAAAAGTCAACTAAAACCCTTAATATTTGATAGCGGTTATCTTGATGTTGGACAACGGTATCAACTCCTAGGGACAAACAAAGCTACCTCCCTAGAAGTAATAAAAACCAGTAATTGGCTTTACTATCAAGCAGAGGTGATTGATTGTCAACCCCTACAACGATCAGTGTTAGCTGTTTTATTAGAGCATTCTTCGGAACTATTAGCAGACGAAACAGATATTACCTCAACTGCTTCATGGCAATCAATGGGAATACCTGATGTGGTGCTGTCATATTTGGGGTTAAAAGATTTATCTCCTATGATTCCTTCTGTCCATGATGCTTGGCGAGAAGAAGACACACAAATAATTTTATTATCCAATCGCAGTGAGTGGCAAAAACTCTCAGACTTGGTACTAAACGAAGCGTTAGTAACACTTCAAAATATTTACTGGCTTGACCAAATCGCTGATCTCTGGGAACGGTTATCAACTGTCAATTGTTGCCAGAGCTTATTGATCGATCACAATTTACGGGTGGACGAAGATCAGAGCATCAGCTTACAGCAATTATATCAAGATTCCCACAAACAAGCCCCATCTTTAAGAGACCTCGGACAATTTTGGCAGAGATGGTTTATGAAAGGAAAGTATCAGCCATCCCAAGAATTAGAAACCCTAATAGAGCAAGTTGCGAACGGACAGTTAGATAGCGTGACTGAATTTCAACTACAGTTGAAGAAATTAGCCACCCAACAACAGACAGCTTCAGAAGAGACTCCTCAAGGGACATCAGAAAAGTCCTCTGAAATATCAACAGAAATCCCCACAGACCTTTGGTCTGAATTTGAGAAAAGCCAGACAGAGCTTCTTGATGAAATTTCCGAAGACTTTTTATTGAACAGTGAAATCCTAGAAAACACTGATGAATTATCCACAGATGTTCTTCCTATGGAATTACTCAGTCTCAACGATTGTGGATTAACTGACAGGGGACAGCAACGACTCCATAACGAAGATTACTTCGAGATTGTCAGCGATATTCACACAAACCGTAATAACCAAGGAACGAACATTAATGGTCACGGACTCTACATTGTCTGTGACGGGATGGGTGGCCATGCAGCCGGAGAAGTTGCCAGTAAAATGGCTGTGGAAACTCTGCACAATTTCTTCGACCAACAGTGGCAAGATCAATTCCCCGATCACCAAACCCTGTTACAGGGTATCCTCAAAACCAACCAACGTCTCTATCAAGTTAATCAGAATAACGCCAGTTCTGGAAGTGGTCGTATGGGAACGACTCTAGTCTTAGCATTAATTGAAAATACTAAAATGGCGATCGCCCATGTAGGAGATAGTCGCATGTATCGTCTCACTCGTCAACAAGGACTTGAGCAACTCACCATTGATCATGAAGTAGGACAAAAAGCTATTCAAAATGGGGTTGATCCTGACATTGCTTATGGTCGCCCTGATGCCTATCAATTAACCCAAGCTTTAGGACCCCACGATAATAATTTTATTCAACCAGATATTCGCTTTTTAGATGTTCAAGAAGATACTTTATTTTTACTGTGTTCCGATGGGCTATCCGATAACGATCTCATTGAAACTTATTGGCAAACCTATTTAGCCCCTTTGCTGAGTTCGCGTAACAGTTTAGAACAAGGATTAAATAAACTCATAGACTTTGCCAATCAATACAATGGTCACGACAATATTACGGCTGTTTTAGTCCGGGTGAAAGTGCAACCGAAAATGTCTCTCGATGATTAAACCCTGGTGCAAGCCTTGAGCAATAGAAAAAGTTCAGAATATTTGGGAATAATAGGGATGTGAGGAGATCAAATCCTTAAAAACCGACAAAGTAACAAGCAATTGTAAAAACCGTTGATTTTTTGCAACAAACTGTTACACTTAGGGGGCGGTTACTATAGGTTAGTATGCCGACAGCCCCGATCAACCTCACCATAACCTTATGAGTAATCTACCTCAATCAACTCAATCGGCTGCTCCCTCGTCTGTATCCCCTGATCAGACTCCTTCCGAACCACCACCAAGTTACGTGAAATTAGCAATGCGTAATATGGTGAATAAGAAAGGAACTTCCCTTAAGCATTTTTTCGTTACAACACTAGGATTATTAGGATTTCTGATTGGTATCTCCTATTTAACCCGTTGAACTTCCAAGGTAATGGCATCTTCCCCTCTAGAAACTCTAACAGTTGATCTCAATCTTCAAGTTTTTTTTGACTTTCAGGAGTCAAATAACTTAGATTCTTTTGATATCATGGCAGAAACTTGCCAAAAGTGGATTCAAATTTGGATAGAGACATTAAAGCCCCAAATAGCTATTTCTGAGATTTATGAGCTAACGATAAGGCTCACCGATGATAGGGAAATTCAAACCTTTAACGATCAATACCGTCATCAAAACCAGCCGACAGATGTTTTAGCCTTTGCTGCTCTTGAAGTCGACGTTCCCCAATCACTTGGGGAGGTAACAATTAATGAACCCTTATACTTAGGAGATATTATTATTTCGGTGGAGACAGCCAACAAACAGGCACAGCAAAACCACCATTCCTTAACCATAGAATTAGCATGGTTGATGGCTCATGGACTCTTGCACTTGTTGGGTTGGGACCACCCAGATGAAGAAAGTCTTCAAGAAATGCTCTTAAAACAGGAAACTTTGTTAAAAGAGGTGGGTCTTCAAGCAAATAGTTGATACATTAAAGTCATTATTTCAATCCTGTTGGATTTTTAATAAGATTTAATAGTTCTTTAACAAAACTTTTAAGATGATGAAAGCTAATTTACAAGTTAACCAATCCCCCAAATCCCCCTTAACCCCTGCAACTCGATTACCGTCTGGTAATTTTTTTGGAAGTCATCAAAGCTCCCAAGCCTCCAGTACCCTTGAGCTACAATTACATCCCCAACGACAGTTAGCCTGGCAAATTGCCCCTAATTTATTGTTAAGTTTTAAATATGCGTGGGCTGGCATCTGTTATGCCTTTGAGACCCAACGTAATTTCCGTATTCATACCACCATGACCGTATTTGCCATTAGCTTGGGACTATTTCTACAAGTTAATGGTGTAGCCCTGGCTATTATCGCCCTAACCTGCGCTTTCGTCATGGTTTTAGAGTTATTGAATACCGCTTTAGAATCCCTGGTCGATCTCACCGTAGGACAGTCTTACCATGAATTAGCTAAAATTGCTAAAGATTGTGCTGCTGGCGCAGTAATGGTTGGAGCAATGGCAGCAGTGTTAGTCGCTACTTTTATTTTATTGCCTCCTTTGGTCCCTTTTCTTCTTACTCTATAAGACTTTGCGTTAATATTAAAGGCCAATTTTAAGTGGGGATTAACTGTTCCCCCAGCCAACGTCAAGGAGACAAGTATTGATTCTCGTCATCGATAATTACGACAGTTTCACCTATAATTTGGTGCAGTATTTGGGAGAATTGGGTGCTGAGCTTCCCGTCTCTTCAGAGATCCAAGTCTACCGCAATGACCAAATTACTCTTGATAAAATTCGTTATTTACAACCTAATGGGATTGTAATTTCTCCTGGGCCAGGTCGTCCTGACGAGGCAGGAATATCCCTCGCGTTAATTGAACAGTTAGGCCAGACCCTACCTATTTTAGGAGTTTGTTTAGGTCATCAAAGTCTGGGTCAAGTTTATGGGGGACAGGTTATAGCTGCTCCCCTCTTGATGCACGGCAAAACCTCTCAAATTTATCATAAGGGAGTAGGGGTGTTTGCCGGTTTAGAGAATCCTTTTAGTGCCACTCGTTATCATAGTTTAGTAGTAGACCGAGATAGTTTGCCAGAAGTATTGGAAATTACTGCTTGGGTTGAAGATGGAACCATCATGGGGCTTCAACATCGAGATTATCCTCATCTCCAAGGGGTACAATTTCATCCAGAAAGTATCTTAACTCGATCAGGAAAGCAACTTCTTCGTAATTTTTTGGTCAGTCTGGAAAATTTTGACAATATTTGTTAACACCCCTGTGTCTAAGGAGGGATTGGCACGATCAACTTCATGTAATTTCTGTCTCTGTGTGGTGTGAGGATTTTTTCCAAGTTTATGAGCATGATTTGGAACTTTGTCTCATTAAGTGCCAGATGTTAGTAAAGTCCCTTTTAAAGTTGAGGATGATAAATTTCAGGGGGAAATTCAATCTACTTCAACATCTTTGTGACACTACACTATCAAATCCTTAGCTTTATGTGGCTTTAAGCCCGAAATTATTCAAAACCCCTACTTGAGAGCAGAGGTTTTGGAGATCTTTAATATCTACTAATTGTTTAATCTAAATCATCTTCGTCAGACGTATCAGCATCAAGTACCCAAGGGGTATCAGACTCAGTATAAGCACGAGCAATGTTATCATCAAGGACCATATGTTCGTCTACCTCGTCCAAATTAGACTTTAACAAGCGTTTTGATGAGTTGGAGTCTGATTTTGTCGTCAAAGAATCTCGCGGCCTCTCTAATTCATGATTATATAAGGTTGAGCGCGACAACCGTTCTGACTCGAGTTCTCCGTCTCCCATGGTGAGTTCATCATGAGTATGGAACCCTGTTCCTGCTGGAATCAAGCGACCAATAATCACGTTTTCCTTAAGACCTCGTAACCAATCCGATTTACCCTCAATCGCTGCTTCGGTTAAGACTCTGGTTGTTTCTTGGAAGGAAGCCGCACTAATGAAGGAGTCTGTATTTAAGGAAGCTTTAGTAATTCCTAACAAGATCGGCGTATATTGGGCTGGTGCGCCCCCTGTAATAGCCATCGCTTCATTCACCTGTTCAATTTGGCGTAACTCAACTAATTCCCCAGGTAACATGGTGGTATCTCCTCCATCATCCACTCGAACCTTAGCCGTCATCTGCCGAACAATGACTTCAATATGCTTATCAGCAATATCAATGCCCTGGGACTGATACACAGTTTGTACTTGGTTAACTAAGAATTTTTGGGCTGCCCGCAATCCTTTAAGAGCAGCTTCATAAACCCCAATCTGATCTACATAGTAATTGAAAAATACCTCTAGGATTTCATGGGGGTTAGCTGGTCCATCGGTTAACGGATCACCGACTTCCACTCGAGTTCCGTCAGAGACCATTACATTCTGAGAGGGTAAAATCGGGTATTCACTGATGGTTCCATCATCTTCAATGACTTTCACATCCACTGTTTCATCTTCTAAATACTCAACTTGAGTGACTCCTGGTTTACGGGCTAAGATACAACCCTCCTTGGGTTTACGCGCTTCTAATAATTCCTCAATTCGAGGTAGCCCTTGGATAATATCCCCAGTTTTAGAGCGTTCAAACACAAGTAAAACTAAATTATCCCCCCGTTGCACCAAATCTCCGTCATCAATGTGTAAAATAGCTCCAGCAGAAACCCGATAAGGCCGAGCTTTACGTAAGATAATCTCGAAACCAGAATTATCTTTGACTTTTGAAACGGCTACTACCCGTCCAGAAGACTCTGCTTTAACATCAGAGGCTAACTCAGCATCAGCTACCACCAAATCCTCTGACTTAACAGTGGGTTTTGTCTCAACAGTAATCGTTTCCAGGTCTTCATTTCGTACGACTAAAATTCGGCGAATTGCCTCAATTCCTTGCTTGATACCTCGTACTTCACCGACAGACGTAGATTGAATTTCCGTCTTGGCGACCACAGCCCCAGGGGGAATTTGATCCCCATTGGCCACCAGTACATTAGTTTGAATCTTTCCACCGTGGGGGTCACTATCAAGATCACGACGTAAAACTAAAGATTCTAAAATAACCAATTGTAATCGCTGACAGTCAGCGTCTTCATCCGTTTTTAGTTCGATATCTGCTGCAAGATTGGTTCCATGATCAGATTCTCCTTGAGCAATTTCCAAGATTAGCTGGGTACTTAACAATTGGGTTCCATCGACTGATTTTACCCGCTCCCCATCTTTATAAAAAAGTCGTTGACAAGGACGTAACTCAATAGTTTGTCCTCCATCTTTATTAATCGATCCCTGAGAAGGAGCGGCTGGTTCGTCTGATACAGGATATTCTTCGACTGGACGTAGCAACAATCCTAGGCCTTCAGTGCTTTCAATCCATTCGCCTTGACACAAAGTTTGGGTAATAACATCAGGTAATACTTCGGTTCCAGGGGGAATCAATGCCCCGTTTTCAATTCCTGCTTGGTCGGGATCGACATCTAAATAAAATTCTCCAGGTTTAATAATAATTTCTCGGAGAATATCATTTTTTTGAACAACTTCTACCACCCCATTGCTAGAGCAGAAAATATCTTTGACAACTTCCGTTCCTGCTTCTACAAATTGCCCATCTTCAGCTAAGAGTAAAGAAATATCCTTATTAACTTCGTGGGTTTCTTCAGGAATCCATAACAAACTTCCCCCTTTGGTGACTTCATATCCTGTCTTGCGACTTCCTTTGGCCACTTCAATGCCACCATAGCGCAAAATCCCTCCTGTATTGGTTTTATAGCGATCATCGATCAATTCAGCAATGATGGCGTGGTTTTGTACCTTTGTTTGGGGGGCTGCCAAGAGTAAAAATTGTTGTCCATCGGCGGTATAGATGACGTATTGTTCTCGACCGCCGCTACTTTCCATCCTGACCTCGGCTTGATCTAATAAAACCGAAGCGGTAATAATCTCAATCTCGCGGCTACCGGTGGCCGTACGGACTACTCCTCCACTAGCTGAGATTAATTTAGTTTCTGCTAAGATTTTCCCTGGCTGGACTTGATCTCCATTAGCCACCACAGGTTCTGCCCCTGGCGGTAAGTTATACACCTGTCCCGATAGTACCCAAAGTAAGCCCCCCCTTTGGGCGATACGGGTACTATTCCCTTGACGATCAGTTTTTTCTTCGGGCATTAACTGAGCAAAGAGAACTTCCCCGGCCAGGTCAGTGGTTACGTCTTTGGTTGCCCGTTCGGTTGATTTTTGTACCCGTGCATTGGTCACTTCAGCTAATAACTGATCTTGAGTCACTTCTTGTCCATCAGCGACAAACACAAAGGAGCCTGGGGTAACTGAATTAGCAACTTTTTTCCCTGAACCACTGGGAGTCCAGATAATATCTCCAGCAATTTCTACTTGAAAGGCATCATCTCCGTGGCGGGTACGAACTTTACGGGTGCTCAGATTTTTACCCCAGGTTACGGTTCCTTTATTCGGGGCTTTGATGACCCTGGCCACCTCTCCGGTAAACACCCCTCCCGTATGGAATGTCCGCATGGTTAATTGAGTTCCTGGTTCCCCAATCGATTGAGCAGCAATAATACCGACTGCTTCTCCTAAATCCACAAGACGACCGACGGCCAGACTCCAACCATAGCATTGTTGACACACTGAGCGAGCCGCTTCACAGGTGAGGGGCGATCGCACCATGACCTCTTCGACGTGTTCACTGAGCAGGGCAGCTAGTTCAGGATCAATACTTTGATTCCGTTTAGCCAATACTTGGCCATCAACTACCACATCTTCGGCTAGTACCCGTCCCAATAAACGGTCTACTAAAGGAATTTTGACGTTATCGCCATCTTTCATCGCAACCACTTTTAGTCCCCGTTTTGTTCCGCAGTCTACTTCCCGCACAATCACGTCTTGGGAAACATCCACTAAACGACGGGTCAAATACCCTGAGTCGGCTGTCCGCAAGGCGGTATCGACTAACCCTTTACGCGCTCCGTAGGAGGAAATAACATATTCTGTGACGGTCAAGCCTTCTCGGAAGTTGGTTTTAATGGGCAAATCAATAATTTCCCCTTGGGGATCAGCCATTAATCCCCGCATTCCTACCAACTGGCGAACTTGGCTCATATTTCCCCGCGCGCCAGAGAATGCCATCATATAAACTGAGTTCAGGGGATCGGTTTCTCGGAAGTTACGAATTACCTCATTTTTTAGTTCTTCTGAGGTACTGTTCCAGGTATCAATTACCTTGGTGAACCGTTCTACTTCGGTAATTTCGCCTTTTGCATAGCGATCTTGAGTGACTCGAATTGACTGTTGTGCGCTATCGAGTAAGCCGCGTTTGGTTGGAGGAATGGTTAAGTCATCAATGCTAATTGAGACCCCGGCTTTTGTTGCGTAGCGAAATCCTAAATCTTTTAAATTATCGGCCATTTGAGAGCTTCGCGCTGATCCATAATTTCGGTAAGACCAAGCAATTAACTTTTTCAAACGACCTTTGTCAACAATGTGATTGTAGAATGTCATCTTGATTAATAGTTGATAGTTGATAGTTAAGAGTTGATAGTTAGTAGTTGATAGTTAGTAGTTGATGACTTTGTTACAGTCCAATCACTATTCACTACTCACTATTTAGACTTCTTCTTCTTCGAGATCTTCTGTAGTTAGAGACTCATAAGTAGGACGGCTTGGTGTTCGACGCTGAGTATCTACCATCAAATCCACTTCTACATCCCGACTGGTTCCATCAGCAGAGGTTTCTACTTTATGAACAGCAATATCTAAGCCCAACGATTGTAATTCGCGCATTAAAACCTTAAAGGATTCTGGAGTTCCTGGTTGAGGAATGGGCTTTCCTTTAACGATCGCATTAAGGGCTTCATTACGCCCTTGCATATCATCAGATTTTACGGTTAATAATTCTTGAAGGGTATAAGCTGCACCATAGGCTTCTAACGCCCACACCTCCATTTCTCCAAACCGTTGACCACCATGTTGAGCTTTTCCACCGAGGGGCTGTTGAGTCACTAAGGAGTAGGGACCCGTTGAGCGAGCATGAATTTTATCGTCTACTAAGTGAACCAGCTTAAGCATATAGGCTTGTCCGACAGTGACAGGACGATCAAAGGGGTCTCCTGTTCGACCGTCAAATACTTGGATTTTTCCTGGATTTTCCGGTTCATAAATCCAGCTTCGGCCATGTTTTTGTGAGGCTTTTTTCAACAAGCCATGAACGGTATTTCGTGAAGCTTCGGCTCCATACATTTCATCAAAGGGGGTAATCTTAGATCGTAACCCTAAGTTTTCTCCTGCCCAACCTAACAGACATTCAAATACCTGACCGACGTTCATCCGGGAAGGAACCCCTAGAGGATTTAGCACAATATCGACTGGGCGGCCATCGGGGAGATAGGGCATATCTTCTATGGGCATAATCCGTGAAATAATTCCTTTATTTCCATGGCGGCCTGCCATTTTGTCCCCTACTTGGATTTTACGCTTTTGGGCTACATAAACCCGCACCACCATATTTGCGCCAGGAGGTAATTCGTCTCCTTGCTCGCGGGTAAATACTCTTACATCTACCACGCGGCCTTTTTCTCCGTTAGGCACTCGTAGGGAGTTATCCCGTACATCCCTGGCTTTTTCGCCAAAAATTGCCCGTAGTAGTTTTTCTTCGGGGGGTTGATCCGATTCTCCTTTGGGGGTTACTTTTCCTACCAAGATATCTCCGGCTTCAGTCCAGGCACCGACACGGATAATCCCCTGTTCATCGAGGTTTCTTAGGGCATCTTCTCCTACGTTAGGAATCTCTCTGGTAATCTCTTCGGGTCCTAATTTGGTCTGTCGGGCTTCGATTTCGTATTTTTCGACGTGAATACTGGTATAGACATCGTCGTACACGAGTCGTTCACTGATGAGGATAGCATCTTCATAGTTATAACCTTCCCAGGGCATATAAGCGACTAAGATGTTCTGTCCTAGGGCTAATTCTCCCCCTTCTGTGGCTGAGCCGTCTGCTAAGACTTGACCAGGAACAACTTCTTCGTTGACGTAAACTAAGGGACGTTGATTTAAACAAGTATCTTGGTTAGACCGTTGATACTTTTGCAAGAGATATACAATTTCAGTCCCTAATTTATCGTGATTTTCAGGGCCTGTAACCTGGACTCGAATTTCTGAAGCATCCACGTAGGTAACAATGCCATAGGTGCGGCTCACAATAACCATCCCTGAATCTCGTGCTGCTTGGGCTTCTAGTCCTGTTCCTACTAGAGGACGTTCTGGACGCAACAGAGGAACCGCTTGACGTTGCATATTTGATCCCATCAGGGCGCGGTTAGCGTCATCGTGTTCCAGGAAGGGGATCATTGAGGTTGCCACTGAGACAATCTGAACGGGAGATACGGCGACGTAATCCACTTGAGCCGGACTGGTGGTGGAAAATTCTTGACGGTAACGAATAGGAACGGTTTCTCCTAAAATATTACCTTCTTCATCGGTTGCGGCATCCCCTGGACAGACCCGTAGGTCGTCTTCTTCATCGGCGGTTAAATATACTGGGTCTAAATCCCGTCTTACTCGGCCATTCTCAGCTTTATAGTAGGGGGTTTCGATAAACCCATAAGAGTTGACCCTTGCATAGGTAGCCAAGGAACCGATCAACCCGGCGTTAGGACCTTCAGGGGTTTCTACAGGGCAGATTCGCCCGTGGTGGGATGGGTGAATATCTCTTACCGCAAATCCAGCCCGCTCTCTGGTTAATCCTCCAGGTCCTAGGGCAGAAATCCGACGTTTGTGGGTCAATTCTGCTAAGGGATTGGTTTGATCCATAAATTGGGACAGTTGGGAAGAGCCAAAAAATTCTTTAATAGCGGCTACTAAGGGTTTGGGATTGACTAGAGAGGCCGGGGTTAGACTATCGGACTCGCTGACGGTCATCCGTTCACGTATAATCCGTTCTAGCCGATTTAAGCCGACTCTTACCTGATTTTGTAGCAGTTCTCCCACGGAGCGCACCCGACGGTTTCCTAGGTGATCGATATCATCTGTGCTGCCGATATCAAATTCTAGGTTGATCAAATAATCGATCGCCGACAAGATATCCTCAGATCTTAAAACCCGAATCGTGTCAGGGGCATTAAGACGAAGTTTTTTATTAAGCTTATAACGTCCTACTCGCCCTAAGTCATATCTTTTACTGTCAAAAAATCGTGAATCGAGTAGTTGCTGTCCTCCACTGACTGTTGGCGGTTCCCCTGGACGTAATTTCCGATATAATTCTAGTAGGGCTTCCTCTTCACTGGGGTTGCCTTCTTTATCTAAGGTTCGTTGGTAAAATTCGGGATGACGGAGGGAGTCTAAAATTTCCGAGTCACTCAGACCGATGGCTTTGAGTAATACCTGGGCCGATAATTTACGGGTTTTATCAATTCGCACCCAGACTAATCCATTTTTGTCGGTTTCAAATTTTAACCAAGCTCCTCGGTTAGGAATTAAAGACGCTGAATAGGTACGTCGTCCGTTTTTATCGGTTTCTGCTTTGTAATACACCCCCGGAGAGCGTACAATTTGGTTCACGATCACCCGTTCGGCTCCATTGATAATGAAGGTTCCCCGTTCGGTCATCAAGGGTAAGTCCCCAATGAATACTTCTTGTTCTTTAATTTCCCCGGTTTCTTTGTTAATTAAACGGGTTGGCACGTACATTTGCACTGAATAAGTGCTATCACGCCGCTTGGCTTCATCAACGTCATATTTAGGCTGTTTTAGTTTATAGTTTTCTCCCAAAAAATGTAGTTCTAATTTTCCGGTGTAGTCTGTGATGGGAGAGAAGCTATTGAGTTCTTCGATTAATCCCTCTTCCAAAAACCACATAAAACTTGACCGTTGAATTTCGATCAAGTCTGGGAGCAAATCATAGTTATAAGCTAAATTAGTCATTGCGCTTTATCACTGAGTTAATTTTTAATTATCAATAAGTTAGTTGGCGATCAATAACCCGAATAGTTGACAGGCATTTTCGGTAGTTTGCTTGGCTAGACTTTCTAGGGAAACTCCCCGCCATTGGGCTAGAAATTCCGCCACGTACCTAACATAGGATGGCTCATTGCGTTTACCTCGCTTAGGCACTGGAGCCAAAAAGGGACAGTCAGTTTCGATGAGGAGGCGATCGCTTGGTACGACTAATGCACTTTCTCGAAGTTGAGTGGCTTTCTTAAAGGTGACAATACCACTGAAACTGATGTAAAGTCCTAGGTCTAAAAACCATTGAGTTTCTTCGGGGGTTCCACTCCAGCAGTGCATGACTCCTTTTACTGGACCTTCATTACTCCAAAATGATTGCAATATCTCTTTGAGTTCTGCTGCCGCTTCCCTACAATGGATAATAATGGGTTTACCTAGCTCGTGAGCAATAGCCAGTTGAGATTTTAATATTTGCTTTTGCCAGTCTTGGTTGTCTGCTTTATAAAAGTCTAATCCCATTTCGCCGATGGCTACCACTCTTGAGTCTGATTGAGCCGCTTTCAGAATTTCTTCGGCGGTTGTCTGTGTCCACTTATGGGCATCTAGAGGGTGTAATCCTACGGCAAAAGATAGTTGTTCTTGAAAACGATCTGCTAAAGCTTGTATTCCTTTAAATTCCTTTGGTTCTACGCACGAATGAATTAGGTGGACTACCTCGGCTTCTTGCCAACGGGTTTGCAGGGAGTCGAGGTCTTTCTCAAAAACATCGAAGTTGATGTGGACGTGGGTATCAATAAGTTGCATTTGGTTACTCATCAGCTGATTGCTCAGCTAAGTTGCCTAGAGGAATCAATACAGACTTGCTTATGTTTATTTTTGGCTTGGCAAGGCAGTTAGTCTCTAATTTATCCTAACCCTCTTGTCCCATCCTCTACTGTCCTAAGTTAGCCACTTATACTCTAAGAGGCGGTGGCAACTTGTTTGAAGGCTTTAGCTAGACGAGCTTTTTTTCTAGCTCCGTTATTTCTGTGTAATACTTTCCGTTTAACGGCCTTGTCGATTTTGCTGTATGCTGCTGATAAAGATTCATCAACAACGCTTTTATTATCCGAGCTTGGATTGGCTGCGTATTCTTCTACAGCTTGAAAATATTTTTTCATTAAGGTTCTAACAGCCGAGCGGTACGCTTTGTTACGTAGTCGGTTGCGTTCGGCGATATCAATACGTTTGAGTGCAGACTTCGAGTTGGCCACAGTCGTTTCCTACAACAGATTGCTTTAGGTCTATCAGGGCTAAATGCTTAACCCGGCAAATTATCATAACACTTTTTTTGCAAAGAATGCAAGCTCTAGCACGAGTGCTAGGGAATGAACAATAGTTCATTAAGGTTAGCGAAAGAGCAGGGAGTGAGGTCACGTCTTATTTACGTTGCTTAAGATAGTTAACCATATTTACTTCCGAACTATTTAGAATTATAAGAGAGAAGAAGAACAAGAAGGGATTGAGACATTACTATGAAAATCAGGTATCGGAAATATTGAAGTTCAGATTACCGAGTCGCTGTCAAGAATAATTCACGCTAGATAGCAATGTCTTCTTCTGGAAAGCGGACACGTTGCTTTGTTTGACTAAACAATGCTAGTGCGAAAGTGATCGGCCCAACGCGGCCAATAAACATAAGTCCAATAACGACAAGTTTTCCTAAAGGAACCAAATCTCCTGTAATACCGCGCGAAAGGCCTACGGTTCCTAATGCAGAGGCTGCCTCAAACGTGACGTCCTCAAAATTTTGTCCTTGAAGCAACAGTAAAAGTAGACTTCCCACTAAAAACATAGAAAGGTAGAAGACTAGTGCCGAAAATGCTCCTATCAGGCGGTTCATTGGAATACGTCGTCCCCAAAAAGTAACGTCTCTTCTACCTCGCAAGGAAGACCAGACTACCCCAAAAGCTGCTGAAATAGAGGTTGTTTTTAATCCACCTCCTGTTCCCGATGGAGAAGCACCGATGACCATCAGAATGATGACTACTAGTACGGAAGCCCTCGTTAATGCGTCGATAGGATGGGAGTTGAATCCAACTGTGGTCATTGCTGTCATAGATTGAAACCCTGATGATAAAAGTCTTTCACTTAAAGGAAGTGCAGCAATTGATGAGTCAGCAAAGAACAGAAAGAGCCATCCCGCAACAATAGAACTAAAAGTTGCATACAAAATAATTTTAGAGGTTAAAGTAATACTTCTTCTTGGGTGTGTTATCCTCATCCAAATATCAGAAACGACAATAAATCCAATTGCCCCAAATAGGCTAAGAGCCGTAATAACAATATTGATTAAGAAATTGCCTCTAAAGTCAACTAAGCTATTGGGAAAAATACTAAATCCTGCGGTACAAAATGCTGAAATTGAATGGAATATTGCTGCCCATAGGGAATTTGAAACATTCTCTTGAGAAAATCCAACATAGAGTCCGATGAATCCAGCAATCTCTATCAACACGGTAAAAATTATAGTATGCCGAATAAAGGTCTTAAAGTTAAAATCATCGGGGAGTGAAAATACGGTTTCTCCAATTTCTTGCCGTGTAGAAGGTAATGTTTTGTCTCGAGCTAAGATGACAAATGAGCCTAATGTCATATAGCCCAAACCCCCTATCTGAAAAGCACAGGCAATAACAAGTTCACCAAAGAAACTGTAAGCGTCGGGTGTATTGACGGTTACTAATCCTGTTGTGCTGATTGCGGACGTAGCAACAAAAAGATTATCCAGTGGGCTAATGGAGTTAGACTGCCAGCTAATCGGTAAACACAGAAGAATCCAAGTAACGAGTACGTATGATGCATAGCCAAATAAAACCAGACGTGTTGGCTTGTTTGAAAGCTTCGTAAGGAGCTTATAACCCCAAAATTTTTTTCCCACAGTTTGCTTTAGCCTTTAAAAAACTTTGCATTTTAATATATTCATTTGTAAACCATTTATAACTCTGTCATTAGGAGGATGTTGAGTTCACCTTTGATCGAGCTAGACTGACACTCTTCTGTCAGACTAGGGCAGAACCCTAAATTTTTATTAGTTAAGATGGTTTGCCTTCGTTTAAATTTTCTAGAGTGACAGAAGAGAATTAATTTTCAAAGGTAGAAGATATTTAAGGATCAACCCAACGACCATCGGCTTTAATTAATTCAATTAATTCTTTAACCCCTTGATCTTCTGGGACTTTTTTAATTTCTTCTCGTCCTCGATATAGAGAAATATAACCAGCTTGTTTTCCTACATAACCGTAGTCTGCATCCGCCATTTCTCCTGGCCCATTGACAATGCAACCCATCACTGCTATGTCTAACCCTGTTAAGTGGTTAGTGGCTTCACGCACTTTATGCAAGACTTCTTCTAGATTAAATAAGGTTCGACCACAAGAGGGACAAGCGACGTATTCCACCATCGTTTTACGCAGTCCCAACGCTTGGAGAATACTATAACAAACGGGAATTTCTTTTTCGGGAGACTCAGTTAAGGAAACGCGAATGGTATCCCCTATTCCTTCCGCGAGAAGGGTTCCAATTCCCGCAGTAGACTTAATGCGTCCATATTCTCCATCCCCTGCTTCTGTTACCCCTAAATGAAGAGGATAGTCCATTCCTAAGTCGTCCATCCGTTTTACCATCAAGCGATATGCGGCTAACATGACGGGAACGCGGGAAGCTTTCAAAGAAATGACTAAATTCCGAAAATTTAATGACTCACAGATGCGGATAAATTCTAGGGCTGATTCTACCATCCCTTCTGGGGTATCTCCATAGGTAAATAACATCCGTTCGGCCAAAGAACCGTGGTTGACACCAATTCGCATGGCTTTTCCTTGATCTCGCAGGGAAATAACTAAGGGTTTTAGAGTTTCGCTAATTTTTTCCCCAATTTCATCAAATTCAGATTGAGTGTATTCGCTACGGGTGGGACTAGGTTTTTCAAAAACGTATAATCCAGGGTTAATACGAACCTTATCCACGTGCTTAGCAACTTCTAGGGCAATTTTCAGTCCATTATGGTGTACATCAGCTACTAAGGGAACCCGTTGATAGACTTGGAGAAGTTTTTGATTAATTTCTGCTAAGGCTTTAGCGTGGGCCATACTAGGGACAGTGACACGGACGATTTCGCAGCCAATTTCATGTAAACGACGAATGGCGGCCACCGAACCCTCAATATCTAGGGTATCCTCATTAATCATCGATTGCACTACTACAGGATAACCTCCGCCAATGGTGATGTCTCCCACTTTGACAGGACGGGTTTTGCGGCGATGAATAGTCGTATCAAATTCAGGACTCGAAAAGGTTTGGGGTTGAGGGGTTTCTAGAGTTGGCATGGTCTGTTTAGATGGGTAGGTAGGGACTGTTTTACGATTTTATTTTAATGGATTAGGGGGATCTTCCCTATTCCCTAATGCTTAAGCTTGATGAATTAATGGATAATATGCGTTTACGTTATTTACACTATGCTATTGCCCCCTTAATGATCTTTCCGTTGTTATTAACGGCAATTACGGGGTCATTATTTCAGGTTGCTGTGTTAACAGAGAATAGTGAAGAATTTCTCTGGTTACTAGAATTGCATCGTGGAAAATTTGGGATAATTAATTTGGAGATTATTTATCCTTTTCTCAATGCTTTTGGGGTTTTAATGTTAGCTATTACTGGAATTGTTATGTGGTTTAAGATACGAGAGCATACCTAAAATTTTGGTGCTACAGACCAGGCTAAGCTGATAATTAAAAACAGACTTAATTATAGAGAAAGTAAGCAATAGTATAGTACAAGTACCTTTTCTTTGTACGACGACTCACATATTTGAGTCGAATGGTATGCCGTGCTTGAATTTAAAGAAAGGGAATTAGCTCTCGATTAAGATGAGAATCGGAGCGAAGACTTATAACAAGCTCATGCAGTCGGACTGTTACGGCTATTATTCTCTTGAGAAGTTTCAGTAGATTAGCTTTTTAGAGTTAAAGTCAATTTTTCTACCTACTTAACTGATAAATTTCCTCAGCAACTCTTTTAAGTCGTCTTAATTGTGCTTGCATATCAGTTTTAGTCCAATTAGCAGCAAATTGATTAAATCCCCAAGAAACTAGGGGGTTAGGAATTTCAAATTCAAATCGGTTAATTAATTTCGTTCCTGTGGCTGTTGGTTGACATTCCCAGCGATCGCGTCCTTTAAAGAATCCCTCAAATTTCCAAACAATTAACCCTGGTTCTCTTTCTACAACTTCACTAGATAAAGTAGGATTAATTAGAGGAATTTTAATAATAAAACGACTTCTTCCGCCAATTTCAGTTGACCATTTTCTAACAGGTTCACACTTCAATGCAGGGTTCAACCAACGGTGCATTAATTCTAAATCTGTAATACATTGTTCAACAATAGTTGCACTGGATTTAATAGAAATTGATTGTTCAAAAATTTGGCGAGATGACATAGTTTATTGAGGGAAAGAGGAGGAAAAAGAAGACAAGAGTTAAATTTTCTTCTTTATCTATTATTAATATTTTACTTGGTAGCCACTAATACCCCCATCATTCCCATGGCAATAGGATAATGGACTGTGTGGGTAAATCCTGTTTCATAGGCTAATTTGACCTGTTGAGTTCCGCTAGGAAATCGTTCTAAACTGGGGTTGATGTAGGCGTATTCTTTGGTTAAGCCAAAGTTTTCGGCGGTGGGAACCACTAAAGTTTGCAAGTACCATTGTTGAAAATGACGCATTAACGGTTGAGAAGGACGATGGAAGTCAAGAATGGCAACTTTTGAGCCTACTTTTAGGACGCGATATAATTCCTCTAAACAACGGGGAATATCGGTGACATTTCGCAGTCCATAGCCCATGGTGACACAATTGAATGTATTATCCTCAAAGGGTAAATTAAGGGCATCTCCTTCGACCCAATCAATTGATAGTAAAGGTGATTCACGAAGAGATCGTTGACGGGCGATCGCTAACTGTTTGGTGGCAAAATCTAATCCGACTACCTTCCCTGTTTTCCCAACTTTACGGGCTAATAATTGGGTTAAATCTCCACTTCCACAACACACATCTAATCCTCTATCCCCTGGTTTGGGTTCACTCCATTTAACTGCCATTAGCTTCCAGACGCGATGTTGTCCAAAACTTAGGGCGTTATTGAGTTGATCGTAAACAGGGGCAATGCGATCAAAGATTCCTTGAATTTCTGTGGCGGAATGCCAGCTTTGATGGTTCATAATCAATTAATGGGAGTATAATCTATTGTGCCGCGATCGCGCATATTCCAAAAAAATAATCAAATAATATAGTTACAAGTCACCATAAATCTTGTTCCTACAATCGTTGTGAAAAAGTTTATTATCATCGACCATTCATTATGTAATCTCCAAGGACACCACTATGAATGTAGTGTGTCTGTCGCTGAAGCAGCCGCTAGACAAGGTTATCACCCGATTATTGTTGCTAATCATAGTTTTCCTAAAGCACTATATCACCCTAATCTTCAGATGATCTCTGTTTTTGAGGTGGATTGGTTTAATAATCCTGTTAGTATTCAGAAGTCTCTAGCTTGGAAATCATCATTACGAAAAATTCTAGGCATCCTCAACGATAAACCTCTAGAAAAATTATATCAAAAAACAGAATCAATTTTAAAATTTAACTTAACTTATTGGAACTTAAGTAACCCTAAATTACGGATTTTTCTGGAAAAAGTTCAAGGAAGTACCTCAAGACTTTGGGATTGGATTAATAAAGATATTGAACTGTTACGGTCTATTCCTTTATCTAATACGCTATGGGGAATATTTAAAATTATTTGGGGTTTATTCAGGTTCAGTATTAATCTTATTTTTTCTAAAATTAATCAGAAATTATTAACCCTATTAACGCATCAGCCCACAAGTTTTAAGGAAACTTTATCGAAAGTGCTTAAAGCTCTCGATGTTACGCCAGAAGATCATATTTTTATTCATACTATTGGAATTGAACAAGTTGAAGATATCTATCATTTATTAAAAAGTGGTGATTTTTCCATACAGCCTCAATTTCATATTTTACTCAGGCGCGATATTGAAGATCCTTTAGTTGTTTATCCTAAAGGAATGGGATTAAAAGGTATTCTTGAGCAGTGTTACGAATCAAATCTTTGGCCAGTAAAAATCAAATTTTATACAGATACAGAAGACCTTGTTCAACGGCATAACACCCTTAGTTCAGTTGTATTTTGCAAAATTCCTATTCCTTTTCGTCAAGAAAAACTTAAAGATATTACTCAAGAAAAAGATTTCAAGAAACCTGTTAATATTGTTTACTTAGGGGATGCTAGACCAGAAAAAGGGTATCAATATTTACCTGATATTGTTGATGTTTTATGGACAGATTATATTCAACCAGGAAAAATAAAATTTACTATACAATCTAACTTTAACATTGAGGGAGGAATGGGAGATATTCCTACAGCACGTCTTCAGTTAGAAAGATATCCTCATCAAAAAGTCTCTTTAATCAAAGAAGCGATGTCTCCTGATGATTATTATCATATTTTGGGAGAAGCTGATGTCCTTATTTTACCTTATGATCCTAATAGTTATCGCGTCCGAACTTCAGGGGTATTAACTGAAGCATTAGCAGCAGGAAAACCAGTTGTTGTTCCGTCTAATAGTTGGTTGGCAAAACAGGTTGATTCATCACGAGCAAGGATTTATGAAACGGTTGATAAAATTCCTGAAAGTATTATTAACGTTATTGAAAATTTACCTCAGTTAACAGAAGCAGCAAAGCAATTTTCTGGGCAATGGAAAGAACAAAATTCGCCAGATTCTTTAGTTAAATGTTTATTAAGTCAGAAAAATTATTTAACTCAAAAATTGGAATCTAGTTCTGAAACCATAAAAATTGATTTACCTTCCTCAGAAATTGTTAATCATCTAGTTGTAAAAATTCTTTTAATCCTCGAAGGTGATTGTTTATTAGAGAAAAATAATAAGCAAAAGGCAATACTAAAACAGATTGAGTATTTGTCTCGTTGTGGCTATGAAATCTATGGTTTATTTTTTGCTAGTAACCAGAATTGGAGACAGGAAAATTTTGAGAGTTTTAAAAATCAATTAAGTCAAATAATAACTGCGATTAATCAAGATTATTCTATTACTCAAAATTGCATTGTTAACTATAAAATTCCTGATTCAATTCCTCAAAGTATTAACCCTCGTCAATATAGCGAAGAAGTATACAGTAATAAAACCAGTTTACTACGGGATCTAGTTGAAAGATATAATTTAGATATTCCTTCATTTTTTAGTCAATTATTAGAAAACAATCAGTTTGATGTTATTTTTATGAACTCCATTGCTAATTGGAGTATTATTGAAAAATTTTCTTTAAATAAATATCCGATTATTTGTGAAGTTTCTGAAATTTTATCTTATCAATATGCTCTCAATAACAATCGAGATATTCATGATGCTGAATATCAACTAGAATGCCAATTGCTTAATCAATGTAATGGGTTAATATTTCACCATGATTATGAGTTAGAAAAAGTCAAAGAGAAAGTTAGTCTTCTTCAGACTTATCTTTTACCGGCTGATAATAAAAAAGAAGTTAATAAATTTTCAAATTCTGAGTATTTTAGCTTAATGAATGAGGTTTTGTTTTCACTCCTGAAAGAGAAAGCGTCACCCCTTAAAGAAGGTTATAAGAAAGTGGCAATTTTGTATCCTTGGGGTGATATTTTAGAACGCAAAAGTGGGGCTAGTAAACGAGTTGGATTATTAATTGATTATCTTAAGTTACAATCTTATCAAGTTTGGCTGTTTACCCCAGGAGAAGAAAAAGATTTTAGACAATATAATATTCACTATACTTATTATCAACAATCCCATGCTAACTACTTTTTAGTTAAAGATATTTATGCTGATGCTTATCAATCTTGGTGGAACGCTTTAAATTTAAGTTTAGCTAATAATAAACAGCCAAAAATAACTAATGAATGGAATCATTGGCTACCCTGGATTTATTATCAATATCGCTTCGATAATGACTTTATAAGACAGGTGGAAACAGTAGCAGAATGGGCTGATGTAATTATTTTAGAATACCCTTTTTGGGCGTTGACGGTTGCTCAAATTTGCAGTCAGTATAAGACGAAATTAATTATCACTGCTCATGATATTCTTTGCCAACAATTAGATAACTCAACGCTTCCAGGAAAAATTGCTTTAGCAGAAGAAATTGAAGGACTTAAACAAGCCGATCATTTAATTTGTGTTTCCCAAAATGATAGAGACTTCTTAACCCAGTATGGATTAGATGCTAAAGTAATTCCTAATCCAGTTGATTTAGAGTTAGATAAATTTATAGAGAATCAGGAAGATTTATTAGACAAATTAGATAACAACCTTTTGAAATTAGTCAAGCAACCGTTTTGTTTATTTGTAGGAAGTCAACATCCTCCTAACGTAGAAGCGGTTGAAAAAATTCGCCAAATTGCTCAAGATTTTTCTCAGGAGTATCCCCATATCGATTGTAACTTTATCGTGGTTGGTAGCTGTTGGCAACCAGAACACCAAGATAACTTTTTATCTTTAGGAAAAGTAGAAAATCAACTTCTATCATTGCTTTATGACAAAGCCTCTATTATTATTTCACCTATTCTGTCGGGAACAGGAACTTCTCTTAAAATTATGGAAGCTATGGCTTATGGGAAAGTTATTTTGGGAACTACCGTCGCCTTTAGAGGTTATCCCGTAATATCAGAACAAGAAGCCATTATCTGCGATCGCTTAACAGATTATCCTTTACAAATTTCCTATCTTCTCCATAACGAAGAAAAAAAAGAAGAAATTAGCAAAAAAGCGAAAATTTTAGCCCAAAAATACGATTATCGTCGTTTATACTCTTTGTATAAAGAACTGATCGAACTTTAATCACCATTTACTTTGGGGAACCTACCCTAAAATTCACCCGTCGAGTAGTGACAAGTATAACTTGATGGAAATTTTTTCTCTTGGGACTGCTCAATTCAACATCAATGATTAGGTATTTTAAACTAAAATTAAGTTAAGCATTAAGATTATTTACCATTAATCAGTTGACTTACTTGACTGTTGTGCCTAAGATTTTACGAATGCAATGATTTTAACCCACTAACTAAACTAAGTCCCTTGACGAAATTTAACTGTGTATTTCATAGAGTTTGTAATTTTAAAGACTTCAACCTCATTGGGTAAGTCCGAAAGGACTTCCTAAGTAAGTAGCTTTAACAAAACGTAAAATAAACAAGTTGGTAGTAAGGGCTTACTACCAAGATAAAAGATAAGTTTAAACTAGAGAAACGTTATTAACCAAATATTATGAAAGTTCTGATTGCAGATTTTGATTTATTCAGTAAAGTAGGGGGCGGACAAACCTTTTACAAAAGTATTATCAAAAAAAATCCCCACATTGAATTTTATTACATTGCTGAAAAAGAATCTTTAGATACTTCCCGTCCTTTTAATGCTCATGCACTTGAATATCAAGAAGAATTTCTAATTACTGATTTTAAAAATTTCTTTGAAGTCACCCCACCTAAATGGGTTGAACGGGCTTTTGTAATGGCTAGTAATATTGCGGCTTCTGCTGCTGGTCAAAAGTTTGATATTATTGATGTTCCTGATTATGAACAATGGGGAATCTTTTTAAAACCAGCCCTGAATCGTTATCAAGTGAATTTTGAACGCATTGCTTTGTCAATGCACGGAAAAATTTCAAAAACTTTGCGCTTAGATTGGTTTGATTTTGGAGAAGAGAATATTCCCCTTGATCTTCAAGAAAAAATGCAATATAAAGCAGTAGACATTCGCTATGGCATTAGCAAAAGTTATCTAGATGAATGGCGAGAAATTTCTGATCTCCCATCCCATTACTACAACCCCCTTCACTTTTTCGATCTGCCTAAACCCACTCAATGTTTACCATCGAAAGCTGCCCCTAGTTTGAATTTTATTGGACGAACTGAAAAACGAAAAGGTCCTGATATTTTTATCGATTTAGTCTGGTGGATTCCTCGTTCTGGCTATAGTGAAGCTCGTATCATTGGACCTCATAGTTATAACTACAATAATACGATTTCTTCCCAATCTTATCTAGAAAAGATGTTAGAGAATCGACTCAAAGATCTCTCAATCCGTCCTCCAGTAAATAAGAAAGAATTAGTAGAAATATTCGCTAGTAAATCCATTACTTTTGTGCCATCAAGATATGATACTTTAAATTTAGTTGCCTTAGAATCATTGTTTTCTGGGTGTCCAACGGTGATTGGCAATGGGGCGGGAGTGTGTCGCTTTTTGAAAGAACAATTTCCCCAGGTTCCTTTTATAACGATTGATATTAATGATATTTATTCAAGTTTGCCAGCGATTACTCAAGTGTTGGATAACTATGAAGAATATCGTCAAAAGTTAGTCAACGGGATTCTGGGTGCTAATTTAGAAGTCACTGATCCAGAGTTAGAAGATATTTATAATCAATCTTCCGTAACTGATACAGAAACCACAAACGAATTAGATCAATGGTATTCTCAACTCATCACCTATTGGGAATCAGGTCAATTTGGCTTTAGTCTTTCTAAGATACCGATTATTAAAGCAGCTAAGTCTCAAGTTAAGTCCCAAATAAAACCTGTTTACAAGCAAGTTAAAAAAACAATTGGGGAAGTTAAAGAGCAACTGAGAAAGCCATTAGAGGAGACCAGTAATGCTCAAGTATTAAAGTCTCCTAAATTAATTAAACGCTATAAATATACCTTCAATGCCTCAGAATTAAACCAAAAAGATTTAGGTAATAAAGTTAAAGAATGTTGGAAGCTAGGATCAGCTTTTGAAGCGGATGTTCAAAACTTGCAAGATCGCTTAGGCAATGGCTATCGTATTGATCGGGTGCGTCTGTGGCGAGAAATTGCCAGACTTGAGGAATTACGGGGTAACGACTTTGTAGCTGCTACCTATAAAGTTCGGGGAATGCGCTTGTTAGACGGCGATCGCTTTGGAGATCTTCCCTTTGTTCTACAAACCTTAGAAAAGAAAGGGTTAAGCCGTGAGGCGCAAGCTTTACAAGCCATGTATGGCAATTTAGCCGAACGGGAAAGTCGATGTCAATCCCTCATTGAGCAAGCTTTCAACGATAATAAACACAATAATCCTAACTGGGAATATGAATTTATTGATGATCGCCGAGACAAGTCTAGTTATCGGGTGAGTGTTATTGTTTCTTTGTACAATGCGGCTGAAAAACTACCCCTATTCTTGAAAACCTTACAGCATCAAAGTTTAATGCAATCAGGAGAGGGAGAAATTATTCTGGTGGATAGTGGTTCTCCAGGGGATGAATACGCTGTTTTCCAACAGTTAGCCCCCGAACTTAACTTACCCATTCTCTACGTGCGATCGCAAGGAAGAGAAACCATTCAGACAGCTTGGAACCGTGGAATTTCTCTTTCAAAAGCTCCCTACTTGTCTTTTCTAGGAGTAGATGAAACCATTCTTCCTGAGTGTTTAGAAGTCTTGGCTAAAGAATTAGATAAAGATCCTGAACTTGACTGGGTAATTGGTCATAGTTTAGTCACCAATGTTGATAAACAAGGCAGTTGGGTTAACGATATTATGCCCTATTATCGAAGTGAATATAAACAGGACCTCGTCTACTTAGAAACCTGTTATTTGTCGTGGGTAGGAGCCTTATACCGCCGTTCAATTCATGAGCGTTTTGGCTATTATGATGGGACATTTCGCGGAGCAGGAGATACAGAGTTTAAAAGTCGAATTCTACCCTTTATTAAAAGTAAAGTCGTTGACCAAACATTAGGGGTTTTTTGGAACTATCCTGATGAAAGAACTACCCAAAGTCCTCAAGCAGAAATTGAAGATTTGCGAGCCTGGTATCTTCATCGAACCTTAGCGGGAGTTCGTTATGCTTTTGCTAAGAGGAAAGTGGAGGAGATAGAGCAATTAATTTACTTATGTTTGTGTTATCGTAAGTCCTACTGTCGTCATACCAGCACTGATTTGGAGTATGCTTATAACCTAAGTTTATATTTAAAAGAAATTGCTCCCGAATCCCAAGCTCTTAAGTATTTCTCAGGAATTAAAACCCTAGTTAATGCTTACAGAGAGTTAGATTGGATGCCTAAACTTTCTCGTTTTTCTCCCCTAGGACGGATGATACAAACCCGAAATATTGCCCACAAAATTCAGCAAAAACATCTCGCGTCTTGGAATCGAGAAATGAGCTTAGGGTTACAACCAACTTATACAATTTTCAATGATAATCGTCATGAACAACACGCTTTCCTTTGGTTTACTGAGGTAGAAAAAAGTTAATGATTAATCAATTTAAACACTGGTTAAAAGTTCGTCTAAGTCGGGCATTAGCCCCAGAAATCGATCAACTTCTTGGCGTTGACCAAAAATTAGAAGAAGTTAGACTTTATGGCATTGCTCCCTGGTATCAAGAAAACTTTTGGGAACCTCCCGTGCAACTCGCATTGCGCGATCTCTGTCGTCCTGGAGATGTGGTGTTTGATGTGGGAGCTAATTTTGGCGGGTTAACTACTGTTATGTCTCGTATGGTAGGACCGAGGGGAGTGGTTTGTTCCTTTGAAGCGAGTCCCCGAATTGTTGATAAATGTCAGCGCAATATTGTCTTGAGTGGCTGCAGTAATGTACAGCTTTTTCATGCAGCAGTTTATTATAAATCCTATGGAACTGTTCCCATTTATTTAGGTAGTCATCTCAACGATAGTATCTATACTGATCAACAAAATGAATCAGCCGCTTATCAGGTTTCAACTATTGCTTTAGACGATTTTGTAGACCATACTGGTTTAGTTCCTAATTTGGTCAAAATGGACATTGAAGGGGCTGAATTTGACGCGGTTAAAGGAATGGATAAAACCATTAAATCAGCTAAACCTCATTTGATTTTGGAAACCCAACCAGAGGATACGAATTGTCTCGATTTTTTGCGAGAAGCTGGTTATATTTCCATTGATTTAAACACCTATCAGATCATTGAAAGTCCACAGGATTATCCCGCAGGGGTTGGCATTCGTAATAACCTGTATATTCATCGAGATCGGTTATCTGAAGTCGCTTATAATCCTCCTTTTAACTTTGAAGAATGTGCTACCTTAAACGCAACGGATTTTCAAAACCAAAGTAATGGCTCAATTTATCTCGCAACCCCTTTGATTTTGGATAAAGGACGTTACTTGATTGATGTGGACTTTGTCGCTCAAGGTAAAGATAATGATTTAACCTGCGGTGTTAAAGTCGGGGAAAAAGTTATTTTTCGTTATCATGCCTATAGTAACTTGTTGGCTTCTAGTTATCGGGACTGGGTAATTCATTTGTCTGAAACCTCAAAAGTTAATTTTTACTTTGAGTTTCTCAATGGAACAAAAGATGACACCCTATCAATACAAGGAGCAAAAATCAGAAAAGTTACTAATTTTCAAAACGAATCAACTAACCTTTATGTCTAGTAAAGTTTTTTTCTAGAAAGTATCATAAACTAAAAATCATGCTAGTACCATTATTAAGTCTCATCTTAGGTATTGCTTTATTAAGCGGAACCATTATTATCTATTGGGGGGTTCCTGTTTCTAAAAGCTTTCCGTGGATATTTAAGTTAAAAGATGAGCGACTTTTTGCTGTAGGAAGTAGTTTTATTTCCATTGCTTTAATGTTAGGAATTGTTGGTTATTTTAACTATGCTGATGCTTCCTCTTTAAGAATAATTAGGGTTATTTTAGGAAGCTTAGGATTGGGTTTAATGAGTTTAAACTTAATCGATAATTTCCAGTTGACTCAAAAGCTAAAAAATGGCGATAAATTAGATAAAATAAGTAAATTTGCTAATGAGATTATCACCTACGCTAAATATTTTGATATTAAAACCCTCCTAACCGTAGCCTCAATACTCATTTTATTTTCCATCTTTTTAATTAGTTTCTTCGACGCTAATTATGGGGGTGATGCTTTTATGTATCATATTCCGTTTGCCGGTAGAATTTGGGGAATAATTCCTCCAGAAGAATATACCTTTGAATATAATACAGAACACCGTTTTCTAGGATTTCCTCTATTAGCAAACTTTTTACAAGGTTTCTTTTGGTTTATTTTCCAAAGACCAGAGGCTACTAATTTATTGTGTTATGTCAGTTTAATTGTCTTTATTAGTTATCTAATATTTTATCTAAAAATTCCCTTTTATTTAGGATCAATTGCCCTTTTAGCCGTTCCCATGGTCCATATGCACGCAGCTAGAAGTTATATTGATTTGCCTGGGAATGTTTGTGTTTCGATCCTTATTTTAACAACCTATCTTTTATACATCGGGAAAATCAATCTCAATCTTAAAAACCTATTAGTAATTTTTTTATCGGCAGCAGCAGCAGCTAACATGAAGTTTCAGCTTATCCCTGTTGTCTTTATAATTCTCTGTTTTACCTTTACTAAAATTCTGATTAATTACTGGAAAAATAGTCCTCAAGGAAAAGCCAAAATAACAGGATTAACTAAACTATTGCTAGTCAGCTTTGTTGCTAGTTTAGTCATCTTTGCGACCCCGATTAAAAACATCGTTTTGTATCAAAATCCATTTTATCCTGTCAAAGTAGAAATTGCTGGCGTGGTTCTTAACTATAATGAAGCACCACCAGACTTTATGCACGAAAATATTAGAAAGCTTCCTCCTACTTTGCGTTGGGGAAGATCGGTTTTAGAAATTAATGCGTTTGATTCCAGAAGACCTTGGCCGTGGACTTTAGCAATGGACTTTATTTCCTGGGATGAAGAAAGATTTGGCATGGGAGGATATTTTGGGGGATATGTCATTTTTAATCTACTTTTATTCATCTATCTTTGTTGGAAACATAACAATCTTGATTCAAAAGTTGCCATTGCTTTAATGGTAATTATGACTGCGTTAACCTCAATTATGCCGCAGTCTTATGAACTCCGATATTATATGTATTGGATGATTGTATTTGTCTCATTAAATTGTTATTTAACTTGTCGCTTGGTTGAAAACCCTTCCCAGAAAAATACATGGGTTATTCCTAGAAACTTAGCATTAGTCGCTATGGGTTTCATGCTTATCTTTATCACTAAAACTCGATACTTTTTTACAATTCCTGAGTTTTCTTCATTTGACAAACAAATTCAAAGAACCGACATTATGGATCAAGACTTACTAAAAAGTCTTAAAGACGGAGACAATATTTGTCTAGTAGGAAAAGTTCCCCATACTTTACTTTATACTTCCTACTTCCATCCTCCCTCTGATTATTCAATTAAAGGAGAATTTAATATGCCTCCAGAATATATAGAAGAAAAATGTAAAGGTAGAGAAATTATTCAATAACTGTCAAGAACTCATCCTTTCTACTAAAATCGGCATAGCTAACCGATACACAACCCAAGCGATGAGTAAACCAACCAGCGATAAAACACTGACTAACCAAAATTGAGGAACCTGAGTTAAAACTCCTGTCGTAGCCAACTCCCGTGTTGTTACCAAAAGAGGTGTAACTGGATTTAAAGCGACTAACTGGGAAAATAGCCCCTGTTTTGGTACTGGAAAAACGACTGGCGTTAAAAACAACCAGACCCCTGTCAACATGGTTAAACTTCTTGATATATCTTGATAAAGAACCCCTAAAGGGGCTAACAATAACCCGATGAGGGTTCCTAACATTATCAACTGAATCAATCCCAATGGGGCAAGAAAAACTGACCAAGTAACCGGCATCCGAAAGAAAATAAACAATCCGATCATCAAAATTAGCTTAATACCAAAATTAAACAGAACTTCTCCTAATTTGGCGACAATAATTGCCTCCCTCGGAAAATTAATCTTAGCTAACATGGGTTTAGCTTTGATAATTCCCTGAATCGGGGCATTTAAAGACTCAATAAACGTTTGCCATAAACTAACACTGAACATAACATAGGCAGGATAGGGTAACTCTGTTGTCCCTACATTGAGAACCTTGGCATCACTTGCTAAAGTAAATCCGACTGCTGTCATAATTGGCGGAATGAAAGCCCAAAAAATGCCCAGAAACGATTGACGATATTGGGCTTTAATATCTCGAATTAATAATTGCCAGGCCAATTCCCTAGAAGCTAACAAATCTCGCCACATTTCTTGCCACAACTGCAACGGATGACGGAGGCGACTTTTAGCTGTAATTTTTACCTTGGCGGGATGTTTTGAAGACATGGATAATTAAGTCCAATAGTAATCGGGATTTTCTCAATTTATCTCATTGTTTGGGGATTTTATTGATAAACTTTTTTCTTCCCCTCAGCAGCTATCTAGGGTTGCAGTAAATTGTCATTACCTTTACATAAACTTGACACAGTATTGACACAATCCCGTTGTTCAATATAATGGGAGTCTTTAACTTAGATAACACAAAGTCCCTATAACGATCTCCCAATAACCGACAGATTTATTATGCACCGTTTTTGTCACCGATTTAGCTATGATTACAAAATCCACACCATTAATGAATTTTTTAAAAAATGAGTTAGCAATTCCGGCTGAGTCTATAGCCCTAGCTCAACGCTACAAACAACTTAACCCACCTCAATTTATTATGACTCTTTGGCAATATGGATTAGTTAGCAAAGAAGAGCTAGAACGTCTTTTCGATTGGCTCGATAGCCATAATTTCTAGGAAAAAGAACAGACCCAGCAAAACACATATATATAAAGATAAGGTGAGCCTGGGAAACACAATTTTAACTTGGCATTCTAATAAGAATGATTGTCTAAGGTAAGAAGATTTAAGAATATCTTAATTGTTCTGTATTCTTGACGAACTCTGATGACTAGAAACTCTTGACTAAAGTACAATAACATCTTAGTTGTTTGCTAGAGATAAATTTTTATGGGTCGCGCTGATAAAGTTGTTCTTGCCTATTCTGGGGGAGTTGATACCTCAGTTTGTATTCCCTATCTGAAGCAAGAATGGGGAGTCAAAGATGTAATTACCTTGGCCGCCGATTTAGGACAAGGGGACGAATTAGGCCCTATTCAAGAAAAAGCTCTCAAATGTGGTGCATTAGAGTCTTTGGTGTCCAATGCTCAAGAAGAATTTGTTATAGACTACGCTTTTCGGGCAATTAAAGCCAATGCCCTTTATGAAAATCGCTATCCTCTCTCTACTGCTTTGGCTCGTCCTTTAATTGCTAAACTTTTAGTAGAAGCAGCAGAAAAATATGGGGCTGATGCAGTCGCCCACGGTTGTACCGCTAAAGGAAATGATCAGGTTCGCTTTGATTTGGGGATTCTCGCTCTTAACCCTAACCTAAAGGTTCTCGCTCCAGCACGGGAATGGAACATGAGTCGGGAGGAAACGATCGCCTATGGGGAAAAATTCGGCATTGAATCTCCCGTCAAAAAATCCTCTCCCTTCAGTATTGATCGTAATCTCCTCGGACGCAGTATCGAAGCAGGTCCGCTAGAAGATCCCATGACCGAACCCCCAGAAGAAATCTATTTAATGACCAAAGCGATCGCGGACACCCCTAATGAACCGGAATATGTAGAAATTGGGTTTGATAAGGGAATTCCCGTGAGTCTCAATGGTCAAATGCTTGATCCTGTTTCTCTGATTAGCCAATTGAATGAAAAAGTAGGTAATCATGGAGTGGGTCGTCTCGATATGATTGAAAACCGCGTTGTAGGGATTAAATCACGGGAAATCTACGAAGCTCCGGCTTTATTAGTATTAATTGATGCTCACCGTGACTTAGAGAGTTTAACCCTTACGGCTGATGTAACTCAATATAAACGAGGGCTTGAAGATACTTATAGCCATCTGATTTACCGAGGGTTATGGTACAGTCCTTTAAAAGAAGCTCTTGATGCTTTCATTGACCAAACCCAAGACCGTGTTAGTGGGATGGTTCGGATTAAATTATTTAAGGGTAACGCGGTTATTGTGGGTCGCTACTCTGATAATTCTATCTACAGTCCTAATTTATCCACCTATGGGGCTGATGATGACTTTGATCATAAGGCGGCTGAGGGCTTTATCTATATTTGGGGACTTCCCACGAGAGTTTGGGCGCAAAAAACCAAAGGATAATTAACCTTAGAAAGCCACCAATTGCCGCATAATTTATCTTCAATAGTAGGGGCTTAAATAGTATTCGTCCCCTACTGCAATTTTTATTGCAATATTTCTAAATGTATAATAATGCAAGAAATCTCTTGATAAATAAACACACTAAAATGGCTAAAACTTAAAGTTACACAAAGGTTTTGAGAGCTAACGTGAGTTGAATGGGGTGAGTTGAGAAAAAAAATTGATGCTAACTCAAAAAATTCAGAAATGAGGCTAAAAACTTAATATTATATTATTACCTATTCAACAACTATTTTATAACTATGAGCCATCTGATGGAACCCATGATAGATTCAATAGAAATCTCGATTGTCGTTCCCTTATATAACGAAGCACTGAATATTGAACAGCTTTTCAATCGACTTTTATCAGTTTTAGACCAATTAAATCTAACCTATGAAATTATTTGTGTCGATGATGGTAGTCGAGACCATACCCTAATGTACTTAATTGATTATCATCAACGTTATCCCGAAATTAAAGTGATTGGACTGTCCCGTAATTTTGGCAAGGAAATTGCCTTAACCGCAGGTCTAGATTATGCTCAAGGAAAGGCGGTTATCCCTATTGATGCAGATTTACAAGATCCTCCCGAATTAATTGGAGAATTGATTGCTAAGTGGCGCGAAGGGTATGATATTGTTTATGCTAAACGGCGATCGCGTCAAGGGGAAAGTTGGCTCAAACGCTTTACCGCAGATATGTTTTATCGAGTTATTAGTAAAATGAGTCGTGTTCCTATTCCTAGGGATACGGGAGATTTTCGATTGTTAGATCGGCGAGTGGTCACAGCGTTAAAAAAAATTCCTGAACGAACCCGCTTTATGAAAGGATTATTTGCTTGGGTGGGATACAAAGAAACCGCGATCACCTATGATCGTCTTCCCCGTTACCAAGGACAAACTAAATGGAATTACTGGAAACTTTGGAATTTTGCTATTGATGGGATTACTTCTTTTAGCATGATTCCCTTAAAGGTTTGGAGTTATGTTGGGTTATTTTTATCGTTATTTGCTTTTCTTTATGGGTTATTTTTAATTGTGTGGACATTAGTTTCAGGAGTTGATGTTCCTGGGTATCCCTCTTTAATGGTAACGGTTCTGTTTTTAGGTGGAATCCAATTAATTAGTTTGGGGGTTATTGGAGAATATTTAGGTCGAGTTTATGAGGAAGTTAAAGAACGTCCTCTCTATTTTGTAAGAGATTGTTATGGTGTTACTCTCGATAATAAACAGTCTGACTCAAGGAATAACTAAGTAATTCTTTGATTATTTAAGTAGGTGGGCGAAAATTAAGTTAAGTTTGTTCTAAATTCTTGCAAGTCGCTTCGATTAAATTAAAACCAAGAGTCCCCGCCGTCTTAAGGCGAGGGAGTGTCAATATCTAGCGATGGTTTGATGAGAGGAATATATATCCCTTATTTGATGAAAATTAACATACAAGTTTATGGGTTACATAACGATTTAAGCTTACCTTTTCCTCTGCTGCTTCTATAGCTAACTTACGATGAAGAGATGGGGTAATGCGCACCTGAAATTTGCCACTGTAGCTTTTTTCGGCAATCGGCTCTGGAATTGTCTCACCATTAGCTTCCATATCAGCTATTACATCTTTTACCAAGTTTGTAATACCTTCGAGTGCAGCATGACGATCTTCATCAAGATAGGACAGACTAGGATACTCAGCGCATAGTCCTACGAATTCTTCATCTTCAACTGACCAAGTAACTCTATAGCTATAGTGATTATAGTTAACCATTTTTCATTTCCTCAATTTTGTCAATAGCTGCTAAAACCTGTCTAACTTGATAAGGTTTTCCTTTTCCGTTCTTTTCTTGAATATTGACACGCGGGTCTCCAGTCCAGGGTGTTTTATAGATGCAATGGCTAGTTCCTTGTTGTCTCGGTTCTCCAAAGTAATGATTACAAACCTTTACTAAATCAGTAAATTTGACATTCTTTGGGTTGTTCCTTAAGCGTTTAACAAGTTTTTCTATCTGTGCCATAAATTCAGGCTTCCACCTTATGATAGTATTAATATTGGTACTATGTCAACCTTTTGCGATCTCAATACTGCAATGACTTCACCGGGAAGTTTTTCTCCATAAAACTTGCTTATTGCCTAGGTTTGTCAAACTACTTTGTAACGCGGATTTGGTATAACATTACCGAATATTCATTGAAGAGGGCTAAAGCCCTTACTACTAACTTTTCTATTTTATTTTTACTGAGTTTATAAAATCTAAAATATGATTTTCAAATGCTTCTGTTGCTCTCATATAACAGGCGTGACCGGCATTTTCTAGAATTACCTTACGAGCGTTAGACATCCCTTTTACTAAGTCTTCTGCTTGACTGACAGGAACTATGCGATCATTACTTCCCCAAATAGCCAAGGTTGGTAACTTAACCCCAGTTAATTGTTCTTTAAACCGCGCAATTCCCATGGGTGCAATAGCCACAAACCCACTTAATTTTTCTTGATTATTAACGACTAATGGGAGACTATAATTACCGCTCATAGAAGGAGAGATAACAACAGGATGATTAAGTTCTAAAGCTTTGATAAAACTGATAAGAAATGTCTCTTGAAAGCCTGATAAATTTTGGGAATTACCATACCCAGGTAAATCCACACAAATGACTCTATATCCAGCTTGAGAAACTTTTTCTATGAGTCCAATTTCTTGCCAAGTTCGTGCATTAAAACTAGCTCCATGTAAGAATAGAATTGGTAATCCTTTAGCATCTCCTCCTTCAAGATAGTGAATTTTAGCTCCTTGAATTGAGATAAAATGAGAATTAATCATAAATTTAATCATCACCTCATAGCCAAGCCAATCAATAATTAGAATTTGAACTAATAACTCATAACTATTAACTATTAACTATTAACATCAATCCAAATACTATTGTCTTCTACCCGGACCGGAAACACAGGGAGGGGTTTTTCTTGAGAAATCATTCCCATCATCTTTCCCACTACTGGAGGAAAGGGAGTCCATTCTTTAACGCTTCCTGTCTTGAGATCAAAAGCACTGCGGTGTATTGGACAAACAATCGCCCCATCTTCAGTAATTTTGCCTTTGATCATTTTAATATTCATGTGGGGACATCGGTGAGCAACGGCGTAAACTTCTCCTTCGTGGTTCAATAACAGGATATTGCGATCGCCAATTTTAACGACTTTACGTTCTCCTGTGGGTAGCTCATCGGTTGCTATGACTTTTGTCCAACTCATATCTAATATTCCTAATCACCTAGATTGATGTCTATTGCGTCCCTAACTCTAGCATTAGTCCGAAACCCCAAAACCATCCTTTAGACAAATCTTAATCGATGAAGTTGAGAACACCGAGATCTGCATCTAAACAGACTGGGGTTCCCACCGGTAAGGCGGCATTTTCTCCATCGTGGCCAAAAGGAAGATCCGAGACAATGGGAATATTGAGATCCCCCAGGCGATCGCGTAATACTTGCTTTACTGTCCAGCTTAAACTTGATGGTGGTAAATCACATTGACTAAACCGCCCCAACGCAACCCCTTTAACTCCTTTAAATGCTCCCATTAACCGCCATTGAGTCAAAAAACGGTCTAAACGGTATGGGGCTTCTCCCACGTCTTCTAGGGCTAATATGACCCCATCTAGGGACGGTTGCAAGGGAGTTCCTAATAAATGAGTAGCCACAGATAAATTCGCCGGAAGTAGGGTTCCTGTTGCTTGTCCTCCTCCCCATCCCAAACCTTTGAGAGGAGGTAAGGGACTACCTTCGAGGTAATCAAATAACCGTTGAATTGACCAATCGGGTTCCGATGCTAAGCTGGTTAAAACGGGGGCGTGAAGACTGGCGATCCCTTCTTTGGCTAAACTCCACAATAATCCTGTGATATCAGAAAAACCTATCACCCATTTTGGCGATGAAGCGGAAACAGAGTTCCATTGCCAATCTTCTAATAATCTAGTGCTGCCATAGCCTCCCCTAGCGCAGACAATGGCTTTACAGTGGGGGTTTTCCCAAGCTTCTAATAATGCTTGTCGTCGTTGGCTGTCGGTTCCAGCTAAATAGCCTTCACGGGCGTTCCAGTGACTTCCTAATTGAATGTCATAGCCCCGCGATCGCCAGATTTCTAGTCCTTTTTCAAACGCTGAAAATTCTTTTAACCGACCACTAGGGGCGATAACTTGTACTAAGTCTCCTGATTGTAATAAAGGAGGTAGGGCATTTTTCATTATCTAAGAGAGTGGGGGAGGGGGGGTTGAACGAATTGATTACCTATTTATTTTGATGATGTTGTAGTAATTTGGGGAGGAACTTGCTCTAATTGACGCAAGGATAGGTTTTGAGAAGCTGAGATACATAGGGTTCCCCAACTTAAGGTTAATTGAGTTAATTGTAAATAAGTTGGCATAGTAATTTGTTTAGCTAAAAGCATTTCTAAATACTTTTGTTGATCCTGATATAAATTTTCGAGAATATCTTGAGGATTTTTAACACAACTTTCTTGCCATTTCCTAAAGGACTCTAACACTAACTTGATAGAATTTTGCTGTTGCTTTTCTAGTCCAGTTCGACATTCATCTGCGAAAATCTGAGTCATTCTTTCTATTTGTTCATAAGCTTCTGTAGGAACTGTTCCATCAATTAACATAAGTCTATATTGTTGACGTAATCTTTCTATTTCTTCTGACGCTTTTTGGGGTTCTGTTTCTAATAATCCTCTTAACTCACTAATTGCTTGACGGTTATTAATTAAAAGCGTTTTATAGCGTCTTTGTCGCCACCACCGTAAAGAAAAGCCAATGGTACTTGTTACTAATAACATAATAGAGGCTGCTTGTAGGGGTTTATTTTCTTGGATGTAACGCAGCCAAGCATTGCGGGGATCTCCTTGGGTAAATACGGACTGTGCAGCAGGATGCACGTGAGTCAATCCTTTATTCACTAGCACTTTTCCTTTTTCTGAAGCAAATTCAGGATAAAAAGCAGAAAATTGACGTATATTAGAAATAATTGCCCAAGTGAGCAAGGAAACTTTAGAAGAATTCACATCAGGACGGGTAATCAACGCCCCAGGGGTCGAAATGGTGGGTAAGTCTTGTTGGGGAAGTTCGGGGAAGGGTTTATAAGTTCCCTGAGGAATAATAGCACTGCGGTAAGATTCAGGGTATTGAATGGTGAGATAATTTGTTAAATGGGATTCAACGGGGATAAATTGTAAATTATTCGTTTGTTTGAGGGTTTTTCTCACCCTTTCATTCGTTCCCAACGGACCCACATAAACAAAAGCATCTATTTCTCCCTTGCCTAGTTTAGCGATATTATTGTTATTAGAGTTTATCTCAACAATATCGAGGTCAGTAGCTCCAAAAATACGATTAGCGGTAAAATATATGCCACTTCCTGGCGCACCAACAGCTACACGCTTACCCTTAAGATCCGCAAAAGTTTTAATCCCTGAGTCTTTTCGGGTGACTAAATGTAGATATTCTTGGGTGAGGATAACCACCGTCTTAACTTTCCCTTCTTTCATCGCTTCGCTAACCACATCTAGCTGAACGATGGCAAAATCTACCTCTTTGTTGAGTAAACGTTCTAAATTTTGTAAGGAACCTTGGGAGTTTTCAGCATCTTCAACGGTCAAATCTCCCATAGATTGAGCAGAAAGGCTGATTTGCTGGCTAATACGTTGATAACCACTCCCATCAGAACCACTCGATATCGTTACGGTTCTAGGGAGTTGCCAAGCACAACTACTGAGATTAAGTGCCACCAGACTGAGGATACATCGAAAGCTTAGTTTTTTAATCACAGCAACAGCAACTCGTTTTTGAGTAACTATATACCTAGAGTTCTGGTACAAGGAAGGCACAAATTTAGAAAACCTAACTGAAAATGAAATTGGTCGCATTAATCTCGTCAGGAGTTACCCTTTCTAAAGTTACCATAGGTAAATGGTTTTTTTGACCATCATCTATTCTTGAATTTTAGTCCCCTAGACCCTAAAGTCAAGGCGATCGCTTGACCACTTTCCCGTGATGCACCCGTAACGATCCCAACTTATTCCGTTAAAGCTACTTAACTATTTACCATAATCACTTTCTCGAATTGTATCTTGCCGAACACCATATTTTTACTATTATATCTGTTCATAGAGCAATCACATGAGTTCCAATAAAATTGTAAATTAGTTACTGATTTTCTCTGACTAATTTATTGTTTTGTTGAAGAGCATTTTAATTAATAATTAGAAATTTAATAAAAAACATTTAAAATAGACAAGCTATGGCTAAGTCTGATATTAAAAATCTTTATTATATTACACATATTAATAATATTCCTTCAATTCTTAATCAAGGAATTTTATGTCATCGTCATCAAGAAGTGGAAAAACTTAATATTAATTTTGCTCCGATTTATGATTCTGAAATCGTTAGCAAGCGTCAAGATAAATGTATAGCAGATGGGTCAAGTATATGGAACTATGCTAATCTTTATTTTCAACCCCGTAACCCCATGATATATCGAGTCGTTCATGAAACAAACATAAGAAATATTTCTATTATAGCAGTGAAACCAACGCTTTTATTAGAAAGCGGGGTGAGGATCACTAATGGTAATGCAGCGAATAATGAAACAGAATTTTATGATTTATCTCAAGGTAGCAAGGTTTTACAAAATAACTGGAAAATCATTCAAAATGAATGGTGGAATGACTTAGATGGCTCAAAACGTATTATTATGTCTGAATGTTTAGTCCTGAAAAAAGTGAGACCAGAATTGATTGATGCTATTTATGTTTGTGATAACAGCACTCAGGAAAACATCAAGACCATGTTAAACGATTCAAAAATTTCAATTATTCCTGAGCCTAATTTATTTTTTCGGCCTAGTTTTTCTAAGCGAATTGGAGAGAATATTTCCCTAATTGGTGGTGATATGTTCTTTTCAAATATGCAGACTTTAACGATTAGTGTTAATATTCAGGGAATTATGGGAAAAGGGTTAGCATCAAGAGCAAAATATCAATTTCCTGATGTATATGTTCAGTATCAAGATGCTTGTAGAGCAAAAAAAATAACACCGATTCAATCATATTTATATAAGAGAGAAGCTTCATTAGATCAAGAACTTGCTGACTTGACTTTACCTTTGAATAGCCAAAATGCTGTTAAGTGGTTTTTGCTTTTTGCTACTAAACGAAAATGGCGAGAAAACTCTCGTTTAGAAGATATTGAGGGAGGATTAAATTGGGTTAAACAGAATGCCGTCAACAATGGAATTAAATCTTTAGCTATGCCAGCATTAGGATGTGGTTCAGGTAAATTAAATTGGTCTGATGTGGGTTCGTTGATGTGTCGTGATTTACATAGAATAGGAATTAATGTCGCTATTTATTTACCCCGTAAAGGAAAAATTCCACCTCAATATTTAGACCAAAGTTACTTGCTTAAAAATTAAAGCGTCATTACCATAAAAAATTTGCAAAATAAGAGACTAATCAGTTTAAACTATTAATTAGCGATTGATTCTGCTGGTAAATTGTAAACGGCGATCGCTAATTATCTCACTTTGTCACCCCCTTTCCCCTAAGCAACCCTCTATGACTACTCCCTTTAGCCCCGAAGAAATCGCCGCAGAAGGCATTAAACCCCAAGAATATGAAGAAATTGTCCAACGCCTTGGTCGCCATCCTAAGAAGGCGGAATTGGGGATGTTTGGGGTCATGTGGTCAGAACATTGTTGCTACAAAAATTCTCGCCCCTTGCTGAAACAATTCCCTACAGAAGGCGATCGCATTCTCGTCGGACCGGGCGAAAATGCAGGGGTTGTAGACTTAGGAAATGGACTGCAATTAGCCTTTAAAATTGAATCTCATAACCATCCTTCTGCGGTAGAACCTTTCCAAGGGGCAGCCACAGGAGTCGGTGGTATTCTCAGAGATATCTTTACAATGGGGGCGCGTCCCATTGCCTGTTTAAACTCTCTACGGTTTGGTAATCTAGAAGATGCCAAAACCCGAAGACTCTTTGCGGGAGTGGTTGAAGGAATTTCCCATTATGGTAATGCGGTTGGGGTTCCTACCATCGGGGGAGAAGTCTATTTCGATAAGGCTTATAGCGGCAACCCTTTAGTGAACGCGATGGCTTTAGGATTGATGGAAACCTCCGAAATCGTTAAATCTGGGGCATCAGGTATTGGCAACCCCGTTTTATATGTTGGTTCAACCACGGGACGGGATGGTATGGGAGGGGCAAGTTTTGCTAGTGCCGAACTAACTGACCACTCTATGGATGATCGCCCGGCGGTACAGGTAGGAGATCCTTTTTTAGAAAAATCTTTAATTGAAGCCTGTTTAGAAGCCTTTAAAACGGGCGCAGTAGTGGCTGCCCAAGACATGGGGGCTGCGGGAATTACCTGTTCCACCTCCGAAATGGCCGCTAATGGAGGGGTGGGAATTGAATTAGACTTAGATAACATTCCCGTTCGAGAAACCGGAATGGTTCCCTACGAATATCTGTTATCTGAGTCCCAAGAAAGGATGTTATTTGTTGCCCAAAAGGGTCGGGAACAAGAGTTAATTGACATTTTTCATCGGTGGGAACTTCAAGCTGTTGTCGCGGGAACCGTTATCAAAGAACCTATTGTTAGGATTTTATTTGAAGGAAAAATTGCTGCCGAAATTCCCGCTACAGCGTTAGCCGATAATACGCCTATTTATCATCGAGAGTTATTAGAAACACCTCCCGAATATGCCCAAAAAGCTTGGCAATGGACTCCTGAAAGTTTACCTGATTGTACAGCCAATGGGATTGAAATTAAGGGCCAATTAAAAACCTGGAATGAGATCCTTTTAGCCTTATTAGATACCCCTACTATTGCTTCTAAAAAATGGGTTTATCGTCAATACGATCATCAGGTTCAAAATAATACTGTAATCTTGCCAGGTGGTGCTGATGCGGCGGTAATTCGAGTTCGTCCTATTGATGCCCAACCAGATACTTGTAAAACTGGAGTAGGGGCTACTACTGATTGTAATTCCCGTTATGTTTATCTTGACCCTTATGAAGGGGCGAAAGCAGCCGTAGCTGAAGCTGCTAGAAATTTGAGTTGTGTGGGGGCTGAACCTTTAGCGATTACTGATAATCTCAATTTTGGGAGTCCCGAAAACCCTATTGGATATTGGCAATTAGCTTTAGCTTGCCAAGGAATTTCTGAAGCGTGTCGAGAATTTAAAACTCCCGTTACCGGGGGGAATGTTTCCCTTTACAATGAAACTGTTGATTCTGCGGGAAAACCTCAACCAATTTATCCAACGCCGGTTATAGGAATGGTGGGTTTGATTCCTGATATTACTAAAATTTGTGGACAAGGATGGCAAAGCGAAGGGGATTTAATTTATGTTTTAGGGACAGAAAATAAACCGACTTTGGGAGGCTCAGAATATTTAGCAAGTCTGCACGGAATCGTAGCCGGAACACCACCTAAAGTCAACTTTGAAAATGAAATTCTAGTACAAAAAATATGCCGTGATGGAATTAGCCAAGGTTGGATTAAATCTGCTCATGACTGTTCAGAAGGTGGTTTAGTAATTGCCCTAGCAGAATGTTGTATTGGTGGTAACTTAGGGGCAAAAATTAAGCTTAAGATAGAAGATAATAAGCGATTAGATGAGTTTTTATTTGGGGAAATTACAGGACAAATTATTGTTTCTATTAATCCTAAAGATCAAAGCGAATGGGAAAACTATTTAACTAAAGAATTAAACGATAATTGGCAATTAATTGGTGAAGTTGATTCTAGCAGCTTAGTGATTAACATTACTGATGATTTTTCTGTAATTAATTTAGATATTAATCAAATGGTTGAAACTTGGTCAACTGCTATTGAAAGACGGTTAAAGATTTAGATTTTGATTAAGAAAGTGTTGGGAAAATTGATGGTAAATTTTATCAGATAACCTATGATTTGGAGTTAATATAACTGAACTTCCCCTTTGACAAAATCCCATAACGTATGCTGCATAAGGGATAGCCCGAATAAGCAGGGGGTCATTACTGGGGACAAATGGAAGAAATCCCTAACAAATTTAAAGCTTTTTGTTGTAGTTCAGTAGGTCGAGTTATCTTGTCAAAAACATATTTTCCACTTTCTAACGAACACTCAACTGTATTCAAGCAAATTGTTCCCAAATCTTCTATTAAGGTACGGAAGCTGTGAACTGGTAAGTTATCTTCAGTGCGTTTCTTTCTATCTTTAGCAACAGCAGAATCACTGCGACGAGCTTTGATGACATCTTGATAGTTATCATCAATGTTTCGACTCCGCTCAACATTGACCCTGAGCGAAGCCGAAGGGTCAATTTCTTCATCTTCAAATAATAAAGGGGCTAATTTTTGTTTTAAATACCATTCCACATAATAAGCCAACATACATAAGAAAATATGTGCTTTCACTCTATCTCCCTTATAATGATAAATAGGACGAACTTTTAAATCAATAGATTTATAACAACGGAAAGCTTCCTCTACAGAGGATAAACTTTTATAAGCTTTGACCACTTCAAAACCATTCATCAGAGTTTTATCTACAGAAGTTCTCAAAATATAAACTCCATCTAAAGCTATTTCTTGGTCAATTAATTCTTGTTTACGTTCATAAGTAAATCCTGAATCTGTGATATCTAAATTATAGTATTTGTTAATTTTATACTTGTTTAAGACCTTTCCCACTCTTAAAGCTATTTTATCCGCT
>NEED01000081.1 GCA_002110465.1 unicellular cyanobacterium SU2 | reverse complement strand
CGCTTGTGAAACGCGGCAGCGGCCAAGATACTTGTGGGGTAGCCCACTGGGACAATAGTTCGATGCCAGGATTAGTTTTCAGCATAAAAGAGGTGACCTAGATTAAGGTTCCCTCTTTTTGTTTGTTAGTACCTGAAGTTTAGACTAACTCTCCATTAAACTAACTCTCCAAAAGACTATATTTGACAACCCGTCTTTTGACAGATAAGATATTTTGCCGGCAAGATGAATAAACAAAGGATTTCAATGATAGTCTTACTAGGAGAACACAATGAAAAGATTATTATCACTAATTTTGCTAGTTTTCATCTTCGTCGCTTTAACTTTCACTTCCTCTGCTTTAGCTGGTGATGCTGCGGCGGGAAAAGCCGTATTTAGTGCTAACTGTAATGCTTGTCATCTCGGCGGCAAAAACGTGGTAAATGCAGCTAAAACCCTACAGAAGGATGACTTGGATAAATACGGGATCAATACTCTCGAAAAAGTTGTTTACCAAGTCACTAACGGAAAGGCCGCTATGCCTGCTTTTAAAGGACGCTTAACAGATAAACAAATTGAAGATGTGGCGACTTATGTTTTAGCACAAGCGGAAAAAGGGTGGTAATTCCAGATTTGATCCAAGATTGATGTTGAACCCTGATCTTACACAAGATTGGGGTTAATAGTTACTTAACTTAAACAATTTGGTAAAATGCGGTGAGCGATAAAATTTTTTTGTCATTATAAATTGCTATCGTGAATATCAATATTTTTGTTTAGAGCTTAGAGTTTACCTACTCTCTTAACTAAAGTTCCTGTATCATGAAAAAACAACCCGTTAGCCAATTTATTAACCGCTTTGGACTCTGGAGTATTCCTTTACTTTGCACTACCACTATTCCCCTTATTTTAATGCATTGGCCACTGCCAGAACCCTCAAAGAAAGCTCAAGAAAAAGCCTCTTCTTTACCTCCTCTTAATCAGATTCAATCAATCTCAGATCTTAGTCCAACCCCGAATTCCCCTTCCAGAAAAACATTACAAAAACCTCAACTTAAAAAACCTACCCTCATTAATACCCAGGATAATCATTCAACTTTATCTCAAACTTCAACTACCAAGAAAATAGATTCTAAGACCAATCTATCCTCTTCAACCTCAAAAAATATCTCAAAACCATCTCCGCGCCCTTCTAGCCCCCCAAAACCTCCTCAGAAATTTATTGAACCAGCTCCAGATAACTATCAGCCCCCCGCCCTAGAAATTCGCGTGGCTATACTTCGAGATGAACGTCAAACGACGATTGGAGCGTCTGACCAAGCTACTATTCTTGATAGAGATGGTAAGCTTTTAAAGACTCTATTAGGAAACCAGGGATGGTCTATAAGACCTAAGAGCGGTTCTTTGTCCGTAGGAAAGTGGTCTCTTCCTGAAGTAATTTGGGTTAAACCAACCCCAGGTAACTTAATCTTTGTAGGTGATCGTTGGTATCGAGGAAAAATTTTATTAGTTTCCCAAGGCAATAGTCTGTTAGGAATTAATTATGTAGACTTGGAGCACTATCTATATAGTGTGGTAGGGAGTGAAATGCACGCTAATGCTCCCACTGAAGCTTTGAAAGCTCAAGCGATCGCCGCTCGTTCCTATGCTTTAGTACATATGATTCGCCCTGCTAGTGCTTGGTTTGATTTAGGTAATACCCAACGCTGGCAAGTTTATAAAGGGCTCAATAGTGAGTACAATACAACTCATCATGCCGTTCAAGAAACTCTAGGGCAAATTCTTAGCCATAAAGGCGGTGTGGTAGAATCACTTTATGCTGCTACGGACGAAATTGTATCTCGCGCTCATAAGGGAAGGGGAATGAGCCAGACGGGAGCTTATGAATTAGCTAAACAGGGTTATGATTATCAACAAATACTTGATTATTATTATCCTGGTACCAGTTTAGCTCGATTGGTTTTAAATAATTAATAGTTAAATATTCGGGTTGTTTGTTTTTCATTGATTATCTAGATAAGACTTAATAACTCTATATATTTTTTCAGGAAGCTTATTTTAAGCAGTCAAAATATTTTGAGCTAGTTTGGTTAGCCGGAAAGGATGTGTTTTGAATACTCCTTAAATATTATTTGATTTTTGACTAAAAAATTAAACTCGTTATTCAGCTTTATCTTTCATTTATAAACAGCCTCTCAGTAACAATCATTAATATTAATTAATATAATTTTATTGAACTTGGTAGCCAAGTAAGCAGAATCTATAATCGTTTAGCCAGTATAGTATTAAATGAAAAGTAGAATATAAACTATTCTTAAATTTCGTTGTCACCTATTCATAAGTCTGTTGTATTTCTATGTCTTCTATTGAACACACAATTAAACCTTTTAAACCAGACAAACTCTATGAAGTCATTATTAGTGCTTGCTTCTCGATCAAAGCAACCTCAAAGGAAGAAGCTAAACAAAAATTAGAAGCGTTACTCAGTGAAATTGATGCGGATCACTGGGAGTTTGAACGAGTTAGTGAAGCAGAACATTAGAGTTGATAGTAAATAGTGAATAGTTAGGTTAAGATCAATGATTTCTCAAACAGATGCAGAACGCTGTGCAATTGATTTTTTGATGGCTGAATGGGAATTATCTGAAGCTGAGAGAGATTGGTTTATTGTGGTCAAATCTCGCGCCATTCCTGATAGTTGGTGGTATTTTGTAGAAATTGCCATTAAAGATTTACCTGATAAATGGGTAATTCAGGTGTTTGAAGATGGAGAATGTGATCCGTGTTATACGTTTAATTCTCCTTTTGCTGAGTCAGAGAAAATGTCTCAATTGGAAATACTACCCCAAAGACTTGTTACTGCACTTAAAGAAGAGCGATCGGGATATATTTAGCAAAAACCACTAATCGAAATTAATTAACATCTTTCATCGATAAATTAATGCGTTTGAGTTTTTCATTAACCTCTAAAACTTTGACTTTAACGACTTGCCCTACTTTAACAATTTGTTTGGGATCATTAACAAAATAGTTGGCAAGTTGGGAAATGTGAATCAGTCCATCTTGATGAATCCCAATATCAACAAATGCACCGAAGTTAACCACATTGGTAATGATTCCTTCTAAAATCATTCCTTCGGTTAAATCAGTAATTTCTGTCACCCCTTCTTTGAAGGTTGCATACTTAAATTCTTCTCTAGGATCTCGTCCTGGTTTTTCTAATTCTGCAACCACATCTTGTAAAGTAGGTAATCCGATAGTATCAGTAACAAATAAGTTAAGATTTAGATGTCTTAGATTGTTATTAACTTTAGTAATGTCAGATAAAGAAACCTTTAACGTATTAGCGATCGCTTTAACAATGGGATAACTTTCGGGATGAACAGCCGTATTATCTAACGGGTTATTTCCTTCTCGAATTCTTAAAAACCCTGCTGCTTGTTCAAAGGATTTTGCTCCTAATTTTGACACTTTTAGCAATTCTTTTCTATTCTTAAAAACTCCATTTTGATTCCGATAGGAAACAATATTATTAGCAATGGTTGGGTTAATACCAGAAACAAAGGTTAGAAGTGCTTTAGATGCAGTATTTAAGTCAACCCCCACATAATTAACACAACTTTCAACGGTTTCTTCGAGTTTCTTTTTTAGTAATTTTTGATCCACGTCATGTTGATATTGTCCCACACCAATGGATTTAGGATCAATTTTGACTAATTCTGCTAGAGGATCTTGTAATCTTCTCCCAATACTAATAGCACCTCTGACAGTAACATCAAGATCGGGAAATTCTTCTCTTGCTAAATCACTTGCAGAATAGATAGATGCACCAGATTCATTAACAATAACTTTTAGGGGTTTATTCTGTTGATGATCTAAAGTTTTCAGCACTTCTGTCACAAATTGATCGGTTTCACGAGAAGCGGTTCCATTCCCAATAGCAATAAGTTTAATTTGGTGTTTATTAATTAGATTTTTTAGGGTATTTTCTGCTTCTTTTCTCTTCTCTGATCCCGTATGGGGAAAGATAGCTTGATACTCTAAAAATTGTCCTGTTTCTGATAGAATAGCTACCTTACATCCCGTGCGAAACCCTGGATCAATAGCCAAGGTGGGTTGCATTCCTGCGGGGGGAGATAATAATAATTCTCGCAGGTTACTTTCAAAGGTTGTAATTGATTCAAGATCAGCCCAGTTTTTGCGATCTGAGCGAATTTCTCTGAGTAAAGAAGGTTTAATAAGACGATTAAAAGCATCCTTCAACATTGTTTGATAAAAGTCTGTAATTTCTTTATTATTTGTCTTAATTTCTTGGGATGCTAAATAACCTAAAACAACTGATTCATCAAAGTCAATATTGAGGGATAAAATGCCTTCTGATTCCCCTCGAAATAACGCTAAAATATTATGAGGGGCAATGTTTTTAACACTTCGTTGAAAGTCCCGATACATTTCATATTTAGTGGTTCCTTCGGGATAATCTTTTTTGATTTTAGAAACAAAGACTCCCTCTTTCATTAAATAACTCCGAAGATAGGCTCTTAATTCAGCTTTTTCTGATACTTCTTCTGCTAAAATATCAGAGGCTCCATTGATAGCATCTTCAACGGTTTTTATTCCTTTTTTTTCATTAATATACTGGGTTGCTTCTATGGCTAATGGATGGGGTTTTACAGTCGGTTGGTTAAGGGTTTTTATGAATACTGCTAAGGGTTCTAGTCCTTTTTCTTTAGCGGTGGTTGCTTTGGTGCGTCGTTTGGGTTTATAAGGTAAATATAAGTCTTCTAATTCAGTTTTTTGGGAACAAGATTCTATTTTATTTTTAAGATCATCTGTGAGCTTATTTTGTCCGGCGATCGCTTCTAATATAGTCTGTTTTCGTTTCTCTAATTCGGTTAAATAATTATAGCTTTCCCAAATATCTCGGATTTGAATTTCATCTAAAGAACCTGTTTTTTCTTTACGATAACGAGCAATAAAAGGGATAGTTGCTCCTTCTAATAATAACTCTAAAGCATTTTGTATTTGTTTATAACTAACAGAAGTTTCAGAAGCGATAACTTTAACGATATCAAGCATAAAAAATTTTAAAATTAATTAATTGGACTGCTTTTGTTGTTTAGCATAGGTATCCACAAGATTACGAATCATCTCTTGATAAGAAGCATTATGATATTTAGCTTCCCGTTTAAAAAACTCGATACTTTCCTTAGTAAACTCCATTGTCACCCGTACTGTCTTTGTTTTCGGCACTAACTGTTCTGGTGGTGGAAGGAAATCTTCGACAATTGTAACATTACCAATAGGTTTTTCGGGGTCAGGGGTTCTGTTTTTCATAGAATTTTCTCCATTTTCGCCATTCAGCTGCACCAAAGATACGAATTATTTCACCCCGATATGTAAAACGTACTCTTAAAACACGATTTTTGACTTTGTCAATAGAAAACCAACTTTCCTCTTCGTCACTATGTTTGTCATCATGGACAATCAAACGGTGTTTATCGAAGAATGCATATTGAGCAGTTTCAAAGTCCACACCATGCTTAGCTTTGTTTTGAGCTTCTCTTTGACTATCCCAATCGAAAGTGAAACTCATCGTATCACTCCTACAATTATATTGTACAAACTATTAGGAGTTTAGTATTGACAACAAATTATTAAGTGTTCATTGAGTTTGAATAAAAATAAACCTAGGATCTTCTCCTAGGCTATTGAAAATTATCCAATTTTTAAAGATTAATGTTTAATCGATTTTATGCACTAAATAAGCTTTCTAAAGCGCGTCCCATATTAGCGGGTTTCATAGCATCCACTGCGGCAGTAGGTTCATACCCACAATGTACCATACAATCAGCACATTGGGGATTACCACTCTGACGACCATAATTATCCCAATTCGTTTCTTCTAGCAGTTCCTTAAAGGTTTTATAATGCCCTTCATTGAGTAGATAACAGGGTTTTTGCCAACCGAGAACACTATAACTAGGACTTCCCCAAGGGGTACATTCATAATCTTTTTCCCCTAATAGAAAATCTAAAAATAAGGGGTTGTGATTAAAATTCCATTTCTTTTTCCCAGACTTCCAAGGACTGAGAATTTCTCGGAATAACGCTTTAGTTTGTTCCCGTTTTAAGAAATGATCTTGATCAGGAGCCCATTCATAACTATAACCGGGAGAAATCATCATGCCATCGGTTTCTAAGGTTTCGAGAAAATCAAAAAATTCCTGCATTTCTTTAGGATCTGTGCCTTCAAAAACCGTAGTATTTGTGGTTACTCGAAACCCTTTAGCTTTCGCTGCTTTAATTCCTGCGATCGCTTTATCAAAAACCCCTTGACGATCAACACATTTATCATGGTGTTCCCGTAAACCATCGAGATGAACACTAAACGTTAGATAGGGAGACGGTTTAAATTTATCTAAGCTTTTCTCTAATAAAATTGCATTAGTACACAAATAAACAAACTTTTTCCGTTGTACTAATCCTTCGACAATTTCATCAATTTGGGGATGTAATAACGGTTCTCCTCCTGGAATAGATACGACGGGTGCGCCACATTCATCCACTGCGGCAAAACAGTCTTCAGGGCTTAAGTTTTGCTTAAGAATTTCAGTCGGATGTTGAATTTTCCCACATCCTGAACAAGCGAGGTTACAACGGAATAGGGGTTCTAACATCAAGACTAGGGGAAAGCGTTGACGACCCGATAACCGTTGACTAATGATATAAGTCCCAACCTTGAGTGCTTGTTTTAATTGAACAGCCATAGATCTCTTCACACCTCTAAATTTCTAAATATTATAGACGGTTAAACTTGAAGAGAGAGTCAGGTGTGGAAGTTGAGGAAAAAGGACAAGAAAATTTAACTTTCAAATTTTAAGTTTTAAGTCAAAAGATATCTCACCAGCGTTACTGCTAAAGTTCTCGAAATCAAGTCTAGCAGTAGAGCCAGTGTTTTCCATACTACCAAACATACTTTATACTTTAAATTTTTCCTATGAGCAATTAGTAGTTTTGTACTTTGTTTTGGGTGTCAATTTGCAACTTTTTTACCTAAGTTTGCCGTTTTCCTGGTGTAATTAGGGTTTCATTGCTATAAAATCTCAGCTTAAACAATTTTATAGATTATTTTGTTTTTTAAATAGCATATTTAAACTATTTTCTTAAAATTAACTATTGTTAACTTATCAATATATTTACACAAATCTTAAGGTTGAGGCATTTAGAAAAAAATTAAAATTAGGAGTAGAGGGGAGTGATATTACTTAAACAAATCCGACGGCATTGTTGGACTGACAGTAGGAGTCAATCGGTAATGAATAAGCCTCTGATTATTACCAGTATTTTAGGCATCTTAATGACTAGCTTTTCCTCAGAAGCTGAAGCAAGACCCCCTCGTGTGATGAGAGGTGCGATGCCGGGTATTACAAGGACAATTATCGCGCCTAACTCACGAGGAGGACACAGAAGCTACTCCCGTTACGGAACACGAGGAAGTTACCGAGGATACTCCAACTATCGAAGAAGAGGAAGGTCTTATTCAAGACAAAGGATTGTTATTGAAGGAGAAAACCGAGGAACCTGTGGCAATTGTGGTTATTATTACCGATTCTATCCCTCTGGATATTTTAGGGATGGAAGAAACTATTATTATTCCCCTAAGTGAGTTTAAAATCACTGATAGCCAAAAAGGTCAAACTTTTAGTCCGTTTGATCCCTAAAAAAATAGGGAACTTTTAGGGTTTCGAGTTTGATCTATGAGAGGATAGGCAAGGAGAACTAACTATTAGAATACGATCGATCCTGAACCCTAGGGTCTTGATATCCCTATGCAACCGCGACCCCTATTTCGTCGAACCAAAATTGTTGCCACTGTTGGCCCTGCTACCCAAAATAAAGAGGTGTTAAGACAGTTAATCTTAGCTGGTGCAACAACTTTTCGCCTCAACTTTTCCCACGGAGATCACGACTACCATCAACATACGATTCGCCTCATTCGGCAAACAGCCTTTGAACTTAATCAACCAGTGGGTATCCTACAAGATTTACAAGGGCCTAAAATTCGTCTCGGTAAATTTGCCTGTGGGTCGATTAATCTGAAAAATGGTGATCCCTTCATTCTCACGAGTCGTAAAGTTGAATGTACGTCGGAGATTAGCTACGTTAGCTATGAATACCTAACCGATGAAGTCCCCAATGGCGCAAAAATTCTCCTCGACGATGGCAAAGTAGAAATGCAGGTGGAGAAGGTTGATCGCACGAATCAGGAATTACACTGTCGAGTCGTGGTTGGGGGAGTTCTCTCTAGCAATAAAGGAGTTAATTTTCCAGGGGTTTACCTATCGGTTAAGGCGTTAACTGCTAAAGATAAAACTGATTTAATGTTTGGACTAGACCAAGGGGTCGATTGGGTTGCCCTGAGTTTCGTCCGTAATCCTCAAGATATCTTAGAAATTAAAGATTTAATCGCCAATGCTGGAAAAGCTGTCCCTGTGATCGCCAAAATCGAAAAACATGAGGCGATCGAAGCCATGGAAGAAATTCTTACCTTGTGTAATGGAGTCATGGTAGCGAGGGGAGACTTAGGAGTAGAATTACCTGCCGAAGATGTCCCGATTCTTCAAAAACGCCTCATTCTCACGGCTAATAAATTGGGAATACCAGTTATTACAGCTACTCAAATGTTAGACAGTATGGTCAACAACCCCCGTCCCACCCGTGCGGAAGTCTCGGATGTGGCCAATGCTATTCTCGATGGAACTGATGCGGTGATGTTGTCTAATGAAACGGCAGTGGGGAAATATCCCATCGAAGCAGTAGCCACCATGGCCACGATCGCCGAACGCATGGAACAAGAACCCGTCTCCATGAAACCCTCTTCTAACCCCAGACAATCAGTAACTAACGCCATTTCTTCAGCAGTCAGTCAAATTGCCCAAGAATTAGAAGCATCAGCCATTATGACCCTGACGAAAACGGGATCAACGGCGCGAAACGTCTCTAAATTTCGTCCTCCGACCCCAATTTTAGCTATTACGCCCCATGTGGATGTTGCCCGACAGTTACAGCTAGTTTGGGGGGTTAAATCCCTGTTAGTTCTTGATTTACCTTCCCCCAGTCAAACCTTCCAATCAGCCATTAATGTGGCCCAAGAAAATCAATTAGTCCAAGATGGGGATTTAGTGGTTATGACGGCGGGAACCCTCCAGGGGGTGGCTGGATCAACGGATTTAATTAAAATAGAAATAGTTAAGGCTATCCTAGGGAAAGGAGTGGGAATTGGGCAAGCTTCCGCCAGTGGAAGGGCAAGAATTGCCCAAAATTCGCGGGAATTGGGAGATTTTGAAGCAGGAGATATTCTAGTGGTTCCCCGCACCAATGCAGACTTTGTGGAAATGATGCGAAAAGCTTCAGGGATTATTACCGAGGAATCGAGTCTTACCAGTCATGCCGCGGTTATTGGGATTCGGTTAGGGGTTCCTGTTATTGTCGCTATGAAGAATGCTACCCAAATTATTCGTGAAGGGGCGATCATAACCCTCGATGCGGAAAAAGGCCATGTTTATTCTGGCGCTATGGCTAAGGGCAATGGAAAAGAATTATTTTAAGTAGTTAATAGTTAATAGTTAATAATTAATAGTTATTTGTTGAACTGAGATCTTGCACCTGACGTTGACAACTCGATTTTGACCTCAATGGCAACCAATTCAATAGGGTTTCAGCCTTTCAAAATGGGGTTTTGTGTACTTTTTAAGCTTGGTGCAAGATGTGAGTTTAACCTTGTTTCACCTGTTATATGAGTTAAGATAATAGATCGCGTTCTTATTACAAAGAGAGCTTAATATCTGATGACTCAACTACTTGAAACAATTACTTCTATTGATAATCAACTTTCAAAACGCTTCATTGCGCTTGATCCTGGAGGCTACTTTATTATTTATCTTGAGCGGGCAGAAGGATTAATTTGTGCTAAACATTTTACGAATATTATTAATGAACAAGGATTAGCGGCAGATCCCGAAACAGGTGAAGTAATTGCTTGCAAGGGAAAAGTAGAACGTACTTCAGAGACTGTTTATAAAGGAAGGACAGCTAAAGAATTATGTGTCAAAATTTTTGAAGAAAGTCAACCTTGTCCCATTACAATGTTAGACCATGCAGCCTATTTAGGACGGGAATTTATCCGCGCTGAAATAGCTTTGATTAATGAGACAGAGTACATACAAGATTAGCATTCCACAAGGAAAAAGTCCTACCGATAATAGCAGGACTTTTTTATAGTTTATGCTAAATGAGACTTAGAAAGAGAAGGTTCCGCGAAGGGTTCCAATAACCTCACCGTCAGATCCTTGCTTGTTCACAAACTGTTCAGGCTTGGAAATCCAAATTACACCAGGAGTTAGAGAAATGTTGTCTGTAACTTGATAACGATAGAAAACTTCTACGGTTACAGGGTTTTGCAGAGGCAGTGCAACATATCCCGCAGTGGTTGGACGATCGCTATCACCTTGATAAGGTTGAACACCGGCGAAGATACCTAACAAGTTACCTTCTTTAAACAAGTCAGGGAAGGCAAGACCACCGCCACCAGTCCAAAGTTCAGCACTCTTACCACGACCGATATAGCGAACGTTGTGGAAAGAACCAAAGGCACTGAAGTTAACCCAGTCATAAGGCCGCCAGGTTCCAGAAACACCGTAACTGTTAGTAACTTTACCACCCCAGTCAAAGGGATTAACTTCTAACCCATCAAGAGAGTTTCGTCCACTTCCATTAAAGTCAGGCGTAGGAGTTCCTGGATCTCCAACGGTACCGTTGGCAAAAGCTTCGTTTAGAGTACGACGAGAGCCGTTAGCAATTGAAGTACCAACAATTCCAGGGCCTACATTAATCCCTTCACCGAAGATGGGACTATCTGGTTTATGGTAAGCATTGACGTAGGTGAAACCAATGTTAATGCTATCAAAAATGTTGGTGTTAATCTGAGCTAAAGCACCATAGTTACCATTGAACAGACCATTACCACCATTACTTTCGGCGTAGGGCTTACCTGTTGACGGGTTAATGTCTTTACCACTGTCACATCCATTACCATCACCAAGACCGTTCAAACAGGGGCTATTAGGGGTTCCTGCTAAATAACCGAAGCTGACAGATGTGGGACCGAGAACGTTATCTAACCAGTCAAGTTGAATACTAGCACCAGCACCAGCACCACCCCCAATCCGGTAAATGGGGTTACGTTGGGAGAAGGTACTTAAAGAACCTTTACCACCGTCGAAATCCTCGAAGAAGGGGTTCAAAGTAGGAACGAAGTCATACCACTTACCACCCCAAGCAGACACATAAGTATCTATCTTGAAGTTATTGAAAATTTCAATAGGCGCGTAGTAACCAACCCAGTCGATGACCACGTCGTTGTTTTCTTCGTTCCGCCGTGGCCCGATGTTAAACGTTTGGGTTGCAGTGGGGTTAATGACTGTGTTTTCTTCAAGGGAAATTCCGATGGGTTGACCGGTGTTGGGGTTAATTACCCGTAGGTCAGGTTGGTTGATCGTGAAGCGATCAGTTCCAGTTCCGGTACTAGCAGATAAACGGGTTACTAAGAGGTCTTCTCCACTAAAACTGGTGTTGAAACTTAAGCGAACCCTATCTTGTAGAACGACTTGGTTATCGTTGGATGAACGGCTACCGCCTGCTCCGGTAACGGCAAAGATAACTTCCCCGACTAATTTGGTAGTGGTAGAAAATTGGTGATCTTCTAAGAAAGCCACCCGACCTTCTAAGTTATCGACCCGTGCGCCCAAAGCAGCAAGTTCGGCTTCAAATTCCTGCATTAACCGCTTAAGCTTTTCTATATCTTCCCTAAGAACAGCGACGTTCTCTTGGATGAGACGCTCCATGGTATTTAAACAAGCGTTTAAACCAGCCGCAAATTCCCAACGAGAGGTAGCACGGTTTCCTCTGAAGGTTCGGTCAGGATAACCAACAATACACCCGTAACGTTCAACTAAACTACGCAGAGCTTCATAAGCCCAGTCGGTGGGAGATACATCTCGCAGTTCACTAACGCTAGTTACCTGTTCGTTAGTATTCCCTTCACCTTCGTTACTATAGGTTTCTAATTGGTCAATTAATTGATCTTGCTCAAGTTGAGCAATTTCAAAGCTTGTCATTTCGCTTTGAGAAACTCCAGCCTGGGACTTGGTTTCGGCTGCCGTTGCAGCGGGTGAGACGGCTAAAGCCATTCCCAACAGGGCTGGACTGACCAGCAATGATTTCCAAAATGGTTTAAGCATTTTCAGCTTTTCCTCACACCTTATAGACTGACTACAAAAATTTTATAGTCTTACTTCTCATCTCATTATACACAGCTTTTTTAGATAGCAAGATGTATAAGTTTATCTTTTCTATAAAAGCTTTTTGATTAAGTTTTCTGACATTAGCTTCTGTGTTGTGGAGAAAAGTGCAGCCCATTTAGACGAATGAGACGAAAATTGCTGTTAGTGAAATGGTCAGGCTCTAAAATATCTTATCTACTGTATTCCTAAAAGTCAGACCCCCACTAATCGCGTTGCTTGATTTCTAAACAACACTGAATAGAGGGGGTAATTTTATGAGGGGGTCTTCTAATTGAAACCTAACTGCCGGAAGGAACACCAGTAACAGTTACGGGACAATGAAACTGACTACTGAGGAACAGCCCCGGCGCACAGCCGGCTAACTTCAATCAGGAGACCCATGGTTTTACTACTACTGTCTGTCATGGGCATCACCTCCTTTGTTGCCTAAACGGTGTATCTCAAAATTAAACTGTACTTAGCTTAACTTACCTAACTTAAAAAAATCAAGGCAGTGGCCTAAAAATTTTCTAGGAACAGAAGGGCAACCTCCAAAATGGAGATGAATATAAGAGGCATGAAGTTGATACTCTTGCCATCCTTCATTAATTTCAAAAGAGTTTTTATCCCAGCTTTTTAAGGAAAATAGAGGATTTTTAGACGATGATGTTAATTGTGAGCGGTGAAATTCGTGTCCCCAAACGGTTTGTTTAGCACTCAACAAAGGACTATTTTGCAAAGCAGTAGCTTGACGATAACCTAACGTAAGATTTTGTCCCATTATGGCTGTAGTAGATAGAATTCCTCCCATTTGCCATTTTTTCCCTTGAAAATCAATAATTTGCTTACAAAAATACATTAAACCTCCACATTCAGCATAGGCTGGCATTCCTGAGATAATTGCTTTTTTTACCTTGTCTTGTCCCTGATAATTATGGGAAAGATCTTCAGCAAACACTTCAGGAAACCCCCCTCCAAAATAGAGTCCATGAATACCTTGGGGTAAGCTTTCATCAGCCATAGGACTCCAGGGAATGAGTTGCGCGCCCAAGGTTTGGAGGATATCTAGGTTGTCTTGGTAGTAAAAATTGAAAGCGCGATCATTGGCGATCGCTATTTTTATGGTTGAGGATTTCGACTGTCGCTCAGTCCCAGGGGTGAGGGGATGAGGACTTCGACTGTCGCTCAGTCCCAGGGGTGAGGGGGCGAGTAATGGGAGAAGACGTTCCCAATTAAAAGCAGTTTGGGCGAGGTGGGCGAGTTCTTCAAATAAAGGCTGTAGGTTGCTAAGTTCGGTGGTAGGAACTAAACCCAGATGTCTGTCAGGAATTGTTAGGGAATCTTGACGGCGTAGGATTCCAAAAATAGGGATGTTTTGGTGATCTAGGGATTGTTGGAGTAAGTGAAGATGGCGATCACTTCCTACGCGATTTAAAATGACCCCAACGAGATCAATACGACGATCAAGGGAACGATAACCGTGAGCGATCGCGGCTACTGACCCAGATAAACGAGAACAATCAATGACTAGAAGGACAGGTATTTTTAAAATTCGAGCAATATGAGCCGTACTTCCATAATCTAGGATAGTTTCCTGAGATATTTCCCTAATTCCCCCTTCATATATTCTTTCTTTTCCCTGGTTAAAACGAATTCCGTCAAATAACCCCATCACCCCTTCTACCAAGACATACTCCATCCCTTGACCATATTGGCTAAAACATGAGCGAACATAAGTCTCGGAGGTCAGAATGGGGTCTAAATTACGACAAGGGCGGCCAGTAATGGCAGTATGAAACATCGGGTCAATATAATCAGGCCCTACTTTGAATGATTGTATTCGGTGCTTTTGGGATACTAAAAAGGCAAGTAGTGCTAAAGTTATCGTTGTTTTTCCCACACCACTGCGATCGCCTGCAATAATTAACGCCACTGTTTTGTTTTATAGAAAGGGTTTAATGGTTTCAAGAATGGCACTGGCAGCTTGTAAATAGATATCAGCATCACTGAAAGATCTAGCCGCTTTATGGAGTTGAGATTCAATTTCAGCCACCGATCTACCACTTTGGAGGACTTGCTCTAGCAAATCATCGATGATGTAGCTTCTTAACATTGACCAGTCCTGTCCACTTCTATTCCACGGATGGAATACTAAGGAGAATAACAAAATTTTAGCTTGTAAAGGAATAGCGTATTGGACAATTTGTCGGCGTAATTCAAAGATATCGTAAGTTTTTGGCAGGGGAGGTGGAGTAACTTTTTGGATCTGTTGTATTTCAGTCCTTATCTGTTCAGGGGAAATTTCAATCACCGATGTTTCAAAGGTTGTCTGTGAAGGCGATTGACGATTGAGAGATTGTTGGGGAGTTGAGGAGAGATTGGGGAGGGGAATAATTTGTGTATTATGATGTAGTGCTGTAGTCGGAACGGGGGAATCAACGGCTTCTTCTGGTAATTTTTCATAAAAATCTTGAATTTCCGTGAATATAATTTGGAAAATTGCTAAATATAACTTTTTTTTATTTATTTTACTAATTAATTGTTTACAAGCTATTTCAAGATCTTCTTGGGTTGGATAAAGTTGAAAAAGCTCTAGAAGTAGATTTTTTAACCCATAGGCATCAATTTGGCTAAGATCATTTTCCCAACGATTTTGGACGACAGCAAATAGTAACTTTTTGATTCTTGCGATTTGTTGATGATTATTTAAGTTAGCGATAACCTGTTCTAGGAGGAAGTCTTGACCTGTGATATGGGTATTTTTGTAATCTGGAGCCGCCTGAACAATTTGAGTATCTTTATTAGATAAATTGCTGTAAATATAATCAATTTTCTCAAGAATAATATTGGCAACGGCTGCATAAACCTTGGGACGATTTAAGCTTTTAACTAATTTGTATAAAGATGTCCTTAATTGATCCTTTTCAGGAATGGTTTGAACTAATTCAACTATTAAATCGTTTAACGGAAAACGATTAAGCACGTTAGGATCATTTTCCCAAGTTTTTTGACAAAGGCAAAAAATCAATTTTTTAATTCTTAAAGATTCTTGGTGATGTTCTAAATATTGAATGCTGTCGTCGAAGACATTGGATGATAAGTGCATAATTACCTCTTAAAATACAACCTAGAAGAAGAACTTACGTCAGAATCATAAGAATCAGCCAATTTTCTGTGAGTGATTGAAGTTTTAAAACAACCCCATTTTTCATCAAAAAAAAGGAAAAGGATTAAATACAAAATAAACATCACCATTTTTTCCTTTTTCCTCCCTCTAATTCTCCCAAAAACCCATCAAAGGTGTTTTTCTTGCAAGATAATCGAAGGAGTAATCCCTTGTTGTTCCCCAAGGACTCTTAAATATAATTCCCGTATAATTTGAGAAAACTAAAAAAATGTGCTTAATTTTTTAACGATTGATAAGAATCGATCTTAGTATAGTTTAGTGAATGGCTTAATAGACCCTTTGAAATCCGTGTTACAGTCTGATGACAAAACCATGACTCAAATGGCAGTATTGCTTTACTGTTATGGATTTGACTTGGAAGGATTATCTCCTCTCGAATATATTGACGACTGGTTAAGTTCCTATTCAAAATATTGGATTCGCCTAGCGATCGTCGAAGCTTTGTATCAAGGACGTTACAAAGCCATTTCAGTTGATCATCTTCTTCGTCTATGGAAACGACGGGGACAGCCAACATTTCACTTTCCCCATGAATTTGAACGATTGGTATGTCGCAACCTTGTTCTCAGTACAGCAACGGTTGACAAGATTAAGTCTGAACCTTCCACCACAGATTCCACCAATTCCCAAGAAATGATACCCCCTAATCAACTTGATCACAACAATGATCGAAAAGAACCCATACAGAGTACAACTGAGAACCTAACTGAAGAAGTTTCGACAAGTTTTCAAAGTATTTCCCATACTCCAGATTTTTCATCACCGATAATCAATGACAACGATGGGACTTCACAGATGAGCTTATCACCTCAAGAAGATTCATCATGGCAGATGAAGTCTGATGGGTCTATTCATAAATTCGTTCCCCATTCGGATTCTTCTCTATTGTATAGTAAGCTGAGAGCAGTTGTTCATCAAGAATTCGCTCAACAGACTTAGGGTTTATTGCTAAAAAAACCCGCATAAGCGGGCTTGATCTAGATACCTTAACCATCAAATGTGTAATGACATTTTCTATCTAAATTTATCAGGATCTAACCTCCAAGGATTAGACGGAGAGGTTTGAGGGGAAGTGGTGGGACTACTCTGTAATTTAGTTCCCGTTCCGCCATCTTTCGGATCTAAGAAAGGTCGTAAATTAATGGCATTATTAGGGGAAGAAGACAAATTACGTTGAGGTGAATTACTATTAAAAATTTGACCCAATTGATTCATAATTGAACCTCCAGGGCTGCCTCCGGTAAAAGCATTAACCCCTTGGGTGTATTGCCCTTCTTCAGCAGCCATTAAAGTTTGAAAAATCTGATTGCGGGTAATTTCTGGATTTTTCCCTGGAGGAACTGTTAAAACAATTCTACAAGAACGATCCTGTTGAGTGGTGACACAGATAGTATCATAATTATTTTCCCAGCCTGTTTTTAATTCTAATAACCCATCAGGTCGATACATTTCTAAACGACGACTGATTTCATTACAACGTCGCTGTGCCGTCCAACCATCTCCTAAATCACTAGGAATTGCCCAGGGATAGGGTTGACTGCCCTGACTTTGAGGATGATACATTACGGTATATTTACCCCGTTCTAACTGACAGGTAAACCGTTGATCGGTTGAACTGGTATTGACTGGTGGAGGTGGGGAAGAGTCAGGATAGTCTGTATTAGAATTAGATTCTGTATTGATGATAACGTCAGTAGGATTTCTCGGAGCATTATAATTATTGCTCTGAGCCATGACTTTTGGCTGAGTTATAACACAGGCAATTATTAACGCTAAGCTTATTCTTTTGAACCAAAAACTATCTCTTAATTTTACATGATTTATCATAATTAACAGTTACCCCAAAGTTATCATAAAGTGATAAGTTACCCAATTAAAAGTAACCCTATGTATTCAGGTTAATTTTAATTTTGCTTGATTTGATTGAAGAAAGTGACACTTTAATTACCGCAACAGTTATCATTATTGATGATTGAATTAATAGTTGTGTTCCCTTGGGGCTGAACTGTCTTCTGACTACTAATTAATGCGCTTTTCTAAATATTGTCCGATCATCATTTCCTGTCCAGCGCGAGAAATAATAGTCTGGCGAGTTCGATAGTTTTCCCCAATTAATTTGATCTCTTCTTCAAAAACCGACCCGTTATATTCAGTCCGTAGACATAGGGTTTGGGGGTTGGGTAAGGAATAAATCGCTTTGACAGGATCTTTCGTGGCAAATCCGCGATCGCGGTATAGAATATTCCCTAAAACACCAAATACAGTTGATCCTTTAGACGGTTTGCGAGATGTTCCTGTATAACTACTTTCCCAGGTAACATAACTCCCAAAGGGTAAGGCAGTTTCATCTTCAAAATGATGGGATTTAGCTAATTCTATTAGTTTTGGACAACCTTGCGCCAAATATTCTACTGTTATGATGCTATTAACCTCCTGGGTGGCAACTTCTGGTTTTAAGGTGTAATAACGTCGTTGGGAGTTCCAACTTCCAGCAGATTTCTGGAAAAACTCACTGGCTAAGGTTTCTAGGGATAATTGAGCTATCTGTACTGCTGTCATATGATACAAGCCTCGCAAGAGTTTAATTATGGTAGATCACAAAAGCGATTAAATGTAAAGTTCAACGCCAGTAATCGTTACATTTTTTAATGTACCACGAATTACTTTGGATCTGTGAACGGTGATCGGTCAACCCCAAGATTAGCGGTTTACCCGAAAACGTTGAATGTTCTAGAATTCTGGCAGATGAGCTATTTAATTTGTGTAAGTATTTATACTTCTTTAGCTAAAAATCATAAAAAGATAATGACTTGACAAAGGGAAGGATTAAAGGACAAGATTTGAAAACATTCTATTTTTTCAAGATTCAGCGCAATGAATGTTACTATCTTTCACTATTTTTTTGATTGCTGCATTGGAAGTTGGGCAACAGAAAGAACCTATCATTATTTAACTCGTAATGAAGTTGAGCGATCGCGGACAGAATTTACGATTAATCCTCTTACTTCTGACTTAAAAACTAAAGTAATTAATGACAATAACTATCTGCTTCCCAACAATTTAGAGAGTCTTCCTGGTTTTAGTTTGGGATTTTACACCATTTCTGAAAAAGGAGAAGAAGTCTCACAACAGCTTAATTTATTGTTTGTTCCTAAGCTAGAAAATAATGGGTTTTTAGAAGGGGATTATTTACGCGATCGCGCCTATGAAGAATCTAAACCGATTATCTCTAATTTTCGTTTTGATTCCCAGACAAGAGAATTGTTAATGACGACTAATTATACTCAAGTCGTTTCAGTAGATTCTATTACCTTAATCAATCCTGAACTACGGATTAGAAGAATTATTAATTATCAAAAACCTCCATCTGGTGCCTCTCTAGAAACGGTAAGATTAGTCGGATTTGGCGTTGAGAAAAAGGTCAACTAATAGAAAAAGTTGATCATTCACTGACGAGTAAAAGCGAAATGATGTGGATTTTATGGATAGGGTTAAATTGTTTATTTCCCACAATGGTGGTTGCTTTTGTCCTCAATATAGTTATGCCAAATCTTGTGACTTTTATTTGGGGATTAACTATATTTTTCAAAAGCCCATTTTTTAGCTTATTCCTTCTAGTTAATTGTTTGATTTATGGTTTTGGATTTTGGCTTTTTGCTAAAGCAATCAGTTACGCCATTAATCAAGTATCTAATGATGCTCACAAAGTGTTAGAAATGACGGTTGTTTTTATCTTATTATTTAGTTTAATAGGGTTGCCAATTTATGGATCTGGATCTGCTTTTGTAAGTGGTAGTTTTGCAAGGAAAACTTTTTGGCAATCACTTCCATCTTTCTTTTGTTTAGGTTAATCTATCTCCCGAATTTTTCTTGATTTTTTCTGTTGCCAGACCCGAAACATTAATATTAAACAAGTTATAATATAACCTGATGTTGCTAACCCATTAAGGTACAATAGTCGTAAACTTAAAAACTCTGAAGTTTGGGAAGAACCTAACCACAATAAACTATAAGCGATCACCCAAATTAAGGTTAATCTAATTGATAAACGACTCAGGTATAATTCTTCATTACTTTTATAACTACGCAATAAGGTCCAACCCGAAGGGATCAACCCTAAAATCGGAATTAAATAAATCATTAATTGTAATTTTTGTAGCTTGTTATCTTGGAATGGATCACTATTACTCATGATTGAAAACTGGCATCAACTCAATAGTAGTTTAACAAAAATAAGCTGAGTTCCGTTGATTTCGTAAAACATGGAAACATTATTCTCTAAAAGTAACGTAACAACTATCATCCTTGCGGGGGGGAAAAGTTCGCGGATGGGACAGGATAAAGCACTTATTTTAATAGAAGATATTCCTCTGTTAAAAAAAATCGCTAATCTTGGGAAAAAATGTACTTCTCAAGTTTATATTATCAGTCCTTGGATTGAGAGATATCAGTCTATTATTCCCCCAGGATGTTATTTAGTTAAGGAAATAATTCAAGGAAAAGGACCCCTAATAGGTTTTGCCCAAGCATTACCTTATATTGATACAGAGTGGGTTTTATTATTATCGTGTGATTTACCTTGTTTAATAGAAGATGAAATAGAAAAATGGTTAATTTCTTTAGAAAATATTTCTCAAGAAGCCATTGCTTTATTACCTAAAAATTCTAAAGGATGGGAGCCATTGTGTGGGTTTTACCGCTCTACTTGTCTAGACTCTTTACGGACGTTTATCAAATCAGGAGGTCAATCATTTCAAGGATGGTTAAATCAACAGCTTGTGGAGAAACTATATATTAGTGATGAGTCTGTATTATTCAATTGTAATACACCAGATGATTTAGAATGTTTAAGAAAAAAAATAAGTGATTAGAAATCTAGTGCTTGATCTTTACCCTAAGTTTACAATCTGGTTTTAGGATTAGATTTTAAGACAAACTCAAAGCCATCAATTTTATTAATTTTATTTTAGAATAGGTAAAGATCGATTCAATTTAATAGGTGAGGAGGCTCTTAATATGGTTATGGTTAGAGATGTTTTAACAGCTTGTGCATTATTAGTATCAGTGACAGGAATTGGTGTGTCACTAGCACGAGAAGAAATGCGATGCTATCTTGGTTTACAATCAACAGAATGTTCTAAGTCTGAGGTTAAGGTTTTGTCTCCTAAATCCTCTTCAGATCAAGAGACTAGCCCAACAACTGAGATAAGTTCACCAAACTCAGATTTTGAGTCTAGAAATAATATTAAAACCCTGACTAAAACCCCTAAGCCCTTATTTTCTGAACAAGAACCTTCTCCCAATTATAATAATCCTGAAATAAGCCAGCCTAACATGATTAATTCATCTCCTAGTGTTGATGAAATTTCTCGAGGGGAAACACTTCAGGTTCCATCTTTTGGAGAATCAAGTCATTCAAAGAATGAGCAAACGGTTCCTAATAATTCGCCCTTATTTACGGAGGAAGAACCCGAAGGAATTCCGATTAAAGTTGAGCCTTTTCAAGAATCTGAATAGGTTTATTTTTAGCAGAAATTGTTCAAGACTAGGGTGTGTGGTGGGAATTGAATTTTCAATGTTATTTAGGTATAGTGCTGACGAAACTGTCGAGCAGTCTACTTATGAAGATTGGTTCAATGAAATCCAGTATTCTAAGGAAAATTTTAAAGGAAGCGTGTTAAGCTTCAGTTAAATTAATTAATTGGGGTTGAAAGATTTGATTATAACGACTATAATCCTAGCGAACCTTAATACTGTTTTATTTAAGCACGAAACAATATTACCATGAAAAATACTGTTGTACATACATTAGCGGCACTGTCTCTTATGGGATCAGGGATTTTTGGAACAACCTCAGTAACTTTAGCAGAAGCTAGTAAACAGAATGAAACTCGCTTTCTTCAAGAAGCCATCAAAATAATTTATGAAGAGGATAAAGATCAAACATTTACCGCCCAAGAAATCCTTGATGATGGCTATAAACTGTGCGATAAAATCGCCGAAGCTGATAGAGAAAATAACGATTTAGGAGCTGTAGCTGAAAATATCGCTCGCTCTGCTTTAGGAGGTGACAGCAAAAAAGAAGAAACAGAAAATCCAGACATGGTTAAGGCTGCTGAAAAATTTCTCTGTGACAACTAAAGTACGTCTGATAAATTTTTAACCAAGTAACAGTCAGTTATAGGATTTATCATTTGAAGTTTTGGTGAGTATTAAGTCGGTAGGTATAAATCAACGAAGGTTTGTCGTAAAATCTGTAGACATAGAAAGTGTCGTACCATCGATATTCAAGCCTAAAATCAGGGATTTTTTTATTTTGATTCTAATTATTCCTACCTACTTACCCACCTGCTTTTCTTTGGCAGTTATTTAAGTTAAGAAAAAATTTTTCAATACCTACATTCTTTCTAAAACAGAAATTCCTAATAAAGATAATCCTAAATTAAGGGTTCTTGCGGTTAAGTGACACAGCAGCAAACGAGATGTTTTCAAGGGTTCTTCTGATTTAAGTACAGGACAATTTTCATAAAATCGATTAAATTTTTTGCTTAATTCGTATAAGTAATCGCACAGACGGTTAGGAAGTAAGGTATTTTCAACTTCTTCGATGGCTTCACTAAATTGTAATAAATATTTTCCTAATTCTATTTCTGTTTCTTCTTTAAGGATAATTTGAGCTTTTTTACCTAACTGCTTAAAATCAATATTTCCCTCCCGACTAATACTTTGTATCCTAGCATAAGCATAGAGCATATAAGGGGCTGTGTTTCCTTGTAAAGCTAACATCTTATTGTAACTAAAGATATAATCACTGTTGCGGTTTTGGCTTAAATCTGCATATTTAACTGCACTAATTCCTACCACTTGAGAGACGTTATCAATGAACTCCTGAGATTCTTTTCTTTGTTCTTCTTTTAGTCTTTTTTCGAGATCTTGACGTGCATAATTTACGGCTTCATCTAATAAGTCTCGTAATTTAATAGTAGTTCCTGAACGAGTTTTTAATTTTTTGCCATCTTCTCCTTTAACTAAACCAAAAGGAACATGAATAACTTCCACATTATCAGAAATAATTTTTGCCTTTTTAGCAACTTGAAAAACTTGGGCAAAATGGTTAGTTTGTCCGGCATCAGTAACATAAATAATTCGCTCTGCTTGATCTTCTTGAATACGATATTTCAAAGCAGCTAAATCTGTTGTCGCATAGTTATAACCCCCATCAGATTTTTGAACAATTAAGGGTAAGGGATCACCTGCTTTATTAGTAAATCCCTCTAGAAAAACACATTGGGCTCCTGCATCTTCTTCAAGTAATCCTTGTTTGTCTAAATCTTTAACAATATTTTCTAAAAAAGGATTATAAAAAGACTCTCCACGTTCGGTTAATTTAATATCTAAAATATCGTAAATTATTTGAAACTCTCGACGAGATTGATCACATAATAATTGCCAAGCACGACGAGTTACTTCGTCACCTGCTTGTAGTTTAACAACCTGATTTCTAGCAGTTTCTTTAAAAGTTTCGTCTTCATCAAAGCGTTGTTTAGCTTGTTTATAAAAGGCAACTAAATCTCCTATTTCTAAAACATCTGCTGTGGTCAAAGCATCAGGATAAACTTCTTTTAGATAAGCAATTAACATCCCAAATTGTGTCCCCCAATCTCCCACATGATTGAGACGTAACACCTCATGACCTCGAAACTCTAAGATTCGGGCAATACAATCCCCAATAATAGTAGATCGTAAATGTCCAACGTGCATTTCTTTAGCAATATTAGGACTAGAAAAATCAACAATTACTTTCTGAGATGGATCAGCTTTTTCTATGGCTAAGCGGGGATTAGTTTGACTTAATTTTAGTTGAGTTTCTACATAATTGGTTTTCAGTTTAATATTAATAAATCCTGGACCTGCAATAGTTGGGATTTCTCCTAGTTCTTCTAGGGATAAATTGTCAACAATTTTTTGAGCAATATTCCTCGGCTTCTCCCCTAACTTTTTAGCCAAAGATAAGGCAATATTACATTGATAGTCGCCAAACTTAGGATTACTTGCCGGAACAACTAACGGTGAAACCTCAGCAAAATCAGATCCAAAAGCGTCAACTAATGCTTGACTAAAATGCTCAGTTAATTGTTCGTTAATAGAAGTCATAGTTATTTTTTTTGATAAAATTTTTGGGAATTTTTTTGATAGTTTAAGAAAAATTACGCTATCATTATAGCAAAAAAATAGCTGTTTAAATTCCTTGATCAAAAAATTCTTGTAAGACCTGATGTTTTAAGTTAATTAGCAAAATACTAACTTTCCTTTAAGGGATTTCATAATCTAGTCATAAAATCTGGCAATGCAAAGTAAAAAATAAAGTTTGATTATTTCTTTTTTTTATGTTAAAACGATTTCTTACAATTTTAACTATCATTAGCGACTCTCCTTGACAGATTGCTAATTTTAGCCAAAAAGTCCTGATAATAAGGAATAAGGAAAATAATCATGTCATTCAAATCCCTGGCTAAAGAAACATTTCAAAAAGTAAGTTTTTTACCTAAGCTTTTCATTATTAGTTTATCCTTATTAACTACTATGGCGAAAGACGCAAGGGAATGCGCACCAAGAGATAGTTTACATTGGACATTAGATGTGACATTTTCCGAAGATAAAAGTCGAATTCGTAAAGATAATGCTCCTGAGAACTTTGCCTTATTACGTCGTTTAGCTCTCAACTTACTGAAACAGGAAAAAAGTTTTAAAGGAAGTCTAAAAATGAAACGTTATAAAGCTTCAATGGATAATGATTATCTCACTCAAATTTTAGCATCTTCCGCTAGTTAACTGTATATCAACTAGCTAAAAACTGTGTTTTATAGCAACCGCCAGGTTGCTTAGGACATCCTAAACTATTGTTTCAAGGGAACAGGGAACAGGGAACAGGAAAATGTCCTAACCGTTTTGGCGACTGCTATAATTGACTTAAAATAGGAATAAAAAAACTCTGCTTTTCTTAAAGCAGGTTGTATGGGTTGGGAAAAAATCTAGATAAATATAACATCTTTTTAGGTAAAAACTTTAGACATAAAAATCATCATATGTCAACTTGATTTAGATGCGTTTACCCTGACTTAACCATCACTTAAGGAAGATAAAAAAGGAGATTTAACTTCAAAATATACTTAAACTCTCAACAGTTCACCCATATTAACAAAAGTTGCCTCAACTACCTAAAATTTAGTTTTTCGAGAATTAAGTCTATTGTCTAGAACCCCTTTTATTTGTTCCCTTTTTCTTAGGGAAATAATTCTTCTAAATCTAAATTAGAAGCAACCTGAGCTAACTCTTCTAAATTATCTATACCTGATAAATAAGGAACAGTTCCTAGTACCTGAACTCCCGTTAATTTTTGAATTAACTCCATAGGAACCCAATCGGTTAATTCGTGTTTAGAAATAGGATGAGAACAGGCCAAAATAATCCCCTTGAGTTTAACATTGTATTGACGAGCTAAGGCGACATTGGCCACTGCCTGGGCGATCGCTCCTAACTTCACCGGAACCACCAAAACCGTTGGTAATCGCCATTCTCCTGCCAAATCAGCGACAGTTAACTCCCAAGTGACTGGAGATCCCAACCCTCCTAACCCTTCAACTAAAACAAAATCAGACTTTTGCTGTAGAGACACTAACGCCTGCCAGACTTCTTCTAAAGGAATTGCTCGTCCTTCGTGTTGGGCTGCAATAGGTGGGGCAACAGGAGTATCAAAACACAATGGATTAACCACTTGTATTATTTCTGAATCAGCAAACAACCGTTGATAATATTGATGATCCCCTTCCCCTGTTTGCAATAGTTTCATTAAGCCTAAAGGTTGATGAGAATGATACTTTTGCCAATAAGCCCCTAAAGCAGCCGTAACAATAGTTTTACCTACTTCTGTATCTGTTCCTGTAATCAATAATGTCGTCATTTCATTAATCAAAAAAATACCTTTTAAATTTTCTAATAACCGTTCAGTTTTGTTTAAGTGTAGGGAACAATAAAAATAAGCTTCCTTCATTGTCTCATTAGTTTGCCAACTTCTTAGAAAGATTCCCTAAAATTCCCAAGTCTAAAAAATATCTGTGTATGTATATCTATCAAAGAAAGCATTCGATATGATCATAAGAAAGAAGAAAATCTACTCAGGCAACCAAAAAACCTGAGATGATAGAGTTGCCATAAGTTGAAGGGACAAGAGTCTGCTGTGAGTCACACTCCTATATTAACGTTAAATCCCACAGTGCCACCACTGTCGGAAAACAATCGCCTAAGCCTTTTTTCAGGGTCTGCTAACATTCCCCTTGCCCAAGAGGTTGCCCGTTATTTGGGGATGGATATTGGCCCGATGATCCGTAAAAAATTCGCCGATGGGGAACTCTATGTTCAAATTCAAGAATCTATTCGAGGATGTGATGTTTATCTGATTCAGCCTTGTTCTCATCCGGTGAATGATCACTTCATGGAATTACTGATTATGATTGATGCTTGTCGTCGGGCATCAGCGCGGCAAATTACCGCCGTTATTCCCTATTATGCCTATGGACGGGCAGATCGTAAAACCGCCGGACGGGAATCGATTACCGCTAAACTGGTAGCTAATTTAATCACAGAGGCTGGGGCCCAACGGGTATTGGCCATGGATTTACATTCAGCCCAAATACAAGGTTATTTTGACATTCCGTTTGATCACGTTTACGGATCTCCGGTTATCGTTGATTATTTGGCGGGTAAACAGCTTTCTGATTTAGTGGTTGTCTCCCCTGATGTCGGAGGAGTCGCCAGGGCTCGGGCCTTTGCTAAAAAACTTAATGGAGCCCCCTTAGCAATTATTGATAAACGCCGTCAGGCTCATAATGTGGCTGAAGTGTTGAATTTAATTGGGGATGTCCAAGGAAAAACGGCTGTTTTGGTCGATGATATGATCGATACGGCAGGAACAATTTTAGAAGGGGCTAGACTGTTACGCAAAGAAGGCGCAAGACAGGTTTATGCTTGTGCTACTCATGCTGTTTTCTCCGAACCTGCTATCTCTCGATTATCGAGTGGAATGTTAGAGGAAGTCATTGTAACTAATACTATTCCTGTTCCCGAAGAACATCGTTTTAAACAATTAACAGTTCTCTCGGTTGCTAACTTAATTGGTGAGGCTATCTGGCGTATCCATGAAGATACTTCCGTTAGTAGTATGTTCCGCTAGTTTTTTGTTATTTACGTGATAATGGGGAATAGGTAACTGATAACTGTTCCCTGTTCCCTGTTGCCTTATCTTGACTTTTGTTCAACTACTTAGTATTCCATGAATCATTATCAAACAACTTTCTCGATTTCCACAAGAGGAAAGGATTTTCATCGAATTACTCGTGAGGTACAAGGGATGGTTGCTGAGTCTAGAATTAAAACAGGACTATGCACCATTTTTGTGCGCCATACCTCAGCCTCGTTAGTGATTCAAGAAAATGCTGATCCTGATGTTTTAGTCGATTTATCAAACTTCTTTGCCCAATTAGTCCCTGAATCAGGACGTTATGTTCATAGTACCGAAGGTCCCGATGATATGCCGGCTCATATTCGTTCAGCGTTAACGAAAACCTCTGAACAAATTCCGATTAGTCAAGGTCGATTAGTGTTAGGAACGTGGCAAGGAATTTATCTTTGGGAACACCGTCAACGTAGTCATCAACGGGAAATTGTTGTTCATATTAGTGGCAATTAGAGGATAGTTTCTTAACTTAACGCCTCAAAATAATCACGGATTTGATCCCGTCGTCGAGGTTGACGCAACTTCTGTAACGCTTTAGCTTCAATTTGACGAACTCGCTCCCGCGATAAGTCTAATGTTCTTCCGATCTCAGCCAGAGAATAGGAAATTCCATCTTCAAAACCATAGCGTAGTTTAATGACTGCCTGCTCTCGATCAGTTAAATCTTCGAGAAGGGTTTGTAAATCTTTCCGTAAGGATTCACTGACCAAACTTTCTTCAGGGGACTGACATTCGGTTTCTAGTAAATCGACTAACTCGGTATCCTTTTCTTTGCCAACTTTAACTTCTAAAGAGACAGAACGGGGAATTTGCGTCAATACTTCCCGAATTTGCTCCGCACTCATATCTAATTCTTGGGAAATTTCCTCAACCGTCGCTTTACGTCCTTTGGCTTGGGAAAGTTGCCGTTGTACTCGTTTAATTTTATTAAGCTTTTCCGTGACATGAACCGGAAGACGAATAATGCGGCTTTGGGTAGAAATTGCCCTAGTAATGCCTTGACGAATCCACCAATAGGCATAGGTGCTGAAGCGATAGCCCTTGGTTGGGTCAAACTTTTCGACGGCTCTTTCTAATCCTAGGGTTCCTTCTTGAATTAGGTCGAGTAATTCTAGCCCTCGACGTTGGTATTTTTTGGCCACTGAAACCACTAGGCGCAAATTAGCCTTAATCATCTGTTCTTTGGCTTCAATACCCCTTTTCTCAATTTCTTCTATTATTTCTGGCTCTAAGCTTGCCAGTTCTCCCCAACGTTTTTTTCCCTGACAGAGAATGTCTTTTAATGCCACGACAGATAATTGAGTTTGTGCGGCCCAACGGTTCCAAGATGGACGATGTCCTAAATTAGAAGATAGGCGATCGCCTATCTCAACCACCTCAATCAATCCCTGAATCACACGATCCCCTTCTTGGGCAGCCTTATCACGTATTTCGAGTAACTCAACGTAGTTTTGGACTTGTTGCGCGTTGGAAACTTCTTCATCTTTTTTCAACAGAGGAACACGACCAATATCTTGGAGATATAATCGCACTAAATCCGTAACGGCTCGATAATGGTTTCTTTCAACATCGGGAATTTCTAACTCTTCTAATTCTAAATCCAACGAATTATCCTGTTTATTTTCTAACTGAGAGACTTTATCAAGAAGATCGGTTGTTGGATGATTCAAGTCAGATGACAATAAGGGATATAGCTTATCAGTTTTGGTATAGAGTGATTGAGCTGACATGATAACTTCTCAATGAAATGATAAGTGGGATTTCTCTAGGACTTCTTACAATAATCCTTTTGTTAATCTTAGGTTTCCCTAATTTAAGCAAAAAAAAGCACAAGATTGCAGGATATTTTCGGGAACTTTTTCCTAATAAGTGATGAAACCTAAGCTTAGGGACTGTTTGTTAACAAAAATTAAAGATAAGTTTAGGTATTTGGTGGGATGGAAAAGGGTTGAATGATCTATGATTATCTGAGTTTGGAATAGATTCAGTTATAATTTTTTTCAAGATAGAATCAGGGTTGTATATTCCAGATTTGGGCAATTTTTTTATGAGTTGCCTTATGTCGAAATTAGGTTATGATTGGTGGAAAGACCCCTCCTATTCGCCTATCCGACGGTCTTAAGATTTTATTCACAAACAGTCTCTTAATATCAAAAATTAGACAATAATCTGTTTTGATTGGGTTGTAAGTCATAAAGTGGATTTATCACATTCAAAAATCAAAGCCGAAGACTCATCAGTAACTTTTCCCCACCTAAATTTGTCATACTATTTGAGTTGATTAATGCCTTTCGACTGTTTATGCAACCCCCTTTAATTGTTATCTGTGGTGCAACGGCTACAGGCAAATCAGGATTAGCTTGTCAATTAGCTCAACGCCTTAATGCCTTTATTATTAGTGCTGACTCACGGCAAGTTTATCGGGAATTAGATATTGGAACTGCTAAACCAACTCCAGAGCAACAAGCGTTAGTCCCCCATTATCTCATTGATATTTGTGAGCCAACCGAGACTTTAACGTTAGCTCAATATCAAGAACAAGCACAATCTTTAATTGAGTCAGCTTCGCCCTCGTCTCCTCCTCTATTGGTGGGGGGAACAGGCTTATATATCAAGTCTATTGTGCGAGGGTTAAAGATTCCGAGAGTCGCCCCTCAACCTCAACTGCGATCGCAACTCAATTTTTTAGGACAATCTCAATGTTACATGATGTTAAAACAAGTTGATCCCGTTGCAGCCAGTAAAATTCACCCCAATGATCAGGTGAGAACCCTTCGCGCCTTAGAGGTATTTTACGTCACAGGACTTTCCATTTCTGAGCAACAGGGAGAAAATCCTCCCTCTTATCCCATTGTGCAAATTGGATTAGATTGTGAGCCAGAAGCGTTACAAAAACGAATTGAACAACGAACTGAACAGATGATCAGCAGGGGATTAGTCGAAGAAGTAGAAAAAATCGTTCAAAAATACGGTTGGAATTTACCCTTATTGAATACCCTTGGATATGCTGAAACTAGACAATACCTTCAGGGAAAAATCTCCTTAGCTACGGCTAAACACGAAATTATTCTACATACTCGTCAGTTTGCTAAGCGTCAAAGAACTTGGTTTCGCGCCTATCCAGAAATTCAATGGTTTGATGGGACTTCTTCGAGTCTTTTAGACCAAGTGTGGTGTACTTTGGTTAAATAATAAGGCTAACTTGCTCAAAAATGTGCAACAACACCATTAATGAAGATAGCAGTAATGGAACATTAATTGGTAACTCCTGACCAAATAGATGCTACTGATTTCATTTTTAGTTAGTTAAGTTAGTCTAGATACTTGCTGGTAAATCAGTTTTTTCTCGGTAGATTGATTATCTAGTTTTTGAGAACTTTAATAACTCTTGAGCATGAATTAAGTTGAATTTTTTCAATCAACTAATAGAGCAACCTTTCCAGTAATTGCGCCTTTTTCTAAGAGTTCATGAGCCGTAGCCGCCTCAGCTAAAGGAAAGGTTTGACTCAGATGAATTTTTAACTTACCTTCATCAATTAAAGTGGCACATTGTTGAAGAATTTGAGTCTGATGTTTTTGGGCTTTAACTAATCCCTTTAAAGCAGGCGTTAACATTAACTCTAAACTAATTCGTAAATTGCGATCGCGGGCAACTTTTAACGTTCCAATCGAAGGATCAGGTTGTAGAATTGTTACTAAATCTCCATACACTTTGACCGCCCCACAAGTATCAAAAAAGGTCTGTTTTCCCACGGTATCAAAAGCTAAATCAACTCCTTGGCCTTCTGTCCAATTTAAAACCCCTTGAACAAAATCTGTTTGTTTGTACAATATTGTTTCATCTGCCCCCAATTGACGGGCTAAACGAGCTTTATCAGGCGTTCCCACTGTAGTACACCCCCGCGCCCCTCCTAACTTAGCCAATTGAATAGCGATGTGGCCAACCCCTCCGGTTCCTCCGTGAATTAATACCGTGTCTCCTTCTTCTAACCGACCGCGATCATACAAAGATTCCCAAGCCGTAATTAACACTAACGGGGCGGCAGCTGCCTCAGCAAAGGTGATAGATTGGGGTTTATGGGCAACCAAATGAGACTCTACGACAGCCCATTGTGCATAATTTCCTGTTTGGGACTTTCCTAGTCCTCCTGAACAAAAATAGACCTCGTCCCCTCGTTTAAACTCTGTTACCTGAGATCCTATCGCTTCTACAATTCCTGCCCCATCACAGCCTAAAATAGCAGGCATTTGGTCTTGATAGAAAGTTCCTCTCTGACGAATTTTAGTATCAATGGGATTAATTCCGGCAGCTTTGAGTTTGATTAAGATTTCTGTTGGGGTTGTCAGTTGAGGATCACTAACATCTTCAAGGGTTAAGACATCGGGAGTTCCTGGAGTAGACATGACAACTGCTTTCATAACTCAAACCATTATTAACTACGAATTTATCCTAAAGATTAACTAATCTATGTCAATATCCTTTAAGGATAGAATCGTATTGCAAACTATGTTCAAAAGCATCTACATTAATCTCAAACTTTTGGTCGATTAAGTCAAGAATTTTTTGCTCCTCGTGGGAGACGACCCCATCTGATTGAGCGATATAGTAACATCTTCTTAGCAACAAAGGGGCAAACTCTGGTGAAAGTTGTTCGAGAAGTTCATCGAGGGGTTGGGGGTTTTCTAAATGAGTCGCTACGATTTTAGCTGAGGAGGGCGACACCGCTTTTAGGGTCGGTAGAATATCAGACCAAGATTTATCAGGGTGAGGATAGCTGGCTACAACCATGTGAACTAAGATTTGATCCATCAATCTTGATTGAGTTAGGGCTAATTGCCAATAATTATCTCCATTTTTCTGCCAGGATTTACTGATTATTTGATCTGACACTATCTTAAATTTAGTTTGATAAAAACGACAGGCAGTATAACCCAATCCATAGATCATAATAGCATTAGTAGAAGCCCCGACCACAGCACCCACACCAGGAATAATTTCGACTAAAGTTAAACCTGCTTTTAACACATCTGTTCCCAGGGAAAGAGCAAAAATCCCTAAAATTTCTCCTCGACGGGCGGGTTCGTGTAAATCTAATCCATAGACTGCGGCTATTTGATAAACCATTTCCGCTTGTAGTTTAATGGTGGCTGCCAATTCTAAACCTAACAAGGCGATCGCAACCGGAGGAATAATATTGGTAATTAGTCCAATTTTTCCCGCTTCCCAAGCTGTCTCAACTATAATTCGGTGGGCTAGATCGTCTGATTTTTCCTTGGGATATTTGTCTTGTAATTGTTTAACTTTTTCCTGGGTTTTTTTAATATCAATTTCCCCTAGTAATGTCATTAACCAATCGGTTCCTGGTGCATTTTTTAGCAATTGTACTACGGGATTTTCTGCAATCGATTTTAGAGTCTCGCCAGTTTGATTCGTGGTATGATCTAGGAATTTTTGGGTTTCTTTCTCCGTTAATTCGAGTATACTTTCGATAAATTGGCTCAAATTATCAGTTGTTTCACCTTGTTCATTGGATAGGAAGAAGAAGAACGTGTCTAAAATATTTGGAATTGATTGTGGTTGAGAGGCGTTGAGATTTTTATTGGTTGTCATAGATTTTGTCCTAAGCTTTATGCTAAATTTAGCCCACAAATTTGACTTTAAAGATTAAGTTAGGATTACAGTTATCTTAGGGACTAATTTAGTAGAAGCCCTAGTTGTCAAAAGGTTTCCTTGTTAAATTAATTGCCAAAGCAAATTTTTTTGTCTATTTTTTCGAGGTTTTTTGTGAGAGCTTGAGCCATATAAGGGAAATTATGAAAGAAAATTAACAGATATTATTTCTAGTCTATAAATAATGTCTAATCAGCCGCATCTATCTAAACAAATAGATTTGTGTGGAGAGCATCTCCTAGTTTTGAAACCCTTCTATTCTAAACTAACGTAGCTTGGAAGGCAAAAAACAGAAAATCAGCCCTGTTGATGATCCTCTCTTTTCATCTTTCTGTAGAAAGATATTTCCACAATCTGATTGACTGATCAGTGATATTCTATCACCGCAATTCATCTGTTGTTCTTTTCTTATCTTAAATACTTTTTATTAATCAAATATGTGAAAAAATGTTAAGATTCTTGATAAGATACGGGGTTGCGTTATCTTATCCTAAATGCTATCAAACAAACTAAACCTTTACTGAAAATTTAAGATTACCTTAATATCTATTTAACAAAGATTCTGTAGGACTAATGGCTATCCTAGCTAAAATTTTAGGACAGGTAAGAGTCAATAGATAAGTCCTGTGAGTAATAGTTTATATTTCAAAATGAAATACAGATTAGATCTTAAAGATTATCCTAAAATTGAAAATAAAAACTTTTATAACTAGGAAGATAAATATCTATGTATCGTCAGCTTAAAACTTGGATTATAGGGGTTATGATAGGCTTAGGATTAATCCTTATCCCGTCTTTATTATCTCCTTTTGTTTTAAATCCTTTAGTATCCGTGTCATCTGCTCAAGGAAAAGTAAATCTAATAGAGAATCTAGGACATTATCATTATCCTATTTCTACTACATCAGATTTGGCTCAAAAATATTTTGATCAGGGGTTAATTTTATCTTATGGTTTTAACCATAGTGAGGCAGCCCGTGCTTTTCAAGAAGGGAGTAGACTAGATCCCGATTGTGCGATGTGTTATTGGGGATTAGCTTATGTTAAAGGGCCAAATATTAATGCGCCGATGGCAGAAAATCAGGTAGGGGAAGCATGGCAAGCCCTTCAAAAGGCGATCGCAGCCAGTAAAAAAGTTTCTAAAAAGGAACAGGCTTATATTCAGGCATTAGCACAGCGTTATTTAGAAAAATCAATGTTAGATCGTTCTTCTCTAGATCTAGCATACGCTCAAGGGATGAAGAAAGTCGTTAAAGATTATCCTGATGATTTAGATGCAGCTACCTTATATGCAGAAGCAGTCATGGATACAATGCCTTGGGACTATTGGCAAGATAACGGAGAACTTAAACCAGAAGCTAAACCAATTTTAACGACGTTAGAATCGGTTTTAGAAAGAAATCCAAAGCATCCAGGGGCAACACACCTTTATATTCATGCAACGGAAAAAGAACGGCCTCAATTAGCCATTGAAGCAGCAGATAATCTCAGGGATCTTGTTCCTGCGTCAGGGCATTTAGTCCATATGCCCTCCCATATTTATATTCGTGTGGGACGTTACCAGGATGCTGTGATCGCTAACCAAAAAGCCATTAGGGCTGATCGCAACTATCTTGCCTCTTCTGATGTTCAAAGTCTCTACACCATTGCCTATATCCCTCATAACCACCATTTCCTCTGGTTTGCTGCTTTGATGAGTGGACAAAGTAAACTGGCGATGAAAGCGGCACAACAAACCGCAGCAGTTGATGCTAATTTAATAGATAATCCAGACTTTACAGGGATTTTACAACATTTCTCGGTGGTTCCAATTTATACTCAAGTCCGTTTTGAGAAATGGGATCAGATTTTAGAGACTCCTTCCCCATCAAAGGATTTAAAATATGCAACAGGGGTTTGGCATTATGCAAGGGGAATGGCGTTCTCTGCTAAAGGGAAAAAACAAGAAGCTAACCAAGAATTAGCTAAATTACAAGAGTTAATTAGAGATCTCGATCAAGAAAAATTGCTCATTGGGAGTTTCAACTCAGCTGCTGATATTCTCAAGATTGGGGCTAACGTTTTAGAAGGGTCAATTGCTACCCAAGATCAAGATTACATCACAGCTATTCCTTATTTTCAAAAGGCGATCGCCCTAGAAGAAAAGTTAGTTTATACTGAACCCCCAGATTGGTATTCTCCCACCTATAATTTACTAGGAACAGTTCTCCTAAAAGCTAATCGCCCAGAAGAAGCCGAACAAGCTTTTCGAGAGGATTTAGCCATTTATCCTGGTAATGGTTGGTCTTTACATGGATTAGCCCAAAGTTTGCAAGGACAAGGCAAAATAGTACAATCCAAAACAGTACAACAGCAATATCAACAAGCATGGCAATATGCAGATATTGATTTTTAAGAAAAGAATAGATTAGCTGGCAATGTGGGCATAATAAATTTAAAACTTAGATAGGATTTAGTTAATCATGAAATTTAGTAGTCGATGATACTATCTTGCGTTGAGTTATGTATAAATCAAATCGATTGTATTTAATCTATAGATTGAGTCGGTTATTGCTATACTCTAAACACTCATCTAACCAACAAGCTATGGGATTTACCTTGCTAGAGTTAGTAATTACCATTGTCATCATAGGAGTTTTAACTGCGATCGCTATCCCGACCTATGTGGCAACGGTGGACAAATTCCACTATGGTAAAGCCAAAGTTCAAATGAGTTGTCTACAACGAGAGTTGATAGCCTACAGAATGGAACAAGGTTATTTTCCAGGTGATGTCGGAAGGGATCGAGTTCCAGTAGGAATTGAATGTTTTTTTCGACAAAATAGCAATCAAGTTCCTTTCGATTCAAAATATGATTATGAAAACTGGGATGATACTAGACAAGGGGAGCGAGGATGTGTTATTCAAATTACTTTTTTAGGCAAAAATGGAGAGAGAGATAACGCTGCTAATAGCTATAGGTATCAAGAATCTGGCTTTTATGAATTTAGTAATAATGACGATCTCGTCTTAAGTCTTGGTTTCTATGAAGAACCTGTTTGTGTCCCGTAAGCAACTGGGAAAGGAAAACTGAACTATCATTAATAACATTTTTAGCTTAATAAATTCCTAACACAAAACCAGAGAATTAATTATTGAGAAAAGATTAAAATAAATATTTTTTTCCTTTTTGTACAAACTTTCGTAAAGCAATTGTTAACTAAATCTGAAATATCTCGAAACCCTTACAGGAATTGGTGCAAGAAATAGAAAGTGTTCAGTAGAATCTGACTAGCAGTTTAAACCTAGTCTATTCTTCAAGAGAGTAAATACTCACGCACGTTTGAAGAAATAAATGTTTAACAAAGCATTAAAATGCTATGACAGATTCAGTTCTACAATCTCAAATTAATGTTAGTGGCGATCGCCCTCAAGTTCAGAAATGGATGCGCTTCCTCGTTTGGAAAATTGCCATTGCCACCCTGCTTTTGATGGCAGTGGGGAGTGCAACACGGGTCATGAATGCAGGACTAGCCTGTCCTGACTGGCCGTTATGTTATGGTCAATTGGTTCCGAGTCAACAGATGAACCTGCAAGTTTTTCTAGAATGGTTTCATCGTTTAGACGCATCTCTGATTGGCTTAAGTACCCTTGTCCTGGTGGGACTGTCTTGGTGGTTTCGCAAAGAACTCCCTAAATGGCTTCCTTGGGCATCCGTGGGGGCTTTGAGTTTAATCGTTTTTCAAGGAGTCTTAGGGGGACTTACTGTTACCCAACTGCTACGGTTTGATATTGTCACCGCCCACCTAGGAACCGCCCTACTCTTTTTGGGAACCCTTATTGTGATCGCCGTGTGTCTCACTCCCTATCAAGGAACGACGACTGCCGGAACACTAAGCTGGGGAGCAACCATTGCCGTTACGTTAGTCTACCTACAATGTTTATTAGGAGCCTTAGTCGGCTCTCGTTGGGCGGTGCATCAGTGTTTTGGTGGTTCTCAACTGTGCGCTGTGATGAATAGCCATATTATTGGTGTTGTTCCGGCTACTGTAGCGACTCTCAGTGTTGTTTATATTGCCTGGCGTACCCCTGCTCTTCATCCCAGGTTACGAAAACTCGCTTGGGTAGCTGGAAGTATTGTTGCCCTACAAATTTTGTTAGGGGTTGCTACCTTCCGATTACATCTACAAGTGGAGCCCCTAACCGTGGCACACCATACCGTCGGTGCTGCCCTGTTTGGTACGTTAGTCGCCTTGACAACGTTAGCCATCCGCGATGTCAGAAGTCAGAAGTCATAGAGACGTTACCCAAGTCAGAATTAAAACCCTTGACCAACATAGGTTGAAAACAAAATTCTGTTCTCATCGATAACTTCAAAGACAATTACTCGCAAAACCTCAAGTAAATCAATAGAATTTGGTGTGTATTAATGATTGGGACTAATGTTGCCCGCCGTAATGAAAACTGGCTACAAGCTGTAAAGAGTTACTATCAGCTAACCAAACCTCGTATTATTCCCTTATTGCTGATTACTACAACTGCAGCTATGTGGATTGCTGGTGAAGGTCGAGTCGATCTGTTTACCCTATTTATTACTCTATTAGGGGGAACCCTAGCGGCTGCTTCAGCCCAGGTAATGAACTGCATCTATGACCGTGATATTGATTATGAAATGTTGCGAACCAGAGCGCGTCCTATTCCCTCTGGACGAGTACAGTCACGTCATGCCTTCATTTTCGCCGTTATCCTTGCTATTTTTTCCTTTTCTCTATTTGCCCTGTTTGTGAATGTTCTCAGTGGCTTATTAGCTATGTCCGGCATTGTTTTCTATATGCTGGTATATACCCACTTTCTTAAGCGAAATAGCCCTCAAAACATCGTCATTGGTGGGGCTGCAGGTTCTATACCCCCTCTTGTGGGTTGGGCGGCAGTTACCGGCGATTTAAGTTGGGCTCCGTGGGTTTTGTTTACCATCATTTTCTTGTGGACTCCCCCCCATTTCTGGGCATTGGCGTTGATGATTAAAGAAGATTATGCTCAGGTCAATGTTCCGATGATGCCGGTGGTAGAAGGGGAAGAGTCTACAGTTCAACAAATTTGGTGGTATACCTTACTGGTCATTCCTTGTACTTTCCTGTTGGTTTATCCTTTAGGGGTATCCGGGGTTCTTTATGGCGTAATTGCAGTGGTTTTAGGGGTTAAGTTTCTCCAGAAAGCTTGGCAATTAAAACAAGCTCCTTTTAATCAAGAATTAGCGCGATCGCTGTTCAAATTTTCGATCCTTTACCTAATGCTGTTATGTACAGGAATGGTTGTTGATAGTCTTCCTGTTACCCATCAATTAATGGCTACTGTGGGAGATAATTTGACCACTTTGGTCAGTTTAATTCCCTTTGGGTGATTGAGTCTTTTTTGTATCAGAATCCCCTATCCTTTTATGGGTAGGGTGGTTCTATAAACCCGTTATTTAAGTAGGGATGATTCATCAGTTATTCCTACTTAGAATTTAATTATTTTTATTTGGTTGATAAAGCCAATTTGCGTTTAAAAAGACCACCAAAACCCACAGCAGTTGCACCGCCTAAAATTGTCATAGGTTCAGGTACAGCAGAGTAGGTTACAGTTGAATTATCATCGTCAGAGAAATATAATAATATCTTTTTTGTTGTGCTATATATTCAAAAATTTAATTCATAAATCAACCTGTTACAGTTTCTACACCGTTATAAGTACCTAAACTTAATTAATTGCACACTTTAATTTCCTACAATGCTTATATAATCAGGTTTTTAGTCTAGCTTGATGTGCAATTAATTTTATGTACTCACTTATTAAACCGACTATTTTTTATGGTTAGAAAAGCAAGGGATCACCATTAAAATTAGAAAAAGCCTTACCCTAGGGCTAGACGGGCAGTTTTAGAAACTGTTTGCCAATAAAACATTAAGTTGATTTTGGTAGTCTTATCAGTTGGTAGTCAACTCTTTAAAGATTGATTTCTAAAGGCTAAAGCCTTTACTACGAGCCTACATATCAGTGAATTAAGCACTCCTCTTTCATTCTATCAATTGTCAAAATATTGTTACGATAATTAGGGAACCGTAAAGCGATCGCTTAATCTATAAAAAGATGACTCATGCTCTTAAGTAGTCGGACATAAATAAACAGCACTATATTAACTTATGTTAACAAGGGGACAACCCTTATCGGTTCCGACGTTCCCTAACCTCAAAGTTAACTTTACTGGTGACCAACCACTTAACGTTTATTAAAGAGACTCAAGAAGATACTCAAGCCAGCGATCGCATGATAAATAGTTAGACACCTTAAAACTATTAACTATCAACTGTCAACTATCAACTCACCAATGACACTAACCGTATATAACACCCTAACCCGTAAAAAAGAACCCTTTGAAACTATTGAAGATGGTAAAGTTCGGATGTATTGCTGTGGTATTACAGTCTATGATTATTGCCATTTAGGTCATGCGAGAACCTGTATGGTGTGGGATGTGGTACGGCGTTATTTGCAATGGCGTGGGTATGATGTCACCTATATTCAAAATTTTACGGACATTGACGATAAAATCCTCAACAGGGCAAGGAAAGAAGGGATATCGATGGAATCAGTGTCTGAACGGTTTATTGAGGCTTATTTCGAGGATATGGAACGTCTTCATGTCAAACAAGCGGATGCTTATCCCCGCGCGACTCATACCCTCAATGGTATTCAACGTTTAGTATCTCAACTTCAACAAAAAGGCTATGCTTATCAGTCTAATGGAGATGTTTATTACTCAGTACGTCATTTTCAAGACTATGGAAAACTCTCAGGGCGAAAATTAGAGGATTTGCAAGCAGGGGCTAGTGGTAGGGTTGCGGTAGAAGACCCTGAAGAAAGCAAGAAAAAAGACCCCGCAGACTTTGCTGTTTGGAAAAGCGCGAAACCCGGAGAACCCTCTTGGGAGTCTCCTTGGGGTAAAGGTCGCCCAGGATGGCATATTGAATGTTCTGCGATGGTTTTAGAACGCTTAGGGGAAACCATCGATATTCATGTGGGGGGAAGTGACTTAATTTTTCCTCACCATGAAAATGAAATTGCCCAGTCAGAAGCAGCGACAGGGGAACCTTTAGCCCGTTATTGGATGCACAATGGCATGGTGAAGGTAGACGGGGAAAAAATGTCAAAATCCTTGGGAAATTTCACTACCATTCGGGATTTATTAGCAACAGTTGAGCCAATGGCGATGCGACTGTTTATTCTCCAAGCTCATTATCGAAAACCGGTAGACTTTACAGATGAAGCATTAGAAGCAGCAACCAATGGCTGGCATACTCTTAAAGAAGGATTACTTTTTGGCTATCAATACGGATCTCAATTAGGCTTTTCCGTTGCCAAGTCTTCCCCTACTTTAAAACAAAGATTTCAAGAAGTCGTAGATGATGACTTCAACTTTGCAGGGGGGTTAGCGGTGTTATTTGAAATTGCCAAAGAATTACGCAAAGAAGGCAATATTTTAGTTCACCAAGGAAAGACAGAAACTTCACCTCAAGTCTTAGGAGAAAAGTGGCAAACTTTAGTAGAATTAGCACAAGTTTTAGGATTAGAAGCTAATCCAAATGAAGTTAAAGAAGAGTCAACCAATGGGTTAAGTGATGCGGACATTGAATACTTAATAGAACAACGAAAAACAGCCCGTAAAAATAAAAATTATGCAGAGAGCGATCGCATTCGAGATGAGTTAAAAGATCAAGGTATTATCTTAGTTGATCAACCTGGAGGTATAACAACTTGGCATCGTAGCTAGATTAGAGATATTGCTAATACCGTAAGGAGGATGAAAACAAATTATCGATAATGAATAGTAAAGAAAGTATCAAAAAACTCAAGGAATTATGAGCAAAAAACTTCAAGGAAAAGTTGCCTTGGTGACCGGAGCTACTAGAGGAATTGGCAAAGGCATTGCTGTCGGGTTAGGAGAAGCAGGTACAACTATCTATATTACAGGAAGAACTCTTGAACCGACAGAAAATGATGACTCTATTGGGGGTAGTTTGAAGGAAACTCAAATCGCCGTAGAAAAAGCCGGTGGTGTTTGTATTCCAGTTCAAGTAGACCATAGTAATGATGAGGAAATCCGCCAACTTTTTGAGCGTATCCAAGATGAAAAAAAAGGTCAACTCGATATTTTAGTTAACAATGTTTACGCTGGGGTAAAAGCGTTAGGAAACGCCTATGGCAAACCTTTTTGGGAATCTGAACCCACTTTTTGGGATGCTTGTAATCATGTAGGACTGCGTAGTCATTATCTAGCCAGTGTTTATGCCGCACGAATGATGACCCAACGACAACAAGGATTAATTTGTACTATTTCTTCTTGGGGAGCCATGTCCTATATTTTTAGTGTTCCCTATGGTGTGGGAAAAACGGCTTGCGATCGCTTAGCAGCCGATATGGCCATCGAATTAAAACAACATCATGTCACTTCCCTATCAATTTGGCCTGGTATTGTGGGAACTGAACATATCACTCGCTTTGCTCAACAACAAAGTCAGGAGCCATCCAAATCATCATTAGGAGCAGATAAATCATCCTTTTCTGGAGATAATTATAATTGGGAAACTCCCTTACTGACCGGAAGAGCTATTGCTGCTTTAGCCAGCGATCCTCAAATTATCAAACGAACAGGTAAAGTCCAGATTGTAGCTGAAATCGCTAAAAAATATGGTCTGGTTGACGAAAAAGGTAATCGTCCCGTTTCTTTGCGTTCTCTCCGTTTTGTTTTACCTATGGCTGTGTCTAAGTTAAAGGAATATTCTTGGCTAATTCCTGATTTAAACCTTCCTTGGTTTTTACTGTTATTAACTGTCTTACCTTCTCCTAAAATTAAAACTTAGAAAGGAAGGGGGTCGGCTGTAGGGTATGGGATATAGGGAAAAATTAGAGGCTCACCCGATAATTGGCCAACCACCAAAGACAATTAATGGTAGCTGATGTTAATAGGAATTTCGCATAGTACACATTCACTTAATAGGTAAGGTAAACCAAAACTTAGCCCCAGAATTGGGACTGGTAACAACCCCAATGTCGCCTCCATGAGCTTCAATAATTTGGCGACAAAGGTATAATCCTAATCCTAATCCTAATGTTTTTTTTGCTCCCTCTCCTCGGTGATATCTTTCAAATAGAGTCTCCGCTTGTTCTAGAGTCATTCCAACTCCATTGTCAGCCAAACTACAGATAACCATTTGTGTTTTTTGGGAAATTTTTTTATGATCTTCGTGATTGTTCATCACTGATGTTTGAGGGGTTAAAACTTCGGCATTAATCGTTAATTTCAAGTTAGGAGGATTATGTTTTAGGGCATTAGCTAACAAATTTTCAAATACTCGCCACAAGCGATCGCTATCTCCATTAACTACTGGTAATGTTGGAGAAATTAAGACTTCTAATATTCCTTGACGTTCTTTTAACATGGGTTGCCATTCGGCGGCTAGTTTCTGACTCAATGAAAATAAGTTTAAGGGTTTACAATTAAGAGAGACTCCTCCCATTTCAAATTGTTGGGTTTCAACGAGAGAATTAATTAAATTAAGTTGGCGATCGCAACTCGCTCCCATCTGTTCTAATACTCCATTAGAAATCTCGACGGTTTGTTTATTTTGGCTTTTTGCTTTTTTGAGTAAATTTTTAAGAACCATAGCCATTCCCAATACAGGGTTACGCAAGTCATGGGACACTGCATGAAGATAAACCCGTAAAGTTTCTTCGGTTTTTTTTCTTTCTTTGATTTCTTGTTGGAGTTGCTTTTTTTGCCGTTGTATCGTTAATTGATTTTCTACCCTAGCAATCACTTCTTCTCCTTGAAATGGCTTGCAAATATAGTCTACTCCTCCCACTTCAAAGGCTTTAACTTTATCCAAAATATCATCTAGCGCGCTAATAAAAATTACAGGAATATCTTTCGTTTTTTCATTAGATTTTAAGGTTTGACACACTTCATAACCATTGATTCCTGTCATATTAATATCTAACAAAATGACATCAGGGGGAACTTGAGATACAGTTTTCAAGGCCATCTGTCCATTAAGGGCTTTACGGACTTTATAACCCTGTTCTGATAACATGGCTGAGAGTAAACGGAGGTTGTCGGGAGTATCATCAACGACGAGAAGATTACCTTTTTCTAGGGTCATAAGCGATGGATCATCTAAATTACTATTAACTATTAACTATCAACTATTAACCATTGCTTTATTAGTTAACTCAATAACTTGATCAAAAAGAAAGTCATTAGCCCAACCTTTAAGCGTAACAGCTAAAAGCTCACTCTCTTGGGGAATTTGCCTAATTAATTCTAGTATTCCATCATCACTGCACTCTACCGCCCCTTGGTTAAGTTGTTTAATCCACTCATCCGGCATCATTGATAACAGTTGCAATAGATGATCATCGGGGGTCTCTTCTTTATTTTCAAGGTCAGTGTTCTCAAGCTGGTGATTTTCTTGTCCGATAGACTCATAAATATAGCTAATACCGAGGTGGTGAGCAATTTTGTCCCATAAAACTTCTTCTCGGAAAGGTTTTCGCATAAAGTCATCACATCCGGCTGAGAGGACAATATTACGTTCCTCTTCAAAGGCACTAGCTGTTAAGGCAATAACAACGGTAGCCTGTCCTTTGGTGGTAGCTTTGATGCGTTGGGTGGCTTTGTAGCCATCAATAACGGGCATTCTCATGTCCATTAATACTAGATGGGGTTCCCATCCTTCCCACAGATCAATGGCTTCTTTTCCGTTGCTGGCTTGACGAACTTCAAACCCCATTGATGAGAGTAATTTAACTAATAAGATACGACTTTCTAGGCGATCATCTACCGCGAGAATACGGTATCGAGGTTGGCCTGGGGCTAACCCAACCACTTTCCGAATGGGTTTTTTGGTTTTAATTGCACTAGCCGATGCTATTTTTCCCTTAATGGTAAAGGTAAATAAGCTGCCTTGCCCGAGGACGCTATTCACCCGAATATCGCCCCCCATTAATTGCACAAACTTCTGACTAATGGGCAACCCTAACCCGGTTCCCTCTTGGGCGTTGCGACCAGTTTCTGTCTGTCCAAAGGCAGCAAACAGTTGGTCTATTTCTTCGGGGGCGATACCGAGTCCCGTATCCTCCACCTCAAAGGTAATCATAATTTCTCCCGACTCCCCACTCCCTTTCACCCGTAAGGTAACTCCCCCTTCTTCGGTAAATTTAATGGCATTGCCGAGTAAATTGATCAAAACTTGTCGCAGTTTGCCTTCATCGCTGGTTAGGTATTGGGGAACCTCTGGGGTGTGTTCAACAATCAGTTGTAGCCCTTTAGCCTCAGCTTTTAACCGTAACATGGCTTCTAGATTATCCAACAGGCGATATAAGTCAAAACTATTCTGGTTTAAGGTGGTGCGACCGGCTTCAATTTTGGACATTTCTAGGATGTCGTTGAGCAATTCTAACAAATGCTCACCACTGCGGGAGATAATCGATAAATTCTGTTGCTGTTCTTGGTTTAAAGTGCGATCGCGTTGCATTACCTGGGTAAATCCTAAAATGGCGTTGAGGGGAGTGCGCAATTCATGGCTCATACTAGCCAAAAATTCGCTTTTAGCACGGTTGGCGGCATCTGCGGCTTCTTTGGCTTTTTTCAGGACTATTTCTGCTTGTTTACGTTGGGTGATATCTCGCACAATGGCGGTAAATACCTTGCGTCCTCTGAGTTTAATCTTGGAAATGGAGACTTCAGCTAAAAACTCGCTTCCATCTTGACGACGACCAAAAACAGGGCGACGGCCTCCCATTTGTCGGGCGGTTTCGGAGGCGGTACTGAAATCGTTAATATGTTGGTGGTGACTGGCACTAAACCGTTGGGGAATCAGAAGATTAAAGGACTGTCCTAAGATTTCTGACGCTTGATAGCCAAAGGTTTTTTCGGCGGCATGATTGAATAGGGTGATGTGTTGATTTTCATCAATGGAAATAATGGCTTCATTGGCATTATCTAAAATTCCTGCAAACCTAGCCTGAGACTCGGTTCGTTCTTCTTCGGCTTGGGATCTCCCTTGGGCAATGGCCAGAAATTCTCCTACTAATTTGAGGAGGTTTAGGTCTTCTTGGGTCCAATGTTTGGTGATGTTTCCCTCAAACCCAAGATAACCTAATGTTTGACCGGTAGCCACCATAGGAACCACCACTAAGGTGGGGCTAAGGCTATTTTTAAACATCATTCGTTCGGCGATCGCTTGTCGGGGTAGATCTTCTGGGGAGTTAACTCGAATAGGATGGCCGTTTAGGAGTTGGTCTGAGAACCAGGGAAAGTCTTTTAACGGGATATTTTGGGACTGTTTTAGGGTAGAGGGAATGTTCTGGTTACACCATTCATGGGTCATTGTCCAAAGGCCTTGTTGGGGAGAATAACGAATAATATAACCGCGATCGCCGTTGCTAAACTGTCCTAACGCTGCCAAGGTAAATTCAACGGCTGTATTAAAGTCTTGATCGATTAATTGTCGGGCAATACTACTGAGTAAACTGTCCCGTTGTGCTTGTTTTTTTAAGGTTTCTTCCCGTTGTTGGCGATCAGTAATATCTCGACTAATTCCAATTGACCCCATTAAGTTACCATCAGGACAACAAAAAGGGGTTTTTAAGGTGTCGAGAAGACGACGACTTCCATCGGGATAAGTAATCCATTCTTCATTGCGATGGGCTTGTTTTTTTTGGATCATAATGCGATCTTGTTCCCGAAAAAATAGGGCTTCTTCGGCACTAAAAAGATCAAAATCTGTTTTTCCAATAATGTCTTTTCTATTCCTTCCAACAAAGGTTTCAAAGGCGTTATTACATATTTTATAAACCCCTTGGGGATCTTTACAAAAGATAAAGTCTGGGATGCAATCAATGAGTGATCTCAATAGAATTTGTTCTTGTTTGCGATCGCTAATATCACTGTGAGTTCCCACCATTCTGATGGGGTTTCCTTCTTGATCCCAAAGGGCTTGTCCTCGTGATAAAATCCATTTATAGGTTCCATCATGACATTTCAGTCGAAATTCAACGCTATAGTGGTTGGTTTTTCTTTCTAGATGCGCTTTTACCGCCAACATCACCCTTTCCTCATCTTGGGGGTGCAGTAAGGCTTTCCAGGTATTGATATGGTTAGATAAATCTTCGTTTTGATACCCTAACATTTGTTTCCAACGATGAGAAAAGAAAAGCTCATCGGTTTTGAGGTTCCAGTCCCAAATTCCCTCATTAGTTCCTTGCAATACTAATTGCCATCGTTGCTCACTTTCGCGCAATTCTTCTTGTATTCTTAAGGTTGCTTTTTGAGCAGCTTTTAGGGTGGCAATTTCTTGTTGTAGTGTTTGAATGGTTTGGATGGAATTTGGGGTTTTTTTAGGAACTGGCATCGGTCTTAAGGAGGTTAGCAGAGTTTACCAAGTCAGTGGAGACTTAAAATTCTCTTAAGCCTATAAGTATCCTAATTTTATAACAATTTCTCTGAGGCAACCCTAGAAAATTAAGAATTATTTTCTGACCACACTCTTCCTAAATCTAATTTGAACCCAGACAACACCTTTTCCCCTAATAAAAATTTAGGACAGTTCAAAATTTTTTTGTTGATAAAATTGGTCATCTGTCATGTTACCAATAGGCTCTAAATCAATTGTCTAAGTCATGGGTTAACTGACCTTTAATCTTTTTCTTAAAAATAACCTTTGGGGACTTTTAAATAACCAACTTTGCCAAGTAAATTCAGTATTTTGGAGTTGATAACCATGACTAAAGTAAAGTTGTTTTGCAGGATAATTATCTTCTAAGACGTGCAAACTAAGGGACTGATAGCCCCATTCTAGGGCAATTTGCTCGCATTTTTGCAGTAAGTGTTTAGCGACTCCCTGTCGTCGATAGTCATGGCTAACGGCTAAATTACTAAGATACACAGAAGGAGAATATAAACTCGGACGTAACGTAACTTCGACTGTCCCAACAATTAAGTCTTGGGATTCTGTTGATGTTCCCGAAGATACCATCGCTACCAGACAACAATAGTAAGGAGACTGCGATCGAAAACGGGTTCGCAAATCTTCATAAATGCCTAACTTAAAGAGTGGTTGTAGCCAAGAGAACCTTTTCTGGGGGGGATGAAAGCTGGCGATCAAAACCTCAGCGAGTCCTTTAATATCACTGGTTTGAGCCATTCTTACTACCACAGGGATTTGTCCAAGGTCAATCTGGCTTGGTTTTGGAGAATGAAAAGAGAAAACGCTAGAAAATCGACAAAAACCCACAAAAACTCCAAATTTAAGAGGACTAAGGATACTTAAGTTAATAGCCATCTCTTCTCGTTAAAAACAGTTATCTTCTCGTCTTGGAATCGCTAGATTATCGATCTTTCCTTAACGTTTCTGGGTTCATGGGATGGCTCATCAGCATTCTAGCATTTTCCCCTGAAGCTGTTCGTTATCTAAATTGCTAATTGAGACTAGATGGGAGATTCGGAGATAGTTTACACTGTTTAGGCTGAGTCTGGTCGAAGTGAGCTTAGTCGAAGTGGAGCTTCGGAGAAATGATTTAAACGTTTGTACGATAATCTACCAATAAGCGGTTTAAATGCACAACAGCTTAACAACAAAGTTTGGAAAGAAGACCTCAACTTTCCTGTCTTTAATCCCTAAAATTTCTTCTGCTTGAGGTTGGGTTTAAAGTTAAACATAATAACAATTACAGATTACACATATATATTAACTTTCTTCGTCTTCGTTATTATACAAACTCACTAATCTTGAAATAAAAATAGCGGGATAAAGCTGTCCTATAATTGCTTGGGTATTAGATAAGGTCATTGCTAATCTATTAACAGGGGTAATATCTCCATATCCCACACTGGTTAGAGTGATAAAACTAAAGTAATAGAGTTGATAAGAAATATCATTATCAAGTAAATTTCTAAAGGCATTATTATCGATAAGATAAATAATTCTATACAATAAGAAATATAATAAGCCCAGAAGCAAATAAATACAAATTCCCCCCCGAAGAATATCACGAGACACTTTTTGCTCAGCAAAAATTCTTCTAGCAATTCCTGTGATTGCTAAACAACAAAAAGCAGTATAGAATAGATAAGCGATAATCGATAGTCCATCTGAAAGTTGCTTATTTTGGGGAAAATAGATAATGTCAGCTAAAAATCCTAATCCAGCAATAATTCTTAATGAATATAGCTTTCTTTGATTAAGATAGATAGTTTCTAAGGTCAAAATATTAGAGACAAGAAAGGATAAAGCTAATAAAAGTCCCGTTATTCTATCTGTCACAAAAGAAGCAATCAAAAATATTACGACTAAGGAAATTAACAGTCGCGTATAGGTATTATCTTTTGACTTCAATGGCAAGTTACATTTCATTAAACCGATTAACTTTTAATAAACATCAGTTGTTTGTTATTCCACCACCAGACACCATTCATGGAGTTCATATTCTACGCAATTATTTATAATCAAAGGATCTTTTGCTACAATGGCTTTAGCTGTTTCTAAGGAATCGGCTTTAAATAGAAGCATTCCCCCACCAAAATCTCCCCAATACCCTGTTTTCGCTTGATGTCCTTGAGTTCCTAAATCCTTTACATAAGCACAATGATCAGGGACATAACGGTCAAATGTTTCTTTATCAACGATTCCACGTTCGATTTTAACAAACCAAGGCATAATGATATTTAGTCAAACGTTATTTTGATCGACTATCAGTATAGATCACAAGACTTTATCTGGCAATCAATGCCATGAAAACTAAACTAATGAAATCCTTGTCTAAAAGATATTTTATTGCTTTGCTTCCTCCCCAAGAAATCCAAAAAGAAGCAACTAAAATCAAGCAATATTTTGCTGAAGTTTATCATAGTAAAGCTGCCCTAAAATCGCCTCCCCATGTTACTTTACAACCTCCCTTTGAATGGGAGATGAGCAACTTATCTCAATTAGAACAACAGTTGCAGCAATTTTGCAAATTTCAGTCTTCTATTCCCATGATATTAGATGGGTTTGCCGCTTTTCAACCTCGCGTCATTTATCTTAATGTCTTGAAAACTTCTGAACTTTTAACCATTCAAAAAGATTTAATGTCTTTTCTCGAGTCCTCTTTAGGAATTGTTCATCAAGTTTCTAAAACCCGCCCTTTTTCTCCCCATCTAACCGTTGGGTTTCGAGATTTAAGCAAAGAAAATTTTGCTCAAGCTTGGTCAGAATTTAAAGACAAAAAACTATATTTTAAGTTTGTCGTTAATCATCTCACATTGTTAGTGCATAATGGTAAAATGTGGGAAATATACCAAGAATTTTTATTAGCTAATCGATGATGATTAAGACTTATTTTGCTACTGTGGCTAGAGGATTAGAAGAAATTGCGGCTAAAGAATTAGAATTATTAGGGGCGAAAGAGATTAAAACTGATTTTACTGGCGTTCATTTCCAAGGAAATAAAGAATTATTTTATCGAGTAAACTTGTGGTCAAGAATTATTTTTCGGGTTTTAGTTCCTATCGAAGAAGTTAACAGTTATAATGCCACTCAATTATATAAAAATGTCTATAAAATAGATTGGTCTGAATATTTACAACCCCATCAAACCTTTCTAGTTAATTGTACTGGAGGCAATCAAAAGTTAAATCACACTCACTTTACCGCCTTACAAATTAAAAATGCTATTGTTGATCAACAAAGAGAAAGATTTAATACCCGTTCTAACATTGATCTTGAAAATCCCGATATTATTATTAATGCTCATATCAATAATAATTATTGTACCATCAGTTTAGATAGTTCAGGAACAAGTTTACATCGTCGAGGATATCGTTCCGCCATGGGGTTAGCCCCCTTAAAAGAAACCCTAGCAGCCGCCTTATTAGATCTGGCAAATTGGACTCCTAATATTCCTTTTTTAGATCCTATGTGTGGTTCAGGAATTTTACCGATTGAAGCAGCCTTAAAAGGGTTAAATATTGCCCCAGGTTTATATCGAAATAAATTTAGTTTTCAGAATTGGTTAGACTTTGATCAAGCCATGTATGAGCAAATCGTTAATGAAGCTAAAAATCAACAACTATCTCAGCTTAAAGCCCCAATTTTTGGCAGTGATAAAGATCGAAATATTATTGAACAAGCCCGTAATAATGTAACCGCTTGTGGTCTTGATCATGAAATTAAATTAACTCAAGTTCAATTAAAAAATATTGAAGCCCCAACCCCTGAAGGTATTATTATTTGTAATCCTCCTTATGGTAAACGGATTGGAAATTCTGAAGAATTGGGAGCATTATATAAGTTATTAGGAGATGTCTTAAAGCAGCGTTTCAAAGGTTGGACTGCTTATATTTTAACAGGGAATAAACAATTAAGTAAACAAATAGGATTAAGAACTTCTCGCCGTATTCCTATTTATAACAGTTCTCTTCCCTGTACATTATTGAAATATGAATTATATTAATTTTTGGAATTTCTAACACCGACCTCACCTTCATAGCAAGGGCTTGAGCATCCAGATAGTGCAACACTATCAATCTCTTTCATAGCTTATTATCAACCTTTGTTTATTTAGAGACCGTTCCTAAACTGATATCTTGCACCAGTACAAAAAAACTCAACAAAAAAGAAAGAAAATCAATTCTCAGGCAGTTACAGTCAAAATCAATCCTGTTCCCCGTTCCCCGCGAAGCCTGTTCCCTCTCTAAACTAGCTAGTTTTGTCGAAGGTGCAAGATGTGAGTAAACCAAACATTAAGTAGGGTGCGTTAGGTGAACTAAAGTTTTTTGGGGAATTTCTCTCTTTTTTTCTGCCGTAACGCACCAAAATGGTTTTGTTGGTGTATTAGCCTAGCGTAATACATCCTACCGTTTAAAAATGAATAGGGTGCAGTGAAAAGTAAAGTAGTATACACAAGATCAAGATAATAGGATATTCAGGCATATCAATAATCATTATTAAAAAAGTCTATAACTATAGAGAGATCACAAAGCATTAGCAACTTTAAAAGATTTTAATCGATATTTTAAATCAGGAACAAGATTATCTGCCAATGCAATAGTTGGTTGTTGTTATTTATAATCAAAGCAAATTTATCTAGTTTTGTATAACAAAGATAACGATGCTTGCTCAAACTGATCTAAAATTTACCAACTTAACCGAGATTTCTGAACAGCTTCACAACGAAGGACTCCAGTTAGATCCAGTTACCTATGCTGCGGCTAACTTAATCACCCTTTGTAACTCACTCATGCCTGTGTATCCTGGTACTCTAGCTTCAAAACCGATGAGGAAGTATCTAGAAGATACAAAAAAAGCCCTGATAGATCAAATTCAGGAATTAGGGAATAGTCATGATAATCTTGGTATACAGGAGCTTCCTCGAGTATCACCGGAATTGTTCAATAAGAAAGAATTAGCCGAATTCCTTAAAGCACCGGTTCCTGTTGTTTTTGAGGGTGCTGCGGCTCAAACTGAGGCGGTCAAAACTTGGAGTCCTGAATTCTTTTTAGATAATTATGGAGACTTTCCCTGTACTCTCGCAACAGCCGATCAAAAAGATATTCCTGGGAAGATTGCCGATGTTTTAATTGATATAGTTGAAAAGCGACCGGCTCGAATGTATATTCACAATCTGGCCAATATCTTAAATGAAAACCCCATTTTGGAAGAACAGCTAAATTTATCGAGCTTTTTATCAGAATTAGGCTCAGGTAGACATTTAGGTTCCGTTCTGTTTATGGGGGGTTCAGGAACAGGAAGTAATTTCCATGCAGCTGATGGACTTAACGTATTTTTTAATGTCTATGGGGAAAAAGAGTGGTTTTTTGTTCATCCAAAATATACGTTTCTGATGGAAGGATATTTCAATAAAACAGGGTCTTATGCCTTTAGTCCAGTTGATCATAATACATCTCCCCTAGAACAAATAGAGGATGCTCCCCTTTACAAATTCGTCCCAATTTATCGTACAAGATTGAAGCCTGGTGATATCCTTCTTAATACTCCTTGGTGGTGGCACGCTGTCAATAATTATGGCCATGCTACTATTGCCTGTGCAGTACGTTGGTATTCTCCTTTTTCCCAAGCAAGTTTGCCCAGTCCAGTTTTAACGGCTGCTCAAGGGATGGTTCCTGACACTCAAGAAGTCGCTAATGTACTCAAGAGACGCGGTGCAAGATTTACTGACGAACTTTACAGAAAACGATTTGATTCGAGGGTATCGAGAAAAATCACTCAATAAGAGAAGAAACTTTTAAGCCTATCTGCTTACCCAGAAGTTTCTCAAAGTCTCTCATCGACAATCTTTTCGTGTTCCTTGAGCTTAAGAAGCCCCACCCTCAACGTAGTAGAGTGGGGTATTTCACTGATGAGCAATGTCATCACGAGCATGATTGATAATATCTTCTTCTACACCATGACGTTTAAGACTTTCTATGAATTCCCAGAATGGGTTATTTTCGAGTTTCTCTAAATCTTCTCGTAAACCTTGCCCAATATAAGTTCTCATTAAAGGCTGATAACCAGAAAACCCCAATACAGGTGCTATTCTTTTTAAGTCTTCAACTACATCTTCAGGAATGCGAAGGGTAATCGTTTTCATCGGGCGATCTTTTTTTAATCTTTGTTTTAAGGTTTCAATTTTCATAGTAATTACGTTCTTGACGGACTGGGTACACGAAGTGCGGCGTAGCCTAGCAGATCGCCCCGCCCTAAATGCTTGACATCTTGAGTGATTTTAGGAACGGTTTCTAAGGGCTAAAGCCCTTACTACGAACTTTTCTTTTCTCTGTTTCAGTGCCTTATTTTTCTACTCAAACTCCTTTTCCTGGAGAATAATTGATTTTAAATTTAAGGTTTGTAGTAAGCTCTTTAGAGCAAGAAAGTGTTGCACCATCAATGCTCAAGCCCCAACTATGAACTTTTTTATTTTACGTTTGATGATGCCCACTGACTTAAGGAATTTCATTCTCTAATAAAGTTCTTAATAAAGTTCTCTTCCTTCTACACAAGGTGCACCCAATATATTGGGAACTTCTGCGGTGGTACTCGGATTTAAACTTTGACACATCATTAACTGAAATGCCCCAGAATTATAATAAACTCCTAATTCATGTTCTCTTGTATTCGTGCCTAGGGGATTGACGGGTGTCGCTTTTTGTGCAACGGCATTTGGGGTAAGCACATCAGGTTCAGCAAATTGATAATATCCTTCTTCGAAAGTAACACTTAATTCATTGAGTTGAGTGGCATAATTACCATGTTCCCAAAAATACGTTTGCTGTCCTTGTCCAATCGCACTAAGCACTTGTTTCGCTTCTGTTTCTCTTGCTCTACCAATAGTACTTGAAGCTATTGGGTAGGCAATTACGCTTAATACTCCTATGATAATAATGACCACTAATAATTCAATTAAGGTAAAACCTGGGGAGTGTTTTTTAGGGTAACTCAGACGGATTAAGTATGATTTTAACATAGGGTTTGAGATAAAAATTAGTGAAGATAAATATAATAAAATTGGGTAGAGAAGAAAAATTTCCCCACCCCTCATCGCCTTGATTAGGCGATCGTTGCCAATCGGATTTGATTATCTGATTGCTGTGGATGTACCAGCACAAGCAATATTTGCGGTATCACTAATACCACTGTTTGCAATGTGAGTACCAACAGCAGCCGCTACGTCTTCATCAACACGACAGACAGCAGTGGCAAATACACGACCTTCAGTGTTGTAGCTAGTACCACCAATATAGTCTCTGGTGTTATCCTGATCATTATTCGCATTAGTAGCTGTAACAACACCTAAGTTAGTATCATCAATGGCAAATTCGTAGTATTTACCAGCAGGGAGAGGCATTTCTAATTCACCTGAACCAGGAGCAAAAGTAGAGAACTCAGTGTAGTAAACTTGTTGAGCGCGGTTAACTGCACCGACTTGAGACTTAGCTTCAGATTCACGAGCTTTACCAACTTGTCCTAAGAGGTTAGGTAGAGCGATAGCGGCTAATACACCGATGATAATAACAACAACTAATAATTCAATTAAGGTGAAACCTTTGTTAGCTTTTTTGTTAGCAAGAGTTTGGAGAAGTTTAGCTTTAAATTGAGTGTTCATTGGTTTGTTTCTTTGTTTATTTGGTAGAGGTTGGTTTGTTTTTCTCTTCTAGATACAACATACCCACTTTGATCAGTTTTCATATCATTTTGGAAAAAGTTTTTTTTGAAAAATCTTAGAAGCCTTGTGTGGTGAGGGTTTAGGGAGGGTAAGAAATTTTGGAGGGGTTTGTAGTCAGCCCTTTAGGGCTTATATTTAAGGCTCAAGCCCTTACTACGAAGCTAACAAAGTTTGTAATTAGTCGTTTCGGTCTTAATATTAGGGCTAAAGCCCTTACTACGAACTTAGGGATTAGGGTTTGTAGTCAGCCCTTTAGGGCTTATATTTAAGGCTAAAGCCTTGACTACGAACCTAACAGAGTTTGTAATTAGTCGTTTCGGTCTTAATATTAGGGCTAAAGCCCTTACTACGAACTTAGGGATTAGGGTTTGTAGTCAGCCCTTTAGGGCTGATATTTAAGGCTAAAGCCTTGACTACGAACCTAACAAAGTTTGTAATTAGTCGTTTCGGGCTTATATTATGGCTAAAGCCTTTACTACAAACTTGAGTTATGTATGAATATTCTCAATTAAGTCCAAAACAACGCAAGGATTTGGTTGAACAACGACTTAAACAGGGATTTCCTCCTCATGCGCCTCCTCACCCTCTCAACATCGAGTCATTTTATCTATTAACCGCCGCTTGTTATCAACATCAATCTATTCTTAACACTTCACCCCGTCGTCAACAACTATTGAACCTGATTTTTGAACAATTCATTGATCACGGTTTTGAAATTACGGCTTGGGTTATTTTAGTTAATCACTATCATTTATTGGTTTATATTAGAGATTTTAAGCAATTACATTCTATTTTCCAGAAAATTCATGGTTCAACTGCTTATCAGTGGAATCGAGAGGATCATCAACGAGGTCGTAAAGTGTGGTATAGTTTTTGCGATCGCGCTATTCGCTCAGAAAGACATTATTATGCAACCTTAAACTATATTCACTACAATCCCGTTAAACATAACTGTGTCAATTCCCCTTATGATTGGGTTGAAAGTAGTATTCACTGGTATTTAGACATTCAAGGCAGACAATGGTTACGGGATGGATGGTTGAAATATCCTGTCAGAGACTATGGGAAAGGATGGGATGATTAAAAGTTAGTAGTAAGGGCTTTAGCCCTATATGTTCCGTAGTGAGGGCTTTAGCCCTATTTTAGCTCTAAAGGGCTTACTACCAACCTAAAATGCGATCGCCCAAGTTAGTCGTAAGGGCTTTAGCCCGAATATTAGCCCTTTACAACTTAAGAACTAAAATAGATATGAATGCGATCGCCCAAGTTAGTGATAAGGGCTTTAGCCCTATATGTTCCGTAGTGAGGGCTTTAGCCCTATTTTAGCTCTAAAGAGCTTACTACCAACCTAAAATGCGATCGCCCAAGTTAGTCGTAAGGGCTTTAGCCTGATATTAGCCCTCAAGGGCTGACTACCAACTTAGGCACTAAAATATTTAGCTACCGGATGATAAGTAATAATCGCTGTTGTAGACTGTTCAGGATAGATCTGTTCACTCTCATCCATATACATATTAATGCGATCGCATCCCAACATCTCTAACTGTTTGTATTGATCTTGAATATTAGGACAAGCAGGATATCCGAAGCTATAACGGGAACCCTGATAATGCTGTTGTAGCATTTCTCGAATGTTATCGGGTTCTTTATCCCCAAAGCCTAATTCTCGACGAATTTTGGCGTGTGTCCATTCTGCTAATGCTTCGGCGGTTTGAACAGCCATACCATGATAATAGAGGTAATTCGTGTAATCATTAGCTGCAAAGAGTTTTTGAGCGTATTCTGTGGCAATCTCTCCGACTGTCACGGCTTGCATCGGGAAAACATCCGTTAACCCTGATTCTTTGGGGCTAAAGAAATCTGCAATACACAGACGACGGCCAGATTTTTGGCGAGGAAATTCTATCACCCAAATGGGGTCTATATTTTCAGGAATTTTGTTGTTTGAATTTTGGACAATTTCTGGGTCATAAACTAATAATTTATTCCCTTCCGACTGACAAGGAAAGTAACCATATATGACGGTAGGATGTAATAGATTTTCGGCAATTACTTTCTGTTTCCAATCTTCTAAAATTGGATAAACTTTTTCTGCTAAAAATTCTTCGTATTCTTCCCGTGATTGTTCTTTTGGCTTCCGAAATTGCCATTGACCCGCAATTAAGGCTTGTAAATCTAAGTACCAGAAAATTTCACTTAAGTCAAACTCTTCTGGTTTTAGTATTTTAGTTCCCCAGAAGGGAGGGGTTCCCGGTTCGATTAATTCAACCGCTTCTGAGCGTTTTGTATCAATAACTTGTGGAGTTTCTGGGGTTGCAGATTTACCATTTTCTGCTATTTTTTCTGCTGCTTTTTCTCCTCTTTCTTCTTGAAACAAGCTATTATTATCCGCAAATTCTCCTATAAATCCTTGTAAATCATCCCAACTTTTAGCTGATTTTGCGGGCATTAGTTTGTCCATAAAATGTAAATCGGAGAAAGCATCTTTCCCGTAGACTACCTTACCTTTATATGTATTTTGACAGTCTTCATAAACAAATTTAGGAGTTAATGCTGCCCCTCCTAAAATAACAGGAATATTAATTCCGCGCTCATTAAACACTTCTAAATTATCTTTCATGAATGCCGTTGATTTGACCAACAAACCACTCATAGCGATACAGTCTGGTTTATGTTCTTCGTAAGCTTGAATAATATTCTCAACTGGTTGTTTAATCCCTAGATTAATCACTTTATAGCCGTTATTAGAAAGAATAATATCAACCAAATTCTTACCAATATCATGAACATCTCCTTTAACGGTTGCAATGACAAACTTACCCTTTCCACTATCATTAGTATCCTCTTCTTCTTTATCCATCAAAGGTTCAAGGTAAGCAACAGCAGCTTTCATGGTTTGGGCAGATTGTAACACGAAAGGTAATTGCATTTGTCCCGAACCAAATAACTCACCAACGACTTTCATTCCATCAAGAAGAAAGACATTAATAATATCAAGGGGAGGATATTGTTTTAAGGCTTGTTCTAAGGCTTCTTCTAATCCTAACCTTTCTCCATCAATGATGTGTTGTTTCAGACGTTCTTCTATGGGTAAATTAGCTGTTGTTGAGGGATCTTTTTTAGTGGTTTTTCCGGCAAATACTTCCGTTAATTTAGTTAGAGGATCATAAACACAAATATCTCCTTCAAAGCGACGGTTATCATAAATTAAGTCTCGACAAATTTCCTGATATTCTGGGTCAATTTTAGCCAAGGGTAATATTTTACTCGCGCTAACAATTGCCCCATCTAATCCTACCTGCATTGCTTCGTATAAAAAGATAGAATTAAGCACTTGTCTTGCCGCAGGATTTAACCCAAAGGAAATATTAGAAACCCCCAATAAAATGTGACAGCCTGGTAATTCTTCTCGAATACGACGGATAGATTCAATAGTCGCTTTACCATTTTCTCTATCTTCTTCTATCCCTGTTGAAATGGGCAATGCTAAAGGATCAAAAAAGATTTCGTGGGCAGGTATTCCGTATTCTATTGCTGCATTATAAGCCCGTTTAGCGATTTCAAATTTTTTATTTGCGGTGCGTCCCATTCCGTCTTCATCGATGGTTCCGACAACAACCCCTGCCCCATATTTCTTGGCTAATTCTAATACTTTTAAAAAACGTTCTTCTCCATCTTCATAGTTAGTAGAATTGAGGATACATTTCCCCCCGGCAACCTTTAACCCTGCTTCCATTTTCTGCCATTCTGTGGAGTCTAGCATCAAAGGTAAGGTAACGTTATTAACTAAACGAGAGGCTAATTCGTGCATATCTCGCACCCCATCCCGTCCCACATAATCGACGTTAACATCAAGAACGTGCGCCCCTTCTTTAACTTGAGATTTAGCTAAAGAAACTAAACTATCCCAGTCTTCTTGATTTAACAAAGTACGGCATTTTTTAGACCCACTGGCGTTTAATCTTTCCCCAACAATTAAGAAAGAATTATCTTGAATATAGGGCTGAGTGCTATAAATTGAAGCCGCAGAAGGTTCATAGTGGGGATGACGTTCTTTAGGAGTTAAATCTTGAGAAAGTTCTGATAAAGCTTTAATATGGTCAGGACGAGTTCCACAACATCCCCCAATAATTTGTACCCCTAAATCTTCAATAAAGTGCATTAACGCCATTTTTAATTCTATTGGCGTTAAGCGATAATGTGCTTGCCCGCCAACGTTTTCGGGTAAACCTGCGTTAGGAATACAAGAAACCATAAAAGGGGAATGTTCAGATAAATATTTAATATGTTCTTTCATTTGTTCAGGACCCGTGGCACAATTGAGTCCCAAAATATCAATGTTGTAGGGTTCTAAAACTGCAACAGCCGCGCTAATTTCTGTCCCGACTAACATAGTTCCCATCACTTCCATAGTGATAGAAACCATAATCGGTAAACGATCGCCTTTTTTCTCAAAAACTTCTTCAACTGCGTTTAAAGCTGCCTTAATTTGTAAAACATCTTGACAAGTTTCAATAATTAATAAATCTGCCCCACCATCATATAACCCTTCTGCTTGTTCAACGTAGGCATTTTTGAGAGGATCAAAGTCAATATGCCCTAAGGTTGGTAATTTAGTCCCAGGTCCCATTGAACCTGCCACAAAACGAGGTTTTTCTGAAGTAGAATATTCTTGAGCTAGTTTTTTGGCTATTTCTGTGGCTTTTTTATTGAGATAATAGGCTTTATCTGCTAAATCATATTCGGCGAGAACAATAGACGTTCCTCCAAAGGTGTCCGTTTCGATCACATCGGCACCCACTTCCAAAAACCCGCGATGAACCTTCTCTACGGCTTCTGGTTTCGTATGGACGAGGTATTCATTACATCCCTCGTATTCAGGGCCTCCAAAGTCCTCGGCGGTTAAATTCTGAGTCTGTAAGGAGGTTCCTGTTGCACCATCAAAGACAAGAACAGGACGTTTGGGACTTTTTAGGTAATTTAGAAAGGGACTATTCATGGATCTGAGAAATTAGCACGTCAGGATTAATGCTTATTATAGAAAATATTGCGATTTAGGCAAAATAAAAGTTATGTTTTGAAGCTAAGCCAGAATCGTTAAATATCTAGCTTAGGGAAACCCAAATTTGGTTATTTCTAGACCTAATAATCTACTAGGGTAATAATTGGTACATCCGGAAGTTTTTGACGACCTTCCAAAGTTGTTAATTCAATAATAAAAGCAAACCCCAAAACGTCACAGCCAATTTTCTCTAACAAATCTGCTGTTGCCTTAGCGGTTCCCCCCGTCGCAATCAAATCATCAACAATGAGTACCCGATGGTGATTAGCTAGGGCATCTTGATGGATTTCTAGTTTATCAGTTCCGTACTCTAAGTCATACTCAACTTGATGAACTGCCGCCGGAAGCTTACCTGGTTTACGCACAGGAACAAAACCTGCCTTAAGTTGATAAGCTAAAGGAACCCCAAATAGAAACCCACGAGATTCCATTCCCACGACATAATCAGGCAATAATCCCTTTTCTTGACATTTTTGAGCTAAAGTATCAATGGTATAACGTAATCCTTCTCCATGACTCAGGAGGGTGGTAATATCTCGAAACATAATGCCAGGTTTAGGAAAATCGGGAATATCTCTAATTAACGATTTAAGATCCATAAGACATAATTGATTGTTGTTAATAGGAAGTCAAAAATTACTTTAACAGAGTGTTGACCAAAGTTCCTAATTAAGTTTCTAAATGCACCAATTTATTGACTATTCTTTGAGGAATTTAGTAATAATATAAAATCTTTAATTCCTGGGAACTAAGTGAGACAATTTTCATTTGATAAGAAGTTGTACCGCCCCAATAACCAACCGTTATTTCTAGTAGACTATCTGACAGCTTAATCCAGTGTCCTTGATAATCTTTGTAGGTAATCGGTGGGGTTCCACACCAGCCGGCGTTTTTTCGCTCTAAAAATCTACCATCTGGCTTAATGACAAATCCAGATTTTCGAGAATCTAATTGCCTTGATGGTTCAAAGATGGTTATATTTCCTTGATATCCAGACTGAACCCATGTCTGATATAGGCGATTGAGACTATGATGATACTGATTGTCAGTCATGATCGACGGCTAAAGCCCTCACTACGAACCTTGATATTCTATGTTTAATTACATCTAACCTGAGTTTGATGTAAGCCAAAGGATGGATAACTAGAAAATTCCTTAGGAGGATGTCAAAATAAGGAGTCCGTTAATTTGCTCTGTTGCCAGATTTGGTTCAACAATAGGATAAACCCAACCAACTATTTTGCTCCATAAGCTATTCTAGGATGAGTTCCACTGTTAGCATAATGTCCGATTCGAGTTCTCCTGCTGAGTTTAAACCTGTAATTTTGGATGTCCTGCCAGATTTTCCTATCTCTGGCCAGCGATGTGCTGTACGACTTCAACAACGGATTGATTTATTATTATTGGCGATCGAAGCTCTCGAACTGGGAGCATCAGAACAGATGCTCGAAACCATTCAACAGCTACAATTTCAGGAGATAATTAGAAATAGGATTGTTTTATGGCGGTTGCGGTGTACTAATCCTTGGCGGCGGTCCTATACCCGTGGAACCCTCACCCTTCCTCAAGCCAAAGCCTTAGTCATTATTGCCAGCTATCGAGCTAAACCGTTAACCGTCCAGATTCGACAACTTTTGTTGGCTGAACAACAGATGAGAAATAAAGGCTTACCTGTCATTTGTCATTTCCTGTTAGCAGAATATTTAGATCAATTTCGCGCCCATTTCCAAAGTCGGATGAATCCCCGTCGTGCTAAAGTTTCAGTTTATCTAGCTTCCAATGATGAATTAAATGAATTGGCTCTATTTTTATTAAAACAACTCTTGTTTTGTACCGGAACCACTGGAATGCAACGGTTTTGGATTAGCTTATTTGATGGGGAGGTGGCATGAACATCCAACGACAATATAGTTTACCCAATTGCACTCTAAGGTTAGAGGGATTAAGTGATAGTGTGACTGGGACTGATTCTGCTGATAGTCGCCCTCTTTTGTCAATTTTAGTCAATGCTGAATGCCGTTTTGTGGGAATTTCCCAAACACTTCAAGGAGGACGGACGTTTCTAGAAAATTTGGCTAAAGTTGCCAGTGCTTATGCCCAAGGATATCTCAGTGGTATCCCTCACCCTCAAGATAGCCAAGGAGATGAAGATCCGATTCATCTAGAAAAAATCGAAGGAACCGATTTTCATCGCTTAGCATGGCAACCTCATGACGAGGGTGGTCAATCTCGAGTGGAATTAGAATTAAACACTGTTCAATTATTTGATTTAGTTGAAAGTATTGATCAGTTTTTCGCTGATAGCCGCACATTGCCTGATTTTACCTTGCAGTTACAGCCAGTATCGAGGCGATATCGTCCCCCTGATGAACCGTTAGTACAACGAGCAGTTCCAGCTACCTTGGGGATAGGAAGCATTGCCTTAATGGCCTTGATTTTATTTTTCTTTCCCATTCCCGAAGTCCGTGAACCTGAACCTAGACCACCACAAACATCTACCGAAACCATTCCCAATGGCAACTCTTCGTCTTCTTCTAATCCCAATTCAACTCCCCCAACGCCCTAAGATGATTTCAAGTAGGGCTAAAAGTTCTTAGCCCTTAAATCAATCAAAAAGTTTGCTTAATCTTCAAGCACAATATCTCCGTTAAAAATTTGGTTTTGAAGTTCTCGAAATAACTGGGATTCTTCTTTGGTGACTTTTTTATCGGAATAGATGGCAGCTTTGATGGCTTCACTTTCTTGTCTAGATAGTCGTCCATCAGCTAAAGCTCTTTCTATCATGGTTTTAATTTGCTCAAGTTCCATATTAAAGCCCTCTTAAATTGGTTTATTTTAGCTTAGACTATTCTTAACTGACATTTGTATCGGGAATAATCCTAATTGTCAGAAAATTTGTGAAAATCTTCCTATAAATACTTGAGTTTATTACCTCAATTATGCTATACCTAGATATCTTGGAAGGGTAAATCATTACGGATTAATTAAAGAATGATAAAATTGGGAACTCATTTGATTGTCGATGCTTGGCAAGCACCACCAGACCTCCTCAACGACCCCGAACGAATTCGCCATGCACTCCTAGAAGGAATTACCGCAGGGGAAGCGACCCTAATTGATTTATGTGTCCATCATTTTAGTCCCCACGGTGTTACTGCTACAGCCACCTTAGCTGAGTCCCATATTGCTATTCATACCTGGCCTGAATATGGTTATTTTGCCGCTGATTTGTTTTTCTGTGGTCAAGGTAATCCAGAACAAGCCTTAGCTATCTTAAAAACTTCTTTGCAAGCGCAACAGATTCAAGTGAAAACGATTGAACGAGGATTTCCTAATCTACTTGATCCAGATGCTTCCCTAACAGCTACTATCTGTCAAAGTGTTGCTTAATCTTTAATCTTTAATCTTTAATTATATATTTTCTCTAGAGACGTTGATAGATAATGTCTCTAATTTTTTAGGTTTCAGATTAGATTGTTGGCTAATCTATTAAGTTCATTATTTAACCATAAAGCATCTTTTTTTCGATTAGTTTGTATTTCTAAAAGGCGAATTCCTTGATGGGGCAATGGATTTAATAGTTGTTTGAGTTGTTGCCAATCTGTTACTTTTTTATAGAAAACTTTGTAAGTTTGACACAGTTGAGAAAAATCCAGACTTTGAGGAGTGGCAAAAAATTCTTCAAAGGGAGGATTAAATTGAGAAATCGGTAACATTTCAAAAATTCCTCCCCCATTATTATTAATTAAAATAATTGTCAAATGTCCTTGAAATTTGTGATTAATTAAAAATCCGTTTATATCATGAATTAGGGCTAAATCTCCTGTTAACATAACACTACTTTTTGCCTGATAAGCCATTCCTAAAGCGGTTGATAACGTTCCATCAATACCATTTGCTCCTCGATTACAATAGGGAATAATTTGATTAGAGTTCCGTTGCCAAAAAAATTCAGCATTTCTAACGGACATACTATTAGCAATAAAAATTGGAGTTCCTTTAGATAAAATTTGAGGCAGTAACCAAGAAATTTTACTTTCTAAAAAAAAGTTAACTGATATCAAAGTTTTATTAATTGTTTGTCTTGCTTTGTGTTCTATTTCTTGCCATTGTTTTAACCAAAATAAATTATTAGGTTGCTTAGGTTGAGTTTTAATTGTATCTAATTTAAGCTGTTCAATTTCTATTCTTAAATAAGAAGTTTGATTATGCAAAGGGTCAATATTTTCAGGACTTGGTTCAATAATCCAATGTTCAGGTTCAATGGTTTTTAACCAACTTCGCAGTTCTTTACTGGTGGGAAAATCTCCGATTTGAATCACGATATCAGGAACTAAATTCTGGGCTAATTCCTGATTGCGTAACATCAAATCATAGGTAGTAATTAAATTAGGATTAAAATGGGCAAAATTCCTCACGGGGGATAAGGCTTCTGCTAAGACAGGATAGTTAAGGAATTGGGCTAAATTGGCGATCGCCTGGCAATACTTTTGAGCATCCTTCGGATGGGCAACCCCCGCAATAATTATTCCCCGTTGTTTAAACAACCATTGAGAGGGCAAAGATAGGGAGGGGAAGGTAAAAATAGAGTGAGAATTTGTCACACCATCAAAGAAATGATCAACCTTAAAATTCTCGAATAGCTGTTGAATTTCTGGTTGAATAATAGGGGCTAAAGGGTCACGAAACGGACAATTAAGATGGACAACTCCTGGTGTAGGAAAGCGCGATCGTTCCCAACTATGAATGATGGTTTGTCGTAAATAACGTAACATCCCCATTTCCACCGCAGGAATGGCTAACTCGGTTTGCCAGTTGGGATAATTACCATAAAGTTTCAGTTGATCAATGGCTTGTCCGGCGTGACAATGGCGTAATTCTGGAGGACGATCAGCCGTGAAAATTAAGAGGGGGACACGACTTTCGGTTGCTTCAATAACGGCGGGATAAAAATTCGCCCCGGCCGTCCCTGACGTGCAAATGATCGCAACGGGGGTATGGGTGCGTTTAGCGATCCCTAGTGCGAAAAAAGAGGCCGAGCGTTCATCTAAAATAGGAATGGCATCAATATTCGGATGGGCAGCAAAAGCGACTGTAAGAGGTGTTGACCGAGACCCTGGGCAAATAATAGCTGTGGTGAGTCCTAAACGATATAGGGTTTCTGCGATCAAAGAAGCCCAGAAAGTATTAAGATTACGAAAATCAAGGGGCATTAAGCGTTATTAGTTATCCCTGGCAGATGAATTAAAGTGACTATTTATTATACAATAGTCTTGAGGATGACTTTATAAATAGTTATTGGGTGATGTAACTATTAGGAAATACTTTTCTTAAATCTAAACATATATCAGGAAAACCTGGAATCTTTATTTGACTATCTGGTAAAAAAATTTCCTTGTTAGCATAACTAAAATTTCCTTGTAAATCTTGAAAGGGTTTTTGATAATCTTCTAAGTAATTATTAACTAAATTGATAATCCAGTAATTTTTAATTTCTGCTTCACTATAAAGAGATAACTTCGTTTCTCGATCATATTTTAAGGTTGAGTCTGAAATTTCAATGAGTAATAAAATATCTTGGGGATAAGGGTGAGAAGATAAATATTCATCCGGTTTATTAATGGCAATGACTACATCGGGTTGCGGTTCACTATCAGGAGGAATCATAATAGGTTCTTGCCCTCGGATAATCGCTTTTTCCCCTAACATTGTAATTAGTTGACTGACTAAACGAGTATTACAAACTGAGTGAGGAGTTTTCTTGGTTGGCATTGTAATAATTTCTCCCCGAATTAACTCGACCCTTTCGGTTTCTTCAAAAAAACCTAACTCCCCTAATCGATGATAGTCTTCTATCGTGAAACGCTTGCGGGTTAATGCTACCATATGAGTTAACCTAATTTCAAAATTATCGATAATTTTACTTGATTGACATAGCTTATTATTTTGAATAGATTCCCTTTGGATTATACCATAAAAATAATAATTTTTTTAGAAAAATTAAAGTTTTTTATTAATAAAAAGCAACTATTATAAACGCTTAAAACAAATACCCATCCTGTAAATAAATCGAAACAAAACAATTATTTTCAAAAAAAGATCGTTAAACTGAAACTAAGAATTAAAGATAAATACTTATGGTAACAACAACTTTTGAAAAGACTCCAACCGCTCAAAGAGAAACCGCTTTGATTTTGTGGTTTGAAGAAGTGAGTAGTCAAGATGTTGGCTTAGTAGGGGGAAAAAACTCATCCCTTGGAGAAATGATCCAACAATTGCAACCTAAAGGGGTGAAGGTTCCCACAGGGTTTGCAACGACTGCCTATGCCTATCGTTATTTTATCAAATCAGCAGGATTAGAAACGAAATTACGAGATCTTTTCGCCGATCTTGATGTTAATAATGTGACTAATTTACAAGAAAAAGGACGACGGGCGCGTTCTTTAATTTTAAATACCCCATTTCCTCAAGACTTACAAGAGGCGATCGCCGATGCTTACAAACAAATGTGTGAACGCTATGGATATGATGCGAGTGTTTGCGATAACCTGAGTCCTGAAGAACGAAAACAATACGAAATTGAATGTCAGACGATCGATGTAGCCGTGCGATCTAGTGCCACCGCCGAAGACTTACCCGAAGCCAGTTTTGCTGGACAACAAGAAACCTACCTGAATGTCCACGGGTTCAAAGGAGTGTTAGATGCGTGTCATCGTTGTTTCGCCTCTCTTTTTACTAACCGCGCTATTTCCTACCGCCATCGCAACGGGTTCGATCACTTTCAAGTAGCGTTATCTGTCGGGGTACAAAAAATGGTGCGTTCGGACTTAGCCACCGCAGGGGTAATGTTTTCCATCGACACCGAAACGGGGTTTAAAAATGCTGCTTTGATCACCGCCGCCTATGGGTTAGGAGAAAACGTGGTTCAAGGGTCGGTAAACCCTGATGAATATTATGTATTTAAACCCACTCTTAAAGAAGGCTATCGTCCTATTTTAGAAAAACGATTAGGAACCAAAGCAGTGAAGATGGTTTATGACGAAGGCGGCACAAAATTGACGAAAAACGTCGAAGTTTTACCCCAAGAACAGCAAAAATACTGTTTATCCGATGAGGAAATTCTAACCCTTGGTCGGTGGACTTGCATTATCGAAGACCACTATTCTCAGGTACGGGGAACCTATACCCCCATGGATATTGAATGGGCAAAAGATGGTCAGACAGGGGATCTCTACATTGTTCAAGCGCGGCCTGAAACCGTTCAATCTCAAAAACAAGGGAATATCCTGAAAACCTATCACCTCCAAGACCATAGTGAAGTTATGGCCATCGGACGCAGTGTAGGGGCATCCATTGGTCAAGGAAAAGCCAGGGTGATCCTCAGCGCGGACAAAATTGACCAGTTTAAAGAAGGAGAAGTCTTGGTAACAAACCGGACTGATCCTGACTGGGAACCCATTATGAAGAAAGCCAGCGCAATTGTGACTAACCAAGGGGGAAGAACCTGTCATGCTGCTATCATCGCTCGTGAAATGGGAATTCCAGCTATTGTTGGTTGTGGGGATGCTACCGACAAGATTAAAACCCGTCAGAAGATAACCGTTTGTTGTAGTGAGGGAGATGAAGGAAAGGTTTATCAAGGGTTATTGCCCTTTGAAGTTAAGGAAACCCCTTTAGATAATTTACCCCAAACCCGTACACAAATTTTAATGAATGTAGGCAACCCAGAAAAAGCGTTTTCCTTAGCAGGAATTCCCGCGCAAGGGGTAGGTTTAGCCCGTTTAGAGTTTATCATTGCTAACCATATTCAAGCCCATCCGTTGGCTTTATTGAAGTTTGATGAACTCAAAGATGAAGCAGTCAAAGATCAAATTAATGAATTAACCCAACGTTATCAGGATAAACCCCAGTTTTTTGTGGATAAATTAGCCAGGGGTATTGCAACAATTGCGGCTGCTTTTTATCCTAAACCGGTGATTGTGCGAATGTCGGATTTTAAATCCAATGAATATGCCAATCTTTTAGGGGGAAGTCAATTTGAACCCAAAGAAGATAACCCCATGTTAGGGTGGCGTGGTGCGTCTCGTTATTATGACCCTAAATATCGGGAAGCATTTGCTTTAGAATGTGCCGCGATGAAAATGGTTAGGGATGACATGGGGTTGGTTAATGTTATCCCTATGATTCCGTTTTGTCGCACTCCTGATGAGGGAAGATTAGTATTAAAAGAAATGGCAAAACATGGACTTAAGCAAAGGATTAATGGGTTGCAAGTTTATGTGATGTGTGAGTTACCCAGTAACGTAATTTTAGCTGATGAATTTGCCGAAGTGTTTGATGGATTTTCCATTGGATCAAATGATTTAACTCAGCTTACATTAGGGTTAGATCGAGATTCGGCTTTAGTGGCTCGTTTGTTTGATGAACGCAATGAAGCCGTTAAACGAATGGTTAAGTTAGCAATAGAAACGGCTAAGAAAAAAGGTCGTAAAATTGGCATTTGTGGCCAAGCACCGAGTGACTATCCAGAGTTTGCTAAATTCTTAGTTGAATTGGGAATTGATTCGATGAGTTTAAACCCTGATTCTGTGTTAAAAACCTTATTAATGGTTGCGGAGGTAGAGAAGAGTTAAGTTCGTTTTGTAGGGTGGGCTATACAAGCCCACTTTTATGCTGTGATAAAAGAATTTACAGAAGCAAGACTTACTTTTAAAAATGAGACGACTAATTAATAAGAAGTTTACTTATTTGTTCAATAAAAATCCTTCAATAAGAAATATTTAAAGGCATTCTTAGTCAGATGTATTGTATAATCTAGATGTGAAAGTTTGGAGATAAAATCCCATGACAGAACAAGAAAAATTAGCGGAATTTAAAGCATATTTTAGCACTTTTTAGAATGAAATAGCCCTGAATAGTAGGTTATTCAGATTGACAATAATTATTCATTTCATTACCAAGTTCTGGTTCTTTTTGTCCTAATTGTTTTAATCTCTGTTGCATTAATTTAACAGTGTTAATGTCTTTTTTTTGTAACGCTGATATGAATTGTCGGGTCGTTTGCGCGTATCCTTGATAAATAGCAGCAAAACCGAGTTGGTATTTAACTAATTGTTCATCAGTTATTGCCAAATTTTTCATTTCCTCTGCTGCTTCATCAAAAGAGTCAGCAACTTGTAGGGCTTTCTGAATATCTTCTGTTTGACGATTAGTTTCGCTTTCTTTAGCGATCTTTTGAGTTATTAAAATAATTTTTTGGCATTGAGAAACTTTATTCTCAGCACAACTAACCAAGATTAAGTTCAGAAAAAAAACTAAAGAGACAGTTTTTATCAATATATTTTTTGTCTGATTCATTGCAACTAATTAGGAGAGTTAAGAGTTGTTACTAAGGTTTGCAGTAAGTCGGTGAGTTGAGTTAACTGATCTTGAGATTGGCTTTGACTATCTACTAAGGTTTGTATCGCCTCAGTTAAAGCGAATATTTGATATCCTTGCTGTTGAATTTGATTTTCTTGTTGTTGGATTTTATCAGAAATATCATTGAGTTTTTCCGCTAAGGTTTCTACTGTATTTGTCGTTGCAATTATAGCTTCCCCCATATTTTGAATAATGATTTCTATTTGCTCAGTTTGATCAGTCATTATTTTAGATTTCTTTAATTGTCTAGATTGATCTTGTATTTTACTTATTTGAATTGCCATGACGTTTTTGATGCCAAAGCCAAGCATGATTAATAATCGTTTCCAAGTCTGAATATTGGGATTTCCAACCTAGGGTAGTTTGGGCTTTTTCACTACTTCCCACTAAAATAGGTGGATCTCCTACACGGCGATCGCTCTCTTGAACTGGAAAATCAATGTCTGTTACTTTTTTAGCGGTTTCAATCACTTCCCGCACAGAAAATCCATTACCATTTCCTAAATTAAAAACATTACTGTCTCCTCCTTTTAAGAGATATTCTAATCCTAAAACATGGGCTGAGGCCAGATCATTAACATGAATATAATCTCTAACGGCTGTTCCATCTGGGGTATCATAATCTGTGCCAAAAATAGACAGAGACTTTCTGTGTTTCAACGCGGTTAATAAAGCCAAAGGAATTAAATGGGTTTCGGGATGGTGATCTTCTCCTAACCTTCCCTTGGGATCGGCTCCTGAAGCATTAAAATAGCGAAAAGCCACGGATTTTAAATTATAGGCTCGATCAAAGTCCCGTAAGATTTGTTCTACCATCGCCTTACTAGCTGCATAGGGACTCAAGGGATCTTGAGGATGGTTCTCTGTCATCGGAATTTCTTGAGGCATTCCATAGATAGCGCAAGTAGAAGAAAAAACAAACTTGTTTACGTTAGCAGCGATCATCGCTTCTAATAGGGTAAGGGTTCCCACCACATTATTACGATAATAGCGACTAGGATTAGTTACTGATTCCCCAACAGCAATGTAAGCGGCAAAATGCATCACAGCAGCAATATCATGGTTAGAAAAAAGCTGATCGAGTAACAGGCGATCATTTGTATCTCCTACGATGAGTTCAACTTGCAATACCTCTTTGACTAATTCAGGATGTCCTTCAGTTAGATTATCCAAGATAATCACGTTGTATCCTGACTGTTGTAGAGCAAGTGCCGCATGGGAACCGATATATCCTGCCCCTCCTGTTACTAAGATCGTAGGTTTTGTCATGATGGGATCTCCTTCAGCTTTCATAATTAGGGGGTTAGAAGAGGCAATAGTCAGCATTTCTCCCCTTAAATAGTTCTCTGTCTCTTATTTACGATAAGGTATCAAGTTAATTAAGGAAAGCATACTAACACTCTCATCGTTAGCTTTTTGCCGAGAAGCCCTGCGCTGTTGTGATCGTTACAACGCAGGGATGAGAGGCGAGTCAATTGAGGGGCTTCCGTGAGCGTCAGAGTTCGACTGAGATCACGCCAAAATCCGAACGGTTCGATGCCTTGAAAATTGACAAGTCATTATTCTATTGCTACTTCTGAACTTCCCACACTTCCCTGTTACTGAGCTTGTCGAAGTACACTCAACTTTACTTCAATATTGATACACCCAACTGAAAACTGCTATTGAGAAGCTTGCCCGCGATCACCGCGCAATTAATTTAACCACCAACAAACCACTGAGTCCCTGTAAATAAGTAGTATGTTCCCGTCATCATCAAAGCTACACTGCCCAATCGAATAATGATCTCAGAATGCTTCAGCAACTGTTTACTCTGTTTTGCCAGTGCTGTAAACAAACTCGCCAAGAAAATCAGCATGGTATAACCGAAGGCATAGCTAACCATCGTTAATGTTCCTAGAATTTGAGAACCCGTTCCGGCTGCGGCTGCTAATACGGCAAATAACACTGGGCTGGCACAAGGTGAACTGACTAAAGCAAAGGTTAAACCTACGCCGTAGGGACCTGCATTAGGAAGATTGATGTTCATCTGTGGTAAAGGCAACTGAACTATCCCCATTAACCACAGCCCCATAACGCCCATAATTAGTCCGACTACAATATTAATGTAGCCTCGGTACTCCACCATAACGGCTCCAGCGAAAGAGGAGACTAAGCCAAATAGACTTAATATGGTGATGGCTCCTAGAACAAATAAGCCCGCTTTTGTAAACGCATCCCAACGAGATTTAATGTTAAGTGTGCCAATATAGCTTAGATTTACAGGCAGTAATGCCAAGATACAGGGAGAAACACTGGCTAATAATCCCCCTAAAAATGCTAAAATCATTAAAATAAAAGGATTAGATGTATTTTGGTTCTCAAACCACTGTTTGTAGCTATTTTCCATGATGGAAATAACTCGTTCGATGGGATGGCTGATTACCGAACCCAAAGTGATAACGACAATTAAAGTAAGCAATCCTAATACGCCGTAAATCAACCATTGTTTTGAGATCTTAGACCGTCGTGGAGTTGAAATTTTTCTTGATATGTCTTTAATTTTTACCATAAAGTTCTCCTGAAACCATCTAGGAAAAGGCAAAGGGAAATAGGCCATAGGGAATAGTCAAATGACAAATAGTCTTTGATTCCCTTGACCGAAGATAATCATTAAGCTCTGAAGCACACGAAGTCTAAAACCCTCGATTTTCTGGCAGAGTTAAACCCATTGCCTATTACACTTTTTGATCAATGAATTACGTTGAATTACTTTTGAGAAAGGGCAGAATTGAGTACAGATGTATAAGCCGACTTATTGGCATTATTACGATGTTGTATTAACAGATTGCCTGTATCAGGATCTATAATGGCAACCATACCTGTTTGTGACTTATTCGCCTCAAAGAAACGGCTTAAACCCAACTCTCGCGCTTGTCTGGCAGATTCGGCTGCTTTAGATTTATCACTAACATCTAGAACAACAAAGTGAGCTTTTCCAGCATACTCTTCTTTAAGTTCAGACATGGTGGGTGCAATATTTTTACAAGCAGAACACCAACTGGCATAAATATCAACAACAACAGGTTTTCCTTGAAGTTTTCTGGCTAAAGGACCTCCGACATTTTCCTGCTTGCCGGCACAGGGGTTAGCCGAAGCGCAAGGATTTTTCCCTGCACAAGCATTTAGCTGCGAGATTTCCTCATTAGGAGTTGCAAAAGTTCTAGCGGATGTTCCAGCCACAAGAGAAACTGTCATTACTAAACTACTGAGACATAGACTGAGCCATAATGTTGATGATTTATACATCTTTAAACCTCACAAAGTTGATAAAACAGAGATCACAGAATTAACAGATAACCGCTTAGCTTTTCAAAAATTAACCGATTTTGCTGATCTTTATTTGTTTGACTCTTCCTATAAAAGTTTACAAACCTGAGTAGAAGATGAAAATCAACTAAGAGTTACATGACAAATAATAAATAACGGAATACAAGACATATGGGATATAAGGGGAGTCTTGAGAACTTTCTTTAAAAACTTTCATACTATTCTGTTTGAGAACATAGCTTTTCTACAGGAGGGCTTTCTAAGACGTAACAATTTTCTACTAGGGCATGGTAATCTTAAACGAAAGGCTGTCACCAACTAGATTTAGTATCAGTTAAGTCAAAGCATTAACGGAGTGGCTTGGTTTACACTAAGGTTATAATAAGCTTTGATTACCGGCTTTATGCTAGGCGTTTAGGAGAAAAAATAAGTCCTTTTCCTATGACTATAGCCTTGAATAGCAAACGATAACAAAAGGAAATTCAGAAGTTTACATCAACGTAAACACAAGAATATAAACACTGGAATCTATATAATCATTGTAGGAAGATAATTAACGTTAAATTATGCAAATTACTAACCGTATACATTTTCGGAACTTACAGGGGGATCTCTTTGGTGGAATTACTGCTGCTGTAATTGCTCTTCCAATGGCTTTGGCTTTCGGGGTGGCTTCTGGTGCAGGAGCGATCGCTGGACTCTGGGGGGCAGTGCTAATCGGATTTTTTGCCGCCCTATTTGGCGGAACCCCTACCTTAATTTCTGAACCCACCGGACCGATGACTGTAGTGATGACTGCCGTTGTAACGACACTGGTGGCACAAAACCCAGAAAATGGTCTAGCCATGGCGTTTACCGTTGTCATGTTAGCGGGGATTTTTCAGATCATCTTCGGGTTATTAAAGTTAGGGAAATATGTCACCCTAATGCCCTATACAGTAATTTCAGGGTTCATGTCAGGGATTGGACTAATTCTGATTATTCTTCAAATTGGACCGTTTCTCGGCCATGCTAACCCTGGAGGAGGAGTCATTGGGGCTTTAAAAGCGTTACCCAATTTTATCACCACCCTCAGCCCTGCTGAAACAGGTTTAGGATTGCTAACAGTAGCTATTCTCTACCTGATGCCTTCTCGACTTAAAAAGTTTGTTCCCCCCCAATTAATCGCCCTCGTAGCAGGAACGTTAATTGCGGTTTTCTTTTTATCGGGAACGGATATCCGTATCATTGGTGAAATTCCGACCGGACTTCCTCAGTTACATCTTCCTGTCTTTTCTATCGACCAACTTAATGAAATGTTAGTTGATGGTCTTGTTTTAGGAATGCTTGGTTGTATTGATGCCTTATTAACCTCCGTGATTGCTGATAGCTTAACCCAAACTCACCATAACTCTGATAAAGAGTTAATCGGTCAAGGAATTGGTAACTTAGTTTCTGGGTTGTGTGGGGGACTTCCTGGGGCAGGGGCTACCATGGGAACAGTGGTTAATATCCAAGCAGGGGGACGGACTGCCTTATCTGGATTGAGTCGAGCTTTTATTTTGCTCATTGTGGTACTTTGGGCTGCCCCTTTAACCAAGAATATTCCCCTAGCTGTGTTAGCGGGGATTGCTCTGAAGGTGGGGATTGATATTATTGACTGGAAATTCTTAAAACGCGCTCATAAACTTTCGATTAAAGCCGCATCTATCATGTATGGGGTAATGCTGCTCACTGTCTTTTATGACTTGATTACGGCGGTTGGTCTTGGAGTATTTGTGGCTAATGTTTTAACCATTCAACGCTTAGCAGATATTCAATCTGATCGGGTTAAAGCCATTGATGCCCCTGATGATGAGACCCTATCATGTGATATCAGTAAGCACTTTATGGAAGAAGCCAACGGACGAATCATGCTCTTAGATTTGAGTGGTCCGATGAGTTTTGGGGCAGCCAAAGCAATTACTCAACGACAGGCAATTCTCGATAATTATGATGCTCTAATTATTGATTTAAGTGGGGTTCCGTTGTTGGGAGTCACGGCAACTTTGGCCATTGAAAAGATGATCGATGAAGCCACGAATAAATCAATGGAAGTATACATCGTTGGGGCTAATATTAAGATTAAAGAACGGTTACAAAAGTTTGATATCTTTCAGCGTATTCCTCTACAAAATCGCTTTGATAGTCGAGTTGCTGCCTTACATCTTGCGGTTGCTAAACTCAATGGTGCTACACTTCAAGAAATTAATGAACAGATGAATGCAAGTGAGAGTCAGTTTACAGATAATCAATCTTCTATCACAGATGATTCTACTTTTAGTTCACAAGTTTCCTCAAGCGATCGCTCCATTAAACCAGATTAATTCGTGGAGGCAAGATAAGAGGATAGAAAATTGATTATTTTATGGTTTCTTTTCCTCTTGGGACTTTTTTACGATACAATTAGATGCTTACAAATATCCTCAATATTATTGGGGATTTTTTTAACGGTAATAGCTTCTTTCGTTAACCAACAAGTTTTAGATGATGAAAAAATTTATAAAAATGTTTAAAGATGAAAATTTCTTAAAATTTATTCACTTGATCGAGAATATTGTCTCTAAAGTTTTATCTATTGCTTTAATTATTGTTATTTTTGTTTCACTTTCTGACCTTGTTCTTGTTCTCTCACAAGACTTATTTACTAGAGAACCTGTTGGCTTTTTTGGTCAAACGCTCATTGAAATTTTTGGTTTATTTCTCAATATTTTGATAGCTTTAGAACTATTAGAGAATATTACTGCTTATCTGAGAAAGCATATTGTTCAAGTGGAATTAGTGGTGGTAACTGCCTTAATTGCCGTTGCTCGAAAAATCATCATTTTTGATCCCGTTAAATATGAAAAGTCAGATTTATTAGCATTAGCTGCTGCTAGTTTAGGTCTTTCTATCAGTTATTGGTTAATTCGCAAAATAAATCATAATCATAAATAAAATACTATTCTGATGATAGAAACTATTTAAGATGATCCTGTGAACTTGCACCTGCTTAAAATTGACCTAAAATTGGGGATTCACTAAGCTGTTGTGCATTTACAATGCTCATTTATAAGTTAACAATGATTAACAACTTATCAGTCATTTCTAACAATCCCTTAGTGTCATTTACCATTCTTTTGCTGGTAGTTTTGACCCTACCACCCATTTTTGAGAAATTACGACTTCCTGGATTAGTTGGGCTGTTGTTTGCCGGCGTCATCTTAGGAGAAAATGGCCTCAAGTTTCTCGATGCCGACTCTGAAAGCATTAAACTCTTTTCAGACATTGGCAAAATTTATTTAATGTTTGTGGCCGGTCTAGAAATCGACATGGGGGAATTTCGCAAAAACAAAGATCGTTCCCTTGGGTTTGGGGCAATGACCTTTTTTATTCCCTTACTTTTAGGGTCTTTAGTGGGGCGATATTTTGGTTTTGGTTGGAATTCTTCGATTTTAATTGGTTCTTTGTTAGCCTCTCACACCTTATTAGGATTTCCCATCGTACAACGGCTAGGAATTGTCAAAAATGAATCAGTGATGGTCACAATTGGGGCAACCATTTTCACGGATATTGCTGCCTTGTTAATCTTAGCTATCTGTGTTTCCATTCACGGGGGAGAATTTTCGACAACGAGTCTTGTCATTCAACTGTTGTCCTTAGCTATTTACGCAACGGCCGTCTTATTTGGCTTAGATTGGGTAGGACAGGAATATTTTCGTCGTACAGGGGATGAAGAAAGTAATCAATTTTTATTCGTGTTATTAGCGGTATTTCTGGCTTCAGTAGGGGCGCAAGCTATCAACGTTGATAAAATTGTCGGGGCATTTTTAGCGGGGTTAGCGGTGAACGACGTGGTGGGAGATGGGCCGGTTAAAGAAAAAGTTGAATTTGTAGGGGGAACCCTGTTTATTCCCTTTTTCTTCGTGGGAATGGGCTTGTTATTGGATATTCCTGCTTTTATTAACACCATTCAATTAGAATTCCCCTTAGTTATTGGTATTGTTGGCGGCTTAATTGTGGCTAAACTTTTGGCGGCCTTAACTGCTAAAGTCCTTTATCGCTATAGTTGGCACGAAGGACTGACGATGTGGTCTTTATCCTTACCCCAAGTGGCTGCTACTTTAGCTGCGGCCTTAGCTGCTTATGAAGCTAAAAATGTGGCTGGGGAAGGATTGATTAATGAGGCAGTGTTTAATACAGTGATTGTTTTAATGTTAGTCACTTCAATCTTAGGACCGATTTTAACGGCACAATTTGGCAAAAAAATCCCCTTACCCACAACCTCTAGAGAATTAGATTCGGAACTAGAAGAAACCAGTTTAGACGAATGGTTACCTCAGTTGCAATCAGAAATGTCTTTTGCTCCGTTTACGGTGGTTATTCCTATTTATAATCCTCGCACCCAACGAGATTTAATTGCCATGGGAGCCTTATTAGCCCGTCATGAATCAGGAATTATTGTTCCGGTGTCTATTGCCTCAGCCTATGTTCATATGGATGATGCCCAATTAAACAGTAACCTTAGACGCAGTCAAACCTTACTCAATCGCGCCTTAGAAATTAGTCAGGAGTTTCAAGTAGAAGCTGAACCCATCATCCGCATTGATGATGATGTGGCTCATGGGATCAGTCGCACTGCCAGAGAACAGGATGCCAGTTTAATTATTATGGGGTGGAGTGAGAATACGGGGTTACGGGCGCGGTTATTTGGCAATGTTATTGATAGTGTATTTTGGTCGTCTCATTGTCCTGTGGCAGTGATGCGTCTTTTAGATCAACCTGATAATCTTCATCGCTTGCTGGTTCCCGTGAAAAATCTGAGTCCTGCCACCATTAATGTGATCGAGTTTGCCCAATTATTTGCCAATGCTAATCAAGCATCGGTGACGTTACTCCACGTTTGCGATCGCTCTTCTTCGGCGGTACAAATTGCCCTCTTTAGACAGGAATTAACCCAAGTTATCGATCAAAGTGGATTATCGGTTAAATGTAAAATTAAAGTCATCTCCCATGATGATGTGGCTAAGGTAATTCTTCGTGCTTCTAGTGCCTTTGATTTAGTAATTTTGCGTTCATTTCGCCGTCGAACCGCAGGGGGGTTAGGGGTTAGTGATTTAACGACAGAATTATTGAAAAAACTCACTTGTTCTTTGGTATTATTTGGAGAGCCTCACTCATAAGTTTTTCCTTTGAAGACAAATTAAGTAGATTTAGCTTAACGCCGAGAAGCCCCGTGCTGTCTTGAGAATCAGCATCGGGGTGCTAGACTTCGTCGCTCTTCGAGTCCGCGCGTCTTCGACGGGAGAGGCGGTCAATTGAGGGGTTCGATGCCCCGACAATTGACAAACAAGCCAGCCAAAAGTAAAATAGAACGAGTCTAACCGACACCTGGAAACAGGCTAATAAATTAAAGGGCGAACCCCATCGCTCTAGCTAGTAGAGATCGCATCCCTAGATTGCCCCAGACAATCAAAAATGCTAAGAAGCACCGAAACGGGTAGAAAAGTTTTTCTGGATGAAAACTCGATACATTACAGCCGATAGATAGTTGATAGCGCCGACTGTGGAGGTATCTGGAAGGGGATATGTAAATGGCAAAATTTGTGTATCTAGAAAAGACCAATGAAACAGTAATGTCCGCTCGTGAGGTAGGTAAGCCCGCGCTGTACCTACACATATCAATGTCGGGAGGAGTGTCACTTCAACCTAAAATTAAGATCAGAAATCCCCACCTAAGCGTTCAGGATGGGGAATGAAGGTAGTCTAATTATTTTTTATTTTAAGATGCTTGACGGGTTAGGCGAGAGATCCTTTGAAATTTTTGAATCTCTTCTTTTTCATCAAAAATAGTTAAATTACTTGGCTTACATCGTTTAACAATTACTTGAATTTCCTGCGCTCCTTCAGCTTGTAGATCTTCTAGATAACCTTCATAGCTCACCTGTGCCGATTCTTTACTGGCAAATGGACCAAAATAGTAAGTACATTGTGGAGTTTTTGTAATAATCTCTACCCAGTAAGCTAGTCCCAAAAAATTCAACACTTTCAGCATTGGTTGTTTTATCCTCATTGGCTTTATACAGTTTTAATGTGTTATTCTAACGATAAATTATGATTTTTTTTGAAGTTTTCCTAAAAACTCTGTCATGTATTAATGAGTTATACTTATAAGTCAGTTCTTTTTACTGTAGCGTCTGATACAGACTCTAAATAAAGCTTATCTGACCAACGTTGACGATAGACTTCATAAAGAGTAATAGCCGCAGCTACAGAAGCATTTAAGCTCGGCGTTTTTCCTCCTAAAGGAATAGAGATCAGTTGATCGCAACAGCGTTGCGTTAATAAACTTAACCCATTTTCCTCAGAGCCTATAACCAATCCTATCGCCCCTCGAAGTTCCATACTGTGTAACAGTTTACCTCCCTCAGCCGCCGTGCCATAAATCCAAAAACCAGCCGATTTTAAGGTTTCTAAAGCTCGACTGAGATTAACGACCCTAGCGACCGGAAAAGATTCTAATGCCCCTGCCGCTACTTTGGTGACCGTAGAAGTCACTCCAGCTGCTCGTCGTTGAGGAATCACTAAGCCTTGCGCCCCTAATGCTTCGGCTGTGCGGATGATTGCTCCTAAGTTATGGGGATCAGCAATCCCATCGGCAATGACAATGACTGGCTCATCTGTACTGGCTTTCGCTTGAGTAATTAACTCATCGAGGTCTTGATAATTATAAGGAGCAATTTGGGCTGCTACCCCTTGATGATTTCCCCCAGAGGTAATTTGATTAAGCCGTTGAATGTTGACCTCATCAATTACGGTTCCTTTGGCTTTAGCCGTTTGAAGTAGAGAATGAAAGCGGGGATCATAGTGGAGTTTGTTAGTAATCCAAATTCGATTTAATTGGCGATCGCTTTCTAAGGCCGCCAAAACAGAATGGCGACCATAGACCAAATCGTTATCTTCTCGATCTTCTTGGGAGGTTTTCGGGTCAAAAGTGGGCTTCGATGGAAATTTTCTCGATTTTATCGTTGGCTTTCGAGATTTATGAGGATTGTTGCGAGAAACTGGATGGGGTTTTTCAGTCATGATCAATAAGTTGGGAAGAGTAAAGATATGTCAATCCTTTTAACGGGAAGTATTATAGCTCTTAATTCATTCATATAATGAATAGTGAAGAGATTTCTCAAGAATTACCCACAAATAGCTAACAAAGTTGGCTAGAGGTGTACAAAATGGAAACTTTTGATTATATTATTTTAGGTGCAGGGCTAGGAGGACTTTCATCGGCAGCCTGTTTAACTCAACAAGGAAAACGAGTTCTTATTTTAGAACAACATTATTTACCTGGGGGATGTTGTCATACTTTCAATTACGGAGAGTATAGCTTCTGCGCTGATGTCCATTATATTTCTCAATGTGGTTCAGGTCAGGTAATTTCCCAGTTCCTTGATTATATCAATCGAGATGTTCCCTTTAATTCCCTTGATCGTGACTGCATTGATCGAGTGATCACCCCAGATGTGGATTTTGCTATTCCTCTAGGATGGGAAAATCTCCGTCATCGGTTACTTGAGCATTTTCCCCAGGAAACTGAGGCAATTAATGATTATTGTGATGAAATAACAAATCTTCACCAAGAGCTTACCCATTTATCCCGATATATTCGTTGGTTTGCTTTCAATTGGACAGATTGGTGGAAATTACCTCAATACTGGGAACTATTTTCTCGGCGCAACTGGACTTTACAAGATCTTTATAATCGCGTGGGACTGTCTCTAAAACTGCAAGCTTTGTTAGCAGGACAAAGTGGAGATTATGCTCTACCCCCCGATCAAATTGCTTTAATTACTCATACCTCCTTGGTCTGGGCCTATTCCCAAGGAGCTTACTATCCTAGATATCATTTTAAACACTTTGTTAACACGATTGTTGACGCGATCGCCTCAAACGGTGGGATAATTTTGTATTCAACCCCAGTCGAGTACATTAAAGTCAAAAATAAACAAGTCCAAGAAGTCAAAGCTGGGGGGAAAACCTATCAAGCAACTTGCTCTTATATCAGCGATCTTGACCCCAAATTGACGGTAGAGTTAATGCAAGAGGGAGCTAAAACCTTAAGTTCATCGGAATATCAACGACTGACAGGTTACGAATATTCAGCTAGTGCCTTTAACCTTTATCTTGGGTTAGCAGAAAGTTTTACCCCCCAAAGCTACAAGCTTGGCAATTGGAATCTTTGGTATTATCCTGATCGAGATCTCAATCGAGCTTATCAACAACAACTCGATGGTAATTTAGATCATCCTTGGATTTTTGTATCATGTCCCACTCTAAAATCAGCCGAACCAGGAATGGCTCCTGCTGGAAAACATATTCTAGAAATTGCGACAGTCTGTCCTTATCAACCGTTTAAACTGCTTCATGAAACGGATAGGGCAGCTTACAAAGCCAAAAAACGAGAAGTTTATCAACAGATTATGACCAGTGTCCGAGATCTCTTTCCTGATATCGATCATCATATTCGGATGAAAATTTATGGCACTCCAACCACTAGCGAATATTATCTAGGACAACCTCAAGGAAATATTTATGGAGCTAAATTAATTCCTCAACAAGTGGGATTAAATCGTTTAGGTTATCGCACCGAATTATCTAATCTTTTTTTAGTCGGTGCTAGTGCAGGTTATCCTAGTATCCCTGGTGTGATTGGGAATGGCTTGGATGTGGTCGAGTTACTCACTGATGTATCAATTCGGCGTTAAACTAGATACGGGTGAGTAATTCGAGGTTATGACCATCAAGGTCGTAGAAATAAAAACCACGTCCGCCCTTTCTGTGATTAATCTCTCCTACCTTCTGGTGCATGGGATCACTACTGTATTCAAGACCCGCTTGTTGAACCCGAGCAAAGATAGCGTCAAATTCTTGATCACTAACATGAAAGGCATAATGGTGGGATTCAAAGCAATCACGCTCAGCAAAGTCAAACGTTAGAGTGTCATTAATGGGGACAGCTGCAAAGTGACTGATGGGGGATTCAACTTTAAGTCCGAAAAGATGGGCAAAGAACTCGGCCGAAGCTTGTTTATTCTTGGCTGGTACGATGGTGTGATTGAGATGAATGGTCATCTTACACCTCCTAAAAGACGTATAACGGACTTTTATTGATCTTACAGAATTCTTGTTCAAGCATGAATTACTTTATCTTCGGGGTTAACTAACCGTAAGAGTTTTTGTTTGATTTGAGCATCAAAGACTTCCCACTTCAGTTTGGTGTAGTTAGTGTTATCGTTGCTTCCCCCTAAAAAACCAAGGGAAATTTCAAACCCACCAGCCATTTCTCTTCCGCCGCCATAGTATCGGCCTTGACTATCTTTTCCTAAAGCTTCTTTCAGGAATTCATCGGGATCAAGGGTCAGCTTATTGGTTCTCAAAGAACCAATCACTACTTCGATATCGTTATCTTGATCGTGGATAATGCCATAGACTACCGCCGTATGAATATTTTCCTCAGTGACTAAAAAATCAGCCGCTTGGGGAATAGCATCTCGATCTTCATAACGTAGATAACCGACTCCAGCAATAGACACATTGTTTTGAGTCTGACGATTTTTCAGCGATCGCTCGATTACATCCATCACTCGCCGCGATCGCGCTGATTGTAGCACGGCATTGAGTAACTGGGGATCATAGATCCGAGATAAATAAGCTGCCGCTAGTAAGTCTTGTTCTTGTGCCTGAAGTAAATTATTTGTATCTGAACGAATCCCGTGCATTAAGGCTGTGGCACACTTAACATGAATAGTATTACTACTATTAAAATCTAACAGTCCCGCTTGCAAGTATTGGGTAACAATGGTGGCGGTAGCCCGAATTTGGGGGCGTAAATCCAGAAATTCTGCCCTAATGTCTCCCTGTTTGCTGTGATGGTCAATGACAATAATAATGGGAATCTTAGCCTGTTTAACTAAGGGCATTAATTGACTGGTATTCCCTTGACTATCTACTAATACACAACTGTTATAAACTGAAAGATCCCGTTCTTTTAGGGTATTAACACTCCATCGTTTGGCTGGTAGTCCTGTAAGCTTCACTAGGGCAATATTTTCTTGATGAGATAGGGTTCCTGCATAGACAATATCGCAGTGAATATCATAAGGTTGAGCGATAAGTTGATAAGCCCAGGCACTTGAGAGGGCATCAGGATCAGGAAAATCCTGAATGACAACAATTTGACGTTCTCCCTGATGATGTTCTAGGGTCTGTTTTAGCTTATACGCAAGTTTTCCGGGGGGTAAATCATAACTTTTATTCCCATTCCCGGAAGCAACACTTTTTTCAGTTTCTTTGTCTGTGTCCGTATTGGTTAAATCAGCTTCTACTGGATTCACACCTGATCTTAACTTTGTTTCTGAGGTTCTATGATTGCTGGGGGTCAGTAAGGTTGATTTCATTTTCAAGTGATTGAGTGAAAAGAGATGGTTAATCAGAAAAATTAATTTAAGAGGTTTAGGGTTGTTTGACTAGATGCGGTTAGAGTTTAACACTTAATTTAGGAATTTTTGCAAGGGGTTAACCGTCTGAAGTTTAGAAGACAATCGGGGGTTTCACCGTATATTCAACTACTTTCTCTAGACCCGAATCAATACACAGGGTTATTATTTGGTTTTTCTAGGATTTATCAACCATGCAAAACATTTCTAAACCTTCTCTGATAAAATTTAGCAATTGCTCCTAAACTTTAGTTATGGCTATGGTTTAGATTACCCTATTATTTTACCTTATTTCTCGATAGTTTTCAGTTTTTATACCAAAGATTAGTATTTGAACACAATCCATTTCAGGAAACTTATTTTTTGATAATTAAGCTAACTCAGTTAAATTCTCTACTCAGCCAAAGTATGCTCTCATCTAATATATCATTTATCTTATTTATTCACCAAAAAACCAACTGATTATTATTAATAATGAAATTCCTAATAATGTCCATAGCAATGAGCTAAAATAATGAAATAAAATTATAGGAATAATGGCCAATAGACAAGAAAATATCCAATTAAATACTAGCAATATTATTAGCAAAATAAGTAAGGGCATAAGTTAATAAAGTGTAGATCGTTAAATTTAGTTTTCAATAATGGTTAAAATGAATAATCCTAACATTTACATCATAATGGGGGTTTCGGGTTCAGGAAAAACAACCATAGGTCAGCAGCTTAGTTATCTCTTAAACTATTCATTTTATGATGCTGATGATTTTCATTCCCCAGAAAATCTTGAAAAGATGAGTCAGGGAATTCCCCTTAATGATCAAGATCGTCAACCTTGGTTAATCTCCATAAGTCATTTGATTCAAAATTTACAACAACATAAACAACCAGCAATCATAGCTTGTTCATCTCTCAAAAACTCCTATAGAGAGTTCCTACACAATAATAATCCGAATCTGATTTGGATTTACCTTAAAGGAAGTTTTGATGAAATTTTAGAAAGACTAGAAAAGCGAAAACAGCATTTCATGAAAAGTGAACTCTTAAAGTCTCAATTTGAAACTTTAGAAGAACCAGAAAATGCTCTGGTTATAGATATTAGTTTGACTCCTGAAGAAATTATAAACCAAATTTTATTGTTGTTAAATTTATCAGGTGGGTCAATCCCACCCAACTGCTGACTTTTTAGTTAATAACCTCCATAACGTTCTTCTTGCCAGGGATCTCCCCGTCTATGATAACCATTCCGTTCCCAAAATCCTGGCTCATCTTTCAGCAAAAATTCTAACCCATTAATCCATTTTGCACTCTTCCAAGCATAGAGATGAGGAACCACTGAACGCATTGGTCCGCCATGGTCTGCTGATAAGGGTTCTCCTAATAATTCAAAAGCAAAAAAATTGTCTTCTCGTACAAAATCTTCTAAGGGAAGATTCGTGGTATATCCTCCATAACAATGTTGCATAACATGAGTAGCTTGGGGATCAAGTTCTATTAACTTCATAAAATCAGTAATTTTAATTCCCGTCCACTGTACATCTAATTTAGACCAACGAGTAACACAGTGAAAATCCTTGGTAAATTTGTGATGAGGAAGAGCCATAAAATCTGACCAATTAAACGTTTTTGGAGTGGCTAATCCCCAAACGCGAAAATACCAATCAGAGAGACTAATTTGGGGAGTATCTCCGTAGGTAAGAACAGGAAACCCTTTGGCTAAATATTGTCCGGGGGGAACTCTAGGATTATCATCAGATTTGGGTTTTTCAAAAAATTTACCTAACATAATCTTTTGAGGAGTTAATTTACTAAAGAAAATATCATAAAATGAGTCAGAAGCTAAACCTAATTAAAACCGTCTTGAAGATAGACAATTCCTTAATCAATTGTAAAATCTAAACTATAATCCTAAAAATCTCTATTATCCATTATGACAATTATGCCAGGTCGTTTTTTACTTATTACTTTTATCTTAGGGGGAATGCAATCAGTTCACGCTCATCCTTCTTGGTTAATCGCTCAAAACAGTCCTTCTGCTGGTCAAGAGGTGCGAAGTTTCTTTGAAACTGGTCGTTTAAGTTCAGAAGATCGCCTCATGTTTCAAACTCCCCCAAATGGCGTAATTCCTCCGCGAGAAACCTCTAATAGTTGGCAATTTATCATTTTTAAAGAAGGAAATGTCTCTTTTTGGGTTCCTCCAGGGGTTCTTGCTCAAGAGAATGTGGTCTTAGGAACAACCCTTGGCCTGGTGAATTTTCGCACCCTAGCTTCCCATAACGAAGATCGCCACTATATGGTTGCTTACGCTGATTCTATCACTTCCGAACAACGGAAAGATCCTCTGGTCATTTTTCAAGCAATCCAAGACAAAATTGCCCCAGAAAATGAATTTAAGCTGACTAACCAACGTCCTATCAAAATTAATACTTATCCTGGGGAGGAATGGATTTTTGAAAGTGCAAGAGAAATGATTACCATGCGGGTTTATTTAGTGGATCAACGAGTGTATGCTTTAGGGGTTCGCCATCCTAGGTCAGATTCTGATTCTAGATCAACGAGAGCCTTTCTTAATGCCCTTGAATTGATTGATCAGTAATCTTTTGCAGATCTTGGGGACTTTCGACGCGATCAAGGAAAACCAAGCCATTGAGGTGATCGAGTTCGTGTTGAAAAATTCTCGCAACAAAATCCGTGAATTCTTGATGTTGTAGCTGGCCATGGCGATCGCAATATTCTACGGTAATTTTTTGATAACGGGGAACTAATCCCCTTACCCCAGGAACACTTAGACATCCTTCCCAATCTTTAACGACTTCTAAACCATGGGATACCATGCGGGGGTTGATCATGGCGATAGGTTCCATCATTGGGGCATTAGGATAGCGGGGGTTGGGATGGGATGCAACGATAAACAAACGCTGAGAATGGAATACTTGAGGCGCGGCAATTCCCACCCCATTGGCATCCATCATCGTATTGATCAATGAGTCGATCAACTGTTGTAGGGTTGAATCAGTCAAATTAGTAATTGTTTGGGCGGTTTGTTGCAAGATAGCATGACCGACTTGGGCAATTTTTAGGGAAGGATGAGCATTCATGTTCTTTTCTTAAATTGTCATGGGGGATTCTACATAAATGGTTGGATCTTGCATGGTGAATTCAATATTTTGGGATTTTAATTGTTTAGAAATATTTTCGTTGGCAACTTCAAGAAGACGCTTGCGTAATTCAATAGAGTTTTCATTAGATCCTAAAATAAAAAACGTTACCCTAGCACGACTGCCTGAACCGTTTTCTTGGGGTAACATCGCAATCTTTGTACTTCCAGGATCAATCCCAAACAAGTCATTGGTACTTCCTTTGACCACTTGTTCCACTAAAGCTTGTTCTGAATCTTCTAAAATTTTAGAAAAATTCAAATATAGTAAAACCATTACTTTTTTCCCACGAGTTACATTTTCAATCTCTAGGGTTGACATGATGGAATTGGGAACAATCATCAGGGTACTTTTAGCTGCTGTCCGAATCTTAGTTGATCTTAGCCCAATCGATTCGATTCGACCAAATAAACCACTGGGTAAACGAATATATTCTCCAGGAATAAAAGGACGATCTAAATATAAAACCATGGTTCCTATTAACTGTTCAAGGGTTTTTTGTGCCGCAAAAGCAACGGCTAAACCCCCAATCCCTAAACTGGCTAATAATCCCACTAAGTTAATATTCTGACTTTGAGCAAAAGCAACAACCGCAACAAAGCCAATACTTACATTAATAACGGCTTCAAAAACTAGCAGAAGTTCATCAACTTCTCTCCCTAATTTTCGGATTAATTCAATCCCGTAGATACGAACAACTTGACGAAACAGGCGAGATGCTAACCAAGCAACAGAAGCAATAAGGGAAAGATCAATAAAAAACTTGAGAAACTCATATAATCCAGTATAGTTGACTATAAAGTTTAAGGATAAGGAAACTAAAACTAAGGTTCCAGTCAGCCTAATTATTCCTTTGATAGGAGTTAGTAAATTTTCATAAATATTGATGACCTTTTTAGGAGCGAATCGCTCAATAATCAGCTTGACTAGCCAAAATGTGTAACGTCCAATTAACAAGGATAATAGGAGGAATATTAAAAAAATTCCAAATTGTAACCCAAATCGTATTAAGAACTTTTGGGTGCTTTCGTCTAAGATAAAAACAGACTGAATATAGTTGAGAATAGTTTCCATGAATCAATCACTTCTAAACAGTAATAGGAGAGTCAACATTAATAGTTTTTTCTTCAATATCAAAGGCGGTTCCATATTCCCTTAATTGTTGAGCAATATTTTGTTTAGCAATATCTAGAAATTGACGACGAAGTTCCATAGAAACCTGTCCAGAACCTAGGATAAAAAAGTTGATTTGGGCTTGGGTTTTAACCGATTTTCCGTTATCTCCTTGAACCGTTTTAAAAATGACTTCTGTACTGCGAGAATCAATGCCAAAAATATCGCTGGTGCTGTCTAAAATGATTTGACGAATTAAAGCCTTTTCATCTTCAGCAATGATTTGATAGAAATTCAGGTAAATTAAGGAAACAACTTTTTTAGCACCTGTGAAGTTTTCAATGTTGATCTGGGTTAAAGAACTATTGGGGACAATCATTAGGGTTCCTTTTCCAGAAGTGCGAATTTTAGTTGAACGTAATCCCACCGATTCTACTCGACCAAAGGTTCCATCAGGTAAGCCAATATAATCATCAGATACAAAGGGTTTATCTAAATATATTACAATTCCGCCTAACACTTGTTCGAGGGTTTTTTGTGCCGCAAAAGCAACCGCTAATCCGCCAATCCCTAAACTTGCTAATAGTCCTAAAACATTAATGTCATGAACTTGAGCAAAGATGAAAATTGTAGCAACGGTAATAGTTATATTCGCTAAATACTTACCAACAATTAAAAATTCACTGTTGATCTTGCTACTACCAATAACAACAGTTTCTAAGAGATATACGTCAAATAACTCGCTAAAAATTTTATATCCTAACCAAGTGGTCATAATAACTGTAGCCAGACCAATTGAGATTTCTATTAATCTTAACCAAAAAGAAATAGAAATAAGCAAAAAAAACGAATCAGCCACTGTTAATAAAGTGACTAATCCTAACCAATTTTGATAAGGATAAATAAGGCGTTTATAGATATTTTTGACATCGTCAGATAAGAACTTGGTGATCAACTCTCCTAATGCTCTAGGAAAAAAGAAAATAATAACACTAATAACGACAACAAAAAGAGCAACTAAAGCGAAAACAAAGATTGTGGTTAGATTTATATTGAGAGATATGGTATCCGTCATGGAAAATTTTAGTTGTCAGACAGCAGTACAAATTATCTAACTTAAAGTTACAATCTATCATAGCATAACCCCTTGACTTACTATAGGCTTTCATCCAAGTGATTAAGAACACCTTTCTTCTCTTTGCTCATACCAAATCCGCAGATCACAACCCACTCATGGATTTCTCTCTTCATGCTCCGAAGCTTCCCGATCCAACGCTTTCATAAAAGAGGGGTTTGGCAATCAGATTTAGTATCAGATGGGTTAGGGAAGGGAGGAGTTTTGAGAGGAAACTAATCAGGTTTTATTGGTTTATTTTTGAAGTTTTTATGATGCAAGTTAATCCTTTTAGGATTGCTTTCCGATCACTTTCCTAATAAAACAGTAATTTGTCTGAGTTGTAGTGTTACCATAATTCATCTCTTCTAAAAACGCCTTTTAAGCAAATTAAAGGTAATGAAATCTTAACTAAATTCTAATAGCTATTATTAATTAGCAAGATTCGAGTGACCTAGATCCTAAAAAAATGGTAACATCTCTAATCGTGGGAGTGTGAGTTATCCCATCAACAGCAAACAGGTTATATCTATGGCATCCATCCGCGAACTACATCAGCAACTAATCAAGAAAGAACGTTCTGCTGTCGAAATTACCACAGAAGCTTTAGAACGCATCGAAGCAATAGAATCGAAAGTAAAAAGTTTCCTCTGTATCACCGCCGATCGCGCCTTAGAGACCGCCAAAGCAGTAGATAAGAAAATTGCTGCCAAAGAAGAAATCGGTCTGTTAGCGGGCATTCCCATCGGGATAAAGGATAATCTTTGTACTGCGGGTATTCCTACTACTTGCGCCTCAAGAATTTTAGAAAATTTTGTCCCTCCCTATGAATCAACTGTTACCCAGAAATTACAGGAAATGGGGGCAGTTATGGTGGGAAAAACCAACTTAGATGAGTTTGCGATGGGAAGTTCCACCGAAAACTCCGGTTATCAAGTTACTGCTAACCCCTGGGATCTCAAACGAGTTCCAGGGGGTTCCTCTGGGGGTTCTGCTGCGGCAGTAGCGGCTGATGAATGCGTAGTTGCTTTAGGATCAGATACAGGGGGATCTATCCGTCAACCTGCTTCATTATGCGGTGTGGTAGGACTTAAACCTACCTACGGTTTGGTGTCTCGGTTTGGGTTAGTCGCCTATGGATCATCGTTAGATCAAATTGGTCCGTTGTCGAGAAGCGTTGAAGATGCCGCTATTTTATTAGGAGTGATCGCCGGTTATGATGCTAAAGATTCTACCAGTTTAAAGATAGAAATTCCTGATTACACTAGCTTTTTGAAACCTAGTTTAAAAGGGTTAACCGTGGGAATTATTGATGAAACTTTCGGGGAAGGATTAGATCCTTTAGTAGAAAAAACAGTCAATAAAGCCATTGATCAATTAAAAGCATTAGGGGCAAAAGTTAAGAAGATTTCTTGTCCCCGTTTCCGCTACGGTTTACCGACTTATTATATTATTGCTCCCTCAGAAGCATCTGCCAATTTAGCCCGTTACGATGCGGTTAAATATGGTATTCGAGAAGAAGCAGAAAACCTTCTGGAAATGTATACGAAAACCCGTGCCAAAGGGTTTGGTTCTGAAGTGAAACGACGCATTATGATCGGGACTTATGCGTTGTCTGCGGGTTACTATGATGCTTATTATTTAAAAGCACAAAAAGTCCGTACCTTAATTAAACAAGATTTCGATAAAGCTTTTGAAAGCGTTGATGTTTTAGTTTGTCCTACTTCCCCAACAACAGCATTTAAAGCAGGAGAAAAAACCGATGATCCCTTGAGTATGTATCTGTCTGATTTAATGACTATCCCTGTTAACTTAGCCGGACTTCCAGGGATGAGTATTCCTTGCGGTTTCGATAAACAAGGTTTACCCATTGGGTTACAGTTAATTGGCAATGTTTTAGAAGAAGGGAAAGTATTTCAAGTCGGTTACGCTTATGAACAAGCTACCGATTGGCATAATCAAAAACCAACGTTAAAGTAGTGAATAGTGAATAGTTGATAGTTGGTAAGCTGTTGACTATCAATTAAGACCATTAATCACTGAATAATTACTCAGGGAGGACTCTTAACCGATGATTGCTAATTGTATTTTCAAATGGGTACTTAGTGGGCTAGGACTAGGAACAATTGCCTATTTTGTTGCTTGTTTAGGATTGGTAATTGGACAGCAAAGACTTATATTTGTTCCTTCTCGTCAGATAGATTATACTCCTCAAGAATTAGAATTAAAATATGAGGATGTTTGGCTAGATGTATTGACTCCAGATGGTAAAAAAGAACGTCTTCATGGATGGTGGATACCTGCTAATTTAGGAGAAAACCGCGTTTTATTATATTTACATGGCAATGGGGGCAATATTAGCCATAACCTGAGTCCGGCGCAACGTTTTCACAGTTTAGGGTTTTCCGTTTTCATGATTGACTACCGAGGATATGGAAAAAGTGACGGGCAATTTCCTAGTGAGTCAGAAGTTTATCGGGACTCTCAAGTTGCCTGGGATTATTTAATTCAACAACGAGAAATAGATCCCAGAAATATTATAATTTATGGTCATTCGTTAGGGGGAGCAATTGCTATTGATTTAGGAGTTCGTAAACCCCAAGCAGCAGGAATTATTGCAGAAAATACCTTTACTTCTATGAGGCAAATGGTAGATTATAGAAACCCAATTTATAATTTATTTCCCATCGAGTTTATATTACATCAACGGTTTGATTCTTTAAGTAAATTAAGGTTATTACAAATTCCTTTATTATTAATTCATGGAACCAGCGATCGCACCGTTCCTTCTTTTATGAGTGAACGATTATTTAATCTAGCTGAGGTTCCCAAAAAACTGCTCATGGTTCCCGATGCAGATCATAATAATGTGGCTAATGTTAGCGGAGAAAAGTATCTTGAAACTATTAAGCAATTTAATCAGTTAATTGATGACCATTTAAAACAAAGAAATGCCAAGGATCAAGCTAGTTCTTTATCAAGATAAAATAAGGAAGAATGGTTTTAATGATTCTGACCCTACTCCACATCTCCCAATCTTTTAGGATAGGGTATATCTTTTTGAGAAAAAACTTGTTTGGCTCGTCGAATTAAATCCGTTTTATAGATAAATTCATCTCGTGCATCCATCGGATAACATTTAAGTTTAAAGTGAGTTCCCCAAACTTTTTCATCAACCACAACCAAAATGGGGAACTTTAAATTAGTATACTTGCTACTATAAGCTGCTTGATATAAAACTCTAATTACCCATTCTATATCAATGGTATGGTCGAAGAAAAACTCAGTAATCACTTGTGCTTCTAGTTGACCAGCATTAGCATTAGAAACTGGCTCTGTCCAAATTTTGTTATGGGGGATTGTAATAATATTATCCTCTGGTGTTTCTAATTGAATTCCCCGTAATCCATAGCTTACAACTTCTCCATAATCTTCGCCAATTTTAATGCGATCGCCAACTCGATAAGGAGCTTCAAAAAGGGCAACTACTCCGGCTATAATTGAACTAATATAATCTTTAAAAGCAAATCCCAAAGCAACCGCAATAGTTCCTGTTAATGCAAAAAGGTTTTGCTGAGATAAATTGAAAAATAAATTTAACAAATAGCCAACAAAAACAATTAAAATAAATCCTTTGCCAAACGGAACAGATTGTTTGATCATCAAACGAAATCGACGGGGTATTTTTTCCGAAAACCAATTAACAAATCCTTGAATACCAGTCATTAAAAAATAAGCAATTAAAATAGCAATTGTAGCCTTGATTAGCTTGTCTAAAGTGAAATTGCGAATTATTTCGGAAGACAAATCTTCACTATTGTTAAATTGGGCAAAAATCGGATCTAAGTTGAGTATGAAAAAAAAAAATAAAAATATTATATTTTTTATACTTAACATAACGTCAAATCAACCAATTAAAAAATTATTGTTACTAAGTTCTGTTTTAAGATTAGGATAATAAGCGGGACATACTTGAAACAAATTATTTTTTTTTAAGATCATTCCTTCTCGTAACAGAAATTGTAAATGAGATTTTATTAAACTTTCTTGTTCTCCCAAACTAAGAATTATTTGGGGAAGATTTAATTGACCATGAATCAATAAACAATGGATCAAATAACGATCATTAGCAGATAAAGAAGGAAACCTGGGAAAGATGGGGTTAATTAATTGTATTTTGACTAACATTGATTCATCTGAATCATCTAAAAAGGTTTCTAAAATAGAGGGAGATTTATCTACCTTCTCAGATTGATTATTCGGTAAATCTACTTCTCGAATTCGTAAAGAGTCTAACCATAAATGTGCTGCAACACTGCTGATACCGGAAGAAACACTCTCTAAAGACTTCCAGTAAGATTGATGATCTGACCAGGACATTTGAGAAGCGATCTCCTCTGGTTGAACGGAAAGTAACCATTGACAAAGTTCATTGGCTTCTAAAGCAGGAAGAGATTCTAACTGCTCAAAATAAGAACTATTTTGACAAACTGCATCTAAAAATTTCCAAGTCCATTGATTACAACCAATGACCCAAAAATAATAACGATTTTGATTAATTAAATTTCTCAATTCTTCTATTCCTTCCCATCCTTGAATACAACGTAAAAAGCATTGTTCTAACGAAGGAATTACAATTACTTGATTAGAAATCTTTGATTTAGATGCTTTTGGTTTGTGATTCTCTGAAGGTCTATCATAGGGTTTCAGTGCTTTTTTTAGTTGTTCAGTAAGTTGTTGAGGATCAGTAGGACGAATTGACCAATTAATGGGAGTAACTAATTCACACTCTTGGGGTTTCCAAATTTCAAGACTTTCCATTAAGATTGAGCCGATGGACTCCACAGGACTCCCTAAAATAACCAAACTATTAGGAGCATTAGGATTATTTTGCCAATTAATAAGAGCAGAGGTTAAAGCTTCTTGAATGGCCGTTTGATAGGGTAAGGGAGTAGATAGTTGTTCAAGGGTTTGTTTAAAGGTTTCTCTGAGGTTATCAGGAAGCTGATATAAAACTTCTTCTGGATTAGTTGCTTTTGCTTGGGAAAACCAATACTGAACTTGATTGATAAATGAGTTAATTTGTGACTTTAACATGAATTTTATTTAAGTTGGCCATGAATGGCTAACCAAATACAAGGAGGATCAATACTGGTATAGTCTACACGATGTTTTTGATGAGATTCAATCAATAAATAGTCTCCCGCTTTCAGGTCAATTTTAGACCCCTCTTCGTAAGATAGTCGCGCTTCTCCTTGCAATAAAATAACCCATTCATCTTGAGGTTGATCGTACCATTTCCCTGGTTCAGTGACTTGTCCTGTAGACAGAATCCGTTCAATTCGTATATTAGGATGAGAAAGAAGGGTTTCAAATATTTCTGTGTTCCCCAAGAAATCAGGAAGTTTAAAAATATTATTCATGGCAATAAAACAACAGAGCGTTACTGAGCATATAAATCCTTTTCCTGTCCCAACGCAAAGCGTAAAGAATGCTTAAAACTTTTATTCGACTGGCTCAAAAATAGTACCATAGCCATTCCCGCCAAACTTCCAGCCAAAGCAAACATCGAACGATAACCAATGATTTGCCCCAAGAGTCCTAAAATAGGACCTGCGATCGCCAATCCTACATCAAATCCTCCCAGACAAACCGAATAAACTCGACCGCGTTCAGAAGGAGAAGAGCGATCAGAAATTAAAGCAATCATCATCGGAATCAACATCCCTGCCCCCATTCCTTCAAAAATAGCCGCTAACAGCAATTCCCTAGGACTTTGGGCGTAGTTTAACAAACTCATAGAGGTGATATAACAAACCAGGCTAAGAGTAATAAATAATCCTCTGCCATAACGATCTGATGCTTGTCCCGATACAATCCGTACCGTAAAACTAGCCAGAGCAACAGTTGTATAGAATAAACCCGCACTTAATCCCAAATTGGTTTCTCTTAAAAAAAGCGGTAAAAACGCGACTAATGTGCCAAAGACTAATCCGATTAACAGTAAAATGAGTGCGGGAACCAATAAGGAGCGACTTTTTAATAATTGCCAAAAATTGCGCGGGGGTGACTTACAGACAGTTGAGTCCTGACTGACTCCAAGATGACGGGGATTCTCCTCAATCTGAGCAGCCAGTAGATACCCCATAAACCCGATCCCTGCCGTTGTTAAGAAAAACGGTTGATATCCTCCAGATGCCTGTAAAAATGCCCCCATCGCCGGGCCAATTGCCATCCCAATCGGAGCCACTAAACTCATGTAACCGATGAGTTCTCCTCGCTGTTTGATGGGGGATAAATCTACCACTAACGCACTATAACCTGTGGTAAAAGCCGCTAAACCCACCCCATGCAGGGTGCGAACGGCAACTAATGGCCAGACAGACTGAATCAAAAAATAACCCACAGGAGCAATGGCGACGACCAACATTCCCAGACGAACCACTAACTTACGACTGTGGCTATCGGCTAGGTATCCTAACCAAGTCCGAGAACCCAGTAACCCAATGGCAAAGCTTCCCATCACTAAGCCCACTTGGGTTGTTGTGCCACCAAGATCCTCTATATAAAGGGGTAAGGTTGGGAGCAGACTCGTTAGACTTGTCCAAAAGAGTAGACCTGTACTGAATAAAAGTAAAAGGTTCCGTCGTTTATTCAGGTCAAGGGAACCAAAGGTATTTAAAATGTTCACTGGTTAAATTGGGCTAATTATGGCATTCTCTTAACTATTCTTAACACATAATTTAAAAGATAAATCCATCATCGGGGTTTAAGGGTTTTTGTAAGAAAATTTAACGACAGGCGATCGCCAACAAATCCCCTAAAAAAGAGAGGGATTCTTGATCCCCAGTTTCCCACACATAGAACTCTTGACAGTGATGTATCCAGAGAATTCCCCAAACTTCTCCTTTTTTTAAAATAGGGAGCAGTGTTAGGGTTTTGATAGTTAATTGCTTGAAAGCTCCTAAGATCTCGTCAGAAAGATTGTCAGGTTGGTATGGGTGAATAATGGCGATTTGTTTGTTTTGATAAATGGTCTCATTTTGGGGAAAAAGGGTCAGAGATTGCCACGGTAATCTTTTAACCGAAGGATAACCCCGATCCATGACTTCTGCCCATAAAGTTCCATCTACCTGATGTAATCCGACTCTTTGAGCAGTGGTTAGGGCCTTGAGTTGGAATAAGCTCTCATTTAGGAAAGAACTAAACTGATAAGGTTGTGATAGTTCCTGTGCAATCTGTTGCAACAGTTTTTGCCACTGCTGATGTTTTTGCCATTGCCTGGTTAGATAATCAAGATGTTTCAGGGAACGGCTTGTCTCTAGAAAATGTTTCACCCGTCGCGATAGCACTGTCCAATAAATTGGTTTAGTAATATAGTCAGTTGCCCCTGCGATAAATGCCCGCTCAACGGATTCTTGATCATCTAAAGCCGTAATCATCAAAATTGGCAGATAGGTTGTCTCTGGAAAGGAGCGCAGACGCTCACAACACATAAACCCATCCATCTCTGGCATGATGGCATCTAGTAAAACGATATCAGGTTGAAATTGGGTGTATTTATCTAGGCATTCTTCTCCATTTTTAGCATCAATTACCCTATAGTCTTCTTTTGCTATTGCTAATCTTAATAACCCCCGCATAGCGCGATCATCATCAACAATGAGAACAAGAGGTGTTTTTGATGGGAGGGGAAACTGATTCACAAGGAGAGGTCACGATCAAAGGTTTACGGTTGCAAGTGTCTTCAATTTCTTGTTGCAAAGCTAGACACACTTGATCATACTCCATTTTGATCGCCTCTAAAGTTGGCCTTGCTCCTGAGACTTGTCCCTTGCGCCCCATCATTTCTAAGTCTTGGCACAAGCGAGATAAGTGGGTAGCTCCTAGATTCGCACTGGCAGAACGGAGGGAGTGCGCTTCTTGGCGAATCCTTTCGGCATCTTGTTGGACGACAGCTTTTTCTATGGCCAACAGACAGATAGGGCTATCCTCTAAATAGCCCGTGATCAGGTCAGCTATTATTTCTGAGGACTGTTTTCCAGCCATTTGACGTAAGGAATTGAGAACCCCAGGATCAAGGACAGTTTTCTTAATTATCGGTTGACATTTGGCTAACGCTTGTGCTAGTTGATCCAAGCGAATGGGTTTGGGGAGATAATCATCCATTCCCATCGCTAAGCAATGTTCGCGATCGCCTCGCATAGCCTCGGCGGTCATAGCAATAATCCGAGGTCGTTGTCTAGCACGAAAGTCTCTCAGTATCTGCCGTGTTGTCTCAAATCCATCCATTTCTGGCATCCGCACATCCATAAAGATGACATCATACTGTTGATTATCCAAAGCCTCTAGGACTTCATGGCCATTACTCACCATATCTGCCCAATAACCTAATTTATCTAGTAACAAACCAATGACTTTTTGATTGACGGTTACATCTTCAGCCACCAAAACCCTTAAGGGATGGTTGCTGGGCATTACTTGAATCTCGGAGGACTCAGGGAACTCTTGAACAACTGTCACCGATTGGGACGAAAAAATTTGTCTCAAACTTTGATACAACTGAGACTGCTGAATCGGTTTAATGAGAATGGCAAATAAATCACTACTGTCAATCTCGGGCGCGATTTCTTCCTTAGTGATGGAACTAAGCATAATAATCGGTAGGGTTTTGCAGTTGGGGTGTTGACGAATCACCTTCGCCAAAGTTAACCCATCCATATCGGGCATATTGAGGTCTAAAATCGCCACATCAATTTTGATTCCCTGTTCAAGCCATTCAAGGGCTTTCGCTCCTGATTCAACCGCACAGGTAAACATTCCCCAAGATTGGGTTTGTAAGGTGAGAATTTTGCGATTGGTGAGGTTATCATCTACGATTAACACCCGTTTTCCGATTAGGTCTTGTTGCTTGTTGGGAGAAGTGGCTAACGAAAGACTAGCAGTCCCTTGAGCTTTAATGGTGAAGTAGAAAGTAGACCCTTTTCCTGAGTTACTATGGACCCACATTTTGCCCCCCATCAGTTCACTTAATCGCTTGCTGATCACTAATCCGAGACCGGTTCCCCCATATTTTCGGGTGGTAGACGTATCGACTTGGGTAAAGGATTGGAACAGGCGATCGCAATCTTCAGGGGCAATACCAATCCCTGTATCTTTAACCGCGAAACGAATTTCATAGGTGGCGTTAGTCTCTGGTGAGGCATCTTCATTGACTAGAGGGGTGGCGCTCACATAAACTACCACTTCTCCAGTTTCGGTGAATTTTACCCCATTCCCCAAAAGATTCGCGAGAATTTGTCGTAGACGGGTACTATCGCCAATAATTGCACTAGGGGTGTTGGGTTCAATGAGATACGCCAGTTCTAATTTTTTGGCTGAAGCTTGAGGGACGAATAGGCGCAAAACTTCTTCGATACATTGTCCTAGTTCAAAGGGTTGTTCTTCTAATTCGAGTTTTTCGGCTTCAATTTTAGAAAGATCCAAAATATTGTTGATCATCGTCAGGAGATTTTCCCCACTACTGCGAATGATCTTGATAAATTCTTGTTGTTTCGGGGTTAAATTTGTATCGAGTAGCAACCCCGTCATCCCAGTTACGGCATTTAAGGGAGTCCGAATTTCGTGGCCAATCATCGCTAAAAATTCATTTTTGGTTCGCTCTACTTCTTCTATGGTCTGTTCTTGGGCTATCTGGGACTCTAGGGATTTGATATTTTGGTACTTTTCAACTAGGTTAGCGATTAAATTTTCTAATTGACTAAATACATCCCCTGAGCCAAGATTAGAAAAATTATCTTTGTCAAGCAACCTTTGGGTATCTCTAGTTAGCTTTTCTAATGGTTGAGAAACTTCTTTTTTGAAACAAGTAACAATAATTAAAATTAACAATCCACTCACCGTTAAAGAAGAAATTACAATTCTACTTGCTGATCTGAGGCTTTCTTGTTTAACTTGGGCTAAAGAGTAGCTTAAACGAATTTCCCCTCGCAATTGACCCCCAATAATGATGGGTTGCTTGATCTGTCTAACGGTGGTGTTTTGCTGAACTTCTTGAATGAGGGTGTTGATATCCAAGGGGTTTAATCCTTGATTTTGATTATTGATCGCTTGAGTGATCGAGAGATTGTCTTGATTCAAAAAGCTGGCGATCATTTGGCCTTGTCTATCACTGATGATTCCATAAACAATGGCATCCCTAACACTTGTCTGTCTGATCAGTCTTTCTAAGGTAAAATCCCTAATGTTTAGATTTGATTCCTCGGTAATTATTTGTAATTGTTTTCCTAAATCGTCTACTTGTCCTTTGAGCGTTTCCACTTTTTGAGAGTAATCCAACCCCACTTGAATAAGGCCAAACAGCAACTGAGCTACCATTAAGCCAAAGCTTGTTATTTTCAGGTATCTACGAGAGATTATTTTGTTTTTTGACGGGCTGTTTTCCATATTATATTTTATTCTCTTAATCTCTTACTATTCAGTTAGACGTTTTGGGGTTGGGCTATGGTAGAACAGGTTATATCAGGAATAACTTTCAATTGATTTTTTTTTATCGTTTTTTATGAAAACCTTCCGTAATTTTATCAATTTTTTAGATAAATTCCTCCGTAATTTTCCTGAATTGAGGTAAAATATTCATTTTTTACTACGTTAAGTTGCTTAGGTATGTATTAATTTTTCATCAAGTTCTAGAAAATAATTGCATCAATTGTGAACATTCTTTTGATGGCACAGTACAGTAGGGTAAGATAAAAATCTACTTAATCTTAAGAACATATTCCTAAAATCTCCCCTAAAACCCAAATTTGCCATGATTTTCGTCATGAATCATAGGTGATCTTTATCACGGGAAATCTGATATATGTTCAATAAAGTAACAACTATGACTTAATTTCAAGTAAGTATGGCAAGAAGATCATTACATTCTTCTCCTGAAGGAATTATTCAAGCGAAACAAGCAATTACAAGGAAAGGTTGGACTCAAGCATACCTAGCAGAAATCGTAGGACTATCGAGTCGTCAATCGATCTGGAAATTTTTGACAGGACGACCCATAGAAAAACAAGTATTTAAAGAAATTTGTTTCAGATTAGATCTTGATTGGGAAGAAATTAGCGATTTCACAGAAGAAGAAATAAAAGAAATAAGGGATTCAACGCCTAAGTTAGTAGAGGAAACATTGGGTGTTGAAGGGTGTGTAAAGATTATGCATTCCCACCTCAAAGAGCAAATTATAGCCCAATGTAATACCCTAGAATCTTCGTTTAATTTAACCCAACCTCCCCTCAATAAAGTTTACATCGATCTTAAGGTCTTGACCCAACCGATTCATCAACGTTGGCTGGAATTATCTGATTTACCTGAGTCTTTTAGTCATGTGCGAAGAGCCAGAATTAATCATCAGCACTCCCAAGCAGTAGAGGGATTAAATTTAGTCACTAAACATCATAAATTGATGATTTTGGGTCAACCTGGGGCTGGAAAAACCACTTTTGTCAAACAGATTGCGTTGTTATGTAATCGAGGTCAATATGAGCAGGATTTAGTTCCCTGCTTTATTCAACTGAGAAGTTGGTTGATGAATTGCTCAGATCAAGGGATTGATTTATTAGCCTATTTCATGAACCAGGTCAAAAATAGTGGTTTATCTAAACAACAAGGAATGATGTTATTGAACGAAGGAAAATGCTTATTCCTGTTAGATGGACTTGATGAAGTTTCTCAGCAAGAGAGAGTTGATTTAGCTAGAAATATTGATGATTTTGCCCAAGAATTTTATAAAAACAAAATTATTATAACCTGCCGTCCGGCTCTTCAAACATTTCATTTTCAGGGATTTATATATGTGGAAATGGCCTGTTTTGATCGCCTCCAGATAGAAGAATTCGCCAAGGGGTGGTTTGTGGCAACTGCTAAAGACAAAAAAACAGGAAAAAGTCAAGCAGAGCAATTTATTCAGGAATTAGAAAAAGCTGATAATCAACCTCTTTTAGAGTTAGGGATTACCCCAATTTTATTGAATTTAATGTGTTCAGTCTTTCAAGAGAAAAGCAGTTTACCAAATCAACGTTATAAAGTGTATCAAGCTGGATTAGATATCCTCCTACAACGCTGGGATCAGTCCAAAGGAATTGAACGAGATAGCTTTGATAAAAACTTACCTCTAGCTCATAAAATGAAGCTATTATGTCAAATAGCAGCTATCACTTTTGAAGAAGAACGATACTTTTTTGAAAGTCGTTATATTTTGGGAATTATTGAAGAATATATGCAAGAAAACTTGACGATTGATTTTGATGTAGAAGACCTTTGGTTAGCTCGTGAAGAAATATTAAAATCTTTAGAAGCTAACCACGGTTTATTAATTGAACAAGCTAAGGATATTTATTCATTTTCTCATTTGACGTTTCATGAATATTTAACGGCTAGAAAAATTGTAATGACAACCCCTAAATTGTTAGAAAGTGAATTAACTAAATTAGCCTCTAATCTGTTTGAGATACGCTGGCGAGAAGTTACTTTACTGGTGGCTAGTATGTTACCAAAAGCTGACATTTTAATACGAAAAATGAAATTAATCATTGATTCTTTAGTCCAAGAAGATTTAAAGTTACAAAAATTTTTAGCAATTTTAGAGAATAAAGTCGTGTCTTTAAAATTAGAGCTTGATGATGCAGCGACTAGAGCTTTCTACTTTACCTTATTTTTTGCCCGTGATTTAAACTTAGCTTTGTCCCTAGATAAAAAGTTTGGAAACATGAATCAAATTGCCAAAGAAATCAATCTAGACAATCTACTATGTCGGTCTTTTATGAATAGCAAAAACTTAGTTAAAAACCCTGATCTAAAAAAAATTATTAATTTATATTTTAGCTTGGCAATAGAAGATAAATTTGAGTTAGAAACCTACTTTAAAAATGCGTTTGAACAATTAAAAGAGAAATTGCCTAACTTAGATTTAGGGCAAGAAAACACCTTAGAATGGTGGAAAACCCAAGGAAAAAAATGGGTTAATGAATTTCGGGACTTATTAATCGAGTATCGTCAAATAGGATATGATTGGGAATTGAGTCAAGAAGAACGAAAAAAATGGCAAAACTATTACGAAGCTAATTTATTTTTAGTTCAATGTCTTCAAGGAAATTGTGAAGTTAGTATTAAAGTAAAACAGGAAATTAAATCAACAATTTTAAAAGTAAGTCCAACAGAGTAACAGGCTAAACAAAAATTAGTGCCATTTAGGGGAAAAGGTTTCTAGTCAGTTTTTCCCTTCTTGTGTACCCGTCATAGTAGGTTCGGAAAACTACACTACCGAAGACTGACCCACTACCGTCACTATAGATATGAGTGACTGGACTGACATGACCCCTTAATATTTGGTTTTTATTCAAGTTCAGTATTCAGCCATTATTATAGTTATCTTGGAGTCGCATTAATAATATGGGAAAAGTCGTTGGAATTGACCTAGGAACTACCAACTCGTGTGTGGCAGTAATGGAAGGGGGAAAACCTACTGTTATTGCTAATGCCGAAGGGTTTCGTACCACTCCATCAGTCGTCGCCTATGCTAAAAATGGCGATCGCTTAGTCGGACAAATTGCTAAGCGTCAAGCGGTAATGAACCCCGAAAATACCTTTTATTCCGTTAAACGCTTCATCGGACGTAAACACAGCGAAGTTAAAACTGAAACTACCGAAGTCTCCTACAAAGTTGATAAGGACAGCAATGGTAATGTTAAATTAGACTGTCCTTCCCAAGGCAAACAATTTGCCCCCGAAGAAATTTCAGCCCAAGTTCTCCGTAAATTAGTAGACGACGCGAGTAAATACTTAGGAGAAACGGTTACAGAAGCAGTTATTACTGTTCCTGCGTATTTTAATGACTCTCAGCGTCAAGCCACCAAAGACGCGGGAAAAATTGCCGGCATTGAAGTTAAGCGTATCATTAACGAGCCTACCGCCGCATCTTTAGCTTATGGGTTAGATAAAAAAAGTAACGAAACTATCTTAGTTTTTGACTTGGGAGGCGGTACTTTTGACGTTTCCATCCTAGAAGTCGGAGACGGTGTCTTTGAAGTATTAGCCACTTCTGGAGATACCCACTTAGGGGGAGACGATTTCGATAAGAAGATTGTAGACTACCTAGCAGAAGAATTCAAAAGCAATGAAGGGGTAGATCTAAGGAAAGATAAACAAGCTTTACAACGCCTGACAGAAGCCGCAGAAAAGGCAAAAATTGAGCTATCTGGTGTTACCCAGTCTGAAATTAACCTTCCTTTCATTACCGCTACTCAAGAAGGTCCGAAACATCTCGACACCACTTTAACGCGGGCTAAATTTGAAGACCTCTGTTCTGACTTAATTGATCGTTGTGGTATTCCTGTACAAAATGCCATGAAAGATGCCAAAGTCAGCAATAGTGATATTGATGAAGTGGTCTTAGTAGGTGGTTCTACCCGTATTCCTGCGGTGCAAGAACTGGTTAAAAAAGTATTAGGAAAAGACCCCAACCAAGGAGTTAACCCTGATGAAGTCGTGGCTGTTGGTGCAGCCATTCAAGGAGGTGTCTTAGCCGGAGAAGTTAAAGATATCCTACTCCTTGACGTAACGCCTCTATCTTTAGGGGTAGAAACCCTCGGCGGTGTTATGACCAAAATTATTCCCCGTAACACCACTATTCCCACTAAGAAATCTGAAGTCTTCTCCACGGCACAAGATGGACAAGCCAACGTAGAAATTAACGTTCTTCAAGGGGAACGGGAAATGTCGCGGGACAACAAGAGTTTAGGAACCTTCCGTCTCGATGGTATTCCCCCCGCACCCCGTGGCGTTCCTCAAATTGAAGTTACCTTTGATATCAATGCCGACGGTATCCTCAACGTCACCGCTAAAGATAAAGGAACAGGAAAAGAACAATCTATTAGTATTACTGGGGCTTCTACCTTACCAGATACAGAAGTTGACCGCATGGTACAAGAAGCTGAAGCCAATGCAGCCGCCGATAAGGAACGTCGGGAAAAAATTGACCGCAAGAATGAGGCTGACTCTTTAGTTTACCAAGCAGATAAGCAACTCAAAGAATTGGGTGATAAGGTTCCGGCGGCCGATAAAACTAAGGCTGAAGAGTTAATTAGTCAACTCAGAGAAGCTATTGGCAAAGAAGACGACGAAACCATTAAAACTGCTATGCCAGAGTTACAGCAACTTCTCTATAGCATCGGTACGAACGTCTATCAACAAGCAGGAGGACAAACTCCTCCCGATGGTGCAACTCCTGGAGGGGATGCAGGTTCTAGTTCTGGTGGTTCTTCTGAAGGTGGGGATGATGTCATTGATGCCGAATTTTCGGAAACTAAATAACCCCCGGTTTGACCAAATTTGGGCTAGTTAATTTAAGGGAGAGAGCGTCAATTATGACGCTCTTTTGTTTTAATTAGACTCACTGTGTAAAACATCATTAAGGATTACTTGATAGGACAAAGCGACCGACAGCTACAAGGAACCCACTAACCGCCGTCACTAAGATGCCGATTAGCGTCCAGATTTGAGCCTTAGTTGATCCTTTTAATTCCTTGACATCTTCTTTAAGGCTTTTAACTTCTGTCTCAATCGCTGCTAGTTTCACCTCAATGGTGTTCAGTTTTTCTAATTTCTCATCAATCTTGTTAAATTTACTCTCAATCCCCTTGAGAACTTCTGCTATTGAATAAGTAACTGTACCTTGTTCGCTCATGGATTAAACTCCCAATTAGATTGGTTTATTCTTGATATCCCCTAGCTTTCCCCTAGGGAACTGACTTTATTATCCCTGACATCATATATTAGTTAAGTAGAATGTTCGTAGTAAGGGCTTTAGTCCTATCCCTTAAAATTTGTTTTCATAACGGATAATTACCTCATTAAATGAGTAGTCATAGGAAAACCGAATTAGTGAATCATCTTCAAGTTCATAGACCGTTTCTAAGACGGGATAAAACCGTAAATTTCCTAACCCCCAATCTTTACCAAATTGATTAGTTGTTTCGTTAAATTCAAAGATCCAATCTTGTAAAAACGGAAAGACTACCACCGCTACTTGAGGTAATCCCGCTTCAACCAATTGGGCTGAGTTTTGCTGTTGTAATTGTTCCACTAAATCAGGGCGTTGTGTTCCAAAAAGGGTTAACAATTCACTACTACTTAAACGAGGACTACTTGAAAAAGAAACAATGGGAGATTGCAGTAAATCTTGAATTGAATTTGTCCCTAAATTATTAACTCGAATACAGTTAACTAATTGTTGTAACTGACTCGTGGAAATATTAGGCGTTTTGGGAAATGGAGGAGAGTTATCTGGTCGTAGCTGACAAACTTCCTTTACATTCGTCCCTAGATTAGGTAACAATTGGTCAGCATCCCCTTTAATTCCTAAAGTAATTTCTACTGATTGAGAACGACCACTTTGTACAATATCATCCGCTACCTCATTAGCATTAATGGTTCGTAACGCAACATTGAAGATGTAAAGATTAAACTGTAAATCAATATAGGGATTTAGTAATCCTTGATTTGGTGAAAAAGTAATCTTATTATTATATTGACGAGGAAGAAAAACGCGAGTTACAGGAATATCAACTGTCCCACTATTAATCTTTACTGTTCCTGATGGTTTTAGACCTAGTATTCCTGGTAAAGAAAGACTTGCCAACTGACCACTTAAACTCAAATCGCCGCTCACGTTAAAAGAAAATTTAGGACTGAGATTATTCTGCTCGATTTCTATGTCTTGAAGGAAAATTTTAAAGTGATTAAACCTTGGCAAAAGAACAGGACTTCCTAGGGGACTAATGGTTCCTATCCATTCTTCTAAAATTGGGGATTCTGGTTCTTCAGGAATCACATTAGGAACTATGATTTTACCTTGATTTAATTTTACTTCTCCTGAAACAATCGGACTAATAGCTGCTCCTGTAATAATAACTCTAGCCTCAGCAATTCCTTGATATAAACCATCTGAGTTTACCTGTTCTTGGGTTAAAGAAACCATTAATGAATTTGCTTCTTCAATTTCTTTAGATGGATCAGAAAATAAGGGTAAGATTCCTACTGTTTTGAGAGTTAGTTCACCAATATTTCCGATTAATTCTCCTACTTGAATTGTTCCATTTTGCAGGAAAATTTTACCATTTAACGTTAAAGTATTTGGTAGTAAATCAGTTTTAAATGTTGTTTCTTTGAAATCTAAAATGGCTTGACTATTAGCATCTAAACTAACTTTTATTTCCTGGTTAATCAGTATTTCTCCCCCAATATTAATATCTATATCTCCATCTCCCCCGATCCAATTTACTTGCTCTTCAGTTAGAACTTCTAATAAAGAAAATATCTCAGAACCCAACTTAGCATTGAGTTGGAAAGCATTCTTATCTTCTTTCAAAGGGAAAGGAAAATTAGCAGCAACTTTGATAAAATCTGGCTCCTCTATTTGTAGTTTAAACTGAGTATTTTGATAAGAAAAATTTCCTGTCAAATTTTGTGCAATTAACCGAGCATTAATAACTGGATTAGTCAAAGAAAATATGCCTGTAATTTCTGGTTGGGTTAAACTTCCCGTGAGGTTCCCTTCAACATTAATACCCCCATTAATGTCCCCAGGAATAACCATTAGGTTACGGACGGTATCTAACGTTAAATTATTCAGACTAAAGGTTGAAGGTTGCCAGTCAAACTGATTGTTTTGATAACTTAGATTCAGATTAGCTTGTATGACACTTTGATTAACCTTAATCATGGGATTTATCTTAATTATCCCATCTTCTAACTTGCCTGTAAGTGCTAAGATTTCGATAGGAATTACTTGAGAACCTTCCATAACAAATCCTAAAGACTGGATAATAGACGGCGTAGAGAGTTGCGGTGTCCATTCCCAATCTTCTCCTTGAAATTGTAAGGTTATTTTTGGCGTTTCTAGGGTTCCTGCCAAGGCAATTTCTGCATTAAATTTTCCCCTAATATCCAATTCTTGTGGTAACTTTCCTGCTTGTCTTTCTAAGGTAATATCTCTGATTGTTTGGTCATTTTTCCACAATTTATTTATTTGTTCTGAAAGGGGTGAATTAACATCACCAACCGGTTTAGGTGTAACCGATTCAGCTTGTGCCAACGTTTCTTTTTTTAATTGTAAAACCCTTAATAAACTTTCAACATCAGAGATTTGTAAAGCTGTTAAAATATCTTGAACATAACCTTCACTAACTTGTAAATTGCCTTGAATTTCACCTGTTTTTAATCTTAGATTGCCATTAATATTATAACGACTATTTCCTAGTGTTAGAGTTGCCTTTTCTAATGCAAGATAATCATCTTGATAAATCCAATTTGCTTTAAAGTTGTCTCCAAAAATTTGACCTAGATTAGGGTTGATAATATCTAAGTTTCCTCTTCCTTTTAAGGTTAACGGATCAATTTCTAAATTTAGATTTACTTTTCCTCCTAAATTATTGGGGAACCCATAATCACGAATGGGAGATAATTTTAATAGTTCTAAAGGTAAATTTTGGACTTTGGCTATTAAGCGATCGCCCTGACGATTTCCTTGGGCAATAATTGGGGAAGAATTGCCTTCACGCTGACTTATTTCAAAGGACTGGGGAACATAAGGAAGTAAACATTTTTGTTGTAAACAGGGAGTAAACACCGCAGCAATGACATCTTTTTTACCGCGTAAATCAAGAACTAATTCTTTTCCAGTTATTAAATTAATTTCTCCTTTCAAAGTCGATTCAAACGCCAAATCATTAAATTTAAACTTTGATAAATTTAGGTTTCCTATTAATTGTAAGTTCCCTGGAGATAGAGGAGAAGTTAATACATTTTTACCGACTAAACGCCCTTTAAATTTCCCTATTCCCACTAAATCAATACTTTGGGGTAAAAATTGTTTGTTAATGGGAATTTTAGCTAGAATTTCGTTGACAGGTAAGATCTTTAAGTCAGCTTGGGTATCAATATTTAGGTTAACAGTAGAAATATTAGGATTTTTCAAAAGATTAGTAAGGGTTAGATTACCATCAGCGTTTAATTTTTGTTCCCCAATTTCTAGTAATATTGTATTCGCTTGAAGGGGAATGACAGCGTCAGGTGATAATAGAGATGCTAAGGTTCCTGAGAGGTTTATTTTAGCGTTAATTGGATCACTTATTTGTGAAGAAAATAATTGATTGTCCCCAGTTGATAAATCTAGGTTATTAGCAATAATCTTGGTTGTCCATTGATTATTGATTAATTGGGTTGATGTTGTGATTTCTCCTTGAGAAACTCCTAATTTAAGTTGTGCATTTCCTTGTACTTTATTAAAGTCAAAAGATAGTAAATCAGGTAAATTAGCTGTTAAGTTAATGTCTGTTTGTTTGACTTCAATGGGGGTAGAAATTTGGGGTAAAAGATTAGAATTAGAAAGAGATAGGGGAGTTGCTGTCGCATTAACGGTTATTTTTCCCTGGTTTAATTGACTAATTGCTGTCACGGTTCCATCGGCGATCGCTAGTTGGGTATCAGTATTTATTTGAAAGTCATTAAAGTTAGGTTTTTCCCATAAAGATAGCAGCGATCGCAGACTTCCTAAAATGTTAATCTTACTGTTAGTTAATTGAACAGGAATTGGTAACTGAGGGACAAATTGATTGAGAGATAAAGATCTCAGATTAGCGATTCCTTGAAATAAGCCATTTTCCCAGGTTGCTTGGGCATTTAGGGGACTTTCAGCGATTTCTATCTCTAGATTAGCATCGCCTTTAATCCCATCAATATTAAGGGTTGATTTCTGTAAGACTTCTTCTAGATTTCCCGATAAATTAAATTTAGATCGGTTTAAAGTAATTGGAATGGGAATGTTAGTTATTAATGCGTTTAAAGGAAGCTGTAAACCTGTTGCTGATGTCGTAAATTTACCTTGCTGTAACTGACTATTAATAACCAGATTGCCATTATCTACGGCTAGGGCTAAATTAGAGGATAAATTAACCGATTTTTTCCAAGGTTTACCAAGTGTACCTCCCATTCTAACGTTGGCATTTTCTAAGGAAATATTATCAGGACATTTTATCTTTTTATTTTGGCAAATCACCGAGGTGAAGGGGGTTAAATTTAGGGAGTTTGAATTCAAGTATCCTTGCCATTTTTTAGTTGATAAATTTCCTCTACCACTAAGGATTATTTTTCCTTGGTTGGTAACTAATTCTGTATTGCTAAAAATGATATTATTCTTGTCTATTAAAAGATTTCCTTGACTGATAATTTGAGTATTAGCCCTAGTTAAACTTCCTGCCGTTTCCCACTTAATTAACCCTTGAGGATTTCCAAAATTTCCTTTGATATTTCCTTGTGCTTTTAGGGTATTTAAATTAACTTCTCTTGGTAATTCATAATAGGTTTTTACTAACTTTTGACTTGGCAATTCAGTTTTTAAAGCTAATTCAAAAGGAATTGTTTCCCAATCAATTGATTTCCCGTTAACAAGAGATTGAAGAATTTTAGGGTTAGCCATTCCTTGGGCAGTAATTTCACCCCCAACCTTCGGCTTAACTGAGAAATTTTTTAAGAAAAAATCATCAAAATTGGTTTGAAAATTAATGATAATCTGATCAAGTTGAGTTTGAGCAATTTCTATAACATTTTTGTTTTCGATGTTTCCTTTTAATAAAGGGTTGTCAAACATTCCTGTTAAATTAAAGTTAGCTTGTAATTCTCCTTGAACTTCTACCGGAAACTTGATGGGGTAAACTTGGCGAATATTAGCCTCAGTTAATCCAGTAATATTACCGTCTAAATTACTTCCTTTATTCCAATCATATTCACCAGATAGATTGGCAATAATATTCCCTAAACTTGCTTGAGCTTTTTTGATTAAAACTTTATTATCTTGCAAAGAAATGTTGGCAACTGCTTGGAAAGGTTGTTTGAAGGGAGTTATTTGACCTTTAACATTGCTTAAATCAAGAGTTCCTTGTCCTTTCGTTTTTGATAAATTGTTAATAGAAGGAACATTAAGATCCAAATCTGCCTGAATGTCTCCTTGATTTAATTGAAGAGGAGACTTAAGAACTAAAGGCATTAATTGACTCAGATTTAGCTTAGTAATAGCCAGTTTAACTTGACTTTCTGTTGTTTCAAGAATCGTTTGTCCTTCAAGTTCAATTTCACTATTGAGTAAAGCTAAATTAAGATTGTAATTCCACTTTGCTTGGGTAACTTCACTATATCTTGCTTGTCCATTTAGAGTAGCTTCAAGAAGATTATTAGTTTTTTGCAGGAAAACATCAATAGCAACATTTTCAACATCAAAAGTTAGGTCTAACTTGAGAGGAATAATTTCATCCGTTATCTCTCCTTTAAGTAAATCTCCTTCGGAATATTGACGTAACTCAACTTCAACATCTTCAGGAACAACTTTAATAGCTAAAGTTCGTTTTAATAAAACAGCAAGGGGATCAAAATGAACAACCACACGACTAGCCGTAAGTTGGTTAGGATGATCAGGGGTTTTTGGAATAGAAGAAGATCCCAAATAAAGACGATTAAGAGAAAACCCTTGAAGTTCATCAATATTAACGGGACGATTAATCAGGGAACTAACTTGTTTTTCTAACCAAGGAGGAAGATATTCTTTAAGGAAAAGACGTAACCCTGTATAGCCAATAAGAACAATGGTTACAGAAGTCATACCAATCGCAATAGTAGACGGTTTTCTAGCGATTCTTAGCAGACGACTCAAATGATTGGACGGAGAATTAGGAGGAAGCGGCGATTGACTCATGGGGGTTTCCTAGCGGTTTAAAAGCAATATCAAGTGTGAGGAAACAACCGCAGTAAAAGAATTTGGTAACTAATCTAACTTACTTGAGCAGAAAATTGGATCAAGAATCCGATGAACAATAAGGGGCAATATGCCTCACAATAATTAAAGAGAACACCCAAGGAGTAACCCATTCAATGTTGGCCTACATCCTAGCAATCATTATCGCCCTAACTAGCTTAAGTCTGTATTTATCTGCTTTCTTTTTACCAGAATTGCACCGCCAAGATGACTTTCTCTGGAGTGGGATAGGTTTATTTTATGCCCTAGTTTTATGGGTATGTGCTGAACGCATCACCGGTGGAATCTTATTAGGACAATCGGCAGCAGTTATCTTAATGGTATCCTTTGGGTGGCAAACCGTTCGATTGAGACGGGCGATCGCTCACCCCGAAGAACAAACCGATCTCACTGGTTTTTCTGTCCTAAATTGGGTCAAAAACCGTTTAGGAGGCAAAAAAGACCTTAGTGTGACCCCCACCCCATCCCCAGCAGTAGAAACGGTTTCAGAACCAACAGAACCTGTTACAGAAGAAGTATCCCCACCGATCTCTGAAGAAGTATCTAGCGAAGAAGATACCCTTCCAGAAACAAAACTCCCAGAAACAAAAGAAGAAACCCTTATTCAAGAGTCAGTAGAGGCGATCGCCCCAACCGAGGAAACAGAAGAACGACAAACTTTAGAAACCCCTTCCGAAGCAATTCCTGAAGCATTAATTCCAGACGAAGAACTTCCTTCACCTCCACCAACAGAAGAACCCCTAGAAGAATCAAGAGAAACGCCTGTTGCAGAAACGGAAAAGGAACTTGAACCTGAACCCGAACCCGAAAAACCGAAAAAGAAAGGGTTCTCCCTAAAATCCCTATTTGGGTTAGGAAAATCGAAACCTCAACCGTCATCGGAAACCCTTCCCGAATCATCCGATCAAGAAGAATTAGACCTAGACGAAGAAGACTGGGAAACTGGTGAGACTTCAGAAGAACAAGAAACAGTTGAAGCGATCATTGAAGCAAAAGAAGTAAAAGAAGGCGAAACCTCAGAATTTTCTGCAACAGTAATAGAAGAAACCGAAACAGCAACCGAAGAAGCGATTAATACCTCAGAAGAAACTGAAACAATGACAACGATGGTCGAAGGGACAGAAGTTACCTTAGAAACAACCCCAGAAACTGTTGAGATCGAACAACCACCCGAAAAGGAACAAGACAACCCAGAAGCATCTATTCCGGCGGTTGACGTTACCCTCGAAGAACCTGAAGAGACACAAACCGCGATCGCAGACGATCAACTTAAACCTAATGAATCTTCTACCGTAGAAAATCCCCAAGAGATTAACTCAGAAATAGAAAATCTTGAAACAGAATCATCTTCTCCAACTTTCTCTGATATTTTTACCGAAGAGAAAGACGAAGACAAAAAATCAGATGAAGGGGATAAAAAATGAAGTTTGCAAGTTAAAAGTCATACATTGAACAGACTTCCCCCCCTCTCCCCCTCAAATTTCTAGTCAATCTTAAGGAAAACACTATTATGGGTTCTTTAGGCGATCGCTTTAACAAATTGACGGGAAAAACCCGTTTTGTAGTCTGTCGTATTTTCATCCATCTTGCTGGAGATGAAGTCGCCCCTATTCTAGGGGTTCTTAACCGAACTGCCCAAAATGCCGTAGAATCTGACGGAGATTTAAAGGTACTCGGGGAAGGCTTGGTTGATATCTGCCAAAAACTCCTAGAGATGTCTATTTATTGGCAATCAGCGGCCAATGAAGGGGATGTCTTTTGGAAAGAAGAAGAGGCCGGCGATTACATCACCGAACTATTTACCGATTCTGCCCAACGCTATCTGAGTGAACCAGATTTTGACAATTCCACCAGTGAGGAAAACACCCCCTTATCCCTCCCCGTGACTCGCAATGTGGTTGTTATGATCACAGTGGCCTTTAAAGGTGAAGTGCCTGAATTAGAAACAAATTTAGCTGATCGCCTAGCCTTAGAAGAAGGACTTAAAGCCCTCATTAACCTCCATTATCAAGGGGTTTTAGAAGCCATACAGGTTCACTTCTCTCCTGCCCAATTAGGGGATGAACTGACCAATGACCAGCTATTACTCAATTTTTCAGAATTAATTCCCCTATAATCAATTGTATTTTAAGCCTATGACACGCAGATTCATTGCCCTTTTGATGACCATAGCCCTATGCTGGACTACGGTCGCCTGTGGTTCCTCAACCACCTCAACCCAACCTTCATCAACCCCTAACACCTCTCAAGTTAGACCCTCTAGTCCTCCTAACCAAGTGAGTCAGGGAACTTATCCAGTCCAACAGGCGAGTTATGATGATGCGGATGGAACTTATACCCTGATGCTGTTGAATACGCCCCCAGGAACCCCTCCTGTCTATCGGACTGCTAACCTACAAATGGCAAGACTAACGGATGAACAAATCGCTAATGGGGAAAAAACCTCGGTGGAAATTAAGGGCGATGAAGCAATCATGTCCCTCACCGAAGACTTTAAAATTGAATACGTCCACACCGTAACCGAAACCCAAACTAACCCCCAGACGGGAGAACCCCAAACCGTCGTAGTGCGTCGGGAATCTAATTTTTGGACTCCTTTTGCCGGGGCCTTAGCCGGTCAAGCGGTGGGAAGTTTACTGTTTAGCCCTCGCTACTATGTTCCTCCCATGTATCAACCAGGAGGCATTATGACCGGATATGGGGGTTACGGAAACACCTATACTCAAGCGGTTGATAGCTATCGCAGTAAATACAATGCTCCCCCTGCGGCGGTGCAAAATCGTCAAACCCTACGAACGTCAGGGAATTTAAGACGATCTTCGTCAACCTCATCCACGTCAACCCGCAAAAGTTCCCCTAATGACAGTAAATCAAGCGGTTCAGGGGTTGGATCAAGTAAGCTGAGAACCTCTGGAAAGTCTCAACCAACCACCCAACGGAAAAGTGGTTTTGGTAGCAGTCGTCCGCGATCGCGTTCTCGTAGTTTTGGCGGGAGAAGACGCTAAAACCCCGATGTTTAAACGATAATCAGTCTCCAAAAAAATCTTCATCCAAAACCTGGTCTTTTGAAAAAGGGCTAGTTTTTGGATATTCATTTTCTTCAGGAATGCGAACCCCAAATTGAGCGAGTTTCCCTTCTTTAATGGCTACTTTACGAGCATCTGGATAAGCTTCTTCCATAGCAGTGTCTAGATAAGATTTGAGGGACGGGGTGTCTCTAAGGTTTTTTTGAATTCTCTGACGATGTTCAATAATCGAGCGATACCAGCTATCTTTCATAGAAACAGGAGCATCATGTTGTACTTTCAATTTGAGTAAATGAGCTAACAAAATCATTAAATTGCTTTCTAATGTCCTTTTTTCTGATTTTCCCAACTCTTTTAGCTCCTCGATTAAGTTGTCGATGTCTAGCTCAGCAAATTCCCGTTTCTGTAGTTGACGAATGGTTTGTTTGAGCCACCCTTGAAAATCTTGATCGTAGAGTGTGTTGGACATAAAAATAAGTTTTTCAAACAGTAAAAAACTCGATTATTCATCGAGCAAGTACGGACTTTATACTAAACTTAATTATACCGCTACGCTAGGTTTTAGAAGCAAATAGAGATGTTATTGACTTGTAGTCAGTCCCCGTTCTCGCAACTGTTCAATAAAGTATTCTTCTAAGGAAGCACGAGCTTTATTAAGACTCAATAATTGAGCATCCATTTTTGATAATGCAACCATAAATTCTTGGGGATCTCCTGTTAATTGTCCATGCCAAGAATGCTCAATTTCTCGAATACCTTCTATCCAAGGTTCTAAGTCTTTTTGGGTTCCCCCTTTCACGATCACTTGGTAGACATCAGAACGTCCGAGAATGTTCTCTAGAGAGCCAACACACAAAAGCTCACCCCTGGCTAAAAGAGCAATGCGATCGCAAATTTGTTCAACATCAGTCAGGATATGAGAATTGAAGAAAATAGTCTTTCCTTGAGCCTTCAAAGACAGGACAATTTCTCTAACTTGATAACGTCCGAGGGGATCAAGTCCTGACATGGGTTCATCAAAAAAGATCACTTCAGGATCATTAATTAACGCTTGAGCCATTCCCACCCGTTGCATCATCCCCTTAGAATACTTTTTCAATTGCTTTTTACGGGCAGTTTTGTGGGCTAACCCCACTAAGTCGAGAAGGTAAGGAATCCGTTTTTTTTGAATGTGTTTCGGCAGTTGAAATAGTCCTGCGGCGAATTCTAACAATTCCCACGCGGTTAAATAATCATAATAGTAAGCATTTTCGGGCAAATATCCCACCCGTTGTTTAACTTCTCTTCGACCAATCGGTTGTCCGAGGAGAACGCCACGGCCACTAGTGGGGCGAATAATACCGAGTAAAATCTTAAGGAGAGTGGTTTTTCCGGCTCCATTAGGACCGAGTAACCCAAAGGTTTCCCCTTGATAAACTGATAAGGAACAATCTTTGAGCGATCGCAGTTTTTGATTAAGCCAAAAGCCAGTCCGATACACTTTGCCTAAATTCCATGTTTGCACTACTGGCATCGGTTCATTGAGTTTAGTTGGTGGCTGTACCTTGGTGACAGAATCCATTGACTTCGTGATAACTTAGTTACTCAATTAGGGAATTTCTTCCTTTATTGTTCCCCATTTTCTGTCAAACTCAACGTCTAATTTGGCAAAACTTCACTTTCTCCTAACCGGTTCATGGTTTTTTTGGCCGAATGGAGGCATAAAATCACATAATCGACCCAATTTCTGGATACTCCCCTAATAGTTATCAAGGAGGCTCAGTATCAATAATAATATCAGGAGCAGTCGGAGTGGAGTTGGGTTTAACTGGAGTCTGATTGGGTTGAGGTGTTGTTTCTATGGGTAAAGCACTAGGCTGAGGCTTTGCTTCTCGATTAGAAGAACTCGGTTGAGGAGAGGTGGTTGGATTTGGGGGAGGTTGAATAGGGATAGGAATGATGGTCGTTGGCTCTGGGATAGGGGGAAGTTCGTCAACAGGGGACACCTCTGGTTCTGGGGATGGGGATACTTCTGGTTCTGGGGATGGGGACACCTCTGGTTCTGGGGATGGGGATACTTCCGGTTCTGGGGATGGGGATACTTCCGGTTCTGGGGATGGGGATACTTCTGGTTCTGGGGATGGGGATACCTCTGGTTCTGGGGATGAACGACGCTTGATGTTTGGGCGCGATGGGGTTTTTACTGGAGGTGTCGGGGATTCTATAATTTCTGAGGGAGATGGGGAAGGAGAAGGACGCGATCGCTCTTTGGTCGCTAACATAAACCCTAGGGTTAAAGCCCCAAAAATAGCACTGACAATCAAAAAAGAGCCTAATGATAAAAGAGCCCAAGGAGTTTCGCTTTCGCTGTTTAAAGAGGTTTTAGTAGGAGCAGATGGGGTTTTTAGAGAGGGAGCGTTGGATATAACCGCTATGGTCGGAGCAGTGACAGTAGGGGAGAAACTTTTTAAAGCGGCTAACATCTTTTTCGCAGTGGGAAAGCGATCCTTTGGATGAAAGCGAAGGGTGCGACTGATAATATTAGCCAGGTCAGAATTAAGATCGGGAATTTCTTTTGGCCAGAGAATTTCCCCTGTTTGAAGGTCTGTTTCTAGATATTGAGGGGTTTTTCCAGTCAGCAAAAAGACAGCAGTTAACCCTAAACTATAGAGATCACTCGCATAAATTGGGCGACCAGCAGCCTGTTCCGATGACATATAGCCAGGGGTTCCCAAAGCAATAGAATAGGCGGTTTTCCCATTACCATTCATTACAGTTGCCACGGCTTCTTTGACAATGCCAAAATCAATCAAAACCGGTTGACCATCACTTGCTCGGATAATAATGTTATCAGGTTTAATATCTCGATGAATAATACGGTTGGTATGAATATAATTGAGAATCGGTAAAATGTTGATTAGGAGTTCCCTAACTTCTCTTTCCGAAAAATTTCCTCGTCTTTGATGAATTTGAGTGAGAGTTTCTCCTTCAATCCATTCTTGTACTAAATAAAATTGATTATTTTCCGAAAAATGGGCATATAAACAGGGAATTTGGGGGTGATTTTCTCCTAATTTTTCTAAGACGGCTGCTTCCCGTTTAAACCGCTCTTTTAACCAGTTGGGAATGGAGTCAGATTGTACACAGGGTTTGAGTTGTTTGATAACACATTTTCTGGCTGAAGGCATTTGAGTATCGATGGCCAAAAATGTCTCTCCAAAGCCACCTTTACCTAGGGTTTCCAAAATTTGATAACGATTGCTTAACAAATTGGTCATTCACACCGAAAACAATTTTGTCATTATTTTAGCCAAGCTAACTAGATATTGTATCTCGTAATCGATAAAATATCTTTTCCGTCTTGACAGGTTGCATAAAAGCAAAATCAGATAACACCATCCTTAGCCATCATAAATGATTCATGAAATATCATTGTTTCTTGTCTGTTGGGGTGTTCCAATCTTCCCTAATCCTTTACTAAAGGGAGAACTAAAGAAATAATTCTATCTCACAACTGATCACTAATTGCTATGCAAACATATAATTAATTTTGCGGACAAAACCCTCTCAAAATAGCTTAAGAGGGCATAATTTTTGATTAAATTTGGCAATAAGAATCAAACAACAATAGGATCTTGAGCGTTGAAACCTACCTGGGAATCCAAACTATTAGCAACCAAGGGGTCAAATTGAGTCCCTGTTAAAAGATCACTTCCTTGAATCCCAAAAAAGCTGGCTCGTTCGGTGGTATGATTAATTTCTTCATCAAAACTTTGGTCTTCTTGAGCAGTTAATTGTGTCCCATCTTTTGTCAAATTATTATACCTTAATACGGCTGGATCTGAGCCATCAGTCGTCGCCAAAGAAGCTAAAAGTTGGGGGATTTTAGTAAAGTGATTAGACTCAAAGTTTAGATTGAACCCATCATGAGTAATTAAATCATCAGTAACACCCACTTGATAGGGGTTATCATTTCCATTAGCTAATGTTGCTTCACAATGTCAGGAGTCTCCATCATGATCACTAAAGTTTCCCATCACTGATAAGCTAAATTCTTGATCAGCATTGAAGATTTGATCAGCTATTGGAGTGTTAACAACAGGAGGTTGATTTGGTCTTTAATCAACGAAATTGAGATTAGAATAAACTCCTCCATCGACAACAGTTACATTAATTAAATTAGGATCTCCTCCATCACTATCAGACACATCCACAAAACCTGGAAGATTAGTTTGTCTGACTTGATAATCTCCTGAATTAATATTATTAAAACTATAAAAACCTCCACTAGAATTCACATCATTCTCAACCACTTCTCCTGAAGTATTGAGTGATTCTACAGTGACCCCAGAAATCGCAATATCTCCTGTCCCATCTTGGTTAGTATCTTGGCATACATAACCATTAATAATATTAGCCATAATGCTATCCTCTAAGTATTTACTCGTTAAATTTTAGCTTGTGTTTTTTAGTTACTTAAGGAAATTAAACTTAAATTTATCGCGCTAATTCAAAACTCAAAACCTATTAATAAGTATATTTTTAAAATATTTCTTAAAATTTATTTAATGTTTAACTTAAGTAGGGTTTGCTGAATAAAGATAAAAACCTGGTTAAGAATTGATATAGAATTAGTGTGTATTATTGCACTTTGATACAGCCTACAGTTCTCGTAAGATTTACTTTATAAACAGTCTCTCAAAGCATACAGCTAGAATTACTTCTTGTTTGCACTTTTGTGCAATTCTAATAAGTGAGTACATAAAATTAATTGCACATCAAGCTAGACTAAAAACCTGATTATATAAGCATTGTAGGAAATTAAAGTGTGCAATTAATTAAGTTTAGGTACTTATCAAATATAAAAGCTAAACTAATAAGTAATAGACGCTATTTTAAGACGAGTTATGATTAGCTGATAAGATTGAGTAGTAAATATCCTAGGGCTAAAGCCCTTACTACGAACGTTCACTTATTTTTTTTCACCTATTTACTCCCTAATAATAATAAACAAATTTTTGTTAGCTTGGTGTAGAAAAAACATGAAACATTTTTTATCTTTCAACCAATGATAAATTAAGTAAGAACTCCTATTTAAGGATAAGAGTTTTTGTTTTCAATATGTTAGTTGCTCACGAACTTCAACCATTAAGTAAAGCTTCTACAAATTCGTAACTAGAAAAAGGCCGTAAATCTTCAATTCCTTCCCCTGCACCGATAAAGCGAATAGGTAAATTAAGTTGTTGAGAAACGGCCAAGGCGACCCCTCCTTTTGCGGTTCCATCCAACTTAGTTAACACCACTCCCGTTAAGTTGGCTGATTCTGAAAACACTTGTGCTTGGCGTAGTCCATTTTGTCCCAAGGTAGCATCAAGAACCAGTAAAGATTCAACTTGAGCATCAGGGGCTTTTTTATCAATAATTCGTCTGATTTTAGACAATTCTTCCATCAGATTCTTTTTATTTTGCAACCGTCCCGCCGTATCCACTAACAGAAGTTCTGTTTGGCGAGATTGGGCAGCCGCAATACCATCAAACACCACCGCCGCCGGATCAGTATTTTTTCCTGGGTTAGCAATAACTGGGGTATTACTCCTCTGACCCCAAACTTTGACTTGTTCTACTGCCGCCGCACGAAAAGTATCGGCTGCTGCAATCATACAGCTATAACCCGATTTCTGGGATAAATGGGCGAGTTTCCCGATGGTGGTTGTTTTCCCCGCACCGTTAACCCCGGTCATCAACCAAATATTGAGGGTATCTTTTTCAGGAGCAAACCCTGGATTTTTCACCTTTTCTAAGGGACGATCAAGAATATCTCGGAGAATTTCTTTAAGATAGGCGATCGCCTGTTCAGGGGGTAAGGTTTCTTCTCGTAGTCTATTTTGTAGGGTTGTAATAATATAGTCGGTGGCTTCTAACCCTACATCCGCTTGCAACAATAGGGCTTCAATTTCCATCACCGCGTCTTGGTTGAGAGGCCCTTGGCCAACCACGGCTTTAAGTTGATTAACTAAGCCTCTGCGGGTTTTACCGAGTCCTTGACGCAACCGTTTTAACCAGCTAATCTCTTCGGCGGAAATGTCTTCAGGGGTACGGCCTTGAGCGGCTAAAACCTTGGCTGACCAGACAAATTCTTCATCAAAGGCTAAGTCTGATTCTTCTTCCGGTTCCGTTTCTATCGCTGTTTCTTTGAGAATTTCTAGGCGGTCTGATTTTTGCATCCAAGCGGGTGCGCTTTTTTCCTCAACGGTGGCGGGTTCTTCTTTCACTTCCTCTGCTGAGGGTTGAGACGGTTCAACGGTGGGGGTTGCCCTGGTGGGAGTAGGATCTTCAACGACTTCTGATGTTGGTGTTTGTGGAGTCGTTTCGGGTTTACTTTCGGTGGTTTCTTCTGGTTGTAAGTCGGCTTCAGTTTCTGGAGTTTCTGAAATTTCTTCTGGTTGAGACTCTCCTTTACGCTGTTGAATGTTTTTATAAGCAGATTTAGCCCAACTTAAGTAATCCTCTTGACTTGTTTGGGATGTTTGTTCTGGGGTTTGTTCTTCGGTTTGTAGAGAATCAGAAGGCGTTTTTTCTTCAACAGGTTTTGATTCTTGGGATTTAGCCGGTGTTTCAGCTTTACGGCGAAACCAATTAAACATAGGAATATTTTTAACAAAAGTCGATTATATGTCAGACTATTTTAACAGAAATGTCGGGATAAGTTACTAGACAAAAATCTTGTGGTAGACAATGCTAACCCTCTCTTTAATTTTGTTGAGGGATTTAAGATAAACTTTGATACAATTGATGGCTGCAACTAACGAATAATTCCTGTTAAAAAACCTTAATTATTGATCAACTATAATGAAACGCCGCTCTTTTATTAGTAATGTCGCTTTAGGGGCCACCACAGCTACGGTTCTTAGTTCCTGTAATGCTCAATCTGGCTCAGGAGAAGCAACAGGGGACAGTTTACCCCGTATTCGGTGGAAGATGGCCACCAGTTGGCCTAAGTCCCTAGATACGATTTTTGGGGGGGCGCAAACGGTGTGCGATCGCGTTTCAGCGATGACAGGAGGACGGTTTACTATTACTCCTTATGCAGGGGGGGAAATTGTCCCAGGATTACAGGTTCTCGATGCAGTACAACAGGGAACCGTTGAATGTGGACATACAGCCAGTTATTATTACGTGGGCAAAAATCCGGCTTTAGGGTTTGGAACCTCTATGCCTTTTGGGTTGAGTGGTCAACAACAAAATGCCTGGTTGTATCATGGGGGTGGCCTTGAAGCCATGCACAAGCTTTATGCTGATTTTAATGTGATTAATTTTCCGGCGGGCAATACGGGGGCGCAGATGGGGGGATGGTTTAAAACAGAAGTTCAGTCTGTTGGAGATCTCAGAGGGCTAAAAATGCGGATTCCTGGGTTGGGAGGGGAGGTGATGTCTCGTCTGGGGGTTAATGTTCAGGTGTTACCAGGGGGGGAAATTTTCTTGGCGTTGGATACAGGGGCGATCGATGCCGCAGAATGGACTGGCCCCTATGATGATGAGAAATTAGGGTTAAATAAAGCTGCCCCTTATTATTATTATCCTGGATGGTGGGAACCTGGCCCAACTTTAGAAATTCAAATTAATAAGACCGCTTGGGAAAAGTTACCTCAAGAATACCAAGAAATTATTAAAACGGCGGCCATGGAAGCTAACTTAAATATGTTGGCGGCTTACGATGCTCAAAACCGTATTGCATTACAATCTATCCTGAAAAGTGGCACTAAATTAGTTCCCTATTCTAATGAAATTTTAAAGGCTGCCCAACAAGCATCTCTTGAAATTTATGAGGAAAATTCTAGTAAGGATGCTAGTTTTAAAGAAGTTTATCAGTCTTGGAATGAGTTTAGAAAACAAGTGATGCAATGGAATACCATTAATGATTTAAGTTATGCTAATTTTGCGGCTGACAACTTACGCTAAAACAACTTACGCTAAAGATAAATTACTGTAATTGTTCTCCTTTGGCTTGTTGCTGAATTTGTTCACGGACGTAAGCACGGAAATTTAATTCTGCTTTAATTTCATCGAGTTGTGCTTGATCTAAAAATTGATATAAATCTTCTTTTTCAACCCAGGTAAAAGTCGGACTGCGATCGCACTCTTGATATTGATTATCTCGTAATTGATAAATACGCCATTCTTGTCCATTATATCGCCAAAATTCAGGGACTCCCATCGCGCTATAAAGTTGATTTTTATCAATATCGGTGTGGGTAATATCCACTTCAACAATTAAATCTGGTGGGGGATCACTGGCAAAATTTACCTTACGTCCAGCAACTTTTGGTTGATTTTGAATATAATAAGCGCAATCAGGTTCTGCCCCTCGATTTAACTTCTCATAACCTATTGTGGTAGAACCCATCGTTTTGATTTTCAGCCCCATTTCTAACACTAGGATACGGATAAACAATTCAATTAAACGCAGGGCAAATTCATGATCTTCGAGAGGCATGGTAATTTCTAGAATTCCCTGATCATAAGTAAATCGTGTCCCACGGTTTTGGGGTAGCGCATGAAGAATCTGTTGATACGCTTGCCAAGTTAAACCCCTTAATGTAACCCGTTTTTCCCCGATGGGATCGGGAACTTCAAGTTTGAGAGGTGTGACAACCATGACTTTTTTTGGTGTTTGAACAAAAAGATCAGATCTTGTTATCCTAAGATAATGCACTTAATAAAATTATTTCTAATTATAGCATAAAATATAGTTATCTATTCAATTCCCATAAGGGTCTCTAAAACAAAAAACTAACCCCTATACTTTGGTGTATAACTAATCACATAAACCCCAGAAAATGACCAAAACTATAACAATAATTGGCTTGATATTAACAATTTTTATTATTAATCCTCTTCAAGCTTATGCTGGGGAACTTACCGAGAGATTAGGACAATATCCTAACTGGAATTCTTTTCCGACTGTCAGTAAAAATTACCCTGATTTATTTTATCCTGATTGGATAGCAGGAACCTGGGACGTTACCAGTATTTTAGAGGAGCAAGTTGCCCCTTTTGCCCCAGAAATTATGACTCCTGGATTTAAAAAAAATAATGAGTATCTACATAAAAAAATTAATTTTCAAGTTCGGTTTAAGCCAAAATCTCCGACGAAATTTACTTTGTTAGCTCTCTCATCTTTAAGGACAAATCGTCAACCGATTGTTGCAGATCGAGAATTTAATGGATTTAGTATTGGACAGGCATATTTAGGAAAAAATGGGATTTTAGGAGTTAAAGTCGATCCGCAAAATCCGAACCGTCAAATTACTTTTTTACCTGAAAATAATAAATTAATTAGTACCATTACCGGACGAAATCAAGAAACCCCTAGTCAGAATAAACTTGTGACAACGGAAATTACTCAACAAATTTTTGAAGGGAATTCCCTAAATTATCTCAATCAAGTAGAAACAACCACAGCCTATCATTTACTCAGCCCCAACAAAATTGAAGCTGAACAAGTAACAGCCATTTATTTATCTCCCCAAGATCCTGATTATTTCCAAACAATCAATCGTCCGGTGAGTTTGTATCGATATCATTTAGAACTATCAAGATCTCAGGAACAATAAAATTATTTAAGGGTTAATATCAATCCCCAAGCACTAATACTCAGGAGACCTAAAAGAGGAGTTGAGACTTGAACAAAAAGAATCGTCATAGCAACAGTAGCGAGGAGTTGTGTGTGTTTCATAGTTAAAAAACTTGTGATGAAGTTAAGAGAAAAAACGATGAATTAACCCGATAACTTAATGTTCCCATAGTGAGGGGATTAGATTCACACTTAATTAAAAATTAATTTTTCTTAACCTAGAACTTGAAAAATCCCGTAAACTAAAAAAATAACTTGTTAAACTATTCGCTGATAATCCCTGATGACTGAAATTGCTATCTACAAAAATCGACTAACAGAAATCATATCTCGTTACCGCGATCGCGTGGATTTTTTAGCCATTCGGGTTGAACACGCCGAAGAGACAAATATTATGTTAAGAGGCAATAAAATAGATACTCTCAGTGAAGGGATTGCCAGTGGAGGTCAAGTCAGAGCGTGTTACAAAGGAGGTTGGGGATTTGCGACCTTTAATGAATTATCAACCCTAGACCAGCGAGTGGAAGAAGCGATCGCCGCAGCGCGTTTGGTAGGAGATGACGAAACCCAATTAGCCCCCATTGAACCCGTCCAAATTACTTGTCAGTTACCCTTGACCGGAACCGATCCTCGTCAGGTTCCCTTAGCACAAAAAAAAGCTCTGTGTGACCATTACAATGAGATTCTACGCAGTCTGAGTGACCAAATTACCACCACCTCAGTGCGCTATGGAGACAGTACCCAGCACATGCTTCTAGCCACCTCTGAAGGGTCATTAATTGAACAGTCTTGGGTGGATTTGGAAATGCGCTTTTCGGCTACGGCAAGAAGTGGGGAAATTCTCCAAACAGGACGGGAAACCACCGGATCTCGTCGAGGGTATGAAGATTTGACGGGATTGGAACAACAGGTACAAGGAGCCGCTCAACGCGCCCTGAATGCTTTGGTTTTGCCCCCTGTAAAGGGGAATAACTATACGGTGGTGATTGACCCCATTCTTAGCGGTTTGTTTGTTCATGAGGCATTTGGCCACCTCTCCGAAGCGGATATGTTGTACGAAAATCCCGATCTCTTAGAAGTGATGAGCATGGGGAGACGATTTGGCCCTGAGATTCTGCAAATTTTTGATGGGGCTGCTCCTCAAGGCCACAGAGGGAGTTATTTTTATGACGATGAGGGAGTCCCCGCAACCAGCACTCAATTAATTCATAATGGGGTTTTGGTGGGACGGTTGCATTCACGGGAAACCGCCGGAAAATTAAACGAACGCCCCACAGGAAATGCCCGTTGTTTAAACTATCATTATCCTCCTTTGGTGCGAATGACCAATACTTGGATCGAACGGGGAGAAACCCCAGTAGAAGATTTATTAACCGATATTAAAGAGGGGGTTTATGCCAAAAATTGGTTAGGGGGAATGACTAATGGGGAGATGTTTACCTTTAGTGCGGGGGAAGCTTGGATGATTCGCAATGGGAAATTAGCTGAACCGGTCAGAGATGTTACTTTATCGGGGAATGTGTTTAAAACCCTAGGAAATATTGAGGCGATCGGGAATGATTTTTATTGGGATGAATCAGGAGGTTGTGGGAAGGGCGGACAAAGTGGGTTAGCCGTTGGTTGTGGCGGTCCAAGTTTACGAATTCAAGACGTGATGGTAGGGGGAGAAGCTGGTTAACTTTAAGGAAAATAACGCAACTTATCCCAAAGTTTGCCAGATAATTTGAAGCAATTCATCTAATCTCGTTCGTGTTACCGCAGAAATGGTAATAATAGGAGATGAACTGAGGTTGGCCAACTCGGTTTGAATCGTTTGAATCGTTTCCTCATCTGCTGCATCAACTTTGTTGAGGGCAATAATTTGGGGGCGATCGCTCAAACCCCTGCCATAGGCGTTTAATTCCTCTTGAATAACCTGATAATCAGCGATTGGATCGATAGAAGTAACATCCACCAGATGCAATAATAGGCGAGTTCGTTCAATATGACGCAGAAATTCATGGCCTAACCCAATTCCTTCATGCGCCCCTTCAATTAACCCTGGAATATCGGCAAAGACTGTCCCGTCCCCTGTGGGTTTACGCACCACTCCTAAATTAGGAACAAGAGTGGTAAAAGGATAGTCAGCAATTTTAGGACGGGCAGCAGACAGGGCAGCCATTAAGGTAGATTTCCCTGCATTAGGCAGGCCAATAATTCCCACTTCGGCCAGTAACTTGAGTTCCAAGCGTAACCAGCGATGTTCCCCAGGAAGTCCAGGGAGGGCATAATCTGGGGCGCGGTTTTGGTTGCTAAGAAAGTGTTTATTGCCTAATCCTCCTTTACCTCCAGCAGCCACACAGAGGGTTTGACCTTTTTCTACCAAGTCCCCTAGAATTTCTTCGGTTTCTGCATCATAGATCATGGTTCCACAGGGAACCTCGATAATACAATCTTTGCCATTAGCCCCCGTCCGGTTACTAGGGCCGCCCCGTTTCCCATCATCAGCCTTGAAACGACGGGCATAACGAAAGTCCAGTAAGGTTTGTAGGTTTTGATCAGCGACGAGAATGACTGATCCTCCCCATCCCCCATTACCCCCTGCAGGACCTCCAGCAGGGACATATTTCTCTCGTCGGAAGGCAACTATTCCGTCCCCTCCTTTGCCTGCTTCTACTTCAATTTCAGCGCGATCAATAAATTGCATCAAAAATTATGGTTATAAGTTCTAAAATTTATCATTTTTAAGGGTCAACGACCGTTGACCCCTACCTTAGTTTTTTGTTGATTTTCTAATGAGTCTAAACATACTCCGAGATATCTTCTTTGCAATCATCAGACAAATAACATAAGGCACGAAAACGCAACCCGACTAATTGTTCATAGAGAGGATTGAGCTTACATAAAGGGGGAATGTGAACAACTTTGTGACCAAAAAGCTTAATATCTCGCTCAAAAGGACATTGGGAAGGAACCATCTTGCAAATAAATCTAGCAAGGCGAGGATCATGAATATCCATGCCATCAAGCCAGTCTTTGAGGGGATGTAAGAGATCGGGATGGGGATGGGGTGGACTCTTGAGGGAGGTAGCTGCCCCGTCAGCTTGTGCTTCTGGATGATCTTCTAGGGGATCACAGAGGGTATGTTCTAAGGATTCTAAGGCTTCTATTTTTAGCCCTAAGGCATCGCTAAACTGATGTAACAATTCTGCTTCAGGAGGAGAATAAATCCCGTCAGCGATCGCCACTAAAACAGCAGTTCTTAAGAAATTTTCGGCTGTATTTTTATCTTGTCCCAGTTCTTGGGCTAATTGTTTGGGAGCGATCGCCTTAAAGGCTACATACTCTGTATCTTCTAAGGCTAAATCTTGGGTCAGTTGAGAGATTAAATCTTGTTCTTCGGGGTCATAATGCCCGTCAGCCCAAGCAATGGTTAATAAACCTCGTAACCAAGCAGAAATTTGGGTTTCAGTGTAAGGAGATTGAGCAATGCCAGCCATAATCATATTCTAATCAAACGCATTGAATGAGGGATGGGGACAGTTGATTGCACAATGAACAATCAGTTTTTTCTGTCCTCCTCTCTTACGAGTTTAACTTTGTGCGTCACCCTATGGTTGGACAATAACCGGAATTCCTTTATCTACTAATTCAAATAAAGCTTTTACATCAGCATTTCTCATCCGAACACAACCATGAGAAACCGCTTGACCAATCAAATGTTCTCCAGGGGTTCCATGAAATCCGATATAGTCCTTCCCGTCAGTCCAAAAGCCAATCCAACGTTCTCCAAGGGGGCTATTTGGTCCTGGCGCACTGACTTTTCCATTCCAAGGGTTTTGCCATTTCGGGTTTTTCACCATCTGAATAATTTCAAATTCTCCTTGAGGCGTTTCCCACCCTTTTTTGCCGATCGCTACTCGGTAACTGGCTAACACTTCATCATCTTGATAGGCATACACTTTACGCTCTTTTAATCTAAGCACTAATCGCGTCGCTAATACTTTAGTTTCTGCCGGAGTTGCTGTGTCGGTGGGAGTCTCTTCCTCAGACATGGCTGGCGTAATAGGAGAAGTGGGGGTTTTAGTGGTTTCTGCTTTTGGGGTATCGGTTACTTCCTCTGAGATGGTATTGGTTGAAGGTTCGCTTTGAGCGATCGCCTGTCTATTCACCAGGAATAGAGGCAGAACAACACTCCCACAGGCTAAGGTCAATGATATTAAGGATTTTTTAAACATTATTTCTCTATTTAGTCTCCGTTAAACGTCAATGGTTAGTCAATTAGCAATGATCGCCATAACTCACCAGTATTCTAAAAGAGATCTCAGAAGTTCAAACCTAAATTAAAGATTATTTTTTCTCTTTCCTCCCTCACTCCCCTTTGGGCTGAGCGATAGTCGAAGCCCCACTCCCTCCCTTCAATTCGGTTTAGCGATCGCGGCAATTCCTATCACCTTAATTCCTTTACTCCGTAAACTTTGGGCGGCTTCTGTTGCAGTTGCGCCAGTGGTATAAATATCGTCTAATAATAAAACAGGATTTGATGCTAATTGTTTTTCTAAGGATTTTCTGACCCGAAAAGCTTGTTTAATATTGGCTTGACGTTCGGTTGGATTTAAGCCAAACATCGCTTGAGTTGATCGTACTTTTTCTAATCCGTTACCTTGTAAACGATAACCCGTTATTTGACAGAAGGTTCTGGCTATCACTTCTGCTTGATTAAACCCCCTGTCTTTTTGTTTTTTCGGATCTAAGGGAATAGGAATAACCGTTATTGATTTAATTGATTTAACTTTAGACGAATTGCTCCAACTTTCCCCTAACCAAATTCCTAATAACTCCCCAATAGATTGATATTTATCATATTTTAAAGCAGCAATTGACTGTTTTAATTTACCTTCGTATTGTCCCCAAACAAATAAGGGTAATTCTCCTTGCCAAAATTGCTGATGATTTTTTAATTTATAATTTTTTAATTGCTTTTGACAATAGGAACAAATCTCTTCTTGGGTGGGGCGATCGCATAAGGGACAATTTTCTTGTAAAAACAAAGATAATAGACTTTTTAACATAGGTTTTCTTAACTTTATTTAACTCTCAATATATTATTGTCAACTATTTAAGATTATTGAAAAAATAAAATCAAAATTAAATTGCTGATCAAAAAGCTCAAGAATGAACCTTGGTCAAGCTTAACATTTCTAATCTTCCCGAAAGCTTTATTTATTAATGGATCTTAACCATATTTCTATCCTGATATCTCTAGCTTTTTCTTAACCTAAAGATAAATTATTCTGAAAATTACTGGGAATTTTTAGCAGTAGTGCTACAATACATCAGACAAATTATCGATAACTACTATCAACAAAGCGTAACGGAGTTAATCAATCAGCCGTGAAACCGATTTCTAGACGAATCTTCCTGAGCATCAGTACAGCAACTGCTATCGTAGGAATTAATCAATTGTTAGCCAGTTGTGGGAACAACAATAGTAATGAGAGTTCCAACGCCGGGGCGAATGGAGAACTCAACATCTATTCGTCACGCCACTACAACACAGATGAACAACTGTATGGTGGCTTTACCAAAGAGACAGGGATTAAAGTTAACCTCGTTGAAGGCAGTGCTGATGAACTCATCGAACGCATTCAGACAGAGGGGGAAAACAGTCCCGCAGATATTTTAATTACCGTTGATGTTGCTAGGTTGTGGCGCGCCCAAGAAGCCGGAATTTTTACCCCCATTTCCTCTCCCATTCTCGAAACGAAAATTCCCCCATCATTGCGCAATCCCGAAGGACTCTGGTTTGGCTTTACTAAACGGGCTAGGGTGATTATGTATAACAAAGATAAGGTAAAACCCGAAGAACTATCTACTTATGAGGATTTAGCCGATCCTAAGTGGAAAGGAAGAATTATTATCCGATCTTCGAGTAATATTTACAATCAATCCCTCGTTGCTTCTCTGATTGAAGCTCACGGAGAGGAAAAAACCGAAGAATGGTGTCGGGGGTTTGTGGCTAATTTTGCCCGAGAACCCCAAAGCAATGACACAGGACAAATTCAAGATGTGGCTGCAGGAGTAGGAGATCTCACCCTAGCTAATACCTATTATTTGGCACGGTTTGCTAAATCCGATGACCCCGTTAGACAAGAAGCCGCCGAGAAAGTTGGGGTATTTTTTCCGAACCAAGGAGAAAATCAGCGTGGAACCCATGTAAATATTAGCGGGGGAGGAGTGATTAAAAATGCTCCTAATCAGGAAAATGCTATTAAATTTCTTGAATATTTAACCAGTAATACCGCTCAGGAATTCTTTGCCCAAGGAAACGATGAATATCCCGTGGTTGAAGGAGTTCCCTTAGATCCGGTGTTGAAAAGTTTCGGAACCTTTAAAGCGGACACCACTAATATTGCTTCGTTTGGACCGAATTTAGCCACCGCAGTTCAGATCATGAATCGGGCTGGCTGGAAGTAATATTTCCAATTTTAAACCGTTAAAAATTAGTTCAAAAAACAATCAGGAGTCATCATGAATAAAGTTTCCCGACGAGTATTTTTAGGAAGCAGTGCAGCCGCAGCAACGGTTGCTTTAAGTCCTTTTATTCATATTAAAAAAGGGTCAGCACAAAATCGAGAAGTCAACCTATATTCATCCCGTCATTACAATACTGATGGTCGTTTATATGAAAACTTCACCCGACAAACAGGAATCAAAGTTAATCTGATTGAAGCCAAAGGCGATCCTCTCATTGAAAGAATTAAAACAGAAGGGCGTAATAGTCCAGCAGATATCTTAATTACTGTGGATGCAGGACGGTTATGGCGAGCCGATCAAGCTGGTATTTTTGCCCCCGTTAATTCTCAAATTCTTCAACAAAAAATTCCCGCTTCCCTCAGACATTCTAACGGTCATTGGTTTGGTTTCAGTAAGCGTTTGCGGGTTATTATGTACAACAAGGCAAACGTTAATCCTGCTCAGCTTTCTACTTATGAAGATTTAGCTACTCCCAAGTGGAAAGATAAATTCATTATTCGCTCTTCTAGTAATATTTATAATCAGTCTCTTTCTAGTTGGCTGATTGCGACAAGAGGAGAACAAGCAACAGAGAAATGGTGTCGAGGATTAGTTAGTAATTTTGCCCGTTCCCCCCAAGGAAATGATACCGCCCAAATTACAGCCGTTGCTGCTGGAGTGGCTGATCTAGCCCTAGCTAATAGCTACTATTTAGCTAAGTTAGCTGATAGTAATGATCCAACAAAACAGGAGATCGCTCGAAAAGTTGGCCTATTTTTTCCTAATCAAAATGGAAGAGGGACGCACGTTAATATTAGTGGTGCTGGTTTAGTGAAAACTGCTCCTAACCCTCGCGCAGCTATTCAATTCTTAGAATATCTTGTGACTTCAGAAGCACAAAACTTTTTTGCTCAAGGAAACTATGAATATCCTGTTGTTCAAGGGGTTTCTATTAATCCTGTTTTAGCTCAGTTTGGCTCCTATAAGTCTGATGTAGCCAGTGTCGATGACTATGGACCCAATTTAGCCAAGGCGGTGCGAGTCATGGATCGGTCTGGGTGGAAATAGTATAATGAGAACCATTATCAAAATAAGTGTGAGGATTAATTTTAATGGTGTTAAATGTTCGATCTCTAGTTAAATTTCCCCTAGTCATCTTAGGAATAATGATGATTATTTCCCCCAATTCTCAAGCTTTACCTTTACCGGAGTTACCCAATAACAATTTTAAGCTACAACAATCCCGTGATGGCTTTTTGAATGGGACAAACCGCCGTCGAAAATCAAGATCCCAAGTAACCAGTGTTTCCGAGTTACAAGACGTTTCCCCTACCCAATGGGCTTATGAAGCCTTGCGAGGGTTGGTAGAACGCTATGGTTGCATTGTCGGGTATCCCGATCGCACCTTTCGAGGAGACAGAGCATTATCTCGTCATGAATTTGCTGCGGGGTTAAATGCCTGTTTAACCACTATCGAACGGTTATTACAGGAAAATGTAGCGGTTTTACGCGAAGATATCGAAAAACTTAAACGTTTAGCAAGAGAATTTGAAGGGGAATTAGCCGCCTTGGGATCACGGGTGAATAATTTAGAGTCACGGGTAGCCTATCTCGAAGATCATCAATTTTCCACCACCACCAAACTCACCGGAGAATTTGTCGTTGGGTTAACGGGGATCACCAGTGGGGAGAAAAACCGAGGGACTGAAGAGATCAATAAGGTGACTAACCTAGGGTATCGGGGACGACTGGAATTAAATACCAGTTTTGATGGAGATGACTTACTCTATACCCGTCTGGCAACAGGGACTGTACCCGCTTATTCTGACATCACAGGGACGTTTGAAGGGGAATTAGGTTTTTCACAACCTGATAACAGTGATTTAGCCGTAGAACTGATTATTTATGAGTTTGCCTTGGCGGACAATGTGCGGATGTTTGTCGAACCGGTTGGGGGTGCTTTCGATGACTTCGTTCCCACGGTGAACTTCCTCGATGGGGATGGGGCATCTGGGGCGATATCTGCATTCGGTAGTCGTAATCCCCTTTATTATATGGGTGAAGGGCCAGGGATTGGCTTCCAAGGGCAAATTTTTGAGGTATTTGAATGGAGTGGGGGTTATTTAGCCACCGATGGGGGTGATCCTGCTTTGGGTGCAGGGATGTTTAATGGTCCTTATGGTGCGATCGCACAATTTGCCTACGAACCTAGTGACAATTTTAAAGTGGCGTTTACCTATGTGCATGGATACAATAATTTGGATTCGGGAACGGGTAGTCGTCGGTCGAATTTTCAAACCTTTATTGAAGAAGAGTTTGAAGATTTTGAAGCGTCAGTTAATACGGTTAATAACTCCTATGGGATGGAATTTACTTGGCGTATGTTCGATCAATTTGTCTTAGGTGGTTGGGGCGGTTTTACCAGTACAAGAACTCTAGGGGCTATTGATTTAGGAGAAGAGTTAGGAAACATAGATCGGGGTAAATTAGATATCTGGAATTGGGCAGTAACGTTGGCGTTTCCTGATGCCTTTTTTGAGGGTGCTACAGGGGCAGTTATTGTCGGGATGGAACCTTGGGTTTCTAAGTCAGATATTATCCTTCCTGATGGGTTAAGAAATAATGACCGTGATAGTTCTTTTCACGTGGAAGCTATTTATGAATATCCCCTGAATGACAATATCTCAATTACTCCTGGGATTATTATCATTACTTCCCCTGATTATGATGATAGTAATGAATCTTTGGTCATTGGAACTATTCGCACCACCTTTACTTTCTAATTCATTGCTCTAGATTTTTTCCTCACACTCACTCTTACTCTAATCACACTTGATAAATTAAACGCACAAAAAAAATGCTAACTATGAAAAAAAATCTTATTACCCATCTGCAAGAACTTCCTATTGGAACTAATGGTTATATTGTCGGTTACGATAAAATATTTAAAGGCTATCAAGGCAAATTGATTTCAATGGGATTAAAACCAGGAATAGAGTTTATTTTGGTTCGTCAAGCTTCTAATCAATGGCCATTGATTATTGAAGTTGAGGGGAATTTATTGGGATTACAAAAACCAGAAGTAGATGCCTTATGTATTGAATCTAGTTGATATTTTATAGTTAATAGTTTCGAGGTGATTATATATTATGAATAATTCAGTGAATTCACACTTTAATAACTGGAACCGTCGTCAATTTTTGCGATGGGGAATAGCTGGAATGGGAATGGCTGGAGGGGCAATATTATTGCGTCATTTTGCTTCACCATTTAATGCTGCTGTGAGAATTCCTGAGAGAGAAACTGATAATGATTTGACCTTAGATAATCCTTTTAATCCTACGGCAATTCTTCGAGAGTTTGATTATGGAATAATTAAACAAGAAAATGGTCGTAAGATTCGAGAATTTAATGTCGTTGCTAATAGCACTTTAATCAACCTAAATAGTGCGATTTCTTTTATTAGCTGGAACTTAAATAATCGTGTTCCTGGACCAACGTTGAGAGCAACCGAAGGGGAACGAGTTAGAATTATTTTTAACAATGAAGATGGTCATTCCCATACCTTACATTTTCATGGAACCCATCCCGCAGAAATGGACGGTGTTACCCCCATTCGTCACGGAAAAACAGCCATTTATGAATTTGAGGCTAAACCCTATGGCGTTCATCTTTATCACTGTCATATCGCCCCCGTAACTCGCCATATTAGTAAGGGGTTATATGGGATGTTTATTGTTGATCCTCTTAGTCCTCGTCCCCCTGCTGATGAAATGGTAATGGTGATGGGAGGATATGATATTAATAACGATAATCATAACGAATTATATGCTTTTAATGGGTTGCCTAATTATTACCGAGATCATCCAATTTCTATTTACCAAAATCAGTTAATTAGACTCTATATTTTGAATATGATTGAATTTGATCCTGCGGTTACTTTCCATATTCACGGTAATATGTTTAAAGTGTATAAAACCGGTAGAAATTTAACCCCAGATGAAGAAACAGATGTAATTACGATGGGAACGGCAGAACGTCATATTCTTGAATTTTCCTACAATTATCCAGGGCAATTTATGTTTCATCCCCATCAAGATATTATTGCTGAATATGGTTGTTTTGGTAAGTTTAATGTTCTTCCTGCTTAGATAGTAAAAAAGTTTAATATTTTAATTATGTTTTTTGAATAATTTTTTGTTTTTTTAGATTAAAATTTTTAGCAAGATAGCAACAATTTTCTTTTTAAAAGTTCAACAATTTAGGAGTTAAATGATGTTTAGATTCCGTAATCTTTCTTCTTTAATGATTATTCCCAGTCTACTGATGATCACCAGTTGTAGTCAGCCTTCACAAACCACAGATAATGACTTATCTCAAGAATCTTCAAAAACCACAGAAGTCGCCGAAAATGATGAAAACTCTGATGTTGAATATATGACCAGTTTAGCCCTAATGAAAGGGCATTTAATAGTGGCTGAGGAATTGCTAGAAGCAGGAGATCCCAAAGCAGCAGAACCCCACATTGGTCATCCCGTAGAAGAAATTTATGGGGATATTGAAGGGGAATTATCAGCCCGAAATGTGCCAGAATTCAAGAGTACCTTAAATCAATTCAATGACTTAGTTAAAACTGCCCCAAAATCTGATCAAATTAAAACACAATATCAGGATTCAATGGAGGCTATTGATCAAGCGATCGCCGCTATTCCTGAAACAAAACGTCAATCTCCTGAGTTTGTTTTACCGGTAATTAATCGATTGTTAGAAACAGCCAACGCAGAATATAAAGCCGCAGTTGCCAATGGTAAAATAGTAGAATTATTAGAATATCAAGACTCACGAGGATTCGTGATGTATAGCGATCAACTTTATCAATCTATTTCTGAAACGATGGGTCAAAAATACCCAGTCAAACATCAACAAATAACGATGAGTTTAGAAAAATTAAAGACAGCATGGCCGACGGTTACTGAACCTGAAACATTAGTAATGACTCCCGAACAAGTCTCACAATTAGTTACTAAAATTAAAGAAAACAGTTAATTTTGTGAATTGTTTTTAGTAAGCCCTTTAGGGCTTAAGATAGGGCTTTAGCGCTCACTAGGAAATTATGCTATTGCTTCATTTTAACCGTGTCATCTAGTAGGGTGGGTAATTTCCACCCCATGAGGTTTAGAATTTAAGAACTAAACGATATCTAGGTTTCCCGTTGCGAAGTTTCTCTAACGCTTCATTAACCTGTTCAATGGGGAATATTTCTGTCACAGGTTCTATTTGATGACGGGCGGAAAATTTCAACATCTCGGCGATAGTAGTGGGACTACCAGTCGGACTTGAAGAAATCGTTTTTTGACCTAGTAAAAGGGGAAAAATTTGAGTTGAAATCGGATTAAGAACTGCGCCGACAAAATGTAGGGTTCCCCTAGGACGTAACGCCAAGATATAACTATTCCAATCTAAACTAACATTCACCGTAGAAATAATAAAATCAAAGGAATTTTCAACGGCTTGAATGGCTTCGGGATCACGGGAATTAACAAAATGATCAGCCCCTAATTGACGGACTTCTTCTTCCTTTTCAGGACTACTCGAAAAGGCTGTTACCTCACACCCCCAAGCATGGAGAAATTCAATAGCCATATGGCCTAATCCTCCAACCCCAATGACCCCAACGCGATCGCTAGATTTAACCCCACATTGAATAATCGGATTAAAAACCGTAATTCCGCCGCAAAACAATGGACCAGCCGTTTCTGGGTTAACGCCAGAGGGTAAAGGAATGACCCAATTATGATGGGCGCGAACCTTATCGGCGAACCCCCCATGACGGCCGACAATGGTTCCTTCTCCGGTTTGGCACAGATTTTGATCCCCCGACAAACACCATTCACAATCAAAACAAGAACTCGAAAACCAACCGAGTCCGACCTGTTGCCCAACTTCTACAGTAGTTACTTTGTCTCCGACTGCTTCGACAGTTCCCACCACTTCATGGCCAGGAACAAAAGGATATTGAGTCAATCCCCAGTCATTATCAAGCATACTTAGATCACTATGACAAATGCCACAGTATTGAACCTTAATTTCAACGTCTTCGTCTCCTAACACCCCTGGGTCATATTCAAAGGATTTTAATTCTTGATGGGCTTCATGGGCTGCATAAGCTTTAATCACAATCTTTCCCTCATTATTTTGGACTCTGTTAGGCATTTTACAATGAGGAATCAGTTTTAGTCGCTAAGATAAGGATGAGGTTTTAGTTTGATGAGTTAGGAAGAATTTTGATAACCCTGAATATCAATTTGTATGAAAATTAAAATTGGTCAACTGGTTAAATTTGTGCTGATATTTTTGTTGATTATTCTAGTTATTGGAGTAATCAATCATTTTGGACTTCAACGTCTTCGGGATAACTTAGCTTATCTTGGTTTTTGGGGTCCATTAGGACTGTTTATCTTACGATTTATTAGTGTCGTTTTTCCGATTCTCCCTGGAACCGCTTACTCAATTTTGGCAGGAGGTTTATTTGGGTTTTCCACAGGATTGATTATCATTTGCTTAGCTGATTTATTCTCTTGTAGCTTAAGTTTTTATCTCTCTCGAAAATATGGTCGGGAGATGGTAGAAAAGCTTGTAGGAAATCGGTTTATGATTCGAGTTAATCGGTTAAGTCAACAGCATTTAGAAAACAACTTTTTTTTGATGAGTGCTTTTTTAATGACAGGATTTTTTGATTTTGTTTGCTACGGCGTGGGATTGACAAAAACTTCTTTGATGTGCTTTTTTCCAGCTTTAATCATTAGTATTCTTATTTCTAATCCTCCGATTGTTGCGTTGGGCGCAGGGTTGTTAGAAGGAGGTAAACTGTTACTAGGATTTGCCATTTTAGGAATGCTAGGATTAGGGATTATTACGGCAATTGTTAAACGGAGATTACAAAAACAAAAATAAAATTAATTCAGATATATCCCTTGAGGTTTAAATTTCTATAACTTTCAAAGACTAGCAAGCTAATAACTGGGATATAAGTCATTGTATTGCCTCCTATTGACCAAATTATAACTCTAAGCCACGAGAGCGATTTTTCTTTCCTAATTATGAGTCCTATTAAAGCCTCAATTACTATTGAGATCAACCAGAATATTACAGTTAAAACTGTAGCAGCCACGGGAATCATCCAATCAAGCTCAGATTCGTAAGGAAACAACCAGGGAGCTTGAATAGTAACAGCATATATGTAATCTTTAATAGAGTCTAGACCTTTGGCACTACTACCATCACTAAGCATCTGAAAAATAACAAGGATTAACCATGTCGCAGGAATACCTACACAGGTTGATAATACATTACAAATTCCAGAGAATTGAAAACAGTATGTCCATGGCTTTTGTAAAATAAACTTAGCTAATAATCCCTCAATCAAAATTATAGGAACCACAAGAATAATTGCTGGAGGCATTATTATAAATATCATGGGAACACCGGCATTGGCTAATACAGGATGTGTCCAAATTACGATACTAAATACGACAGCAACTATAGTTACATAGTGAGTCTGTTTCATTAGCTTGACTTTTTGATCAATAATTGTTTGTAGTTAGTTGTTGAGAACTTAAAAGCTTCTTATAATTTGGGCTAAAGCCCTTACTACAAACTTTTCTAGTTTATGATAAATAAGGTGTTAAATTAACATTCAATACTAAATCGTAATCAAAATTGGGCTTAGGAGATAATAAAATGGTTAGAATATTTATGATCATTGGGTCAATTTTTGCGGGATTAGGAGTAGCTGGCGGTGCATTTGCTAGTCATGCACTAAAAGATCGATTGAGCGATCGCGCTTTAGATATTTTTGAAACAGGGATCAAATATCAGATGTATCACTCCCTAGCTTTATTGTTGGTTGCTTTATTATTAACCCGCTTAGAAAATACTCCCTCTAGTCTACTAGGGGCTGGATATGGATTTTTAGTAGGAATCCTCATTTTTTCGGGAAGTCTTTATGCCCTTAGTTTAACTGGAATTAAATGGTTAGGGGCAATTACTCCCATTGGTGGGGTAGCATTTTTGATTGGGTGGGGAAGTTTAGTGATTACTGCTTGGAATTGGAAATAAATGCTACAAGGACTGAATTATCGAAGAGTAAAGCCTAACAGCAGTTTATAGCAATGCGATCGCTTATTCATCAGATACAACATAAATTTATGATTGTTGGGTTTCTTCCCTCAACCCAACCTACTAGATCAAAGTCTTTTATACTTTTCCGTAATTGCTGCATTTAAAATATCATCTTTAATGTTTCTCATTAAAGTTATAATAATCTCATAAATATTTAGAAAATCTTCATAATCTTTTCTTAAATCCTTACCATGAGCAATCTTGTTTCGTGTGGTAAGAAGTTCTTCATCAATAGCATTTTTTTTTGTTTCATATTGCTTATCGTCAATTCCAATAATCATGCAGATATCATGAAATACTTCAAAATTCAAATTTGATTTTGTATTGATAATTCCTTCATAAGGAATATTTGCCCTTTTCTGTACGTTATCTAATAAATTTTTGACCATTTTTGATTGTAATTCAAATTTCTTGGTTTTTAATAATTCATTAATTGATTTTCGAGAACAGAGGACAACAAAACAATAATTGAGTTCATTATATGTTAGCTTTTGAAGAGAGACAAATTGCAAATAACACTCTGCTGAATATTTAATAAAACCTTCCCAATGAGCATATAATAGAGTTATTCCAGCTTTGATCAATACTGTTTGCTCTGTCCCTTTTTGTATAGGAATCTTATTTTTTAATAGACTAAGTTCTTTGATTCTCCAACTAAAATCATCATCTAAGTTTTGTTGAAGAATACTCACAGTTTGGTTATCTTTGCTCATTTTTGAAAATGCTTTTTACCAAAATCAATCATACGAGGTATCCGGTTTCTTGCTCTTGAACCTGTGCCAATATGATCGAGAAAATTACTTTCTGACCACATCGATTTAATTTTATTTCTAAGAATCTCAATATCAGTATTAGTTTCAGAATAAGCATCTACATTCGCTTTTAGTCCAGTAGTAATTGCTTCATATGCTGAGTCAAGAAATTTTCCTTTGAATCGATCTTCACTATACTTTTGAAAGGTTTCATCGCCTGTTGCTAAACTTAGTAGTAAAAAGATTTTTTCAAATTTTTGTTTTTCAAGATTACGATCAAATGATTCTGATTCACACAACCCCGTAACATAATCAGTTAAATATTCATTGACTTCTTTTTTACTAAATTCTTTCGGTTCAAAATTAATATCTGAAATTGCTAGATACTTTATCACTAATTCCATATCATAGCGTTCATCTTTTAGACGATCTGAAATTGAAATACAAGTTTGAAAATTGTCATTATTTGCCAGATCTGATAGCCAACTATAGAGAGTTTTATCAAGCATAATTAATAGACAGTTACGTACTTCCTGATAAGAGAGAAAGGAACCTCCTGTATTTAAGCGATCAAAAACTTCAAATTTGGCATTCTTATCCGATCCTTTTTTGATAATTTGAACTTGCATTTTAGCTCGTTTAAAGTCAATTCTCAGAGGATTAGGTAAGTTATGTTCTTTATCTTCAGCCCCTTCCCATTGTACTCCTTCTAGACTGGGTAATAATTTAGTTCCTTTTAAAACCAAACGAGGTTTTGAATTTCCATTCTCATCTTTTAATTCGCCAACAAACTCTAAAATTGTTGAAATTCTTTGTAGTCCATCGACCAATTCCCAAATGCTATCTTCTTCTCTTTGATAAACAAAAATTGAAGGGATAGGAATTCCCAGTAAAATAGATTCAACAAAACGACTTTTTTGATCAATAGTCCATCTGAAGTAACGCTGAAAATCAGGGTTAATTATCATTTCACCGTCTTTATAAAGACTAATAATTTCACCAATAGACATAGGATAACTATCTGTACGAAATTCCTTTGTTTTGTCTTCAACATCTTTTAATAAGTTCATTGTCTTTGACCTAACATCATTGGTTAATTTCACTTATTCATTGATTTGACATAATGACCAAGTTGTTAACTTTACAAGTTTATTTTAAATCCGCGATCGCCCCTTTTGCCATCTGTGCAATAGCTTGATCTGTTGCCCTTGGTAACTGATAATAAGTTCCCCCTGCGGTTTGGGCTAACTCTTTTCCAAACCCTGTAGAAACAAATTTTTTCTCGGTATCTATGACCAATAATTTCATTCCTAATGCTCGAATTTTTTTGGCAATTTGTAACAGTTCCCCTTTAATATCTGGCTTTTCTCCTTCGGGTAACGGTTCCCCTAAGGACTTAGCTAAGGGAATATTGCCCCGTCCATCGGTAATAGCAACTATCACCACTTGCCCAATATCCCCCGACATCTTAGCATTCATTCCCACATGAACCGCTTGGGATAACCCGTGTGCTAAGGGTGAACCACCTCCACAGGGTAAGGTTTCTAACCGTCGTTTTGCCAAGGAAATAGAACGGGTGGGGGGTAATAAAACGTCCGCTTGTTCCCCTCTAAAGGGAATTAACGCCACTTGGTCGCGGTTTTCGTAAGCTTCCGTCAACAGACGCATCACTGCACCTTTAGCCGACTGCATCCGGTTCAAGGCCATTGACCCCGACGCATCCACGACAAAGACAATTAATGCACCCGCTTTTCGGGCCATGCGTTTTGACCGAATATCCCCTTGTTCAACGATGACAGTTCGCCCAGGATGACGTAACCGACGGGCTTTTTGATAAGGCGCAGCAGCGCGTAATGTTGCATCAACGGCAATACGTTTGACTTTCCCTTTGGGTAACATGGGTTTGACGTAGCGTCCCCTGTCTTCAGAAAAAATCAGACTGCGAGTTCCTGACTTGCCTTGGCGTTGCGCCATCTGGGCAAAATAGAGAATATTGGGGTCAAGAATGACTCCTTCTGCATCAAAAACAAACTCTTCAGGAATATTTGGCGGTTCTTGTTCGGGTTCTTCTTGATTTTCTTCCTCTTCTTCTTGTTCGTCTTGGTCTTGGTTAGACTCATCTTGGGGTTGTTGGGGAGGAGGTGGCGGTGGGGGTTGTTGCTGATCTTCTGGTGGCGGTTGCATCATGGTAGATCGAGGGACGATCACTAATTCGACTGCCCGTTTTAAGTCTTCTGGAGTAACGATATTTCGTCCTTCAAGGGCGGCTGCGGCTTTAGCGACTCGAACGGCAAAAAGTTCCGCGCGATGCCCTTCTATGGCTCCTCGGATGGCTTCTTCGACTAAATAGGTAATTTGATCGTTGGTAATTTTAACGTCTTTTAACCATTCCCTGGCGAGGATAATTTCGGTTTTTATATCGTCTATTTCGTCGTTGTATTGGTTAATAAATGCTTGGGGAGAATTGGCATAACCAATGGCTTGTTCTACCGCTTGAACTCTTTGATCTAAGGCTAATACCCCATCGGCTGAAAGAGCGATCGCAATTCTATCTAATAAATGTCGTCTTAAGGGTCCCTCTTCGGGGTTATAAGTAGCAATTAATAAGGGTTGACAAGGGTGTTGAAAACTAATGCCTTCCCGTTCAATTTGGTTGCGTCCTTCGGTTAAAACTGTTAATAGTTGATTGGAGATTTGATCATCGAGTAAGTTAACTTCATCAACGTATAAAATCCCACGATGTGCCTGTGCTAATAGTCCAGGTTGAAAGACTGCTTCTCCTTTTTTGACGGACTCTTCTACATCGACTGATCCTAATAGTCTATCTTCAGTAACGCCAATGGGAACTTGAATAAAGGGGGCTGGTATAATTTCTGTCGGAATGTTTTCTAAAGGAATGTTTTGATATTGTTCTTGGGTATTGTCGTCCCATTCACTGGGTTGATTTGGATCGCAATTAAAAGGGTTATTTTCTATGATTTCAATAGGAGGTAATAAGGCATGAATTCCCCTGGCTAAAACGGATTTTGCTGTCCCTCGACGACCAGCAATAACGACCCCTCCTAACCCTGGATCGACGGCAGCTAAAAGTAAGGCTAATTTAATCGCTTCTTGTCCCACAACAGCAGTTAAAGGAAAGTTAATTGAGGGTAAGGATGGCGTGAGTGTAGGCATAAAATTAGAAATAATTGAATGAAGTCGCTGAGTCAGAAGTTTAATCTATAGTTGAGAATTCTAATAACCAACTAAGAATCAAGCCTAGGATGAGGTTTGTAGTAAGCCCTTTAGGGCTAAAGCCCTCACTACGAACCTGAATCTACTGCCCTATTTTAGCTGAAATAGTCCACTACCCAAACTTATGATCTTTTAGTTTAGTATAAAAAAACTAAACAATTTTTTTAGTCAAGTAAGATGACATCGGTTAAAAGTGCATCCTATAAAATTAAATGGGAAAAATTGCCCGAAGATTTTATATTACCCGATGATCTCGTGGATAATATTCATCAAACTGTCCTTGCTGCTTGTTCCTTGACATTTCTTTGTTTTAAATAGTCATCAATTAAACTGTTGGATAATATCAAGACATTTTCCCAGGATTTAGCCAGCGTAAAACCTCTTGTTTAAGTCCATATAAATCACGAGATAAATTTTGTTTCATCCATTGTCCTACCGCATCTAAAGGGGTAAAAACTTCCCCTGTTTGCCACTTAAGTTCCTGTCCTAAAGGGGTTAAATGATTTCCAGAAAGACGCAGTAGGGCAACCATATTAGGAAACTTTTCTTGCAATACAGGATTTAAAACTAAGGTTTCATCTATATCATCTTTTTTGAATTTGATGAGTAAGTTACGACGAATGTCATAACTTTTAGCAATAATAATCTGGGTTTCTTCAGGAGATGGAGTAAATTCTAAATTCAACGAATTATCAATATCGATTTGTTCGAGGAAAGGAATGGCACGACGCACAGGATAATTATTAAAAGAAATTAGAATATTACCTGCCCTTTCAACTTCAAATAGACTCCCAATTAATAAATGAAGTTTACACCCCATACTATGTCCGATACCATAAATGGGTAGATATCGCTGTTTAAGAACGTTTTTCGTCTGGAGACGCTCTAAAATATTTTCAAAACGGTTCAGAACACTACGGGCGATCGCTAAGTGATCGAAAGTATTAACAAATGGAGTCGCAATGACAGCATAACCTGACTTGCCTAACTCTTCTAATAACCAACGATAGGTAAAATTAGGAGCAGTTCCCACAAATGCTCCCCCTAGAAAATGAATCACCGCAATAGGGTGAGAGGGAATTAAGACTGAACTCCCTGATATTTCTTGCCACTCCATCTTAATTCGCGCAGGGAACTCTCAAATCATTAAGAGAGGAATGCACGTCCTCCAACTATGTTTACTCACAACTAATAACTATCATATGTCAACTTCTAACCCTTCCCTTTCTCATCTTAATGCTCAAGGAGACGCTCAAATGGTGGATGTCTCTCCTAAAATTCCTACCCGTCGTCAAGCGATCGCCGCCGGACAAGTACGGATGTCCCAGAGTACCTTAAATGCTATTGAAGCGGGAAATAGCCCCAAAGGAGATGTTTTAGGAACCGCTAAACTAGCTGGAATTATGGCAGCTAAACAGACAGCTAACCTCATTCCCTTGTGTCATCCCCTTCCCTTGCAAAAAATCGAAGTTACCTTAACGCCTGACGAAACCCTACCAGGGTATCAAATTCAAGCAACTGTTATTACGAAAGCTGAAACTGGGGTAGAAATGGAAGCCCTCACGGCTGTTTCTGTGGCTGCTTTAACTCTGTATGATATGGCGAAAGCGTTAGAAAAATCCATGCAAATAGAAAATATTAGATTGTTGAGTAAAACAGGGGGAAAATCAGGAGATTATGTGGCATCTACCCCAATTTAACTAATCGCTCATTTCCTTGTGTGCTGTTGTGACTTTTTAGTTGATCGCCTAACCAATCATACCAACTTGATAACCCTTCCCCTGTGATAGAAGAAACCTGAAAAATTTTAATATTAGGATTAACTTGTTTAGCATAATCTAAACAGCGATCAACATCAAAAGGAACGTAGGGAAGTAAATCTATTTTAGTTAAAATCATCACATCACTTTCCCGAAACATATGGGGATATTTTATTGGTTTATCTTCTCCTTCTGTTACGGAAAGAATGGCCACTTTAGCATATTCCCCTAAATCAAATAATGCCGGACAGACTAAATTTCCCACATTTTCAATCATTAAAATAGAATTAGCAGGAGGATTTAATTGTGTATATCCTTTCTCCACCATTGCTGCTTCTAAATGACATCCTGTCCCTGTATTGATTTGAATAACTTCACAGCCTGTTTCTTTGATTTTTTGGGCATCATTTGCGGTTTCTTGATCCCCTTCAATAACACTAATCGTTATCTGATCTTTTAAGTCTTTAATGGTCTTAGTTAAGAGGGTTGTTTTCCCTGAACCTGGAGAACTTACTAAATTTAAAGCGAGAATATTACGACCTTTAAACCAGCCCCGATTTTGAGCGGCGATTAAATCATTTTTTCTTAAAATATTTTCTTCTAAACTAATAGTTGTCCCGTGCATTTGAGCATGAACTTGGGATGAATTAGTTGTGGAATGGGAATGATGATCATGGTGATCATGGGAATGGGTAATGACTGTCCCATCAGGCAAAGTATGGAAATGATGATGTTCATTCACTGCTGTTTTCACTCCTGTTTCAACATTGGTTAACGTGACTTGACTATCATCAGAACAACCGCAAGTTACACACATATTTCGTCTACCTCCATTTCTTTAATTTTTAACTCTTGTCCTTGAATAATATCTAATTTAATACTGCCACAGTGATCGCAACTTCCAAAGGGTTGATCAAGGTTATTTTCCGTCCCACAGTCTCGACATTTTCCTATCCCTGGAACCTCAATAATGTTTAAAGTTGCTCCTTCTAAAACTGTCCCTTGACAACAAATGTCAAAACAAAAACGAATTGCATCAGCCATAATTGCTGACAATTGCCCAATTTCTAGGGTAACTCCCTTAACGGGCAAACCTTTGGCGTGTTCAACCACAATAGCGACAATATTTTGAGTAATCCCCAGTTCATGCATAAATATCCTTAAAAATCAGGACAATACTAAACTTATTTAACGCATGATTTCTTTGAGCGAGGTGTTTTTTCAGGAAATCTTAATAACTCCATTTCTTTTACACTGATGCAAGGTCTGATTTAATGTTAACCTCTTTGTCTAATGGCCTATTTTGAAAATCAGGATAAGTCGCATCAATCTGATGAGCTTTTCTAACCACTAAATTAAACCCAAGATTGAGCAACTTTAACTGTCTAAACACTTGATGAGGGTCGAAAAGATGGGTTTTTGGTAAAGACTGTCCCATTTCCTTCAAAACTAGACCAATCGGTACATTAATCTCATCTTGAAGCTTCAGACAACGAGTAAAAAACGGTCCATACGCAGAAACAAGAGAACCCACTCCCCCCCGTGGTTGTCCCCAACCCACATAAGCAATTCCTTTATAATCATCCAGAAAAAATTCTCCATAACATTCCACAAAAGAACCTCGTACTCGCTGAAGTTCTGGTGGTAAAAATGGATAGGCAACATAGTAACCAGTGGCACAAACGATTAGATCAAATTCTTCACGACTCCCATCAGCAAATTCAACAGCATTACCGTTTAAATGCTGTACTCCTGGTTTAGGAATAATACGGCCATGTTTGATGTAGTAGGGAACTTCATTGTTTACTGTGGGATGCTTATCAAAAATGCGATGTTGAGGTGTAGTCATCCCATAACTTTCATGTTTGCCAAAGCTGAGGCGAATGAGTGCATAAGTCATAAGACGTTGAAACCATTTTGGCCTCCATCCTCCTCGACTTAAATCCGTTACGGGAACGCCGGCAAAGGTTTTTGGTAGAAACCAAATCGATTCTCGGAGACTCAAAACACTTGTTTTCCCTACCCGTGCAGCTTCAGCCGCGATATCACAGGCAGAGTTTCCCCCACCAATGACTAAAACTCGCTTACCTCGTAATTGTTCAGGCCTTTTGTAATCTTTAGAATGAATAATCTCGCCTTTAAATTCTCCTGTAAACTCAGGAAACCGTTTACACCAATGATGACCATTACACAGAACAACCCCCTTATATAAACGCTGTTCTTGGTTAGCAAATGTCACCTGCCAAAGACTATTTTCTACTGGTTTTACAGAGGTAACATGACGATTGAGTTCGATATGTTTGTGTAGATCAAAATGGTATGCAAAAGCCTTTAAATATTCCCACATTTGTTGCGCGCTGGGAAAGTCAGGATAATCCTCTGGCATTGGAAATTGAGTAAACTGAGTAACCTTTCGTGAGGAAATAATATGAGCCGTTTCATAGACCCCATGATACCAATTCCCACCAATTTCATTGCTGGCATCTACTTGATCATAAGCAATGTTTGCTTCTTTGAGGGCTTGAGCCATCCCTAAGCCGACAAAACCTGCTCCGATGACCAATTGTTTATCAACAGTTTCTAATGGATTTTGATGATTCAAGTTGCTCATAGATATTACTTTTTTATTTTTGGCTAAATTTACTATTAATCCAGTTTACTAAAGGAGGAAAATATTGTTGAAGGAAGTGTAAATTTTTGGCAGTTTGATCAGGAAAAACATGAAGTTTATTTCGTTTAATTGCTTGAATTGTTCTTTCAATCACTTTAGCTGGATCAGTTGCGATATCTTCAGGGAATTTTTCGGTTTTCCGAGCTAACGTTCCATATTGTTCCGCTTGAAGCATGGGAGTTCGGCTAAAAAAAGGATAAACTCCCGTTACTTTAATATTGTAGGGTTTGGCTTCATTAAAAAGTCCTTCACTCAAACCACGCAAGCCAAATTTGCTAGTAGAATAATGAGCCATTCCTGCTGGAGCTATCCACCCAGCAATCGATGAAATATTAACAATATGTCCTTTTTTACGGACAATCATATCGGCAATAAACAGAGAACTCAATCTCATGGGAGTTAAAAGATTAACCTGCATTAACTGTTCCCATTTTTCAGGAGGCACTTCATCCATACGACCATATAAAGCAATTCCAGCATTATTAATCAAAATATCAACTGGAGTATTTAATGTTTTAACTGAATCATAGAGGGTTTGGCAACCATGACGAGTAGAAAGATCAATTCCCCAACAAGCGATAATTTTTCCAGTAGTAACTTGATCTTGAATGGCTTTGACCTTCTGGCGCAGGACAATTTCATCAATGTCTGTCAAAATTAAATGACTTCCTTGTGCTAACAATTGTCGGGTAAATTGTTGACCAAATCCGCCGGATGCTCCCGTCACAATAATAACTGCGTTGTTTAATTGCGTCATACAAAATACCTGATGATTGTTGGTTGATTGATATGCAATAAGTGGTCAGACACAAGTGCAGTGAACTATTGGGGGAGGCAAAAGGCAACAGTAAAAAGTTTCGAGCCTGTTAACAATTCTTACTAGAGTATCGTTGATTTATGTCCGACTACTTATTAGAAGACTGGAGCATTTTTAATAGTAATATGAACCAAGAGATTTTGGCTCTACTGAATCTAGAATGTAAATTGATTAAAAATTACGGGCTTAAACCCGACAAGGGTTAAGCTATCCGAACAAAGCGGGCGCGACCCAGGCTTACAATTAGGCTGTGTAGACAGCCTTTGTGCTTATAGAATAAGGCTTTAGCCTGTATAGACTTATTGATTTTACATGGCAAGTTCGGGAGAATCGGGATTTTATATTTTTTGGCTAGTTCAGCTACAATCTGTATTTTACCAGTTAAGTTGTTCAACTGAAATTATGACTTTGTCTTTAGTTTTGCCATTGATTCTTTTACTATTAAGTACGGTAGGATTATTTTTAAGTCTCTGGATACTTATTCCCGCACCTAACCGTTCTTTACTACCTTTGGGGGTGATTGCGTCTGAAGTTAGTCCTTGGCTAATAGGAATCAACGGGATCATTATTTTATTAACTGTTTCTTTGGTATCTTTCGGTTGGTTGTTTTGTCTTATCCTCATCGGTAGCTTCTTGGGTTTGGGGATTAATACATTACCCTTAATTCAGTTTCCTCGAACAAATCAACAGTTTGCGACTCAAATGGAAAAGAATCTAGGTCAAGATTATCTTCAGAAAGTTGCGACTGGAACTCATACCCTGATGCGTCCGAGTCCCTTGATTTTGATTGATGTATTCCGAGGGATTACCCCCCAGACGGTTCGTATTGAACGAGAGGTGCAGTTTGCTAGTCCTGACGATACACCACTGACATTGAATACCTACCGACCCTTAAAAGTTGGAAAATATCCGACAGTTATTACGATTTATGGGGGAGCATGGAGACAGGGAAATCCTAGCAATAATGAATCCTTTAGCTGTTATCTAGCCAGTCAAGGCTACTCAGTAATTGCCATTGATTACCGTCACGCTCCAAAATATCAGTTTCCAGCCCAGCTTGAAGATGTGCAAACCGCTTTAAGTTATATTCAAAATCATGCTGATATCTTGGAAGTTGATCCCGACAGAATAGCCATCATGGGACGTTCTGCTGGAGGACATCTAGCAATGCTCGCGGCTTACTCTCTCGATATCATTCCGTTTCGTGCTGTGGTGAATTATTATTCTCCTGTTAATTTGACAAACGGATATTATGATTTGCCCTTTCCTGATCCTATCGATGTTCGTGCCGTTCTTCGTAACTTCTTGGGAGGCACTCCCGATGAATTACCAGAACTGTATCACCAAGCTTCTCCTCGAAACTATATTCGACCGAATTTGCCTCCTTCCCTACTAATTTATGCTGGTCGTGACCATGTGGTAAAAGCCAAGTTTGGGAAAAAACTAGAAACAGAACTGCAAGCTCAGGGGAATATGGCTATTTTTCTAGAAATTCCTTGGGCAGAACACGCTTTTGATGCCATTTTTTCTGGTGTTAGTAATCAGCTTGCTCTCTATTACACTGAACGTTTTCTGGCATGGGCGTTGAGAGATTCTTGATTGTCATCGAATGAGACACCTCCAAAAATGTAGACAGCTAGTCTGAAAAAAGTGCTTTGTCACAAATAGTTATAATCAGATAGTTATAATCAGAAAAATAAATTGGTTTTTTGTAGCAAATTATTTTTTCCCAACTTGAGGCGATCGCCACGTTAGATAAATGGTCATCAATAGCCCGTGTTTCAGTAAGGAACAGGGATACAAGCCACAAGACATTCTTGGAAATAATCAATTTTTTTTAACATTTCTTAATATTATCCCAGGAAAGAGATGGATTTTTATCAGCAAAGACTAACAATCTTAGACTCACTTTAAAAATCATGCTTATAATCGGGACAGGATTCTTCATTATCCGATCGCACTTCTTAGTTAACCTTTACAATACACCTTAGTAATTACTTTCATATGTTATGCCTCGAATACTTGTAATAGACGACGATGCTGCAATTGCTGAATTAGTCTCCATCAATCTGGAGATGTCTGGTTACGATGTCAATCAAGCAGAAGATGGGATTAAAGGACAAGCCTTAGCAGTCCAATTACAACCAGACTTAATCATGCTTGACTTGATGTTGCCCAAAGTTGATGGGTTTACCGTGTGTCAGCGACTACGCCGAGATAATCGGACAGCCGATATTCCGGTATTAATGTTAACCGCCTTGGGACAAACCCAAGATAAAGTAGAAGGATTCAATGCAGGGGCTGATGACTACCTCACCAAACCGTTTGAGGTAGAAGAAATGTTAGCCAGGGTTCGGGCCTTATTGCGACGAACTGATCGCATTCCTCAAGCGGCGAAACATTCTGAGATCCTTAACTATGGGCCTTTGACCTTGATTCCAGAGCGATTTGAAGCAATTTGGTTTGAAAGAACAGTCAAGCTAACCCATTTGGAGTTTGAATTACTCCATTGTCTCTTGCAACGTCACGGCCAAACCGTTTCCCCTAGTGAAATTCTTAAAGAAGTCTGGGGATACGATCCCGATGACGATATAGAAACCATTCGGGTTCATATTCGCCATTTACGCACTAAATTAGAACCTGACCCGAGACACCCTTGCTATATCAAAACCGTCTATGGTGCGGGTTATTGTCTAGAGTTGCCAAGCGCAGAACAACTTATCGAAGAACCTGAACCGGATGCGGCTACTGTCTAAGTGACCCATCCAGGGGAGGAATGTTCCAGTTGTGAAGCCTTTAGCAACAATTGATGTGGGGGGCCGCACGACGTGCAAGGTAAACAGTCAAAAGAGGTTCGGCGACGCGGAAACTGAGCGTGCTTTGCCCATTCGGCTGATCTCACGGTCGAAGCCTGAGCCAAGTCGAAGGGTCGAAGTTCAGTCGAGCCGCAAAAGGCAAAAGTTTACTTATCACAAGATTGGCAGCTTTTGCCAATGTCAAACAAGACCTTTGCGTAGTGCGATGGCCGACGGTAAATTCTCATCAGATTTAGTTCTGAGGAAATCAGTTTTTATCGTAAGACAATAGGGAAGTCATCAACTTTCCTTTTATAGTAGTCAAAGCTTAGGATAGGATAGATCCCTGTCTTCAAACTTAAGCCAACACGAAGTTTGATTGCTGAACTTCTGATTTCAGACTTCTATATGTCACCCCCCATTCAACGTTTACCTTCGGATGTGGTTAATCTCATTGCTGCAGCAGAAGTAATTGACTCTCTGGCTGCGGTGGTACGGGAATTAACTGAAAATGCCCTTGATGCCCAAGCAACTCGCCTTGTGATCTCTGTTTTCCCAGAGGTGTGGCGCGTTAAAGTGGCGGACAATGGGATAGGAATGTCTCTCCAAGACTTACACAACTGTGCTAAACCCCACAGTACCAGTAAGATTATTAACTTCGATGATCTGACCAAAATTACCAGTTTAGGATTTCGGGGGGAAGCCTTACATAGTCTAGGTCAAGTAGCCCAGTTAGAAATTGCCAGTCGTTGTCTTGAGGAGGCTGAGGGAGTAGGCTGGCGTTTAACCTACGATAACGCTGGAAACCCCCTAACCGAAGAACCGACAGCGATCGCCCCAGGCACCATTGTCACAGTATCCAATTTATTTGGGAGTATGCCTGTCCGTCGTCAAGGTTTACCTGCCCTCTCACAACAACTCAAGGGAGTACAAGCAGTCATTGAACATCTGGCTTTATGTCATCCCCAGGTAACTTGGCAAGTCTGGCACAATAAACGATTGTGGTTAAATATTAGTCCAGGAAAAACGTCTCAGGATATTTTGCCCCAACTCCTCAAACGAGTTCATCACCGTGATTTAGAATTTCTCTCGCAACAAGTAGAAATTCGGGAGAATTCCGAGTTATATTCCTTAGAAACAGGAGAATTAGTTGAAGTCACGTTAGGACTACCTGATCGCTGTCATCGCCGACGACCCGATTGGGTCAAAGTAGGGATTAATGGGCGTGTTGTGCGATCGCCTCAATTAGAACAGACAATTTTAACGGCCTTTAGTCGAACCTTACCCAAAGATCGCTTTCCAGTTTGTTTTCTTCATCTTACTATCACCCCCCATCAAATTGACTGGAACCGCCACCCTGCCAAGGCCGAAATTTATCTACATTCTCTTGATAGTTGGCAAGACAAAGTCTCTGGAATTATTGAACAGGGGTTACGATTATCCCCTCAAACCCTGTCCATAGGGGCGCATAATCAACGGGTAAGCAAGTTACTTAAAGCAGCAGAAGAGAAAGGTAATTATAACGTTACTCCTAAAACTTCTAATGAGATTGGATTAATGGTCTTGAAGGCTGTGGCACAGGTACGAAATACTTATATTGTGGCCGAACATTCGAGTGGGTTATGGTTAATTGAACAACATATTGCTCATGAACGGGTTTTGTATGAAAAGTTGCAAGATAACTGGGAATTAATCCCTTTAAAAACCCCCATTATTTTAACAAAAATATCAGATTATCAAGTTGAACAATTACAAAGAATTGGGTTAGAAATTGAAGCGTTTGGGGAACAAATATGGGCAGTTCGTACCGCTCCTAAAATGTTAAGTCAAAGGGACGATTGTCAAAAAGCATTAGTAGAATTAAGTTTAGGAGGGGATTTACAAGCGGCTCAAGTTGCTACCGCTTGTCGGAGTGCGATTCGTAATGGAACCCCAATGAAGTTAGTCGAAATGCAAGAGCTTTTAGATAGTTGGAAAAATACGAGAAATCCCCGAACTTGTCCCCACGGCAGACCGATTTATTTATCCTTAGAAGAGTCCTCTTTATCTCGATTTTTTCGTCGTCATTGGGTCATTGGAAAAAGTCATGGGATTGAGGAAGAAGGAATCAAGAATAATTAATGAATAATAAGTGATCAGATAAAATAAGTGAATAGCGATAAAACACTTGAACGAGAATAACACCAATCAATAATTCCCCGATGGTCAACCAAAAATGTTAGGATCGCCCTAGAAGAAGAAACGTGATAAAAAAAGGAACAAACGCTACATGCAAGAGTTTGACAAGTCAATATCCTTTGACGGACGGGATATTCGGCTCAAGTTGGGACTACTAGCCCCGCAAGCAGGGGGAGCCGTTTTAATCCAGTCTGGAGACACGGCAGTTTTAGTAACCGCCACCCGATCATCAGGGAGAGAAGGAATCGATTTTCTGCCCCTAACCGTAGATTATGAAGAAAGACTGTATGCCGCCGGACGAATTCCTGGGGGATTTTTGCGACGAGAAGGTCGTCCCCCTGAAAAAGCGATTCTGATTAGCCGGCTAATTGATCGTCCCCTACGCCCTCTATTCCCTAATTGGATACGGGATGATATCCAAATTATTGCCACGACCCTTTCTATGGATGAAGAAGTCCCGCCCGACGTTCTCGCCGTCACCGGGGCATCCATTGCGGTAATTGCCGCAAAAATTCCCTTCTTTGGTCCAATGGCTGCCGTTAGAGTTGGGTTAATTGGCGATGATTTTATTATTAACCCGACCTATCGAGAAATAGATACAGGGGACTTAGATCTAGTGGTGGCTGGAAGTCCTGATGGCGTAGTAATGGTCGAAGCAGGAGCCAATCAACTGCCAGAACAAGATATCATCGAAGCCATTGACTTTGGCTATGAAGCGGTTCGGGATCTGATTCAGGCGCAACGGGATGTGATGGAAGCGTTAGGACTCGAATTGGCGACAGAGGAACCGCCCTCAGTCAATGAAGTGCTTGAAACCTTTATCCGCGATCGCGCCTCGGAATCGATTAAAAAGGTATTGATGCAATATGATCTCGAGAAAAGTGGTAGAGATCAATATCTCGATGAGATTAAAGAAACCGAAATTAACAACGCGATCGCCGAATTGCCCGAAGAAGATCCCATTAAAGTGGCCATCACCGAAGATCCCAAATCTGTAGGAAAATTGTACAAAAGTCTGACTAAAAAATTAATGCGCTCTCAGATTATCAATGAGGGAGTTCGCGTTGATGGCCGTAAACTTGATGAAGTCCGTCCCATTTCCTGTCAGGTCGGTCTATTACCCCAACGGGTTCATGGAAGTGGTTTATTCAGACGGGGATTAACTCAAGTCCTATCCCTAGCTACTTTGGGAACCCCAGGAGATGCTCAAGACTTGGCCGATGATCTCCATCCCGAAGATGAAAAACGCTACCTGCATCACTATAATTTTCCTCCCTTTTCTGTGGGAGAAACTAAACCGCTACGGTCTCCCGGTCGCCGAGAAATTGGTCATGGAGCCTTAGCAGAACGGGCAATAACCCCTATTCTTCCTCCAAAAGAAGAGTTTCCCTATGTAATCCGCGTTGTCTCCGAAGTATTATCCTCTAATGGCTCTACGTCTATGGGATCAGTTTGTGGCTCAACCCTAGCCTTAATGGATGCAGGAGTTCCCATTACCAAACCAGTCAGTGGTGCAGCTATGGGTCTGATTAAAGAAGGGGATGACGTTCGTATCCTGACAGATATTCAAGGGATTGAAGACTTTTTAGGGGATATGGACTTTAAAGTAGCCGGTACCGATGATGGGATTACTGCTTTACAAATGGATATGAAAATTACCGGACTGTCTATGAAGGTAGTGGCCAAAGCTATTGAACAAGCCCTTCCCGCCCGATTACATATTCTTGATAAAATGTTAGCTACCATTGAGAGACCCCGTGCTAGTCTGTCTTCTTATGCGCCTCGCCTACTAACCATGAAAATCGATCCCGATATGATTGGGTTAGTGATCGGCCCTGGGGGTAAGACGATTAAAGGTATTACCGAACAAACCGGTTCTAAAATTGATATTGCTGACGATGGAACCGTAACCATTGCGGCACTCGAAGCCGAAAAAGCTGAGAAAGCTAAGCAGATCATTTATAACATGACCCGCAAACTCAATGAAGGGGAAGTTTATGCTGGTCGCGTCACCCGTATTATTCAAATTGGGGCGTTTGTGGAAGTGCTTCCAGGCAAAGAAGGCATGATTCACATTTCCCAATTAGCCGAGGGGCGTGTGGGTAAGGTGGAAGATGAAGTTGCTGTCGGTGATGAAGTGGTAGTTAAAGTACGAGAAATTGACAGCAAAGGCCGCCTTAATTTAACTCGATTGGGAATTCATCCTGATGAGGCAGCAGCAGCCCGTAAAGCGGCAGTTCCTGTTTAATCTTCAGAATGTACAGGTCAATAGCCGTTGACCCCTACGAATCACTCAAAAGACGACTTAAAGTTCACCAAGAGATTTCACCAATGGGTTACGTTAATTTCAACCAGATCTTAGGAATAGCAAGTCTGTTGGCTCTTGGTGTTTCCCCAGGCCTGACGATGGAATTAGGAAATGGGATAACTGTGTTTAATAAATCCCCTCGTTTAGTGAATGCGATTACTACCTTGAGTGGCATTAGAGTAGAGGGGGCGAAATATTACTTTATCATTGAGTTGGGAAATGATGTGGGCGAACCACTCGAAAAATTAACGCTGCAACAAGTTCAAGGAACCCAAATGATTGACTACGATTTAGACGCAACCTTTGCTTTTGAAGGGGAACCGATTAATCGAGGTAAGTCTTTAACCATTGCTCGGACAAAACAGAATTTAGATAATAAAGCCATTACCCTGATTTTTGATTCCCCCATTGCTCCAGGAACAACTTTTACCATCGGACTCAAACCACAACGAAATCCTGAGTTAGCAGGGGTGTATCAATTCAGTGTAACCGTCTATCCCGAAGGTGAAAAGCCCCAAGGATTATATCTTGGACTCGGCAGACTCCATTTTTATCAACGGGGAAATCGTTTCCCTTAGAGAGAACTATTTTGTTTTTTTAGAAACTCAGGGCGAACGATGGGACTCGAACCCACGAGTGGCGGAACCACAATCCGCTGCCTTAACCACTTGGCTACGCTCGCCGTTTTGCTTAATTAGTATAACATAGTTTTTGTCCGTTTCATGATCGTTTAAATTAAGTTACCCTAATAGTCAAATATAGTTAAGCAATCAAAAAAGAGATGGAAGCGTTACAGTTGGTGAGTACCGTAGGAGGAATGGCTCTAGCGGGAATTGGAGGATTAATGGTAATCACTAATCCTGGACAAAATGACTATGAACACTATGCCACCGATGCTCTAACTGAATATTTAAAACAAGAAGTGTGTCCCCAAGCTCCTGAACAATTAGGAGGGTTCTTGCGAAGCTATTGTAAAACTTTAATAGATACAGGACGGCCTCATATTGAACAAGTGATTGCTAACAAGACTATTAGACAAAACTACCTTCTGTTTAGTGTCTACGAAACCGAATTGTCATTACCTTCTCCCGTTCCCAGTTATGAATTTGGGACTATTGGGGCTTTTCAGCAATTCTACACCTATGAAGCCCAAGAATTTTAAGAATCGTTTTGAGCGTCAACCTTTATAATTAGTAACAATTTATCCCTACTTTTGATTTAGATAACTAACCTACCCCTGAATCTTGTGAATCTTCCTGTTATTAGCTCTACTTTTTTGCTGACTCTCCTGTTAATGGTGGGTTTATTCTTTTTTATCCGTGCGTCTACCAAAGATCGCACTGAACAAGTCAAGTTAATGACAAAAGAATCAGTCGATCACCTTTTAAGTCAACTACAAACATACTTTACTCAACGAGCTTATCATATCAGTTCTGTTGACCCCCAACATCAAACCATTACTTTTGAAGGGTTTGTCAGTCCTAGTTGGTTTCTCGCTATTTTTCTGAGTGCGTTGGCTGCTATCGGGTTGTTTTGTTTGTCCTTCGTCTTGTCTTTACTATATCCTTCGTTAAGTGGGTTCTTTTTTGGACTGATTGTCTTATGTCCAGTTGCTGGACTTTTTTATTGGAAGAAGTCAGGGCGCGTTGAAAAAGTCTTGCTCGAAGTGAAAAGCCTCTCAGACTCTAATCAATTACAACCCAATGACATAGAACCACAAAACTTCATTATCGTAACAGCCCATCGAGATGAATTAGCTCAGCTACAACAGGCTGATTTCTTGAATTGACTGTATTAATGCTCAAAACATTTCCCACCCTAGTGAAATCCTAGAGTGGGAAATCAAATATTAAATTTTCTTAGACAAGAGTCCGCTCTTTTCGTTAACGATTGCTTCCAACGGTTGCTGCAACAGGAGCTTTGCTCGGCGCAGGAGGTTGAAATTGTCGTAAACTAGGAAAGAGAAAATGATTTTCTTCAACGTACTGAGCACCGAATAAACCCTTTTCTGCCCAAAAGTATCTATCCGTTGTGTGTTCATTTCGTTTTACAATAAGTAAGGCCGGAGGTTGGATACCATTTCCACCAATATACTTTCTGGCGGCTGTAACTGGTTTATCCTCACCACTTTCGATATTATACTGGGGTACAAGCTCGAGAATTTTACGACCTTCTTGACGACGACGACTCTTACGCTTACGTTTCCTTGCCAACCCGATTACCTCCTATTCTGGCTACATACTGTAATCATAGTTACAAAAGCCGAGAAAATTATATCTGGTTTAACCTAGGAAAGCAAGAGTCTTTGTCCAAGTTTTTGGGAAATAGTATGGTTACAGAAGCTGAAATGATCGAGGATTTTGCCAAACTTAAGGAAAATTTCCCAAATGATTGAGCATTAATCTTTATTAATAAAACTTTACAAATTGATATAACATATCTATGTCCTCTGTTGCTCACACCCTAGCCACACCTAGTCAAGACTTTATGAGCCTGTGTCAAGCTCAAATGACGCTGTTAACTAAAGGACTTAAGGCTGATTGGAGTGGAATTTATTTAACCCAAGAAAGAGAAGAGAATACAGAGGCGACTTTGCTCCCTTTCCTATTTTATCCACCCAAGGAAGAATGCGGGACTAGAGAAAGTGCTGATCTCACTTTGTCTGATGGGAACACAGGTGTTCATGAGCCTATCAGTCTACCTATGGCTAAGTCTCTTAAACTGCCCCAATCTTTGGGAACTAATTTTGAGCTTGAACAAAAGGTTATTCAAGAAAATCAAACAACATCAAGTAATGGTTATCAATTAGTTTTACCCTTGATTTATCAAGAGATCGTTGTCGGATTGTTAGTCACTCGACGCAAAGATCGTCCATGGCAACGAGGAGAATTAGAACAAATAGAAACGATTGCTCAAACCCTAGCAATCGCTCGTTTATTAGATAGCCGTCCCCAATGGTATCAACAACAATTGAGTCAACAGCAAACATGGCAACAACAAGAACGCGATCGCCTCGATGATTTATTTCATCAGTTGCGTAACCCATTAACCGCCTTGCGAATTTTTGGTAAATTGTTACTTAAGCGGTTGCAATCAGATGAGAAAAGTTTGGTGATTACCGAGAATATTGTGCGAGAAAGTGATCACCTTCAAGAGTTGCTTCAAGACTTTGAAGTTGATCGGCAAGAGATTCCCCTCAAAGACGATATTGTCACCCTTGATACGCCAGCGACTCGCTCTTTACCCGCAGAAAAAACCCTATCTTTATCCGCTATTCAGGTTACAGAAGTATTAGAGCCGTTGCTGATTTCTGCTCAATCAATTGCTTATGAAAAATCGATTGAGTTAAGAATTGATATTGTGGAGGACTTACCTTGTATATGGGGCAATTCCCCAGCCTTACGGGAAGTTTTTAGTAACCTCATTGATAATGCCCTCAAATATACACCATCTGGCGGTCAAGTATTAGTAAAAGTTGGCTTACGATCAATGATTAATGAAAAGACTTATCAAGGTATTACTATTGACGATACAGGATACGGTATTCCTGTTGAAGATCAAGAACACATTTTTGAGCGTCACTATCGAGGGGTTCAAGAAAAAGGAGAGATTACAGGAAGTGGATTAGGGTTAGCGATCGCTAAAGATTTGGTGACTCAAATGCACGGATTTATTGAACTGGTTAGTCCTACCAATGAAACTTACAAAACAGGGACTAGGTTTCTAGTTTGGCTGCCTGTCGTTAATAGTTGATAGTTAATAGTTGATAGTTTATAATATTGAAATTAGTTAGTTTAAGTGAGTATTTTAATTATGAATCAAGCTGCTAATTCTCAACCATCTAATCTTGAATCTGAGTCTTCAGCAATGAAATATGGGGAACGGTTTATTGAAGAAGGGGAATTGATTACTTTTCCTAATCCTCGTCTGGGTCGGCGGTATGATATTAATATCACTTTACCTGAGTTTACTTGTAAGTGTCCCTTCTCTGGTTATCCTGATTTTGCTACCCTTTATTTAACCTATGTTCCTGATGAGAAAGTGGTGGAATTGAAAGCCTTAAAACTCTATATTAATCGTTACCGCGATCGCTATATTTCCCATGAGGAATCTATTAATCAAATTTTAGATGATTTTGTGGCAGCTTGCGAGCCTCTAGAAGCGACTTTAAAAGGAGATTTTAATCCCAGGGGAAATGTCCATACTGTGATTGAAGTTCGTCACCAGAAATAGATAATTTAACAGCTTAAAAGTCAATCAAAAAATATAATAACTTTGGGACAATTGTTTCGAGCCTCGCTAAGTATTGTGTAAGCTAGTTACAAAGCATCATAGGGAACTTTTATGTTAGAGTCCTTTGAGATCAGTAATTTTAGGCTTTTTCAACATCTTAAAGTTGAAAGGTTAAATCGTGTTAACTTAATTGTTGGAAAAAATAATTCTGGAAAAAGTACATTTCTTGAAGCGATACAACTCTATGCGAGCAATGCTTCTCCTGACGTTATTCTTGATCTTGTTGATTCTAGACAAGAGACTTGGTTTAGTGAAGCTCAACCAAAATCTCAAAATTTAATTGGTAATTTTGTCCGCCACCTTTTCTTTAAGCACAAACTACCTAAAATAAATGAACAAGGTATTTTACTAGGAGAAGTATCCTCGAATACAAAGCTTAATATTGGTGTTGCTGCTTATCAAATTAAAATCTCCGAAGATATTATTAGAGAAACTCGTATTGAGGGTTATCAATTGAGTCTCTTTGATGAAGATGAAGATTTCTCTGATTTATCCAATACTCAAGTTTTTCTAGTAGTAGAAGAAGGGGAGAAAACTAAAAGACTTTTTCGGTTAGATAGAAATCTAACAAACATTCGACTTGCTCGTTCTACAGTTCTCTATAATGAATCACAATCTACATGGCAAATTGTTTCAACAGAAAATATGCCTAGTTACAAACTAGCTTCACTTTGGGATTTAACAAGTGTAACTCACTTGGGAACTGAAGTAATTTCTGCTCTAAAACTCATTGATAATAGGGTGTCTGGAGTTACTTTTGTGGACAATATTTATCAAAAAAGTTCGGATGGAAACCGCATTCCTCTAGTAAAAATTGAAGGAATAGATGATCTATTACCTCTTAAAAGTATGGGGGATGGAATGACTCGTTTATTTCATATTATTGTTGCTTTAGTTAATGCTAAAAATGGAATTCTCTTAATTGATGAATTTGAAAATGGATTGCACTGGACTGTTCAACCTAAAGTTTGGGATATGGTTTTTCAACTATCAGAAAAGCTCAATGTTCAGGTTTTTGCAACAACTCATAGTCGTGATTGTATAGAAGGATTTGATAGTGCTTGGAATAAATATCCAGATCTTGGTGCTTTCTTTCGACTTGATATTAAAGATGGACTTATTAAAGCAACAGAATATACATCTGAAACTCTTACTGATGCTATTGACATGGATGTTGAGGTGCGGTGAATAGTATGAGTAATGTTTGTAAGCAAGATACAAATAAAATATTACTGGTTGAGGGAAAGAATGATTGTCATGCTGTGATGGCTTTATGTGAGGCTCATAATGTCCCTGAAACTTTTGGGATTTATGAATGTGGCGGTGATCAAAACAGGGTTTTGAAGCGAATGAATGCCCTAATTGTACGCCCTAATCCACCGCAAGTAATAGGCGTTATGCTTGATGCTGATGAGTCATCTCTCGGTAAATGGCAGAGCATACAAGATAAATTAAGAAATAATAGTCACAGCTATGTTTTGCCCCAAATTCCTAACGCAGATGGAACAGTTGTTGAAGAAATTGAAGATAAACCGAAGCTAGGATTTTGGCTGATGCCCAATAATCAAGATGCTGGTATGTTAGAAGACTTTTGTGCGGAACTTGCAGAACCAATGTCCCTAGCATTTGCTAGAGAATGTGTTGAAAAAGCCCATCAAGGCAACATAACAACATTTAAACAAGTACACCACAGTAAAGCAGTTATTCATACCTATCTTGCTTGGCATGATGAACCTGGTTATCCTTTAGGAAAAGCAATTACAAGTGAAGCCCTTCGTCCTCATACAGATATTGCAACAAGATTCACGAATTGGTTAATACATTTGTTTACATAATTGTCAGAAATAATTAATGTTAATCGCCAAATCTAACCTCAAATCCTTCTAAAAAATTGGGTTCTTTCATCTCAACAATAACCTCCGTAACCCTAGCACTAGTAGGCCCATCGTAACAAGATTTAGTCATCTGTTCAACGGTATTTTGGTCGCCTTCAAAGACCCCTTCAACCCGACCATCGTTAAGGTTTCTAACCCATCCATTAAGTCCTAATTTTTGTGCTTGTTGTACTGTCCAATGGCGATATCCTACCCCTTGAACTTTTCCAGAAATTAAAATGTGAGTAGAGGTAATGTTAGTGTTTTTCATTAGTTATATTAATATTAAAAATATATTCTATTATTAGGTGTTTTGTAGCTATTTGTTTTTGACTTATAACTTTAGAGAGAGAAAATCATGGTTATCGCTAAAAAGATTAAACCGTCTTTAACCCTTGAAGAATTTCTAACAATACCAGAAACTAAACCGGCAAGGGAGTATATCGAGGGAAAAGTTGAGCAAAAACCTATGCCACAAGGAGAACACAGTACCTTACAAATTCGTCTAGGAACAGCTATTAATAATATTAGCATACCGAAAAAATTAGCCTATGCTTTTCCTGAGTTGCGCTGTACCTTTGGTAATCGTTCAATTGTTCCTGATTTAGCCGTTTTTCGTTGGGAAAGAATTCCGAAAGCCCCTCAAGGAAAAATTGCTAATAAGTTTTAAAGTTATCCTGATTGGATTATTCAAATTTTATCCCCTGAACAATCAACAAATAAAGTGATTAAAAAGATTTCATTTTGTCTACAACAGGGGACAGAATTAGGATGGTTAATTGATCCAGCAGATGAATCTGTGATGATTTTTAAGCCAAATCAATTACCATAAATTCTCTCAGATTCAGATATTTTACCTGTTTTAAGTATTGTACAAGATTGGCAATTAACCGTGACAGAAATCTTTGATTGGTTAAAAATTTAGTTGATTGGATAACCCTCTAAAATCCTAACTTTTCCAAGACAGGTTTTGTAGAAACAACATGACGATCTAATCCTAGTTTATCGGGACTAATCCCTAATGCTAGTGCTACTAATTGAGGTAAATGTAGCACAGGTAAATTCAATTTACGTTCAATAACTTTTTCAACTTCTGGTTGCCGAGAATCTAAATTCAAGTGACATAAAGGACAAGGCGTTACTAAACAATCTGCCCCTGCTTCCATTGCTTCTGTTAGGTGATTTCCAGCCATTGTAAAAGACTCTTTTGTCGCATAACTTGCCAAAGGCCAACCACAACATTGAGTCCGTCCTTGATAATAAATAGGATTGGCCCCAACCGTGCGAAAAACATTTTCTAAAGACTCTGGTTGAAACCGATTATCGTAGGGAAGATGGTCTTGAGTTCGCAATAAATAACAGCCATAAAATGCCGCACAATTTAAGCCGCTTAACTTCTTTATTACTTTTTCTTGAAGTTTGTCAAGGCCATAATCAGCCACTAATGCCCACAATAAATGTTTAACCTCAGTTGTTCCTTGATAGGGAGAACAATGTTCTTTTTTTAATAATCCATTAACCTGTTCAAAGTAATTGGGATCATTTTCTTGAGCCTCCTTAAGGCGTTCATCGACATGGCCAATTACTCCCTGACAGGTACTGCAATGAGTCAACAAAGGAAGATTTAGGGACTCAGCTAAAGCAATATTACGCGCATTGACCGTATCTTCTAACAGTTGAGAATCTTCTTTGTAGGTTCCTGAACCACAACAGGCGGCTTTTTTGAGTTCAATTAATTCTATCTCCAACGCATCAGTAAGCGCGGCAGTAGACAGATAAAGTTCACGACAAGCACCTTGGGCAACGCAACCTGGATAATAAGCGTACTTCAGCATTTTTTAAGGGATCGGCTCATGAGTCTTGACAATCTCACTGTTAAAGTGACGTTTAACGAGAGATTTTTGCTTCTACCGATTTTACAACACATTTCGTCTTTCCCACACGTCTAAAATCACCAATTGTGTTGAGCTTGGTAACTCATTTTCAAAAAATTTGGGATAATGACCATAATCAAATAAACGCTAAACTATGCCTGATTGGAAACTGCCCTTTGGTCGCCCCCCTAAACCCGCTACTGTACTCCCCGAACAGACTCAGGGGGGATTAGGGACTTTTGGCGGAGTTTATACCCCTTCTATCCTGACTATCCTGGGCGTAATCATGTATTTGCGGTTCGGTTGGGTAGTTGGTAACGCAGGGTTATTAGGAACTTTATTAATCGTCATCTTAGCCAACTCTATTACCTTCTTTACTGCCTTATCTGTCTGTGCGATCGCTACGGATCGGGTGGTGAGAGCTGGGGGAGCCTATTACATGATTAGTCGCTCTTTAGGGGCAGAAACAGGCGGAGCTGTGGGAATCCCCCTCTATTTTGCCCAAGCTCTTTCAGTGGCTCTGTATACGATTGGTTTTGCTGAGAGTTTGAAGGCAACGTTTCCCCAACTCAGTCAGCTTTATGTGGCCTTGGTGGTGACAATTTTAGTGGGAATTTTAGCGTTCACATCGGCCAGTATTGCCATTAAAGCCCAATATTTCATCATGGCCGCCATTGTTCTATCCTTAGTGTCATTCTACTTTGGACACCCTGTAGAAGAAACCCAGATCGAATTGTGGGTCAACAATAAAGCCCCCTTTTGGACAGTTTTTGCGGTGTTTTTTCCAGCGGTCACAGGAATTATGGCCGGGGTCAATATGTCAGGAGATTTACGAGATCCGATTCGGTCTTTACCCAGTGGAACCCTATGGGCTGTCGGGACAGGATTTGTTATTTATATGACCTTGCCCATTTTTATGGCCATGCGGGCTGATAGTCGTACCCTAATTGCTGAACCGTTGATCATGCAACAGATGGCCGTTTGGGGACCTTCAATTTTGTTGGGGGTGTGGGGGGCAACCCTCAGTAGTGCCATTGGGAGTATTTTGGGCGCACCTCGTATCCTACAGGCCTTAGCTAGGGACGGAATTTTACCGAAATGGATGAGTTTTCTCGGTCAAGGGAGTGGCCCCCAAGATGAGCCAAAAATTGGGACTCTAGTAACCTTGGTGGTGGCGATCGCGGCGGTTTGTGTGGGAGATTTGAATTTAATTGCCCCTGTCCTCACGATGTTCTTTTTAACTACCTATTTGGTGTTAAATATGTCAGCGGCCATTGAAGGGTTTTTACAAAGTCCTTCCTTTCGTCCATCATTTAAGGTTCATTGGGCATTTTCCCTGGCGGGGGCGATCGGCTGTTTAATCGTCATGTTCCTCATTGATGCGATGGCTACCGTGGTGGCAGCCATTGTAGTGGTTGGGATTTATTTTTGGGTGCGTCAACGGGAATTAATGGTGACGTGGGGGGATGTGCGCCGTGGAATTTGGATGGCTTTATTACGGACAGCCATTCTACAAACCGATCACACCGACGATACTAAAAACTGGCGACCGCAAATTTTGGTTCTTTCGGGTGCGCCGACTAAACGCTGGCCTTTAATTCAGTTAGCAGAGGCCTTAACCCATAATCGGGGTTTAATTACCGTATCAAGTGTTCTCCCTGTCGGATCGCGGGATCTGGCTAGACAAGGGATTTTAGAAAAGCGAATTCGTAATTATCTGCAACGGCGAGGGGTACAAGCCTTAGTCCGATTAATAACAGCCCCCGATCCCTTTGATGGGGCTGAAAGATTAGTAGAAACCTATGGACTAGGGTCTATTGTGCCTAATACGATTTTATTAGGGGATTCTCAACAATCATCTCACCGCGATCGCTATTGTCAAATGATTGCTAATCTCCATCGCGCCCAACGCAATGTTATTATTTTGCGAGAAAATCCTAAACTTGCTCAAAATCCCTTTGTGGAGTCAAGACACCGCCCCTGTCGCATCGATGTTTGGTGGGGTGGAGGAATGCAGGGTAATGGTAGTTTGATGTTAATTTTAGCCTACTTGTTGCGTTCTAATCCCAATTGGCAAGATGCAGAGATTTGTCTTAAGTTGGTGGTGACGGATGAAATCGGAGTTCAAGCAGCTCAAGCTAATTTAGATAATTTGGCTAAACATTTGAGAATTGGGGCTTTATCTGAGGTTATTTTAGCTGATGGAAGGACGTTTGCTACGATTCTTAAGAAGTCTTCTATGGGGGCTGATTTGATATTTTTAGGTATGGCTAGTCCTGGAGAAATGTTCATGCAATCCTACGAAAAGTTACAACATTGGACAGAGAATTTACCTACATCAATCTTTGTTTTGGCTGCCCCAGGATTTGATTTTGAGGAAGTTTTGGGGGAAAACTAAGTAGTCGCTCACAAGTTGATTGTAACTGCTTAAGAATTCATTTAATCTTTTTTAAAATTTAGTTTTCATGTACTGGTGCAAGATGTCAGTAATGGTTTTGGGAATCTTTGAAACTGGTGCAAGAGATCAAGTAAATATACGTAAGCCATCCTAAAGTTATACATTAAATACGGAAAAATAACATTAACTCTAACATTGCTTCCGTACAATTAGGGTATAGGAACCAAAAATACTTACGTATATTCCCCAAAAAAACTATCTATTATGACTACTACCAATGAACATAACTACAGTTCCACCTCTGGCTATGGTTTAGTTGATGCTGCTATGGCTGTGGCTAAAGCTCTTGAAGAGCCTTCACCCTTTGCAGATGTGGTTGATACCTATGCCAAAACCTGGGGAATTGATAGGGTCAAAGCTCCTGAAGTTTGGCAGCAGGGTTACACAGGAGAGGACGTTGTGGTAGCAGTGTTAGATACAGGGGTTGACTATAACCATACTGACTTAAATGATAATATTTGGATGAATTCGGACGAAATTGCTGGAAATAATCTAGATGATGATGGTAATGGTTATATTGATGATGTCTACGGTTGGAACTTTGCTGATAATGACAATGAGCCTTTAGACAAAAATGGCCATGGAACCCACATCGCTGGAACTATTGCGGGTGAAAATAATGATTTTGGTGTAACAGGGATTGCCTACAATGCTCAAATTATGCCAGTAAAAGTTCTCGATGACTCAGGAAACGGAACCTGGACTGGGATTGCCAATGGAATTAGGTACGCGGTGGATAATGGAGCTAGGGTTCTTAACCTTAGTTTAGGTAGTAATTCGGGAAATACTGAGATACAACAGGCTATTGAATATGCTAGTGACCGAGAGGCGATCGTCATCATGGCTGCGGGAAATGGTGCTGGTTCCTCCTCAACCTATCCAGCTCAATATGCAACTAAGTGGGGCTTGGCAGTAGGAGCGGTCAAAAAAGACGGTAATTTAGCTTACTTTTCTAATAAAGCCGGAAGTGACTCTAATCTAGCTTATGTGACTGCTCCTGGAGATAGGATCTATTCTACTGCCCTTAATAATAACTATCGCTATGATGCGGGAACGTCTATGGCTACTCCTTATGTTGCGGGCGTTGTAGCATTGATGTTGGATGCTAACCCGAATTTAACCGATGCTCAGGTGCGTTCACTTATTACCTCAAATGAGGATTTTAATGATTCTTCCAATACAGCTCCTACAGTTTCTGAGCCTATTCCTGATCAAATCTTGCGTTCAGGTCAGTTCTTTAACTTATCAGTCGATAACACCTTTCAAGATCTTAATACCGAAGATTCTTTAACTTACACTCTTACCGACACAGATGGTAGTCCATTACCAGATTGGTTAACCTTTGATGGAACATACTTAAGTGGAACCCCTACTAAAAATAATATTGGTCATCTTTCCCTTCGCTTAACGGCTACCGACAGTTCAGGAGAGTCTGTTTCTGCGGATTTTGACCTCAATATATTCAACACGGTGACAGGAAGTTTCCAAAATCTCGGAGAAGCAGATACTATTACTGATCTTAGGCATATTAAACAAACCATTACCTTAGATCGTACTTATAATAATCCTGTCATTTTTGCCCCTTCTGTTTCCTTTAACGGGGGTCAACCTGCTGCTGTTCGTATTAGCAATGTCACTAATAATAGTTTTGAGGTCTATTTACAAGAACCGAGTAATCTCGACGGCTCCCATACTTTTGAAACATTTAGTTATTTCGTTTTTGAAGCTGGAACCTATCAGCTTTCTGATGGTACTTTGTTAGAAGTGGGTAAATTAGATACCGATGCTACCACCAACAATAATTGGGAAAATATTGATTTTGATCTCAACTTTACTAATACTCCAGTTATTTTTAGTCAAGTTCAAACAGATAACGAGAGTGACTTAGTAAGAACCCGTCAACGTAATGCAACGGCTAGTGGTTTTCAACTATCTATGGAAGAGGAAGAAGCGAAAGTTAGAATAGGGGATGGACATATTGAGGAAACCCTCGGCTACTTAGCCATTGCTCCTGGTTTAGGAAACTCTCATGGAACAACTTACGAAGCAGGAAGTACCGGCAATAGCGTGACTCATAACTGGTCTAATATTAATTTTGAAAATGATTTCACAAATATGCCCCATTTCTTGGCTTCTATAGCCACTTATGATGGTGGAGACTCCTCTGGACCTCGTTATCGCCGTCTCAATGAAAATAGGGTTGAAGTTGCGGTTCAAGAAGATACCACCCACGATAGCGAAACTAACCATACTACTGAGGTGGTCAATTACATGGCTATTGAGGGGGATAATGCCTTACAAGGAACAGCCTATGACCCCATTACTGGAAATCGGGCTATCATTGGTACGGATAACAATGATTACATCCTAGGTAGCTCTAGAAATGATACCCGCACTGGTTTGGAAGGAAGTGATATTTTTGTCTTGGAAACTAATCAAGGAGTTGATACTATCACTGATTTTGAGCTAGGGATTGATAAAATTGGTTTGGGGAGTGATTTAAGTTATAATTCCCTTACTTTGAATGGAATTGGCAATGATACTTCTATCAATTTTAATAATCAGCAATTAGCCATTCTCAAGGGAATTGATTTTACTGATTTAACCAGTAGTGATTTTGTAACAGCTTAAAAAAGGATCAAGCCATACTACTGACTCAAGAATATCTTATATCGCTATTTAATAAACGGACTGTTAGGGGGTAGAGTAAACTACCCAAGAATGACCTAGGCATCTTGCCAAATACTTTTAATTTTATCTGGTAAAGCGGCTTCTATTTCTTTAATTCTGGCATCCGATAATTCCTCTTTGGTGGCAGAAAAAACAGCTTTAATAACTTTTATTCCATCGGTTCCACGAGGAACACCGCCTTCTTGTTCAACCCGAAATAAAAATGTTTGGCTATCAAATTCAAGAGGCGGTCGCATCTTACTTAACCAGGCAACTAAGGGATTACTATCTTGCCATAATTCATAGATTTCTGCATGAGTATCTTTCAATTCTGATTTAACCTTTTCTGAAGATTCTGTTGTCATTAAATCTCGTAAGGTTCGATAGACGACAATTGTTAAATCTCTCGCATCAAAAAGATCGGGAAGTTCTGCTTTGAGTTGCACTTTTTCAAGAAAAGGAAGTTCTTTTGTAGCAATAGGAACGGCAGGACCTTTTTCTAACGCTTGAGGATAATTTTGTTTCATTCTTTGGAGAGCTTGACTTCCTTTTTCTGTTAATTTTGCTTGCTTAAATCGGATCAAATGAGGTAGGGGTCCGTCAGGTGCGCCGAGGGTATTAGCAATCCGAAAGTCAATATCTTCTGCTTCAATTAAAGATGGAACATCTTCTTGCTTAGCATAGGCATTACCTGTGAACTCAGCTTCAATATAGCCATTTTGGTTAAGATAATCTAAGTGTCCCAGAAAATCAGAAACAGTTAAGTTTCTTCCTGTAAAATCCGTATTCTGAAAATCAACATGTTGCTTTTCTTTTTCACTGGCTTTATCAATTTTATTGAGTAAAATATAAACAATATCTTCTTTAATTTTAATAGGCATTTTTAAACTCCGTTATTGATTAAAATTAGTTAACACCTACTCAACTTAGCTAAGTTTACTAAAAAATTCATCTATCATTAGTTAGAATTTCGGTTGATAATTCACCTTCTCTAAACTGAATCGTTGTTCATCAATCAAATCCGATTGCTATAGTTAATTTAGTCGCTAGATCTTTCAATTGATAAGGAGGAATCACTTGGGCTGCCCTTGCTTAAGTATTGATCTTACTGACTTTATCCTTATTGATTAATCGTATTGCTACTATCGGCATTAACACTGACAGGCTTATCTCGATAATTAGCAAGTGTCCAGGCAGGTTCAGCTTAATCATTACTTTAAGCTACAATACAAAATGAAACGCTCCACACTTTCTAAGATATGCTCGACAGCCTTCAAACTCAACTCTATAACCTTGAACAATTCGCTAATCAATTAGTTTCTTCTCAGCTAACCCATCTCAATTGGGTGAGTTTAACGGTTATTTTTTCAGCCGGATTATTAACCAGTTTAACTCCTTGTATGCTATCGATGTTACCTATTACCATTGGCTATATTGGGGGGTATGAAAATCAAGGAAGACGACAAGCAGCTATCCAATCAACTTGGTTTTCTTTGGGGTTAGCCACTACCCTCGCTGGGCTAGGAATTTTAGCAGCTTCTTTAGGAAAAATTTACGGACAAATTGGTGTGGGATTACCAATTTTTGTGAGTTTCATTGCCATTTTAATGGGGCTAAATTTACTAGAATTAATTCCCTTACAATTACCATCTTTTGGTAACAGTGATTGGATTACGGATGAGTTACCACCAGGGATACGTTCTTATTCTCTTGGCCTAACATTCGGGTTAGTTGCGTCTCCTTGCAGTACTCCTGTTTTAGCGACTTTGCTCGCCTGGGTTGCATCGACTCAAGATTTATTATTAGGAGGAGCATTATTATTATCTTATACGGTAGGGTACGTTACCCCTTTAATTTTGGCAGGAACCTTCACCGCATCCCTAAAAAAGTTACTTAAATTACGCCGTTGGTCAACTTGGATTAATCCTGTGAGTGGAGTTTTATTAATTAGTTTTGGTGTTTTTTCTCTTCTATCTCGCTTACCCATAAGCTAGGTTATTTATCCTTTATAAATCAATGATTGATTTCTTAAATTTTTTTGTTAAGAGATTTCCAATTGACTTAAGTAGAATAAAGCAATTTTTAAGGTCATATAAAGATATAATAGGAGTTAAATCTACAATAGTCCCAATAGACTAAAACGAACAAAATTCATCTAAAAAAAGCCTTAAGTTTTAAGAGAAATTGAAACTATGACCGCTTCTAATTCACCCCAAACAAGTCAGATTTTCTCATTGCTTCAACAAGGATTGCGACAGACTATCAAGACGGTGGCTGATTTACGTTTAGCAATTATTTTATTATTAGCGATCGCTCTCTTTAGTATTAGCGGAACGGTGATTGAACAAGGGGAAAGTTTACCTTTTTACCAAGAAAATTATCCTGAAGATCCTGCTCTATTTGGGTTTCTTACGTGGAATGTTATCTTAACCCTAGGATTGAATCATGTCTATAGTACCTGGTGGTTTTTATCTCTATTAGTCCTCTTAGGAACCAGTCTTACCGCTTGTACCTTTACCCGTCAATTCCCCGCCCTTAAAGCTGCGCGTAACTGGCGTTTTTATCAACAACCTCGTCAATTTCAAAAATTGGCTTTGAGTGGAGATATTGAAAATGAATCTCTGGCTGATGTCGTTAATTTATTAGAAAAAAGAGGTTATAAGGTTTTTCAAAATGATAATTCTTTATATGCTCGTAAAGGAATTATAGGACGAATTGGACCGATTATTGTTCATGCTGCTATGTTAATCATTTTAGGGGGAGCAATTTGGGGAGCGTTGACCGGATTTTTAGCTCAAGAAATGGTTCCTAGTGGCTCAACATTCCAAGTTAAAAATATTATTGAAGCAGGTCTTTTTTCAAAATCTTCAATCCCAAAAGATTGGGGCATTCGCGTTAATCGATTTTGGATTGATTATACTCCTAATGGAAATATTGATCAGTTTTATTCTGATCTATCAGTGGTTGATAACCAAGGAGAAGAATTAGATCGTAAAACTATTTTTGTCAATCAACCTTTGCGATATAATGGGGTGACTTTTTATCAAACCAGTTGGGGGATTGCTGCGGTTAAAGTCCAAGTTAATAAGAGTCCCATTTTTCAAATTCCAATCGCCCCGTTAAACACCCCAGGAGAAGGAAAAATCTGGGGAACTTGGATTCCTACCAAACCTGATTTAAGTGAAGGAGTATCTTTATTAGCCAAAGATTTACAAGGAACCATGATTGTTTACGATAATAATGGGGATCTTTACAGTGCGATTCGCCCAGGAATGGCGGTTGATATTAATGGGGTTACTCTCAAAGTTTATGAATTAATTGGGAGTACAGGTCTACAAATTAAAGCGGATCCTGGAATTCCCTTTGTTTATACTGGGTTTGGGTTATTAATGGTTGGGGTAATCATGAGTTATATTTCCCATTCCCAAATTTGGGTTTTACAACAAGATGATCACTGTTATCTTGGAGGGAAAACGAATCGGGCGCAAGTTAGTTTTGAACGGGAATTGGTAGGAATTTTAGAAACGTTAGAAACTAAAAAAACGGAGTCTCAATCCCTGCAAGTCCAAGGTTAAAAAATCGAGGAATTTTATAATTTTTTCTCCGTCGATGAAGGTTGTTTCAACAATAATTGAATGGCTAAAAGAATTAACCCAAAAGCTACAAAACTAAAAATAAAGGTTCCTAACGAAGCGACCCCCATTACTAAGGTTCGTACCAGGGAACCAATTCTTAACACTAAGGCATTATTAGAGGTTAAAGGTTTAGCGGCAAAACTTTGGACAATGGAGAGGGTGAGGGAATAAAGGCCAAAGGCTAGAGACCCTGAAATGGTTGAACCGATTAGACATCGTAACGGTGTCACTTTTTTGTCTTTGGGGCGATCGCTTTCTGGGGTAGGCGTGGGTGAATTTGTCATTACAGTAGGGTGAGAGATAACTGTAGGGGTGCAAGGCTTGCACCCAATCGGTCATGTTATTATTTCAGACGATGCAGACGTTCTTGTAGAATTTCAGCTTGTTTTTGGGCTTCTGCTAAAGAATTTTTCGCCCCTTGAACTACTTCTTGAGGCGCTTTATTAACAAAACCTGGATTATTCAGACGACCAGTCAGGGATTTAATTTCTGCTTCGATTTTACCTAAATTTTTCTCTAGTTTTCCTTGAAGACTCGCAATGTCAACAACCCCTGATAAGGGAATTAACGCTTGTACTGTCCCGACAACACCAGCAACAACTTGTCCGATTTCTGATTCTAATTGGGGTGTAATGGTCAATTTTTCAACTTTCCCTAAATCTTGAATATAGAGTTGGGCTGATTCTAAAATTGTCCTTTCTGTTTCATTTTCACTTTGCAAAATAACGGTAACTTTGACCCCAGGTTTAATATCTGCTTCAGCGCGTAAGTTTCGTAGGGTGCGAATAGTTCCGATAATTAGGTCAAATGATTCTTCTAATTCAGTATTGATCAGTTTAGTGTCAGGAACAGGATAAGTTTGTAAGGCTAAGAATTCCTCATTTGTCTGGGTTAAAGTTTGCCAAATTTCTTCGGTAATATGGGGCATGAACGGATGGAGTAGCCTTAAGGTATTATCGAGAATATAGGCTAAGGTTTGTTGAGCAACTAGGCGGGATTCGGTGTTAGCATCCTTCCAGAGACGAGATTTAACTAATTCAATATACCAGTCACAAAAATCACCCCAAATAAACTCATAGAGGCTTTTAGCCGCTTCTCCAAGTCCATAGTTTTCAATATAATCTTTAGTTTGTTGAACGAGTTGATGGAAACGAGATAGAATCCAGCGATCGCACAATTCCAATTTTTCAACATCAGGAATTCCCAAGGTTTGAGGGGTTTTTCCTTCTAAATTCATCATGACAAACCGTGCTGCATTCCACAGTTTATTGGCAAAATTTCGGGAGGCTTCAACGGATTCGGATTCGTCGGTTTTACGGTTATATTGAAGGCTAATATCTTGCCCTGCACCGGCTACTTCTCGAATTAGAGTATAACGGAGGGCATCGGTTCCATACTTTTCAATTAAGATTAAAGGATCGATTCCGTTGTTAGAAGATTTAGACATTTTTTTGCCATTTTCATCCCTAACCAACCCGTGAATATAGACATCTTTAAAGGGCATTTGATCGGTAAAATAACCCGCCATCATGGTCATACGGGCGACCCAAAAGAAGATAATATCAAACCCTGTCACTAAGGTACTGGTGGGATAGTAGGCTTTGAGGTCATCAGTTTTTTCTGGCCAACCTAATGTTGAAAAAGGCCATAAACCAGAAGAAAACCAAGTATCAAGAACATCAGGGTCTTGTTCTAATTTAGTATTTTTTCCGTATTCTTTTTCGGCTTTTTCGATAGCTTCTGCTTCATTATCCGCCACAATAAACGGAGTTTTATCCGTAATTTCGTTGTTGGTTTCACTAACTACATACCAAGCAGGAATTTGATGACCCCACCACAATTGACGGGAGATACACCAGTCTTTTAATTTAACTAACCAATCTCGATATACTTTAGTCCAGCGATCAGGAACGAACCGAGGGGAATTTTTGTCATCTAAAAAGGTTAAGGCTTTTTGGGAAAGGGGGTCAATTTTGACGAACCATTGGGTTGATAATAAAGGTTCGACCGGGACTTTACCGCGATCGCTGTAGGGGACTGCATGGCGGTATTCTTCTATCTTGATTAAAAATCCCTCTTCTTCAAGTTTTTTAACGACATTTTTCCGCGCAACATAACGATCTTGTCCTTCAAATATTCCGGCATTTTCATTAAGTGTGCCGTCTTTATTCATAATATTAATAAAGGGCAAGTTATGACGATTTCCCATCTCAAAGTCATTTGGATCATGGGCGGGAGTGACTTTAACGCAGCCTGTCCCAAATTCAGGGTCAACTAATTCATCAGCAAAGATAGGAATTTCTCGACCAACAAGGGGCAATGTTAAGTTTTTCCCGATTAATTTTTCATAGCGTTTATCATTAGGATTAACCGCCACTCCTGTATCTCCTAACATAGTTTCGGGTCGAGTGGTTGCTACTTCTACATGACCGCTTCCATCGCTTAAAGGGTAACGAAAATGCCATAAATAACCGTCTACTTCTTTACTTTCCACTTCTAAGTCTGAGACAGCAGAAAGGGACGCAGGACACCAATTAACTAAATAATTTCCCCGATAAATTAACCCGGCTTCGTAGAGGGTAATAAATGCTTTTCTAACGGCTTTAGAAAGTCCTTCATCAAGAGTAAACCGTTCCCGTGACCAGTCCGCAGACAGTCCCATCCGTTTCAACTGGTTGACTATTTTTCCTCCTGACTCTTGCTTCCATTCCCAAGCGCGTTCGAGGAATTTTTCCCGGCCAATATCATAGCGGCTTTTGCCTTCTGCTTTTAACTTGCGATCGAGGATGGTATGGACTGCGATACTTGCATGGTCGGTTCCAGGGAGACAGAGAGTATTGTAACCGCACATCCGATGATAACGCACCAGAACGTCCATTAAACAGTCTTCAAAGGCATGACCCATGTGGAGACTTCCCGTGACGTTGGGAGGGGGAATAACGATGGTGTAGGGTTTTCCTGAGTGGTTGGGGTCTGCTTTAAAGACTTGGTGAGTTTCCCAAGCGTCTTGCCATTTGGACTCGGTAGTTTTAGGGTCGTATTGGGTGGGTAAAGTGGGTGGGTTGGCGGTCATGAACAATAGAAGGGTATAGGTCTGGTTATCCTTTCTATCAAATTGTGCCACATCATTGCAGAAGTCAGACATAAAATAGTCAGAGACTAGAGTTTTAGGTTTTGGAGTTGAATTAATGACGGATGAAGAATTAAGACCATTAATTGCTTCTAATACTAAAGCAATTGAAAAAGATAATGATTGATTTAACGTTAATATTTATTAGTTTCAGGAAAAGTTAATGATGGGAACTTCAGTTAATATGAATGATTCTACTCTTTATGAACAAGATTTTTATCTCTGGTTAGAAACTACAGTAAAGTTGTTGCGTGATCGCCAACTTGATCAACTGGACTACGATAATTTAATTGAAGAAATTGAAGCAATGGGAAGAAGTGAAAAACATAGACTGGAAAGTAATCTCATTGTGGTTTTGATGCACTTATTAAAATATAAATATCAACCTGAGAAGCGATCAAAAACTTGGTTATCTTCTATTTTTGAACATCGTCGTCGTCTTTTAAAAACGCTTCAATCTAGTCCTAGTTTAAAACGTTATTATGAGGAAGTTTTTGACGAATGTTATGGATATGCAGTAAAACAAGCAAGTATTGAAACAGGTTTACCCCTTGCTCATTTTCCTGTTGTGAGTCCTTTTACTATTCAAGAAACTCTAGATTTTGAGTTTTTACCAAAGGAGCAATTTTGATCAATTTGTATTTGATTTGATTATAACTATAATAGTGCGATCGCTTGATAAATAATCAATAATGATATCTACATTGTGCAATCAAAATTTCTTGATTTTCTACAGCATAGACTAGACGATGCTCTTGATCAATACGACGTGACCAGAAACCTGACCAATTGTATTTAAGCGGTTCAGGATTTCCTAATCCTTCAAAGGGATTACGTTTGATGTCTTCAATCACTTTATTAATTCGTTTAATTATTTTTTTGTCTGTTTGTTGCCAGTATAAATAATCCTGCCAAGCTTGATCTGACCATTTTAAAATCATATTTTAAATCATTCTTCAATTAATTCTCGTTCAATCCCTTGTCCATTTCTAAGTTGATTGATTGCTGCATTTAATCTTTGTGCATTTTTGGAACTTGCCATTAAATAAGCGGTTTCTTTTTCTGATTGAATATCATTCCATACATCAATCGGAACAATTACAGCAATGGTTTGTCCTTGTTTGTCTGATACATATTGTATATCGGTTGAATTCATTGAGTTTTATTCCTTTGATTAAGTTATTTTTAAAACTATTATAGTGCGATTATAGTGCGATCACCTGATTTTTTAAGCGTTAAAATGTTCGTCAATAGCTTGTTCCATAATAGCGACCGCTTCTGGTGTTGTTGGAGATGGATACCAAGGGACATCTTGATTATCTTTTTTTAGGCGATCAGCAAGTGCGTAAAATGCTTCTGTATCCTCTTGATGGGTAAGTACATAAGCTTTTAATTCTGCTTTACTCATGTTTTGAAAATCAATTTTCATTTAATAAATATCCACAAACCATTGTGATCAATTTGTATAGAGTTTAGGGACATAGTTCACGCTGACTAACAACACAATCTTGAAGGTACAAACTAATTAATTCTTGATAGGATATTTCTTTTTTTTGTGCCTTTTTTTTAAAGTGTTCTATCACCTCAATTCCCAACGGTAAAGTGACTTGTTGTTTAAGTTTTTTAGCATAAGGATTAGGACGACTTTTCATGGAGGTAAGGTCATATTCTGGTTTCATGATTTTATCCTCGATATTCTTGACTTTCTTTTTGGGTGGCTTTTCGAGCGGAAATAATTCTAATTATAGATTCTCGTTCTCGGAAACAATGAATAATCAGTAATATTCTCATTTTTGAGCTTCTACCAAGGAGTAAAAATCGCTCTTCCCCTTCAGAATGATCTTCGTCCCAAAATTGAATGGCATTATCATCATAAAACACGGTTTTTGCTTCTTCAAAAGAAATATCATGCTTTTTTTGATTGATTTTATTTTTTTCGTTATCCCACTCAAAAAGTAATTGACTCATATTTACATTTTACATTGTGAACTCTCCCTATCCTCCAATTAATCGTAAAAAATGAACTTTTCCTGACCTATCTCCGGCGACAATAGACACCCCATCGGGTGCAACTGCAACACAATTTATACTAGCTTCAGCAGTAAAGGTAGCGATACAATTTCCTGTTTCTAAATCCCAAACTTTCAGGGTTTTGTCATCACTCCCAGAAATAAGTTTTTTGCTATCCGATGTTACTATAACGACTTCAACAACGTGAGTATGACCAGGGAGAGTTTTTTCTAAGTTCCCTGTCGCTAAATTCCAGATTTTGAGTGTGTTGTCATCACTCCCAGAAATAACTTTTTTGCCATCAGGTGTAATTGCTACCGCATTTACTAACTCATCATGACAAGTGAGAGTTTTTTCTAAGTTCCCTGTCACTAAATCCCAGACTTTAAGCGTGTTGTCAAAATGAGACGAAACAACCTTTTTACGATTAAGGTTTACTGCTACTGCATATATTGAACTATTATGACCAGAAAGAGTCCCTTTTCGTTTTGCCGTGGCTAACTTCCAGACCCTAAGACTTTTGTCCCAATTTGTAGAAATGACTGTTGTGTGATCAGAGGTTACTGCTACTCTATTTGTCCATCTACCATACCCAAGAGTTGTTTCTGGTTTTCCTGTAGCTAAATCCCAACGTTTGAGGGTTTTGTCGTCACTCCCAGAAATAACTTTTTTGCCATCAGGAGTCACTGCTACTGCATTTACCGAGTCATTATGACCCTCAAGAGTCTTTTCTAAATTCCCTGTGGCTAAATCCCAGATTTTGAGGGTTCCGTCTTGACTCCCAGAAATGACTTTTTTGCCATCAGGAGTCACTGCTACTGCATTTACCGAGTCATTATGACCCTCAAGAGTCTTTTCTAAATTCCCTGTGGCTAAATCCCAGATTTTGAGGGTTCCGTCTTGACTCCCAGAAATGACTTTTTTGCCATCAGGAGTCACTGCTACTGCATTTACCGAGTCATTATGACCCTCAAGAGTCTTTTCTAAATTCCCTGTGGCTAAATCCCAGATTTTGAGGGTTCCGTCTTGACTCCCAGAAATGACTTTTTTGCCATCAGGAGTCACTGCTACTGCATTTACCGAGTCATTATGACCCTCAAGAGTCTTTTCTAAATTCCCTGTGGCTAAATCCCAGACTTTGAGAGTTTTGTCTTGACTCCCAGAAATGACTTTTTTGCCATCAGGAGTTACTGCTACTGCATTTACCCATTTATCATGACCCTTGAGAGTCTTTTCTAAATTCTCTGTGGCTAAATCCCAGACTTTGAGGGTTTTGTCTTGACTTCCAGAAATGACTTTTTTGCCATCAGGAGTTACTGCTACTGCATATACCCAGTCATTATGACCCTCAAGAGTCTTTTCTAAATTCCCTGTGACTAAATCCCAAATTTTGAGGGTTGTGTCGTAACTCCCAGAAATGACTTTTTTGCCATCAGGAGTCACTGCTACTGCATATACCCAGTCATCATGACCCTTGAGAGTCTTTTCTAAATTCTCTGTGGCTAAATCCCAGACTTTGAGGGTTTTGTCTTGACTCCCAGAAATGACTTTTTTGCCATCAGGAGTTACTGCTACTGCATATACCCAGTCATTATGACCCTCAAGAGTCTTTTCTAAATTCCCTGTGACTAAATCCCAAATTTTGAGGGTTGTGTCGTAACTCCCAGAAATGACTTTTTTGCCATCAGGAGTCACTGTTACTGCATATAGCGAGTCATTATGACCAATGAGAGTCCGAATTAAAGGTTTTGTCAGAGGTGTAGATCTCGTGGGACTCAGCAGACATAACCAAGGTTTATTTTGATAGTAATTAGTAAATAATCTTTGAATCTGAGGCAGATATTGATAGGGAACTAATAAGGTTTCTAGTTTTTCTGCTAATTTAGTCGTATCTTTGGCTAAGATATCCCCTGACATATACAACGCTTTTTGAATTAATCTGAGTTCTTCCCAACTTTCATGGTTTTGAACTAAATCATAATCATCAATTAATTCTCCCACTCCCAAGGTTTCTAGTTTTACTTGAAGATAATCAAAGTCTGTTAATAAACGACACAACCGATTAAATCGTTTACCCTTTGCTAACTCTTTCGCTAAATCTTCTAAAATTAATTCCTGTAGTTCAGGTGTTTTAGTTTTTAAATTATCAATAAATTTACTCATGGGTCTAGTTTTTTATTTACTCATTTTTTGATTCCTTTGACTATTTTCTCTGTGATTAATTATCATCATCGTTATCATCCCCATATAATTCTTGCCACAACTTATCAGCAATTAATCCATGAATATTACTAATTTCTACTCCTGCTGCTTTCACCATTTCATCACTCTTTAGGAAGTCAGCAAAACTCTGATGATAAACTTTATAACGGGTTTCCCCATCCACTGGAATTTTATCAATAAATTGTGACCACTCATTAAGCACTTGCTGCACCTTATATTCACTCACTTGTAAGTCTCCTACTGTTGCAAATTCCGATAATAACTGTCGAGAAACCGGACGACTAACAACGGTTAAAAGATAAACAATATTGATTTTAGTGCGATCCATCCGCATCCGAAACCAATGATCTCGATAATAATTTTTTAATCCTTGGGGAATATTCTCTAACTGTAAATCTTGATAATATCCATTGGCAATTTGCGGAATCACATAACGTAAATACATAAAGTTGTTTTCACTTTTTTCTACCAATTCATCAATAAAATTTTGTTGAGTAATTCCTTGCTTTTGAATCCAAGTTTGTAACTTATCTTTATAGTCTTCAAATTTTTCGACACAAGCTTGAATATAAGTTCTAATATCTTCCTGACATTTTTCAGGATAATCTTGTAAATAAAAAGTTTTTTCCGGTGCTTCAATTAACAGTCGATGTTTAACTTCTTCTTCATCTCGTCTCGTGAGAATAAAATAAACTTTTTCTGGTAAATAGCGCGGTAAATATAAAACATTAGATCCTTCTAATTGACTGTTTAAGTCAACTTCATCTAACGCATCAACGACAATAATTAATTTGTCATCATCAGCAAGTTTATTACTCACTGTTTCTAATAAATCTTTGAAAAAATTTCCGTCTCTGGTGGCATCTAACGGTAACTTGTCATAACCCAATTGATAACGATGATTTAATTGTTGACAAACATTTTCTAAAAATTGATCTGCACGATTTTGACTATCAGATCTAACATTAAAATAGTAAATACAATCAGGATTACTATTAACATATTTAGCTGCAATACTACTTTTCCCTTCTCCTGGTTTCGCAACAATAGTAAAGTAACCTTTAGTCTGAGTATTAATAAACTTTTTTATCTCATCAAAAACAAAACCTCGCCCAATAAAAAGCCGTATTTTTTCTTGAATTAGTGAATTAAACTTTTGGGTATATTTTAATAAGTTTTCTCCTTTCCATTCCAGCGATTCAACAATATCAGTCGGTTTTAGTTTTAAAACTTTAGCAATATTTTCAACAGCAAACCGATCAACACTGGCAGGAATATTATTTTTAACATCTTTTGTCCAGAGTAATCTTTTAATAGTATCTATCGTAGTGTTTGCTTGTATTGCTAATTGTTCTTGCGTTAAACCTGCTTTTTTAATTGAACTTTTAAGACTAACTTTCCCTTGAGGACTCGATTTAACTTTATCTGAATTATGCATCATAAACCTTATATTCTAGAAAATAGACACAATTATAATTAAATGCTAACACAATCATTTTTATAACTGTAGGGCAAATAGGGTTAATAAGACTGCCCTAATTGCCCTATTATAATTCTATGTTTTAGGGCAAATCAAACACCCAAACCGCCCTTTTCTAAACAGTTATTCTTGCTAAAGTAGGAATGTGAAGACGGAGGAAATATAATTCATGAACCAATCGCAACAAAACGAAACCGTTAACCCTAATAATAATTCTAACCCTCAAGGATTTTGTGTAGGAGTTACTTTTTCTAACAAAGGAGTAGACATCTCTCCTCAAGGAACTTTATCTTTATCTTATCAACAATTATGGAGTGCGATCGCAACTTTAATTGTTGCTGTTACAGGATGGGTTTCCTTATCTCCTCAATTACCAAATCCTAACCCTAATTCACCTTATTCTAGTCCGACTAACCAAGTCCATGAATAACTAATTCATAATAATCTTGATGAATCGCTTCAAGACTATTTTGTAACTCTTGTGCATGAACCCAACCAACACATCCTGCATATAAACATTCTTTGTCTTTATTGGCTAGAAAAACATAAAGAATATTGAGCGAATTTTTCCACACTCGAATACTTTTTCCATCTTGAAATAACAAATAAACTTGCGATCGCTCAAAATCACGGTTTTGGGTATCCGTCATTCCTGGGACTGCTTGTAAACGTTCAATTAAAACAGTTGCGAAGTCTTTTTTCGGAATAACAGGAATGGGTAAAAAATCCCAAAATTCCTGAATAACCTCCACCACTTGGGGTGCGGTTTTTAGTTTAGCGTGGGAAAGATCAGGTAAACAGGTAAACTTACCAAATGCGAGTTGAGACGACTCAACTCCGATAGTTCCATCAGTTCCATTCCCAAGATCTCCCGCAATTGATAAAGTGGGAATCGATTGAGCAATTTTTTCAGCAATAGCTTGACGACTTTTTAATAAATATTGGGCAATTTCTATCTCCGATGGATTAAGAATTCCAAAAGAATTCGCCCCATTAACAGGACAACCAATCAACACAATTGAGTTTATTTTTGACCATAATTCAGGATGTTTATCGAGAAAGTCCAACCAAAGTAACCCCCCTAAAGAATAGCCAATAATACGCCAAGGAATATCAGGATAACTTGCTAAAACTTCAGAAGCTTTTTGTTCAATAAGTTCAAGGATATCTTCACTTTTAATCCAGGTTTTTAGCCATCCAAAATTAAGGGCAACAATTTGATTTTTTGCTGTTCCTAAAACTTTGGCAAGTTGTAGAATATCTTGATGCGTATCAGTCCATCCGTGCTGTACAAATAAAATACAATCTGGAGCGTCAATCATGGCCTTAAATGATTAATAATATCGCTTTGCAGCTAAAGCAATTGCTTGAGGAAAAATGATATGTTCTTGAACTTGAATACGGGCGTGTAATGTCTCTGGCGTATCATCGGGTAAAATAGGAACAGCCGCTTGTAATAATATCGGTCCACTATCAACTTCTGAACTGGCGATGTGAACTGTACATCCAGTAATCTTAACTTTTGCCGCTAAAGCTTGCTCAATCGCATGAATTCCTTTAAAACTCGGTAATAAGCTCGGATGAATGTTAAGGATGTGGTTAGGATAAGCGTTTAATAGAACATGAGTAACAATACGCATCCAGCCAGCCATAATCACCCATTCTACTTGATGTTGGCGCAAAGTCTCAACAATAGCCTGATCTAAGTCTTCCCGTTGCTTAAACTTGCGATGATTGAGTAATATTGTCGGAATTTTCAATCGTTGCGCTTTTTCTCCAACTTTTGCTTTGGAATTATTATAGATCAATATGGAAATTTCAGCATTAAGTTTTTTTTCCTGTATGGCTTTGACAATCGCTTCAAAATTCGTCCCACTTCCCGATGCTAAAACTCCTAATTTTAGGGGATATTCTAACTTAAGTTCTTCAGGAGACAATTGAGGAGAGATAATGCTAGGAGTAGCAGAGAAATTCATGGATATTCCAAACAATAACTAGATTTAGTATATCATTACTTATTAATCGTTTTTGTATAATTGTAACTGTTTTATTATCATTTTTTGAACTTGCCCAATGGTAGGATTTATTTCATAGCCTCTTTGTGGTGATCCTCTTAGATAGGCCTGTTGTTCTTGTTCAATCATGGTAACATCTTGGGTAACTAATCCATCTAACATTTTTTGTGCTGTTCCCAACAAACTATTTTTAATCCAGCGTCGAAACCAGATGGGTAATTTATGCAGTCTCCAAAAAGCATTTAAGGAAGTAAAATGAACCAAATAGGCACGAGTATAAGTCTCATTAACGGGAGAGAATAAACAATAAATTTTAAAATCATTTCCTAATGTTGACACCCAATGAGGATAAATATAACTGACTTGTAAAGGTTCAGAATGTAAGCGGCGGAAGGGAGGAAAAAATAACTGAAAGATTGACCAAATTTTATCAATTTTATAGTAGCTTTGGGCTTCATATAGGGCATCTACTCGTTTATTATTAGATGAAAGTTTAGTTAATTGGGCTGAAGTCCAAGGTTGATAATTTTTATGTAAATGTCCATGATACATATCCATTAAATTTTCAATCAAGAAAGAGAAATGTCCTTGACATTCAATGGTAGAAACAGTTGCGATATAATTAAGATGTTCCCATTCAGGAATTTTTAACGGTTGTTCAGCGTTTTCTGGTAATTGCGTTGAGTTTCCTAAAAACAACCAAATAAACCCATCTAATTCCTGAACTCGATAAGATAGAATTTGACAATTAGGTAGCTTTTGTTGGTCGGTTAAATAGGGAATAAATAGGCATTTTCCATCCCTATTAAATTGCCATCCATGATAAGCACATTCTAAGTTATTGCCAATAATTTTACCACTACTGAGTTTGACTTGACGGTGGGGACAGCGGTTGTCTAAGGCTTGGACTTCCTTTTTCTCATCTCGATAGAGTACAATAGAATGGTGCCAAACTATAACCTCTAGCGGTTGATTAGTGACCTCTACACTACGGGCTACAACATACCAGTGATTAGGATTAATTCCGCAGGTACGAATATCAATAGTTTGGATCATGTTTGTTAGAGATTCTGTCATTGCCTTATCTAGTTTTGAGGCAGTAAGTTGAAAAATATATTACATCATTTTATTCTTAAAATAGCACTAAAAAAATATAAAGTGAAGGGTTAACGAGGAACCAATAGATGAGAGTTAAGGGAATCATAAAACAGGGACATCAAGTAGCATCAGGAAAATCCAAAGACAGCCCCTATCCACGAGGATCAATTGAAATGCAACGTCCTTATTTTTATGACTTAGGATTAGATATAACCAATTATTTTAGCGGAACCTTAAATGTGTCAATTGCCCCCTATTCTTTTGTGCTGAAAAAGCCAGACTATACCTTCAAAAATGTTCAATGGAATCGGAATTATCCGGCTGAAACGTTTTCCTTTGCCGTCTGTGATCTGTACTTTGATCAGAGTGAGTATAATAGCTTGATTTATTATCCCCATCCCGAAACCAAACCCAATCACTTTCAAGATAAGTCAACTTTAGAAATTTTAGCTCTTCCCATTGCTAATATTAGCTATGGAGATGAGGTAGAATTAGGAATCAACCTAGAAAAAATTCAACTTTTCTTAACGGAAACTTCTTCATCATAATTATTACAATAGTCATGAGATTAGCAACTAAAGTTGAGGCCATTCTCTATTTGAAGGGTCAACCTTTATCCTTAACAGAAATTGCCCAATGTGCTGATTGCGAGGTAGATGAGGTACAAGAGGCACTCATTGAATTAATGTCGGATTATGCTTATCGAGATAGTGCCTTAGAAGTCGTGGAAACTCCTCAAGGTTATAGTTTGCAGTTACGGTCGATGTTTGACAATTTGATGGATAATTTAATTCCCGCAGAACTGAAAAAAGGAACCCTCCGGACCCTAGCCGCGATCGCCCTCAAAAATCCTATTGTACAAACTGACTTAATAGAACTTAGGGGTAGCAGTGCTTATCAACAGGTTCAAGAATTAGTTGAACTGGGATTTGTTCGCAAGCGCCGTCATGAAAATGGGCGGTCTTATTGGTTAGAAATTACTGACAAATTTCACCAATATTTTGAAATTGACCAACTTTCTCAGACTACTCCTTAAATAATAGGGAGCGATCAGGATAAATGAATTTACTTTTCTAGATGTTAAACAAAAAATTAATAATTCACTTCCCGGTATGGCTTAAGTATTACAGAAAGTTAATGAATGTAGCGTTTAACCCTCAAAATATTGCAAAATGTAAAGACGAAGCTAACCTGTTTCTCATCCAATACCTGTGACTGACCAGATTGCCCAACCCAAAGATGCCATTGGAAGGTTAACCTTAACCATACTGGCTATCACTATCGTTACCCTCGCCTTAATAGTGGGTTGGTATTTCCATGAAGTATCTGAACCCTACGTCCAAGAAGTCTTATCCCTCAAAGGAGATACACAGAGGGGACAAGCTATCTTTGAGATCAATTGTGCAGGATGTCATGGGTTACAAGCTGATGGTAGTGTCGGTCCTAGTTTACACCATGTCCACAAACATAAATCTAAGATTAATTTAATTCACCAAGTTACCAGTGGAAAAACGCCACCTATGCCTAAATTTCAGCCGAATACTCAAGAAATGGCAGATTTGCTGAGTTATTTAGAGCATATTTAAGTTAAATTAATTTAAGTTAAATTATGTTTTGGTACGATGGGAAATTGATAGAAACAGAGACTATCTCTCTTAAAACTACCGACCCTGGGCTAATTTATGGGGCGACGGTATTTACTACATTACGGGTTTATAAGCAGTCTCTTGATCATCGGTTAACTCAGTGGTTAACTCATTGTCATCGACTAGAATATAGCTTAAAAACCTTTAGTTGGATGGTACCTAATTGGCAACAATTACGGCAAGAAGCGGAGACATTAATTCCTCATTATCCTGTGTTAAGAATAACCATTTTTCCTGATGGCAAAGAATGGATTACAGGACGTTTTTTACCTCAAGATTTAGAACAAATTCAACAAGAAGGAATTAGAGGATGGGTGGCTAATAATGGCTTGTATGAAAGATCTTTAGCTAATTATAAAACAGGTAACTATTTAGGAGCATTTTTAGCGTTACAACAGGCTCAAAAATTAGGCTTTAGAGAAGCAATTTTAGTCGATAATCAAGGGAATTGGTTAGAAACAAGTACCGGGAATCTGTGGGGATATAAACAAGGAGAATGGTATACACCCCCTATAGAAGAAGGTATCTTACCAGGGATTGGGCGATCGCAGTTATTATCTTGGTTAAATCAGCAAAAAATTCCCGTTCATCAAACCCAGTGGACTCCAAATTTGATCGAGGGTTTAGAAGTTATTGCTTACAGTAATAGTGCGGTTGAAATCGTTCCCTTTGCTTCAATTGCAATGGACAGCAAAACTCTTTATCCTAATCCCTTTCATCCAAATCTGCAACAATTGAGGGATTATTATCAGTATAATGGAGATAACGACCAAGAATATTAGCAATTACGAGGTTTTTGAGATGTCAGCCAAATTTGTTACTGGAGGAATTACCCTTGCTGTTTTAGCTGTCGTGATGGGAGTAACAAACCCCAAACCATCTGCTTACAATGAGTACGCCTCGATGAAAATGATGAATAAAGGGGAAAAATTTATCTGTGAAAAGATTAAGGGATGTCCCCAAGGGAAACTACCAGAGATGGTCAAAGACACCGCGAAAAACACTGTCCTTAAACCAACTATTAGCGCGACAACCAAACGACAAAATTTAATTTTTCTGAGTGTTTATACAACTGATACCCCTGGCATTGGTACGATGAAAACGGTAGGATTGTTGGGGAATTTTGTTACCTATTCTGAAAGTTAATCTCGATAGATTTTAAGTAAGTCTTGATAGTGATCGATACGGCGATCGCGTAAATAAGGCCAGATCCGACGTACATTTTCCGAGTTTTGTAAATCAATCATCGCCGTTACCACCTCTTCTCGATCTTCCCTTGCATGGGCTAAAATTTCGCCTTGGGAACCCGCAATAAAGGAATTACCCCAAAAAAGAATCCCTTCAGTTTTTTCACTGGTATCTGCTTCATATCCCACACGGTTACAACTAATTACAGGGATACCATTCGAGACAGCATGGGCGCGTTGGGCGATCATCCAAGCCTCTTTTTGCTTAATTCGTTCGTTTTGACTATCCCTAGGGTCCCAACCAATAGCGGTTGGATAAATCAACATTTGCGCCCCCTTCATGGCCATTAACCGTGCTGCTTCGGGAAACCATTGATCCCAACAAATCATAACCCCCAAGCGTCCTACCGAGGTGTCAATGGGTTCAAACCCTAAATCTCCAGGGGTAAAATAGAATTTTTCATAAAATCCAGGATCATCGGGGATGTGCATTTTCCGATATTTTCCGGCAATACTACCATTTTTATCTAAAACAACGGCTGTATTATGATACAAACCTACGGCACGTTTCTCAAATAAAGAAGCGACTATCACTATCCCTAATTCTTTCGCTAATTGACCTAAAATTTGGGTAGAATGACCTGGGATAGTTTCTGCTAAATCAAACAACGAAACATCTTCTGTTTGACAAAAATAAAGGCTTCTGTGGAGTTCTTGTAACACAATTAAATTAGCATTTTTTGCGGCTGCTTGTTGGATACCCTGAATAGTTTTTTCTAGATTACTATCTAAATTATCGCTGTTGCTATGTTGAACTAAGGCAACTTTTAAGGAGTTAGTCATAACTAATTAGATAACAATATATAGTAATTCCCATACTGGTGAGGCTTCGCCGTGAGTTTCGACAGACTCAACTACCGCTTCAGCCGAACGGTACAATTCCCCCTTTAGTTCCCCCCTTAATAAGGGGGGTAGGGGGGATCAGAACTCCGGAACAGAGAATAATTTAAGGTGTACCTCACTCGCTGCAAGAAACGCTATATGGCTTTAGCTAAAATATTGCTTTAAAGTTTAGGTTTGTCGTAAGCTTTTTAGAGCTTACCATCGATGCTCAAGCCCTGACTACGAACTTATATTTATTTCAATCAATTATACATTTTATCTCACAATATTGATTAATTCATGATTTAAGAAATCCTTTTGGGAGTTGCATACTAATACAATGTAGGGAACCAAATTGATAAATTAACGGGAAACAATCAATTCCAATTACTTCACGATTTGGATAGGCTTTTTGAACTTGTTTTAACGCTATTTCATCTGATTTATCTCGGTAGGTAGGAACCAACACTGCACCATTAATAATTAAGTAATTAGCATAAGTAGCAGGAAGTCTATATCCTTGATTATTGTACTTAGGTTCAGGCCAAGGAAGAGGAATTAAATGATAACTTTTATTTTCTTCGGTTTTCAAGTCTTTTAATTCCGCTTCGAGTCTTTTAAATTCTTCATAATGACTATCTTTTTGCTCATCGCAAGTAACATACACTAACGTATTTTCAGGGGCAAAACGAACTAAAGTATCAATATGACTATCCGTATCATCACCCTCTAAATGCCCATTCTTCAACCAAATAATCGTTTTCATTCCTAATTTTTCTAGTAGTAAATATTCTATTTGATTTTGGTTTAATTTGGGATTACGATTAGGGTTTAATAGACAAGATTTAGTTGTTAATAATGTGCCTTTTCCATTTGATTCAATTGCCCCCCCTTCAAGAACAAATGGAATGAATTCGGTTTGTACTTCAGGATTAATTACTTGATCAATAAGATAACTATTAATTTTATTGTCAAGAAAACTTTTGTATTTGTCCCCCCAACCATTAAAAATAAAATCAAGTATTTTTAGTTTTCCTTCGGGGTTTACTAAGGTAATAAGTCCATGATCTCTTGCCCAAATATCATTAGTTGGAGCGATAACAAACCTGACTTGATTTAAGTTTATTTTATGGTCAATAAATTGATTTTTTATCTCAGATTTAAGAATAGAGTTATGGACAACTAAAACCAGCTTTTGACGTTGGGTAATTGCTTGACTAATTTTAAGATAAACGGGATGTACTTTTTCTAGAAAGGGAGCCATATCCGTATCTTGATGCGGCCAAGTTAACATTACCCCATCTTGTTCATACCATTCAGCAGGTAGGGAATACATATTGTTAGCTTACTTAATAACGAATCAAACCAGTTTTTTATATTAAAAGGTTCCCTTTTCAATTTTGAATAATTTGATATTGTTCTTTATCTTCCACTATTTTTAATATTTGATTAACCGGAATATCAGAAAACTCTGAAATAGAACCAGAAGTCCATTCAATTCTGAGTAAGTCTACTTTACTATTATTCTTTAAGCCAAAATGCAATCTTGAGGAATTTTGCCCATAATAATGCTGACCAGTTGATTGTTCTCGCAGCTGTGTTTTACCTCCTGTAGTAACAAAAACTTTAGTCCCAATAGGATTTCGACTTGATTTTGTTCCCTGTAGATCTAGTTCCAACCAATTATAATTATTTCCTTGATTTTGGAATAGATAATAAGGTGTTCCCAGATAAGTTTTATCACTTACTAAACTTGAAGAACCTATAAATAAATCTATATCCCCATCTAAATCATAATCAGCACTTGCACCTTGCAATCCTATTCTGTCAAACACATCATAAGGACCAAAAGAAGTAATGTTAGCTCCTGCTGCTTTTGGTAATCGGATGAAAGTACCATCCCCTTGATTTTCTAATAAAATAGTCTCTAGAGCAGAATAATCTAAACTAGAAATAAGATAAAGATCCAAATCCATATCGTTATCAAAATCATCAGCAATCACTGATCGAACGGGTATAGACTCTTGAAGTCCATCTATTTGAGTCGAATTAACGTATTTCCCTGATTCCTGATCGTAGGTTAGCAAAGTAGGTGAAATCCCACTAACCTCGGAGATATTAGGAGGTGTAAAACCAATGGGTATTAATTTTCCTAAAGAGGTCGGACTTTCTACAATTAAGTCTAGTTGGACTTGACCAGGATTATGCCAAATAGTTTGCCAAATCTTTTTAGTTGAGTCATAACCAATATACAGACTATCAGGGATTCTATCAGACTCAGGAACCATCCCCAAACCATTTTCAACAGACAGAGAAAATCTAGGAAAATTGGGGTGATTTCCATTGGCTCCAATATATACTTTCTCTAGGGGAAAGGGGTTTTTTAAAGGCCAAAATGGTTTCAAGATATTAAACTCAACTGGGTCAGTAGTTGTCAACTCAAATCCCGAATCCATTCCTTGAATTTGGTGTAGTCGAACCATCGTTCGATTTGACCCCCAATTTAAGACAAAAGACCCATCATAATAGTTACTACCTACAAAAAATAAATCTGAGACTAAATCTCCATCGAAATCACCAACAGCTAGATCTCTTATTGATTTAAGTTCAGGAAATTCATTCGTTAATTCCTTAAATGTTGGTTGCGTTATTTGATAAATTTTCACACTTGTTGGTCGTGTGATATCATGATCAATAAGCTCATTGACAATTAAATCAAGTTTCCCATCGCCATATAAATCAGTAACTTGGGCTAAATCTGCACTTGGTATTTCAAATTTCACAGACTCATTAACATTTTTAAAACCATTAACTGTTTGTTTAAATAGAGTAGAAGGTGAATTTGTGGGTGATTTTTGGGCATTTAATTGTATTAAATCTAATAAACCATCAAGGTTATAATCAAACCACAAAGAAGTTCTTCCTCTCGCAGAAGGTTGATTAACACTTAATTCCTCCGCAAGATTTTCCATAATTCCTTCCTGATTAACCCATAAGTCATTATTATCAGGGTGAAACTCCTCATTGCTAACTAAACCATCATTGATATAGACATCTAAATCTCCATCATTATCAAAATCTGCCCAAGAATTTCCATGATGATCTCCATGTATATTAGAAGGAAAAACTGATGAGAAAATGTCAGTAAAAATGCCATTTTTTTGATTAATATAAAGCTTGGGTCTTTTCTCCCTCTTCTTTTTATTAAAAGCATGAGGTGCGATCCACAAATCAGGGAAATTATCTTGATTAAAGTCAATCCAAGCAATACTTGTAAGATCTCTTTCACTATTCCATTTAATTCCTGCACTTTCAGCTACATTTTTAAATTCTAGAGATGAGTGAGACATTGATAAAGTTTTGAACATTGGAGCATTTAAGAATAAAATCAACGACAAGACAAATAAGATTGACCAATTAAAAAACTTTAAAATACTTTTGAGCTTGATTAATATATTTGTATAAGGTAAACGCATTCTTTCTTCCCATAAAACTGCATCGATCAATGATACTATCATTCATCATTTTTCTGTTCTGGGGTTTTGGCGTTCAGTGAAAACTAGAGACTCTGTACCTCTTTCAACCTTCGGCACTCTTTACAAAACTTCACGTCACAGCTATAGTATCTCTACGCTGATCTCCCACTAGGGTGATTAACAATGCTTATAGAACGAGTCCTCAATGATGAAAATCCTAATTACTGGTGCAACGGGGTTTCTCGGAACTAATCTTTGTTCTCAACTTCAAGCACAAGGACACGAAATAGTCCGGCTCAACTCCAAAAACTGCGATCTCACTCAACCTGACTCGTTGCTCAATTTTAACGATCGCAGTTATGATCAAATTTATCATTTAGCCGCTTGGACTCAAGCCGGTGATTTTTGTCTTTATCATCCAGGGGAACAATGGATTATTAATCAACAAATGAACACCCATGTTCTCATGTGGTGGCAAAAATACCAACCCCAGGCTAAATTGATTTGTATGGGGACCAGTTGCGCCTATGACCCCAATTTACCCTTAGTTGAGGAAAATTACCTCACAGGGATGCCCATTAGTAGCTTGTTTACCTACGCCATGACCAAAAGAATGCTCTATGCAGGGTTATTGGCTTTAAACAAACAATATGGTCTGAAGTATCTCTGTTTGGTTCCTTCTACCCTTTATGGGTCAGGGTATCATACCGATGGGCGACAGATGCACTTTATTTTCGATCTCATCCGTAAGATCATTCGGGGGAAACTTTATGGCGAACCTGTGGTCTTATGGGGAGATGGGACCCAGTCACGGGAGTTAGTCTTTGTTGAAGATTTCGCTAAGATTGCCACCCAACTGACCGCTACCGTTGATAATGATTTAATTAACATTGGTGCGGGGGAAGAATATACCATCCGACACTTTGCTAAGTTGATCTGTGACGAAGTTGGCTACGACTTTAATCAGATCGAGTTTGACACCTCTCGCTATGTGGGAGCCAAGTCTAAGTGTTTAGTTGTTAACAAACTTAAGGAATCTTTACCCAATTTGGAGTTAACTCCATTAGAATTAGGGTTAGCTAAAACTATAGAGTGGTTCTGGCTAGAACAAGAAAAACTTGTTCCGGCTAGATAAGTGAGTAAGTGAGGAGTAACGGTGAACTATTATTGGATTCAACACAGGCTAAAAAGCCTAGAGGAAGCGTTTAACCCCAAATACTGTCGCGCGATTGAGCATACAATCGGTTTAATAGCTAGACAGTTTCAAAATGGGCATAAATTATTAATTTGTGGTAATGGCGGCTCCGCAGCCGATGCTCAGCACATTGCGGCTGAATTTGTAGGACGGTTTCAACTTCATCGTAAGGGTTTACCGGCGATCGCCCTAGGAACTAATCCAGCAACATTGACAGCTTGGGCTAATGATTACGAGTATGAAACGATTTTCGCCCGTCAGGTAGAAGCTTTCGGACAACCTGGGGATATTCTCTGGGGACTCTCTACGTCTGGAAAATCTGCTAATGTGGTGTGTGCTTTTGAGATGGCTAAAGAGATGGGATTAATTACTGTCGGAATGGCAGGAAATAATGGGGGAATGCTCAAAGAACTATCAGATTATTCCCTTTTTGTCAAACAACACCACACCCCCTATATTCAAGAAATTCACCTGATGACGTATCATCGAATTTGTGAGCAAGTGGAAGCCCAATTGTTTGCTAACGCTGGCTTAGAAGCGCAAATTGCGGTTTAATACCAAAATGGTGGATTATCCAACCAATACTTCTCATACACACTTCAATAAAGCCCTATTTCTAGACCGAGATGGGGTACTTATTGACTATGTCCCCTATTTAAGTCAACCCGAACAAGTCAAGCTTCCTGATAGTGCGGGAGACGCTTTAAAACAATGGCAAAATGCAGGTTATTTACTGATTATAATCACGAATCAAGCCGGAGTAGGTAGGGGGTATTATAGCTTACAAGATGTTGAGAAAGTACATTCCTATATCCACCAACAATATAACCGTTTTGGGGTATCCTTTGATGATATCTTTGTTTGTCCCCATCATCCTGATGATAAGTGTTCTTGCCGTAAACCTTCCCCTGAAATGTTGATTAAAGCTGCTAAAAAGCATCATATAGCTCTATCTCAATCTTTTTTTGTTGGTGATGCGCCTAGTGATTTAGAAGCTGCTATTAGGGCTAATTGCGAGCCTATTTTAGTTTTAACAGGACGGGGGCAAGAAACTTTTAAGAATATAGCACAATCTACCAAAAAAATCAAGGTCTTTAAAAAATTGTCTGACACAGTTCAACTAATAAATTTGGGGGAAGATCGTAGGCTGGGTTAACGAAAGAAACCCAACAAAATAAGGATACTTGACTGTATTTTTAAACAGCTAGTTTTAATCATATAAAATTCATTAATATTAATGCTTGAAAATCAGGGAACGTCTTCAACACCTATATTAGTTTCACTAATTCCTAATTTAATGGGAGGTGAAGGACATATTATCCCCTATCATCAAGCGGTTAGTAAAGCAGTTTCTAAGTTGGGTTGGAAACATTTAGTCGCTATTCCGTCCCAGTCTAATGTTAATCATTTACTAGCAGAATGGGATAGCTGTTTAAGTAATTTTGATCTTGAAAAAGACGGTAATATTTGGCAAAAGGTTTTGAGGTTAACTGGGGTTTTTTATTTAGGGACAACAACAGCTAATTATTTACGAAATAACGTTATTAATCAATCAGAATCATCTATTATTTTTCTCGAAAGGTTTATTCATTTACAATTGTTTGCTTTAACGATTGCTTTATGGTTAGTTCCGACAAAAACTCTATCGGTTTGGCTACTTTATCGTAGAGATACCCATAAAGATAAAACCAGATTTATTTATAAATTCCTCAATTATTTAATTAAGAAACGCTTACCATTAGGACAGTTAAAGTTATTAACGGATAGTGATTTATTAAGTCAATCTTTATCCAATTACTTTCAAGAAACTGTTATAGTAATGCCAATTCCCCATACGGATATTCAAGTCAATAATTGGGAGATAAAAGATAAATCCCCTGGGATTTTATGCTGGTGGCCAGGTTGTCCTAGAGAAGAAAAAGGATGGGATGTAATAAAAAACTTAGTAAATAGTAGTTTTAAAAAAAGTGATAAAATCTGTTTAGTGGCTGCAAAAAATTCTAATTTAGAATCAACTAAAGAAGGAATTGAAGTCAAAGTCATCAAAGATAAATTAACTAGAGAAGAGTATAATTATTGGTTGAATGTAACTGATATTATTCTATTACCCTATGATGACAAAGCTTATGAAGAGAGAACATCAGGAATTTTTACAGAATGTATCATTGCTGGTAAGATACCTTTGGTAACTGATAAAACCTGGATGGCTTACGAATTATTAAAATATAATTTAGGGGAGTTAATTATTAGTTGGGATAATTCTGAGAAAGTATTTATTTATATTCTAGATATCTTTAAAAATTCTAATATAAAAACTAAAATCAAATCCATGCAAAATAGTTACCTAAACTTTCATTGTTTGGATACCTATGCTAACGCTATGAAAAAAATAATCAATCAGAAGTAATGTTTAAAGTTTGTGTTGATGGAACACCAGTTAGGGGAAAACTTAGCGGAATTGGGGTTTATACTCTAAATTTAATTGAATCATTATCTGAATTACAAGAAACCGAACAGTTTGAGTTAGAAATTTACTTTCATCCTTCGGTCAAAAATTGGTTGTTGAGGAATTTTTCCATCCCCCATTTTCTGAGTCAATATTCTCAGGTTTCTGTCTTACCTATTCCTGTCACTATTGCTAATATTTTAGCAAAATATTCTAACCCTATTTTATCCTATTGTGAGCGATATCTAAGTCAACCTGATATCCTTCATGGAACTGATCATTATGTTTATCCTTACAGCAACAGTCGTAAGGTAATGACGATTCATGATCTAACTTTTCTCAAATATCCTCAATATTCTACTACGATTGTACAAGGCTATTTAGAAAGAATTAAACGCTGTTTACAATGGACAGATTTAATTATTACTTTTTCTGAAAATACTAAACAAGACATTCTGGAATATCTTAGGGTTAAACCTGAGAAAATCAAGATAACATATGAAGCAAGTCGTTACTCATCTAATGAGATTAAAACTGACAAGATTGAACAACTCAAACAATCTATAAATTATGATTTTTACATTCCCTATCTTCTTTTTGTCAGCACCCTTGAACCGAGAAAAAATATTGTGGCTTTGATTGATGCTTTTGATTATTTAAAAAAACAACATAAAATTCCTCATAATTTAATTCTAATTGGTCAAAAAGGATGGAAATATCAATCGATTTTTGAAGCTATAGAAAAGTCAAAATACCAAGAAAGTATCTATCATTTAAACTATTTATCAGATGAAATATTAGCTTTATTCTATAATCAAACTGATGTTTTTGTTTATCCTTCTTTCTATGAAGGATTTGGTTTACCTGTCCTAGAAGCAATGACCCTAGGTTCTCCTGTTATCACGTCTAATACTTCATCTCTTCCCGAAGTCGCAGGAGACGCAGCATTATTGATTAATCCTAATGATACCCTAGAATTAGCTGAGGCTATTTTAAAAGTCATTAGTGATTCTCAGTTAAGAGAAAAATTGATTAAGAAAGGACAAGAAAGATCCAAATTATTTTCTTGGAAAAAAACAGCAAAAGAAACTTTTAAAGCTTATCAATCTATTAGTTGATAGTGTATAGTTTAGAGTAAGAGACTGATTCTACCTAAAATGACTAAAAATTTACTTGTTAATCTTTCCTTGTTGATGTCTAAACCAACAGGTATTACTATTTATGCTGCTAATGTTTTCCCATATTTAAAAGAATTGAATCCTACCCTGTTGGTTGCCAACAATAATCCTGAATTTAACTGTTATTCGGTTCCCAATAATTTAACGCCAGAACAAGGAACAAAAGGTCATTTACGTCGGTTATTATGGACACAGTTTAACTTACCTAAAATTTATCAAAAATTAGAGGGAGCTTTATTATTTTCACCTGTCCCCGAAGCACCTTTATATAGCAATTGTCGATCAGTGGTAATGGTACATGATTTAATTCCCTTACGTTTTCCGAAAAAAATATCTCCTCTAACCCCTTATTTTAAATATTATATTCCTCAAGTTCTCAAACAAGCTAAACATATTATTTGTAATTCTCAAGCAACCGCAACGGATATCATTGATTTTTTCGGGGTTTCATCCACAAAAATAACGCCTATTCCTCTTGCTTATGATGCTAATCATTTTAAACCTTTGAAAGTAACCCCAGAAACTATATCTAAAACTAAAATACCCTATTTTTTGTATGTAGGTCGTCATGATCCTCATAAAAATTTACCCCGTTTAATTGAAGCATTTGCCAGAATTCGGAATTATCAAGACTATGAATTGTGGTTAGCAGGACCAACCGACAAAAGGTATACCCCAAAATTACAACAACAAGCAACAGAATTAGGAATTATAAATCAGGTAAAATTTCTTGATTATGTTTCTTATGATCAATTACCTATTTTATTAAATCAATCATTAGCATTGGTATTTCCTTCTTTATGGGAAGGGTTCGGTTTTCCGGTTTTAGAAGCAATGGGATGTGGAACCCCTGTAATTACCTCTAATTTATCTTCTTTACCTGAAGTTGCAGGGGATGCAGGGTTATTAATTAACCCTTATCAGGTTTCAGAAATGACGGATGCAATGGAACAAATTGTTAATGATGATGGGTTGCGATCGCAGTTACAAACCCTGAGTTTACAACAGTCTAGTAAATTTAGTTGGCAAAAAACGGGACAAATAACCTTAGGAACTGTGCAAAGATTGCTGCAAAATTAGATTTGCTAAATGGGATCTTTTATGATCAAATAATATTAGGTGTTTACAGCTTAGTTTAACGACAGAGAATGTGGAAACACTTGGTATTTTTAGATGATGTTAAGTCACATGATTCTCAAAATCAATATTCTTGATCATTTTTCCTTACCAAATTAACACTTTTTAGTCAAGTGTTGTAAGACGTACTTTAACATGGTTTTACAAAAGTTTACAATTCTTATGGAGCTTTTGATGAAGCGTCTCACTAAATCCGATAAACGCAACTGAGGAACAGCTATGCCTTTTACTATTGACTCAGCCCGTAATATTTTCGCTAATACTCTAACAGCGGATGCCGTTCCAGCTACAATTGCCCGTTTTAATCAATTAAATGCTGAGGATCAGTTAGCTTTAATTTGGTTTGCCTATTTAGAGATGGGTAAGACGATCACTGTTGCTGCACCAGGGGCTGCCAATATGCAGTTTGCTGAACCCACTCTTAAGGAAATTCAGAAAATGAGTTTCCAAGACCAGTCTCAAGTCATGTGTGACTTAGCGAACCGTGCTGATACCCCCATTTGTCGAACCTATGCAGTTTGGAGTCCCAACATTAAGTTAGGTTTTTGGTATCGCTTAGGACAATGGATGGAAGAAGGAACCGTTGCACCTATTCCCGATGGTTATAAGCTGTCAGCCAACGCTGCAGCCGTTTTACAATCCATCAGAGGACTAGAATCCGGTCAACAAATCACCGTACTTCGTAATGCTGTAGTAGATATGGGGTTTGATAAAGACAAACTAGGTAGCTATAAACCAGTAGCTGAACCTGTTGTTCCTCCTACTGATATGTCTAAACGTACCAGCGTCACCATTGAAGGGGTTACTAACCCTACGGTTTTAAGTTACATGAACTTATTAAATGCGAATGACTTTGATGAGTTAATTAAATTGTTTGCTGATGACGGTGCGCTACAACCTCCTTTCCAAAAACCTATTGTTGGAAAAGACAGAGTGTTGCGGTTTTTCAAGGAAGAATGCCAAAATCTTAAGTTAATGCCAGAACGTGGTGTTGCTGAACCGGCTGAAGATGGTTTTACTCAGATTAAAGTCACTGGTAAAGTTCAAACCCCTTGGTTTGGTGCAGGAGTTGGGATGAATATGGCTTGGAGATTTTTATTGAATGCTGAAAACAAAATTTTCTTCGTTGCCATTGATTTATTGGCCTCTCCAAAAGAACTACTTAACCTAGTTCGCTAAAAGTCTGATTACTACGAGCTAATCCCATGCTTTTAAAGGCTGAGTGAAACTTCTGATAAAGCCGACAGTATTTTGTGACGAAATAAGGGACATATATGGGGACAAATATCATAAGATGCGCTCCAACAATGTACTTTAATCACTCACAATTTACTGTTATCTATGGTAACTAGTATTATAATAATATAAGTGTCATAAAACTTAATTTACAATAAATAATGCAAGTCAGTGAAATTCAATGGTCTAAAGCAGAGGAGACAATCATTAAAAAAGCTTTTGAGATAGCTTATCAAAGGGAAATATCAGCTTTACTCAAAGAAGTTCGAGAAGTCAGTGGTTCAATTATTGAGCTTGAACAATTGTGGCGACTCCATGACTTTTTGAGTGCTAGGAGACATGACATAGATGGCAAATATCATTATGAACTTTCTACTGTCATTTTTGTCTTTGCTAGACTAATTAAAGAAGGTTGGTTAAATCGTGATGAATTAAAAGGCCTTAATTCAGAAAAGCTATCGAAAATATCTGCGCTTTCACGGATGTAATTCATGAGAGTTTAACAAGACCAGAAAATTAATATAGCTCCCTAGCTTCTAAAAGTTGGGGAGTTTTAAAAAAATTTTGTTTATTCAATTGATAATTTTTACTGCCATATTTGAGAGACTTCTATAGTATAGTAGTCTCTTTCAATACAAAACTCATTAATCCCAGTTGCTTCAGGAAATTCTTGTTCAAAACTTTCGACTAAAAGTTCCATAAGTTTAGAAGCTAAAATTTCATGAAAGTTACCCCGCAAACATTGATCATACCATTCTATAAGCTGAGATTCTTTAACAATTCCACGAACTCGTTTTCCCCATCCTATTTGTTGAAGTATAGCTGAAATCACTGAAGCATCAGCATCACGACAAACAATAACAATACAATCACTTTCTACTTGATCAACAATAGTCTCAACTTGTTTAGGATTTAATGTTAAATGTTTTACTTGAATAGCTGGCCCAAAATTAGACCACATATCAAGTCCTCTATCAGCAGCATTGGTAACACCAACTCTATAAATATGTGCCAATTCTGTCCATTCCATCTGTTCAGTATTAATATTTAGCAAAACTTTTGCTAATTCTTCAAATTCTTTCAATAAATCACAATTTTTTTGGGGAACTCTGACCGTGATTTCTGCTTCTAGTGTAGTAATAATAGTTTCTATGACAGAAGAAATGATTCCTAATCTATTTTTAAATTGATAATAAATATAGCGTTCAACAATTCCTGCATTTTCTTTATTTTCTTGATCAAGAATAGTCAAAATTTTGGGTGGCATTGCATTATCATTCCAGACATCGTCTTGAAATCGACTAGAGGATGTTGATGATTGTTTCAATAATTTTTGAGTTACTTCATCTCTCCAATCTTTTGATTTAATTCTATAATCTTCTTTATTAGAAATATCAATGCTACCTTGAATTCGAGAATGATATAAAACTTCTGCAATTTGAATGGGTTTGTAAAAACGAGTACGAGATTTTTCTATAATTTTATCGAGTCTAGTTTTAGCTTTAATGATTTCACTATTCATTGTTAAATCAAAAATCGTAGTTTGTCTATAGTAAAGGGAATTATTTAAGTTATTTTTAGAGGATCTATTGATGACAGCATCAAACATAGAATTAAGAATAGAAACTACACAAGGAATAGCTAAAGAATTTCCGATCAATTTTCTTGCTGTGGAATAGAAACCTACTAACTTAAAAGAATCAGGAAAACCCTGTAAACGTAGCATTTCTTGCTCTGTCAATCTTCTTTCCCCATTAACTAAAAGATAGTTATAAGATGCTCCTGCTCTCATGGCACAAGAGTAAGAATAAGCACTAATATGTCCTCCTTTATTTTCATGCCAAATTGTTGATTGTTGATGCTTTTTTCCATCATATTTAGCTAGACGATTAGCTCTAATTTGTGGGGAAGCGTAATAAGAATCAGATACATTATTTTCTAAAATTGTATCTAAGGGTTGCATGGAGATGGTTGGGTTTTCCCAGTTGAATTCTATAGGTTCTCGAAAGCCAATAATAAAAATTATTTCTCGTTTTTGAGGTAATCCGAAATCTAGAGCATTCAAGACTTTGTAGTCACAATAATATCCCAACTCTTCTAAGAGTTTAATTATTATTTTTAAAGTTTTTCCTTGTTGATGTCCTTTTAATTGTTTAACATTTTCTAGGATAAAAGCATAAGGTTTTTTTTGTTTCAGAATACGAGCAATATCAAAAAATACCGTTCCTCGTGTATCCTCAAAACCTTGAAGTTTTCCACAAATACTAAACGGTTGACAAGGAAATCCAGCCAATAAAAGATTATGATTAGGAACTGATTCTGCTGCTATTTTTGTAATATCACCAGCAGGTTTTTCGTTAAAGTTGACTTCATAATTTTTTTGTGCATCAGGATCAATATCTGAAGAGAATACACAAATAGGTTTAATTTTTTTCTCTGATTTTTTATAATTAGAACAAGCAAGATCTAAAGCGACTCGAAAGCCACCAATACCGCAGAATAAATCAACATATTTCAAAATCAACTGATTTTGATTCTCTTTAAAATTATGCTCAAAAAACATTGTATTAAATCTAATCAAAACTTAAATATTAATTTTTATAGTTCATAAGGGCATAATAAATAATTTATGCCCCTAGCAAAATTCAATCTTTGTTTGTTCTAAATTTGACTTAAGCCGTCTTTTAAACGGGTTTTATCCCATCCTTTTTGATATAATAAAAGCCAAGATTGAACTAAATCAGGCCCGTGTAATTCGCCCATTAAACCTGCTCGGAGAGAGCGCATAATTAAGCCTTTTTTCACCTTAAAAGCTTTGGTAACTTGCTTGATAATCTCCTTAGCATTGTCTTCCGTTAACTTAGGATAATCAGCCAAGCTATCAACCACAGCTTGCATAATTTCTTTGACCCCTTCTTTTTGCAATTGTTCTATAGCTTCCTCACTATATTTAACTGTTTCTCCAAATAATAAACGGCTTTCTTTAACAGAATCCGTTAGCCTAGTTAAACTAGGGCCAATTAAAGCTGCTAACTGTTCTAACCAAGGGCGATCGCTCTCTAAATTCACCTCATAACCTGCTTCTTGCCAATAGGGAAAGGCTAATTCTACTAACTCTGACGCTGGTACTTGATGGAGATACTGACTATTAATCCAATCTAGTTTATCCCAATCGAATTTAGCCCCTGCTTTATTCACCCTTTCTAAACTAAACTCTTTCGCTGCTTCGGTTAGGGTAAAAATTTCTTGAGTGGAGTCGGGGGGAGTCCACCCTAAAAGCGTCATATAATTAGCCAGTGCATCGGGTAAAAAGCCCATTTGACGGAAGTCATCAATGGAGGTCACCCCATCTCGTTTAGATAATTTTCGTCCTTCCTGATTCAAAATTAAGGGAGTGTGGGCGAAGTCTGGAACCGTTCCCCCTAACGCTTCATAAAGTAAAATCTGTTTGGCAGTATTGGCAATGTGATCTTCTCCTCGAATGACATGGGTAATTTTCATGTCAAGATCATCAACCACCACCGCTAAATTATATAAAGGCTGTCCAAAGGTTTCCCCTTCTTTTTGGGGAATTCTGGCAATCACCATATCCCCACCGAGATCGTTTCCTTTCCAGGTCATTTTGCCTCGAATCAAGTCATTCCAGACAATTTCACGGTCATCATCAATAATAAACCGGATAACGGGTTTTCTGCCCTCATCCTCAAACTTTTGACATTCTGCTTCGGTGAGGTGACGATGGCGGTTATCATAGCGAGGAGCTTGGTTTTTCGCTTTTTGTTGCTCCCGCATCTTTTCTAATTCTTCGGGGGTACAATAACAACGATAAGCAAACCCCTTATCGAGTAAGGTTTGAATTCCTTGACGATAGAGATCAAGACGTTGGGTTTGAAAAAATGGCCCTTCATCCCAAGTTAACCCTAGCCAAGTGAGTCCTGATTTAATATTTTCTGTATATTCTGGCCGCGATCGCTCAAGATCCGTATCTTCAATGCGTAAAATAAATTGACCCCCGTGATGGCGAGCAAACAACCAATTAAAAACGGCGGTTCTCGCGGTTCCAATGTGTAGATTTCCGGTGGGACTCGGTGCAATACGAACTCTGGGTATCACGACATCTCTCCTGGGGCTGTATTTGCTGCTGTCAACTTGATGCACAGCTTTCCATTGTAACGGACATTGAGATGCCACTGAGGGATTCAAATAGTTTAATCTAAGGAGCAATTAAGGTTTCCCCTGTCTTTCCCGTCCCCAACCATAGTAGAGACCTAGCTCCATCTCTGAGGATTTTTTTGAAGGGTTCACGAGGGCGATTGCACTCAACTGCTATGGGTTTGAGTATAATCCCCTGAGTCCCAAAAACAATTTCCCCAATGACGCGAGCGCGGTTCATATGGTTAGCAGAGGTAACTAAGTAAACGCTATCAATGCCTTGTTGTTTGAAAGTTTTCACCAGGGTGGTAAAGTTAGTCACCGTATCCCGTGCCTGGTAGTCTAGATGAAGGCGATCGCTCGAAATACCGGCCTTATTAAAAATTTGTTTCGCATAGTGTTGTGGACTCCCAGAAGACACCCAGATCGGCAGATTAGGATGTTGGATAGCCAATTTAGCTGCAAAGTGTTCCCTTTCTTCATGTCCTCCTAAAACAAAAATCGCTTCAGGTTGCACCACATAACTTTGTAATTGTTTATAACCCACCCACAGGCCAATACCTGCCAGGGGAATTAGAGGCCACAACTTACGCCTAACTCTTCGAGAGGAAGGGACTTGAACACGGTGTTTTTGAGGGCTAATTTTCAACAACATGAACTGAACAATCAAACTATCAAGTTAATGACCATAAAGTCATTAGACCTCTAGCAAAACTCAAAGTAAAGTTAATTATGAGCTATATATTATCTATTTTTTTAACTTTTATCTGAATTTAACTAGGAAGTCTATTATGGAGAACTTAATTAATAACGACGCTCAAGGGGAATATTATGCTCCCTAAATTATTATTCTTTGATGGGCGTTTGTTAACAAACCAACGGGACTGGCCGGATTCGAACCGGCGACCTAGCGCTTCAGATTGGTGTGAGTTTCCCCACTCTCTGGACTATTCCTTCACCCTAGACGTAATGTCCTTAGGTGGTGGCCGTTATGTTGTAGGCATAATTTATGCTAATGCTTTTATTCCCCTTTAGCTACCTACAACCAGTCTCTGCACCTTCTCTACCAGGGACGTAGAGCTTGGCTCAAGATTACCGTATCCCTCAGAGGACTTAGGCTTCCTTGAATTTGACCACATTCATCTATGGCGTTTCCGTCCATAATGCCCGACACTTCAGGAGGCGCTTGCTCTATCCTACTGAGCCACAGCCCCATGGGATAAATCCCTTTCAAATCATAACATTTGATTATCTTTTTGCGTGTTTACTTCCTAGATTAGCCAGTATGCTATTGTGAATTTAAACTGCTTATTGGAGATTTTAGGACAAACGTTCAAACCCTTTCTCCGAACCTCCCCGCTCCCTGCTCCCATGCAGTCTCAACTAGTAATTTAGATGACGAACAGCTTATGCAGACCTTGAATGTTAGCTAACATTACTAACTGTCATAGCATTGTTTGAGGGGATTTTGAGTAACGGTTCAATGGTTTTTAAGAGAATATTAGGGAGAATCGGTTTACCCACATAGGCATTTGCCCCTAACTTCATTGCTTGTTGTTGATGATGATTGCCGGTTCGAGAGGTTGCCATAACAAAGGGAATTTGTTCCCAATTATCATTAGACCGAACTATTTCTAAAAGCTCAAATCCGTTGAGGCGAGGCATTTCAATATCAGAAATAATCAGATTTATTTCCTCACTCAAACGGTTAAGTTGATCTAAGGCATCTTGTCCATCACGACAAACAATGACAGAAAATCCCACTTGAGTCAAAGTCCGTTCGAGTAAACGTCGTGTTGCTACGGAATCTTCAGCTACCAAAATTTTGGCTTTATTAGTAGAATTAATCGAGGGAATAACGACTTTTTCTGCTGCATAATTTGAAGGGGTTGATAAAGTTAAAGATTGAGGAAGAATAACAGGAACAATTTCTCCTCCTCCTAAAATAGTACATCCAGCCAAATACGGGGGAGTTGTTACGGTGTCATCAAAAGGCTTAACCATCAGTTTTTGTTCACTGAGTAAGGCATCTACCATAATCATCAATGGACCACTTCCACTCTCTAAAACAATTCCGGCTTCAGGAGAAACTAACTTTGTTAACGGTTGGGGATAGGATAATAATTCCGATATGGGAATCACTCGAAGGGTTTGATTGTGCCAGTTAACGGTAGTTAAATCCTTATCTGCCCAAACAATTTCAGCAGCGGGAATATTTTCTAAAATGCTGGCGGTTGGAATTGCTATTGTATGTTCTTGACACTGTACTAAAAATAGCGGAAGCAAACTCAAGTTTAGAGGAATTGTAATAATAAACGTGGTTCCTTTATTTGGTTGAGTCGTTACCTGAATTGTCCCTCTTAAATTTTGAATTTTGCTGCGAACAATATCTAACCCAACGCCACGACCAGAAAGGGCATTTACCTCACGTGATGTAGAAAAACCAGGTTGAAAAATCCAGTCAATAATTGTTGCTTGGGATAATTGCTCAAAGGGGATATCTGAAAATTTTAACCCTAATTTTCTGGCTTTAAGATAAACTTGATGTAAATCAATTCCTTGACCATCATCGGTCAAACTCAATACCAATTGATTATTCTCAGTTTTGGCTTCTAAATTAATTGTAGCAGTCGCTAACTTTTCATTAGCCAATCTTTTGGCTGGTTCTTCAATCCCATGATCAAAGGCATTATTTAATAAATGGGTTAAGGGAGTTTGTAGCTGTTCTAAAATAACTTGGTCAATCAAAATTTGTTCGCCAACAATCGATAACTCAACGGACTTGCCATAGCGACGATTTAGATATTGAACTTGAGGAAAAAATCGCTGGGCAACAATTCCAAAAGGCACTAGGCGAGATTCGGTTATGTTATTGTATAAATCATCAACATTCGTTTGAATAATTTCTAAGTTTTCTGAAAACTCCTGATTAATCAAATTAAGATCAGAATGTTTTTCTTGAACCTTTAACATCAATTCCTGAAAGGTTTGTAAACTACTGTGGAGATCGGTAAATCCATCTAATTCCAGGGTGTCAAAATCATTTGAGGGGGAAGATATAGTAGAGATAGGAGCAATAGCTGATTGATCATATAAGGTTTGGACTTGATCAATAATCGGTCCAAACTGACGGGCAATTTGTCGGATTTGTCGAGTAACTTGGCTTAATTGCTGTTGTTGAATCCGAAAACGTTCTCGAACGACTAATAATTCCTCGACATTGTTATTCATTTTTTCTAATCGTTCTAAAGGAATTCGTAATTGGGATAGGAAGGTGATATCTTCTTCAACTTCAACTAATTCAGGAGACGATTCCTTGTTATCCTCTGATTGAGAAAGCAATTGCTGATTATTTTGAGGCTGTTCTTCTTGGGTTGACGCTGCTATCACACAATCAAATTCTTCATCCCAATTCTCCTCATACTCATCAGGCCATTCCCCTAACTCAATAGACATAGCGTCTTCTGAGATTGTTTGAAGGGAAGCACCTGAAGAACTGGTTAAACTGATTAAATATCTATCCCGTTGAGAGCGTAATTCAACAATAAGTTCTTGGGCGATCGCTAAAACACACAGGGGATCAACCGTGGCTAACATTGCCCCTAATGGTTCAATTCCCTGAAGCAGCCAGGGTAAATCTAGGGTTTCTCCTAATAGTAAACATTCTTGATAAAAATGAGCCAGACCCTCTTTTATTGCCTTAATTTCGGTCTTGGTAGAGACTTCCTCGATCCGAGTAAAGCATTCTTCTAAATCCTTCTCTAACATCCCTTGAATCAGAGAACTCGATTCGGCTACTCGGGGCTTTTCTTCTGGGGGTTGGGGTGGAGAAACAGTAAACTGTGTTAATGCGTTTAACAGATTGGGGTCAGCTACCACATTTTCTACAGTACGCGCTTGATTGAGTAGCATGGCGATTTCATTGACTCCCCAGTCCAAAAGCGTCCATCCTTCATTGGGATTACCGATCTTCTGTGACTCGACTGCTTGGAGAACATCTTCGAGTGCATGGGCTAATTCAGCCAAGCTAGACAGTTGCGCTATCCCCGCACCTCCTTTTAGAGAATGAGCAGCCCGCAACAGGGATTTAAAATCAGTACAGTTTTGTCGCTGTTTCACCCCTTCTTGTAGGGTTTTAAGATCTTTTGGGGCATCCTCTTCTAAAAAGCACTGACGGGCTTCTTTGAGCATCGCTGCAATGGTCGCTGGGTCTAACTCAAAACTCATAATGGGTTACCAGAAATAGCAATTAAGGAATATTAGGGTCGCTCATTTTCCTTGTCTTTTGGGATTACAAGCGGAATTGAGAGAGGGAAACTTGGAGGGCTTTGACTTGTTCTACCAAGGCTTGGAGAGACTTAACGGTTGAGGTGGCCTCTGATGATGTTCCTTGGGCAATGGTGGCAACGCCTGCCATTTTTTGGTTGATCTGCTCAGAAGCATGGGTTTGGGCGGTGGTATTAACCGTAATCTCTTGCAGATATTGGTCAATTTTCTGACTGGTGGCAGCTAACTTCTGGAGAATTTCCTGGGTTTGACGCACCAGTTGGGTTCCGGTGACCACTTCGGCGGTACTATTTTCCATGTCTTGTAACACCTTGGCTGTGTCTTCTTGAATGGTTTCTACCAGATGTTGAATATCTTTGGTCGAGTCTGTCACCTTCACCGCTAAGCGACTTACCTCTTCAGCAACCCCTCGGAACCCTTTGCCATGTTCCCCTGCGCGGGCGGCTTCAATCGAGGCGTTAAAGGCTAAAAGGTTGGTTTTTTCGGAAATAGAAGAAATAATCGTCACAATTTGCGAAATTTCTTGAGAAGACTCCGCCAGTTGTTTGAGTTTTTTGGCGGTTCCAGCCACAGACCCCCGAATTTTTTGGATACTATTAACGGTCTGAATCATTGCCTCATCCCCTTCTTGGGCTTGTTGCAGGGCTTGATTGGCTGTTTTGGCAGCTTCATCAGTCGAAAGAGCAACGCTTTGAATAGAGGTGTTAATCTCAGCCACCCCTTGCAATACTTGATTAATTTCCTGGGCTTGGTTGATCGCTCCATCGGAAAGATTTTCTACGGAGGTCTGCTCCTCTAAAGCTAACTCACTGACACGGTTAGATACTTGTTGTACTTGTAGAAGCAATTGACGCAGGGAGGCGGTAGTAGCATTAAAGGCATCGGCTACTGACCCAACAACCCCTTCATTTACCTGAGCTTTGATGGTTAAATCTCCTTTTTGGACTTCCTCAATTTCCATCAACATTTGAATAACTTCTTTTTGGAGACTTTCTTTGGCCTGTCGCTGTTTCTCGGCTTCGACTTCTTGTTGATGAGCATAATTGGCTAATTCATCTTCTTTGGCCACGATGCTATCAGCCATGTAGTTAAAGTTGGTGGCTAATTCTCCCATTTCGTCGTTAGCAAATTTTTCTGCTCTTACTTGGCGATCGCCGGATGAAAATTTGCTGGTCACTTCCATTAACTGTTGCAGGGGTTTCAAGATCGCCTGTCCTAATAATTTCACTAAGGCGACACTAATGAGTAAGACAACGATCGCACTTAATCCTTGTAGGAGTAAACTTTGAGTGACTAGGTTATTTAAGGCTTCATGGGAGGTTCCTCTCACTAAAACGGCGATCGGCTCTCCAGTGGCATCGAATAGGGCTTTGGCGGCCATCAAACAAGAAGCATTCCCAATTTTTCCCTCTCCTGTAATGGTTTCTCCGTCAGCAGCAACAGCTTCTTCTAGTAATTTTGTGCTAGACAGTCCTAAATTTTCCTCTAACTCTCCCCCAGGGGTTTGCATTTGGGAAGCCGCTAGGGTAAATTCTCCGTTAGGTTGACGTAAATAAATAGCACTATAACCACTATTAAAGGCTGACACGGTATTAGTTACGATGGGAGATTTAACAATGTCTCCTGCAATCAAAGCTCCCACGATGGCTGCTTCTCCGTCGCGGACGGGGGTAATAACATAGCGAATTAAAAAATTTGGTTTAGTCTCAGGATCAACCCCAAGATCTTTGGCGCGAAGTTTAGCGGTGAGGGAACTTTCTTTAGCTAATTCATCATAGGAAATAATCTCACTAATCTTACTTTGTTGCCCTGATTTTAAGGCTTTAGTGACTAATCCTTGTGGATCAAAAAGACGGGGAGAAACTTTGATATTTCCTGTAGCGATAATTCTCCCTTGACGATCAACTAGCTTAGCAATTTCGATTTTATTTTTTGCTAGTTCATTGGCTAAAATACTTAAGACTGGTCCATCAGCCATTCCGGTTCTAGCCGCTTCTATGATGGCTATGTTATCAGACTGGCCACGAAAGCCTAATTCCATCTGATCTACTTTCAAATTGTAGTTAATTTCTGCTACTTTTAGTTCTGACCTAGCTTGGTTCAATAATTGTGCTTGACCGTTGGTAATAATTAAGGTTGCTCCTACTCCCACTAAGCCAATAACTGCTACAACTTCCGAGGTTAGTAGAACGGCAAATTGCTTAGTTTGGATCGGTAAATCATAAAATTTCCGAAGAATTCGTTGATGAAAGGGGAGAAATGGCAGCGGTTCTGGTTCAACTTCTGATTTCGTTTCCGTTTTCTGTGATGATTCTGGTCTGTCTTCTATTGTACTTTCTTTAATATTAAGGTCGTCTAATGCTTTTTGGGCAATGGCTGCATAAGTTCCTTGGGGATCTAGTTCAAGGACTTCTCGATAAAGGGCGATCGCCGCTGATAAATCCCCTGATTTTTCTAAGGTACTAGCATAAAGTATCTTATCTAAAGAATCCTTAGAATTGGTATTTTCAGATGACGCTAAGGGTTCCTCGTTCACTGATTCGCTTGAAGAAGAAGGTAATGAGTTTAACATGGGGTTTGTCCATTGGGGGTTAAAGTTTAAGCTAAGGCTTTAAGGGAAGTTGCTGTTTTAATCAATTGGAAAAATTTTTTCAAATCCAAGATATCAATCGCTCCACGATTTCCTAATATTGTTTCTTGAATTAGGGATTGATATTGCGATGGCAAGGGAGAATTAACTCCTAAAGATTGAAAATTGTTTGAGTTTAATATCCCCTGTATTTTATTCGCTATTAAAGCAACTCGTCGCTGCTTTTTATCAATTTTATGTTTAACAATAACGGCTGTTAATGTTTTTCTATAGGGATTTTTTTCAGGGATTAGGTTCAGGAAATGATTGGTATCTAACACCCAAACCAATGAACCTTGGTAATTCATTACTCCCAACCAAAATGGAGCCATTCCAGGAATAAAACAAAGGTTTTTCTGTTTAAGTTGAGTCACTTTTACAAGAGATTCTAACGGTAAGGCTAGACAGATATCTCCCGATAATTCTATGCCAAAATAATCTTGCTGCATTGTTAAGTTATTAATGGGAAACATAACGAGAAACAGTTTCTAAAAATTGCTGAGGAGAAAAAGGTTTTGTAATGTAGTCAGTTCCTCCTTGACGCAACGCCCAAAAGCGATCAAAATCTTCAGCTTTTGAACTACAAAATAAAATCGGAATGTCTTTCCATTGAGGATTAGCACGAATTTTTCGGCACAGATCTAAACCGGTTTCTCCTGGCATAATAATATCCAATACAATTAAATTAGGACACGGATTATTTTGTAACCATTCCCAAGCTAATTCAGCACTAGAAACAGCCGATGTTACTAATCCGGCTTGACCAAGTAAGGCCGAAATTAATTGGCGTTGTGATTCGGTATCCTCTACTACTAAAGCAATCGTCATTCTGTTAGTCCTCTTGATAAATTATGAAATTCTATTATCTTTAATAAAACTCAATTTTCATATCTCAAATACCTAATTTTTTCGGGGCGCAAATCTTTGAACGACATCAATAAGTGTATTAACATCACAGGGTTTTTTTAGATAGTAATTAGCTCCAGACATTTTGGCTTGTAATCGACTTACCATTCCTTCTTCAGCTGTTAACATAACAATTGGAATATTGCGTAATCTTTGAGAACGTTGTAACATTTTACAGAGTTCATGCCCATCAATTTCAGGCATTTTTACATCCATTAAAATTAATTTTGGTGGGTTACGTGCTAAAATAACTAAACTTGATGTTGGATCAGTAATACTTAATACCTGATAACCCACGGCTTCTAAAATTCGCTTAATTTGTTGTTGTACTGTATGACTATCATCAATACAAGCAACCACGGGTTGAGAAGTCAAGTTAGTAGATTTTGCATCTTGTTTTAGGAATGTTGATGAGTCAACCTTCCTAGTTTTTTTAGAGATTTCTTCAGTCTCAAAGGGCAAAATTTCAATGATTTTTTTTGTCAAAAGTGAGCGAAAATAATAGGCAATTCTCAAAGGGGTTACTTGTCTTTCCTCGGCCAACTCATAAAGACATTTCTTTTTCGCCAAGTTCAGTAACCAAAACGAAATTCTCCGAGAATTTGATTGCTCTTGCTTTTTCCAAAATTGATAAAAGTCATAGGTTTTTTCCGAATCAAGATAAAGTCTACTAAAGGGAGTTACAAAGTTGACGGACAATTGTTGCCATTTTTGACTAGATTTTTGCGCTGTTTCTACCAAACTTTCTAAAGAAAAATTTCCTATAGGATCTTCTATTTTGTTGTTTGAAAGTAACTCGACTGAAGGGTCTTTAATCAGGAGAATTTGCCCTAAGGCTTCTTGACTTAAATTAAATAGTAATTGCTGAATTTTTTGCTCAGATAATCCTTGTGAGTTTCCCCAACTCAACAATTCTTTATATTCATTGTCTTTAAATTCTAAATTAGGAAGACTTTGAGGATGACTTACTTTTTTCAATAAATAACTAAGTCTCTCTTTTTTCCCAATGTTACTGGTGGCATAATGTAAATTTTTTCCATTAATGTATAAATTCCATATGATGGTGTTGTCTCTAGAATCAGTGATTTGAAAACAACCCGTTTGGTTGCCTTCCGCTATGATTTTTAACCATTGGGGAATCATTTTCAGATTTGTACTCATAACAGTTGAGAGCAACAAACAAGCTCAGGATCTTTGTGTATCCCGAATTGAATGACATAAAAAAAATTTATAAGCCTTCTTGCTAACTGCAATTTTAGTTTACAAAGGCCACCTAAAATTGTACATCATTAGTATCCCTGAAGTTGATTTAAGTAAATTTACTAGCTTAGTCATATTTACAGATTCACAAAAACTTAAAATAATTTAGATGATAGGTTAAGTTACTTCTTTAAAGTTTTAACTAAACATTAAGCTGTTCTTAATGTCAATGGGGTATGCAGACAGTTTGTTAAAGAATAATTTTGAAGTCAATGGCTATTAATCTTGTTATAAGTGTTTCCCCAGAAAAGCTATGATCTACTCATTTCCCTTTCCGAAAAATCATTTAGCTAAACGCCGAGAAGCCCCGCGCTGTACGAAGTCAGCGTCGGGGTGCTAGACTTCGTCGCTCTTCGAGTCCGCGCGTCTTCGACGGGATAGGCGGTCAACTGAGGGGTTCGATGCCCCAAA
>NEED01000080.1 GCA_002110465.1 unicellular cyanobacterium SU2 | reverse complement strand
GTGGGTGTAAGAGGCATAGCCAAAGCGTAGCAGGTAAGGGAGGGGTTTTGAGCGTAGGGGTTTAGCGGGGAGGTCAATTAATTGCAGAAAATCTTGCAGGGTAGAAAAAGGGCGATTAAAGGTAGATTCAAGGAAGACTTTTAATCCCTCACGGGTGGGGAGTTTAGAGGCTTCTTCTTCCTCAATTTTGTAGAGTTTGATGAGGTTGGGTAAAACGGGATGGAATTCAAACTGGGTTAAGTCCCATCCTTTGCTCCGATAGTTGCCTGAAAAGATGGGGCAAAGGTCAATGGTGAAGAGGGGACGGAATTTACGTAGATTGTTTTCCAACTGATAAATTTGTGGGAAAGCGATCCCTATTTGGTAGTCTTCTGATTTACCTTTCTTCTGGTAAGATTTGAACTCTTGTTTGAGGGTTTGAAATAAGGTCTTGTCGAGAATCAGGTTATTTCCGATGAGACTAACGCCTTTGTCCCAAACATAGGGCTTTTCATATTTAACCGCATCAACTTTAGCGTTGGTTAAATCTTCTAGTCGCAGGTAGTCTAGCCAAGTTGAAACAATTGCCCGAATCTTGGCTTCATCCGATAAATAATTTGTAGTTGAGTTGGCAGAATATAGAGGTTGGTTTTCTCCAAAATCATTGTCTTGAATTCTCATCACACTCCTGACACCAAAAATCTATTATTTTTAGTTTAATGATTTCTTCTTGATATGGTGTGGTTAAATAGCTTGTCTTCCTGCATTTTTTCCAAACAAGGAAGAAGTATTTAGCTGTTATGGTTACGTTGTTAATTTTCCGACAACAGAAAACGGGCGTTGAAACGCTTCTCTTGTTCTCAATGCCCGTTTTCTCAACAATTAATTTTTTTCTTCTTCTTCTTTGGTTAAAGCCTCTAATTGAGTTAAAAGCTTCTCTAATTGTTTGCGTTTTTTTGGGTCTTGCCACACCTTAGATTTTCGGATCTGTTGGTAAGCGACTTTCAACCGATTAGGCAGTAACTCATCTTCAGATTTAGGTTGAGGTGAAAGAGACTGAATTCGTTCTTTAATCTGACTTAAGGAAAGTTTTTCAGAAATAGCCTCTTCTAATAATGTCTGTCGAGCTTGTTCATCTTTGACTCTAGCAATAGCTTGGGCTTTAGTATAGGCAATTTGACCAGAGCGTAAGGCTTCGAGAATTTCTTCAGGCAGTTTGAGTAAGGGGAGACGATTTTTGACAAAAGATTCCCACCCCATTCGGGCTAAAGAATTGAAGACGAATTCAATCACTGTCATCTCTTCTGACTTAACCATAACGTTATGGTTAGGTGTCTCTTCTGAGTTAGCCATAACGTTATGATTAGATGTATCCTCTGAGTTAACCATAACATTATGGTTAGATGTATCCTCTGAGTTAACCATAACGTTATGGTTAACTAATCCGGCTGCTTCATTATTGAGCCGATAAAGGAGAGAAATTACGTCAGGGACTTCCAGAGACAGCCTGACAGAAAGTAATTGTAAAATGCCTTCTGTTTCTTCTACGGGGTTGAGGTCTTCCCGTTGGAGGTTTTCAATGAGAGTAACTTGGAGAGCATCTGTGTCATTTAAGTCACGGACGACTACAGGGACTTCCTTCAAGTTGGCAACTTTGGCTGCCCGATAGCGTCGTTCTCCAGCCACCAGTTCATAACCCCCTGATTTGAGAGGACGAACCAGTAGAGGTTGTAAGATTCCGTGCTGTTTGATGGATGCTACTAACTTTTGTAAGGCTGCTTCATCAAAGTACCGCCGAGGTTGTTCAGGGGGAAGGTGAATTTTTTCGAGAGAAATAAGAGAAGAGTCATCAGTTGCATTACTGGTTACAGGTTCTACCCAAGGGGCAGTAATTTGACTATTAAAAGGTTTTTGGGTTTTTCGGGGGGCCATTGTCTTATTGAGCGATTGAGAATTGAGAAGTGATTAATTTATTTTAGATTTCAGATTAACCTATAACGAGAGTTTGAAGACTGTTATCTATTTGCCTTCTATTTTTGACCATCAAAAAGAGTTTTGGATTGTTACAAAGACTCCATCCCTTCAGCTAAGGATTCGAGAAGAGGGATAACGGAATGCTTAGAGTCATAGAGGGCTAATGGTTTTCTTTCTTCAGAAGCATCGACAAAAGCGGTAGCACGGGGAATAGGGGGGAAGATTTTTCCGAAACTTTCTAATTGGGATTGCATCGCTCCCAAGGTGCGGATATCGGCTGAGTTTCGGCGGTCATAACGAGTAGGAACAAAGCCAGCGATTTCTAATTTTCGGTTAGCCCGATTTTTGACCCTAGTGACCGTTTGCAACAATTCATTGGTTCCCTCGAAGGCTTTAACGTGAGTTTCTACGGGGACAAGGACATGAGTGGCCGCCACTAAGGAGATGTAAGACAATAACCCCAAACTTGGGGGACAGTCGAGAAGAATAAAGTCGTAGGTATCGAGAACAGGTTCAAGGGCATCTTTAAGGCGGAGGTCACGCATTTCTGCACTCACTAGCTGCATTTCGGCGGTAGAGAGGATACGGTTACTCGGCGATAAATCCATCCCGTCAATATTTTTATGGATGGGTAGGGGTTGTTCATCAATAATGGCATCAGCGACGGTTTTCTCTAACTCGGCTGGGTTTAAGCCCATAAACTTAGTCAAGGAGGCTTGAGGATCTATATCAATGAGAAGGACACGGTGTTGACGTTGAGATATGTGGTAGCCCAAGTTATGGGTGAGAGTCGTTTTGGCGACTCCCCCGGCTTGGTTAAATAGGGCGATGATTTTGGGGGGTTGGGAATTCATCAAGGCGTTGGGAATGACTGTTATTAAGTATATTGAAAATATCGATTATCTATAACGTCAAGCCGACTGGTATCTGGTAAAATTTTCTGAAAGGGAGCAAGTCAATCTATCCGTTTATCAGTATCAGATTTTCTTCACTTCTTACATATCTATAACTGTGGCTACTTAAAACAGAATCTCAACAGAATGTCTATCTCAGATGCACTTAATGCCGTTAACTTCTTTGATTTTATTGATAGCGAGCGGAAAGTTGCTGATAATTGTTCAGGGTAGCGCAACCTCTGGAAAACCATTCAAACAAACCTTTTGACAGACTTGTCCCCCCGTAAGCGGTTAACAGATTATTTCCACTCACCCTGAAGGACAAAACCTGCCCAGTAATAGGGAGATTTCCACTCAGTTTCTGTTTGCATCTCTAACTGTGCCTCTCTTAATGCCTGTGCAGGAGGTAATTTTTTCTCTAACATCAACCGATAGAATCTGGTCATAATTTCTGCTGTTGCTTTGTCGTCAACTTTCCACAAACTGACTAATACACGAGGCGAACCAGCATACATAAAACCTCTGGTTAATCCGACTAAACCCTCTCCCTTGATTTCTTTACCTAATCCAGTTTCACAGGCACTAATTACGACTAAATCTGACGGAAGGTTGAGGTTAAAAATTTCATGGAGTCGCAGGAAACCATTGATGGAATTTCCCTTTGGATCAACTAAAGACAGAACTACTCCTGATAATTCTGGGGACTCAGTATTGAGAATTCCATGAGTGGCAAAATGAACAATACGATATTGACTTAATTGGGGGTTAGTTGCAGTAGAAAGATTAGCATCGAAGCCAAAAGCAGAGGTTTTTTGAGTGTCTTCTGGGACGAGTTTTAGGATAGCTTCTGCTTCTTGGCGAGTTCCAGGTAAAGGGTCAAATTTGCCATCTTCTAGGCTTCTAAGTGAACGCTGAAGGGCAAGTAACCCTAAATCTGAAGTTGGTTGTTGAGAAAGAGTCGTTTCGCCATTGTTGAGCCGTTTATCATCGGCACTGAAGATGGGATCTGCTAAAACAGCTAAAGCTTTTGGGGCAGATTTTCTAGCTTGAGTTTCATTGCGAATTGTAGCTAAACTGGAACTGGAAGGTAAGTTAATAATTTCGTAGTTCGTGATTAAAGGTTGTTGTTTTTCTGGAAGGGTCAGCGCGGAAAAAGGAATGTATTGTAATACGCCATCAGCGACAATTAAAATGCGTTTTTTAGTCAATTTATCCTTAACAGGATCGAGAATAACTTTACTTAATGGCGTTACTGCTTGAGCAAAAGCTTTTGGATTACTTTGAGTAGTAAAGTTAAGTAGATTTTTTGCCCGTCTTTCTATTTCTTCTTGGGAAGGAAGTTGATAGCTTGTTATTCCTTCTTCTTGGGTAACAAGCCACAGGTAACTGCGTTCCTTACCTAGAGAATACTGCAATAAAACTGTATCCGAATCTAAGACTTCCTGCTTAACCTCAGCTAGAGTGAGGGGTTTCGGTTGTGTAATGGCAGCATAACCAGGACTCGTAGCACGAATTTGTGTTTGTATGTCTTCATATTTAGCTAGTAAGGTGTTTCTCTCTTGTTCGAGTGCGTTTTTTTCTGCTTCGCTGGTATTTTGACTAGATAATAGTTCTACCCATTTTTCATCAAGGTTATTGAGTTGCTGTTGTAAACTGCGTTCTTGTTCTAGCAATTGAGGATCTACACCTTGGCGAATATCAACATTGGTTTCAGTGAGCAGTTCGAGAAGGGTACGGGCGCGGGCGCGTTCGCTGTAATTGAAAGCTAGGACATCGTATCCTTGAGAAATGTCTTGTTGATGTAACTGCATCAGAATATCGATGCCAAGAGCATAATAATCTTGAACACTGGCAAAGTAGGATTGTCGCAGTTTTTTGCTTGCCACTCGGGTGCGGAGTGATTCAATAATCTCAATTGCTTCCTCGATTTCTGTTTTTGCCGCACTAAGATTATTTTGCTGGCGGTTTAAGATTGCTTGGTTGTAGAGAATGTCGGCTTCTTCTTTTTGGGAACCCAGTCGGCGGGATAAGGCTAAGGCTTGGTTATAATATTCTTTTGCGGTATCCTCCCGACCTAAAGCTGCCTCTATTCTCCCCGCCTGTTTGATAATAGTAGTGATTTTAATAAAGTCATTGAGGTGTCGGGAGATAAAAAAGGCTTGAGTGTAGCCATTTAAAGCAGTTTCCCAGTCTTTTGAAGCCATATAAAGACTACTAATAGCCATTAAGGCATCAGCTTCTTGTGCTAAAGCAGCACCTGCTCGCGAGATGGTGAGGGCTTGTTTGTATGACTGTAGAGCATCTTGAGGTTTTCCCAAAGCAATATCAATATTACCAATGTTATTGAGGATGGTGGCAGCACCTTTCTTGTCGTTGAGTTTATAAAATAAGGACAAGGCTTCCTTATATAGCTTTTGAGCAGTTTTTAGATCAGCTAAATCGTTATAGAGTTTGCCTAAACTGTTAAGGATGGTTGCTTCTTCGGCTAAAGCACCCGCTTGTCGTGATAGGGATAATCCTTGGTTGTAATAATCGAGAGCTTTTTGAAATTCACCCAATTGCACTTGAAGATTGCCAATTAATAATGATATTGATGCTGCTCTGACAGGCTTTCCAGCCTCAAGAAATGATTTAATATTCTTTTCCAATTCTGGAATCACAGTTTCTGTTGACTCTCTGCTTCCCAGGCGGGCTATAAAGTCATCGTAGTCTCTAAAGCCATAATCATATACAACTTCCTCAGAAGTTTGCAAAGCTGCCAGTTGTTTGGCTTGATTTGCTATTGCTACTGATACATCCCAAAGGCGTGCCGCTTGATCCCCAGCACTACTGAATATCTGTTTCCCATTAGGGCTAAATACTGCATTATAAAGTTTATTATCATGCCCTCGAAGTATAGCTAGGAGATTGCCTTGTATATCCCAAAGGAGTACGTTCCTATCTATAGCCGTAAGGATTTGTTGACCATTGGGGCTAAATACCACACTTTTGACAGAAGCCAGAAAAGAATTCCCCTGAAATATAGTTAGGAGATTGCCTTGTGTATCCCAAAGGCGAATTGTTCCATCATGACTAGTCGTGAGGATTTGTTGACTATTGGGACTAAATTGTTCACTTGTGACCGAATCTTCATGCTGTAGAACAGCTAAAAGATTGCCTTGTGTATCCCAGAGGCGAGTAATTTCTATCTCACCACGATAATTACTAGCAGTGAGAATGTAGCGACCATCAGGGCTAAATTCTGTTCTTAAAAAACTACCCTTATGCTGTAGAATAGCCAAGAGATTACCCTCTCTATCCCAAAGATGAACATTTTTATCCTCACCCCACATCGTCGTTAGAATGTGACGACCATCAGGGCTAAATTCTGCACTGAAGATATCATGGTCATGCTGTAAAACAGCTAATTGATTGCCTTGTGTATCCCAAAGGCGTGCCGTTTCATTATCCAGCACAATCGTAAGGATATATTGACCATCGGGGCTAAATTCTGCACTTTGGACCAAATCCTCATGCTCTAAAACAGCTAATTGATTGCCTTGTGTATCCCAAAGGCGTGCCGCGTCCCAACTATTAATGAGGATATATTGACCATCGGAGCTAAATTCTGCACTTCGGACGTCATTCTCATGCTGTAAAACAACTAATTGATTGCCATCTGTATCCCAAAGGCGTGCTGTTTTATCCTGACTAGCTGTGAGGATTTTTTGATTATCAGGACTAAATACCGCACTGTTGACACCAGCCTTATGCTCTAAAACAGCTACAAGATTCCCACTCCTATCCCAGAGGCGTGCTGTTTTATCCTCATTAATACTGACATAATTATCTACACCAGTAGTTAGGATAAAACGGTTATCCGAACTAAATACTGCACTTCTGACACCAGCCTTATGCGGTAAAAATGCTATTTGAGCGTTTCTCTCAGATACATCTTTCTCGAAAATTGACAACACTGACTCTTGTTGAGTTGGGACTAATTTTGCTGATGATACTTCCCAGAGGCGTGCGGTTCCATCATCACTAACTATAAAGATGTGTTGACCATTGGGACTAAATACTGCACTTCTGACTCTACCCCAAGGCTGAAAAACAGCTAAAAGATTACCATTTTCATGCCATAGGTGTGGGATTTCAGTAATCGTAAGAATTTGATGGGAATCAGGGCTAAATACTGCACTGAAGATATCATAATCATGCTGTAAAACAGCTAATTGATTGCCATTTATATCCCAGAGGCGTGCCGTTTTATCTGAACTAGAAGTGAGAATATGTTGACCATCGGAGCTAAATTCTGCCGTATCAACAAAATATTCATGGTTTAGAACAGCTAAAAGACTCCCGTTCCTATCCCAAAGACTTGCGGCTTCTCGACTAGCGGTGAGGATTTGTTGACCATTAGGGCTAAACACCGCACTATTGACTGGATCATACCCATGCTCAAAAATATTTAATTGATTACCCTCCTTATCCCAAAGGCGTGCAGTTCCATCCTGACTAGCGGTGAGGATTTGTTGACCATCAGGGCTAAACACCGCACTATTGACCGAATCTTCATGACCCTTAAACACCGCTAATTGATTACCTTCCCTATCCCAGAGGCGTGGGGGATTATCAATGCTATTATCCATTGTTAGTGGACTTGGATCATGACTAGAAGTGAGGATTTGTTGACCATCAGGGCTAAACATCGCACTTTTGACAAAATACTTATGCCCGACAAACACCGCTAATTGATTACCTTCCCTATCCCAGAGGCGCGCGGTTTTATCAAAACTCGCAGTGAGGATTTGTTGACCATCAGGGCTAAATACCGCACTATTGACCGAATCTTTATGCCCCTCAAACACCGCTAATTGATTACCTTCCCTATCCCAGAGGCGTGCGGTTCCATCTGAACTAGCAGTGAGAATGTGACGACCATCAGGACTAAATACCGCACTTGTGATCGAATACTTATGCCCGACAAACACCGCTAATACCCCATCAAAGGCTTGTGTGGGTTGTCTGTCTTCTACATCAGTGGGTTTTTCTGGGGCAGGGATCTGACCCATTACCATAGCACTGGGTTGAGCAATGATAGGAATGTGGGTAGCGGTGGCAAATAACACCCCCATCAGGAATGTCAAGCTGCGATGGACTTTTCGGAAATGGCTTTTTCGTACCTGTTTTGATAACAACATTAAGCTGAATAATCAAATCGGCTGGACTATAATATGAATTCGGTGGTCTGTCAAGTTCAAAATGATAGGATCATGTCTCCTTGTTTCGACAGATGGTGCAAACGTTTTCTTACTCTTTCTATGGTGGGAATACTGACATCTATAGCGGATGCGATTACTCCATTTGAATTTTCAGCGAAAGAATTGTCATCTCTATCCCAGAGGCGCGCGGTTCCATCTGAACTAGAAGTGAGAATGTAGCGACCATCAGGGCTAAATACCGCACTATTGACCGAATCTTTATGACCCTGGAAAACAGTCAATTGATTACCTTCCCTGTCCCAGAGGCGTGCCGTTTTATCCTCACTAGCAGTGAGAATGTGGCGACCATCAGGGCTAAATACCGCACTATTGACCTGATCCTCATGCCCCTCAAAAACAGTTAATTGATTATCATCTCTATTCAAGAGGCGTGCGGTTCTCTCCCACCAACTAGCCATGAGAATGTGGCGACCATCGGGACTAAATACTGCACTTCTGACTTCATGCCCATCAAAAACAGCCAATTGATTACCATCTCTATCCCAGATCCGAACGGTATTATCCGTACTAGCAGTGAGAATGTGGCGACCGTCGGGACTAAATACTGCACTGGTGACTGAATACTCATGCCCTCTGAAAACAGTTAATTGATTACCTTCCCTCTCCCAGAGGCGTGCAGTTCCATCCTGACTAGCAGTGAGGATGTGGCGACCATCAGGGCTGAATACTCCACTGAACATCATGATGATATCTTCATGCGAAAAAATAGACCGATAATTACCTCTCCTATCCTTAATTATGACAAAATAACGACCATCAGACACAAGAATATAGCGAGTATCAGGGCTAAATAATGCACTTTGTCCCCCACCCTGTACAACAACTAATTGATTACCTTCCCTATCCCAGATGCGTACGGTTCCATCTGAACTAGCAGTGAGGATGTGGCGACCATCAGGGCTGAATACTGCACTGTTGACTCTACCCTCATGACCCAAAAATACCACCAATTGTTTACCAAAGCCTTGTGTTGGTTGTGTATCGCCTGAATTCTTAGAGTTTTCTGTAGCAGATGCCTGAGAGATGACAATGGTACTTGGTTGAGCAATGATAGGAATGTTGGTGACAGTGGCAAATAACACCCCCATCAGAAATGTCAAGCTACGATACACTTTTCGGAAATGGCTCTTCCGTCCCTGTGGTGACGACAATAATAATTTGAATAAAAAAGTAAATTTACTGTATTTAAACATAATCCTAACTACACAAATAATACAGGTTAACAGCTTATTGCCATTCCCCCTGAAGGACAAAACCTGCCCAGTAATAGGGAGATTTCCACTCAGTTTCTGTTTGCATCTCTAACTGTGCCTCTCTTAATGCTTCTGCTGGTTCTAAATTTTTCTCTAACATCAACCCATAGAATCTGGTCATAATTTCTGCTGTTGCTTGGTCATCAACCTTCCACAAACTAACTAATACACGAGGGGAACCTGCATACATAAAACCTCTGGTTAATCCCACTAAACCTTCTCCTTTGATTTCTTCACCTAATCCAGTTTCACAGGCACTAATTACTACTAAATCTGACGGAAGGTTAAGGTTAAAAATTTCATGGAGTCGCAGGAAACCATTGATGGTATTTCCCTTTTCATCAACTAAAGATAGAACTACTCCTGATAATTCTGGGGACTCAGTATTGAGAATCCCATGAGTAGCAAAATGAACGATACGATATTGACTTAATTGGGGATTAGTTGCAGTAGAAAGGTTAGCATCGAAGCCAAAAGCAGAGGTTTTTTGAGTGTCTTCTGGGATGAGTTTGAGGATAGCTGCTGCTTCTTGGCGAGTTCCTGGTAGGGGGGGCAAATTTCCTTCTTCTACGCTTCTAACTGAACGCTGAAGGGCAAGTGACCCTAAATCTGAAGTTGGTTCTTGAGAAAGAGTAGTTTGGCCATTTTTTACCCGTTCATCATCAGGACTGAAGACGGGATCTGCTAGAACAGCTAAAGCTTTTGGGGCAGATTTTCTGGCTTGAGTTTCATTGCGAATCGTTGCTAAACTAGAACTAGATGGTAAGTTGATAATTTCATAGTTTGTAATTAAAGGTTGTTGTTTTTCTGGAAGGGTAAGTGCAGCAAAAGGAATGTATTGTAATACGCCATCAGCAACAATTAAAATACGTTTTTTAGTCAATTTATCCTTAACAGGGTCGAGAATTATTTTACTTAATGGCGTTACTGCTTGAGCAAAAGCCTTGGGATTCTTACTTTGGGTAGTAAACCTAAGTAGGTTTTTTGCCCGCTTTTCTATCTCTTTTTGCGAGGGAAGTTCATAGCTGTTCATTCCCTCTTTAGTAACTACCCAAACATAACTCCGTTCTTCCCCTAGAGAATAATGTAATAAAACCGTATCTTCATCTAAAATTTCCTCTTGAACTTGTTCTAAGGTGAGAGGTTGGGGATATTTTAAATCTGCATATTTGGGGCTTGTTCTGCGAATTTCAGTTTGTAAGTTTTGATAATCCGCTATAAGAGTTTTGAGTTTTTGGTCGATGGCTGTTTTTTGTTCAGGTGTGCTATCGGGATTGCTATTAATTTCAGACCGTTGTTTTTCCGTAGCATCGAGTTGACCTTGTAAACTTTTTTCGTGTGCCAATAATTGCGGATCTATACCTTCTTTAATATTGGCATTAGCTTCGGTGAGTAATTCTAATAAGGTTCTAGCGCGGGAACGTTCACTAATGTTAAATGCCTGTTTATCGTAGCCTTGAGAGGTATTTTCTTGATGGAGTTCCATCAATAAATCAATGTAGAATTGATAATAATCTTGTACCGTAGAGAAGTAGGTTTGACGAAGTTCGGGACTGATAACTTTAGTGCGTAAATCTTCGATAATATTAATAGAATCTTGCATAGGAGTTAGGGCAGCTTGCAAGTTACCTCTATTTCTTTCTAGGGAAGCAATATTACCAAGGGTCGTGGTTTCTGCTGAGCGATCACCCACTGTCTGCGATAAGAGTAAGGCCTTTTGGTAATAGTTTAATGCCTGCTCTTTCTCTCCTAAAGCAGAATAGACACTACCAATATTGCTGAGAATGACGGCTTCTCCAGAGGGATCACCTACTGCCCGCGATAAGGGTAAAGCCTGTTGGTAATAGTTTAATGCCTGCTGTTTCTCTCCTAAAGCAGAATAGACACCACCAATATTGCTGAGAGTGGTAGCTTCTCCAGAGGGATCGCCCACTGCCCGCCTTAAGGGTAAAGACTGTTGGTAATAGTCCAATGCCTGCTCTTTCTCTCCTAAATCATCATAGACAAGACCAATATTGTTGAGAGTGACCGCTTCTCCCGAGGGGTCTCCCACTGTCTGCGATAAGGGTAAAGCCTGTTGGTAATAGTCCAATGCCTGCTTTTTCTCTCCTAAATCAGAATAGACACGACCCATATTGTTGAGAGTGGTGGCTTCTTGTGAGGGATCTCCCACTGCCCGCCATAAGGGTAAAGCCTGTTGGTAATAGTTCAATGCCTGCTTTTTCTCTCCTAAATCAGAATAGACACGACCCATATTGTTGAGAGTGGTGGCTTCTCCTGCTCGATCTTCCACTGCCTGTGATAAGAGTAAAGCCTGTTGGTAATATTCCAATGCCTGCTCTTTCTCTCCTAAATCAGAATAGACACGACCAACATTGCTGAGAGTGGTGGCTTGCCCTGCGCGCTCTTTAATTTCTCGATAAATTGGTAAAGCTTGATTGTAATATTCCAATGCCTGCGTTTTAAATCCTAATAGATCGTAAACTCTACCTAATGCTAAGTTTGTGAAGGCTTCCTGGGCTTTATCTCCCAGCGTGCGCCACAAAGGAAGTGCAGTTTCCCATTTAGTGATAGCCTCTTGCAGTGATTCTGCGGTCCCTTGTTGAAATAGTTGCATTCCCTCATCAAAAAGTTGTTGCGCTTGGATATGGGTGTCGGTTTGAGCGATAAGTTGAGGGGGTAGCTTTATCTGAGTAATTTGGGGATAGGCGTTAACTGTTTCTGGACAGAAGGATAGGCACAGGGAAAGAATTAATCCCAGATGATACCTGTTAGATGTGACAAATTTTTGACCAGGTTTTACTGAAAATCCTTTATCCATTGTTGTACCTCCTCAACTTTCGGCATATCACCTAATTTTTGATAATTTGTTTGTGCTTGGGTTAGCCACTCTATGGCCTCAGTTTTTTGGCTTTCTACTTGCCCTAGTCCAATTTGTGCCTCAGCTTGCCCTTCCAAATCTTCGCTGGCTTTGGCTAGTTCAAAAGCTTGTAAATAAGGACTTTTCGCCTGCTGGATCAATCCCACTTGTAGATATAAATCTCCTAAAATTTGATAGACTGCTACTGTCTGATTTCCCTGTTTGACTAAACCTTCTAATAATTCTATGGCTTCCGCCTTCAAATTATAACTTTCATACAAATGGGCTAACCCGATTCCTTCTGCCTCTTGGCTTAATTTTTGTTGTTTTAATTTAGCGATTTCTGTTCGCACTGATTCAGCTTTTTGCGTATCCAACACAGTAAAACTTAGGTCAACGCCTTGTTCTTCCTCAGAGGATTCTCCTTGATCGGTTTCTACGATTAAAAGATAATAGGAGTCTGGTTGTAGGGGAAGTTCACCTGGATACTGGATTTCTGTGTTGCTAGTTTCCGTTTGCCAGTCTAATTTTAAACCAGCATCTTGTATGCGAACCTTATAACGAGTAGCCCCAGAAACCGCATTCCAGCGCAATATCGGACGGTTAGTAAGTAGAGCCGTATTTCGAGGGCTGATAATGTAGGGAATTGTCTCATTGGGGGCGCGAGAAGGACCCCGACGACTGTGAGGTCGCGTTTCTCTCCGTTTTGAAGCACCACAACCCTCAGACACAAAGGAAACTTGTCCTGTCGGAACAGTCCAAACCCTTAAGTTATTACACATAACCGTAGCAGATGCCCCCGCACTAACTTTTAATTTGTCAGAAGGATTGAGAAAAGCTCCAAACTTGGCTTTTTTATAGCCATTCCATTGACTGCGCTTGAGTTGCACATCGCCTTTAATGTCCGAGATAAAATTTAACGTTGTTGGATTTGCCCAACTAGGAGAGACTGCTCCCGGTATCATCAGGCTGAGAAACACTCCTGTTAGAATTTTAAACATCATGGTTGCTTGCATGATTTTCCTGCCTCCTTTAATTTTTTGTGAGCTAGATATAACCAAGTATCCTCATCAGGATTGATTGTAGAAGCCAACTGACAGCACTGCTGCCACTGTTCAATCGCCGAGGGCTGTTTTTGCCGTTGTAGCACCTGAGCTAACAAACAATGAGCAGAACCCTGATTTCCGATATATTGAGCGTTTTCTGGGTTACTGGCAATGCCTGTAGCTACTTTTAGTGCTTGCTGTGCCTCGATATCTCGACCTTGTTTAAACCTCGCCCATCCCAAATTTTTAAAAAGGTTATATTTAACTTCAGGAAAACTATCCTGCTTGCCTGCTTGTAAAATACCTTGGTTTAGCAGGGCTACCGCTTGGGGATATTCCTTCTTCTGAATGAACAAACGAGCTAAGTTATTATAGGCTTCTGGAACATCCCCTTTGACAGCGATAAGATACTGGGTACGGGCTTTATCAAACTGCTGCAAGTCTTCATAGAGATTGCCTAAGTTGTAGTGAGCATCCACATTATCGGGATTCAGGGCAATGGCTCTCAAGTAATTTTCTTCGGCTGTCCCCAATTGTCCCTGATCATAGTTGTTCAAACCTCGTTGATTGTAGACTTGAGACATGAAGGGCAAGGCGAACCAAAAGCCAAGTAGTAGTATAGAAAGAGTTAAAAGAGAGCCGAATTTAGCCTCTTCTCGACAGGATGGGGGAATTCTCAGTTTAGTTACCAGTTTTTCAAGCCCCTCTTTTCCAGCTTCCGTCAGTTCGCTCCTAGCTTGAAGCAAAGTCAATAAACTAGGAAATACTACCGCCACCGCCCCAAGAACCCCCACACCTCCACTTAGAAACCGACTAGCAATATTAGCCAGCAATCCCAAGCTTCCTGTCCAAGCAATTATCGTTGACCCTCTAATTAACCAGTGAACCTGTTGGCTATCTAAATGCCACCACCAATCTTGAGAGGGGACAGATAAACTTTGCCGATACTCAGCCAAGTTAAGAACTTTAAGGATCTTGCCAGCTTTCTGTTTCAAGCGTAAATCAAGCTCCATCAGTTTTGAGAGAATATTGACAGACACTTGCTCAGTCTTTTTCAATTCATTTTGAAGAGCATCTCTAGCTGATAGAATTTCTAAGGCTTGTTCAGTGGATAGAGAAGTTTGAGAATGGTCTAAACACTCCAAAGCCCCTCTATAGCGAACCAGGGCAAATTGAAGGGGAAGAGTTCTTGGTGAAAGATTAAAGTTATCCATAGAGTTAAATTTTAGCTCAACTATTATTTTTCATTTCTCTTTAGTTGAATGCTATGAATAGATATGTTCCATATCTCGTCATGCCACAATACGTTCCATGACTTCCATGACAGGGATTGGTTTTTCCAAATAAAGGTCTTTCTTCCTCTTACCGTCAACAGTTAGCGGTTAAAGTTATCTCTAAACAAGAGCCAATTTTTGCGTTGTTTAAAAATAGGGTTTTTTGAACAACGCCAAAACCCTTATTACCACCTAGTAAATCATGTGAGCGTTAGCTGCAAATTTCTCTACATATACAGACAGAAAGAACACACTTCAAGAATTTACTTTTTGACTACTTTTATAAAAAGTACATAAGGTGTGATATTCTAAGCACGGATTTTGCGGGATAATTAGATCGGTAGATATGAAACCGCCGAAGGCGGTATATCCAGACTGTTTTCTTATCTGTTAGGCTGCGGTTAAATAGATTAAGATACCAAATTTGTCTTGTTGATTAAGGAGTGAAGATGGATACAAAAATTTCTACGTTGGAACTAGCGTTACAGAAACGATTGTCAAAGCTTAAACCGAAGACTCAGACCCCTGGGTTTTTGCGCTCAGTGGTTGAACGTCAATCACTACGGATTGAGTCAGCGTTGGGAATGGGCTATAGTTATGATGAGATTGCGGAGATTTTTTCAGAACAGGGGTTTAAGTGTAAAGGGTCTACTCTGAAGAAATATCATCTTCAAGCGAAGAAGCTTTTAGATGATAAGAATTCGTCGCCTATTCCAGAATTACCAGAGAAGAAAGAAGCCAGTGAATCAACATCGAAAAAGTCATAGCTCTAGTCAGACTTCAGGATTTTTCAAAGAAAGCTTGTCTGTGTTGATTTAGCTTTGTAGCATTAATTATTCTCCTGCTTGCTGCTTTAAAAGTTGAACCAAATCATCAGAGAGCCAGAGTCCAGCATCTCGGACAGCTTGAATAGCTCCAGATACTGAAGAAATCAATCCTTGGCGTTTTGCTAAGATTAAAGTAGCACCTGTTCCCAATGTGGGAATGTCCAAAGTCCGCGCACAGCGACGCGCTGCCATGTCATCCACCATCGCATAATAACCTGGACGTTCTAAAGCCAAGCTCAAGACTTCTGATTCACCAGCCCCTAGATCCCAACTGGCAATTTGAGGATTGACTGTGACAGTTGTTACTCGTTTTGCCCAAGTCGCACGAGGCAATTGTTGGGCTGCTTTGTCTGACTGACTGGAGGCAGTTACTTCTTGCCAAACAGCTTCAGCCACTAGAATTTCCTTGAACAGCAGAGGCAACAAGTATGCCTGCTGACTCTTGAAGAGAACAATCAACGGGGAAGCATTGATGACGACGTTATTGACTGGCACGCTCTAGTTCCTCTCGAAGTTCAGCTTCAGTGTATTGCAAAGGCGAGACTTTATATCGACTAAGAGCATTGATAAACTCAGCGCGAGTTAATCCAGCAACTTCTGCTGCTTTCCCCTGGGAAATTTCACCCAGTTCGTACCATTTTACGGCGGCGGCTATTCGCATTTCTTGAACGAATTCCTCTGGAGCTTTTCGCAGGGAGGAAAAAACCGTTGTTGGTAGTTGAAGTTGAATCATTTTCATGAGTTTTGTTTAGGATAATTTAACTAGACTCTGATATATTATTTTTAATCCAAGAGATTAAGTCTGATTCCGTCGTTTCACCAGTTGCTACTTTTAACATTACTTGCGTCGCCTCGGAGCTCTTAGCCACTAAACGAAAACCATTGAGGCGAAGAAATAAACCAATAGCCAAGAAAGCCGCTCTTTTGTTACCATCTAAAAAAGGATGATTCCGTGCTATTCCAATTCCGTAAGCAGCAGCAAGTCTAGTGACATCAGTTTCATTCTCATAGGCATGAATATTTTGAGGACGAGCTAATGCTGACTCAAGTAATCCTTCATCTCTTATGCCATCAAGACCGCCATGAAGACTGATTGTTTCAGAATGAAGTAAAATTAATGCTTGTTTATTAAGCCAACGAATTTCTGTCATTTATTGGGCAAGGTCTTTAAAGGTTTCGTTATACTCATTCATAAACTCTAGTCCTAATTGTAGTTGTTCTTCAATGCCATCAGAATTAGAAGTCAGTAGATAACCATTAGGGGTAGGAACGACTAACAGCGTATCTCCTTCTTTAAGATTAAGATGAGCTAACATAAATTCAGGTAAAACGGTTGTGGTCGCCGTTTCTCCCGTTGTCACTTTGAGTTGGTGCATATTAATTCTGAATTTTTCTGTGTATTTTTATTCTATAACTAGAAAACTTCTAGCCAGGTAAATACATCGCCGAACTATCATTAGGTCTAGCGTGCAAATACCGTTCTGTCGTCGCCACCGAAGAATGCCCTAACGTCGCCTGGACGAGATGAAGGGGCGCACCTCGGTCTAAACTATGGGAAGCATGGGCGTGTCTTAGCCAGTGAGGACTGACATTGCCTTCAATGGAGGCGCGTTTGGCGGCCGCTTTAACAATGCGATACACTTGAGAGCGATCCAAATGACCGCCCCCTTGTCGAGAGCGAAACACCGCGTCATTGCCGCGACTTGACCCTTTCAACTGACATAACTCCTCCCAGACTCCTTGGGGTAATAGCACGGTTCGCGTCTTTCCCCCTTTGCCAAACACCGTTACCTGTCCTAACTGATTACGGGGTTTGAGATCCCGCCACTTCAAGGCACATAACTCACTCACCCTCAAGCCACCAGCGTACAGCAAGCGGAGCATCACCCGATTGCGTTGATTCCGCTCTAACGTAATTAGGGTGGTCACTTCCGACTCCGAGAGAATCCGTTCATTGAGGGTATCCTTGACCTTTGGAGTTTTGAGGGCGGTTCCCACATTAGTAGGTAAGACCCCCAGTTGATAACCAAAACTGAGCAACGATTTAACCGCCGCCAGAACTGTCGCCACCGACGAGGGAGCGAGATCGCTCAAAGAAGCTCGCCAGAGTTGGAGATCCGCCAGGGTGACGAGGTGTAGGGGTTTATTCACATAGTCGAGAAAACGCCGAACAGCGCGACGGTAGGAGTCTACTGTATGAGCCGAATGACCATCTAACCACATTGACAACAACCGTTCGTTGGCCTGCGAGGGGGTGACTTCAACCGTCGAAGTTTCGCTCACTGTTTCATTCATCAATCATAGAAGAGCTAGGATCAGGATACACCATTGTCCTAACTTATGATGCACTCGACGCTAAGTTTTCAAGTCTCCTCAGCTTATTAGCTGACTAACAATTCCATAGGCCGTACTAAGACGCTCTTCATAATCAGGACAAATCTGTTGTAATTGTTCCCAACAGTTATTGACTTTTTGTTGACCCTCATTAAATAACTCAATTAATTGTTCATTAGATGTGAATCTTGTATGAGGTCCAGGACTCGATTCTAAATCGGCTAAAAATTGAAGTAACCAATGGAGATTTTCTTGGCTATCATTTTCGGGTTCAAGTTCAGAATCAGTGTCTTTTTGATTAACAAAAGTCTCTTGGGTTTCTTCTGTTTTAACTGGAGTTAATTGAGCCTGTTCTAAGGTCGATGATTGTGGCTCAGTCTCTAGTGTCACTGGTGACACTTCAGGAGACGGTGACGGTGATACAGCTTCTCCTGTCTGTGTTTGAGCCTCTGTCACCTCTGTCACCCCTTCGGCTCTGTTTCCCATCGGGGTTTGAGTTGATTGACAGTTAGGATTCGTATTATCTGTCATCATTGGTTGATTTTTTACAGCATTTTTGTTTGTATGTTTGACTTCTCCTTGGGGTGATGGGTCGGCGATATCAGAAGTTAATGAAACTAGATTGGTTGCTTCTGTCTTATTTGTTTGGGGTTGCTCTGTATTAACAGGGTTAATATCAGTTTCTTGACCTTGATTTTCCTTTAAGTCCTCTCCCTTGACTGTGGGATTATTCGAGGGGTTAGGACAAATGGGACGATTAGGATTGTCGTCATTGGGAGGATTATCAGGAGGAGAATTAAAGATAGCTTTAAAGCGATAGAATCGCCCATTTTTTTCTAATTTTCCTTTGCCCATTTCCACTAATTTTGACAATAATTCTAGGGTATAAGCGGACACCGTGCGCCCCAATTCTTTTGCTCGACGACCGATGGCTTTAATATTACGATAAATCTCTCTGGGGGTCATGCCATCGGGTTGAGTAATCCCTAAATCCCAAATTTTGAGTAAAATCGAACTGATACTATCAGTATCACTGGCCTTTTCTTGTACCACTTGAAAGGCACTCCGGTAATAACGACAGACTTCAACTGCTCGTTCTAAGGTATCCAGTTGTAGTTCCCAAAAGTTGCGGTTACGGTCACAATAAAACTCGATAAAATGCAGGGCTAGGGCAATTCGCAATAATTGGGTCGGTAGTTTTCGCATCCATGCACGAATAGCGGGGTTGGGACTGCTTTCAGCTTGGCTTCCGATTTGTTCGACGAGATGGGTATAACGCCTATCTGCTTCGTCAGACAGTTTAATGGTTCCGGTGGGTAAGTGGTCAAGCCAATGATACAAGGGAGGTAGCAGATCGCTTAACTGACAATAACCTTTAACCCGTTTAGCAGGATAGATTTTAGGTAAGGCATAGAGAAATCGTGCTTGTAGTCCTTGGGGGTCATTGGGGTCTTTAAAGGCTTGTCGAAACGCCCCTGGTTGAATACCTCCGGCAATGTTTAAACGGGTTTCTTCAACAGCGTAGGAGTCGTCTTCGGCATTGACCCGATCTACCAATGACCCGTCACCGTCCCACATTTTCAGTAAACATTCTAGCCCTTCATTTTCGCCACTACGGGCGTTAAATTGGTTGAGAGACTTAAACAGTCCAGCCAGTTCATCCCTTGCCCATACAGAGCCATTTAGCCCCTGCTCAGATAATCTTCGCATCACCGCTTGAATGGTAGCTACTTCAAAGAGATATTTACGTTCCGGTTTGGGGGGTTCAGGGGAAGACTCGTCCTGTTTCTTCTGGTTAAGAAGGTCTTTGTATTCTTTTAATGCACTACGATAGCGTTTCTTTTCTTGATATTGTCGTTGTTTGAGGGGAGCAAGAATCAGTTTTTCAGCACGGCTTTTGCCAGTACCAGATTCTCCCACTAAGCACGTCCAGGCGATGGCAGGGATAGTATGGGACTCTACGTCTAAATTAATCCCTTTGCCTACTAGGGAGAGAACCACAGGGAGAAAATACTGCCAAAGACTAACGGGGTCAATGTTGAGGATTTTCCCATCGTGAATAAAGGCATTAGCCAGGGTTGGGGGGAGAATGTGGTTTAGGTTTAGGGTAGCGTTATGCCAGTCTACGAGTTGATTGAAGCGTTGGTGATCTTCGGGGTGAATTTCATCGAGGGAGGTACGCAGGGCTTTAACTAATTCCCAGAAGGCAGGACGAGTGACAACGGAATGGGCTTCAATGGTATCTAGTTGGTGGCGTTCTTCGTAGTCTTTTAACCCTTGTTTTAAGGTCGCAGTGACAGTGGTGACAGTTTCTGCAAGGCTTAAGGGGACAGGGTTTGAGGTGTCACCTGTTTTTGAAGTGTCACCAGTGACAGTTGGGGTTTGTCCCTTTTTTAATTGACTTGGGGCTTCAGGGGAAGGAGTGTCATGATTATTTTTGGGAAAGGGAAAACGCCAGCCGTCGAGTTTGGCCAGGTGGGCTAAGGTTCCCAAGGTGACACCTCCATTGGGACTAAAGGATTTCCACTTTTTCTCGCATTCCCCTGGTTTATATTTACTGCTTTGTTGACTCCATTTGTCCCATTCGTTTAACAGGGAGTCATCCACGCTATGGAGTGCCATGCCAACGGTTAACCAGTCATCATAGTCGTCTCCTCGATAGGAAGATAAAGCATCCAGGTAAGAAAGAGCAAAATCAAGCTCTGTCCATTGTCTGTCAAAACTGTTGTGATGAACGGACGAGGAAAACTTCGGCTCAGAAGAGGGTGACGTTTTTGGAGAGGGGTCAATCAACATTTGTTCTAAGAGCCAAGTCGGGGCGATCTCAATCTCCACTTCATCGATGGCAGAACCAGGAACCCAATGATATTGTCCCGTGATTGGGTGCATAGAGGGGGGTAGAACGGACTGTAAGTTAGTCCAACGTAGTTCTAGTTGTTCGGGCTTGTTATCGTCCCCATTTGCCCCTGTTTTGAGTTTCTTGGTACGGATAGCGTCTTTGTATTGTTCTGGGACTAGGAATAAATACTGGCAGCGTCCAGGGCGTTGTGAGGTGAAGGCGACGGTTTTGGGTAAGGGTTGGCCGCCGGAGAGTTCTTGAATTTTATTAATGGCACTGCCCCCGTCTTGGTCAACGGCCATGAGGTAGTAGGTTTCGTTGTTTAGGGTAAGGGGGCGGCCGGTGAGTAAACCGAAACCTTGGGGTTGAATTTGTTTAGTTTTTCCTTTGATGGGGACATTAACACCGCCGTTTTCAATGGCTTCAATGAGTTGGATGGCACTGAAGGGGCGATGTTGCCACCCGTCACCTAATGGTTGTTTGTTCTTGTTTAGGGGGACGAGGGGTAAGTCAAGGTTAGTGGCTTGGATGCGTCGCAGTCCGTTAATGAGTCGTAGGCTAATGGGGGTTAAATGGCTTGTTTGGGTCATAGCACGCATTCGTTCTATTGAAGCCACAATCATGCCAAATTTTGAGAAACCGCGTTTTAGAACGGATCTATATTGATCTATATTATATTTATCCAGTTTGTTCTAAAACGCCAAATCGCTTGTCTTGTAAGGATTCTAGAAAAAAGTTTGTGGCAGCACTCTAGAGAGTTTGTGGCAGCACTCTAGAGAGTTTGTGGCAGCACTCTAGAGAGTTTGTTCTAAAGCTCAAAGCTATACAGGACAAGCATTTAGGGTCGATTTTTTCAACTTTTTTTTTTAGAACAAAAATTAGAACACTAGAACAACTATTTAGAACAATCTGAGTTTTAGAACAAGCTGAGTACATTCACGAACAATTACCACTCTTGACTTCAAGAGAGTGAAGCTAAAAAATAGACCATTGAGCGATTTTGATTAAATATCTAGTATTTTTCGGAGTTTAGATATCTGTTTATCATTAGGAATTCGCTCATCGCGCTCAAACATGGAAATGTAACGTTGTGAGACTCCTAGCAATCCTGCTAATTTGGCTTGACTCCACCCTTTTGCTTGTCGAGCTTGTCGAATTTGATGGCCAGTCAGTTCATTAGTAGAAGTAGTTGGTGTTTCTACCTTCTGAGATTTAGGCGATGATTGAGAACGTGCTGGTAAGGGTTTGGCCTTAGTCATGATTAGTTCGGGAATGGGAGCAGGTGGCAGGATAGTAATTTTGGCCGTTAGTAACTGCTCAAAATATCCCCTGGGTTTTCGAGTTTTACTCCCTGGTCGCAGTTCTTCGGGATAGGTGGCTGAGTCAAATTCAATCTGAAAAGCTCTTTTGAGCCTTAATAAAACTTCCAAGGCGTGATTCCAGCGATTGGTTAGCTTACGAGCCTTATCACGGTTAAGTCTTGCTTCATCAATGATGGTTTTAGGCAGAAGGGCTTCTAATAAAGTTTGTACTTTGTAAAGGCCACTAACATGAAATCGGCTTTCTACTGTTAGATGAAGTCCTAAACGTAAGGCGAGTTCATCATGATAGAGATCAATTTTGAGAAGATCCTGGGCTAAATAGCCAAATTGATAGAGGGCTTTTTTTGCTTCATAGCCAGCCCGATTTAAAAAAGCATAAGTCCAGAGTCCAGGTCTAATGGTAATGTAAACTTCTGTTGGCTCATCAATTTTCCTGTTGAGGTTGAGTTGTCCTCCTCTAACATCCACTATGGTTTCCCACATACGGGAAGTTTGCACACTACACTCAACTTGTTTAGTTCCCTGTCCTTCAACCCAGGTTGCTTGGATGGTCAAACATCCCAAAGCAAAAGCGGCTTTAGCAATTTCAGTTAGCTTTTGAAATTGATTAAGGTCTGTGCGTTTATCCCATCCTAGTTCTGTAGTGATGTCACTCGCTTTAAGGGTAAATTTACTTTCCCACGGTTTTTCCTGCCTCATGGTATGGGCAGCAAAAATTAAGTGCAACTTGGCTGTGAGTAACCCAAACTTATCAATGATTTGTAGAGCTTCATCCCAGGGAAGAAGAGAAATATCTCCAGAATTAGTGATGTAATGTTCAATGATGTTGCTGGGCTTTCCCTTGGCTTGATGTAGAAAGAAGCCCAGTCCTGATGGGTCTTTATCCCACTGATCTTTCCTTAATTGCGCTCGGAGACTAGACACGATAGGGGCGGCAGTAGCCGTCGGAGTGAAGTAATTATTTTTTTGATACAGGGGCGGTTCTGTTGGAGGATGAGTAAGGATTTCTGAAGGGACTTGCAGATTGGTTGTCGAAGTTGAATCCTTATCAAGATTTTCCTGATTCTTCGCTTTTAGTTCAACTGGTTTGTCGAAGTCGAGCTTTTCCTTTGTCTGTTGGGACTGCGCCTGAGCAGGTGTAGGCTTTTTACTCTTCATAATTGACTGAGCGAGAGGAACGACGGGGATGGTTGATGTCTAAGGGAAAGGGGTTTGTTTGAGTTGATTTGTTTCAGAAATGCTTAAGTTTTTTGAAGAATAAGTCTGGGATGTACCGCCGTTGGCGGTGTCTATATCCATTCTAGTATTATCCCATAAAATTCCTGTTAAAAATATCACACCTTATGTACTTTAATAAAGTATCATTTAATTATAGCCCACTCTTCTGAGAAAATCGCCCCAGATTATGGTAGCCACTGTTGGCCGATGCTACACCAATCCTCAAGACTACGCCCAAGAGAATTACTACACTCAGGGTGACGCATTATCTAACGCTGAATGGTTTGGACAAGCAGCTAACATTCAGGGCTTAACGGAACAAATTCAAGAGAAACATTTTCACAACGCTTATCAAGCTTTAGACCCCGAAGGTAATCCTCTCCGCAAGCAACAGAACTACCGAAAACAAAGCAAAAGACAAAACCGACCTGGGACTGATGTGACCCTCTCGGCTCCGAAAAGCATCAGCGTTGCTGCTCTCGTTATGGGAAATACTCCCATTCTTGAAGCCCATAAAAGTGCCGTCCGTGCCACGATGGACTATGTAGAAAAGCACTGCATTTTTTACCAAACTAAACAGCAAGGACAAAAGAAACTGCTGCAAAGTAATACTGCCCAAATCGCTATCTTTCACCACGACGATAACCGCAACAAAGACCCCCAACTTCATAGTCACTGTGTCATCCTCAATCAAACCCAATGCCCCGATGGAAAATGGAGAGCCGTCGCCAACGCTCAACTCTACATTCAACAGAAAACCATTGGAGCTTATTATGCTCATGAACTAGCCGGCCAACTGAAAGCTATTGGTTGGGAAGTAGAATGGACAGATGACCATACCTTTGAACTGGCTGGCGTAAACAAAGAAAAACTCGATGCTATTTTCTCCACCCGTAGCAACCAAATAGAAGCCGAACTTGCAAAACTCGGACTCACTCGAAAAACCGCTACGGCTGAACAAAAACAAGCCCTCTGTCTCAAAACTAGAAAAGAAAAAAGGTATCATCTTGAGCCAGAAGACAGGGAACGACAATTAGCCGAATGGAAGCAGAAAGCCACTGAAGCCGGAATTGAGATGACTTTAACCCCCCGTCATCGTCTAGAAAACACCTATCAACAGCCCTCTCACCCAGGCAGTATCCCTCAACTCATCCACAGTGCTACGGAAATTCTTACCGAGCGAACGACTGCGTTTCATTCTCATGAGTTACTTAAAGAATGCCTCCGTCAAAGTCAAGGCAATTATGATGCTCAGGCAATTCAGTCAGAACTCGCTCATTTTTCTCAACTCATTCCTACCCACGACGGACGACTAACCACCCAAGGGCAATTAAAACGAGAACAAAAAATTATTCAACTGGTTCAACAAGCTCAAGATAGCTGTTTACCCTTAGCCAATACTAAACAGGTTCAAGCTATTTCCCAAACTAGGGGACTAAACCGAGGACAAACCGCAGCCCTTAACCATATTGCCACCAGTCGCAATGGTGTGGTTTTAGTGCAAGGTAATGCAGGGGTAGGCAAAACCTATACCATGAAAGCGTTCAAAGATTTGATTGACGGAGTGACTTTAGATAAAGGACAGGGGGACAAGAAGACAAGGGAGAACTCATCAATTAATTCTCCTCTTGTTCAAATTAGAGGACTGGCCCCTTCTGCGGCGGCCGCTGATGTTCTTCAGGCTGAAAGTGGCATTTCTTCTCAAACCCTTGCCAGTTACCTTCTCACCCCCAACGAACAACTGCCGAATCAGGAAATTCTGTTAGTGGATGAAGCCGGAATGCTCTCTACAAAACAGATGGAACAGCTTCTTGAAAAAACCAAAGCCAAACAAAGCCGACTCATCCTCTTAGGAGATAGTAAACAACTGTCTGCTGTCGAAGCTGGTGCGCCTTTTAAACTGCTTCAAGACCAAGGACTTCCCACTGCCATCATTGACCAAAATCTACGACAGCGTGATTCCCACCTCAAACAAGTCGTTGACTTGATGGCCACCCATGACCAAGACCAAGATAGTGTCAATCAAGCCTATCTTAAACTCCATCAACACGAGAAAATCCGTCAAATTCCCCAAGATAAACAACGTATTGAAGCTCTTACTCAAGATTATCTTACTCGTTCCAAAGACATTAGGGACAGAACCCTAATTCTAGCGGGGACTAATGCTGACAAACAAGCCATTACCCAAACGGTGCGTCAGGGATTAATCGAAGAAGGAACTTTAGGCCAGGAAAGTCTGACTCTACAAACCCTCAAACGCAAAGATATCGATAAATTTGCTCTAACCCAAGCTCACACTTATCAACGAGGGGATGTTATCAAGTTTAAAACTGAATCAGCCCAATTTAGTCGAGACTTTTACTACCGTGTTAGTGAGGTGAACCCGCAAGCTAACACTCTTACGCTAATTGATACCACAGGGGTTGACTATACCCTTCCCCTTAATAAATATAAACAGCGAGAAGTGTATCAAGTTCACCCCGTAGAAATTCGACCTGGGGAACAGATGCGCTTTACTAAAAATATTCGTAACCAGGAGCAAAACCAACTCAACGGACAGCGTTTTACCATTGAAGGGGTGACAGAGGATGGTCAGGTTGTGATTCAAACCAAAGGGAAAACCCAAACCCTTGCCCCGAATCAGCTTCTCCATAGTGATTATCGTTATGTAGACACTGTGCATAGTAGCCAAGGACAGACGGCTAACTATTGTATTTACTCAGCGTCAGCGGCCAAAAGCCTGACCGTTGGACGAGAAAGCTTTTATGTGGCGGCCAGTCGGGCTAAACAGGAATTTGTGGTTTATACTGCCAATGCTCAAGATTTAGGGGTTACAGTTCAAATTAGCCGGGCTAATGAGAACGCCATAGCATTAGTCAATACACAAGTTTCTCAAAGTAAGAAGAAAAAGAAAGGTCGAGACAAACAGAGACATCAAGAGTCATCAGCATCTTTAAGCAAAAAGCCTACTTTTGTAGCGTCACCAAGTCAACAAGAGGCAGATAATTTAGATAAAGATTCAACTAAACAGCTTCAATTAACCGATGCTGAACTCATTACTCTGACAAAAGCTATAGAAGAGTGGAAAAAGACCTGTCCCCGTGAGCCTAGTTTACATAAAGGTGAACAATTAAAACAACAACTTGACAGCTTAAAACAAGAGAAAGCGAAAACTATAAAGCAATTACGCCAACAACAAAAAGAACTAAAACAACTTGGTCAACCTCGTTCCTTACTCAACCCCTTTGGTGTAAACGCAGAGGTCATTGATGCACTAAAATTTGATATTGGTACAACACAAATAGCGTTGAGTAATCTTGAGCGTCAATTGTCTGGGCAAGATGCCAAATTCAAGCAATGGCAAAAAGAAGCCAGAGCGTATTTATCTTGGCGAGAAAATCCCCAAACCCAACAGATGCAGCAAAAAATTGAGTATTGGGAATCTCCCCCTATTCAAGAACAACTGCAACAGCTAAAAGAAAAGTATCGAGTTTATGCTCAAGTCAAATATATTTTAAATACTGTTGGAGAACCGAAAAATAATCCTAGCTATTTTCAAGGGAAATTTTATCAAATTGCTCAACAGGGAGACACCTTAACTGTTACTAACCTAGAGAATCAAGAACCAATTTTTATGGCGATTGACAAGCGAGGAACAGGGGGAATTGTTGAAATTCAACAGGACAATTTGAGTGAACAAGATAGAACGAGACTTGATAGCACTGTTAACTATTTAAAAAACAAAATAAGTCAGCAGCAACAAGAAACTCGTCGCAAAGGGTTTAGCTTGGGTTAGCACTATCTGCTTGAGGGGTGAATTTTGTCAACAAAGAAAGAACCCCGAATTTGGCTTGACTCCGCTGGGAATTTTCTATATTCTAGAAATTAAGGTAGAAGGTAGAAAAATGTCTCTTAGTATCAAAGATAGCCAAACCGATGCCCTTGTCCGCCAGCTTGCTGAATTAACGGGTGAATCCATCACTGAAGCGGTTTTTATTTCGGTCAAAGAACGGCTAGAACGTCTGAAACCTAAAAATTCCCCTTATTCTTTGGCTCAAGAACTCGATGCCATTGCCCAGCGTTGTGCTTCTCTAAGCGTACAAGATTCACGCTCACCACAGCAGATCATCGGTTATGACGAACAGGGATTGCCCAACTGATGGTAATCGACTCTTCCGCACTGATAGCGATTTTGTGTGATGAACCAGAACGATATGATTTTAATCGCAAGATTGAAGCAGATTCTTGTCGTCTTATTTCCACTGCTTCGGTTCTTGAAACCAGCATCGTTTTAGAAAACCGTTACGGGGAAGAAGCGTACCGAGAACTCGACTTTTTTCTCCTCAAAGCGGAGATCGATCTCTGTCCTTTTGATACCGCACAAATGGAGATTGCCCGCCGTGCTTATCGGCAATACGGCAAAGGACGGCATCCAGCTAGTCTCAACTATGGGGACTGCTTTTCTTATGCTTTAGCCAAGCAAACTGGAGAACCTTTATTGTTTAAAGGTAACGACTTTTCTCAAACTGACATTAAGTGCTGTTGAGATCGTCTATTCAATATTTTTTAGCATTATTTGGGCTAAAACTAACGGACTTCGCCAAACTGTTCAATATATTCAACTAACTGTTTTGTATAGTCTCCTGTCAAGAGTACATCTAAATTCCCCACTAAAATAAACAACTCTCTAGCGCGACTGACAGCGACATTGAGCAAATTGGGACGACGGTTAATGAACCAGAGACTATCGGTGGACTGACATTGACGGGTCGAGAGAATAATCACAGATTTTTGTCCCCCTTGGAATCGATGAACCGTACCGAGGCTATCATTAGGAAATGCTTTCCAACGAGACTGTAAGCGTTCAGTGAGGGCATCTGCCTGACGACGGTAAGGGGAAATTACCCCAATTGTGTTGTGATTCTCAGGGGAATTAAGACAGTATCCCGCTTTGAGCAATTCTTCGATTAGGGTTTCAACCCTATCAATTTCGGCTACGTTAGTATGTTCGCTTATCGTGCCTTCAACGTGACAAGCTATAAGATTTGCCCCCAATAGGGAAGGCTTAGGGGACGTTTGGATAATCATGTCAGAATAGCACAGACGAGCGCAGAAACTAGCGATTTCTGGAACACTACGATAGTGTTGTTTAAGGGTAATACCGTTTCCTAAATCCCCTTCTTTGGCACTGCCTCCGGCCGCTCGATGATAGGCAGTACAAGCGGTGGGACTGTAGCGGTCAAAGTCACTGTCCGTCAAATCTCTGCTGAGAAAGGCTCTTTCTCGATAGACCTCTTTTTCTTCATCACTTAGGGAAACAATAGGCTCTAGTTGCCAGGGATCTCCCAAAAAGATAGCTCGCCGACTGCGAACTAAGAGAGGAAACGGTAAATGAGGGGGAATTTGACCCGCTTCATCGATGATGGCTTGGTCAATACAGTGGTGATGAAGGTAAGGAAACAGACGACGTAGGGAGTGTAAGGTACTGAGAAAGACAGGAAATAAAAGACTGATATCACGGTAAACCTTGTGTCCTTCTCGCCGAAATTGGCGTTTTGTATTTCAGGTGTCATTTAAAACATCGAGATAAGTCTTAATTGAAGGGATAATTTCATCTTTTTTTCGCAAGGCTTCTTGTTGTAGAAATGCCCAAGATAGCTGAAATAACTGGACTTGAAGGGAATGATGGTCACGAAAAAAGCGACGGTCAAACGCTTGAGTCGGATAGCTGGCCAGTCTTTCTTGGATCTCTTTCTGTTGCTGTTGGACAACGGCGAGTTGTTTTTGTAAAGTCTCAAGCTGATAGGAGGTTTTTCTGTGTTCTAAGAGACGTTCTTGCCATTGAGAGGCGGTGGTCAGTTGCTCTAAAACGTGACTTCGACTAGACGCTAAATGGTTACGATTAAGAATGAGTTCTAGGGGAAAGGGCGTGTTTTTGGTGACAGCAACATCTTTGGCAATGGTTTGATTGAGACGAGAAATAATCCCCCGTTCTGTTTGTCCCGTGCAAAATCGCCAAACGGCTAGTAGTCCATTTAAAATTCGTTGATACCAACGACGAGGGGGACGATTTCTTTTAGACAGCTTACGCCAGGCCAACTCTAATTGTTGAGCAATGCGTTCCATCGCTTCAGTGGGAAACTGAGAATAATCTTCCGCCTCCTCAGATAAAGACGGCAGTTGTTCCCTCGTTTGGGCAACAATTGCGGCCCCTAATTTTTCAATCTCGACTTGATATTGGGCTAACTGTTGCTCATCAATGGTTCGCTGTCGTTGGTAAAATTTATCCTGCTCTTGATGAAACTGAAACTCTCTAACTGTTTCTAATAATTGCTGTTTGGTTGTCTCCCATTCACTTTGATTAAACCTGACTTCCCCTAACCAATTGAGAGCAGCTTGTAATTTAGGGATAACTTTCTGGTTGATTAAATTTCTTTCCTCACCCGCTTGGGAGAGATAGAAAAAATCGGTGGGAAATTTTTCGTCTAAGAGAATTTCTATATTGTTAACGGCTCGGTTGTTGGTACTAGCGACTACCGTGAGGTTACTTTCATCAACTCCTTTGGTGGCTAATAACACAGCCCGATTGACAATTTGGTGAGCAATTTTGTGTAATACTGTTTCTGTTTTCCCATGGCCTGGGGGGCCAATAACCGCCGTAACTGGAGAGGAGATTGAGTGTTTTAGGGCTAAGGCTTGATCTTCATCAGGGGCATAGGTAGGAAAGGCTCCGAGAAAGACTTGTTGATGACGAGGCTCTGGCGGTAGGCTAAATAAATACTCGTAAGCCGGATGAGAAGGGACAGCCCAACGCCAGCCCAGTTGTTCTAAAATATCTCGGAAATCTCTTTTAAGATGGTGGGTGTAAGAGGCATAGCCAAAGCGTAGCAGGTAAGGGAGGGGTTTTGAGCGTAGGGGTTTAGCGGGGAGGTCAATTAATTGCAGAAAATCTTGCAGGGTAGAAAAAGGGCGATTAAAGGTAGAT
>NEED01000079.1 GCA_002110465.1 unicellular cyanobacterium SU2 | reverse complement strand
ATACCCGCTAAATGCTAATCCAACATTCTTGAACAGTAGTTCTCTTTTTGAAATAGAGAACTTATTAATAATACAAGCATCTTTTTGAGATTTCTTTAATACTACATTTTGAAGTGCGGAATGTGGGATTAACTGTTTACGCCATTGAGGTTCAAAAATTTGGCAGAAAGCGGTGCGACCCCGCGCCGTCTCACGGCGCAAGGGAACGCGCACCAAGAGATCGTCTACATGGCAAAATAGAGCATCTATACTGAACATGGGGCGGAGTTGCTGAATAGTTTGGTTCTTTTCAGCTTACTACTCCTCCCTTTTCTTATCCCGAACTCAGGTTAGAATAAGGATTTTTCTTTTTTATCGGGAAGCTTATGGTTTTTCACAAATCAAATCCGATTGCTATATAAGTTCTCAAAAATAGCTAAAAATATAAAGGAGTATTATTACGAATATAGTAATAAGTAAATTAAGCTATTTTTGGGGTTATTTGAAGATTGCTTAGGAGTATTTTTAGTGAGAGTTAAAGGTTAATATTGGTTTTTCCCCTCGCAATGACAACTGAAGTCTTTAACACCTTTTGAGAATTAACATCATCATATCAAATTAAGCTATAGTTTTTCTATGTATCGTAACACAGCCTTTTAGGCTGTACAAACAAGTTAAATCATTTCTGTTTCTAAATAACTTTCACATAACCTGATTAAATCTTCTGTATAAACATTCCGTTCTTTTATTTGCGTACTAATATAAATGTGTCTAACTAAAGTTAGGAATTTATAAATCATGATCCTTTGTCTGCTTTCTTCTCCTGTTAGTTGAATAAAAGCTTCTTGCAGGGCTATTTCTCGATCTTTTAAGGCTTGAAAATCCCCTAAAACCCTTAAACTATATTCAGTAATGTGGGCGATAAAATTACCAATATCTAAACTCGGATCACCATAACAATATAAATCTAAGTCCAGTAAATAAAGACAAGAACTATTAATGATAATTTGGTCTGCATAAAAGTCTCGATGAATACCGACACACGGAATATAAGATAAACGGTTACCTAACTTATTACATTGTTTTAAAATCTCCCTAACTCGACTCTTCCACTGGGGATACAATTTAATAACTAATGGTAATTTTTGATGTAAGATATGCAGTTCATTATCAATGATATGATAGCGATCTGTTTTAGCAGGAAATTGATGTAATTTATAAGCAGCGTAAGCAATTTTTTCGGCAATATTAACCCCATCGGGTTTACCTAATAAAAGGGTGGTAGTATATCCTGGAACTTTTCTCTGTAACCACATTTTCCACTGAGGAATAACCCCAATAGGTTGAGGAACAGAAATATTGTCTAAACTGTGATCATTAAAGCCATTTTTCCACAGATATTTTTGTAGATAATAACTTTTGGTATCAGTCCCTTTAAATCTTACTTTTCCGAGTAAGCTAAATTCTTTTTCACCCGTGAATTGATATTCAATTAAACAGCGTTTTTGTGTTTTGTAACGGATAATTTTAATTTCAGATAAGCAATTATTTTTGATGATATCTGGAAAATAGTGTTTAAAAGCTTGTTCAACTTTATTAGGTAATAAAGCATCTTTTAGAAACAATAAATTAGGATCAGAAAGTAGATTAAATGAGTCGTCAACTTGAATATTCATAGTTTAATTTTCCTTGTTTGTAGGGTGGGGAGTTCATCGGCTTACGGTTATTTTGCAATAGGTAATGGTTCAAAAGACTGGTTATTTTTATGACATTGAATTCTATATAATTGGGAATATAGCCCTTTTTTTTGCAATAATTCCCAATGGGTTCCTTGTTCTAAAACTTGTCCTCTTTCTATATATAAAATCATGTCAGCTTGAGTTGCTAATGAAAGATCATGAGTAATTAAAAATGTGGTTCTATTCTTAGCTAATCTTTGTAAAGCTTCGATAACAGCTTTTTCACTTTTTTGATCAAGTCCTGTTGTTGGTTCATCTAAAATCAAGATGGGAGTTTGACGAATAGCAGCCCTAGCAATAGAAATTCTTTGTCGTTGTCCCCCTGATAAAGTTGCCCCTCTTTCTCCTACAAAAGTATCGTATTTTTGGGGTAGTTTTTCGATAAAATCATGGGCATTGGCTAACTTAGCAGCTTTGATAATTTCTTCATCAGTAATATTATCCATTCCATAGGCAATATTCTCTTTAATAGTCGCTGCAAATAAAAGACTTTCTTGTAAAACCACACTCATCTGAGAACGTAAAGACTTTAACGTATAATTGCGAATATTTTGCCCATCAATTAGAATATTTCCTGATACGGGAGCATACAATCTGAGTAATAAACTCATTAAGGTTGATTTGCCACTACCCGACTGTCCCACAACAGCAACAAATTGATCTGGTTTAATATCTAAATTAATCTTATTAAGGATAGGATGAGAATAATTGTAAGCAAAACTAACATCCTGAAACATTATATTTCCCTGGAAAGAAGGGGCGATCATGGCGTTGGGTAAATCTTTAATCTCTGGGGTTTCATCTAATATGTTTAAAATACGTTCCCCAGAGGCTGCCGCTTTAGCTAACCGTCCTGTATATTTGGCAAAATTTTGAATTGGTTTAAAACTATTTTTAAGGTAGGTTAAAAATACAATGACATCCCCTGGTGTTAAGGCATCTCGTAACACTAACCATGATCCATACCATAAAACGATCGCCATTCCTAAGGCAATGATGCCATCCACCACCCGTTCTAAAGAGGCGGATAATTGTTGTGTTTGCACACTTTGGCTTAAACTTTGGTCATTTTGTTTAGCAAAGTTGTCAGCAAATGCATTTTCTAAAGATAACGCTTGAATTAGTTTAATAGCTGCTAATGACTCCGATGCAGTAGCAGCAACTTCCCCCTCCTGTTGTCGTTGCATCATAGACGCGGCCCGAATACGTTGACTGAGACGGCCAGACGCAAAAATAAATAAAGGGAAGGTTAACAGCGATAATAAGGTTAAATGGGCATCTAACCAAAACATAACCCCTACTGTCCCCAATAACGTCATGATACTGATAACTAGGGGAAGCGTTGCCGTAATTAAAATCTCTTGTAAGCGACTCGCATCACTACTCACCCGAACAATGAGATCCCCACTTCTGGCCTGGTTATGATAAGTCAGGGATAATCTTTGCAAATGACGGTACACCTGTTCTCTAACTTGAATCATCACTCGACTGCCCACAGTGGCTAAAGAAACCGTACTCCAGTAGGCTGAAAACGCCCTTAAACCCGTAATACCGATGATTCCTAACGCACAAAGGGTTAAGACAGCAAGGGGGCTTATAGCCTCAAAAACCGGCAATGAGGACTGATCTTGGATGAGAACATGATCAAAAATAAATTTCAGGGGCCAGGGTTCGAGAATGCGTAACACCACATCTCCCGTCACCGCTAACATGGCAAACCCTAGCCATGACTTTTCTTGGCGCAAATAAGGCCAAAAACGGGCTAAAATTCGCCCTAAATTGGGAATTGTACTTTTTAATGATTTTGTTGTTGTCATTACTGGTTTCTCCGTTTCACTACGCAACGTTTAGGTAAGTTTTGTTTGCTTCTTTTGCTAACCGTAAAATCTTCTCTACCACCTGATCCCAGGTATAATGATCGAGGATCGTTTGACGGGCTGATGTGCCTAACTGGTGACGAAGTTGGGGCGATCGCATTAAACGGACAAAGGCTTCTGTTAAGGCGTTACTATCTCCAGGGAGACACAATAACCCGTTGTTTCCATGTTTAATAACGTCCCTTATTTGCCCAATATTACTGGCCACAACTGGTAACCCTGCGGCCATGTATTCATAGACTTTCAGAGGGGAAAAATAGAATTTATCTAAGGGGGGATATGGGGCAACTGCCACATCCATTTGTTCTAATAAAAAGGGGATAGCATAGGGAGGTACAGACCCAGTTAACTGTACGGCTGAGTTGAGATTTTTCTGATTAATTTCCGTTTGTAAGCGATCGCTTTCAGGTCCTTTTCCGATAATTAATAGTCTACTTTGGGGATAATGATGATGAAATTGTTCAAAAGCTTCTAATAAAATAGGTAAGCCATGCCAAGGTTTTAATGATCCCACAAAACCAACGGTAAAATAAGCATGAGGTGTGATCTTTTTAGGATGAAACCGATCAGCATTGACTCCATTGGGAATCACTTTTATTTTGTCAGGGTTTTTAACATATTGACTGACATAATTTTTCACTTCATCAGACACAGCAATAATGCTTGTCGCTGCATTAAATACTTTGATGGCAACGGTTTCAGCTTCTTGAAAATGGACTAAACTACGATGTTTTTGTTGTTCTAAAATTAAAGGTGCATTAACTTCTAAAATCCCAGGAATCCCTTTTTTTCTAGCGTATTCCATTGCGAAATAACTCCATAAGGAATACCTTTCATACACTAGATCAAAGGGTTCTGCATAGTCTAACGCTGCTTCTATTTCTGAGTTCATAGATAAAGCAATTTTTTCTCTTAACCCTTGGGCAACTTTCGGAATGGGTAACAATTCATGTAATTTTATGGTTTGTAAATCATCGGGTTTATTCTCACCAAACCGAGGACTAAATAAATGGACTTGATGATTTTGTTTTAAAAACCCTCTAAGAATTTCTTGCACATGAATAGAACATCCTTTTTGTCCAAAAATAGGAATACCTGAATCAGCACAAATATAAGCAATACGCATCATTAATTACCTCCTAAAACAAACTAATTATTACCTAATAACTGATAACTTTTCACTGAAAAAACTGTCTTAAACTAGCCGCATTTTGCTCAATATTGAATTCAGTTTCCATCAGTTTTCTAGCATTTTCTGCTAACTGAACTCTCATATTTTCACTGATTAATAAAGTTTGTAATGCCATCGCTAAAGCTTCGGGATTATTTTGAGGAATAATTAACCCTGTTTCTTCATGTTTAATCATTTCAGGAATACCCGTAACATCCGTTCCAATACAAGGAGTTCCTAAAGCCATTGCTTCTAATAATACAGTTGGTAAACCGTCCCTATTTCCATCTTTTCCAATAATATAAGGGGCTGCAAAAACGGCACTCTCTTGAATCAATTTAAACACTTCATTCTGAGGATGTGGCCCAATAATTTCAACGCAGTCATCTAACTTTAATGTTTCAATTTGCTGCTTTAATTTTGTTTCTAAGTCGCCTGTCCCCACAATTTGACAATGAAACTCAAAACCTAACTCTTTTAATAAAAAACAAGCATCAATTAAAATCGAAGTTCCTTTTTTTTCTACCAAACGACCTACTGAAATGATACGAAGAGGACGATATTGAGGAGACTGATAATTAAGTTGAGATAAATTCAATCCGTTATAAATTCTTCGTACTTTATCAGCTACTTTTCCGTAAGTTTTTTGTAGGTATTGTTGATTATAATTACTCACCGTAACAACAGTCGAAGCATCCCTAAGTTTTCGGTTCATATCATCAATATCTACACTTTCATGAAAAATATCTTTAGCATGGGTTGTAAACGTATAAGGAACATCCGCAAAGTGAGACGTTAAGCGAGTTACACTGGTAGCAACTGACCCAAAATGGGCGTGTAAATGGGTAATTCCTCTTAACTTAACTTCCCTGGCCAACCAAGCAGCTTGATAAACCGTACTCGCTGTTTCTCCTTGTGCTATAGATAGTTTACTCCAGAAATCAGGAACTAATTTACCTAATTCTTGTAATTCTGCCCAAAAATAACTAGCAGCAGTTGGAGATAAACTATTAAGAGACTCACTAATCCGTCCCTGGATGGGTTTACGAATATAAGTTACCCTGGACCTAACCTGAGAAATACAGTTTTGAAAATGGGTGTCACAAGGGGGACGCAGGGCAAAAATATCAATGTTTAATCCCGCTTTTTCATGGGCTAAAATTTCATTAACTACAAAGGTTTCTGAATAACGGGGATACCGTTTAACCACATAACCAACACGCATAAATTAAGTTCCTCCCTCACTAAGTTTGCTGTTTGAAAATTGTTCTAGTTTTTAGCTGACTTTGAGAAGTATAGGGTCAGATCCTGCTAACATTTCTCCTAAATATTGAGGGATACGTTGTAATCCTTTAAAGTCAATATTTTCATGCACGTTAGGTTTAACCACATCTTGACATAACCACTGACTTAAAGCTTTCGGGGTAATATCATTAGGGTGTAACATATCGACTAATCCTAATGCTTGTAACCGTTGCGCCCGAATTAACTGTTCTTCTCTCGGTTGAATACGAGGAACAATTAACGCTCGTTTCTCAAAAGATAAAATTTCACAAGTGGTATTATAGCCCCCCATGGCTACCACAAAATCTGCTTTTTGTAGCCATAAAGTGGGTTCAGAAACATAATCTAATACCTGTAAATTAGGTCTATTTTTTGCTTCATGGTGTAACTGTTGACGCAGTTGACTGGGCATCAAAGGACCTGTTATGATAATTCCGTTAGTATCTTGGGGTAGCTGTGCTTGGGCAAACCCTTTTGCTAATTGATAACCGTCTTGTCCCCCACCCACCAAACAAAGGGCTAGGCGTTCAGATTTTTGGTTTATGGGCTGTTTTTCCTGAGATTTTGTATAGTTTAAGCGATACCGTTGGTCTAAATACCCTGTGTAGCGAGTTTTAGCTGCAACCCCAGCCGAAAATTGATACTTTTTCATGGCATCGTAAACCGTGGCATCACCATAAATCCAAACTTTATCATAGAAACGAGCGATCGTCTCTTCATTTTTGGTCTTTTTCCAACTTGGGATAATGACCTCTGGTTGATCCAAAATATCTCGTAACCCAAGAACACAAAAGGTTTTACCCTGGTTGCGTAAATATTTGAGGGTACGATCTAATTCTCCTTCGGCCCCTCTGGGAACATTATCCACAATAAAGACATCCGGCTGAAAATTCTTGATAGCTACCCGAATGACTTGCGATCGCAGTTTAATGATAGCATCAAGGGACATATCCAAACGACGGGCTTGATATTGCCCTTCTTTGGTCTTATATAAAGCAGGTAGGGTTAAATATTCAATGTTCGGATGAGTCCCCACTTTGGTCATATCACTCATTCCACTGATCACTAAGATATCTGCATTAAGAGCAGAATGGGCTAAACTTTGGGCAATTAAGAGGTTTCGACGCTTATGACCTAAACCCATTGTATCGTGGGAATAAAAGGCAATTCTGAGCTTTTGGACTTTTTTGAGGTTAGGTAAGGATTTAAGAGGAATAGTAGGCTTTTTCATGGTAGTTAAAGGCATAATTTGAGGAGGGTGCAATATAACTAAGTGGACAAAAAAGATAACGGGGTCTCACGAGAAGTTACACGGTCAATACTTATGGCGTTGTTAAGTGCGGCATAATCTGGTCTTAGTATAAGTTCACAAAACTTGAGATGTCAGTCCCAAAAATGAGGGAAAAAAAATCCCCCAAAACGGGGGCAATGGTGAAATAGTTCTACTTATTTTCTGTTATTTCTACTTATTTCCATGTCTAAGGATCTTCCTTATCTGACAACTAGGCGGTAATATAGGGTTCGTGCGATATGGGGCAGCCAACCTCTGAAATCCTTGTTATGCAATAGTTACAGCGATTTGATTTTCAATTCTTTGCGATCGCTAAAATATAAGTTACATTAATACTTTTTCTAACGCAGACATATTAAAAAAACATTGCCTACAGCAGTTTGCGAGTCATTGAACTTCTCTAGTTATTTTTCTTAAATCAACAATATAGTATTCCTGTTTTTTTTCAACAGGAACATTTACCGTAAATTTTTTTAAAGGTAAGAGGATGCCAAACCCAATCCGTTTTTATCACTAGATTTGATGAAAAATTTGGGTTTAACACCTCAAAATGAAGCAAAAGCGATATCAGGAAAATCGATTATAGTTGTCGTCCTGATTTTCGATGAGCGATCGCCGTTAACCCTGTCCCTTCTAAAACATTACCTTGGTTAACCAGTGCATAAACTAACCAGCGATCGCCGGCCTCGATGCGTTTTTGTACGGTACATTCAAGATAAGCTAAACCCTCCTTTAAAATCAAACAACCATTGGACGCGGTTTCTGTCTCCAGTTGTTCAAAAGAACTACTCTTGCACTCAGAAAAATGTTTCCTGACATTGCGCCCTTCTTTAAGAAGATTAACAATAAACGGAGTTTGTGGGTTAAAATCTGCTTCATTCCATTGTTTTTTATCAATAGCAATCATTAACCCTGGTGGAGTAAAGGTTGCTTGAGAGATCCAAGAGGTTAAAAACCCTTGATGACTGTGGTTTTGACAGGTGGTAATCACACACAGAGAACCGACAATACGCCCGATCGCTTGTTCGGTGCGATCGCTTTGCACCGTGGTTAACCCAGAGGTGACAGATCCTTGTTTTTGACGTTTTTTCAAGGTTTGAGCAAAGTTAGCCCCTGTTTGTTGACAGTTTTCTACGGCAGATTCATCGGGACTGAAACGAACCCGTAGCGGCTCAAATCCTAACTTATAGTTGCCATCTTGCAATTTTTGACTAATTAAGTCAACAGCTTCCCCACTCCAGCCATAAGACCCAAATACCCCCGCTAACTTGGTTTTACTGTCATTCCCTAACACAATTCCTAACGCAGTTTCAATTTGTACGGGTGCATGACCACCCAGAGTTGGAGAACCAATCACAAAACCATCACAGTCTTCAATAGCGCGGGTAATTTCTTCGGTTGTCGCTGACTCACAATTAATTAATTCTACCCCGACCCCTTGATCCATGATCCCTTGGGCGATCGCTTGAGCCATAATGGCTGTATTTCCATAAGCAGAAGCGTACAATAAGGCCACTTTTAAGTCTTGACACTGCTGTTGTTGACACCATTGACGATAATCGTAGGTTAAACGACTTAAACTATAGCGTACGATTACCCCATGACCAGGGGCGTAATATTTAGCAGAAAATGGTTCAATTCTATCTAAAATCTCCGTAACTTGTTTTGTTTGCGCCCCATGAAGACAATCAAAATAGTAACGGCGATCGTGATCTAACTCTTTCCAGTCGTCATCAAACACCGCATCGTGACATAGATGTAGACCAAATAATTTATCGGTGTAAAGAATACGAGTTTTATCATCATAGGTACACAGTCCATCGGGCCAGCGAGGAGTTGGAATAAAGGTAAACTGTAATTGATGACCTTGTCCTAACTCTAAGCTATCCTCCGAACGCACGACTTTAATTTGGTTCTTCCATTGAGGAAGTGTCGCTTTTAGGGTTTTAGCAGCCGGTTTAGAACAAACTACAGTAATTTGTGGAGCTTTTTCCAGTAAAATTTTCAATGTAGCCATACGGTTGGCATTAACATGACCGAGGATTACATAGTCTATCTCCGATAAAGCCAGATAATGTTCTAGTTTTTCTAAAAAAATCTCAGTAAAAGACTCTCCTGGCGGGTCAAATAAGGCTATTTTATCCGCTTCAATTAAATAAGTATTGGCTGTTGTTCCTTTACATAGGGCATACTCTACTTCAAATTTGAGACGTTCCCAGGTTCGAGAGCGAAAAATCGTCGTATTTGTCCCAATGGTAACAGTTTGAACATCACGGGGACGGGTAGGAAGACAGGTTGAGGTAAGCATGATTGATATTTGATGATAGTCGGTTATTTTGATGAGGAGGCAGGGGAGAGAGGGGGAGCAGGGAGCAGGGAGACAAGGAGACAAGGAGACAAAGAAGAATAGACTAAACTTCGAAATCTGAATTCAGGACTTAATTTTTCGCTAAAATAGCGTGATTACCATTATTTTGTACTTTTTTTGCCGTTGAACGTTGTTGATGGCGTTGGGATACGGTGTGTTCGGGATCAATTCCGTCAAAAGTAGGAGGAAGCCAAACTCGAATCACCATTAATGTCCCCAAAACCAGTAAAAAGGCACAGGTTGCTAATACTTGCGTTGAAGGAATTTCCAGGACTCCTCTGACAATAAATTCTCGTAAAACTGAGACAATGGCTACTTCTACGGCAACTCCGATAGAAATACGTTGTTCTTTGAGGTAAATAATCAATAAACGGAACAATTCCACCCAAATAAGCAAGGATAAAATGTCAGCTGTGACCACCTGAAATTGCACCGGTGGCAAGAGAGACAATACCATTGAATACAGTTGCAACACCATGAAGGAAAATAGTCCCAAACACAGACAGATGACAATGGCATCTTGAATTACTTCCAGAATGTTGACGATACGGTTTAAGTTAAGCCAACTTTTGCGCTGTGGGGAGGTATTTTTTAAAGATTCGTACATGATCTTAAGATTTTAAAAGGTTAATAATGAATGGGAAGATAAAGAGACTAGGAGATGGAAAAAGATAAGGAAATCTTGCGATGATATAACCCTATTGTCCGTTGCCTGTTGTCTCTTGCCTATCTTCAATAATGAGTTCCAACTTTGCGATGATGAACTGCTGTTATACCGTCCACTTTCGAGACTCGTCCAATTTGAACTGTGCTATAGATAATCCAGTGATCTCTGCAGTCAATGCGACTTGTCACTTGACATTCAAGGTAAGCTAAGGCATTGGCTAAAATCTGAGAACCATTTTTAGCAGGGTAGATTTTAATGCCAGCAAAGCGATCAGCCCCTGGGGGAAAGCGTTTAAGAAAGTGTTTCATCAACCCCTGAGAATTTCCCTCTTCGAGTACATTGAGAACAAAGCGATCGCCTGGATGCAATAATGACTCAATAGCCCGATCTTTGGACACCGCAATGGCAACCCCCAAGGGTTCTAAACTCGCTTGAATGACCCAAGAGGCTAACATCGATCCGGCAATTTCCCCTTTATTAGCTGTAATTAAATACAATCCATTGCTAATGCGTCCTAATGCTTTCTCTAGCTCCGAATCGATGTTTTTTAAGGTTTTGATAGAGCGATCGCGGGTGATCCATTGACCGAGATCCGTTCCTGCTTCTTCGGCTATTTTTTCGGTGCTAGGAGTAGGAGCGGTTTTCAGCAAAATGGGGGGAAATCCCTCGGTTACGCCAATTTCTTGAAATTTGTTGCGTAGAGGGTAAATGGGTTCGTCTTCTCCTCCTCCTGACTCAAATAAACCGATGGCAAGTTTGGGGTGGGCAACGGCTAAAATAGTATTAACCATGACCTGAGCATGATCATCACTTTGGGAAGGCATACCCAACACTAACCCTTTGGCTTCATAGACTAAGTGTCTGGTTTCATGAGGATCAGTGGTGGATAAATCAATTAAGTCAATGTTAACCTCGGTTTTTTGCAGTCCTTGGGCAATATGTCTAGCGATCTCTTCTCCATAACCATAGTTTTCGTCGTAAAAGATGACTACTAAATTATCGGTTTTAGCCTGTTCTTTGCTCCATTTACCATAATTACTAACCCATTGGGGAATATGATGTTTTAACAATGGTCCGTGTCCAGTGGCAATGGTATCAATATTTAGCTTATCGATGCGTTTCAACGCTGCTAAAACTGAACGGGCATTAGGACCCATTAAACAGTCGAAATAATACTTGAAATCTCCTTGGAGTAGATCGGGTTCTTCATCATAGAGATAATCATCACAGTAGTGCATTCCAAAGACATCGCAAGTATAGAGAATGCTGGTTTTTTGATCATAAGTGAAGATGGTATCAGGCCAGTGAAGATTAGGGGCAGAAATAAAGTTTAATTCATGTCCATTCCCTAAATCTAAGGTAGATCCACTCTTGACAATTAAACTGTTAAAGGGTCGATGCACCATATTTTCTAAGAATTGTATGGCGACTTTTGAACCGACAATAGTAATTTGGGGAGCTAGTTTTAAAATATCTTTAATTAACCCACTATGATCCGGTTCGGTATGACTAACAACCAGATAATCAAGGGTTGACAAATCGACTAAACTGGTTAAATTATCCAAATATAATTGCTCAAACTTCCGATGAGAGGTGTCAATTAAAGCGGTTTTTTCCCCTTGTATTAAAAAGGAATTGTAAGTTGTTCCATTTCTTAAGCCAAACTCAATATCAAAGCGATCGCGATCCCAGTCTAAACAACGAATAACTCTTGTTTCTTGCCCAATGTCTCTCGTTTGTGCAGTTAAACGACTTGATCGAGTACAATCCCTACTATGAACTGTGAGTGCAACCATACGCTGCTGCCTCCTAATAAATTTTTTACAAAACTTAAATTTGCTTATGTCTCATTATGGCTTGACTACATAAGCTTTGTAAAATGTCAATTTTTTAAGTCTTTAATAAGTAAAAATTATATTTAAAGTTATTTAGTATAAAAAATAATAACTATTGTTTTTCACTGAACGACGACTAAGCTGAGTGCTTTGCAGAGAACTTCGGAACAGCCAATAGGGAAAGATTCTAGGGTTATTCACATAAGTTGATATAGTGTTGTTGGTTTATGTCCAACTCCTGAGCGTTTCTTTGACTTATCAAAAATTATCTGAATTGATGCGATCGCCAAAACCCTTAAAATAGAAATTCCCAATTTTGGGTTACACGAGACTTAAATCTGCTAAAGTTCACAGAAGATGATAGTTGAGTTACAGTTCAATGGATCAAACAGAATATTCCAATCAAAAGCGCAAAAGATCTATAAGTAGAAGAGTTGACGAGGAAGTCGATAAAATTGTCTATAAAGTAATGACCAATAACGGACTAGAACAAACCATTAGTCGGGCGGTGGTTCGAGCATTGCTGGCAATGGTTAAACGCTATGTTATCTTAATTATTATTGGAATTATTTTATTACTGTTTATTCAGTCTTTTTTTATTGCGTTTGCTATGAAAATTATTGTAAACAATTCATAAGTTATATTATTTAACATTAAGCTTCTAGGTGGTTACATGACAAAACCTTGGCCAGATAAATAAATCTCATTCCAAGACGGAGATCTATAGTCATTATTTTCAGCTTGATCAACATATTTAATCAGACTAGGAAGGTTTTCTTCTGCTATTTCTCCTTGCAAAAACTTTTCCATTTGTTGTTGCCAATTTTGAGGATAATCTCTGATGATAGGGTGTTTGACAACAAGGGTTTGGTATTTACCTTCTTCAGGATCAATAACTGTATCAAGGCTAAAAACTGCAAGAGAACGGACAAAAATTCCAGTAGCTGCTATTCTAAAACCACAATCGGTTTTGGTCTGTTTTAGAACAACAATGAAATGTCCTCCATGAGGGATTTTATAAGGAACTTTAGTGATATCTTCAATGGGTTTCACTTCTATGTTATAACCAAGCGTTAAACCCTGTTCTAAAGTAACATCCTCATATTTTTGGTCAGGATGGGGAACATAAATTGTAAATTGATGTAAATCTAACCAAGGGTTATTAACAGCTTCGTCTGTTTCGGCTTTCCAAGCGTTATACAGTTTTCTCATTTGTTTTCCCACATAACTCTCTTGGTTACAAATATTAATGAGAGAGATATTGAGAACACATTGATCAAATTTACTTATCCCTAAAATTTCTGAGGGGAGAATTTCCATTAAATTTTATGTTGCTTTGTTCTTGAATAGAAGATATCATTTTACGGTTTTGCATTCTGTTTTCACTGAACAATTTGGCTCAATTACCTCTTGAAATGATAAATAAAGCAGAAGGCTTAGACGCAGAAGACAGAAGGACAACTTACTCTATAATTGGATTTCAACAATTCAGCGTATCCTAACCCATGCTTTGACTGCCATACTTGAGACAGTTTTTGCTATGAGCCTTGCTCCATCTTTTGTTTATGCTCTCTGGGCAATGGGACACCATTTTTGTTCACGAGGTCCGGTGTATGTGGATTGGGGACGAATAATACGATCTTGCTCAAGTTGTTCAAAACAGTGTCCTAACCATCCCACAACTCGGCTAACAGTGAAGGTCGATGTAAACAGGGATGAGGGAATACCTAGTCCATACAAGACCAATGCTGTGTAATATTCTACGTTAGTTTGAATACTGCGATTAGGTTTATATTCTTTGAGAAGCTTTAAGGCAATTCTTTCCAACTCAACTGCGTGATTCCAGAGGTCTGAACCATCCTTGCGATCCCACATTTGCTCTGCTACTTCTGAGAGAAGCACTGCTCGTGGATCTTTTACTCGATAGACTCGATGACCAAAGCCCATCAACAGTTCCCTATTTTCAAATTTACGTCGTAAGTAAAGTTCTATCTCAGAAGAATCTTTAATCTCTAACAACATATCGAGAACAGGTCCTGGAGCTCCTCCGTGGAGAATGCCTTTCAAAGCTCCAATGGAGGCGGTTATAGCAGACACAAAATCTGAGCGAGTTGACATCACCACTCGTGCAGCGAACGTAGAGGCATTAAGTCCATGTTCAACCACGGTATTTAGATAGGTCTCAAGGGAGCGAACATCTTCAGGTGTAGGCTCATTTCCCGTTAGCATATATAGATAGTTGGCTGCATGACCTAATTCTGAATGAATCACAATCGGCGTTTGGTTATTAATTAACCGCCAATAGGTTGCAGTAATCACAGGAATTGAAGCAATTATTTTCAGTGCGCCACTAATTCCCTCTTTATCTATCCGATTTGAAGCCATATCCAAGGAAAGGCAACTAACGCCAACGCGCAAAGCTTCAGTGGGTTCAATCTGGTTTTCTGCGGCAATTTTAAGAATATCTAATATTTTGCCGTCAAGATTTCGATGAGCTAGTAATTTCTCAGTGAGTCCGTCCAATTCACCTTGATTCGGAAGATGACCATGCAAAAATAAATAGATAATCTCTTCAAAGGAAGCATTAAGGGCAAGCTCTTCAAATGGAAACCCGAATATAGTTAGCTTACCTAACTGCCCATCGATTTTACTGAGGTGATTGGGTATATTGTCCATATGTTCCAAAAGTTTGACTAACTGAGATTGATCGTAAGATCATAAACTCCCATAGATTGTACCAGATTTCTCGTTCTGACAGTCTTACCTAGTGACTTTATTTATAATTTCTTGAGTTTTAAAATCGACCTTCTCCATTTATTTTTGGAGTTATTCGCATGTACAATTTTGCTAAATCGTATTTAATATACCTCAAATTGAGAGCGTTGTTCTTGAAAACCTTTTATTAATAGGAAATCTCGGAGAGTGACAGAAGAGGGTTAGAGGAGTTACAAGAAGCGATCGCTCTCGAAACAGGTGTGAAGTTATCTATCAGTAATATCTGTCGCTTCTTACAAAAAAGAAGATTAACTCGAAAAAAAAATCGCACTACGAAGCGACTCGTGTGTACTAATTTTGGAGGTGGCCTAAATTTGATGCATTCCATTTTCATCCCACCAGTCATGCAAGGTGAAAAAATTAGCCTACCAAGTTCTCCAAAACCTTATACCATAGCAGGATGGATAGCTGTAGATCGCTACACTATTTTAAGATCAGATACTGAGCGTTCTTTTGTGGGAGAATGGTGTTATCAAAATCCAAACTATTGGCAGATAGATTCATCAGATGATCACAACTAACACTGGTGACTGTCGAGGTTAATTTCAATAATAAAACTGACACAATTCCTCAATCCTAAAGAATTAACCAGAGAAGGCAAAGGCTGTGAGAACAGCTCTCGTATTTATTGAATAAAGGTTTAACTTGCCTTTTATACTAACTACTGTGTATCTAATTTCAACACCGCCATAAATGCTTCTTGGGGAACATCGACAGTTCCGATAGACTTCATGCGTTTTTTCCCTTTGGCTTGTTTTTGTAACAGTTTCTTCTTACGAGAAATATCTCCGCCATAACATTTTGCTAATACGTCTTTACGCAGTGCAGGGATATGTTCGCTAGCAATAACTTTTGAGCCAATAGCGGCTTGAATGGGAACCTTAAATTGATGACGGGGAATTAATTCTTTGAGTTTTTCGGTTAACGCGCGACCAACAAAATAGGCTTTATCTCGGTGTACAATCATCGCCAACGCATCTACCCCATCTCCATTGACTAGAATATCTAATTTAACTAAGGGGTTTTCTCGATAACCAATTAATTGATATTCCATACTAGCATACCCCCGCGATCGCGACTTTAATTGATCAAAAAAGTCGGTAACAACTTCTGCTAAAGGTAACTCATAAATCAAAGCTGTTCTTGATAGGGTAAAGTAACGCATATCCTTAAACACCCCGCGACGACTTTGACATAATTCCATCAAAGTTCCTACATAAGTTTCAGGGGTGATCATTTCTACTTGGATATAAGGTTCTTCAATTTTTTCCCGTTTTTGGGGGGGAGGAAGTAAACTGGGGTTATCGATTTCGATCACTTCTCCTTCGATGGTTGTCACCCGATAAATTACGGATGGTGCGGTGGTAATTAAATCAAGATTATATTCCCTTTCTAATCTTTCTTGAACAATTTCCATGTGAAGTAACCCCAAGAACCCACACCGAAAACCAAACCCCATCGCGCTAGAGGTTTCGGGTTCATAGGATAAGGCTGCATCATTGAGTTTAAGCTTATCTAAAGCTTCTCGTAGATCTTCATATTGATCCGCATCGGTGGGAAATAAACCACAAAACACCATTGGTTTAGCTTCTGTATAGCCTGGGAGAGGATCTTTGGCGGGTTCTGTTGCTAGAGTAATAGTATCCCCGACTCGTGCGTCTTCTACAGTTTTGATCGCTGCCGCTAAATAGCCTACTTCTCCAGCGTGGAGACTATCGACTTGAACTTGGGTGGGAGAAAGAACCCCTAATTCATCGAGATCGTATTCTTTTCCAGAAGCCATTAAGCGAATGCGATCGCCATTTTTAACCGTTCCATCCATAACGCGGAAGTAAACAATTACTCCCCTATATGGATCATAATAACTATCAAAAATCAAAGCCCGTAATGGTTTATTAACAGTATCTTCTGGAGAAGGAACCAGATGAACAATAGACTCTAGAATTTCATCAACCCCAATCCCATTTTTAGCCGAGGCTTTAATAATATCACTGCAATCAAGACCGACGACTTCTTCAATTTCACTCGCTACCCGTTCTGGTTCTGCTCCTGGAAGGTCAATTTTATTTAAGATGGGAATAATTTCTAGGTTATTTTCTAAAGCTAAATATACATTGGCTAAGGTTTGGGCTTCTACCCCTTGGGATGAATCTACTACTAATAACGCCCCTTCGCAAGCGGCTAAAGAACGGGACACCTCATAGGAGAAGTCTACATGACCAGGGGTATCAATGAGGTTTAGAATGTATTCTTCCCCATCTTTTGCCGTATATTTCATCCGCGCTGCCTGTAACTTGATAGTAATCCCCCGTTCCCGTTCTAGATCCATGTTATCGAGGAATTGATCTTTCATCTTCCGTTGGGCAACGGTTCCGGTATCTTGCAGCATACGATCAGCCAAGGTTGACTTCCCATGGTCGATGTGGGCAATGATGGAGAAGTTACGAATACGAGAAACAGGAACGTCGGTCATAGAGTCTCTGGTCGGGATGGGTTAGCAAGTAAGAACAGCCCTGTCAGCCTTCTTAATTTATTGTACTTCTTAATTTATTGTAATAGTAAACTATTCCATCGGTAGAATGCAGCTAAGTCTGAATTCGGTGTTAGGAGTGCGACTACGTTATGCTACGCAACGGGGTTAGGCTTTTGTTGTGAACACGGAGTTATGATGTTCTCAACTTTGAGAATCAGGCTTTGAGACTCCTACTTTACGGTTATTTTATGGTAAGTTATCCACAAAATACCTTATGTCAAACTCAGGTAGCTAAGTACAAAACAAAAATTGTCAACATTCTCGTAATTCACGGTAAGTACCAAAGCAAAATTATTCGTGTATTTTGTATTCATTTTTTCAAAGTTCGTAGTAAGGAGTTTAGTCCTATCACAGCAGTCCGAAACCAATAAAATTTATGCAAGAACAAATTAGGGAACAATTTGGCGAGCAAGCCCTAGATTTTGCTCTTTTTTACAACCATCGGGGAAGTTTACGCTTTGAACTTTCTGGCAACTTTTCTAAAATTGAGCAATTTTTAAGAGCTTATAATAGAGCGAAATCTTTAATTAATTTCATTTTTCGTGAGACAGATACAGTTGTTATTTGTCTAGCTTTTTGGGGTTCAAAAAGATACTTGGCTCATCTTTCGATTTTTCGTTCTTTGAAAAAATGCGAAATAAAAATTCCTAAAAAACACTGGACTTGGCAAAAAAAGTATCAAGAAGAAGACGAATTATACAACAAAGAATATCTACTTACTCGTACTTTTATTTGTTTCAATCTCGTTAAGAGTGAAATCCCTAAATTTTTGTGGGGAACATTAGCCAATGAATTAGGCATTAGCCCACAAAGTAAATGCGATCTTTATCTTTTTGATTTTGAGACAGATATTTTGGTACATCCTTATGATGACCGAGGTATGGATATAATTGGTTCAAATCGAAATTTGTTGAAACGGACATACGACGAATTCAACGAATGGTTATTAGAGTGCGATCGCCAACAGATGATGGCTGATTTTGAGACTATTTAGCTTTTCTTAAATCTTTGTTTTTCCTTCATAAGTTGATCACCTAGCGCAGCTAATTCATACAAGTTAATTCCCTGAATCTAATAGTCTACGCTGTTGTAAATGTTCTAATTGTTTCATTTGCCGAGGAAGTTGCCTAGGAGAAATTTGATTTTCACTATTTTGCATTTCCAAACGCCTTTTGTTGCTAAAACCTAAAGGCATAGGAGAAGCCTCAGTCTGTTCCTTTGTTAATTGCTGTAATATTGTTTGACGAACTTTCTCGTCTTGAGACACTTCAGAATTACTAGAAACAAGGGGAGAAATTTCTATTCGAGGGGCTTGACCATTCTCAGAAGGGGAAGAAATCTCAATCATTGGGGCAGAATCTCCAGAATTCCTCGAAGCAGGGGCAGAAATTTCAATTGTCGGGGTTTGAGTGTTAAAGGACGGTTTTGGGGATTGTTCTTGAGAGATTATTTGATTAGTGGGTGGAAGAGGCGGTTCAAGATTGACCGGAACCACCGCCGAAGGAACTTTTAACGGAGGAGGAGACGGAATGGTTGCAACAGGTTGTTGAGTGTTCGCTTTAGTGTCAGCCGAGACAGTCTGACTGACTTGAGAAGGCATTGGATAAGATGGTGCAATCGGTCGAGGTTGTAAAGAAGGGGGTAATAAAGCGTCAGTTAGATTAGAGGGGGGTAAGGAAGGATTAATCGTTTTTGCCTTGAGTGCCATTTGATTAGGAATAACAGTCTCAGCGGTTGATTTTGGTTGAGGAGGTAGGGTAGTTAACGATTCTAGGGAGAAAGACTCTTGAGGACTTTCGGTTAGATTTAATTCCTTGACAAGAGGGGATTTTTCTGGGGAAGTAGCATCTAGCGGTTTCTGTGCCGTAGTTACATTGGAAGAGGTGGATAACTGAACCCAACTGACAATAATATTTGCTAACAATAGCAAAGCAAAACTTCCCAGTCCCCAAGGGGTACTTAGGTATTCAAGCCAACTTTTGTTGGTGTTAAATATCACTTCGGGGGAATTATCTTGTAAATCGAATGGCCCTAATACCAACTCATCATTTGTTTGAGTAGGTATTGATTGATGGACAAGATCGACAACTTGATTGTGATCGTTTTCTGAATGAGTATCACAATGGGCCTTTGAGGTGTTTGGGCCAGTGTCCCTAATAATTTCTGCTTCAATGGGATCTTGATCTCTATTGTTAGGGTTAACTAAGGCACTATCGTTATTATTGGTCATTTCTCTCAGTAACTTGGATAAAGTTAACAAATTTATGATAATTTTAAAGGATTTTTGAACAAGTTAAGGTAGAATTCATCGTTTAGTTTATCCAAAAAACTATGATATTGCTTGATATGAGGATTCGGTTTGATGGCTTTTAATTCTCTCGATCATTTACTAACGGCTTTACAGAAACAACCTGGATGGGATCAATATCAGCGATATTGTCGTGTACACCAATATTGGCATCAGATTCTTGATCCCAAGACTGTTATCTACACTAAACCCTTATATATTCAGAGAAATGTCCTGTTGGTGGCTACCTCAAGTGCGGTTTGGGCGCAACATTTATCATTACAACGTTACTCTCTCCTTGAAAAAATTAATGCTCAATTTCCAACAGAACCCCTTGTTGATATTCGATTTTCTTCAGCCCGGTGGCATGATTCTCAATCTGTTGCAGACACTTCTGTAGCATCATCTCATCCGAGTGACATTGAGCTTCCTAATCCTATTTCCCAAACTTCTTCTGATGAATTAGCTACCACTCCACAAACCGCCTTTCAACGTTGGCGTGAGTTAATGAAAGCGCGATCGCAAGGTCTTCCTTTGTGTCCTCAATGCCTTTGTCCCACTCCTCCTGGTGAACTCAAACGGTGGTCTCTGTGTATGCATTGCGCGACTCGACAATGGACAACAAATTCCTCATACCCTGGGTAATTTCACCCTAGTTAAAGAATTGTTATTGAAGGGTTTATTTCAGTTAAACTAATTAAATTAGTAAGGTCTTCCTTTGTGTCCTCAATGCCTTTGTCCCAAGCCTCCTGGTGAACTTAAACGGTGGTCTCTGTGTATACATTGCGCGACTCGACAACGGCCAACAAATCCCTCATACCCTGGGTAATTTCACCCTAGTTAAAGAATTGTTATTGAAGGGTTTATTTAAGTTAAACTAATTAAATTAGTATTGATTGTTACTGTTTTACACCCTTTTTAAACTTGATCCCTATAGGTTTATCTGAAAAATGGTCTAGTTTTTCTCTCTTAATTCTCAATATATTGTTTAGCACTAAGCAATATTGTATTTATTTTTGTAAAAAAATTATAAAAAAAAGATAAAGACTTAATAGTTTTGGGGGTCACTAGAATCTAGATGGGAGTTCAATTAAGACCTGATCCTCAATAAAAAGATGATATTGGATAATGAAAGACAGGAATAAATTCTCTCAATTTTAAAATAACTCTTCACACAAAAAACATCCATGAAAACAGCTAATTTTCTGACCTCTTCTTGTCGCTATTGTCGTTACTATCAAACGGAAGGGCGTAGAGGAGGGATGTGCCAGCAGTTGGGGGTAGCGGTTCGGGCTGAATGGAAAGCTTGCGCTCTAGCCGCTCGACCTTTTACGACCAATTGGGAAAGTATTGAAACAGTTGTTCAATTAGAGAACACTTTAATTAAAAAATGTTTGGTTAATGGAACCGAGAGACCTCTATATGATTCAGAAAATCTTCCCCATGCTCAAATAACTTCGGTTTAATTAACTCAAATTAAATAACTTAAATTTAGTTAAATAGATCGCGCCTTGGTCTTGTCCAGGTGCGATTTTAAGTTAAATTAATAGCGAAAGATTGAATATTGACTGAGAAAATCAGCTATAACATGACCTTTATCTTGACTAATGATGATGGGATCGATGCCCCTGGAATTCGTGCCTTACACAATGCCCTAGGGAGAAAAGGGGTCATTGTTGCCCCGAAAGAACAACACTCAGGTTGTGGCCACCGCGTCACCACTAATAAACCGATTCACCTTAAAAAACGGTCTAAGACTGAGTATGCTGTAGATGGAACTCCTGCCGACTGTACTCGTCTAGCGTTAACGCAAGTGGCTAAGGAGACAAAATGGGTGTTATCAGGGATCAATGCTGGGGGAAATTTAGGGGTAGATGTCTACATTTCAGGAACCGTGGCTGCCGTTAGAGAAGCTGCGATGCACGGAGTCCCAGGAATTGCCATTTCCCATTGGATTAAGCGACCGTTAGTGATTGATTGGAATATAGCCACACAATGGACTACCAAGGTATTAGAAACGCTGTGGAGTCATCCTCTAGCCCCTGGCAGTTTTTGGAACGTCAATTTACCCCATTTAGAGGTGGGTTCCCCAGAACCCGAAATCGTGTTTTGTGAGATGAGCACCCATCCCTTACCGGTGGACTATCGGTTAGAAGGAGAGTTTTATTATTACCAGGGGGAATATGCCAAAAGACCGCGATCGCCAGGAACTGATGTAGATGTTTGTTTTTCTGGCAATATTGCAGTAACCCTGATTAAACTCTAATAATGGCATCCATGTATGTAAAAATATCAACTATCAACTATTAACTATTAACTATTAACTTTGAGGTCAACCGTTGCAAAAACTTCTTGGGATTGCCAGTATTATTGATACTATCAATGAATGGGTAGGAAGACTTACCTACTGGTTAGTTTTATTAATGGTATTAGTCGGTGTTTGGAATGTTATAGGACGATATCTGGGAAGATTGATCGGACAAAATTTAACGTCCAATGCTTTGATTGAGATTCAATGGTATTTATTTGATATCGTTTTTCTCTTGGGGGCAGCTTACACCTTAAAACACAATGATCACGTTCGTGTTGATCTGTTTTATAAAGATTTGCCACCGCGACGAAAAGCCCTGGTTAATTTTATCGGAACCCTCTTATTTTTAATTCCTTTTTCATTGCTGGTAATTTATTTTTCCTGGGGAAGTATTATTAGTTCCTGGCAAATTTTAGAACAATCTCCCGACCCTGGTGGTTTGCCACGATATCCCATTAAATCCATGATTATTGTTAGTTTTCTTTTACTGATTTTCCAAGGAGTAGCCGAAGCCATTAAAAATTGGGCGATTTTCAACGGACAATTACCCCCAAAAGAGGAAGATCACGATGGCGTATGAATGGGCATATGAATGGTTAGGTTCCTTAATGTTTGTTGGGGCTTTAATCCTACTTTCGGTGGGTTATCCTGTGGCATTCTCTTTGGGGGGAGTGGCTATTATTTTTGGCGGAATTGGGGTGGCTTTAGGGATATTTGACCCTATATTCTTAACTGCTTTACCTCAGAGAATCTTTGGAATCATGGCGAATTATACCCTATTAGCCATTCCCTATTTTATATTTCTGGGTTCCATGTTAGAAAAAACAGGAATTGCAGAAAAATTACTGTTAACCATGGGAATTTTATTGGGCCGAATAAGAGGAGGACTAGCTTTAGCTGTCGTAATTGTGGGAGCATTATTAGCTGCAACTACCGGAGTTGTAGCCGCTACAGTAGTTGCTATGGGGTTAATTTCTTTGCCTATTATGTTACGTTATGGCTATAACAAAGAATTAGCAACAGGGGCGATCGTTGCATCAGGAACTCTAGGACAATTAATTCCGCCTAGTATCGTATTAGTGGTTCTCGCTGATCAATTAGGGATACCCGTAGGAAATTTATTTATTGGTTCTATTATTCCTGGGTTAATGATGGCAGGGGCGTTTTGTCTTCATGTGATTATTGTGGCTTTTTTACGTCCTGATGTTGCTCCCCCTTTACCGCTAGAAGAAAGAAATATCGGAAAAAAAGCGTTAGTCAAACAAGTTTTACAGGCGATGTTACCGCCGTTATTGTTGATTTTATTAGTGTTGGGAAGTATCTTTTTTGGTATTGCAACCCCCACAGAAGCAGGGGCAGTTGGGGCATTAGGAACTATCATATTAGCGGCATTTAATGGTCAATTAAGTTGGGTTTCTTTAAAGCAAGTTTGTGATGCGACCCTACGCATTACGACTATGGTAATTTTTATTTTATTTGGTTCAACAGCCTTTAGTTTAGTGTTTCGGGGATTAGAAGGCGATCGCTTTATGTTAGATCTTTTAGCTAATCTGCCAGGGGGACAAATTGGCTTTTTATTAGTTAGTATGGTCACGATTTTTATCTTAGGTTTCTTTATTGACTTCTTTGAAATTGCTTTTATTGTTATCCCTATTTTTAAACCAGTTGCTGAAACATTAGGTTTAGATTTAATGTGGTACGGAGTAATTATTGCAGCTAATTTACAAACGTCATTTTTAACCCCACCTTTTGGCTTTGCCTTGTTTTATTTAAGGGGAGTTGCCCCACCAGAAGTTAAAACAGAAGATATCTATCGCGGGGCAATTCCTTTTATTTTACTTCAGGTATTTGTCCTGATTTTAATTATTGTTTTTCCTCAATTGGTCAATTTTTTACCTTCTTTAAGTCGCTCAGGTTTTTAGAGGAAATTAAATTAATTATCTCAGTTATACCGAGTATAGACGTAAGTTTTTGAATCTACTTGACAAATTATCTTCTGTTTTGTAGTTTTGAGTTATCTATTGTTTTTTGAATTGGATATTAAACAAGAAAACTTCTATGGCTACATCAATTTATTGTATTCCCATTGAAACAACTGGTGGTATTGCTCGACACTATTTTCTATCCTCGGATGGAACTTTTGAAAATTCTATTGGATGGGGACCCAAAGGTATTGAGTATAAAGGGAATGGCGTTCAATTAAACCCTGAACAAGAAGATAGAGCAAAAAATTATCCTGATAAGTTTGGAACCTATAATATTCATAGTAATAACTGTGAAATGTTTGCTTGGTATGTTATGACTGGAAAATGTTATTCTGGTCAAACTCAAGAAGTCTCTGTAACCAACGTTGGAGCAAAAATTATTCAAGTATTTCAGCCTGTTTTAAATATTTTGTTTAGAGGCAGTATCTAAAAGAGGTATGTGTAGATTTTACTTTGATTGATGAATAAATATTTTTATCTGTTTATTAAGTCGATTAATAATACATTTCCTATAGTCATCCTACCTATGCTAAAATATCTCAGTATATTAATTTTTAATCACCGATGAATCCACAACTTCAAAATTGGCAAAACTTTTGTGAATATCATGTAGGTAACTGGCACGGAACTTGGAATAAATATTCTTCTTCAGGAAAGATAATTGAATCTTTTCAATGTATTAGAAGTTTTCAAGTTAAGGAAGATGGCAGTCAAATTAAACACCAGAATCATTATACTTATAACGATGGGAAAAAAGAGACTAAAACTTTCGGACCCTATAATAAGCCTATTATGTCATGTTTATTTTTAGATAATAGTTTTTCTTGGGGTTCTCAACAAGTCGAATTAGAAAAGAGTTTTGGTTTCGAGACAGGATTTAGATATGAAAATAGACGGGTTAGTCTAGCATTAATCTATAATGAACACAAAAAAATAGAACGAATGACTGTAATTTCTGAATACTTAGACAATTTATCAGAAATTCAGGCTGATAATTCACTCACTCAAGCTATCTGTGAGGGTTGGACGGGAACAGCGAAAAGTATGACACCAGATTATGTTGTGTCTTCCTCAGTACCTACTTCATGGAAGGGATTAGAAGATTTAGCAGAAAATTATTTAACCTGGCATTTGAATGATGGTCTTTCAGTTACAGGTCCTCGGCAACTAGAACCGGAAAAAACATTTTTTTTGGCGACAGATTGGCTAATCAATTCTAGTATTTTGCAACGGGGAATTAGATTTTTTGCTCCTTCTGGGTTCACTCATTTTACTCTCGAAGTATTCACTAATAATTCCTAGTGTATCTATGTAGTAAGAGAACAAGCAGCTATCTATTAACAAAGATTACAATAATTTGTATTTATTTTTGCCCACCTATTTGACAAACTTAATTCCCTTCAATCTTTTTTTGCAAACGTTTTAGGGTCTGATACATCTCAGGAAGGCGTTTATAAATAGCAGAAACTTTGAGATATAGTTTGTTAGGAACTGCCGGACTACTAGACACAATTTCTCCTGAGGCGATATCATTAGGAATTCCTGTCTGGGCTGTGGCAATCACTCCATCTCCGATGTTAGCCTGGTTAGCAACTCCTACCTGTCCCGCTAAAATAACGCGATTTCCTACTTTTACGCCCCCTGCTAAGCCAACTTGACCCGCTAAAGCACAATTCTCCCCAATTTGGCAACTATGGGCAACATGAACTAAATTATCCAGCTTGGTATTGCGACCAATCCGAGTGGTTCCTACCGCAGGGCGATCAACCGCACTATTACACCCAATTTCTACCCCATCATCAAGAACCACATACCCTGACTGTTCCATTTTAAACCAGCCTTCGGGAATAGGAACAAATCCAAACCCTTCAGAACCGATCGCTGCACCGCTATGAATAACGCAATCAGAACCGATTTTAGTTCTTTCGTGGATGGTACAGTTAGCATGGAGAATGGTGCGATCGCCGATGGAAACCCCTGGATAAATTACTACATTGGCATGAATGCAAGCGTTATCTCCTACAGTCACTCCTTTTTCAATGACGACATGAGGACCAACATAGATATCTTTTCCCAGTTCCACGTCAGAGTCAATAACAGCCGTTGCATGGATACCAGGGGCAGGATGAAAAGGCTGATAAAACAGATTAATCGCCTGAGCGAACATTAAACGGGGTTGTGGGGTGGCTATCCAAGCAATTCCTTTTTCGGCGGCTTGACGCTGTAATACTTCATCAAGGGGCAAAATCAAGGCACTGGCAGCCGTTTTGTGAACCATTGCCGCAAATTTATCCCCTTCAATATAGCTGAGTTGTCCCGTTACGGCTTCATCAACAGGAGCCAGTCCAGTAATAGGGGGATTGTTATCAGGAGAGTTAGTTAAGCTAGAATCGGCAACTAATGACCTAAGTTTTTCGATAATTTCACTAATTTTCATGGTGAGATAATTTTTTCAATGAGACAATCTAACATTCTTTAACAATTATCTAGAAAAATCGCTCCTTTTTGCGCCAAACTAGCCTTCATTTTCTCGGTCATCCCTAGATTTTGACCAAATTTAGCCCCTGTTACTGTCGCCCCTGAAAAATTGGTTTGACTTAAATTCGCTTCTTGTAAGTTGGCGCCGGTTAAGTTAGCCCCAATCAAATTAGCTAGAGCTAAACTAGCACGATAGAAATCTACTCCAACTAATTGAGCATTTCCTAAAAGAGAGCCACTCAAATCTGCCCCACTAAATCTAGAATAATTCAAGAGAGCTTCACTCAAATCTGCATCTGTTAAATTAGCTCCCCGAAAATTGGTTCGAGACAGAATAGCCCCACTTAAAGCAACTCCACTTAATTCACCCGCCAGAAAATTACCTCCTGCTAAATCTTTCAAAGGATCTAAATTTCCTAAAGCTGTTAATTCTAATAAATCCTGGGTATCAGCCGTGTCAAAACGATTAAGCAACTGATGAAGTTGTGCTAAGGCTTGGGGATCAATTTCCCCCCTGGGTTTATTTTCTCGAATGATATCCCGATTTTGGTCTGACGTTAACTTGATTCGACAAAGATAGTTGGATAATCGATTTTTATATAAAAACCAAGCTAAAACCCGATCTAGAATAGCGTGTTGATTAGGGTGAATATCGTGTCGCCACAAGCCCTCTGCATTGGTAATCGAGAGATCTGAGGGCGTAATGGTTAAGGTAATTGTTAGACAAATAGAAGCGTTAAAAGGTTTAAAAACCGCTAATGGGGAGAAAGTAGACTCGGTTTGCAAAATAGAGACCCCTGTTGGGGAAATTAATTGCCAAATCGCAAGACTTGGAGAATGGGTTTGAAGTTGACCCAAATTATCCAGAGAAGACAGAGGCTCAATAATTTCTCCATCTTCAAGTTGCACGGTTAAGATAGCACCTTTGATGCCAAACTTGAGGTGACCGTTGAGGAGAGATTTTTCCTGTTCCTTAAAGCGCATTAGTAACACGAAAGGTAACTGATCACCGATGATGATTGGCTCCGTTTTCGATAAGATTCCCCACTGTAAGGAAACACAGTCAGGACAAGGGTTATCAGAGGTGACAAGATAAAGGGAAACTAAAGAGTCTGACATAGTGAGTGGCTATCAAAGTCCCCTTAAATCATACCATTTTGGGAACGGGGAACTCCGAAACTCCCGAAGAGGAAAATGTCTTAATCATTTTGGCGACTGCCATATTATCCAGGATAGTTGGTTAAACTCAAATTGCTAATTAATGGGCTAAGTTTTTGAGTGAGAAATTTGATTGAATTTCATCTTAAAGGCAACGGGCAACTTGTCTATTAATTATCAACTAATTATTCAATCTGGTTGATTGGTTATAAATTTTCTAATGGTAAGACTTCTTGTTTAACTGATAAATCTAAATTAGAATCATCTTTATTGAGTAAAAGTTCCGCCGCTTCTAACATATCTTTAACGATATCTGTTAGATCTTCTTTATTATCAAGATAAGCTTGTAATGCCGACAGAGGATCTAAACTATTTCCGACTCCTAATTCTGGCAAGCGAGGACGAGACAATTGACTCAATAACTCAGGTCTAATTGTATAACTATGAGCCGCTTTTAATGCTTCATGAATTTCTCCTGTATTGATTAATTCTAACTGTTCAGACCGAATTTTATAAATTAATCGAACAACGGCATCTTTACTAAGTTTTTCGTCAATGGCTTTAAGAATTGCTTTCTGCGGGTCAGATTTTTCAGCTACATTAATATTAATAGTACAAAAGGAACGAGCCGGTAATGGATTAAACTGCCAATTAACCAGCCCTTTATCAATTTCTAAAAAAATATATCCTTTTTCTTCTTTCTCTTCACTAAAATCTACCCTTTCAATACTTCCTGGATAAACAACTGGGGGATTATTAGATGGATTTAGGTTTTGATGTTTATGAACATGACCGAGGGCAACATAATCAAATTCAGGACGAATTAATAAAGACATTGGGATGGTAAATCCTTTGCCAACAGCTAGAAATTTTTCGGCTCCGAAGTTAGCCCTATCTGCCATTAAATGACCTAGTAAAATAGTTGGTATTGTGGGATCAAGTTGACGAATTTCTCCTTCTAAAGCTAGGGTCAAACTTTCAATTAATAAACGTTGAACTTCTTCAAAGGATAAGCTATCAGTTTTACGACGAGTTAAAAGGGTTGAACGGGTTAACCAAGGCAACGTTATAACTTGAATTTCACCATTATTAGTAGAGATTGTATGGGTTTTAAGACTGTCTCCTACAATAAACCCTGGAACTGCCAATGTGCGGTAAATACAAAGACTTGCACCCCCATCCCCTTGAGAATGTTGATCATGATTTCCGACTAACAATACTGTAGGGATATTAGCATCAGCTAAACGACGAAATTGACAAGCAAAAGCTTCTTGAACATAGGGAGGCGGCGTAGCATCAGGAAACGCATCCCCCCCAAATAACACTAGATCAATCTCTTGGGTAACTGCCCGATCAATACATAAACTTAACATCTTGATAAAATCTTCAAGGCGGGTATTTAAACCCGTTTTAGGATTGATACGACCATGAGTAAAACCACTACCGAGATGGATGTCAGACAGATGAAGAATTTTGATCATAATCTACAATTTTAAATCTAAAAACCTCCTAACTATTGCTACTATATTAGAAGCTTGAGCATCTATTCTTCACTCATGAAAAGTTCGTCTTCTGTGACTCAATGGTTAGAAACCCACTGGGCAACTCCAGCATTTAGTGGTTGGTTAATCGGGGGAATTGCTGTTTGCTTCTTTGGAGCAGCAACTAATACGATGGCAGGATGGTTATATGTTCTCAGTGGAACCATTATCGCCTTATTAGGGTTAGGAGCAATACTTCCTATGCGATCGCAACGTCATCTCAAAGCGCGTCGCCTACCCATTGCCCCTGTGAGTGCAGGGGAAGATTTGACCATCAAAGTGATCATTGAAAATGCCCAGAAAGCCCCCAAAACTTTATTAGAAGTCTGGGATCTCGTCCCCCGTGTCTTGGAAAAACCCATCAAAACAGCTATTGAAGTGATTCCTCCCCGTGGGGAATATCAATGGACTTATTATCTCCCAACCCAAAAACGAGGAGTCTATCATTGGCAGGAAATCCAAATTACCACAGGAACTCCCCTAGGACTTTTTTGGTGTAGCCGTTGTCAGGAAGTACCCACCAAAGCCATTGTTTATCCTCAAATTTTATCCCTAACTCAATGTCCTTTAGTCGATAGCATTGGTCATCAAGACAGCGATAAAATGCACAGCGATCGCCGTTATCAAGCGTCCCATGAAGGGGTGACAAAAACCCTCCGTCCCTACCGTCACGGTGATCCAATGCGGTTGATCCATTGGCGTACAAGTGCGCGGTTTGATGAATTTAAAGTTAGGGAATTGGAGGTGATCACGGGAGGGGAAGATATTCTCATCTGTCTCGATAGTGCGTCTCCTTGGCACGAGGAGAATTTTGAACTGGCAGTTATTGCTGCTGCCTCACTCTACTTTTATGCTATGCGCTGTCAACTTAATGTTAAACTTTGGACAGCCCGAACAGGGGTAATTCATGGAAACCGTCAAGTATTAGAAACCTTAGCAGCTATCGAATTTCAAGAACAAGAGAGTAATTTGCTCTTTCCTACCTTACCTGCTATTTGGTTAACCCAAAACCCCGCCACCCTAAAATCTCTGTCTCTAGGCAGTCGTTGGGTATTTTTTTCCACCAAGGAAACCATAGACCAAACATTGCCACTTAATCCTCAAGTTCCTGGGTTAGTCATTGATACCAATCAACCTTTACCGCTTCAGCTACAAAAACCTTTACGCTCAAATTAAGAGAGACGTTGTTAATATTAGCAACGCCTCTACACTATTAATAAATTTTTACTAGGATTTCCTAGCTAACTCCTGCAGTAGAAGAAGCGTAAATAGCAACTGTGAATAAACCACCTACCAATAACAATGCGCCAATACCTAAAATAATGTAGTTACGTTGTTCTGACTTAGTAGGAGGTTCAGCTTGATAAACTTTGGGTTCTGCCGCAAAATTGTTAAGCCGTCCACCTTCTTCAGTTGTATAAGGCATAAAAGAAATCCTCTAAAACACTTTTTAAATTTAGTTATCTTTCTTAATATAGTACAATGAACCTTGACAAAGCAAGGGGTTTATTGAAACAATCTGTAAAACAACTGAATCGGGATCAATGCCTTGGCACTTGCAAACATGATTAGTGTTAAACTTTTTATTGCCGAAGTCAGACGATAAATAATAGTCCTAGAAATTGGCTATTTTCAGTTTTAAGACAAAAATGACCAGACTTTAATTATCTAGCTTGACTTTCAATCTCCTCAGTAATGGAAAAATTTTTCACAAAGTTTTTGTTTTTCTCACCTCATTACTTTCTTATCCATCACTTTTTTTTAAAAAATCTAGTTGTTTTATCAAAAATTTCAATGTTAAATATGGTAAAAATAAAGAAAAATTGTGGAATAATCAAGAATTATTCTTGTTGTCTGTTGCCTCTCGTTATTCAATTCCGTTTAACTCAGTGTAATCTTTGGAAATAGCTAAAATATTTATTAAAAAATGAAAGGGAATCCTTGACTGTTATGCTAGTATCCTAAATACTATCCAATGAATAAAAAAAATAAATGAAAATTGCTATTGTCAGTCAAGACTTTCGCACAATCGGTGGAAAAACAGGTCGTGCGCGTAACTTTTTAGTGTATGAAACCAATTCAAAAGGAGAACCGATTTTACTCGAAAAATTAGAAATCCCTGAAACTGAACCAACTTTTCATGATCTCCACACTGATGATGTTACTCCTCACCGACTAAATGGAATGGTTTTGATTACAGGAGAAGCAGGAGAAGGGTTAACAGAACGATTGAGTCGTCGAGGAATCACCGTTTATATTACTAGCGAAACTGACCCGAAAACAGCTATTAAAGGGGTAATTGATGGCACCATTCCTAGGGTTTCTCCGACTCCCCACAAAGAAGATGGAAGTTGTTAATTGTCTTCAAAAAGTGCTGTATTAAGGTAACACTTATGAGCAGAATAATTTTAGGAACCCTGATTGGTTTATCGAGTTTATTAACAGTTATTGCTAATCCATCTTTAGGTCTTAAATTAAAAGATGGAAGAACCTTCTTTAGTCAATCTCCTAAACTCGTAAATGTGATGACGACATTTGCGGGAACTCGTATTCAACGGGCAATCTATTACTATACAATCGACTTACCTGAGCGAAGTGGCCAACCTTTACGATATGTCACGATTCAAAAACGTCAAGGAAGTGAAAAGATCCAATACTATTTAGATAAAACGATCGCGTTTGAAGGAACACCTGATCATCGGGGAAAAGCATTGACAGTTCAACAAACGCAATGGGATGAAGCAACCCAAACTCTAACAATCATCTTAGGTACTTTAGTCGCTCCTGGGACAACTTTTTCCGTGGGAGTCAAATCTAAAAGAAACCCAGAATATGGAGGAATTTATTTATTTGGCGTTACCGCTTACCCTGAAGGAGAAAATCCCCTCGGTTTATATCTAGGAAGTGGACGGATACACTTTTACGGGGGTGATGATGGTGATTTTGATTAGAGGTTGATTAACAATACTACTTGAACGCACCTCAACTAAATCGGAGATTATAGTTGGGGATTCATTCGCATTAAGAAGTAGCTAAACTTCTCAATGTCTCCAGACAAACTGGCGTTCGCAGCGTATTTGTAGAACTTTGGCTAACAAATACCCTAGAGA
>NEED01000078.1 GCA_002110465.1 unicellular cyanobacterium SU2 | reverse complement strand
TATTGAATATGTACAGAACCAAGAACAACCCGAAAAATAAGGTGCTTCGCTTTTTATTTATTGGTTTCGCTAACCCCATCTAAATTAAAAATTTTAGATGGGGACTGCGCTCAACATTTCTGTTCAAATGGGTTTACCCTGATTAAATAAGCTTAATTAACCTATCTGACAAACCACAGGAGTTCCTGCCGCATCAAGTTCACGACAAATAAACTTTTTAATGGCTTGAAGTATGGTTAAACCACCATTAACCAGCCAATAAGCGGTTTCTTCGCTCGATTGTACACCATATACACAATCAGCCCTGATTGTCCATTCTGCCACTTTTTTAGCGGTTTCTCCATCAATTCCCCGATAGACTAATTGAGCCGCTAACCATTCCCTAGAGGCACTGGTGAGAAAAATTATTCTAATTAGACAGTGGGATACATATTTCTCTTGGGGAATTCCAAAAGATAAAATGCCTACTAGGAAATAAAGAAACTCGCGGGAGACAAAATCAAGATTTTTAGCATCGAGGGCTACAATAAAATCCGATAGGGAAATATTACAACTATCGTCTTTGCATCGTGCATTCACATTTTGTTCAATAACATCTATCGCTTGATCAATAAGTTCCTCAACATCGCTTAAGTTAGCAGGTAACTCATCGAAAAATTGAAAGGCGTTTTCGAGTACCTGTTTAATTACATCTCTCGGAAGCTCAACAACACTGATCATATTTAGTTAGGGCTAATCATTCTATCTCCACAATAGAAGATATCTAAAAGATTTTTCAGAATATTCCCAGGTGATTTAACACTATTTAACCTAGTCAAGAGCGATCGCCTCAAAATCTGTTTTTTCTTCCTCTCAGGAAAGTTTCAGACTAGGTTACGGAAACTCTCAGGGGAGGTAGTTATCTTGAGGATGGAAAAAATTTCTACTTAATTCCACTTATACAAGGAAATGGGAAACAGCTAAAACCCTGAATAGACATGGTTTTTGGGACTGACATCACCTCTGGGTTCCCAATATAGTAAAAGTGTTGAAACAAAGCAGAGGTAATTAAAATGTTCACTAAACTAGCTACCACTAATGAAAACATCACTGTCATCCGCAACTACATCATTCTTACTGCTACCGTTATGTTCATGAGTGCTGGATTAGTTGATACCTTTGTATCTCCTTCCCGCACCGCACAACAAGATCGTCTTGATAACTATGGACGTTACGTGAGTGCTGGACTGGTTGCTCAAGCTCAAAAATTTGGTCGTTAGTTAATCACCGTACGTTGAAAAATGATGAGAAGGTTGAGAGAGACGTTAAAAAATAAACAATTTTTAATAATAATAATAATTCAATCAATATTAACAAACTTGAAAAAGCTGCTCATTTCTATTCATCGCAAGGCTATGGGCAATCCTTATTCCAGCTTGTTGAGAATCTACATAACAAACTAAAATAGAATTCTTAAAAGAACTTACTTGAGAAGTAGAAGTCAATTCAATTCCACGATCGCTGATGAAAATAGCAAAAGGTCGTTGTGTTTTCATACGATATAAACAGCTATAGGGTTCTATACTCACCTCTAGATTAGAACTTAAATTCTTATGCAGTAAGACTAGGTAACTCAGTACAAAAAAGACGAGATTATTCTAAATTTCTGAACACTGCTCATACTTATTAGAAAAAACAGGGTATTCTGCCCATTATCTAGGATAAATAAGGGAGAATACCATTAACCCATCCATCAGTTATTTTCCTATTGTTTACCCTACCGTCCAACGACGGAACCTACTCTGAGTGTTGGTCAAAATAGAAAAGTTGGTGAGTTTAGGCTTGAGCATCAGATTGTTTAACACTTTCTTGCTCTCAAAAACTTACTACAAACTTATCACCTACTTACTAACTGTTGAATAGGGAGTTAACTCCTCTTCAGAAGTCTCGTTAACCCGACGAAGGTTAGCCCCTAATTGACGTAACTTTGCTTCCAAATTATCGTAACCACGATCTAAATGGTGTAACCCTTGTACTACGGTCTTTCCGTGAGCCGCTAAACCAGCTAATACTAAAGCAGCAGAAGCTCGTAAATCTGTTGCCATGACGGGCGCACCAGAAAGGAAAGGAACCCCTCGTACTAGCGCAATATTACCTTTAACGCGGATATCTGCTCCCATTCGTTGCAACTCGGCCACGTGGCGCAGACGATTTTCAAACACGGTTTCGGTGATGACACTGTTGCCTTCACTGAGGGTTAACAAAGCCATAAATTGGGCTTGCATATCCGTGGGAAACCCAGGAAAGGGTAAGGTTTCAAGATCCGTTGCCCGTAACGGTGCAGGAATTACACGTAAGCGATTAGGTTCTTCTATGACCACTTGAGGGCCGATCGCTCGCAATTTGGCGATCGCTGAGGCTAAATGTTCAGGAACTACAGGAAACAGACTAATTTCCGACTGAGTAATGGCTCCAGCCACTAAAAAGGTTCCTGCTTCAATGCGATCAGGAATTACACAATAGTCTGTACTGTGTAACCGCTCAACCCCAGAGATAATAATCTTATTGGTTCCGGCTCCTTTTATCTTGGCTCCCATAGAACAGCAGAAATTGGCCAAATCAATGATTTCAGGTTCCTGGGCTGCATTTTCAATGATGGTTTCGCCATCAGCTAATGTTGCGGCCATCATAATTGTTTCTGTGGCACCCACACTCGGATAGTCTAAATAAATCTTGGCTCCGGTTAAGCGGTTACGACTTCCTTTAACACAGGCATGAACCTCTCCATGCTCGATGCGAACATCCGCTCCCATGGCTTGCAACCCCCGTACATGGAGATCCACGGGTCTTGCTCCGATGGCACAGCCGCCTGGTAATGGGACACGGGTCATGCCTAAACGGGCTAATAATGGACCGATGACAAAGAAACTCGCCCGCAATTGGGACACTAATTCATAGGGAGCTTGAGATTTTCCAATATCTTGGGCGTTGATGTCCAAAATATCACCGTTTCTTTGAAGCTTAACCCCTAATGCTGCCAAAACTTGGGTCATGCGGTTGACATCAACCAACGAGGGAAGATTTCTCAGGCGACAGTCTTCCGAACATAAAAGAGAACCTGCCATTAAAGCAAGGGCAGAGTTTTTAGCTCCACTAATGGTAACTTCTCCTTTGAGGGGTGTTTGACCCCAGATTTCTAAGACGGGTTGGTTTTCTTCAGGATGGGAGGGCATAGGCATTAAGATATACTTAGATTTTATGGTTGTATTTTCTAAAAACTATAAGAGATTATAGTGTTTAGTTAAAATTCGTTTACAATTTAACCTGAATCCTTAAAAAAGTCTAGATTAAGTTTCGTAAATTCATCGTTGGCTTGATCGAAAATTACTCATATCTGGAGCTTTAGATACTTGACTTAGTTCGTAAAATTTACTACGATCAAAAGCTGGTTACTTAATTGCGGGACTGGCGGAATTGGTAGACGCGCTAGATTCAGATTCTAGTGTCCGCAAGGACTTTCGGGTTCAAGTCCCGAGTTCCGCATCAGGTTAAAATCGAGGGTAAGTGTTAGAAAACCCCAATGATTACCAGCGTTAGAAACCCTCTTGTTAAGCAGATTAGAAAGTTACATCGTACTAAAGGACGGCGTGAACAAAATCTGTTGCTGTTAGAAGGAACTCACTTACTAGAGACAGCTTCCCAGACAAATTGTTCCCTCGTGACGTTATGTTTTACCGAACAATGGCAAGTGCGTTATCCTCAATTGTGGAGGGTTATTTCTCAAAAAGCACAACGAATAGAACTTGTTACCCCAGATGTGCTACAGTCAATGGCAACTACTGTTAATCCTGATGGTGTGATTGCAACGATGGTTCCTCCTCAAGGGACTCAAGAAGCGATCGCTGATTTTCGGATAGGGTTAGTGTTAGAAAAGTTACAAGATCCAGGGAATTTAGGAACGATTATTCGGACGGCTGTAGCAACGGAAGTTGATGGAATTTGGTTGAGTGATAATAGTGTTGAAGTGGATAACCCCAAAGTGTTAAGAAGTTCTGCGGGTGCTTGGTTTCATGTTCCGATGATGGTAAGTGCTGATTTATCTACTGTGATTAAAAATTATCAACAAACAGGAGTGCAAGTCATTGCAACTTTACCCACCGCCACCCAATCTTATTGGGAGATAGATTTAACCCAACCTACTCTAATTTTACTGGGAAATGAAGGGGCAGGATTATCCCAAGAATTAGTTACTTTAGCCGATAAATTTGTTAGTATTCCTTTAGGAAAAGGAGTCGAGTCATTAAATGTAGCGATCGCCTGTGCTTTACTTTTATACGAAGGAAAACGTCAACGAGTTGATAGTTGATAGTTGATAGTTAATAGTTTAAAAACTGCTTAATTTTTTATCTCTCCTAATTCTTGGTTACCTGAATTCGATATAAAGAAATGTATAAATAATTTGTCAAAATTAGGAGTTTTCAACTCTCATTATCTCATGAAAAACTTTCCAACCTTGTGCTGAACAAATGTGAAGTATCCTCACACCGAACTCAGGTTAGTTATTTTTTACCTAAAAATTGACCTAGCTGCTTTTCGGTTAATGCTCTTGGTTCTATCCGTTGAAAATTGTCAATTGTTCTTAATTGAGTTTGCGCTGACCTTAGGTTACTGACTTGAATCAAAACCATATCTTTGTACATTGGATCAGTGGGAGAGATTCTATCAAGAAATAATTCTCCTAGCTGATTTTTGTTAATGATAAAGTCTAAATGCTTTAAGAATAAATCACGTTTATTGGGACGGACAGAAACTAAATACCAGTTCACTTACTCAATCTAAATTAAGGGTTAATCAAGGTTGTGCCAATTTGAGCCAACTTCCTGAATATTATACCATTAAATTACTCAATTCCCATTTTTTTTGGCTATAATTTAATTGACTAAAATATTTTTATGAGGGTCAGGTTTTGGCAAGCTTAAATAGATTGAAAAATTATTGAGCGTCTTCCAACCATTTATTGACATCGGCGGCGAAGTCTTCATAGCGACGCAAAGGTGTAACTTTAATAGTCACGTGCTGCCCCATTGCCTTCATAATGGGTAAAGTAAAGGTAATTTGATCGAGGGTATCAGGAGAATCTACATCCACAATAGCGATGACGCGCCTTTCGCCGACACATTTCCAGAGATCGACCACAATTCCTGCTTTTTTTGCCCCTAATGCTGCTTCAGCTTCCTTTGACCATATAGAAAATAGGTCTTTTTGCGTCATATTTGGAGGATATTCTACGATAAAATCTAAAAAATAGAGCATTTATCTTTTTTAATCAACTTCTACGGTGAAATTCTACCATGAAAATTAACCTTTGTTTTACTGAGGGTTTACGTCTTGTTCGAGACGGCTTTGGGGAAGATCTCTAAGGGGTTTGACTGGTAACAGGGTAGGAACAGACGAAGGTGTTTTAGTGGTGAGTTGAGGCGTTGAGGATAAGGAATATTTTAGTGTTTTTTTAGCTTGCTCAAGGGATTGATTATAAGCAATTTGTTCTTGTAGAAATTGGGTTGAAGAAAGTAAGTTACTTAACCCTTCAATAAGTTTTCGGATCTCCTCTCGTAGCTGAGGGTTGCCTGTCAATTCATCGAGATCAGAAGTAATTTTATTAACATTTTCAAACATCGTTCTGGCTGAATCTAGGATTTGTTGAAGTTTTAAAATCGTTTGGGGGTCATTAAATTGAGTAGAAAAATCTAGTAGTTTTGTGGATAGTTCGGCGGTATTAGCAGAGATGGTCGCTAAATTATTCAATAACTGATCATTGTTGACATTTTGGAGCAACTCATTCTCTTGAATTTCTTGAGCGATCGCATTTAATTGACGCAAGGTGATGGTCAATTCTTCGCTAGTTTGTCCTATATTTGTCAGAGTATTCGCCACATTATTTTGGTTAAACGCTATGAAGAGATCGATGCGATCGGCGACTTGTTCAACAGAAGTGAGGGTAGCGTTGACACGGGCGATCGTCCTAGTTTGTTTCACTTCTTGTAGTAAACTATTGGCGGTATCGCTGAGTCGGCCAATTTTGTTAGCTGCTTGACTAATATCTTTAGCGGCTCGCTCAGCAGAAACTAGAGTAGCTTCAATTTTCGCAGGAGTTTGACTTTTATCGAGTGTTCCTAGAAGTTGGCTAACATCTTGACTAATTTTATCGATTCCTTCGAGGCTACTTTGAATATTTTCTACTCCGTGATTAATATTTGCGACATTATTGTTAACGTCTGGAATGCTATTGACTGCTTGTAGTAAGCTACCCAGACTGATATCACTATTTGGCGATCGCTCGGTGCTACAAACAATTAACTGGGGATCACAGTTCACATCAAGGGGTTTTGCTTGAACACCATCAGGTGGCAAAGAAGCCAACGGAGTAATATTTAAAACCTTTTTTCCTTCAAATTCAAGAGGTTTAAGGGAAGACTGACTAGGAATTAGGCGATCTTTTGGCCAAATTTTCACTTCTACAGCTACTCCTTCAGGCTTGGGGGTAAGACTCAAAACTTTCCCCACTTCAACCCCCCGATAGGTTAAAGGGGTTCCTTCGGTGATACCAGGGGCTTGGGGTAAAGCAAGGATGGCTCGAAAACTTCCCCCTCTCAAGGTGTCTCGCAATAACCAAATGGTTACACCCACTAATAAGCTAATACTGCCTAAAACGATAACCACTTTCTTTGGTCTTAACCTGGTTAACCATCCTCTGTCCTCTGAGTTCATCTATCAATCCTCACTTTTAATAAGTATTTTAATATTTTCTAACAACCTGCTATGGCAAGGGTAGATTATTTATTACAAAATGAGCCAAAATATATCAATCAGTAGTTAGTCGTAAAAATCAAATTAAAGTAACAAAAAATAGAGATAAAAAAAGAAAAATAGAGCTTGTAAAATATTCATTAATTGCCATATTTTTAAATACTATTTTTCAACTATATCTAACAAATAAAAATTTAAGAGTTAATAGAAGGCAATTTATAGTCATTTCAATTAAAAGTGAGACACCTGCTGCTTGTAATAATAGTCTTCATAGCTCAATTTTTGTATCATTCTTATTTGAAATGACTATAAGTGTGAAAAATGCTCGAAACCCAAAAATGTTGAATGTTAGAAAAAAGCCTGAAAAAATCTGTCTAAAATGGTAAAAATATAAAAAATGTAGAAAAGTAAAATAGCAATACAGACTGATGACAAAGAATGAAAATGGTATTCGCATTCAAATCTATAGTTGTTTAATTGCTTATTTAATTTTACAGCTAATAGAAATCCCTCAAGAATTTGGGAAAAGGATATTAGATAAACTTCGTTATCTTCAAGCTTATATGTGTCAAGAAATTAGTTAGGTCTATTGGTTCAGAAAACTGATTTGGTTAAGGTGAAATTACAGCAGCATAGGGTTAGTCTAATTTAATATGTAAAGTTTTCTAACGACATTCAACATTTCTGCTCCAAACCATTTAGCGAAGAGTTGGATTTTGTGAAAAAAAGACAAAAATATACTTTAAAATATGCTCAACATATTACCAAACAAGTTGTCAATAGTGATTTAAAGTCTGTTGCTACAAGAAATAATTTGACTGAATCTGAAGTAGAATCAATGATTAATCAATGGAAGTGATACCTTAGAGGGTAATACGGGGATGGACACATTTGTTGTTGATAGTAATGACACGATTAACAATTTCGATCTGTCCCAAGATGATTTAATTATTATTGATACTTTAGGCGTTGGTCAAGTTTATGAAATTGATTTAACTCGTTTTAGCGTTCAACAAAATATCACCCCAACTCAATCAAAAATATATTACGATAATTCTCTGATTGCAGAAAGAGGGCTAAAACAAAAAGACCTTATTCCTGTTTTCAACACTGAATCTATTGTTTCTGATGTTCTTAATGGTAAACAAGACCTAAACAAGAAACATATTCAAAGATTAGCGGATTTTTTAAATCTATCTCCTGCTGTTTTTTTCCTAGAAGTAATGAAAATGTGGTCTAAAATTGCCACAATAATGTAGTAAGAATCTAGGTCATATTTTTTTTAAATTGCCTTTTAGGGGATGAAAACGGTATAAGGTGGGCTATACCCACCCTATAGTTATTCCCAAATTTGACAGCTTAAGTCACCTGATTTTTGGGAGAAACGAAGATTTTCACCATAATCAACGGGACAGTCAATAACGGCGGGGACATCCTGTTCTAAAGCGGTTTTTAAAGTAGGAATTAAATCAGCAGCCGACTCAACCCGATATCCTTTTAAGCCCATACTTTCAGCCAATTTAACAAAGTCAGGATTGCTAAATTTAATAAAAGCTGATTCACCGAATTGATTGAGTTGTTTCCATTCAATCAACCCATAACCATTGTCATTAAAGATCAAGGTAACAAAAGGGGTTCCCACTCGTAAAGCGGTTTCTAATTCCTGACAATTCATCATGAACCCACCGTCTCCTGTTACAGCTACCACCTTCTTAGTCGGATCAACCAATTTAGCGGCGATCGCCCCTGGAATAGCAATCCCCATGGCGGCAAATCCATTAGAAATCAAACAGGTATTAGGTGCATCACAATGATAATTACGGGCAATCCACATTTTATGCGCGCCCACATCAGAAATCACAATATCTTCAGGCCCCATCACCTGACGCAGATCATAAATAATTTTTTGGGGTTTCATGGGAAACCCTTCATCGTGGGCATACTGTTCGTAATCAGCGACAATTTTCCCCCGTAACCCTGCAGCTACTGCGGTTGATTTTCCCTGGCGATCAGCCCGTTTTAGGATATCCATCAACGAGTCAGAAATATCGCCTACCACTTCCACTAAGGGAATATAGCTGCTGTCAATTTCCGCAGGTCCCATTCCGATATGGATAATGGGCGTGTTGCCTTCAGGGTTCCATTTTTTGGGAGAATATTCAATCAAATCGTATCCTACAGCAATCACTAGATCGCAGCCTTCAAAGGCACAGCTAATCAAATCTCGTTGCTGTAACCCAAGGGTCCATAACGCTAAGGGGTGGGTATAAGGAACCGCCCCTTTGCCCATAAAGGTGTTAACCACAGGAATATTCAAAGTGGTGGCAAATTCCGTTAACGCTTCACTAGCTTGAGCGCGAATGCTGCCATTTCCTACCAAAATCAAAGGATTTTTCGCTTTAGAAATAGCCATTGCTGCTGCATTTAAACTTCGGTAGGAAGCATAGGTTTTTTCTTGACTATCCCGCTTTAGGGGGTGGCCAACAGCGGGCATCGCGGCGATATTTTCAGGTAAATCGATATGAACCGCTCCTGGTTTCTCACTTTTTGCGATTTTAAAGGCTTTTCTAGTAATTTCTGGCGTAATACTCGGACGAACAATCTGCTTATTCCATTTCGTCACGGGAGCAAACATAGCCACTAAATCTAGGTACTGATGGGACTCAATGTGCATTCGATCAGTTCCCACCTGTCCCGTAATGGCTACCAACGGCGCACCATCAAGATTAGCATCAGCCACCCCTGTCATCAGATTGGTTGCCCCAGGCCCAAGAGTAGATAGACAGACCCCTGGATTTCCCGTCAGTCTGCCATAGACATCGGCCATAAAGGCTGCCCCTTGTTCGTGACGAGTCGTGATAAATTGGATCGAAGAATGCTTCAACGCTTCGAGAACATGGAGATTTTCTTCCCCAGGAAGTCCAAAGATATACTCCACTCCCTCATTTTCTAGACATTGAACCAATAATTCGGCTGTTGTTAGTTCCCCCATAATTCCTATCCCTAGAATCGATGATCAATCATTAGAACTTGAGTTATCTTTAGATAATTTTGCCCGAAGGAAAGATATCTAGTGATACCATTCTTCGGGTCTGTCACAGTGGATTGTTTCTCCAATGTAGCCAAAGATGCTTGACGTAAACTGCTCAATGTGATCACAATAATCACTTAATCCAAATAGTCTTTACGTTAACAAATTCTTGAATGCCTTGGATGCTTAATTCTCGTCCGTAACCCGATCGCTTGATCCCCCCAAACGGTAGGCGAGGGTCTGATTTAACCAGGCCATTGATAAAGACACATCCGGCTTCAATCTCTTCAACTAACCTTTCTTTTTCGGTAGGATCGTTCGTCCAACCACTCGCCCCTAGCCCAAAGATGGTACTGTTAGCTAATTCGATAGCTTCGTCGATATCTTTAACCCGAAAGAGCAAGGCTACAGGACCAAAGAATTCATCGCTATAGCCAGGAGAATCTACGGGAATATCCTTCAAAATGGTGGGAGGGTAAAAGTTCCCAGAGCGATCACTATAGGCATGGCCACCCACCAAAACTTTAGCTCCTTTTGTTACGGTTTCTTGAACTTGTTGGTCAATGTCTTGGAGAATACCAGGGGTAGCCAAGGGACCAATGTCCGTATCTTCTGACATGGGATCACCCACTTTCAGGGCTTGGAATTTTTCCACTAATAATTGTTCAAAGCGATCAGCCACCGAGTCTACTAAAATAAACCGTTTAGCTGCAATACATGACTGTCCATTATTCAGCATTCTGGCGGTAACAGCAGTAGTAGCGGCTGCTTCAATATCGGCACTTCCTAAAACAATAAACGGATCACTTCCTCCCAATTCCAAGACGGTTTTTTTGATGTTTTTCCCTGCTGTAGACGCTAAACTTGCCCCCGCCGGTTCACTTCCGGTTAGGGTTCCGGCTTTGACGCGATCGTCACTCATCACGGCTTCAACTTGAGATGCGCCAATGAGGAAGGTTTGAAAGGCCCCTTCGGGAAACCCTGCCGCCTTGAGGATCACTTCAATGGCTAAGGCGCATTGGGGAACGTTAGAAGCGTGTTTGAGGATGCCTACGTTACCAGCCATTAAAGCAGGGGCTGCAAAACGGAATACCTGCCAGAAGGGAAAATTCCAAGGCATAACGGCTAAAATTACCCCTAATGGTTGATAGCGCACAAAGCTACGACTGGCATCGGTGGCGGCTGGAACATCTTTGAGAAATTCGGGGGCGTTTTCGGCGTAATAACGGCAAACAAGGGCGCATTTTTTAGCTTCAGCGATCGCCCCTTTGATCGGTTTTCCCATTTCTAGGGTCATCAGTTCCGCAAATTTGCGATAGTCCTTTTCTAAAATGTCTGCTGCTTTGTTTAACCACTGACTCCGTTGCGCCATGGTAGTTTTACGATACTGTTTAAAGGTAGCATCAGCTAACGCGAGTTTGGATTCAATTTCTGAGTCTGTTAGTGGTTCAAAGGTTTTGAGTGTTTTTCCCGTGGTTGGGTCGATTGTAGCGATACCCATAATACTTCCTCCACCCCGATTAACTGGGGTGACTTGATTTGGTTTTCTTGTTTTAGTTTGCTGTTGACTTGTTGTTTAAAAGAGGATTCTTTGTGAATTTTTAAGGTCTGTCTTTATTTCTAGCTTGACTCTTGAGCAACCTAATGATCTAAATTTGTAATATTTCGATACTTTTTTGTTGCTTTGCGCTAAAGGGATTAGAAAAACCCTTGCCTTTTGCCTTGAACTAAAAAACGGTAGTTTACCTAACGTACCCTACTGAATGTTTTGTTTATTAGTAAGTTAGATTTAGTAAGTTAGATTTAGTAAGTTCAACTTTTGAGCCATTGAATATGTTTAGGAAGTAGTTTAGCTAAATCGTATTTATCTAGAATAGTTTCTCTGGCTTTTACTCGTATAGATGCCATTTTATCGGGATGATCTAAAACTTCTTCTACCCGATCAGCAATTCTTTCAGGGGAAAAGAAATCAACTAATAATCCATTAACGCCATCTTCAATTATTTCTTTAACAGGGGGAGTATCTGACCCTACGATTAAACATCCTGTGGCCATCGCTTCTAACATAGACCAAGACAGAACAAAAGGGCGGGTTAAATAGATATGAACGGAGGATGCTTGAATTACTTTTAAATAATCAGAATAGGGGAGAAGTCCCGTAAAATGAAGGCGCGATAAATCTAAGGAAAGGGTTTCTAACATCAATTGTTTGTAGGTCTTGCCATCGGGGAGCGATCGCCCATAGGCTACTCGATCTTGTCCGACAACAACTACATGACAATTAGGTCGTCGTTTCTGTAGAATTGCTACAGTTTCCATAAACTGGGGAAACCCTCGATAAGGTTCCATTCCTCGCGCTACATAGGTGATAATTTCATCAACTTCTGATAGGTCTAGATTGATCTTTTCCAAAACTAATTTTGTCCCAGGTTGAGGGTGAAAAAAGTTAGTATCAATTCCATCATGACATACGGTAATTTTTTGATGATATTCTGGCGGGAATTGTTGCCGTTGCCAATAGGTGGGAGATAACCCGCGATCGCAACTATACAAATCCGTTAAAATAGGCGTATTTTTTATCCTAATTCTGGCTTCATCATCAACCGTTAAGGGTTCTTTGGGATCAAAGTCTGCATCAGTTCCTCTTGCATGGTAAAACCATTCAAAAAAACATAAAAGTTCTGCTTTAGGAAAAATATCTTTAATAAAAAGAGTTGGTCCCCATCCTGAGTGACCATAAACAATATCAGGAAAGAAATTTTCTGCTTTGAGTTGATCGGTTAAGCGATAAACAGCCTGTCCTTCAAGCACTGCATTTTCTAAGGTTCTCACATAATGGTGTGTTTCTCGACGGGCAGTACGGGATGGGCTATAAATGACTTTAAATACTCCTGGAATTTGTCCTTCTTTACGTTTAGTCCCGAAAACGACTTTGTTTTTAGGATCTTGGGCTAAGGTAGTCGCTAAGTGACGAAATTGAGCAGGAAAATTAGGGTGTAGAAAAAGGATTTTCATGAAATCAATTTTTATTCAAGCGAATGATAGTTGATACTATACCCTAAAACTATGTAATTATCCGTTCTTTTCATCAGTCTGATACTAATTTAACATCGATTATTAATAATAACATAAACTAAAAATATTAAATATTAATTTAACGATAAATTAGAAAGAAAAATCATAAAATTATTTTTAAATTTTGTCATACTAAAGATGATAATATACTTATTAAAATTAGAAAATTTTGATTAAGTGCAAATCAATTAAAGCTTTCTTGAATTAGCTTTTTGTATTTTTCTGGTTTCTTCCGCAAGGTAATTGACGTAAGGGGAATCAAAGAGATGATTGTGCATTCCAAGTACCTCACGAATTTCTAAATTTTCTCCAGCTACTTTCCTGATTTTTGTACAATCTGCATACTTCCATTCTGTAGATAAAAGCAGATAGGTTAATGTCAAATAAGGCTTAGGGAGATACTGACTTCTAGCAGATAGATAAGCATTATAAAATATTTCATGTTGACTAGGTGGATGAATTGGTTTTTGGAAAAGAGATGAGAAAATATTTTTCAGAGGATTGGCTTTTAATAAATCCTTGCTTTTTTGATACAAATAATTTCCCCCTAATGAAAGCATAATTTTATAACGATCGCTAATCTTAAATTTAGGGTATCGTAAAATACCATCAATGAGAATGACAAATGAAACATCCTTTTTTAATTCTTGTAATTGTCTAATAATTTCTATCGTTAAGTGCGTATCACCACAAAAAGCTATAAATTTATAAGGTGATTTTAGGGAAGAATTTAAAATATCTCTAACCATTATTGCCGCTATTGCTGGTATTTGTTGTTTAGTTTCTAGCTGTAAGATAGTTGTTATTTTTTCTGCTGAAAATTTGAAGATATTCAGATTAGCAAAATGACACTTTACTCCTAAAGCAGAAGCTAAAGACTGCATCTGGGTTATGGAATTAACTGAAATCAGGGGAGGCTCATTTTCTTGAGATTGAATTATAGTTAGAGATGAGGAATTAACAGAAGATCGCTGTTCAAGAAATTGGGAAAGTTGTTTGATAGTAGGAAATTCAAAAATAGTTATAGGAGATATAGGGTTGCCAAACGTTTTCTCAATCTCTAAACACAAGGTTACTGCTAGTAAAGAATTACCTCCTAGTTCAAAAAAATTCTCGTTATCTTGAATAACTTTTTTGTTCAGTAAATTTTGCCAGATTTTTTGGAGTTTTACGACGGTTGAATCTTCAGAGTTAATGGCAATAGGATTATCTGTCAGTTGTGGAGAAGATAAACTTTTTGTTTCTGAAGTTTCAGAGGTATAAGGGATTGAGTTAAACCAATAACTTTTTCTTTCAAAAGGATAAGTAGGTAAGGAAATGAACTGATAATAATCTGCACTATAAATTAAGCTCCAATCAATATTGTGACTTTCTAGCCATAAACGTCCTAGCTTTGTTAAAGTTTGATGCCATGGTAAAGGGTTATCCTGAGCCATCAAACCAATCTTACTTGGTTGAGTAATCATCGTTATCTCTTGAATAATAATCCACGTATTAATTTTGCGCTGGCGTTTGCTCACTTTTTGACTCAAGATTTCTGATGTATTCCCAACTTGAATAAATGTTTCTAATTTATTGTGTAGTTGCTCGATTGATGGAGCAATAGTAAAAAGACGATACTGAAAGCGCGATCGCCTGACATTCGCGCTATAACAAAGATCTCCCAAATCGATCTCTGGGTTTTCGCTCAATAATTCTAGATAACGTTTGACAAGAGTTTGTAACGCTGTTTCAGTTTGAGCAGAAAGGGTAAAAATATGAAAAGGAAGCTTAACTCTAGTCACTTCTGGGGGTTTAGGAGCAGATTCTAGCAAAACATGAGCATTTGTTCCCCCAAACCCAAAAGCACTTACTCCCATCCGTCGTGGTTGTTCGGTTGGAGGGAGAATCTCTAATTGCTGTTGTACCTGTAGTCCTAAGTTCTCGAAAGCAATTGCTGGGTTAGGTTGTTGAAAATGAAGGTTAGGAAAAAATTGGCGATGATGAAGAGAGAGGATAACTTTAATTAATCCCGCTATCCCTGATGCCGCTTCTGTGTGTCCCATATTGGTTTTCACCGAACCAACCCGACAAGGGCGATCGGCTGAACGTCCCAAGACTTTTCCGATGGCTTTAAGTTCTAAGGCATCTCCAATAGGAGTTCCAGTCGCGTGAGTTTCAATATAGTCAATGGTTGCTCGATCAATCTGGGCTTGGTTATAGGCTTGTTGCAGTAAATTAACCTGAGCTTGCAGATTTGGAGCGGTTAAACCGTTACTTCGTCCATTATGGTTCACGGCACTTGCCTTAATAACTGCATAAACGCGATCGCCATCTGCTTGAGCCTGAGATAACGGTTTTAGGACAACCATCCCGACACCTTCACTTCTCACATAGCCATCAGCGCAAGCATCAAATACTTTACAGCGATGGTCTTTAGCAATTAAATCCGCCTGTACCAATCGGGTAGATTTATTTTCTATTAAGATTAGATTAACTCCCCCTGCTAACGCCAGAGTCGATTCTCCAGACCAAAGACTACGGCAAGCACGGTCTACGGCTACTAGAGCCGATGAACAAGCAGTATCAACAGACATACTAGGACCACAAAAGTCAAAGAAATAAGAGATTCGATTGGCTGCCATTGCACGTTGGTTGCCAGTGGTTACATTAAAGTTTTCTATTCCTTGATCTCTCATTAACTCTGAGTATCCACTACCAGTAATTCCAACAAAAACACCAGTGGAACTTCCGGCCAAATTTTTGGGAACTTGTCCAGCATCTTCTAAACAATCCCAAGCTATTTCTAACAGTAAACGCTGTTGAGGGTCGATGGTTGCCGCTTCCTGGGGAGAAATACTAAAAAAATCAGCAGAAAATTGCTCAATATTTTCTAGAAAGCCACCTAAAATCAGAATATCAGAATTCTCTAAGTGTCGAGGTGAATGAGTGATTGCGTCAACCCCATGACTAACTAATTTGTAAAACCCTTGTACATTTTTCGATTTTGGGAAACGGCAACTTAAACCAATCACGGCAATGGGTTCATTAATCATCTTAAATTCCTCTTTTCGGATTTTAATTAAGTGACAATTCCTTTGTGTTTAATTTGCTTTTCTTCTTCTTTAGATAAGCTTGGATAAGGTAGTAAATTAAGACGAATTATTCGCTTTTCTGGGATCTTATCAGTAACAGAATAAAATTTTTGCCATCCTTCTTTAAAGTCCTCTTTGATCAAACAAAAACGGTCAACAATGACATGATAAATTGTCTCGTTTATTTCTGGGTTTAAAGTTATATTAGGATGAGTTTCCAAGTCAAGTTTCATATAATTAATACCATCTTTATTGTCTATTTTTGCAGTCCAAACACCAGTCAAAAAAGATGTTAGTTCTTTGCAAAATAAAGTTTGATCAATGGCTGCTTTTGAAAACTTATGACCCAATAAATTTAATACTTTATCATGTCTTTCTCCTAAAGCAATTAAGTTAGGCAAAAAATCACTGGCTTTTCTTAACAATTCCAGTAAATGTTTATCCTTAGAAGTCGTTAATTCAGAATTTAAAATAATTTCTTTGATTTTTTTCCAATCGATGAGGATTACTTTGTCCTCTAGAATATAACGAATAATTGGAATTGCTTGCCAACGAGTCACACATAAACAATCTTCATCAATTTCAAAGAAAGTATTTAATAAAGAGGCATGAAAAAAATTTGGAATTGCCCTTTGAAACCCTAAATCATGAGCAAGATCAGCATTTCGTGCTAGGATTTTCCGTAAAGCAATTGAGGCTTTAGATTCAACACCAATCACTCCAGTATCGGCAGCACCATAAATTGAGAACAAAAAAGGTTCTGTATCTGGCACACTGGCTTTTTTTTGTAAACTCTCACGAACGGTTTCTGGAAATCGTTCTCCGGCTACGAGATATCTCAGTTTATTGACAGGGAGTTCTTGGTTTAACTGACTGGCTTTTAAATATAAAAGGTTTATCTTAGAACAATTGGCGTACAAAATGATTTGCTCCACCAATGATTGCATTTTGTTAATAATTTCTAAGATTGCTTCAAGATTTCCACCAGGAGAAAAAGAATAGAAAGGATAATCAACTGTTGCTGCGATACTTTGAAATGCCCAATTCATTGCATCGGCTCCATTCCATCCCCCAAGGGTTCCACCCATAATGGCAAGAGTCTTTTTCTTATTAATTGAAAAATTACTTTCCAACAACATTCTCACGTGAGTGGGCGTTGCACGGTTAGCAGCCTGGGTTCCCAACCAGTAGCTTCTTTCCTTGGCTGATGTTCCTGACGAGCAAAAAATAGTGTATGGATTGTTATAGTTTGGGTCAATAAGTTGTTCGAGTGAGTAAGCTGAAATATAAGACTTTTTATCAGTTTTGGGCAAATTGTCCAATGATTCTCCGAGTTTGATTCCCTTTGTCATTAAAAAATGCTGATAAGCTGGAATTGACGTTTGAGCGCGTTGGGCAACTCCTTCTGCCTTTTTCTTGGAACCGAGTGACTGTTTAATAAAGGGCTGATTCATTTTTTACTTTTTAAGATTCAAAAGGTTACACGAAGGTTTTTTAACCCTCGTAAAGTGATGCTTTCACGCCAGTCTAGGGTCTCAGTGCTAAGTCGCAGATTAGGCAGTCCCTGAACCATCGCATTAATCGCAATTTGTCCTTGCACTCTTGCTAAGAATGCTCCTAAACAAAAATGAATTCCCCCACCAAATGGTAAGCTATAGTTTTTACGATTAAAGTCTAGCTGGTCAGGATTAGTAAACTGTTCTGGGTCACGATTAGCTGCACCAAGACAAAGAATGATTTTATCGCCAGCCTGAATTGTTTTACCTCTCATTTCCACAGTTTCTGTCCCTAAACGAGCAATCACTTGAACGGGACTATCGTAGCGAAGTAACTCTTCAACCGCATGATTAATCAAGTCTGGATTTTGTCGGAGTTGTGCTAACTTTTCAGGATGCTTGAGCAGGGCAACCATGGCATTTCCTGTCAGGCTTTTTGTGGTTTCTTGTCCGACAATCAGCAGCATGATACAGAAACCAATAATTTCCTCTTGGCTAATTGTTTTATCTTGGTCTCTAGCTGCAATTAAACGACTAATTAAACCATTATTGGGTTGTTTCTCTAACCGTCCAATCATTTCGGTGAGATAATCTCTTGCTTCAATGGCCATCTGATTTTGCTTTTGATAGCCTTGTAACGACATTGGCTGGTCAAAAACAAAGAATAACTCATAAGACCAGCGAACCAGCTTAGGGTAATCTTCTGGAGGTAATCCTAGAATACGAGTTACCGTCATAGCTGGTAAAGGACTGGCTAGGTCTTTGATAACATCCATCTGTCCCGTAGATTGCACGTTTGCCAATAAATCTTGAGTCATGATCTTAATTTCAGGCCGCATCTCTTCCACGGTTGCACGAGAGAATGCTTTACTGACTAATCCTCTTAGTCGAGTATGGTCAGGGGGTTCAAGAAAAAAGAGCCACTGATAAATGGTTTGCGCGAGAGGATCAAGATTACCGTGTTTTAGATAATGACTTTTCTGAAGTAGACGTTGGGGTAAGTCATCGACACAGAAGCGAGCATCTTTCAAAATAGCTTCTACATCAGCGTAGCGGGTAATCACCCAAGCATTGAGGAAACTGCGATGAATCGGGTCTTCTCGACGTAAATAGTCGTAGGTAGGATAAGGGTTTTGATGAAATTCGGGTTGGAAAGGATTAAAGCGGATGGCGGTTGTCATCGGTATTTATTCCTCAGTTCAAACTGACGCTAGGGTTGAAAGGAGAAGTCATAGCCGTTAGAATTTGTCGTTTTCCTTGAAAAGGTCTACGTCCGTGAGCGACCAACAGGTTATCGAGCATTAACACATCTCCTTGTTGCCAGGGAAAAACGGTTGCATCGTGCCACAAGAGTTGACCTGTTTTCTGGAGTGTTTCTGGCTCGATGGGGCTACCATCTCCGTAGTAAACATTGATGGGCAAGTTTTCTTCCCCAACCATTTTCTTAAGAGCTTCCCCTGTTTTGCCGTAAACGGTATAGTGCCACACATTAATCTGGGCGTGCCAAGCGAGTTCTCCTGCAACGGGATGCCTCACCACTGCCGGACGAACTTGTTTGGTTCTTAAGCCACCGTTGTCTTTCCAGACAAATTCAATACCCCCTTTCCTCAAATAGGCTTCCACTTCGTCTTTATCAGAAGTCTCAAAATGTTCCTGCCAAGCTTTGCCCATGATTGCAGAACTTTTCCCAGGCATATTCTTGACGTAGCAAACACCTTTTTGGAAAAAGGTATCGCGAAGCTCAGGGTCTAGTTTTTGATAGACTTGGCGACAATCAACAAGAGGAGTCTCACCCTCTTTTTTGGGAGGAGTTTCACAAAAGAAAAAGATTTTCCGAGGAGGATGATGAGTATAAGAAATTTCGCTATGTAACTCAATGGTCTTGTGGCTGGCATATTCTGTAGATGTATAGATTAAATTGTGAATCCGCGATCGCGGTGATTGTCCCTGGGTATAGGGAATCAAATTGGGGTCAACGGTTTTGACAAACTGCTCGAATTGTGAAGGAGTTGCCATCGGAAATCCACGAAACAAAATTCCACCATGTTTGAGAAGCGTTTCCTCTAACCAGGTTTGATTGTCCTTTAACCAAGTCCATAACTCTAACAGGAGGAAAGAAGCCCGTTGTTGATTAGGCTCAATTACCAGAGGAAGCTGCAACTGAGAGGCCAAGACAGAGGCTTTGAAAGGAGCAGGACACTTGATAGCTTGACAAGTTAAGTTCATTGATCAACCAAAATAATAATTGAAAGATTAAACGTTAAGACTTTTCGCATTTAGATAAGCGGTTAAGGATTCGATATTAGGATATTCCCAAAATAGAGTGGGTTCTAGCTCACACTTAAGCCAAATCCCCAATTCTCCAGTCAGTTCCAAAGCAATGGAGGAATCTAAACCATAATGAGCAAAAGATTCCTCTGGATCAATTTCTTCAGGATCGATATTGAGAACTAATGCAAGTTTATTAATGAGCCAATTTTCAATGGTTTCTGGAGTGGCTATTGTAGTGGTAGGGTCTGGCATGGGTGTTAAAGTGTCCGATAGAGCAGTTTGTTGCCATTGGCCGACAACATCGAGGGTTTGATTCAGAAATTTTTCTCGACAAGTACGACGTTGAATCTTGCCACTAGAAGTTTTGGGGATACTGGCAGTTTTCAGCAAAGCCACTCCATAGACTTGTAAATCATGGTCAGCAGCGACTGCTTCACGAATTGCGCCAAGGACTTCATCAATATCGAGCTTACGCAGGTAACTACGTTCTACCTCCTGGGTGATCACTAATTTCTCAAGCCCATTTACCTCAATACTGAAAGCTGCCCCACTATCAGGACGCAAGGCGGGGTGAGATTGAGAAACGCTGTATTCAATATCCTGGGGATAATGGTTACGACCCCAGATGATAATGATATCTTTGAGCCGTCCAGTAACAAATAACTCGCCCTTGTGCAAAAAGCCTAAATCACCTGTCCGCAGAAAGTGATGACTGTTTCCTGGAACCGTTGCCTTAAAGGTGGCTTGAGTAACTTCTGGTTGTTGCCAATATCCCTGGGCTACACTTGAACTCCAGACCCATATTTCCCCTACTTCATGATCTTCACAACAAGTAAGGGTTTCTGGATTAACGATCAAAACTTTGCTATCTAGCCAAGAATGTCCGCAACCTACGATTCTTGAACTATTTTGACCCTTAGATAACGCTTTAATCACTTTATTTTGTGCCAAGGCTTCTGCTTCAACTGCCAAAATAGTTGGCTCATCTTCGAGGTTGCCCCCTGTAATCATCAGGGTAGATTCGGCCATCCCGTAACAGGGATAGAGATAATGGGATTGAAAGCCACATGATTGGAATTTTGCTGCAAATTTCTCTAGGGTTTCTGGACGAATTGGCTCTGCACCATTGTAGGCACTTAACCAACTACTAAGATCTAATCCTTGTTGTTGTTCAGTCGTAATTTTATTAATACAAAGTTCGTACCCTAAGTTTGGGCCACCGCTGTGAGTCGCTCGGTAATGGGAAATAGCGGCAAGCCAGGAAATCGGATTTTGCAAAAACGCTGTAGGTGGCATCAGAACCCCTAAAAATCCTGTGTAAAGGGGTTCAAGAATCCCGTCAATTAGTCCCATGTCGTGATAATGAGGCAACCAACTGACGGATACACTTTCAGGGGTTAGTTGAAAGGCTTGCTTAATTGTATTGAGGTTATTGAGCAAGTTCCCATGACTAACCATCACGCCTTTAGGCGTGCCTGTAGAGCCGGAGGTATATTGTAAAAAGGCAAGTGTATCCCTCAAAATGGTGGGGGGAGATCCAAACGATGACTGAGATGTCAAGTTATCAGTCGCCATGGAGTTTATGTGTTTCAACGCTCCCATAGAGACTTTTTCCGTCAGCTTTGACAAGAAAGACTCCGTTGTAAGAACGATAGTCACTTGGGCATCTTGAGCAATAGCTTGAAGGCGGTCGGGTGAGCGATGGAGACGAGGTGGCTGGATAGGAACAGGCACAATTCCAGCGTAAAGACACCCAAAGAAAGCGCGGACAAACTCTAAACCAGCCGAATAGATTAGTAAGGCTCGTTCTCCTGGCTTGGCTACTGTCTGGAGGTGAGCAGCGAGAGTCTGAGCTTTTTGGTCTAGTTCTTCGTAGGTTAAATGCTCAGTTGCCTCTGTCCCATTTTGAAGAAATGTGTAAGCTTGTTGTTGCGGTTGCTGACGCGATCGCCTTTGGAGCAACTCCACTAAGTTAGATACGTTACTATCCATCTTGGTGTCAAGAATTTCAAATATTAAAGCTCCATTAAATTCTATTTACCCAATTTTGTCAAAAGTTTAGTAAATGTCTCTGGAAGAGGAGCGATCGCCTCAATTTGCTCTTCTGTGACTGGGTGTTCAAACCTCAATTTATAAGCGTGTAATGCCTGACCCGGTAAATTGACCCCTACTGATCTCCCAGAACTATAGATGGGATCTCCCACGATAGGATGACCAATATAACTACTATGAACCCGTATTTGATGGGTACGTCCTGTTTCTAAACGAAATCTAACTAAAGTATAGTTTCCCAACCTCTCCACAATTTCCCAATGCGTGACCGCTTCTCGTCCCCCTTTTTCTACAGGAACCACCGCCATTTTTTTTCGGTCTACCGGATGGCGACCAATGGGTAAATTAATTGTCCCTCTTTCTCCTTGTTTATATGAATTAGGGACTCCATAAACGACTCCTAAATACTCCCGTCGCGCTGTTTTTGCTTTCAATTGACTTTGTAGATGCTGATGGGCATAATCAGTTTTTGCCACTACTAAAGCCCCGGTTGTATCTTTATCAAGACGATGGACAATTCCTGGCCGTTGTACTCCCCCAATTCCTGCTAGGTTAGGACAGTGATATAACAACCCATGAACTAGGGTTCCCGTGGCATGGCCAGGGGCTGGATGAACCACTAACCCCGCCGGTTTGTTAATGATAAGGAGAGAGTCATCTTCATAGAGAATATTGAGGGGAATGGGTTCGGGGGTGAGATCCAAGGGTTGAGGAGGGGGGAGACAAATAAGAAGGCGATCGCCGAAATTCACTTTTGTTTTTTTATTCGTACAAATTTGACGGTTAACCTGAATATTCCCCTGTTCAATCAGTTTCTGTAGGTAGGAACGGGACATATTATCTAAATGGTGGGACAACCACCGATCAAGGCGATCGCTTTTGTCTTCTACAGTTAACTCGATTTCCATTTTTTAGTTGATTTTACTTAAATTAAACGATTAACTCGATTTTTTACCCCATAGACTCTTTCAATACTCAGACGAAATTCATCAAGATTTCAGATAACTTAATCAATTCTTAGTCTTCATTCAGAATTCAGTTATTAACTTCTCAGTTTACTCCACCATACTAAGAATCATCGAAGGAAATCAAAAAACGTTCATTTAATTTGGAGTCATTAATCATGAAGAGTCTAATTATTAGCGGTTTATCTTCTCTTATTCTTTCTAGTTTTATTTCTCCCGTTTTGGCTTCGGAACTAGCTATGACATCTCAATTTAAGAACTTTAATGGCTCTTCTCTAGGTCCTGTCAATTTGGTTAGTTTAGCACAACAGGGATTTTTTACAGACCAAGGAATTCCTAGTCATTTAACGTTGGGCTTACAGATTCAGTCGGGTAAAATTGATGCTAAGACTTTAGTTAAAGGAGCAATTGCTGCTGGACGTTTATCTCCTGATACTATTAATGATGATAATTATTTATCCCAAGTTGAATTTGAATTATCCCAATTGGATCTTGGTTAACCTTTTGATATTTACGTTAGCCTAACTTAAATTCTGGGTTAGGGGTTCGTCAGTTCAACAGTTAAATAATTGTTAACGAAAAATCGTTTTTTCTCCCCGTGGCTAGATTAAGTTTTACTGCTTATCCCTAACTCAGGTTAATTTGATTACTTAATATCAAAGGTCAAAAAGCGTGCTACAAATGATTTCTCTCCCTGCTCCCTTGCAGCTATCTGTAGCAAACATTTAGCGATTTGATATAAGACTATCACTACTAATAGCTGATGAAGTCTAACAGGAGTTTCTTGATCTAATCTAAATAGATCATCAAATTAAATTTCTCTTTCTTTTTCCCTAACCTTTAACGATTAGTTCATCTCATCATCGCTAGTCTAGAAGAATCAGTTTTGTTTGTAATCTGCTTACACAATTTGACGCGAGTTCCCCGTTGATCCCAGTGAACTTGATCAAAAATCTCATATAGTAAACATAAGCCTCTTCCGTGTTCAGCTTCTTCAGGTGGTAAGTATTGAGATGCTAGATGATGACAGTTACACTCATGGGAAAATCCCAAGCCTTCATCTGAAATTACCCACGAATAACCTTCTTCAGTAACAGAAAATTTAACAACAATTGATTTGCTTGGATCTAATTTATTACCATGTTTTGCAGCGTTAACTAGGGCTTCTTGCAATCCTAATCTAATTTCTGGTTTTAAATCCGGTGGAATGTCTGCTAATAGTAAATCAAGTACCGGACATAAATAAAGGGTCGATGTGAAGCTCATTGTTGTCCAGGTTTTTTTAGCAGGAGGCAGTGAAATAGAAATCACGCGCTTTACCTCAATTGTTTATCTTTATCAGGGGATCGTCTGTCTTATCAGCTTGGGTGTATAACCCTTAACTTTTTTTTAACCAAGAATTATTTATTTTGGCGTTGGCTAGGAATACATTTAGCTTGTAATTGTTTAGAGAACCTAGATTACATACCAACATAAATAAATGATTTATCTTTAAAATGGCTAAGTAAAAAGAAAACTAAGTTCCTGGCAGACATCATTTTTGTGGGCTAAGCTCATAATTTTAATTTGCGAAATAGATTGGCTAAAACTTTACTAAACTAAGAACAATTTTTATTGTTTTAATCATCTCCTAGTTTGAGGTTAGTTTAAATAGATTGATTTAATATTTTAGATTGTTAATGATAAGTAAACTAAAATCAAGCGGGTTTATAATTGACGACTGTGAAAAACTAGAGTATGATAGCTAATCTTGCTGAAAAACATTGATTAAATTCAGGAATTAACAAGTAATTAACGACTGCCTTTATTATAGCATATTCAAGAATTCAGTTTTAATAGGGCTGCACATTCAACGTGAGCAGTTTGTGGAAAAAAATCTCCGGGTTTCACCCAAATTAAATCATACATTTTTTCATTACATAGCTGTTGTAGATCTCGTGCTAAGGTTGGTGGCTGACAACTAATATAGACGAGATAGGAAGGTCTAAGGTTTCTGAGGGTTTGAATGACAGCGCGATCGCAACCTTTACGGGGAGGATCTAAAATAACGATGTCAGGTAAAAACGATAGCTGCGGGAGTAAAGTTTCAACAGTTCCCGCCAAAAAAGAAACATTATTGATACCATTCAATTGAGCATTTTTTCTCGCTTGAATAACGGAATTTTGGTTAACTTCCAAGCCGATGGCTTGTTTGACCCGTTGGGCGAGGGGTAAGGTAAATGTACCAATTCCGCAGTAAGCATCGACTAACTGTTCGTTTCCTGTGAGATTCAGCTGTTCAATAATGGCATTGATCAAGCTTTCAGCTGCTTCGGTATTTACTTGAAAAAAGGTATCAGTCCCTAGGTGTAATTCCAGTCCCGTAAAGATTTCCCTTAAATGGGAACGACCAGCAATTGTTAGGGTTTCTTTTCCAAAAATGACATTGCCTCGTTTCGGGTTATGGTTAAGGGCAACTCCCACTAAATCAGGATATCGTTGTAACCATGTTTGTGCTTGTGTATCAAGGTTTTGTAGTTTTTTTTCGGTACTAATCAAGGTTAAAAGCATTTCTCCAGTACGCCGTCCTATCCTTAGAGAAAGATGGCGCAGTCTTCCCTGGTGGCGTTTTTCGTCGTAAATCGACCATCCTTGTTCTTGAATATCTTTTTTAACCTGGGCTAGGAGAGGGTTAAGGCGAGAATCTTGGATGGGACATTGATTAAGATTAATGAGTTGATGACTATTTCTGCGATAATACCCTCCTTGAACGTTTCCAGTGGCTGAACGTCCTAGGGGATAGGTGGCCTTATTACGATAGCCCAGGACTGCATCCTGTGCCAAAATGGGGGCAACGGGAGGATTTTTAAACCCACCAATCCGTTGTAGAGATTCGATGACGTGGTTTTGTTTAACGATACGCTGGTAAGTATCATCGATATGTTGCCACTGACAACCTCCACATTTATCAGCCACGATACAGGGGTGACGACGGCGATGGGGAGAAGGAGAGAGTAGTTGTTGTAATTTTCCGTAGGCGTATTGCTTTTTGAGGTGAACTAACCGAACTAAGAGGCGATCGCCGGTTACTGCATTAGGAACAAAAACAGCACGTCCCTCAAAGTGTCCAACCCCATCACCACTATTACTAAGATCGGTAATTTCTAGTTCAATGAGACTTCCTTGTTGGTAGCCTTGAGTCATGGCGATGAAGCATTTAACCTTCACTAAAATTTGGAATAATTTTATTTTAGCTTCTCCCCTCTCATCCTTGGGGAAAGTGTTCAACGATTCCTGACTATTTTGTTGAGGCGATCGCATTAGATACAATGAGTCTTAACCCACTCACCCCCTCTCCCACTCACCCCCTCACCCCCTCTCCCCAAAATGCCCCGTCCCCCGAAACTCAAATACGATCGCGGAACCCTAATTCTTCATCCTCCCCCCAAGGGAAAAGCCTGGATCGAATTTGCTACCTGGGATGATCGCATTGAAAAATTCCGTATTCCGGCCATTTACTATCGTCTGTTGGTAGAAACCCTACAAGCTGATAACACTCCTTTTATCGATGAGGCTAAAGGGTTTATTCCCTTAGAATTAACCCCTCGTTTTCAACGGACTCCCTATCCCCACCAAATTGAAGCCCTTGCTGCTTGGAAACAAAAAAACCGTCAAGGAGTAGTTGTCCTTCCCACGGCGGCAGGAAAGACTTATTTAGCCCAATTAGCCCTAGAGTCTACCCCTAGGACTACCTTGATTTTGGTTCCTACCTTGGATTTAATGCACCAGTGGTATGCTCAGATTATGGCAGCCTTTCCTGATGTGGAAGTAGGTTTATTAGGGGGAGGTTCACGCGATCGCACGCCAATTTTAATCGCTACTTACAATAGTGCGGCAATTCACGCAGAAACCTTGGGAAATCAATATGCTTTGCTGATTTTTGATGAATGTCATCATTTACCAACCGATTTTTTTCGAGTTATTGCTGAATACGCCATTGCCCCCTATCGTTTGGGGTTAACCGCAACCCCAGAAAGGGCTGATGGGAGTCATCGAGAATTAGAAAATTTAATTGGTCCAGTGGTTTACCGCAAAGGGGTGAAAGATCTCGCGGGAGGGACTTTAGCCCAACATCAAATTGTTCAAATTAAAGTTAAATTATCTCAATTAGAAAGAAAAAAATATGAACAAGCGATCGCCATTCGCAATGACTTTTTACGCAAGTCTAATATTTCTTTAGGAAGTTTAAATGGTTGGCAATTGTTTGTTAAAGCGAGTGCTAGATCTTCAGCTGGAAGACGGGCCATGTTAGCCCATCGAGAGGCAAAAGAAATTGCAGGAGGAACTGATGGAAAGTTAAGGATTTTAACAGATTTAATTTGTCAGCATGGGGAAGATTCTATCTTGATTTTTACCAATGATAATGCCACTGTTTATCGGGTTTCCCAGGAATTTTTAATTCCGGCTATTACCCATCAAACTCCTGTTAAGGAAAGACACGATATTCTAACTCATTTTCGAGAAGAAATTTATAAAATTTTGGTAACTTCTCATGTTTTGAATGAAGGGGTTGATGTTCCTGATGTTAAGATTGCGATTATTCTATCAGGAACGGGTTCTGCAAGGGAATATGTGCAAAGATTAGGCCGAATTTTACGCAAAGGAACAGGGGAAAATAAATTAGCGATTTTATATGAAGTAGTCGCAGAAGATACCAGTGAAGAAAGAACGTCCCAACGAAGACGAGGTGAGAATATTAACCCAACTAAAAATGTTACTAAAAAAGCTAGACAATTAGAATTATTGCCTGATGATTTTTCCTATGATATTACTGCTAATAAATCTTATAAAGCAGCAGAATCTCAATCTAAGCCAAACTATGATTTATAAAAACTTCTAAGTTTAATGGGAAAGTTATTATCAATTTTTTTTAAAAATACTTTAAGAAAAGGGCTAAAGCCCTGACTACACACTTTAACTGTCTCGATTTCAGTGCAGGTTTTTGAATTGAAGGTCAAACTTAATCAAAAATTTTGTTACATTCAGTTAAAAATAATCGCCTTGGAGTGCCTTTTTGCCGTACCCTAAACAATGGTTAGTGATAATTCTTAACACCCCTAATACTCTATGACATCCATTGCCCCCCATAACAAAGCCAAAGCCCTCAAACCAGGAAGTCGCCGTCCGGCTAAGGAACTCTGTAGTGAGTGTGGTCTATGTGATACCTACTATATTCACTATGTTAAAGAAGCCTGTGCTTTTTTAAACCAACAAATCAGTGAACTTGAAGCAATAGCCCACGGCCGTAGTCGTAATTTAAACGATGAAAATGACTGGTATTTTGGGGTTCATCAAGACATGATCGCAGCGCGAAAAAAACAACCCATTGAAGGGGCGCAATGGACAGGAATTGTTAGTACCATTGCCTGTGAAATGTTGACCCAAGGACTGGTAGAAGGAGTGGTCTGTGTTCAGAATACCAAAGAAGACCGTTTTCAACCGATGCCAGTTATTGCTAGGACAACTGAAGAAATTTTAGCGGCAAGGGTCAATAAACCGACCTTATCTCCTAATCTTTCCATTCTAGAACAGGTCCAACAGTCGGGGATGAAAAAATTATTAGTCATTGGGGTCGGTTGCCAAATTCAAGCACTAAGAGTAGTGGAAAAACAATTAGGCCTAGAAAAGCTGTATGTTTTAGGAACCCCCTGTGTTGATAATGTGACCCGTGAAGGTTTACAAAAGTTTCTTGAAACTACCAGTAAATCTCCTGATACGGTGGTTCATTATGAATTTATGCAAGACTTTCGGGTTCATTTTAAACATCAAGACGGGTCAATTGAAAAAGTACCTTTCTTTGGTTTAAAAACCAATAAACTAAAAGATGTTTTTGCCCCCTCTTGTATGAGTTGTTTTGATTATGTGAACGGTTTAGCTGATTTAGTGGTTGGATATATGGGGGCTGAATTTGGCTGGCAATGGATCACTGTTCGGAATGAAACTGGACAAGAAATGTTAGGGTTAGTCCAAGAGAAATTAGATACGAAAGAAGTAATATCTAAAGGCAATAGAAAACAAGCAGTACAACAAAGTATTCCAGCTTATGATCAGGGTGTAACTTTGCCGATGTGGGCAGCCAAATTAATGGGGGTGGTGATAGAAAAAGTGGGACCAAAAGGGTTAGAATATGCCCGCTTCTCTATGGATTCTCATTTTACCCGTAATTATCTTTATGTTAAACGCAACCATCCCGAAAAATTAGCTGATCATGTTCCTGAATTTGCTAAGCGAATTGTGGATCAATATCACTTACCTGAGAATTAGAAATATCTGATCAAAAATTAAATAGAATATCTAGGCATACTATGATTATGCCTAGAGTAACTTAGTTCTTGATTCTAATGCTTAGATCACATTAAGCAAAGATGAAGTGACTACTGTTAAGTTCAGCCGCTTCAATACCTGACAACAAAGCAATTTCAGCATTAACAGCTTCAATCAACACACTATCGCCGAGTTGTGTCATAGCTAGATCACTAGACGAAATACCCAATCCTTCAATACCGATGAGATCCCGTTCCAGTTGAAAGTCAGTGATGATATGAGCCTTCTGAGGTAGCAAGCCATCGTTAACAACCCAGAATTGGTCAGCTCCCGTTCTACCCGTTAACTCAGAGCTATACTGACCAGCATAAAGGATATCATTGCCTGAACCACCATCTAATTGATCAACAGGACTATCATCTAATTGATCAACAGCAAGAGGAACAGCCAATTGGTCAATTGCTTGATCTACCGAAACACTATTGTAAACCCGAATATCATCCATCTCACCAGCGAAGGCCTTGGCTTCTGTTTCTGGTCTCTCCCCATCGTGAAATCGGGTTCCGTCATTATTGGCTCCAATCCCAATGAAGTTACCATGGGGCGTTATTTCAGTGGCTAGTCCCTCGCCAAATTTTTCTCCATCAAGGTATGCTTTGAGTGCTCCTTCCTGGGCAGTGTTGTTTCCTGGCTCAGCATTGAGAACCAAGCTAACCTGATGCCACGTTTGTGAATCTATGTCAGAGGTAGATAGATAAGTGTTCCAGGAATAATCCCCATTCCAAGCACCAACATAAAGATTCCCTCCTTGCAGATAGACATTTAGCCCTCTGAAACTACCCCCTTCTTCATAAAGCACTTGTTTTTCATTGCTAAAGACATCATTAGCTTTAAATTGTAAGGTGATGGTTCGCTCAGCAACGGTTCTACCATTAATATCAGGGGTATTGGCTATATGGATAGCATCATCTATGCCGTCAAACTTAGCAGTACCTGAGACAGAATCAATGATGGTTCCATTGATTAACTCCCCTGGGTTATCTTCACCAAAGGAAGAAGTGTCAGGCGTGAAATTACCATTGGCTTCGTCAAGCTCCAGGTTCATAACAAGGGCTTCTGGCCAAAGTCTAGGAGCTGCTAATTGGGCAATTGTTTCATCAGCAAGGACACTATTGTAAACTCGAATATCATCCATCTGACCACCAAAGGCGGTAGTTCCCATACTACTCTCGTGAAATCGGGTTCCGTCATTATTGGCTCCAATCCCAATGAAGTTACCATGGGGCGTTATTTCAGTGGCTAGTCCCTCGCCAAATTTTTCTCCATCAAGATATGCTTTGAGTCCTGCTACCTGAAGAGTGTTGTTTCCTGGCTCAGTATTGAGAACTAAGCTAACATGATGCCAAGTTTGTGAATCTATCTCAGGAGTTGATAGATAAGTGTTCCAGGAGTAATCCCCGTTCCAAGCACCAACATAAAGATTCCCTCCTTGCAGATAGACATTTAGTCCTCTGAAACCACCCCCTTGTTGGTAGAGAACTTGCGCTTCGTCGCTCAAGACATCATCAGCTTTGAACCACAAGGCAATGGTTCGCTCAGCAACGGTTTTACGATTAATATCGGGGGTATTGGCTATGTGGATAGCATCATCTATTCCGTCAAATTTAGCAGTACCTAAGACAGGATCAATGATGGTTCCATTGATTAACTCTCCTGGGTTATCTCCACCAAAAGAGGAGGTGTCAGGAGTGAAACTACCATTGGCTTCATTGAGCTCTAGAAGCATTACTAAATCATCTGATGGAATAAGGGAGATCTCATCTCTGGCATCAAGAATATCGTTACCAGAATTGCCATTGATAATGTCAATCCCTCCTGCACCAATCAACTGGTCGTCACCACGTAATCCGTTAAGGATATCGTTTCCTGGACTGCCAATGAAAATATCACTATAAGGAGTTCCGTCCAAAATTAGATTGGGAGTTTCATAGGCAAGCTTATAAATTTGTGACCCACTTGTAAACGAAAGGCTTGACGTGTATATGCTCCCGTCAGGACCGACAAGGATGTTAGTCATTCTTTCAACATTTGCCAACAACAGGCTTGTATCAATGCTACCGTCTTCCTTGAACTTTAAAATGTCAAGGTTGCCAGAACCAAAATCACCAACAATTAAACCACCATGGTAAAGCTCTGGATAAAGGCTTTTCGTATAAAATTCGCCGAGGGTGATTGAGTTGCCGAACTCGTGAGGAATGGCATAAGTAGGTGGAGTAACATCCGAATTATCTGCATAGATATCTTGATACCGAGGATCGTTGAGATATTCTGGTATGGGCAAAGTCTCCCCTTGACCATCTATGTATCCACCTTCAAAAAATGGCCAGCCAAAATTTGCTCCCCGGCCAGTATTAATTTCTTCCCAAGATGCTAAACCAACATCCCCAATAAAAGGTTCACCTGTCTCTGGATGAACAGCAATGCGCCAAGGATTACGAGAACCCAGACTATAAACCTTAGATTCAATATCATTAACATCTCCAGTAAAAAAAGGATTATCCTCGTAGCCTTTTCCTGTCATCGGATCGATACGAAAGAGTTTGCCAAAAGGATAATCAAGACGGGCAAAATCTTCGGGATTGTTCAAAATACTTCCGACTACGGCTCCATCACCATGCGCCCAAAATAGAGAGCCGTCCAGTCCAAAAGCGAGTCCAGCAGAAGCGTGGAAAGAATTAGCTTTGGGAACAGTCATCAAAACGACTTCACTTTCAGGAATAGCTGTCGTATAGTTAGTATTAGGATCTGCCTCCATCCGAACTAACAGAGTATCCCGTCTTCCCCTTCTATCGCGCCCATTGTCAGCTACTTGTCGGGGAGAATCATAGGCATACCCTAAATAAATGTAGGGATTATTGGGAAAGTCGGGATGAACAGCAAGGCTCAACAATCCCCTCTGACCAGCGACATTCACTTTATTTCTGATATCCAAAAAATCCGATAACACCCCTGTTCTTTCATCGAAAAGAAGTACCTTCCCGTTTTGTTGGGTGATAATCATTTGATGGTCACTAATCCACTCAAAGTCAGTTGGAACTACCAATCCATCAACAACAAGTTCTTTGGAAAATCCAGGTGAGAGCAGTCCATCATCATCTTCGATCGTCAACCTCGCCTTATTTTGAATCCCTAATTGAATTCCAACAGGATTGCTCAAAGATAAATTGAGGGAATCATTATGTTCAGGTATGTTATCGTTGATGATCTCAACTGTAATAGTCTTACTCGTTTCTTCGGGTGCAAATACTATGGTTTGGGTAACAGGTACATAATCGGGATAAGCACTGTTGGCTCTGGCATAGTTGTCAATTGTTGTAAAATCAACACTGACTTGGCTGTTGACTGTTCCTTGTTTAACAAGAGTAATCGTTGCTTGCCCACCACTTTCATTGACCGAGAATTGTGTTTGGTCAAAACTAATGGTTGGTTCAGTTCCTAAATCATCATCTTGGATGGTGATAGTTGCTGTTCTCGGCTCATCTAATTGAGCTCCTGTTGGTTCTCCAATAAGCACACTAAACGTTTCATCTGTTTCTACCAGTTGATTATCTTTAATCGTAATTGGAATAAATTGCTCAGTTTCTCCATCGGCAAATTCTAAAACGCCTATTAGAGGAGATGCAGAATAATCCTCTCCTTCGTTTGCTGAACCAGCGATAATACTATAGTTTACTGTTGCTAGTCCGTCAGACCCATTTACCCTAACAACAGAAACTAGAAGTTCACCACTGTTTTCTGCAACAAGTAGATTACTCGTTGCCAATTTAATAAATCCTGGAGACATTTTTTGAATATTCCTTAATAAGTCAAAGTTGTTAGATTATTTCACATAATTTATAGCAATTTTCCGACTCCTAACGTACAGGAGTTCTTGGTATTAGGAAACAAGAAACAGGGAACAGGTTTCTCAAAGAGTAGCCAAGCTTACAAAAACAAAATTAAGGGATACCTCGTGAGTCAGAAAAACACTATATTATGTTCAATTTTTTTTATTTTATAAATAGGAATTTAAGTTGACACCTTTCTTTACATTTTCTTTTGAAAAAGTCTTTTAATTATCTTAATAAAAAAGGATAGGGTGCCAGATCAAATTTTTCTGGTAGCAATAATAATGCTAAGCTAGACAGATAAGATTAATTTGTTTACAAAACTTCATTGAACCTGCTTTAAGCAACTATGGCTACATCAACGCTTGTTTCCCGTCATCTCCCAGAGACATTTACTTGGACGTGGGAAGGACACCGCATTAACTATACTGTTCAAGGAAAAGGACAGCCTATCGTTCTGATTCATGGTTTTGGGGCATCTATTGGCCATTGGCGGAAAAATATTCCTGTTATTGCCCAGGACAACTATCGAGTTTATGCCCTAGACTTATTAGGATTTGGAGGCTCAGATAAACCCCCACTCGATTACACAGTAGAACTGTGGTGCGAACAAATCAAGGACTTTTGGGAAACCCACATCAATGAACCCACGGTTTTTGTGGGGAATTCTATTGGAGGATTAATTAGTTTAAGGTTGATGGCCACCTATCCTAAAATTAGTCGAGGTGGGGTATTAATTAATTGTGCTGGAGGATTAAATCATCGTCCAGAAGAACTAAACTTTCCCCTAAGACTAATTATGGGTGCTTTTGCTAAATTAGTGAATTCCCCAATCACCGGTAAATTTATCTTTAATAGTATTCGTCAAAAACAACGTATTCGTCGTACATTGTATCAAGTTTACCGCGATCGCAATGCCGTCACTGACGAATTAGTGGATCTCCTTTATCAACCTTCGTGTGATCCTGGCGCACAACAAGTTTTTGCCTCTGTATTAACCGCCCCTCCAGGACCTTCTCCTCAAGAATTATTACCTCAGATTGAACAACCCTTATTAGTCTTATGGGGAACCGATGATCCTTGGACTCCCATTACAGGGGCAAATATTTATCAAGAACGGGCAAATCAAAGACAAAATACGCAATTTTATCCCATTAATAACGCTGGTCATTGTCCCCACGATGAAACCCCCCATCAGGTCAATCAGTTACTTTTAAGGTGGCTTGATGGGCAAATTTAAGCCAGTTTCTAGGGCAAAGATGGCGAGGATGATTACTTATCTTGTTGAGAAGTTAGGATAACTCAACCTGTCATTTTTGCTGTTTCATTGAGAGTGAAAAGTAAAGGAGTCTTCTATTTGATGCTAACATCCTGAGAAAGTGCTTAAATTAGCATTAAAAAAATTACGATTTATTTGGTCATTATCCTATGTCCAAGAGTCCTATAAAACAGGCCATACACAAAATCCAATCAGAACAGCGAAAATGGGCAACTGTTGGCCAAAATACCCCCAAACAAGTCAACCGATGGTTTAAATGGCTATCCCCTGGCCTTTTAGTCAAACGCTGGTTGCTCATCAGTATCACTGGTCTAATGTTAACCTTCTTAGGATTAGCGGTATTCTTGAAGTTAACCCCTGTGTATCGCTTATTAGAATTTATCTCGAAGCTACTAGAATTACTTACCACTTATATTCCAAGTTATATCTCTGGTCCATTAGCGATTATTCTAGGGGTATTTTTGCTATTATGGGGGCAAAGTCGTACTGTCGGTTCAATTACCGAAGCATTTAATCCAGAAGGAGATCAAGAACTTGTTGATCGCCTCCTAGCCCATCGTCGCCGCAACCGAGGTCCCCGAATCGTTGCCATTGGGGGAGGAACTGGCCTTTCTACCCTACTACGAGGACTCAAACAATACAGTAGTAACATGACCGCCATTGTCACTGTTGCTGATGATGGGGGGTCATCAGGGCGACTGAGACGGGAAATTGGAGTCCTTCCTCCAGGAGATATCCGTAACTGTGTGGCTGCTTTGGCTGATGAAGAAAAACTCTTAACCGAATTGTTTCAATATCGCTTTCAAGCAGGGGATGGACTGATCGGCCACAGCTTTGGCAACTTATTTCTGACGGCTTTAACAGAGATCACGGGAGACTTGGAACAGGCGATCGCTGCTAGTTCAAAGGTTTTAGCCATACGGGGTAAGGTTTTACCTGCGACCTTAAGTGACGTTCGTCTCTGGGCAGAATTGACCGATGGACGGTTTATCGAAGGGGAATCCAATATTACAGAAGCTGGGGGAAAAATTGAACGTATTGGCTCTATTCCAGCTAATCCTCCTGCTTTACCTGCAGCTATTAATGCGATTAAGGATGCTGATTACATTATCATCGGACCTGGGAGTTTGTACACCAGTCTGATTCCTAATCTTTTGGTTCCAGGAATTAGAGAAGCTTTGATTAAAGCTAAAGTTCCTCGTATCTATGTTTGTAATATCATGACTCAACCGGGGGAAACGGATGGGTATACCGTTAGCGATCATTTAAAAGCAATTGATCGTGTTTGTAGTCAACGGTTATTTGATGCGGTTCTAATTCAGCGTCAACCCCCTTCCCCCAATGCTTTAAAACGTTACGCCCTAGAAAACTGTCATCCTGTTTTTCCGGATCGTGAAGAGGTGGCTAAATTAGGCTGTCGTATGATTTTAGCCAACGTCATGGATGAAGATCCTATCACTGCTAAGGTTAGCCATAATCCCCAGCGATTGGCTCGAGTTTTGTTTCGTTGGTATAGTAACAAGTAATTTGAATCCATGGTAATTATTGAGTTACCCGATCAAGAAGCAACTCAAAGGTTAGGACAGCAATTAGGAATCTTCTTACCTGCTGGAACGGCGATTTTGCTAAAAGGAGACTTAGGTTCGGGAAAAACGACTTTAGTGCAGGGAGTTGGCAAAGGGTTGGGTATTACAGATCCCATTGTTAGTCCTACTTTTACTCTGGTTAATGAATACACTCAAGGCCGTTTACCTCTATATCACCTAGATTTATATCGTCTGACACTTCAAGAAATTGAGCAATTATATCCCGAACGTTATTGGGAAGGGCAAGAAGTCTTCCCAGGTATTACGGCCATTGAATGGGCGCAACGACTCTCTTATCGACCGTTAGATTATTTAGATATCGAGTTAATTCACTCACCCAAATTAGGCCGCCAGGCTATTATTGAGAAAAAGGGAAACTGGGCTTTAAGCTGCGATTTTTGGAATGAATTAGAGAGATCAAGCCAAGATAACCAAAACTAAGTTTACTGAGATCTTGCACCGTCCTCAACAAGTCAAACAAAATTGATTAGTGCAAGGGAGCAAACCCGATTGATATTCGGTTCAAAATGGGGTTTTCAAGATCAGGTGCAAGATCTAAGCTTAATTAATCGAGATTGAGTTGATTACCGCGCTTATATTGCAAATAAGCTGCAACAAATAAACCAGCTAAGGTAATCGGGATCAATCCTAAAACAATTCCTAACAATAAGGGTTCAATCACAGTTTTTCTCCTTCATCATGCTTAGTAGACCGTCTCCTATTCTACTGTTAATCTGGAACTGGGGAAATTTTTCGACCACGTTCAAATTATTAGTTCTCAAGAGGTTAAAGCTTAGACTAAAGAAAAATGGGCTGCGATCAAAAATCAGTCTTTCTCATGGTGTGTAACGTTAGAACCAATAAGAATCATCATGTTAGCTTAGGGACAAAGAAATATTTAGATAGAAAAATTAGGCTTAGGAACTCAACAAGCTATTTTAGAATTTGTTAGTTTCCTCTTGCCTATTGCCTGTTATTTTTAAATTCGTCGAAGTAAACTCAAACCATGGGTATCAGTACCACAGGTTTTAAATAACCCATAAACCTCACTCAACCCTAAAACTTGTTCAGTTTGTTTGGGGCTGGCTTCCCAGGGTTTCGGGTTACCATAAGCATAAAAAGCCTCTACTCCATCAATTCCTAAATCAGCACAAGCTTGAATAAGCTCAACCTCAGAACGGTTATAACGGACAGGGTGGGCTAATATTGCTAAGCCACCTGCTTGATGGAAAGCGTCTATAATCTGACTAGCTAAGGCTAAGGTGCCTTCAGGAGCAGTTCCTTGGAGATAAGGCTTCATCGCACGATGATGCGGCTCAAACCCATAACCTAAAATATGAACTTCAGTATCGAGTAGATTAGCCGTAATCTCAACCCCAGTCCAAAGATGGGGAAGAGGGGCGTGAGGATGGTGTTGGCGAGTTTCATCAATCCAGTTTTGCGCCACTTGGTAACCGTTAATAGAATGATGGTCTGTAATTGCCATCCCTTTGAGACCGATAGCCACTGCTTGTGCAATTAATCCTAAAGGCTTTAGTTGTCCATCAGAGTGGATGGTGTGCATATGGAAGTTATAGTCATAGGGGCAACTCTCACGGTGGAGGGTTTGCCAAACTTCCTTAAGTGCCTCAGTATCCTGGGCTGATGGCTGAGTTGACATTGATACAACCATAGTTGGTGTCGTGACTGGAAAAATATTGCAAATTGTTACATCTAGGATAACAATTCTTTGCTTAAACAGGAATGTGCTTTGTAGTAGTTTAGCTGAACTAATTAGACTAATAACCCAACGTATTTTTCTGAATAAAATGTAAAAAAGTGTTAAGCAACTACAACGAATGTCTACACAATGCCTGAAAATGATTGGGTCAGGTTGCTAGGCAACATATTAATTTAAAGACACCCAAGCTGCCGTTTTCAATTTGATAATGTCAGCTTAACAGGATCTAAATTTCTTTTTTTGGGAGGAATCCATCAATGAGTATTGTCACGAAGTCAATCGTGAATGCTGATGCGGAAGCCCGCTACCTCAGCCCCGGTGAACTAGATAGAATTAAAGCTTTTGTTACCGGTGGTGCAGCCCGTCTACGTATTGCAGAAACCTTAACAGGTGCGCGTGAAAGCATTGTTAAACAAGCTGGCGATCGCTTGTTCCAAAAGCGTCCCGATATCGTTTCTCCTGGTGGCAATGCTTACGGCGAAGAAATGACCGCTACCTGTCTGCGGGATATGGATTACTATCTTCGCTTAGTCACCTACGGAGTTGTTTCTGGCGATGTTACCCCCATCGAAGAAATCGGCTTAGTGGGTGTACGAGAAATGTACAAATCTTTGGGAACTGACATCGGTGCTGTTGCTCAAAGCGTTCGTGAAATGAAAGAAGTAGCTACAGGCATGATGTCTGCTGATGATGCGGCTGAAGCTGGTTCTTACTTCGATTACGTCATCGGTGCCATGCAGTAGGACGAGTTCTTTTAAAAATTCGTTTTACCTCAGGTTTTCCCATTAATTCGTAAGACTTTTGAAGACTAAGCAAGATTAAGGAAGCACAATTATGCAAGACGCAATTACCTCTGTAATCAATTCGGCAGACGTTCAAGGGAAGTACCTTGATGGTTCTGCTATGGACAAACTCAAAGGCTACTTTGCTACTGGTGAACTTCGGGTTCGCGCGGCTAGCGTTATCAGTGCCAATGCTGCAGCGATCGTTAAAGAAGCTGTTGCTAAGTCCTTGTTGTACTCTGATGTCACCCGTCCTGGTGGCAATATGTACACCACTCGTCGTTATGCGGCTTGTATCCGTGATCTCGACTATTATCTGCGCTACTCCACCTATGGTATGTTAGCTGGCGATCCCTCTATCCTTGATGAGCGGGTTCTCAACGGATTAAAAGAAACCTACAATTCTTTAGGGGTTCCTATCTCTAGCACTGTTCAAGCTATTCAAGCAATGAAAGAAGTCACTGCTGGTTTAGTTGGTGCTGATGCTGGTAAAGAAATGGGTGTTTATTTCGACTACATTTGCTCTGGCTTAAGCTAGAACGGCTAATGTTGGCAATCAATTAAGAATTGTCCATTGGAGGTTCGGGAAGTCTAGGGTGAGTGCTAGCTGGTTAAAGGCTTAATCTTTAGAGGCTAAAGATGGGTTTTGACGAACTAGTATTGACTCAAAGACTCCCGACCTTTGTTATATTTAGAGGTTGGATGAACCTTAAGCGATTGGTTACTCGAAAGCTTTTCCCTTCAAAATTTTTTGATTAATTTTAGGAGAACTTCACCCATGCGGATGTTTAAAGTGACAGCTTGTGTCCCTAGCCAAACTCGGATTCGGACTCAACGCGAATTACAGAATACCTACTTTACTAAATTAGTTCCTTACGATAATTGGTTTCGGGAACAACAGCGCATTATGAAAATGGGCGGTAAAATCGTCAAAGTAGAACTAGCTACTGGTAAGCAAGGGACTAATACTGGTCTTCTGTAATAGTTAATCGTTGATAGAGAATAGTTAATAATTGTTAATTAGGTACTATTCTCACCAAATGCTTAATGAGGGTCAGCGAGTTGGGGTCTAGGATTCAAACTTGCTGACCTTCTTATCATGATCTTATTACAGACGTACGTTTTTTAAGTTATGACGAGGGTTATAGGTGCGATTAGCACTAATTTTTTGATAATATTCTCGTTCTGTTGCACTTAGGCTTTGGGGAGTATCAATAATAATTTTGACCAATTGATCGCCCCTTCCATCTTTAGGGAGAACCCAGCCTTTTCCTCGTAGGCGTAAAGATTGACCCGAACGGATTCCTGGAGGAATCTTCACCGTCACCATTCCATCAGGGGTAGGAACTTCAATCGATGTACCTAAGACGGCTTCATCGGGGGTAATGGGAACCTCACAGACGAGATTATCTGACTCAAATTGAAAAAACTGATGGGAAATCAATTCAATATTGAGGTACAAATCTCCCCGTTGCTGATTGTAGGGATTGATTGAGCCCTTTCCTCGGACTCGTACCCGACTACCTGTTTTTGCCCCTGCCGGAATACGAACATCAATCACTTCATTGCCTAAATTGAGGCGTTTTTGCACGCCAGTAAAGGCTTCAGAAAAGGTGAGACGTAGGGTCGCACTTCTATCAGCCACAGGAGTTTGAGAGGTTTGATTGCCAAACCCACCCATATCAGAAAACCCCCCAAAATCACTATATCCTGGCTGTCTCCCTGTCGTGCTTCGATAGCTATAACTTCCTGTCTTAGTTCCCCCAGGGGTTCCAAAGCGACCTAATAATTCGTTGATAAATTCATCAAAGTTACCATATTGGCTAAAGTCAAAGCCGCCAAAATCAACATTAGTCCGACCATTAGGCCAGCCTCCTTGACCTGCTTGTTGCCAATATTGACCAAATTGGTCATACTTTTGCCGCTTTTCGTGATCTGATAGAACTTCGTAAGCTTCGCTAATCTCTTTAAACTTTTCTTCAGCTTGTTGATTCCCAGGGTTTCTGTCAGGATGATATTTGACAGCTAACTTCCGGAAGGCTTTTTTGATTTCCTCAGCGCTGGCGTTTTTATTAACTCCTAAGATGGCGTAGTAATCTTTATAGTCGGTTGAAGCCATTAACAGAAATCTCCTAGGTGGTCACAAATAAAAAAGATTTTAGATTTTACCTATAATATTATCCTTTAGTCTAGAGTAGCAAAGTCCTTAAGCCTATTTTGTTCGGTTCTCCCCGACTCTAAACAGAGAGTTTTCCTCCCATCGCAGTAAAATTGGAGAATAGTAGAGACCTTCTTGCTTTAAGGATTCCTACAATATTTACAAAGAGTATTTCCAAATGTCTTTACGTCCTACAGAATAGACAATAGTTATTCGTCAGGGATAAATAATTTTTTATCACCTGGCCATCAATCCAATAATCTCTAGAAATAGTGTACTAGGAAAATGTCCGATAAGAAAAGTTTCTATGATTTAGAAAAACGTATTATGAATACCATCCAAACAATTCCTGATGCAATGGGAATGCTGTCGGACGTTGCTCGTATTTTGGGAGAATCTTTATCTGGAGATCGTTGCCTAATTATTGTTGGGATGGATGAGCAACAATCGTTTGAGTTTGTTAGCTGGACAGCTAAAGATATACCTCGAATTCCTTCAGATATCCTACCAGAGTTGATGTCTCAACCTTGGGTCAATAAGTTAACTCAAAAGCCAAATATAGGGGCGATAGCTAACTTATCTAAAGCAACTGATAAGATACTAAGTAAAAGGTTTCGGGATATTTTAGTCGGGTCACTTTTGGGAATAGGAACTACATTTCATGGAAAAGTCAATGGAATTATTGTATTAGCAAAAAGTGATCCCTATCAATGGACAGTTAAAGAAAAAGAATTGTTAAAAAATCTAGAAAATTCAGTGGCGATCGCTTGCCATTTGCTTGAACTTAAACTATCTGCTACTGAAAATTTAACAGATAACACCATGGACAGTAATTTGTCTTTAACTCGTATTCCCAAAGTATTAGAAGAGAATCCCATTCTCAAACTTTGGTGGCAGGCAACTCGGAAACAGCTTGATCAACAACTGCAATGGAATAAACAGCTAATTCATAATATTATTACTATCATGAGTGATCAAACCCGTAATCCTTTAGCGAGTATTAAGATGGGAATTACGATGTTGCGTCACAAAGAATTTCCTCACGATGTTCTTCAAAAAAGGTTAGATGTTATAGAGGAAGAATGGGGCAAACTCAATGGAATCAATGAAGAAATTTTACAACTAAAAATTTTAAAATCCGAACAATTAACCCTCAATCCAACTTCAGTCAATCTTCGAGCTTTCATAGAAGAGTTAATCACAACGTGGGAACAACAAAAAAAAAATAATAAACGTCAATTTTTGACTCTAGAGATTAGCTTTGATGATCCTCAAGAGTCACAAACTCGGTTTAACTCAACTGCCTGGGAACTTGATACAGACCCTAATCATCTGAGACAGATTTTACTCGAACTTTTCAAAAATGCCGAAAAATTTTCTATCCCACATTCGTCTGTCTTTCTGAATATCACGCGACAAAATTCTCACGATCATTCCCAAACCGTAATTACCCTTAAAAATTTAAGTCCTTGTTTTTGTCGGGAACATTTGAGAGATTTTTTTGAGCCATTCTATCGAGAACAATGGGTAATTGATAATGGAATTCCAGGTATTGGCTTGGGGTTAACTATTGTTAAAGAACTGGTAGAATTGCTGAAAGGCAAAATTGAGATAACTAAAGAATCAACAGATAACCCTGAAAACTGTATAATTGTGGTGAGATTAATTCTTCCTCAATCATCATTTTAGTAGCAATCTTTAAGTTTTATGCTAACTCAGAGGGTATCGTCTAACTCCCTACGCTGGCAACGCTTTCAACCTTCTCCTCTGATTCGCCAATGGGAGATTTTTGGGGTTACTTTTCAATTTATTATAGGGTTAGGATGGGATAAATTCGTTCGCAATAATTCCCCTAAGCGTAGACATAAACGCGCCCGATGGTTAGTCAAAAAACTATTAGAATTAGGACCAACATTCATTAAAATTGGTCAGTCTCTTTCCACCCGTGCGGATCTCATTCCTTTAGAGTATATTCAAGAACTTAGTCAACTACAAGATCGAGTTCCTCCCTTTAGTTCAGATGAGGCGATCGCAGTCATAGAAACTGAATTAGGTAAATCAATAGATAAGTTATTTAAAGAGTTTGAATCAATTCCCCTTGCTTCTGCCAGTCTCGGACAAGTTCATCGTGCTAAATTATATACAGGACAAGACATTGTTGTTAAAGTTCAACGGCCTGGATTAGAAAAAATTTTTAATTTAGATTTTGAGGTTTTACATCGTTTAACTCGTTTACTTAATCGATATCTTTCTCGGTTTAAAAAATACGATATTGAAGCAATTTACGAAGAATTTTTTGAGCTTTTATTTCAAGAAATAGATTATATCAATGAAGGGAAAAATGCCGATAGATTTCGAGAAAATTTCAAACGTTATCCTCAAATCAAAATTCCTAAAATTTATTGGAAATATACGACTAAAAGGATCTTAACCCTAGAATATCTCCCAGGAATTAAGGTTGATGATCGTGCGAGTTTAGAAGCTAACGGTATTAATTTAGATCGCATCATTCAACTGGGAATTTGTTCCTACTTAAAACAATTATTAATCGATGGTTTTTTCCAATCTGACCCTCACCCTGGAAATATGGCTGTCAGTCAACGGGGAGAGTTGATTTTTTATGATTTTGGCACCATGGCAGAAGTTAAACTAATGGCTAAAGATCAGATGGTTCAAACCTTTTTTGCTGTTTTAAAAAAAGATACAGATAAAGTGGTTGAAACCTTAGTTTATATGGGATTGATTGAACCGCTAAAAGATATGAGTTCTGTCAGACGAATTATTGCCTTTCTTTTGGAAAATTTTCGAGATAAACCTGTGGATGTTAAAGCATTTGAAGTGATTAGTGATGAAGTATATTTAATGTTTAAACAACAACCTTTTCGTTTACCACCTCAAATGACATTTATTCTTAAATCTTTAACAACCCTTGATGGTATTGCTCGCGCCTTAGATCCTCAGTATAATTTAATAGCAGCAAGTCAACCTTTTGTCAAGAGTATTGCCTTAAGTAATGGACAAGGAACAGTTGTTAGTGCCATAGCACAACAAGCCAAAGACTTTGTTAAAAATACGTTGCAAAAACCCAACTCAACTGATAAATTAATTAAAGAATTAACCCAAAAAATTGAGCAAGGAGAACTACAATTTCGGATTCGTTCTTTAGAAAGCGAAAGAACACTAAAACTTATACACATAGGGATTAAGTGTTTAATTTATGCTTGCTTAACTGGATTTACTTTGTTATCAGCTTCTCTTTTAGTGACCACCATATATATTAAATTTGCGTTTATTAGCTTTGGATTATCAGGATTATTTAGTTTGTTTTTTTTGCGTTCTGTCATTGCATTAATGGCTCAGGAAAAAATCAACAATCTTATCGATAAAAAAAGTTAGGTTGTAGCAGAATTTAGAATTTAGAATGCAGAATTTAGAATGAACAACCTTGTTGTGAGTGACTTTGAGGGATTTAACATCTCAGCTGCCCTCCATATTAAAGGCTTCGATGGTGAACTTCGACAAGGTTCAGTTTCCGCTCAGCGGCTCGAGTGAGCCTCGCCGAACTCCGAACCGCTGAGCCGTTCACAGGGTGACAACCAGCTTAAAATTGAGGCAGGGCGTACTTCCACAAGTTCAGTAACAGGGGTATGGGGAAAAATCACCAATTTGTGTTTTACCAATTTACCAAAACTTAATCCTGATACCAACTAGAACGCCATGCCGTTTCAGCTTCTGCTGTTGCATATTCTCTTTGAGTTTGATGATAGCTTTGGCGCATTTTTTTTAACTTTTCTAAATGCTTACGAATTTCCTTGCGTTCTATGCTTAAGGTGGGATTAGGAAAAACGATGTCTGATAATCTTAAATGAATTGCCGAAAATTTAGTTACCTGTGAATCAGATTCTTGTTGTTCTTGTTGTTCTTGTTGTTCTTTCTTCTGTTTGTCCTTGTTAGTTTCCACTAATAAATTAATAATGTTAGGTGTTCCTCCTGCCGATAGTCTACCTTCTTCAGCTTGTAAAGCCATCTCTAATAACTGAGGGGGTAAGTTAGGAGGGATAATTTGAGCTTGGTGTAAGTAATTGTTGGCTTTTTGCGAAAGGCTTTCTAAAGTTTCATCAATTCCCTCTTCTATCGTTTTACACCAGTTGACTAATTCTTCAGGATTTTTTATGTTAAAGGCTTTAGATTCTGAATCTACTTCTGACTTATTTACATCCAATGAGGGTTCCTCTGACTGAGAAAATTGAAACAAAAGTTGTTCCGTAATTGTTGCTTGAGGAGTAGAAGAACGAGGGGTTAAATAAGATAAAAGTTGTTCTTGAATTCCTTGACCTAATTGGCGTAAATTATTTTGAAGTTTTTCTCTTTTACTAAAAGACAGTTTTAAAAATTTCTCAGGATAAATCTGAGTACAAATATGATAACAAGCTAAGATTAATTGTTGTTTAATAGATTGACTTAAAGCTTCTAAGTAATTACGATAAAGGTGATTTAATTCAAGAGAAAGTTGCGTTGTTTTTTCTTCAAAATCAGCCAGATCTTGTCTGATTTGTTGGAGAGATTTGGCCATAATTTATAATTGATTTAATAACTATACTAATGGTTTACTTAGTTCAACGATTAATAAGAAAAAGGCAAAAGAGAGCTTGATCTTGCTAAACTTTCGCCTTTTACAAAGAATTTATGCACAAAGAAAACTATCTTTTCTTTTTCTTCTTTTTAGCGGGAGGCTTTTGGGAAGTATTCGTTTTAGGAGAGGGAGTTGATTCCGTTTTGGTAGAAGCTTCGGGTTGAGGAGAAACGTCTTCAACCTTTTCCGCTGTTTTAGCTTCAGGTTCCGAAGTTATTTGACCAGCTTGTTCAGCGACTTCTTTGGCAAAGTCACTTTCTACTTTTTCAATCCCTTCTCCAAGAACAAAGCGGGTAAAACGGCGGACTTGAATATTTTCCCCTAGTTGAGCAATGGTTTGTTTGATCAACTCTTCAACATTAATGCTTTGATCCCGAATATAAGGTTGATCCATCAAAGATAATTCTTTGATTCGCTTGTCAATACGCCCTTGAACAATCTTTTCCTTGATGTTGTCGGGTTTATTGCCTAAATCATCCCGCCCCATCTCAATTTCTTTTTCTTTAGCGATGACGGCTTCTGGAATATCTGTCCCTTGAATATATTCCACATTAGGACAGGCGGCAATTTGCATAGCCACATTGCGAACAAGATCTTTAAATTCATCCCGACGAGCAACAAAGTCAGTTTCACAGTTAACTTCTAGGAGAACCCCAATGCGGCCTCCCGTGTGAATATAACTTTCCACTAATCCTTCTGCTGTTTGTCGTCCAGATTTTTTCTCGGCTGAGGTGATCCCTTTTTGCCGTAGCCATTCTGTGGCCTTAGTCATGTCGCCCTGGTTTTCTCGGAGTGCTTTTTTGCAATCCATCATGCCAGCACCTGTTTTTTCTCGAAGCTCTTTAACCTGTTTTGCTGAGATTTCCGCCATGTTAACTTTATGTTCCTAATGCTATTAACTATAATGACTTGAACCGCTAAGATCTAACTGTCGTTGCCGTCTTAGATTCTCAGCAACATTACTGCTGCTACATCCGTTCCATCGAATTGGTGTTTCGATATTTGGATTCCCAGGCTGATTAGGTTCTCCTAATCATCGTTCCTAATTACCCTGTCGGTTCAGGTGTTGGGCTTAACTTGTTGAGTGACCCTCAGTAGGTGTTTTCAACCTATTTAGAATCCTATCACAAGTTCTACCTGACAATTTCTCTTGAACCATAAGGAAACTGAGTAGGGGTTATTTTATCTAACCTGAGTTTAACTTAAACCAGACGATGGATAACTTGGAACCATTTTGAAGATTTCCCAACTCCTAATACCGATCGCAGGTTATCGAGTTGGGATGGGGGAATGTCTAATATTTATGAGAGACATTCGGTCAACTTAGAACCGTTGGCAGATCAGTTTACTCCTCTTCGTTTGTGGTTTGAGTCGTTTGAGCTGTAGTTTCTCCTTCGTCTACTGTTTGTGTGTCATCCTGTTCTTCCTCGTAGTCATCATAGTCGTCATAATCACCACCTTCGAGGTTTTCGTCAAACTCTTCATAATCTGCTTGAGAGTCAAGTTCCCCGTGACGACCTTCATAAATCGCGTCGGCTAATTTACCAAGAATCAGCTTAATCGAACGAATAGCATCATCGTTAGCCGGAATAGGAATATCAGCAAAGTCTGGATCACAGTTCGTATCAAGTAAAGAGATAATGGGAATTCCTAATTTTTGGCACTCAGAAATAGCATTATATTCTCGTCGCTGATCAACAATTACTACGACATCGGGGGGTTTACGCATGGTTTTAATCCCACCGAGGTATTTATCGAGTTTCCCTAGTTCTCGCCGTAACATTGATCCTTCTTTCTTGGGACGACGAGCCAGATTTCCATTGGTTTCCATGGACTCTAATTCTTTGAGGCGTTCCACTCGGGTTTTGATAGTTTCCCAGTTGGTAAGCATTCCCCCTAACCATCGTTGGTTAACATAATTTGCTCCACAACGGGAGGCTTCTTGAGCAATAATTCCGGCTGCTTGACGTTTGGTTCCAACAAACAAAAACCGCTTTCCTTTGCTCGAAGAGGTGCGTACATATTCGTAAGCATTCTCCATTAATTGGGCGGTTTGCACTAAATCTATAATATGAACCCCATTCCGAGCCGTGTAAATGTAAGGATCCATCTTGGGATTCCAACGGCGGGTTTGATGCCCAAAGTGAACCCCAGACTCTAGCAATTCTGCGAGCGAAACAACTGACATTTGTAATTTTCTCCTGATTCGGGTTTATCCTCCATCCAGGTGTATTTCTCTACTAGAAACACCCGAAGTCCTGAATGTGCGATATTTATACAGCCTATCTAGCATATCACATTTAACAGCTTAATTTTCAATCAAAGCGGATAAAACATCGGGTTTGCTCTTCTTGAGTAATATCTGTTACTGTTCTTAAGTAAAGTAATAAACAAAAAAAACTATTAACATAATGTTAATTAAAACAAGTTATAAAGAGAAATTGGCAAAATTTTTTCCAATACTAATACTCTTATTATTAGTCCTGTTGATTAATTTCGGGATTCCAACACAAGCCAAAGCGGATAACCTATCAGAAGGGGAAACAATTTCTCAATTAGAAGAGGAAAAACACTCTCTCACAACATATCCTTTAACTGTGTTATCTCAAGGATCTAGACAATCAGTTAAAATCGATCCACCAGCTTTAAAAATGACGGTTACGGTAAATTCAGGAGAAAGTGCTATCCGATGCGGTGATGATTTTCGCAGTTACAGTTGTGTTTTGGGTAAACCCCTAGAACTCAGTTATGAAACAACTGAACCTAATTCTAAATTTTGGGCTGAAAATAATACTGAACATCAGGTAAAATTAATGATAAAGGTTGAGGAAATATTTATGTCAGATAATGAAAATGAAATTGATGGGGAGGCTAGTAAATAACAAACTTCTTGATTTTTATTGCTCAAAAAAACTGTCCTAAATGATTCAGAAGAATCTTTTCTCTGTTTACTGTAAATTATCAAATAATGACTCTTGTTCAAAAAGATGTTACTATAAAACAGAAGATTTAATCATTAACAAGAAGATCTACATTAACCCTTAATCACTGAATCAAACGGATGGGAGAAACAATCACCCTATTATCAAAACGGGAAATAGAAAAAATGCGGCGGGCTGGACGTTTAGCAGCCCAATTGTTAGACCATCTAGCCCCAATGGTCAAACCAGGAGTAAGCACTTTACAACTGAATGATGAGGCTGAACGCTGGACAAAAGCCCACAACGCTACCAGCGCGCCATTAGGTTATCATGGATTTCCTAAATCAATTTGCACCAGCATTAATGAAGTGATTTGTCATGGAATTCCCAATGCTAGGCAAATTCTTAAAGACGGAGATATTATCAACATCGATGTTACGCCCATTCTTGATGGCTATCACGGTGATACATCCCGTACTTTTTTTGTGGGAACCCCTTCCCCAACAGCCCGAAAATTAGTAGAAGTCACCGAAGAATGTCTAAGGCGAGGAATTGCGGCGGTGAAACCTGGGGCAAAAATTGGGGATATTGGGGCAGCGATTCAAGAATATGCTGAACCTCACGGTTTTTCTGTGGTTAGAGATTTTGTCGGCCACGGGGTTAGCAATATTTTCCATACTCCTCCTCAAATTCCTCACTTTGGCCAGCGAGGGAAAGGAAAACGTCTTCGTCCAGGGATGGTATTTACCATTGAACCGATGATTAATGAAGGAACCTGGGAAGCGGTGGTTTTAAAAGATGGTTGGACAGCAATTACGAAAGATGGCAAACTGTCAGCCCAATTTGAACATACTCTAGCGGTGACAGAAACAGGGGTGGAAATTCTCACCTTACCAGATTAATGGCTTTAAACTATCAGACAGCATTCGTTACTATTGCCACCGTAAACTTTGATGCGGTGGTTGAGTTTTATCAGCAACTTTTAGCTAAATCTCCTAATCCCTATCTTCCTCAACGTTATGCTGAATTTCAGTTTTCTGGACTACGATTAGGCATTTTTTATCCTCAATTGAGTCATCAAGAAGAGTTTGGAAACTCTGTTGGGAGTAGTATGAGTCTTTGTTTAGAAGTAGAGAATTTAGAAGCGGCGATCGCCTACTTAAATTCATTAGGGGGAACCTTATCTAACTCTATGACAACAGCTTCCCACGGAAAGGAAATCTATGGTTATGACCCCGCAGGAAATCGATTAATATTACATCAATCAGCTTCAATCAAGAAAGATAATAGAGCGTGAATAATTAGGTGCTATAGGACTACGCTACTTAACCATTAATGTTGTTTGTTCAATTGGTAATTATATCAGACCATGACCGTTAAAATTGCTTTAAACATTCCGCCTAAAATAATCCCTTATTTATTTTTATTGCCGGCTCTTTTGATGCTGGGTATAACTGTTTTTTTTCCTGCCTTACAAGCTTTTGCATTAAGTTTTACCCAATATGATTATGATATAACCCAAGCCCCAACGTGGATTGGCTTAGAAAATTTTCAGCGTCTCGCTAAAGATCCTGTTTTTTGGAAAACCCTGCAAAACACTTTTTTATACTTAATAGTTGTTGTTCCTATTCTAGTCATTTTCCCTCTAATATTAGCCATCTTAGTGAATCAAAAACTTAAAGGAATTAGTTTATTTCGGATGGCTTTTTATACTCCTGTTGTTATTTCTATGGTGGTTGCTGGTATTGCTTGGAAAGCCCTTTATCTTTCTAATGGGTTACTTAATCAATTTCTTAAACAATTGGGATTTTCTGAAGGAATTCCTTGGTTAACAAGTCCTCAAATCGCTATTTTCAGTGTCATGGCAGTTACTATCTGGAAAGGACTAGGTTATTACATGGTTATTTATTTAGCGGGACTACAATCAATTCCTCATGAATTATATGAAGCTGCTGCGATTGATGGATCAGATGGTTGGCGAAAACATTGGGATATAACCATCCCTTTGATGCGTCCTTATTTATTATTAGTTGGGGTCATTTCGGCTATTGCAGCAACTAAAGTGTTTGAAGAAATTTATATCATGACCCAAGGGGGTCCAAGAAATAGTTCTAAAACGGTTGTTTATTATTTGTATGAAAGAGCGTTTCAGGATTTAGATATTAATTATGCTTGTACCATGGGATTAATCTTATTTTTAGTTATTCTCGTCCTTTCTATTATTAATTTAAAAATTTCTCAAAATCCTACTTTGTAAACCCGCTAACGTATGAAAACTCATATAATTTACTCTAATCGCTTAAAGATTGATAATTTATTTAAAGCATCCTGGGCTGCGGCTTTAGTAGCATCTTGTTTACGGCGACCTTTTCCTGTGCCTAATAATTGATGATTAATCCGTACCCCGAAAATAAATTCTTTGGCATGATCAGGTCCCGATTCTTTAATTAAAAAGTATTCAGGGACTTTTTTGTAGTTAGCTAATGCCCATTCTTGAAGGCGATTTTTGACATCAACAATATTACTAGAAACTTTTCTGGACTCAGGAATAACTAGATTATCAATTGCCTCTTTAAATAGCGATCGCACAAATTTTTGTACCGCTTCTATCCCTGCATCGAGAAAATATGCTCCTATTATGGCTTCAAAGGTATCACTCAATAAAGCGGGATTCTGTCTTCCCCCATCTTTGATCGCCCCTTGTCCGAGATACATTAATTCTCCTAAGCCTAACACCTTAGCAAATTGAGCTAATTGAGGTTCGTCAACTAATTTTGACCGTAAACGAGTCAGTTGTGCTTCACTTAATTCGGGATAGTGTTGATAGAGTTCTTCACTGACAACAAATTCTAAGACGGCATCTCCCAAAAATTCTAAACGTTCATTATCTTCTATAATGTCATGATGTTCGTTAACGTAGGAACGGTGGGTTAAAGCGCAATCTAATAACGCTTGATTTTTAAACCGAGGAAATGTAGCCATCATTAACTATTAACTATTAACTATTAACTATTAATTAACCAGCCCAAGTTTTTAATAACCATCCTAAGATAACGCCTACACCGCCGAAACGGACAACCTGCCAAAAAACTTCAATAAATAATACTTGAGCCAACAGTAATCCTTGATTTTCCTCATCAGAAAGCAACCTACTTTCTAATATAATCGATAATTCTTGTAATTCTTCTTGTAGATTTTGTAATTGTTTCTCTAAGCGAGGGGAGGGAAAGTTTTCCTGAAAGGGAATTTCGAGCAAAGAGGCTTGAATTTCTGTTTGGCGTTGCTTTGCTTGGCAAATTTGTTCATAGCGTTCTTTGAGTTCTAGGAGCGATCGCTCTGTATCATGAAGCACCGCTTCAAACTCTTCAAACTCCCCTTCGGGTTGCTTTGGCTCAGATTGAGACATACTAGGGTCAATTGTTGGTTAAACTAAAAGATATAGCAATGTGCGTTGTCAGTATTTAGAAATTAAGGCCAGGTCAAATAGCTCAAATCATCATTAAACCAGTTATTTGATTAACTTTTGCCTTTTGTTGACCCACAGCGCATTAATTCTATGCTCCCTAATTCTAAACCCTAGACTTCCTATGTCTCAAATTACCCAAGTTTCTCATTCTGGACAAGATCAAACTGTTAATTCTTTAGAACTTGTCCAAGCCTTAGCTGAGCAACTCGCCATCACTCCCAATGATTGGCATCGCCTCAAAAATAATCGTAAAGCTCAAGCTAAGCAGCATATTGCTTCTGCCTTGGTCTTTTTGCTTAAAGATCAACCTCAAGAAGCCCTAGATCATCTAAATCAAGCGGTTGGTTGGTTAGATCGTTCTATTTCTGCCCTTCCTTGTCCAGGTCATGGGGATTCTTCTCACACCTAACCCCGAAAATTAGCCATTGTTCGCGTTTAAGATTTTCGCCGCTAATTGTTATGGCAATATAGCGGTGATTTTTTTTCCAAATATCTCCCACTAACAAAGTTGTGGGAAACAATTGTTAACGGTTGATTCAAACTCATTGCTTTTAATTAATCCAACTCAGGATCTTCTCCACCAATTCCAATACCTGTATTAAAGATTTGAGCGTTAGTGATATCCAAGTTGTTCATTGATGCACCTGTAACATCAGCATCATAAATCTTGGCTTGGGTGAAGTTCACATTATCTAAGTTAGCTTTATTTAAACTAGCATTAGTAACCATTGCACCCATGAGGTTTGCCCCTTTCAAATTAGCCTCGGTCAGATCAGCCCCTTCGAGGTTGGCTTCAATTAAAGTTGCTCCTGAAAGGTCAGCATTTCTTAAGTCTGCCCCAATTAAATGGGCATATCTTAAATCTTCATTGGAGAGGTCGCATCCCATACATTCGTTCGTTTCTAATAATTGTTGAACATGGGCTGGATTTCCTGCCAGGACTGGACTCGCTAACATGAGGGGAGTAGCGATCGCTAGAGTGACTAAAATGTTCCGTTTCATAATTTTTACTCCTCATCTAATGTTTTCTTTCTATTACTAATATAAGAAATATAAAGGGATGAAAACCTCACCCAATTGGGTTATTTTAGGATAGCTTCTCAACAATCATCCGAAAGGCATATAGAGTTATCTTGAGACTATACAATGAAAATTAAAAATCTTTATGATCACTTTCAATAGTATATTTTCAGAAATTGCCTGTATTTTAGCGATCGCTACAGGGATCGGGGCATTGGCTGTGTGGCTGCGTCAACCGTTAATTATGGCGTTTATTATCGTAGGTATTGCGGTCGGTCCTGCGGGGTTAGGGTTAGGGACTGCCACCGATGAAGTGGAGTTATTAGCTGAATTAGGCATTGCTTTATTATTGTTTGTGGTTGGGTTAAAACTTGATCCCCACGAAATTCGTGCTGTGGGACTGGTGGCTATTATCACAGGGGTTGGACAAATTTTAATCACAGGAGGGTTAGGCTATTTAATTGCCATTTCTTTGAACCTAGAGACAATCTCAGCCTTTTATGTTGCCATTGCTCTCAGTTTTTCAAGTACCATCATTATCGTTAAGTTGCTGTCTGATAAACGAGAAATTGATGCCTTACACGGACGAATTGCTTTAGGGATATTGATTGTTCAAGATATTGTGGTAGTTCTTGTCATGATTGCTTTAACAGCTTTTAGTAGCAATTCTGAAGTCTCTTTAGGGCAAGAAATTTTGATGGTATTACTTAAAGGGGGAGGGTTTTTACTGGTAGTAGCTTTGCTGACTCGTTATGTGCTACCCCAGTTACTCCATTCCGTTGCTTATTCGACGGAATTATTATTAATCTTTGCCATTTCTTGGGCGATGGCTCTAGCTGCTTTGGGAGATGGGTTAGGGTTTAGCAAGGAAGTGGGGGCGTTTATTGCGGGAATATCCCTAGCTTCTACCCATTATCGGGTTACTTTGGGGGCGCGGTTAATCAGTTTACGGGATTTTTTGTTACTGTTTTTCTTTATTAATTTAGGTATTCACATTGATGTCAATTATTTAGCCTTAGAGATTATTCCGGCGGTAATTTTTTCAATTTTTGTCTTGTTAGGAAAACCCCTGATGATAATGGTCTTAATGAGTATGATGGGCTATCGTAAATATACCAGTGCTATTACCAGTTTTTCCCTTGGACAAATTAGCGAATTTTCTTTAATTTTAGCGAGTTTAGGGGTGGGATTAGGCCATATTAATGAGAATATTTTAGGGTTGATTACCCTGGTAGGATTAATTACGATGGGGGTGTCTACTTATATGATCATTGATTCTCATACTCTTTATGAATGGCTGGCTCCCCTATTATCTCACTTAGAAAGATTAATCCCCCATTCTCAACAGAAATTAGGAAATTTAGATAAGGTAGATATTCCTCCGGTTGATGTTATTTTATTTGGATTGGGACGTTATGGCGGTAGTTTATTAGTTCATTTACAAGAACAGGGATTACAGGTTTTAGGGGTTGATTTTGACCCGGAATTGGTACGAAACTGGCGTAACGAAGGGGTATTAGCGTTTTATGGAGATGCGGAAGATCCTGAATTTGCGGGGACTTTACCTTTAAATGAGGCGAGATGGGTTGTCAGTACCTTACCAGGACAACGGATCGGACTAACCTTACTCCACACCCTACAACATCAACAATTTCAAGGACAAATTGCCTTAACGAGTCATACCCTTCGTGAGATGGAAATTCTTAAGGATGCGGGGGCTGCTCTTGTCTTGTTACCTTTTCGGGATGCAGCTAAAGAAGCGGCAGGAACTTTAGTGAAACAGTTGTAGTGGATCACAAAAATTAGCGATGTTTTTCCTGCTGAGTTAACCAAGCGATCGCTTCTCTGATCCATTCTTCTCCCTTGGTATTCTTTAACATTTGATTGTCTTGACTGAGAGTAGAAACAGCTTGATTAATTTCTTCATTGGTGTAACCTAATGCTAATAAAGTCATCTCTACATCTTCTAAAATTTCTAAAGAGGGAAGTGCTGATGTAGACGGTAAGGTGATCCCCAATAATTTTCGCCATTGAGAGAGTTTTGTTTTAAGTTCTAAGGCGATGCGTTCGGCAGTTTTTTGTCCGACTCCTGGGGTTTTAGATAAAGTCCTAATATTGCCATTAACAATGGCTTGCACTAATTCTTCTAATCCCAAGGTATCAATTAAGGCGATCGCTAATTGTGGGCCAATGCCACTAACACTGATTAATTGACGGAATAATTCTCGTTCGGCGGCAGTGGCAAATCCATATAAAATTGGCTGCTCATCTCTGATTTGTAGATGGGTAAATATTTGAATGGTTTCTGGTTTATTTTGGGCTATTTGTCTGGCAAATCTTGATACAATTTGCATTTCATAACCCACTTGATTAACTTCTAAAATTAGCAGGATTTTATTGGGTGTGTTTTTGATGATTTCAACAGGGTTTCCTTTGAGATAACTAAGCACAATATATTTTTAACTATTTCATGAATATGAATCAATACATCCGATAATTTTATTGATAACTAATTTTTTCTTAATTAACTAGCCTTTGATTTTTTCTGTTGTTAGTTATTCCCCTCATTTTTGTCGTTTTATTATCTATTTTCAAGAATTCAAAAAAAGCCAAAATGGGTTAATCCCTCTAAGATTCCTTCTGCATAATTACCTTTAGCAAAGTAACGAAAAGGACTTTGATTCTGTTGATACCATTGACATAGTTCTATTTTAGCATTGCCAACAATAATACCCCGTTCTTCTCCTTGGAGTATCGTTAAAACTTGAAACAGTCCCTGTTGAATACTTCATAATCTTTTATTATTAATAGTTTTATAAAATATTTAAAAATCAAATATAAAATCTTAAGTTTTAATTAAGTTGCCTCCTCAAATATAAAATTTTCTTCAACGTATTTACAACGTTTGAGGGATTTGGTATCATATTTATACAGTGGTATAGTTGCCATAATTATAACTACATCTAAAAAAACAGTCTTCCAACCTTTATGAAATCGTAAGTTGAAACTGCTAGAGAGGATTTTACCTGATTTATCGAACAACTGATTTTATAAAAGTTGATTTGTACTAACTTGACAAAAATGCTTATTTATGGGTTAGCCGAATAGCTGTCCGTAAAATCTGTCCTGCTAAAATTGCGGCCCCAAACCCATTATCAATATTAACGACCCCAATACCTGCGGCACAGGAATTGAGCATAGTTAGTAAGGGGGCAACGCCACCAAAACTCACCCCGTAGCCAACACTCGTAGGAACTCCAATAACGGGACAATCCACCATACCAGCTACAACACTGGGTAAAGCCCCTTCCATTCCAGCCACCACAATCAACACATCCATTTGATTAATTAACTCACGGTGACTCAACAGACGATGAATTCCTGCTACTCCGACATCCCACAACCGTTGAACCTTAAACCCGCACAGTTGGGCAGTGACCGCCGCTTCTTCAGCCACCGGTAAATCTGCCGTTCCCGCCGTGAGAATCCCAATTATCCCAGTCATTGAAGGAATTGTAGAAGTCTTCAGGGCGCAAATACGAGCCACTGGATAGTAAATAAGATTAGGCACTTGATCTTGAAGTTGTTCAGCCACCATTGCTTCAATACGAGTTGCCATAACAGTCGAAGAATGACGCGCCATGGTCAGCATGATTTGGGCAATTTGTTCAGGGGTTTTTCCAGGTCCCCAGATTACTTCAGGAAATCCTGTTCTGAGATGACGATGATGGTCAATTTTGGCAAACTCATCAATAGACTCAAAACTAAAATGTTTGAGCTTTTCTAACCCTTGATCAGGGGTAACTTTTCCGGTAGCGATCGCTTGCAAAAGAGACTGAAGTGCATCTGGATTCATAGTCTGAGATTTCCTTTGAACTATTAACTATCAACTATTTCAACGATTGAATACGATTGGGAGGCCAACCAATTTTATAGGCTTTTCCCACAATCACCTCTCTGGGTAACAATCCCCAAAAATGGGAGTCTAGGCTATTATTTCGATTATCTCCCAAAACTAAGTAACTATTCTTAGTAATGAACTGAGGGCTAAATTCATATCGAGGAGGTTCAGCAATATAAGGTTCATTCAAGGGGCGATCATTGACATAAACTCTCTGATTATCTACAGAAACAACGTCTCCAGGGATACCAATCACTCGCTTAATATAATAATCAGCAAATTCAGGATCAGTCTCTTTAATAGCTTCTGATGGAGTAAAAACCACAATATCTCCATTTTGAGGGACATAATCAGGGGATTTTTCCACAAACACCCTATCTCCAACTTGTAACGTCGGTTGCATTGATTCACTCGGAATTATGAATTGTTCAAATCGTTGATCAAGCCATTGGGGGAAATAATTGCTAAGGAGACTGACGAAAAAGACGAAACCTGCCATCGTAGCTATCAGAGAACGTTGAAAATCACTATGGCTACGGGGAAAGACAATATAGGTGTGATAGGTAGCGATCGCTGTCAAGAGGGGGGTAATTATTAGTAGCGGGGTAAAAATATCATCCAATTTAAGGAATAAAAGACTAGCGGTTAATAACCCTAAACCAATGATAGATTTTTGTAGATAAAGATGTCCCAAACCAGGTAAAACTCGGGATACAAAGACAGCAAACCAAACATTTTTATGTTTCCTAGGGATTTTTTCTGAAATATATCCTGTTCGTGGAAGATAAACCCCAAGATGGCTATCTAGAATATTAACTAAGTAAATAATCACCGAAATACCTAAATAAAATAATCCGTTAACCGTATTTCCTCTAGCTGCAAAAATATTCCATAACGCCATTGATAGTAACCAACTCTGTCCCCCCAGAAAAATAATTCCCCTCCATAAATTCCCTCCATAAAGTTGTCCAATGCCTGGAAAAAACATCGATAGATTAACAGCTAACCAAGGATCTTTATCGAGATTAACGTTTGACACAGTTAAATTTTTAGCTAGTAATATATAGAATGAATACTTTGATTCTTTAAAACTCGACTATAAATACTTAATCGAGAGTTTTTTGATTAGTTTTGATGGATTCTAATCCTTAGACAGTTGAGGTATTTCCATGACTTTGAGGTAAATGGGGTAAGGCTTGGTGAATAAATCTTTGAACTAAAGCACTCCGTTTATTTTGTTCAAAAACCTGCTTAATTTTTTGATGAATTTGAGTTAAGTCTATCCCTTCTTGTCTAGATGAATTAATATCTTGGTCTTGGAAATATTCTACCAAACTTAATCCGGCTAAACGGGTTAAATAAGCAGCACTTACCCCTTGAATTGTGCCGCCGGCGACATAGGTAACAGCGTTACTTTTGAGTAAGCTACCAATGGTTTGAGTCGATAGTTCAACTAACCCTAATTTCACCATTAATTTACCGATATTTCCTGAAATCGCTTGACCTTGAGAAAGGGATAATTTCTGTTGATAAATTTCCCCTAAATCTAATACCATTTGAGAACTAATAGCTGCGGTAGCCAATAAATCTAAGGCGGCGACAGGATTGGCAAAAGCCGTTGCGGCGGCAATCCACTGATATTGTTCTATTAAAGGTAAAGCGCGATCGCGTCTGATACTATTAAGTTGTTCTTTTGCTTGTTGTTTCAGAGACATTGCCTCACGCCAAATACTTCCCAAAACTAACATTTTACTGTCTTCTTCTAGCAAAACTTTTAAGCGATCACTCAACTGTTTAATCTCAGGAGATTGAGGTTCTGTCCATTCTTTGACTATTCCTGTTTCCTCGTATTTGCGAACTTTTAAAACTTGGGGAGCAGCACTAACAGCAATAATATCTGAAGGGGATGCCATTGGCTGTAATCGTTGCCGTACTTGTTCTAAGATTATAGATCTTTCTTCTGGAATATACTGATCTTGTTTATTAAATGCAATAATAAATCGTTGATAATTTTGATGACATTTTTGCAAAAATTCCCAATGAGAATTAGTTAAATCTCCAGTTATCAATAACACAATGAGATCAGCTTGAATTTCAGGAATTTCTGTTGTTTTAAATAAGGACTCTGTTTCGAGCAAAGTAATCTTATCAGATAGAGTCTGGTTTAATAAAACTTCTTTTAACGTTGTTTTCCCAACCTTATTGCCACCTGCTAAAGCAATGGTTAGTTCCTGACGGTCAAAACCGAGAGATAATTGGCTTAATTGTTGCTTAAAACCAGAAATATCTAAATTTTGTCCTTCAGTCCCTAGAGTTTCGATGGCTAAATCTACTTGAGTCAGTACATCTTGAACCGACTGTTCCGTCAACCTGACCACTGGGGATGGATAACGATGGACTTTTGTTTGTCCTTGCCACCACCAAAACCCTGATCCTAAAGCGATCGCCCCTAGTAGTCCCCATTCTCCTAGGTTGATAATTTGTTGATTAAAACTGTCCCACAACCACAAAACGAATGAAATACTGATCCCCACTACGAGAATTGGCTTATTGACTTTTGTCCCCATGGTTAATTCCTTGTGTGCAATCCTTGCCTTAATTGTACCTTCTCTGGTGAATTTCCCCTTGTGGTTCTGGTTGTCTTGGCTAAGTTTGCCATGCTTTTTTAAGCTTATTCCAAAGACTCGAAATGGATTCTTTCATCTCTTTTTTGAGACTCCAACGTTGAAAAGCTTGTTCATAAGCTTCCCCTTCTGTTTGAAAGGTTTTCCAGATATTTAGAGATAGGGGTAATCCTAAGATTAACAGGGCATATAAAGACCAAGATATTGTGCCAGCACTAATAAAATTGATCATTAATAGAAACCCATTAATAATGGCATAGCGAACCGCCTTTTGTTTTAATTGTGCTTGCCGATAATGGTCAAATTCTTGTCGCTTACGTTCAATTATCTTGCCTTTTAACCAATCGAGTTCGGCGGCTTTGAGGGAATCGGCGTCAATATCTAATTCGGTGGCAATTTCCCACAATTGAGTTCTGGACAATTCTGACCCATCAGTTTTGCGAGCGATCGCCAGATGAAGAATTTCTTGAACCTCATCTGGACGGTAGGACTCAGGGGGTTGTACGTCAGAGGCTGACATAATTTACTTATCTTTAGATTCAACTCGATTAACCAGTTTGTCTGGCTAGGATTGTTAGAGGAAAATTAGCCAGGCTCAACCTTCCTAAATTTTATCTTGAATCTGAAAATAGAGATCTCTAATGCTTGTTGATTTAACAAAGTTGAGAAAACTATAAAATAAGCAAGTAAGCATCATGAAACCTAAAAAAACTAAATTTCGAATGATCTAGAGGAAAAATATCGCTAAATCTCAAAAAAACTGGGTTAGTTATTGATCATAGTCAACTCCTAACCCGATATTCTGCTATGCACCCGCTTTTTGAATCCTATAAATATTATTGCCCAGCAAAACTGATTAAGTCAGTAGTCAGCATCACGTCTCAAGTGTGATCCTTGTCATGTCTTAATAAACCCAATTAAACTAGACATTAACTTTTGGGGCAGCTTTTCTAAAACTCTCACTACGGCGTATAAGTAGGTAAGCAAAATTAATTGTATGTTTGTAGCGAGCCCTTTAGGACTGATGTGATCGGACTAAAGTCCTGACGACGAACCTTGAAAAATGAACAAAAAATACACAAATAATTTTGCCTTGGTACTTATCCCGCAAAATCTGACAGAAAGATTGGAGAATGTAGATTGCAGATTGAATGAGAACAAGCCATTTATTTCGGCATTGGTAAATCTAAAATCTTCCCTCAACAATCAACAATAAATGAGGGCGCGGGGTCGGAATTATTTCCAACCTTTAAGCCGCCCGTCTTAAATCTACAATCAACCCTCCCAAGCCCACGTACTTCAGTCGTGGGTACAATCTACAATCGGCAATCTGCAATCCTTTGACTTGCAGCTAACGCTCCATCAGCAGCAGCCACTATCACTTGATTGAGTCCGACTTTATAAATCCCCCATGGCAAAGATAGGAGAATGGGAAGATAAGAACCTAAGTTGGCTGGTGAGTGAAAATCGTCTATAAATTGAAGAGCAAAACGATAAAGTCGAGCATAATTGTACTCAGAATAAGTTTGACAGGTTGTCTGTTGAACCCCTCAAATAAATTTGCTAGAACTTTAGAGTCAAAATCGAATAGGGCTTTTGGAGATAAGTTAAAAATGACTCAAAAAAGTATTGGTTTGTTGACAGTAACTTTTTTAAGTTTAGGTCTATTAACTCCTGATTCAGCAAACGCAATTACCTTTAACCTACATTGGACTGGGCAAACTTTAGGCTATCAATTAAAAGGAAGTTTTAGCTATGATGAAAACCAAGTTAATGGTGATGGAATTGTCCGCCAAGAAGATTTAAACTCATTTAACATTGCTTTTATTGATCCCGATGGTAATGTTTTTAAGGAATTCCTCAATAATCACACATCTTCTGATTTTAACTTCAATTTTGATACTAATACGAACCAAATTTTGCAAACAGGAGAGTGGAATGAACCGAATGGTATTAGTATTGGTGGGATAAGAACCCAAGGAGTTAATTTCTTTTCCAAGCCCGATTCTGTGGCTGACTTATTCCCCAATGATAATGATCCGAGTCCTCATGTACACTTAACAGACTGGGCTTCGGAGTTTCCTGATTTACCTGAAGGGTTTACAAGAGGGACTAGGCCACACTTAGATGTTGCCTTTTTTACTCGCACAAGGGCTGAAGTTCTAGATAATTCTAATGCAGGTGAGGAACTGGGAATGGGTTTAATTGCCACTCCAGTTCCAGAACCTTTAAGTATTCTAGGGGCAGGAACAGCCTTAGCCTTTGGAGTAGGATTTAAACGTAAGTTAAATAAAGCTAAGAAAAATAGAAAAAATTTATTTGGATTTTCCTAACTTTCAATAGGATAATTATCACTTATTGTAGAGGTAAATATCTACGAGCAAAAATGTCTTGTTGCGAAGAAGGAAGTTCCACCCAGACCGTCTAGCAGTTGGGTGGAGAAGGTATTACTTAGAGCTATTGGAACGAGCAAAGTTACGAATGTAGTTAGCAATGGTCTCTAAATCTTCCTCTAGAGCAAAGTGTCCTGTATCTAGAATATGAAATTCAATGTTTTTCAGATCCTGCTTGTAAGGATGCGCTCCCTCTTCAGGAAAGATGTAGTCACCTTTGCCCCAAACAATGAGGGTGGGAGGTTGAAACTGACGGAAATACTCTTGCCATTGTGGATAGAGGGGAAGATTAGTCCGGTAGCTGTAAAACAGTTCTAATTGAATTTCTTGGTTGCCAGGACGATCTAGTAAATACTGGTCATGGAACCAATTATCAGGAGCAATAGCTTCTGGGTTACGAACACCATTCGTATATTGCCACTTTGTCGCTTCAAGAGTGAGAAAATTATCCGCCAATACTTGAGCATTTTCGGGGGTTTTATCCTGCCAGTAAGCTTTTAGCGGTTGCCAAAAATCCCGTAACCCTTCTTCATAAGCATTCCCATTCTGCACAATTAGCCCCAATACTTTATGAGGATACTTTGTTGCTAGACGGTAGCCTACTGGTGCGCCATAGTCCATCACATAAAGAAAGTATGATTGTAAATCCAATTTGATGGTGAATTTTTCGATAATATTTGCCAAATTATCAAAGCTATATTCAAATTCATCCACTTTTGGCATGGAACTAGCCCCAAAACCTGGATAATCTGGAGCAACAAGGTGGAATTCGTCCGCTAGAACCTGAATGAGGTTACGGAACATATGAGAGGACGTGGGAAACCCATGCAATAAAAGGAGGGTTGGGGCGTTGGGGTTTCCCGCTTCACGATAGAAAATATCTTGTCCATCAATTTCAATGGTTTTGTGCATTACAGGGTTTAAGGTAGCCATGATCAATCTCCTTAAGATACTACTTTATCGAACGTTCGTTTTGCTATTCTCACTTTACCGAACGTTTGGTAGAAAGTCAAACCTAAAGTTTAGTTTGATGTAAAAGCTTTGCCCTGTCTAGGTTTCCTAGGGTTTTGACTCAAAAAGATGTAGGGAATCAAATTCTGAAAATGAGTTCTAATGACAACAGGTATATTTTTAAACGAACATTCGGTAAAATAAGAAAGCACTCAACCATAAATAGAAAATGTCTAAAGAACAAGTCATTCGCCAACTCGTCTTCGTCTTCCGACATTACGGCTATGAGGGGGCTACCGTATCCCGATTATCGGAGGCTACTGGCTTAAAAAAAGCGAGTCTTTACCATTATTTTCAAGGAGGAAAAGAACAAATGGCGTTAGCGGTTTTAGACTATATTGCTAATTGGCTTGATAAAAATGTTTTTACTTCTTTGCAGTCAGACAAGCCACCAAGAGAGCGTATTCAAGCTATGAGTCAAAGTCTAGACGAGTTTTACGACTGCGGACAAATGCCCTGTCTTCTTTCAGTAATGTCCGTAGGAGAAGCGAATGATTTATTTCATCAACAGTTAGAACAGTTTCTCAATCATTGGCTTACTCTTCTGACAAAGGTTGTCCAAGAAACAGGAGTCGAACCCCAACTCGCTAGACAAAAAGCCGAAGACGCCCTAATGATAGTCCAAGGAGCATTAGTTTTAGTGAGAGTGACTAACGATATACAACCTTTTAAAAGAGCGATCGCTAAACTTCCTCAGATTTTGTTAGAAGATTAACACGATAGACAAAAAGTAAGCCCTGTTCATTCATGGCTATTGATGGCCTTGATTAATACAAATTGCTTTTGATGTTTCTCAAAAATTAGCCTTTGCTTAACCCAAACTTGGGTGAGTTTACTTCCCTCCTCAAATATGTTTCATCTTCGTTGTAGAATGGGGTGCTAGGGAACGCCTTAATCTTCCCTTTTGCAACCCTTTAGAAGAGTTTCTTAGGGCTTGTTAGCTTGAATTTATTGTGTATAGCATTTGGAGAGAGTTCGTGGACTTATCCCTCATTCCAGCCCAACCTAAACCTGGTTTAATCAACGTTTTGATTGAAATTCCCGCAGGTAGTAAAAACAAGTACGAGTTTGACAAGGATCTCAATGCCTTTGCCCTAGATCGCGTCCTCTATGCGTCGGTACAGTATCCCTACGACTATGGATTCATTCCCAATACCTTAGCCGATGATGGCGATCCTCTAGACGGAATGGTGTTAATGGATCAACCAACTTTCCCAGGGTGCGTAATTGCTGCTCGTCCTATTGGTCTGTTAGAAATGATAGACGGTGGCGATCGCGATGAAAAAATTCTTTGTGTTCCCGATAAAGATCCCCGTTACACTCAGGTTAAATCCCTCAAAGATATTGCTCCTCATCGGCTAGATGAAATTGCTGAATTTTTCCGTACCTACAAGAATTTAGAGAAAAAGGTCACAGAAATTCTCGGCTGGAAGGATATTGACGCGGTACTCCCTCTCGTGGAAGAATGCGTCAAAGCTGGAAGTAAATAAGCTCTACATCTGTTAGTTTGTAACTCAGTGACTTTGTAAGGGCTTAAGATGATTAAGTCCTTACCAGTTCTAGGAATAACCCCAAAAATATTGACGCAAGAATTGGTAATTCGTTAAAATAACTTCAAACAAGCACTAAGCTTAATATCGAGAGTTAATGACTAATAATCTTTAATTGTCGTCAACTTTATTATTTCATTCAAGACTATGCTCTTAAAGTCTACTACTCGTCACGTTCGTCTGTATACGGCTGAAGTTAACAATAGTGAACTGGTTCCTAGTGATAATGTGTTAACCCTCGATATCGATCCCGATAATGAGTTTAATTGGAGTGAAGATTCACTGCAACAGGTATATCAAAAATTTGATGCTTTGGTGGAATCTTACAGTGGCGAAGATTTAACTGACTATAATCTCCGTCGTATTGGTTCAAGCTTAGAGCATTTTATTCGTGATCTGCTACAAAAAGGGGATATTAGCTACAATCTCAAAAGTCGCGTTCTTAACTATAGTATGGGACTGCCTAAAATGGAAAGTCCAGAAACTGAAGGGAAATATCAATAATATGTTGTCATTACTTCAGCAATTTTAGCAGTTTTCAAGGTACGAAGTTGCTCGAAAATCTTCTTTTTAATTCCTGACTCGATAATTTCCTCCTTATCTAAATTTAAGCCTAAAAGATTCCCACAAACTTGATAAGTTTCTTCGAGTTTATTGATAAAAAATAATGTGCAATGTAACGCTCTTTTAAGGAAAAAAACGTTAACAAGTAATATTTCAATTTATCAATCGGAGTATGGAATCAGGCAATCAATTCTTAAAAATACTCGGCAAGGAACTTTCAAGAAAGTTATCATTCATCATTCCTTTAATCTTCCCCAAGTTAGTTTATTATCACTTTGGTTCCAATGCCACCGCAATAAAGTAGCTGGTTGTCCTGGGGAAATCCCTGCAAGATTAATGGCTTTTCTAGGAGATTCTGTTGCTAAGCTAATGGCAGTTTCTACCTCGCAAATTCCCCATTGGACTAAATTTTCTGCCCCTACTAATAAAGGCAAAGTTGTCCCTGATAAAGTTCCATCAGGCAACCGTGCTGTTCCATTGTTAACTTCAATTGTTCGCTCATCCCAAGGATAAATTCCATCTCCCAAACCAATAGGGGATAAGGCATCACTAACCAGAAAAACTCCTCGGTCATAATAACTCGATCGCAGTAGGATTTCTATCATAGTAGAACAAACGTGCTGACCATCAGCAATTAACCCACAATAGACATTTTTGTTAATCATCGCTTCCCCTAATAATCCAGGGTGACGATGGTGTAAAGGTGGCATAGCATTATAGGCATGAGTAACCATTGATGCCCCTAATTCAAAGGCTTTTTTGGCTTCTTGATCTGTGGCTTGGGAATGACCTAAACTAACAATAATTCCGATTGATTTTAAGTAAGGAATAACTTCATTAGTCAGGTCTAATTCGGGGGCTAAGGTTATAATTTTAACCCGATGGGCATAATCTCCTAAAATTGATTTTACCGTTTCTACACTAGGGGTTAATAGATATTGTGCCGGATGCGCCCCTTTTTTTTGAGGGTTAAGAAAAGGTCCTTCTAAATGAATCCCTAAAACTTTTGCTGTTGTATGATCACTTTCTTTTTGTTGAGTCATAAATTGGTCAATAATTGAGAGCGATCGCTTGATATTCTCTATTGATGTCGTAACAATAGTTGGACAAAATCCATCAACTCCTTCTTGCCAGAGAAAATCACAGATTTTTTGTAATATAGGTAAATCTTTTTCTCCAATTTCAGGAAAAGCTAATCCTAACCCGCCATTAATTTGTAAATCAATTCCGCCTAATGACAACCAATCTTCTTGAATATCTAAAATCATTTTATTTGAGTTCAAGGATGATTCCGTTCTCATCGGGGAAATGCCTTCAATAATCCCTTGGGAATTAATAGAAACTTGCTGCTTTTCTTGACTCCCAGGAATTTGAGCATTAATAATTCTAGTATTTTTGAGCATTAGTTTTTGTTAATGACTATTTTCGATTTTTCTAAATATCAATATTTATATATTTACATAAAGTTTAACACGGGTTTAGGTACGTTAAACTGTCAAAATATTAGGGTAGGGATTATAGACTTACCTGATCAACTATTCACTATCAACTATCAACTATTATGACTAATCCTTCTCCCCTCGTAGGCATCATTATGGGAAGTGATTCCGACTTACCCACTATGAAAAGTGCGATCGCCATTTGTGAAGACTTTGGGGTTGCTTATGAAGTTGCGATCGTGTCTGCTCATCGTACTCCTGAAAGGATGGTGGAATACGCCCAAAATGCCCATAAACGGGGTATTAAAGTAATTATTGCTGGTGCAGGGGGGGCGGCACACTTACCAGGGATGGTGGCTTCTTTAACTCCCCTTCCCGTCATTGGCGTTCCCGTTGCCACCCGTCATTTACAGGGGGTAGACTCCCTTTATTCGATCGTACAGATGCCTAGAGGTATTCCCGTCGCCACCGTCGCCATTGGCAATGCCCAAAATGCGGGACTGCTAGCAGTTCAAATTTTAGCCTCCCATAACCCTAAACTGCTGAAGCAAGTCCAGGAATATCGGCAGAATTTAACACAAATGGTCATCGATAAGCAAGAAGAACTCGAACAGTTACGCTATGAAGACTATTTAAAAAAAATGGAACAGAAGTCATAATAGGTAAAAAATACTATCACTAGAAATCTGTAATGATCCACACACTGTTAACCTTATTCAGTATCCTTTTACTGTGGTTTGGGGCTGTTCCTAGCGTTTTAGCCCAAGAAACCCCTATTCCGTCCATTACTCAAGAACAATTAGAACGGGGGGAAGAAATTGCCCAAAAAGCCTTTGAAGCAACGCAAAAAGGAAATTTTTCCCAAGCCGAAACCTATTGGACTCAATTAATTGAAGAATTTCCCACAAATCCGGCAGTATGGAGTAATCGAGGAAATGCTCGTGTTAGTCAGAATAAATTAGATGAAGCGATCGCCGACTTCAATCAAGCGGTTGAATTAGCCCCAAATGCACCTGATCCCTATCTTAATCGAGGAACCGCCTTAGAAGGACTAGGAAAATATCAAGACGCGATCGCCGACTATAACCGAGTCTTAGAAATTGATCCCAATGATGCCATGGCCTACAATAATCGAGGTAATGCCCAAGGGGGTTTAGGTAATTGGCAACAAGCCTTAAAAGACTATCAAAAAGCAGTAGAAATTGATCCTAATTTTGCTTTTGCAAAAGCCAATGTTGCCCTAGCATTCTATCAATTAGGAAACCCCCAAGAAGCCCTAAGTCAGATGCAAAAGATTGTCCGAAAATACCCCATGTTTCCTGATATGCGGGCGGCATTAACGGCTGTTTTATGGGAATTAGGAAAGCAAGGAGAAGCCGAAAGTAATTGGGTGGCAGCAGTGGGGATGGATAACCGTTATCAAGATTTAGATTGGGTAACAAATATTCGTCGTTGGCCTCCTCAAATGATCGTTGCTTTAGATAAGTTTTTGAATCTGAAATAAAGTCAATTAATCACTTAATTTGTGATGCTGAATCTAGGTGGGCATTGCCCACCATTTTCTTACCTTAAAGTTAGACGGATAAGTGCTTAGGCATAATCAGGGTCAAAACTCAAAATATAAAAGTTTGGAGTACGGGCTTGAGCATCGATAATGCAACACTTTCTTGCTCTAAAGAGCTTACTACAAACCTTCATTTATTGATCTTCACCTACTTAACAATTGATGTTAAAAATACTTAATAAGTGTTGATGTCAATAATGGGAGATAAGTAACTTTTAAGATAGGATTAAAAAGAGTAGCATCCTCACAATCAAATGACCCTTGACCCCTCTTCAAGTTGATTTAAGACGATAACTAGAGGATCTACTCGACAAAAGAGTTATCAGCGATTGTTTATTTTTGATTGAGAGAAAAATTATGCCACTTCCTATTGTTGCCATTATTGGACGACCTAATGTAGGCAAATCAACCCTGGTTAATCGACTCGCGGGGGATCAACAGGCCATTGTCCATGATCAACCAGGAATCACCCGCGATCGCACCTATCGCCCCTCTTTTTGGCAAGATCGAGACTTTCAGGTAGTAGATACAGGCGGATTAGTATTTGAAGACGATACGGAATTTTTGCCGTTAATTCGAGAACAGGCGATGGCCGCTTTAAGTGAAGCAAGTGCGGCTATTTTCGTAGTAGATGGTCAAACTGGACCTACCGCAGGAGATCATGAAATTGCTAGTTGGTTACGTCAACAATCTGTTCCTGTTTTGTTAGCTGTCAATAAGTGTGAGTCAGTTGAACAAGGAATTATTCAAGCAGCACAATTTTGGGAATTAGGATTAGGAAATCCCTATCCCATTTCGGGAATTCATGGTAGCGGCACAGGGGAACTTTTGGATGAGTTAATTACTTATCTTCCCCTTCCCGAAGAGTTGACCGAAGCCAATGAAATTAATGTAGCCATTATTGGCCGTCCCAATGTGGGAAAATCTAGTCTTTTAAATGCTTTTTTAGGAGAAAAACGAGCCATTGTCAGTCCGATTTCGGGAACGACTAGAGACGCGATCGATACGGTAGTTGAACGAAATGGACAAAGCTATCGGTTAATTGATACGGCAGGTATTCGTCGTAAAAAAAATGTAGCGTATGGGGCGGAATTTTTTAGTATTAATCGTGCTTTTAAAGCCATTCGGCGTTCTGATGTTGTGTTATTTGTTGTTGATGCCATTGATGGAGTAACGGATCAAGATCTAAAATTAGCAGACAGAATTATTGATGAAGGTCGTGCTGCTATTATTGTGGTTAATAAATGGGATGCAATAGATAAGGATTCCTACACCATTTATGACTATAAAACAAGGGTATTTTCTCGCCTCTATTTTATGGAGTGGTCTCCCATAATTTTTGTGAGTGCGGTGACAGGTCAACGAGTTGAAAAAATTATTAATTTAGTCAAAAGTGCGGCAGAAGAACACCGTCGTCGCGTGAGTACGGCTGTTATTAATGAGGTTTTGCAAGAAGCAGTCAGTTGGCATTCTCCCCCTACCACTCGTCAAGGAAAACAGGGCAAAATTTATTATGGAACTCAGGTATCGAGTCAACCTCCAACCATTGCTTTATTTGTCAATGATCCTAAACGATTTAATGATAACTATCGCCGTTATATTGAAGGTCAATTTCGTCAACAATTAGGGTTTCCTGGGACTCCGATTCGTTTATTATGGAGAGGGAAAAAGGTTCGGGATCTCGAACAAACCGTTAACCGAGCAACTAAAGTGTAAAAATAGGTGTGATGAGTAATTTGACCTCATATATATAACGATAGAAAGTTTAAGTAAGGGAGAAATTAATACTAATCTCAATTCTTAACTTTCTTTCTGTTTTAAGAAAGGAATTAACATGGGAACTCGACGACGATAAGTTTCATAGTCTTCCCCATGAATGGAAATTAAGTCTCTTTCTTCTAATTGAATGGCAACTAGAATATAAATGGTCGTCACAATAGCAAATAAAAGATGCGCTGCGGTCATTTTTGGGGTCATCCAAAAGGCGAAAAACCAACCCACATAAAGAGGATGACGAACCAATTTATATAAGCTAGGGGTGGTAAACTCTAGATGGGTGTATTCTTTCCCTTGAAGGTAGAGGTAAACTTGTCGTAGTCCAAACAAATCAAAATGGTTAATTAAAAAGGTACTAATTAAGACCAAAAACCAGCCAAAACCAAACAAGTAAAATAAGATGATCTGTCCTGTTATATTTTGGACATTCCAGACAATTATTCCCATCGGTTGCCATTGCCAAAATAATAGGATTAGAGCTAAGCTAGAGCATAAAACATAGGTGCTACGTTCAATAGGTCTCGGAACAATCTTTGTCCACCAACTTTTGAATCCCTGTCGTGCCATAACACTATGTTGAAGGGCAAAAATAGTTAATAAACTAAGGTTGATTGCTAATGCTTCAGGTAAAGGACTTTGAGGAGTAGCATCAATGGATTTAGGAACCACAATATTACCAATGAAACCAATAGAATAGAGAAAGGTAAAAAAAAAGATAATGTAACTAATTATTCCGTAAATGAAAGCGGCAATTCTTCCAAATTTATTATTGGTTAATTCTTGAGATTTTTCCATGACTAATAACTTAAATTCTTAGGATTAATCAAAACTTAAAAATTTTGCTCATAACGGCCTTGGCTAATGAGGGATTGTACCCTCATCAAACATGATAATGAAACTATTAGGATTCTACTTTAACTCCTTTCCAAAAAGCAACATATCCTTGAATATTTTTGGCTTTTTCTTTAGGATTAGGATAATACCAAGCAGCATCTTTATTCTGTTGTCCCTCTACTTCAATGGTATAGTAACTAGCTTCCCCTTTCCAAAAGCAAGTGGTTTTTTTGTCACTTTCTTTGAAATACTCTTTATTAAGAGAGTCAGGGGGAAAATAGTAGTTCCCTTCGACAGTTTCACAGTTATCACTTTGAGCTAATATTACTCCATTCCAAGTTGCTGATGCCATTTTCTTAACTTTCATTAACGCTACAATAAAATATAGTAACACCTTAGATAATTAAAAACTTGGTTGATTGCTAAAGAACTCAGTAATAAAAATAAAAAGCTCCCTGAGACTCTTTGCCAATTGCTTAAAGAAATGTTACATCTAGATCCTAGTAAAGCAACGGGTAAACCTAACCCTTTAAAACATAATTTGTTAAGCTTCTGCTAAAGAAGATTATCTCAAAAAGATTGGTAAATCTACAAATTTAATGATTGCCATTTTGTTGATTCAAGGAATATTTATAGCCCTGGACCCACTCTCTTATTCTGGTCTAGAGATTTTTCTACGCCATTACTATAGTTGACAAAGGTTAACGTTAGGCTTTTTATTTGTATCTGTCAGGTGGGTCACTAACCATCTAACATAGAAACATAAAGCCGTCTTCAAAAGACGGGGTTTCAGAGCCAAAATTTCTGATGAATTGGACTCGACATCATATTTTAGGGTTAGCTGACTGGGTAGCACCCGAATACGATATCCTTCTACAAACTGCCTCTAGTTTTCGGGAAGTGTTATCTCGACGCACCAAAAAAGTTCCGGCCCTTCAAGGACAGGTGGTGACAAATATGTTTTTTGAACCATCTACCCGAACTCGTAGTAGTTTTGAATTGGCTGCTAAACGTCTTTCGGCCGATATTCTTAATTTTTCTCCTGGAAGTTCTTCTTTAAGCAAGGGAGAAACCATTTTAGATACCGCTAAAACCTATTTGGCCATGGGAACCGATATTATGGTTATTCGCCATAAACAAGCCGGTGTTCCCCAGGCGATCGCCGCAGAAATGGATCGACTAGAAACAGGGGTTTGTGTCCTCAATGGGGGAGATGGCCAACATGAACACCCCTCCCAAGGGTTATTAGATTTATTTACCTTGTGTTGTTTACTCGATAGTGATAACCCTAGAGTAGACCTTTTAAAAGGCAAAAAAATTGCCATTGTAGGAGATATTTTACATTCACGGGTTGCCCGTTCTAATATTTGGAGTTTGACTAAGGCCGAGGCCCAAGTTCATTTGGTTGGCCCACCGACATTAGTTCCCCAATTTTTTACTCAAATGGCCACCCAATTACCGGGGGATCAATTATTCTTACATTGGGATCTAGAACCAGCTTTAAGGGGGGCTGATTTTGTGATGACGTTGCGGTTACAACAAGAAAGAATGACCGCTCATTTATTGCCGAGTTTACGAGAGTATCATCAACGCTATGGCATTACCCGCGATCGCCTTAAATTATGTCATCCTCAGGTTAAGATACTTCACCCAGGTCCGGTTAACCGAGGCGTGGAAATTAGTTCAGATTTAATGGATGATCGAGAGTTTAGTTTAATTCAACAACAAGTAACCAGTGGTATCGCCGTTCGCATGGCTTTACTCTACTTACTTGGAACCCTCAATAGTTAATCAGTTGTTAACGTTTTAGGTGAACTTGATCCTGATGAATATTTTAATTGTTGAAGATGATCCTGACATTGCTCAATTAATTCTAGAAACTCTAGAAAGAGAATCTTTTATTTGTCAAATTGCTGGGGATGGAATGACCGCTTTAGAGGTATTTAAACGACGGCAACCTGATGTCATTATTCTGGATTTAATGTTACCTAAATTAGATGGCCTAGAAGTTTGCACCCACATTCGTCAAACGGCTACTTCTAAAGATCCTTTCATTCTGATGTTAACCGCTAAAGGAGAAGAAATAGATCGGGTGATTGGCTTGTCAACCGGGGCTGATGATTATCTGATTAAACCATTTAGTCCCATAGAATTAGTGGCTAGGGTTAGGGCTTTACTTCGCCGTAGTTTGCGTCACGGAGGACAATCTAATAAACTTTACCAAACTCAACATTTTACCCTCGATTTAGAACGTCATATTGCGACTAGAAGATTAGAAAATCAATCAGAAGAGCCCCTAGAATTAACCACCTTAGAATTTAATTTATTGTCAACATTCATGAGTTATCCTGGGCGAGTTTGGAGTCGAATTCAATTGATCGAAAAATTGTGGGGTAATGACTTTTTTGGGGATGAAAGAGTGGTGGATACTCATGTAAGAAGATTGCGGAAAAAAATAGAAATCGATGCAGCCAATCCAACTTTTATTAAAACTGTGGTTGGGGTGGGATACAAATTTGAAGATGAATAAATAACTATTTTTACCAATTAAGATGAGTTCAATTTATGACTAAACCCAGTCTAAAAACGCGATTATTGTTCTCCCATTTGTTGGTTATGGTGGTAGGATTAGGAAGTTTTATTTTAATTGCCAAATTTTCCTCTCCTAGAATGTTTGTTTTGCGTTTAGAACAACTAGAAAAGCGAGGATTATTTACCGTTCGTTCAGCTAGAACTTATTTGGTAAAAGGATTTGAGAAGGCTTGGGATAATAGTGCAATTTGGTCAGTTATTTTTGGGGGAAGTGCTGCCGGACTACTCAGTTATTGGTTATCTTTTCGCATTATGAAGCCTCTAAATAAAATGAAAGAAATTACTGAGAAATTAGCTGAGGGAAACTTACAAGAAAGGATGCCAGAAACTGATATTCCTGAGTTAAACCAATTGGGAACAAGCTTTAATTATATGGCGAGTAGTTTAGAAAATGTTGAGAAAAGGCGCAGAGAATTAGTTGGAGATATGACCCATGAATTACGAACACCATTAACAGTGGTTAGAGGATACTTAGAAGAATTAGCCAATAATTCGATTGCTCCTTCCCCAGAACTTTATCTAAGATTAATTAAAGAGACAAAACGCTTAGAAAGATTAATTCAAGATCTTCAAGAACTTTCTCAAGTAGAAGCCGGGTATTTATCTATTAGTCTTAAACCCCTTAACCTAATACCAATTTTAACAACATTAGTCGATAAGTTTTCCGATCAAATTCTTGACGATGGTCCAACCATAAACTTAGAGTGTCCCGATGATTTGCCCCCGGTTTTAGCTGATAGCGATCGCACAGAACAAATTTTAGTCAACTTATTAGGAAATGCTATCCGTTACACCGAAAAAGGGAGTATTAACGTGAAAGCTTGGCGCGATCGCCATCGGGTTTTTATTGCCGTTATCGATAGCGGAATTGGCATTAAATCCGAAGATATTCCCTATGTATTTGAACGATTTTGGCGTGCCGATAAATCCCGATCGCGGTATTCTGGAGGCACAGGGATCGGCTTAGCGATTACTCGCCGTCTTGTAGAATTACAAGGAGGAAAAATAGAAGTCACTAGCGAGTTAGGGAAAGGAAGTACTTTTACCTTTTATCTGTCAGTGGCTTAAATATTTAGTTTTCTTGACTTTCAAGAATGATGTAATGTGGCTTAATTCTCCTGATGACTTAACCTTAGATTATTCGGATGTTCATATCTGGAAACAGAACCTAGAAATCTCTGACTTACAACTTAAGAAATGCTTTGAAATTCTCAATCAAGAAGAACAAATAAAAGCAAAAAGATTTCGTTTTGAAGAACATCAACGACGCTTCATTGCTGCTAGAAGTACCCTAAAAATAATATTAAGTCGATACTTAACTATCCCTCCCCAAGAAATTGAATTTACCTATAGTTCACAGGGAAAACCACAATTAGTTGAGACATTAGGGGGAAATTATTTACAGTTTAATCTTTCCCATTCCCATGAATTAGCCATTTATGGAATAACCCGCGATCGCCCCATTGGTGTAGATATTGAATATATTCGTAGGATGCCAGATGCTAAACGATTAGCCCAACGATTTTTCTCTGCCCAAGAATATGCCAAAATTAGCCTCCTAGCTTACCCTGACCTCGAAAAAAGCTTTTTTCAACTTTGGACAGCCAAGGAAGCCTATTTAAAAGCCACAGGAGAGGGAATTGGTGGAGGGTTAGAGCAAGTGGAAGTCTCCCTCGGTCCTCCCCTACAATTGATTAACGTTCCCAACCATCAATGCCAATTACACTGGACTATCTCCTCTTGGACTCCTCACCCAAACTATCAAGGGGCAGTGGTTGTCTCAGGAAAAAAGTGGAACTTGAGTTACTGGAAACTCCCAAAAGATAGACAATTTTAAAGGAGACTCTTCAAAATTCCTCCCATCCCATATACAATTTGGAGTTAAGACTTGCCCAACTTAAACCTGATGTCAAAAATACTCTTAATTGGAACGGATGGACAACTGGGTCAGGAGTTAAAACATACTCTAAGGACCATGGGAGAAGTCGTTGGTGTGAACCGTCAAACCATAGACTTAACCCAACCCGAGCAAATTCGTCAGGGAATACAAGAAATTAAGCCTGATGTAATTGTTAACGCGGCAGCTTATACCGCCGTTGATAAAGCCGAAAGTGAACCAGCAATTGCTATAGCAGTTAATGGGGTTGCCCCTGCCATTATGGCCGAAGAAGCTAAAAAACTCGGTGCTTTTCTCTTTCATGTTTCCACAGATTATGTCTTCGACGGCACAAAAAATACTCCCTATATCGAAGATGATCTGACCCATCCCCTCAGTGTTTACGGCCAAAGTAAACTCGCAGGAGAAGAAGGAATCAAAAAACACAGCGATCGCTATGCTATTTTGAGAACAGCATGGGTCTATGGAAGTTATGGCAAAGGGAACTTTGTGAAAACCATGCTACGGTTAGGAAAAGACCGAGAAAAACTGCGGGTAGTTGCTGATCAAGTGGGAACTCCTACTTGGACAAAAAATATTGCTGAGGCAATTACTCAACTATTATTAACTCTAGATTTAACGAATACAGCCGACATTTATCACTTTACTAATAGTGGGGTAGCAAGCTGGTATGATTTAGCGGTTACGATTTTTGAGGAAGCAGAAAAAATCGGTTTTCCCCTCAAGGTTAATCAAGTAGATCCGATTACAACTGCTGAGTATCCAACCCCCGCTAAGCGTCCCGCTTATTCTGTTCTTTCAACCCAAAAAACGGCTGGTCTGTTAGGGGATTATCCCCCCCATTGGCGCAAAGCTTTAATCGAAATGTTAAAGGAGCTTTATCTAGATCAGTTTAACTAACTGCTGGTAGGAAGAACAGCAAATAATTTATAATCCCTATAGTCTCAATTGAGGAATACCTAGGGTGATAAACTTTAGGAACTTAAACCGAAAGATAACAATAATTAATTAAGGGAAAACTGAATGAGCTTACCTAATTTTCTGATTATTGGAGCGCAAAAGGCAGGGACAACCTGGTTGGGTAGAAATTTACAGCAACATCCCCAAATATTCCTGGCTGGTTCTGAAGTCCACTTCTTTGATAGAGAAAAAAACTTTAACCAAGGAATTCACTGGTACGAAAAGCATTTTGTAGAAGGGGAAAATTCGATAGCGATCGGAGAAAAAACCCCTGAATACATTTATCAGACAAACAAACACGAAATTATTCAAAAATATCTCCCTAATATTAAATCAATTCTGGTTCTCAAAAATCCAGTCACCCGCGCCTTATCTCATCTTAATCATTTGGTTAGACAAGGTTTTGTGCCTCCTTCTAAAGATTACGATAAGATCATTTTTGATCCGAAAACAACGATACTTGATCGAGGCTTTTATTATCAACAATTAATGTCATACTTCAAATATTTTAACCCAGAAAAAGTTCTAATTTTGATTAACGAAGAAGACATTGAAGTCGATCCAAATCTTGCTTTAGAAAAAACTTGCAATTTCTTAGGAGTTGATTCAAACTTTGAATTTGCTAACACCAAAGAGAGAATCCATAAACATAATCAATCTCAGTTGGGAATGAGTTTAGCATACTATATGCCTTCGTTTGTCAGACCAAGCATCATGAAAATCGATAGCAGATTGTGCAAAAACCCTTATAAAGTATCTGTCAGTCAAAAGACCATCGAACGTCTATACAACACTTACGAAGAGGAAAACAAAAATTTATTTAACCTCATAAATAGACAAGTTGATGCTTGGAGTATGCCTGAAAATGCTAAAATTGCTTAGGTGGTAAAAAGGAAACAAGTAACAGGGTTTTTTAAAGGTAAATTATGAAAGCACTAATTCTTTCCGGCGGTAAAGGAACACGGTTACGTCCTCTAACCTATACGGGAGCCAAACAACTCGTTCCTGTTGCTAATAAACCTATTCTTTGGTACGGAATTGAATCGATTGTAGCAGCAGGAATTACAGATATTGGTATTATTATTAGTCCTGAAACAGGAGAAGAAATTCAACAACTCACAGGAAATGGCGATCGCTTTGGAGCAAAAATCACCTATATTCTTCAAGACCAACCCCTAGGGTTAGCTCACGCGGTTAAGATTGCCCAACCTTTTTTAGAGGACTCTCCTTTCATTATGTATCTAGGAGATAACCTAATTCAAGATAATCTTTCCCCGTTCTTGACGAAGTTTAAACAGCAACACCTCGATGCTCTGATTTTACTACGAACAGTCAGTAATCCTACTGCATTTGGAGTGGCTAAAGTAGATGAAAAAGGACGAGTTTTACAACTTCTAGAAAAACCCAAACATCCCCCCTCTAATTTAGCGTTAGTTGGGGTTTATTTTTTCTCGAACTCTATCCATAAAGCCATTGCATCTATCCAACCATCAGCACGGGGAGAATTAGAAATAACTGACGCAATTCAGGAATTAATTGATAGCCAAAAAACAGTAGAATCTGTTCAACTTCAAGGATGGTGGTTAGATACAGGGAAAAAAGATGATTTACTCGAAGCCAATCGGATCATATTAGATACCAATTTACAAATATCAGTTGGCGGTGAAATTGATGAAAAAAGTCAGATTATCGGTCGAGTCAATGTCAACAAAGGCTCAAAAATTATTAATAGCACCGTTCGCGGGCCGGTGATTATTGGGGAAAATTGCCACATTGAAAATTCCTTTATTGGTCCTTATACAAGTGTGGGGGATGGAGTCACGTTAATTGATGCTGATATTGAACATAGTGTTTTATTAAAAGATGCAAAAATTTTAGAAATTCATCAACGAATTGTCGATAGTTTAATCGGACGACGTGCTAAGGTAGAAATTGCCCCTCAGCGTCCAAAAGCCCTGCGATTTATGGTAGGAGATGACTCCCAAATTGAATTAGTTTAGCCTCGAAACCAGATAATTTGTACAGACTGAAAATAGATGACTAATCAAACAAATGTGAAGAAATTAGGCGCAATATTTGGTGGTGGACGTAGTGGGACAACCTGGTTAGGCTCAGTGATATCGAGTCACCCTGATATTGCTTATCGATTTGAGCCATTTCATCGGTTACAATCTAGTAGCAGCAATAAAGCCTTGAAGGAGATTAGACACAAAATTGAATCTAGCCCTTTTTCCTCAGAAGATTTATCCCGTCTCTATGAAGCTTTACTACCAGCTACCCCATCTGTAGACAAGCCCCCTTACTTTAAGAAAAACTTTGAGAGACGTTCATCAAAAGGGCAACAGCTAATATACCCATTAGCCCGTAAAACAAAAGTTTTTGCTGATATTTTTAGGTATTTATATACCCCACAAAACTCCCCGATGATTGTTTTTAAAGAAGTTTCTCTTGTTAAGTTGTTAGTTAACTTATTAGAAGAAACTAATATCCCTATTGTTTATCTCATTCGTCATCCCTGTGGGGTGATTGCCTCAAGAATTCGAGGACAAAATGAATCTTTGATGCCTGATGGAAGACGTGTAATCCTCAAAAATCTTTTAGTTGAAAGCCAACTAGAATGGGCAGAAGAATATATTACTAAGCTAGATAATTTAACGATTTATGAGCAAGAGTCCTTACTTTGGGCAGTTGATGTGGAAATTTGTGTGAAAACCTGTCAATCTCAACTCAACGGATTGCTTGTGGTTTATGAACATCTTACGGAAGAACCATTCGAGGTTTATAAAAAAGTATTTAATCATTTTGGCTTAGAGTTAGGCCCAGAATCAAAGAATTTTCTGGAAGAAACTACTCAAGGAACCTCTAACGGGAATCGAAATCGCTATGAGGGAAATTTCATTAATCCTTATTTTAGTGTCTTCAGAGATCCAAAAGTCTCACGGGATAAATGGAAAACTCAATTATCATCTGAGCAACAAAAAGGCATTATGGCAATTGTGGAAAAGACGGCGGCATTTCAATTAATATCAAATCAAGCTTTTTGGTAAGAAGTTGAAAGTCACTCAAGTAAATTTAAGTCACTAAAACAGTGAGAAAAAAGGGTTTATTGTAAATGTCAAACTTGTCAACCAAACAATCCCAGAATATATTAATTACAGGCGGTGCAGGGTTCATTGGCTCTAATTTTGTTCACCATTGGTGTAACAATTATTCGAGCGATCGCGTCATTGTTCTCGATGCCTTAACCTATGCAGGAAACCGTCAAAATTTAGGGAATTTAGAAGGTCAGGAAAACTTTAAATTTGTTGAGGGGAATATAGGCGATCGCCCCCTAATTGATAAGTTACTCAAAGCAGAAAACATTGATACTGTTGCCCATTTTGCGGCCGAATCCCATGTGGATCGGTCGATCCTTGGTCCTGATGCTTTCATTCAAACGAATGTGATCGGAACCTTTACTTTATTAGAAAGTTTTCGCCACTATTGGCATGACCAAGGTAAACCAGAAAATTATCGGTTTCTTCATGTTTCTACTGATGAAGTTTATGGCAGTTTAGAGCCTGATGATCCAGCTTTTACAGAAACAACCCCTTATGCCCCCAATAGTCCTTATTCAGCTTCAAAAGCGGGTAGCGATCACTTAGCTCGTGCTTATTATCATACCTATAATGTGCCAACAATTATTACTAACTGCTCTAATAATTATGGACCCTATCACTTTCCTGAAAAGTTAATTCCGTTGATGTGTATTAACATCCTTTTAGGCAAACCTTTACCTGTGTATGGGGATGGACAAAATATCAGAGACTGGTTATATGTGGGGGATCATTGTTCGGCGTTAGAAACAGTGATTAAGAGAGGAAAACCAGGAGAAACTTATAATATTGGCGGAAATAATGAGGTTAAAAATATTGATTTAGTTACTATGTTATGTGACTTAATGGATGAATTAGCCCCAAACTTACCTATTAAACCGGCTAAACAGTTAATTACCTTTGTCAAAGATCGTCCCGGCCATGATCGTCGTTATGCTATCGATGCCACCAAAATTAAAACAGAATTAGGATGGACTCCTCAAGAAACAGTAGAAGGAGGGTTGAGAAAAACAATTCAATGGTATTTAGATAATCAAGATTGGTGGCAACCTTTATTATCGCAAGAATATCAGGAATATTACCAAAAAGTATACGGAAACTAATTTTTATCAATGGGATGACCGTCTTTCTCGAAAATTAAAAACTAACAGTTCTGTTAAGACAACTTTCAGGCATAATGAAAAGCAACTGAGGTTAGCTACTCAAAAGATCTATGCCTTCTCCTTCTAATCGTCCCTATAAAAGCCAACTTTTTAACTTCCTAAATCGTCAATCAGTGGGGTTACGCGATCGCCTAGGTCGTGTTACCCGACATCTAAAGGTTGCGGCTGAGTGGGGAACGCAAATGCTGATTTATCCCTTGTACTTGTTGGTACAAGCCGGACGAACGGTTCGACGGCAATTGGGACAAACCGTTGAACAAATTTCCTTACCCTCTGGAGAAGTCTCTTCAGTTCGTTTAACTAGCGATCGCCCCTTAAATAAAGTTTTAGAAGAAATTGAACCTTGGTTAACCCCGTCTAACTCTCTGTCAAGAAATCAAGAAACTGAAACTGAAACTGATGACAGTAATTTGACTGCTAAGTTTATAATTCAAGGAATTGCCAGTGTTGTAGATAACCATTGTTTGGTTTTAGTCAATTCCAACAATCAAACGGTTGATCTTCTTTCTCCTAGTCAACAAAAAATTCTGCAAAAGCGTATTCAAGTCGAAACAGCGAACTATTGGTATGATCGTCGATTACAATTAACCCAGTCTCGCATCACCCCTGGTGTTATTCCTAGTTTTTCAACTAATTCCCCAAATGTCTTACCGCCAGTGCGCTGGTTTTGGCAAGGAATGCGATGGATGCAAACAAGTCCAGTCGCAACGACACTTAATTTATTCGGAGAATCTTCTTTAGACGTTACAAACAGATCTCAGCCAGTCAATAGTTTAGTTTCAAGATTACCATCATCTAATTTTAATTCTCCATATCTTGAAGGGGTTATTCAAAGGGCAACTAACTATTTATATAGATCTTCTCAATCAAAACAATTATCCTCCAAAACCAATCCATCCATTAATCGCCTTTCAGCAAGCAGGTTAAAAGCATCATCTTCTCCCCAAAAAAACACTAAATCATCTCAAAAATATTTAATTCAATCTGTCGTTAAACCCGTTAAAAATTTTGGACAAAAACTACAGAAACAGACTCATCAATCTTTAAGAGAAGAGACGGATAATCCTTTTCAAATAAAAATGTTAATTTTTGCGGCTATTGATTACTTTTTTGGGGATAATACTGCTAATCCTCAATTAAATACACAGCAATCAATCAAAACCCTTAAGTCTGGTTCTTCATCTTCTAATTCTTATTTACCTGAAGCTGACTTAACCAATGAAAAAATTGATGATCCTTGGTTATCTTGGGATGATCTTTATGTAGAAGAAACGACTTCTAATGTATCCCAGAAGTCACCCCCTTCTCCTTTGGCTTTACCGCAAGCGTCTAAGTTACCGACTAACCCTGTTAAATCTTTGAAAAAACGCCTTAAAAATCCGCTTAAACGCCAGAATAATTCAAAAACAAAGAAGAAGCCTAGACCTGTTGCTAAATCGATCTCTAAGGTTCAACAAAAACAGAAGTCTGTTACGAAAGTTTCCGCGCCTTCTTCCTCTCTAAAAAAAGGGAAACCTCAAGCTGATTTAAAAGATTATTCTAGGGAAATATCACCAGATTGGATTGAAACTGAAGCTAAACCAACAGGGTATGTTAAACATCCTTTGGAGTACATTTTAGAATGGCTTGACCTAATTATTTCCTGGCTAGAAAAATTAGGAGGTCAATTATGGAAATGGTTACGAAAGTTAGTCAAATAGTATTCTCTAGATTATTTCTAGATAAATAATGCTGGAGATACATTAAAAATATCGGCTAACGTTTTAGCTTGAGATTTGCTAATAGAACGTTTTCCATTAACCACTTCCGAAACAACGCCTTTAGACCCTATTTTATCAACTAAATCAACTTGTCTCATATTATGTTCCTCCATCAAATGTTGTAAAATTTCATGGGGAGTAGCAGGTTTCGGTTGCTCTTGCTTTTCGTCAAATTCTTTAATTAAAGAAGCAATTAACTTTAGTATTGCTGTTTCTTCTGAACTTCTGTTAGTATTCATCATCAGTTCTAGGAGAATATTGCTATACTCCTGATACTCTACTTCATTTTCAATGACTTTTGGTTGAAATTTAACTAATAGTTGACTGTAGATATCTTTATTAATGGTTAGGGTCATAATTTTTGGGTTAATCTCTTTCTTCTTACTAATTTAATTAGCCTTGTTTTTACAGTAAAGTGTCATATTACTCCAATGCAAAGACTCTAAATAAAATACAATTAAACAATATCCTTCTCCTAAATCGATACTAATACTTTTAGTTTTAGTTCCAAGGTGAAATATTTTCTACTTTTTTGGTTAATTGAGTAAATAAATTTTCAATATGAGTGTCATCAATTGGGATTCCATAAATACTCATGCTTTCAGATAGTATACTATTTAGATGTCTTCTTGCATTTTGTCGAGTGTCTTCTTCAGATTCTCGAAAAGAGACAATATTTAGATCACTGCTTAGTAATCTATGAATCGTAGAACAGGAAGAGAAATCTTTAATATTTTGTACCTCAGATGGTTCTATAAAATTAGTATTGCATACTTGATTAATCGTTTCTAAATCAATTTGAATAATGCAAATATACATATTTCTATCTAGTTCGATTTGAGGATTAATAATTTTTGTTGACTTATCTTTTAGTAAGTTTATTCTTTTTCTAAAATCTTGATATAATGTTTGGTTTATAATGGCAGGTACACTTGAATTAAATTCATTTAGTATTTCAATAAAATCATGTTGAAATTGTTGTTGATACTCATTCATTTTTTCTGAAGAATAAAACGTTGACATTTGAATTAAACATAAATATCCTAACAAAATCGTCATTACAAGAGAAATTTTTACTATTTGCAATCTTAATGTTAGATTGAGACCATTTTCTATTTCTCTAGTTTCACAATATAACAGAAGTCTCTTGATATAAGTAATTAACTGTTTACACTCTGTAGAATAACGCGAAATTAGATCTATTTCCGTTTCAGAGTAAATTCCTATTTTTCTAAATGCTGTTTCAAAAGAATTTTGCTCACTCAATTCAGAGAGATATATTCTTATATATTCAATTGAAGTTCTATTTTGCTCACTCAAGTTACTCAAATATCTATTGATAAACCCCATACATTTTATTTGAGCGTCAATTATATTAATAAAAAGAATTGCTATTTCTTTTTGTTCTTTTCTTTGAGCTACTAACCGCAGCATAGTATTACCCAATAATATACCTAGTGCTGTTGCAAGAACTGTTATAAATGGGAAGCTAAATACGTCTTTATAATCAGTAAAAAATTCTTTTACTGTTTTTTGATGTTCAATAGTTATTTGAAATAAAAATGGGGAAACAAGAAAAAATAAAGTTGAACAAATAATCCCCTTTCGGTTCTGGTTATTTTTGGAAAAAAAATACGAAAAAATTAATGCAGAAATAATCAATCCAATAAGTGCAGGAATAATTTGAATAACAGGAGAAAGATCCATAAAAAAAATGAGTGAAATAAATAAACTAGGATGAGCAATGCTTACCCATTACTAAAATAGATGAACATGACCCACAAAACTATTAAAAATTACTATTATTTATGATATAGTCATTTCAAATAAGAATGATACAAAAATTGAGCTATGAAGACTATTATTACAAGCAGCAGGTGTCTCACTTTTAATTGAAATGACTATAGCACTCTTTTAATTTTCTATAGCTTCTGACGATACGGTTCACATTACAGCAGCAATTGTCCACCGGCTAGATTACTTGTTATAGTCATTTCAAATAAGAATGATACAAAAATTGAGCTATGAAGACTATTATTACAAGCAGCAGGTGTCTCACTTTTAATTGAAATGACTATAACATGGAACTGTAAACATATCGCCAATGCTCACATTCAAAAAAAGTTGGCTCAAATTAGTGCTGATTTGGGATATGAATTACCTGTTATTTGTACTCCCTATGAACTCTTAGGAGATTGTTAACAATGTGGGAAGATGAAATTTTAGATGAAATTCATAAATTTAGAGAAGAACACGCTAAATCTTTTAACTATGATTTAGATTCTATGTTTGAAGATTGGCAAAAAAGACAAGAAAAAAGTGGAAGAACAGTAGTAAACTTGTCATCGAATAAAAATTTAACAACTTCTTGTAAAAAAGATAAACCATAATGATTCAATCATAATTATAGGGTGAGCAATGCCCACCCATAACCTTAGAAATTGGTATGATTCGTGATAGCTTGGCTCAACTTTTCTATCACCTCATCAACCGCAATTGTTCCTAATTCTCCCGAAGCACGAGTCCGAATACTCAAACTATTAGACTCTACTTCTTTTGCCCCTACAACTGCCATAACAGGAATCTTTTGTTTCTCCCCATTACGAATCATTTTACCGAGTCTTTCTCCTGATGTATCTGCTTCTGCACGAATCCCTAATTGTTGCATTTTACTCGCGACTTCTTTCGCATACTCTAACTGCACATCACTAACGGGTAAAATACGCGCTTGAATGGGTGCTAACCACAAGGGAAAATCTCCGGCATACTCTTCAATTAGAATACCAATCAACCGTTCTAAAGAGCCAAAAGGCGCACGGTGAATCATCACAGGACGCTGACGGGTTCCATCTTCAGCAACATATTCTAATTCAAACCGTTGGGGTAAATTATAATCAACTTGGACGGTTCCTAATTGCCATTCTCGTTCCAAAACATCTTGGAAAATAAAGTCTAATTTAGGACCATAAAAAGCCGCTTCTCCTGGAGCTTCAAAATAGTCCATTTCTAAGGTTTGTACGGCGCGACGAATAGCATTTTGAGATTTTTCCCAAGCTTCATCAGACCCAATATATTTATCAGAATCAGGATCTCTAAAACTCAATCTGGCCTTAAAATTCTTCAGTTGCAAACTCTTAAAAACGGTGAGAATTAAATCAACCACATTGAGAAATTCTGCGTCTAATTGATCAGGAGTTACGAATAAATGGGAGTCATCAACAGTAAACCCTCGAACACGGGTTAACCCTCCTAATTCTCCCGACTGTTCATACCGATAAACTGTGCCAAATTCCGCTAACCTGATGGGTAAGTCTCGGTAGGAACGTAACTCACTTTTATAAATTTGGATATGGAAAGGACAGTTCATCGGTTTGAGAACAAACCCCATTTCTTGCGCTGCTTCCTCGGCATTTTCTGCCATCATAGGGAACATATCTTCTTTATAATTTTGCCAGTGACCCGAAATTTTAAAGAGATCAATTCGTCCAATATGAGGGGTGACAACCGGAAGATAACCTCGCTTAAGTTGTTCTTGTTTAAGGAAGTCTTCAAGGGTAGACCGAATAATAGTCCCTTTGGGAGTCCACAGGGGTAAACCTGGGCCAACAGGGTCAGAAAAGATAAATAACCCCAATTCTTTACCTAATTTGCGGTGATCCCGTTTTAAAGCTTCTTCTTTGCGTCGTTTATATTCGGCCAGTTGTTCGGGAGTTTCCCACGCAGTTCCATAGATGCGTTGTAGTTGCGCTTTCGTTTCATCTCCTCGCCAGTATGCACCCGCTACGGTTTCTAAGTCAAATGCTTTGGGGTTGATATCTCCCGTGGTTTCCACATGGGGACCCGCGCACAGATCCCACCATTGATCCCCTAAATAATAGAGGGTAATGGGGGGTTCAAGTCCTTCTAGTATTTCGAGTTTGTAGGGTTCTTTGAGGTCGGTAATACGTTTTTTGGCTTCTTCTGGGGTAACTTCTTCTCGGACAACAGGAAGCTTTTTTTTGATAATTTTGACCATTTCTTTTTTAATGGCCTTGAGATCCTGTTCGCTGAAGGGTTCAGGAACATCAAAGTCGTAATAAAACCCTGTTTCCGTCCACGGTCCGATAGTTACTTGCGCCTTGGGGAAGAGTTTTTGCACCGCCATGGCCATAATATGGGAGGTGGTATGACGAATACGTTTGAGTTTATCAGACTCGCTGGTACGGGGAAGTTTTATGGGGGTTGCGTCCTGGGATGCTTCAGGGTTAGCCGTTGGCTGTTTAACCATTTACTTTCTACTCTTTCTTTTCTATGCTTCTTAATCTAGTTTATTGTGTATCTGGAATTGAGGAATGGAAAGTATAGGAGAATATAGAATTAAGAATGTAGAATGTAGAATTTAGAATGAACAACAAGAGATTTAAGTTGTCCTAACCTTAGTGTGTAATAGCCAAAAATAATCTTTAGAATTCATATTCTATCCCTCCGATAAAGCGGGTTGATAAATTAGGTTCCTGAAATTCGGAAATCCCAAAATATCTAAAAGTCAAATCACTAAAAATAGACCAGTTATTAATAGCTGGAATTTTCAAAACCGTACGAGAATCGCCAAAATAATTAGCGGTGTTTATAACAGGTACTTCTAGAATAAAGTATTGTTCAAATTTCCAATCTGTTAAAAAGACATTTTTGAAACTAACTGTGTATTGAAAAACGGGGAAAGGAGCATTTCGGTTGCGAATTGTATTATTTTGAAATAAATCTCCAATTCCCAATTGCATATTTAACATTTCATCTGAATTTGAACCCTGCCATAGATTAAATCCAACTCCTGTAAAATAGCTTACTTTACTTTCATTACTACTAAAATCATCTTGTAAATAAGCGACATTCCCAAAGAAATAGGTTGGTTCATTAAAGTAATACTTATATTCCGTTACCAGGTCAAGTACAACTCTATTTTTTTCGTTAGAGTCTCTACTATCATCATAGCTATTAAGAAACTGAAAATCAATATCAATTTCTTCCGTTTCCCATCGTTTACTAGCATCAACTCCAATGGTAAAGTTAGCATTGGTATCTTTAGATGAAAAGAAATTAGTGCCAAATCTAGTTTTGGCGGTAAAAGGGAGAGGTTGAAAGGGAAAACTAGAAGGAGGATTTTCAATTGCTGCAATTATGGTTTTGACTTCTGCGAGTATAATTTGTGCTTGTTCTGACTTGCCAATTTGTTGATATTTATTGGCTAAATCAATTAATAAACTTCCTTGAATTGCCTGAGAAGTCACTTCTTTCGATATTTCTAAAGCATTATCTAATATATTTAAAGCAGTTTCTAGATCTTTGTTTTCTATATATATCGCAGCAATTTTGGTAATCAACCAAACTTTTGAGGAATTATTTTCAACAGTTTTAGTGACTTCTAATGCTTGATTTAATGTCTCTAAAGCAAGTTCTAATTTCTCAGATTTAAAATATTTTTTTGATAAATTAAGCAGCATCTCACCTTTGACTTGGGGGTCATTTATTTGATTAATTAAATAGATATAATCTTCAATTGAATTATTTTGATTTAAAATGGTATTTTCCTGAGCAACTATGAATTGATTAGTTTGAAATTTTGTTGAGGAACTCTGATCATAATAACCATCAAAAAAATTTGCTTTATTAAGTTCTTCAAGATCTTTTGAACCGAAAGCTTGTGGTTTCATCGCCAATGTAGGAGAAGCAACCCAACCCATTCCAGTAAATAGAAAACAAGACAGAAATAGAGAAGATAAAGAAGATAAAGTAAACATTGTGTCTGTCAAACAATTTAAGCAGATTCTTATTATAGTTACCTACAAAAAACTGAAAAATGTTCTCATGAACTCGATGTAAATGTTGATGTTAATTCTGCAAATTTAAGAGAAAAAACCATTGAATCTAGGCTTAATGAATCAAATTAAGGAGGTTTAGGCTTGCTTACAAAATCTGAGACAAAAACTGTTGAGACCTTTCCGCTTGAGGATTATTAAAAAAGTCTTCAGGGGTCGCCACTTCAACAATTTTACCTCCATCCATAAAGACCACGCGATCGGCTACTTCTCTAGCAAACCCCACTTCATGGGTGACACACACCATCGTCATCCCCGACACAGCTAAACTGCGCATGGTGTCTAATACTTCTTTAATCATCTCTGGATCTAACGCAGAGGTGGGTTCATCAAATAACATAATCTTAGGCTGCATGGCTAATGCACGGGCGATCGCCACCCGTTGTTGTTGTCCCCCTGATAACTGACCGGGATATTTCTGGGCTTGTTCAAGAATACCCACCTTTTCGAGTAATTGCATGGCAGTTGCTTCTGCTTTTTCTTTCTTTTGATGACGAACCCAGATCGGGGCTAAAGTAACGTTTTGAAGAACCGTTAGGTGGGGAAATAGATTAAATTGCTGAAACACCATTCCCACTTCTCGGCGAATAGTTTCAATATTTTTCAGGTCATGGGAAAGTTTTATCCCATCAATGATAATACTGCCTTTTTGATAGGGTTCTAGGGCGTTAAAAGTACGAATAAAAGTAGATTTCCCTGACCCCGACGGTCCCATAATGACCACCACTTCTTGGGGGTTCACCTGAAGACTAACCCCCCGCAAAACATGAAAGTTATTGTCGTACCATTTTTCTACATCTTGAGCAATGATGATCGGATTATCTTCAGAAGGGAAAGAAAAGTTATTATTTTTAACAGATTGGGTCATTGATCTCAAGGAGCGGTTGTTTTATTTGTTTCTAAGTAAGTAAGCATAATTAAACGTTAAACCGAAAAGTTCTTAGTTAGGACTTCAGTCTTAAAAAAACGAGTATTCTAAATTTGATCATAACTTATTACCAACTGGTGTTGATTTGTGCTAATCTACTTACTTTACTACTTTATCGTTTGTGATACCTTAACCGTTAATCAAGTTTAAGTCAAAGTTTTACGCATTTTTCTGCCTTCTTGGATGACTAAATTATCCCGATGAACAATAGTTTCTGCACCGCCATAACCCAATATATCAGCAATTTTATCCGAGTGATGTCCTTTAATTTTTTCAATGTCTAAGCTGCTGTAATTGACAATTCCTCTAGCCACTTCTTGTCCTTGTTGATCGCATAATTGGATCGCGTCAGACGCTTCAAATTGCCCCTCGACTTTGGTAATTCCTGCCGCTAATAAAGATTTTCCTTGGCGACAAATTGCTCGAATTGCTCCTTGATCGAGATAAATTTTCCCACTAGGGAGCAACCCATAGGCGATCCAGCGTTTGCGGGCATTTTCATTGGACGGTTGGGGTTCAAATTGAGTCCCGATCGCTTCTCCTTGTAAAATTTTGAGTAAGTTCTCTGGTTTTTGTCCGTGGGTGATCACGGTTCTCACCCCAGCACTGGTGGCTAGTCGTGCTGCCGTTAGTTTGGTTGCCATGCCTCCTGTTCCCCATTGAGACCCTTTATCTCCTGCTTTAACTTGTAATTGGGCAAATTCTTGGGCATTTACTAAGCTAATAGGTTGGGCATCGGGAACTAGGCGAGGATCAGCCGAATACAGTCGATCAACATCGGTTAATAAAAATAACCAATTAGCCTGAATTAAACTGGCTACTAGGGCAGATAGAGTGTCATTATCGCCAAATTTTAACTCTTCGATCGCAACAGTATCATTTTCATTGACGATGGGAATCACTCCTAATTCAAATAAGGATGTAAAGGTATTAGAAGCGTTGACATAACAGCTTCGTTCAATTAATTCCCGTCGTGTCAGCAAAACTTGAGCAATGGGCTGTCCTAGGGTGGTAAACAGGTCATCATAGACCCGAATAAGACGACCTTGCCCAACGGCGGCGATTGCTTGTTTTAAGGCCATTTTTTTGGGGCGTTCTTTTAAATTAAGTCGGCTACACCCGACTCCTACCGCACCAGAAGAAACTAAAACTACTCGATGGCCGATTTGTCGCAACTGGGTAAGGGTTTCTACTAAAGCAGCAATGGTGGATAAGGCTAGTTGTCCGCTTTCGGGTTGAGTTAAACTTGATGTCCCAATTTTTACAACAAGGGTTTGTTTCATTGGTTAATAGTTAATAGTTGAAATCTCCACTTTTTCTCTACTCTTGTCTGGTTTATCTCGCAGCATATAAAGCCGCACCAATTAATCCTACTTGGGGGTTTAGAACGATATAGACAGGTATTTTTGTCAATAAAGTTTCCATTCGTCCTTTAGCCTGAAATGTTTTGAGAAAGTCTCCTTGCTGCATCAGGGGTAAGATTTTGGCCACAATGCCACCAGCGACGTATAATCCACCGTAGGGCAGTAACTTGAGGGCTAAGTTACCTGCTTCTGCACCGTAGGCTTCAACAAACATTTGCATTGCTTGCTGACATAAAGGATCGTCTTTTTCCATCGCTTTTTTAGAGACTTCTGCTGATAAATCAATATTTTTGTCTGATTCCTCTTGCCAAGTTTGATAGATTTGGGCTAATGTTGCTGATTCTTGATCGGGGTAGCGATCGCGTAAAAATTGATAAATAGTGGCAATTCCCATGCCGGAAACCACTCTTTCTACCGATACCCGTTCTAAGTTGTATTTTTCACAAATATAGTTAAGTAATTCAAATTCTAGGGCAGAACGAGGGGCAAAATCAGCGTGAGATCCTTCTGTGGCAAAAACACGAGGATTTCCTTGGGGTGAAGGGACTAAAAAGCATTCTCCTAAACCAGTTCCCGCCCCTAAAACAGCGATGGGGGCTTGAGGATCGGGTTTGATGTCTTGTAAGGTGTAAACATCATCAGAAGTTAGTCCTAAAATTCCATAGCCGATGGCAGCAAAGTCATTAATTAAGGTAACTTTAGTCAAAGATAGATCTTTCTGTAGGCGATCGCCGTCTAAAGACCAACTTAAATTGGTTAATTCTGAGGTATTATTCACCACAGGACCTGCGATCCCAAAACAGGCTTTTTCTACTTTAATTTGTTGGTTTATGTTCTCAGTTGCTGCTGCCAAAAACTCCTCTACCATTGGCACTAAATCCGAGTATTTTTGACTGGGATATTTTTTTTCATACAGGATTGTTTGCTGCGGTAAATTATTTCTATTATCAGAAGATTCTGAGTTCACTAAACGTAAATTTGTTTTCGTTCCGCCAATATCTCCAGCTAATAAAATAGTCATGGTAGGGTTTCTCTCTGGTTTGAATTTAACGTTGAAGATAGAGAAATATTATTTACAAGATCTTCGGATTTAATTTCAATATATTTTAATATATTATCTTGGCTGATTAAAACTTTTTAAATTAATGTGATATTGAATATCATAATATTATGATTGCTTAGGTTTCTAGTTTTTCTCTAGCAATTGATGTCGGGTTTAAGAGAAAAAATGAGGCGCGTTTTGCCATTTCTTCAGACAATTTAATTTGAGTGAGTTTTACTAAACCATCTTTAATAAAAGAATCTCTGACTAAAAGTTTTTCTCCACTATTAAAATTGGTTTCATAAAAAACTTTTTTGATCCCCGCAGAAATAATTAATTTCAGACAAGAAATACAGGGTTCTAAGGTAACATAAATGATTGAACCATCCGTAGAAATTCCGTGTCTGGCTGCTTGGGCGATCGCATTTGCTTCTGCATGAACGGCACGGGATGGTAAACTACTAGAAGCATCACAGCTACTCAATTCAGGATAACAAAATCCTTGGGCGGTACAGTGGACTGATCCTGATGGGGAACCATTATATCCTGTGGCTAATACTTGTCTATCTTTGACAATAACTGCACCGACAGGAAACGCTAAACAGGTTGATCTCGTCGCTGCGAGTTTAGCGATCATTAAAAAGTATTCATCCCAGGTTGGTCGTTTTTCTTCTAATATTGTCATTAGCTAAATTATCATTAATTTTTTTAGTTTATTCTACTTTTAAAGTGGTCACTCTTCATAATCAATTACTTATTAATTATGTTAAACTCCAGTTGATCCAAAGCCTCCTTTTCCCCTGATTGTATCACTTAAACTATCTACTTCTTCAATTTTAACTCGAATGACTGGAGCAATAACCATTTGAGCAATTCTCATTCCTTTGGTGATTTGAAAAGATGTTTTCCCATGATTAATTAAAATAACGCCAATTTCTCCTCGATATCCCTCATCAATGGTTCCAGGTGTATTTAAAACAGTGATTTGATGTTTTAAGGCTAGTCCACTTCTTGGACGTATTTGCGCTTCGGTATTCCGAGGTAATTCAATAGAAATTCCTGTCTTAATTAGTTGACTTTGTCCTGACTTTATTTCTACATCTTCTATGGATATTAAATCAAGTCCTGAATCATTTTCATGTTCGTATTTAGGAGTTATTGCTTGTTTTTTTAGTTTGATTATTTTAAGTTTCATTTTCTTGCCTATATCTTGACTTTGTTCTAGAATCATTCTTGATTTCTAGGTTCAATATCAACAACTATTAAAGTTACTAATGCAAAAACTACAGTCGGGGTTGTTGATTCAATAACCTTGACTGCCATATTATACCAGTTTTGAGAAGCAAAATTTTTTGATTGTGTATTCAGTGAAAATCCAAATATTATCAAAAAACTAAGTAACAAACCTAAGACAAAATAGAATTTTTTAAAAGAACGTCTTCTCAAAGTATTTTGAATTTTATTATTGTTTAATTTTTCTTCTTAAGTGCGTTTTATTGATATTTCTTTATAATATTCAGATTCTGATAGTTTTCTAAGAAGTGCATCTTTATCATTCATAAAGTCTTGATCAAGAAATTCTGTTTCTTCATTATTTAATTGTATTCCAAGTGTAGTAAATAAGTCTCTTCTTCCTGAAGTATTTCCTCTTCGTTCTCCAGTTTATGGTGTATGTAAATATTGAAAAATGATGGTAACAAAACAAGTAGTTTCAGGTTCGATTTTAATAATTGATTCACTATGATTATGTAAAGAAATAAGAGAACATCCAAGTATAGTTAAGATCAAGAGTTGTGCTAATGTGTCCAGTTCCTTGTGAGACTTCTTTAACTCGCGAGTAATAAGTTCCAGCAATTTTTTGAGATACCCAAATTGTTTCATGGGTTTCTATTAATTCAGTTATATGAGGTTTGATAATAATTTTATTATTTTCAGGATCATAAATACTTTTTTTGTTGATAAATTCCAAGCTAATTTACTAGCGGTTAAATTATAACTAGCTCCCTTAAGATTTTTGGCTTTATAAGGGTAAACATAAATATTTACACCTAGTTCTCTTTTAATATCTAGATCACTTAGAATAGTCATAATCAAAATAATAAATAGTGATTTTTTTAATCTTTAGGAAGATAATCAGGGGTTGAAATTTGAGTCTTAGTAAAGGGACAAACTTCTGGAAAAGTGTTGAGAAGTAAACCAGTTTCTGCTTTGGCATATTTTCTAGAATTTTGATAACACTTATCGAAAACCTCATCAAAGTAAAGTTTTAAACTCGGACTATCTTCTAGGTCTTCTAAAATTCTATTCCGATGTTCAAGGATAGATCGTTCCCAACTACCTGTCCGTTTATTTGACTGATATTTCCATTTTAAAAGGTGCATTAGTAATTGTTCTAAATTACTACGAAATCCTTTTTTCTCACTTCTTCCCATTGCTTCAAGTTCTTCGATTAAATTATCAATATCTAATTGCTCTAATTGATGTTGTTTAAGCAACTTAACATTTTCTTCTAACCAAAGATTAAAATCTGTTTCATAAAGACTTTTAACTAATTTCATTTGACTTGCTCTCATTTAGTCAAGGTGTATTGTCTTTCCTAATAATTATTGTAGCATTATAACTTTATTTTTTTGACAGAGTTAGGGGTTTATCTTGTTGATAACTATCTGATTTTTTAACTAAACATAGTTCTGCTTTTTGTAACTCTGTTCCTAAATACATCGCGTGTTCAATTTGTAAACCAGGACAATTTAAAGCGATTGTCTGATATAATTTCCGAGCATTTTTACCTGAATAACAATTAACAACTTCTCCTGAACCTGGGGTTAAATGTTCAACAATAATCTGATTATCTTTAATAGAAATTAAAAAGCTACCACTGGGATCATCAAAATTTCTTTGCTGATTTATTTTATTGTATTCCGTATCTATAACTCGTTGTGCGTGTTCCCAACAATCACTATAAATATGCGCGCTTTGACTAATAATGATTAAAGGACCTAAAGTCAGATTATAATTAGATTTTTCAAGAATTTTTTCTTTGATATATTGCTGCAAAAATTTTAATCCCATTGCATTAGCTGGCCAAGCAGAAAACATATCATTACTACGAAAGGTAGCTGTTAAAGATAATTCATTATCAACAATTCTCACCCAAATATGATTAAGACAAGGAGGACTATCATTATCTTCATAATCTTTCACATCCCATAATGACATCACGGCTCTTGATGAGTCAATATCGCCTGCTAATTTATTAATAAGTTGTTCAATTTGGTCTCTTCCAAACCATGATCTTAACCGTTGTCCATAAGTATATTTAACCCCTTCTTTTTGGGGTGCATCATCTAATATTTGTCCAATATAATCTTGAATAAAGTTTCTTTGAATTGGTAAATAATTAGGTTCAGGAAAATAAAATTCTAGGGGTTCATCGGTTACAATAGCCATCAGATCAATTAATTCTTGCCATTGTCCATAAGTTGTTGGTCTAATGGTTCCTGTTGTTTTGATTCGATGGATGATTTTCACCCAAGTTTGGGCAATAGTTTTCCCTTCAATACGATGACCATATCTAACTCCAGGTAAAACCGTTGGAGTAATTTCCGTTTGAGGAAAGGTTAGCGGTTCCCCCCAAGGTTCTATTTTATTTTTATTGAATTCTTGAATGAGATTAATTGCTTCTTTAATCGATTTTCCTTCTCTGAATTGTATATTTTGACGTAACTTTTCTAAAGTATCAAAACTAATTTCTATATCTATATAACCTTTAATCTCGGAATTAATCACCCAAGTTTTTTTACCCGTATCACTTTCCCCTTGAGTGACTCCATGTCTTAAAAAATCTAATAAACATTGACATCCTCCTGCATTTTTATCTTCTTTTGTTGCTTGTAAAATGACTAAAAATCGAACATGAGGGTTAGCCAATAAATTACGAATTAAAGGACTAATTCCCCTAGTGGGACTATACAAATTGCCAATGACTGCATAGTCTTCTAGGTTTAAATGTTTAGCCACTGACTGTCTAACTGTCCATCCAGTAACAATAGCCGTCTGTCCCTGACCACAGATCAGTTGATTGGGTTTGTAATGAGGAATGTATTGAAATTGACAATTTATTTGGGTTACTCTCATCAATTATAGTTATTGATTACCAAGGGATGATCATAACTCAAAATTGGTCACAAACAAGCATTTTTTCAATATAATTTAATATCTGTTTATGTATTGTCTTTATAGATTGATTTCCATCTATTTTTAATATTTTTCCGTCATAAGTTTCAAAAAGACTCTCGTAGTTTTGTCTTACTTTTCTCAATTTCTCTTCGGTTTCATAAACTTCTTTAACAGAGGAATTGGTTAACCGATATAAAGCAATTTCTAAAGGAATATCAAGATAAAAAACCACATCAGGATGAGGAAATCTTTGGTTTAATCCTGCCACAAAATTCAACTCATCTTGAGTATTACAATTATAAGCTAAGGATGAAAAATAATAACGAGTTGCTATAACATGGCTATCGTCTTCATTAATGAGTTTATAAACGCCATCTACATCATTATACAAATGGTAATGTCTATCGGCTGCGAATAAATAGGCCATTTGTTCATCAAAACATTCTTTTTGTTTGATGGCAATAATTTTACTTTGCATAGCTTCACGAATTAACCTACCAATAGGTCCATTAGTAGGTTCAGAACTAATAACAGCTTGCTGCTGATGAGCAATAAAATAGTTTTTTAATAATTCTGCTTGAGTTGACTTTCCTGCTTTGTCAATTCCTTCTAGGACGATAAACAATGATTTCATAATTATTCTGTTTTACTGACCCATTAAAATTCTTTGAATCATGTGATTAGCTTGGGAACCATAGCCGCCCCCAAACAAATTAAAATGATTGAGGATATGATAAAGATTGTAAATTGTTTTCCGTTTTTGATACCCTTCTTCTAGGGGAAAAACCTCATTGTAACCTCGATAAAATCCCCCTGAAAAACCGCCAAAAAGTTCGGTCATCGCAAGATCAACTTCATGATCTCCATAATAAGTTGCTGGATCTAAAATAACCGGTTCTCCCGCTTCAGTTACGGCTGCATTTCCTGACCATAAATCCCCATGTACTAAAGAAGGTTGAGGTTGTCTATCAGCCAACAAATTCCTAACCATCTCCACAACTTGGGTATAATCGGGGAAATTTCCCCCACGTCGTCTTGCTAACTTCAATTGATAACCAATACGGTGTTCTGCAAAAAAATCTGCCCAATTATCCGTCCAAGTATTAATCTGAGGAGTGGAACCAATCGTATTATTTTGATCCCAGCCAAATTGATCAGCCCCTTTAGCCTGGTGCATTTGGGCTAATTTTCGCCCCATCTCTTCCCAAGAGTGATTAGTCCCTCGGCCAAATTCGAGCCACTCAAGCACAATATAACTTACCCTTTCAGACATTCCCCAACAAATGGGTTGAGGAACACGAATTGTCTCAGTGGCTAACATCTGTTTTAACCCTAACGCCTCAGCCGCAAACATTTCCACTTGGGAAGCTTGGTTGATTTTGACAAAATAAGTGATATTATCCCCGATTAAAGAGTAACCTTGATTAATACAACCACCACTAACAGAACGTTGCTTTTTGACTTGAAACTCTTGTTGAGTGGCTTGGGAAATATGTTCAGCAATTTGTGTCCACATTTTAGTTCAATGATCAGTGATTAGTTATTCAGTGGGACGCACTACGGTAATACCATAAGCATCAGGAGATAAATAATCAAGCGCAGCCTTTTGGATATCTTTTACAGTTAAAGATTGCATCCGACTCGGATAGGTCAAAGCTGGTGTTAAATCTTGTAACTGAGAATAATAGTAACCATAAAGGTTAGCGCGATCGCTCGGACGTTCATTGCTAAAAATAAACCGATTAGCCACTTGAGTCCGTACCCGATTTAATTCGCTTTCTTTGACTGATTCTTGTCTAATTTTGGTAATATGCTCAATAATAACCCGTTCCACTTCCAAAATATTCTTTGAGGGTAACTGGGCTGAAATATAAAACACCCCTTGAATTCCTTGGGTCATATTACTAACGCTAATACGGGAAACTAACCCTCTATCTTCCCGTAAATCTCGAAATAACCGTGACACTTTTCCCTGTCCTAAAATAACCGCTAAGACATCCAAAGCATAGGTTTGATCTAATTCAATTAACCCAGGAACCCGCCACATCATCACGAAGCGAGATTGTTGTAAACGAGGATCTTCATCTTCCTGACGCACAATTTGGCTAAAAGGAGCTTCAGGAGAAAAATTAACATTTTTCCCGTCTTTTGAGTTATTTTGTTCGAGATCAGACAACCCATAAATTTGATTAAAACTCTCAGCCACATTATCGACTAACTCTTCTACCGGAAGATTACCCACCGCCACCGCCGTTACCGACTTAGGTTGATACCAGTTCCCATGAAAATCGCGCATTTGCTGTGGGGTTAACTGTTCAATCACCGAAGCAGGTCCTAACACCCGACGACGATAGGGTAAGGTCTCAAAACAAGTCTCCATTGCTCGATAAAACGTCTGACGACGGGGGTTATCGTTTGAGCGACGGATTTCTTCTAGTACCACCAATCGTTCCCGTTCAAAGGCTTCATCAGCAATATTAGGATTAAAGACTACATCCATTTGTAATGGGGTAAGATCCCTAAAATCGTGGGGTGCGGTGGTGATGTAGTAATGAGTATACTCTTGAGACGTAGCGGCATTAGTCACTGCTCCGCGTTCTTCAATCAACCGTTCAAATTCTCCACTTTCTAGGCGAGGGGTTCCTTTAAAAACCATGTGTTCTAGAAAATGCGCCATTCCATTAATCTCATTGGATTCCAAAGCAGACCCCACGTTTAACCAGAGGTTGAGATTTACCGCTTCAACTGGCATCTGTTCAGCAATAATGGTCAATCCATTGGGTAACGAACGAATGGTGGGAACATTAAATGCTGAGGGTTTAAGCAAAGTTGAATTCATAGGTGATGTTTATCGTATTCACCAAAATCTTAAACCTTTTTGAGGCTTAACGTCTTAGGGTTTTCTGTTTATCAACGCAACAAACTCGCTAAAATCAAAAGAAAGACAGACAAAATAGAAACTTCATGATTCCTACCGTTATTGAAACTTCCGGCCGTGGTGAGCGCGCATTTGATATTTACTCCCGTCTGTTACGGGAACGCATTGTCTTTCTCGGCCAAGAGGTCAGAGATGAAAATGCTAACTTGATCGTTGCTCAGTTGTTATTCCTTGAAGCAGAAGATCCTGATAAAGATATTTACTTATACATCAACTCCCCTGGAGGTTCGGTATCAGCAGGACTAGGAATCTTTGATACGATGAACCAAATTCGGCCTGATGTATGTACAATCTGCATTGGATTAGCCGCTAGTATGGGAGCTTTTCTCCTCAGTGCAGGAGCCAAAGGTAAGCGAATGAGCCTACCAAATTCTCGTATTATGATTCACCAACCCCTTGGGGGAGCCCAGGGACAGGCGACAGATATTGAAATTCAGGCCAAAGAAATTCTTTATCTCAAGCAACTACTCAACGATCACTTAGCCAGTCACACAGGAAAACCCCTCGATCAAATTGCTGAAGATACAGAACGAGACTTTTTTATGTCTGCTGAAGAAGCTCAAGAATATGGGTTAATTGACCAAGTGATTAATCGTCGTCCTTCAGCGAGTAATCCTCCTGTTCCTGCTTAGTTAGAGCATTCTTGTAACCTTCTCTCTAAGTTCAATGATCCCGTAGTCTTTGAAACATCAATCTCGTAGCATAAAGCGATAATCGGGTGATGGCATCTTTCCCTGATGCTGTTCCCGATTCTTTCATATAATCCCATTTTCCTCCTAGTTGTTCAATGATTTCTGGAGAGAATTATCTTTCTGAGGAAATTCAAAAAATATTCGGGGGATCATTGGGTTTTATTACTAAGTGGAAACAAGCTTTTCTTTTATCAGGAATAAAAGCTTTAAGGCTCAGTCATCAAGGAAGAATTCCTTTTTTAAATTCTGAGCAAAAATCAACAGTAATTAACTGGTTGAAGAGTAAAAATTATTGAAATCTCAGAGAACTTCAAAATTCTATAAAAATCAATTTTAAAATAGAATTTAAAGCGAAACGAAGTTACTATAATTTATTTAAAGAAGCAAGGATAAGTTGGAAAAAAAGCCAGAAAAAGAATCCAAAGAAAGACCTAGAACTCGTAGCTAAGAAAAAGAAGGAAATCACTCGGCTTATTCTCAACTGGCAAGAAGAGATTAGCTTGGGGAAATTGAGCGTATTTATGATAGATGAATGCCATTTATTATGGAATAATTTATGTGGTTATGTCTGGGGTAACACTGATGAGAGAGTAGAAATTCCTATGACGAATCAACGTTCCAAGCAAACTTATTATGGAGCTTTGGATTATGGAACTAAAGAATTTTTGGTTAAACCTTATCAGAAAGCTGATTCACAATATACAGTCGAGTTTGTTAAATATCTCCAAAAACAACGACCTAATCAAAGAATTACCCTAATTTGGGATAGGGCTTCTTATCATCAATATGACAAAATGAAAGAATATCTTGAAGAAATTGAGGAGATTTTGCAGGGTTTATGGGATTTTGGGAAGGTAATTGAGGGGAAGATGAGGGAGAAAGGAAGTTTTAAGGGTTTAGAAGGGTTGAGGGATGAGTATAAGCAAAGTTTGATGAGGTTGAGGTTATTAGAGGAGGAAAGATTAGCTGAGGCGATGTTAGACAGGTATGGGGAAGGGGTATTAAGGGTGATTCATCCTGAGATGATGGATGATTTAGAGGAATATGTATCGGGGTGTTTGTTAGGGTGTGATTTGTTACAGGAGGTAGATAGGGTGGTTCATTCGTTGGTTGAGGGGATTTTGTGAGATTAAGGGCTAATAAGTTGAGATAATGGAGAAAATTGGTTTTAGTTTTAAGGATAGTATTATGTCGGATGCAACTCAATTAACAGCAGATGAAATTCAACAATATCGAGATCAATTTAATGATAATCCTGATCAGCAGATTTAGGTTTATTCGGATAAAGTTGATTAAGATTAGGTTTTATTCTAGTTTCAAGATATTGTATTCCTCCCTGACTAGTTAAATTTCTTAACCAATTTTGAGCCATTTTTAAAGCAACAGGAATAGAAATATTTTGAGTTTTATCTAAGATAATTTCATAAAACTTCATCATTAATAATGAGGTTGACAAATCGCTTACTGTCCACAAACTACTAACAACACTTGAACTTCCAGCAAACAGAAAACCAGCAGGTAAGCCAATATATTCATCACTAATTGAATTTAGGTCAATTAAACCTGTTTCGCAAGCAGAAAGCACCACTAAGCGAGATTTCTTTAAGTCTAATTCAAAAATTTCGCCTAATGTTAATTCATCTTTATTGGCTAATAATAAAGCTGATTCTAGAGGATTATTAGGGTTAAAGCTTCCATGACAAGAGAAGTGATAACAATGGCTTTCTGAAGCTTTAAGATGAGTAGTAACGGTGTTTTTAGTAGCTTTGTCTTTAGCAATAATTTCTTTTTGGTTGAATAAGGTTGAGATGATGTTAACCTCTAAGTCAGTAAAAATTAAGTCTTTGGTTGGATTTTGAAGCGCAAAAAAATTGGTTAATTGATTTAAGGGGCGTTGTTTTGTAATTTTTAAAAGTTGGCAACTGGGAGCATATTGGATGTCATATTTATCTTGTAAAATATAGTTATTATTAATGGGTAACGCATGAATAGGTAAAATATGCAGAAACCAATGGGGAATAATAATTAAGCGTTGACAGGTTTCAGGAATGAGAGAAACAATGTCATTAATATGTAGAGTATCAACAAAGGTTTGTAATAAGTCAGGAAGTTGAGTCATCCATTCTTTTTTACCTTCTTTGGAGTAGTAAAGCTGTAGATACTTATTGAGAGTATCAATTAATTGATTTCTATCATCTTTAGAAGATTGCCAAACTTTAACCATTTCATCAGCAGAGACAATAAAAGCTAAAATATTCTCTCCTGTGATATACCATTGCAGAAGACAATTTGAGTCATCCGTTAAGGATTTTATGTCTTCAAAGGGGATGGATTGAACTTTTTGCGTTAGGCTAAAGGTAGGATCATAAGGGGTAATTTTTTCAGCAATAAAAGTATCTAATTCTTGTTGATATTCCTTGAGATAACTATGATCTTGAACGTAGGGCATTAAGTTATCACTAAGCATAAGATTCTGGTTAATGCTTTGATGTTGTAGGCGAATTTGTTCATTAACAACTTTTTGCTTTAATTCTGCTAATTTCTCAATAGTTTCTTGACTAACATTTTGGGGGTTTAGTCCTTTTTGTGTCATTAATTCGACAAGGTTACGCCCTTTACTGCGTTCAATATATTCTAAGGCTTTTTCTGGTTGATTGAGGTTAAGATATGCTTGTACGATGCGATGGAAGACATCAATGGCGTTGGATAAGACTTCTTGGCGACTTTGAGGGTTAAGAGCTTCTAAACGGGTGTTTTCGAGGGCTTCAATGGCAGTATGATAGGTTTCTATCGCTGGTTGCCATTTTTTTTCGTTGTAGTGTAAATTAGCTAGATTACGGGCAGTATCTAAGCATTCTTGGGGAAAAGCTTCCATTGTTCTTATTTGTAAAGCTTTTTGATATGCTGAGATGGCTATCTCTAGATTTTTTGGTTTATCTTCTTCTATTATCTGGCTGTAAGCCCATCCCAAATTATTTTGTACACCTGCCCATTCATAGGGAAAACTATTACGATTATAAACTTTTAAAGATTCTTCATGAGCAATAATTGCTAACTTCAGATTATTATCTATTCCATTGTGATAACATTCCATATAAGCATTTCCTAAATTATTTTCTGATCTTGCCCATTCATAAGGAAAATTTTCATAAGTATATACTTTTAAAGACTCTTGTAACGCCCAAATAGCTAATTTTAGATTTTTTTCTTTTTTTTCTTTAATGCGTATTTGATAAGCTAGACTCAAATTATTTTGTGTATTTGCCCATCTTTCAGGAAAAATATCAAGCTTAAAAACTTTTAAGGATTCTTGATAGGTAGTAATAGCTAACTCCAAATTATCAGCTTTTTGTCCTCGGATACGTTGTTCATACACTAATCCTAGATTATTTTGAGCTACTGCCCAGTCGTAAGGAAAATTTTCATAAGTATATACTTTTAAAGCTTCTTGTAAAGATAAGAGAGCCAATTCTAAATTTTCTGCTTTTTCTCCTTTAATTCTAGTCATATAGACAGTTGCTAAATTATTTTTTGATCTTGCCCATTCATAAGGAAAATTTTCATAAGTATATACTTTCAAAGACTTGTTATAAGAAGCAATCGCTAATTCTAAATTTTCTCCTCTTTCTTCTTTGATACGATTAACATAAATAGTTCCTAGATGATTTTGTGTATTTGCCCATTGTTCAGAAAAATTATTATAAGTAAACACTTTTAATGACTTTTTACAGATAACAAGAGCCATTTCTAGATTATCTGCTTTATTTCCCCTAATTCTTTTACGGTAAGCATCAGCGAGATTATTCTGAGTGTCTGCCCAAGCTTCGGGTAATACTTCAAAAGTAAAGATAGTAAGAATAATGTAATATCCCGTGATAGCAATTTCTATATTAATAGCAATATTACCATGAGGAAAGTCTTGAACTAAATTACTGAAGTTACCAATAATAACGGCAATAGATACGCTATCTTCTTTTGTAGCAGATGCAAGTCTTTCTCTTGCCCAAATTTTCAAAATTTCGATTAAGGTATCGTCTAGTTTATCAAGGTGTTGCTGTAAAAAAGGATAAATCACTTGGGGGTTAGGATTTTCATCAACTTTTTGTAATAGTTTCATCAAAAAATTAAGATAGTCTTGAGGGGTGTTTGTAGTTTCTATTAGTTCATTATCTAATAACCCTAATGCTTGCGCTAACTGTTGCACTATATTCATCAGCCATTGCGCCTCATTTTCCCTTCCTGCTTCCTTGTATTGTTGCGCTACTGCTATCATTACCTCTATCAACCCCTGATCTACTAATTCCTGATTTTCCTGTAATATTCGGGGTTCATCCCCTTCATTACAAGTTAATAATTGATTAATGAGATTTATATAAGCTTGAGTGCGTTGTTCATCCATATTTCTCTGCTATGGTTTGTGTGATTATTTGATAAGCTATGATTAAGATTAGTTGTAATTAACAATTAGGGAACAGCATTATCTAGTATTGTAGGTTAATGAACAAAAAACAGCGTAAAATCTATGATGCTCTTTTTGCTGAACCGATTCGACGTAATATCGTTTGGGATGATGTTGTAAACTTAATCAAAGGAATAGGAGGTACAGTGACTCAAGGAAATGGTTCAAGAGTGAGATTTGATCTCAATGAGATTTCTCTTAATATTCATTCTCCCCACCCTCAAAAAGAATTAAAAAGATACCAAGTTAAAGCGATTCGTGAATTTTTAATTAAAGTCGGAATTGAATGATGAAATACAAAGGATACGAAGCAAAAATTGAATATGATGACGAAGATCGTTTATTTTTTGGTCGTGTTATTAATATAAAAGATGTTATTGTGTTTGATGGCTTATCCGTTGACGAGTTAGAACAATCATTTCATAAGGTTATTGATGAATATTTGACAGATTGTCAAGTATTAAATAAAACACCAGAGAAACCCACCTTTGAATTATCATCTTCAACCAATGCAGGATAATAATTGATTAATGAGGTTTAGATAAACTTGGGTGCGTTGTTCATTCATTGGTTAAAATAGGGGTATTCTGAGTCAAAACTAAAATATGCAGCAACAAAACTGTAAAGCAATCTTTGAAAATGGCGTTTTACGTCCTTTAACTAACCTTCAACTCACTGAAGGTGAATCTGTCAAACTTATTATAGAATCGAATTCAAGTCCCAAAACAAAAAGTTTCCCCAAAAAAGGATTAATCGCTCAATTAACCACTAATCCTATCAAAATCGAAGATTTTCAGCCATTGACAAAAGAAGAAGCCAATGAACGCTGGTGAATCTCAGCCCTGTTTTATTGACTCTAATATTTGGCTGTATCGCTTTATTCTCAACCCCCGTGATGCTAATGCTATCCCTAAACAACAAATTGCTACAACTATTACCAACTATCCCAATATTATAATTAGTACATAAGTTGTCAATGAAATTTGTGCTAATTTAATCCGTAAAGCAGGGTTTGATAACTATCAAATTGAGACGTTAATCGAAGAATTATCCCAAGGTTGTGAAATTGTCTCCGTGTCCCTTGAAACTATTCAATCTGCCGTTAAGTTACGGGGTCAATACTTAATTTCATTTTGGGATAGCCTCATAGTTGCTAGTGCTATCTTAGAAAATGCCAATATTTTCTACTCAGAAGATATGCAGGATGGTTTAATTATTAATAATATCTTACAGATTATTAATCCCTTTAGAAACTTAAACGCCTAGAAACATTTTTGTTACTGATTCCCATGTAGTGGAATTTTACAAGCTGTTAGCAACTCGGGCGTTCTAATGAAGTAACTTATCAATCAGTTCTTTTTGTTGCTGACTAATCCATATTTTAGTAGAGTGTTTAACGAACTGGCGACCACAATCAAGGCAACTATATTTAGGCTTTTTATTATGAATACTCCCATTCTTAGTAAACCGATTTGAACCACAGTTAGGACAAGAATCTTCAGACTTATTCAAAGGTAATACTATGAGCAAAAAGAAAAGAGTATTCAATAAATTCGACATTGATGAACAAGGATAAAAATGCAAGTTTTAATTTGATATAAACATCTTATAACTGCATTTAACTGATCTTCGGTATTTCTGGCTCTTGTTTAATTCAAATGAACTACTTACAATTCTTTCACTACATGGGAATCACTACCAAAATAGGTTCTTGCGTGTTTATACGCAAGAACCAAAATTATACTCGTTGATAATTGATCAAGATTACCAACCGCTTAAATCTAAAGGTAAAGCTGCAATGGGTGACTTGTGTTCCCCAATATAGACTAGGGATTGAGAATCCTGTCCGTCAAGATTTAGAGAACTGCTAGATCCTAGAGCTAAATCAAACTCAAATCCATCTTGCCAGTTCTGCCATACTTGCAACTCAAAATTAAGGGTTTTCTGATCCTCACTTAAGGTGACATTATCAATCCCCTCGAGACTAAAGCCATTCACATTTTCAATGGGTTGATCGGAGACAATAGAGCCTGTATACAGACTACCATCGGCATCTCCAGTTACTCTTAGTTTATAAGGACCATCGTTTTCTTCTTTCCAAAGAAATAGGCCATCTTCTCGAGTCGGATCGTAATCTGGCTGACCATAGATAGTCAACCTCGGTAACCAGTAAGCATTAAAATCTCCCAATAATTCGTCTGTATGGGGATTAATACGATGGGATTGATATAAGTCGTCTTGTTGATAGGCAAATCCGATTTTTGTTGGTTCAGGAATAGATACATTGAGTTCATCAACTCCACCGCGCGTAAGACTTTCAATTTCCACACCATTACTGAAAGGCGTTAGGAAATCGCCGTTTTCAAAGTCAGATTCAGAATAGTTCGCCTCCCCATCACTCGTCAAAACCGTCAGATCAACACGATGTTTATTCCCATCGCCGTTCCAATGAAATTCTAGAGAATCTGGGGAATTCGTGGCTGTTTTTCCCACAAATAGTCCTAAATCTTCTCCTGGTTGAAAGTTAGGTCTTTCTGGAAGTTGATCAGAATCAAGTATATGGCCTACTGGGGATAAACGAGACCCTTCACCCCCTACATATAACTGTCGAGGATTAGCAATTCCATCTTGAGTAACGGAAAAGAGAACTTTAGCACCAGGTGCAATACGAAAATCAACGCCGTCGGTCCAATTTCTTGCAGTAGCATTTAAGGTAAAACCAAAATCAGTGGTTGAGAGACTGTCCAACCCCTCTAAGCTGAAAGGGGTCACTTCAAGAAGCGGCTCTGTAGACATAAGAGTAATCTCAAAGTTAGTTGTCTGTCCACCGCCATCAACTTCTAAACGATAGGAACCATCAAAAGTTTCTTGCCAAAGTGAGACCCCTCTTGTGTTATCGGGTAATGTCGGTTTTCCTGGGGTAAAATCTCCTGATTCTTCGGTAATTTTAATCAGTTGATTAGCTGCAATATCAGTGATTCGACTTTCTTGTCCACTGGGCCATTTGACTAATATTTCCTCTATTGTTTCATGGGAACCTAATCCAAGATGCAACCGCTTATCATTTTGGGAACGATTATGCATTCCTCCGTCTTGTTGCCGTAATTGAGTAACGCCTCCCGCCGTAACATATACCTTGGCTCCGATAGCATCTCGGTTAGATGCTACCCCTTCAAGGTCAATTAAAACCCAGTTATTATCGTTGCCCTCATTTTTGAAAAGTTCATAGGGTTTTTCTGGAAGTTCATGTCCATGTCCTTCATCGTGGTCTTCTTCTGAGGGATTACCTAAATTTGAGACAAATACATCGAGAAAACCATCGACATCGTAATCAACCAAGGTTACAGAATGACTTCTGCCTGATGAAGTTCCTTCGGCTCCTCCTGAGTTAGGAACCATTTTAAAAGTACCGTCTCCTTGATTTTCTGCAATTATATTAGGAAGAGTAGGATCTAAAAGCGTTCTATTAGTAGTTGCGTCAATCTCATTAACCGCAAAATATAGATCTAGGTCTCCATCATTATCTATATCTCCACCAGCGAGACCGCCGTATTCTATACTTGTTGACTCTAGAATATCACTGAGTCCCGAGGTAACAGAAGCATCAATCCAGCCATCTTCGGAACTCAACAATAATACAGTTTCAAAAGTAGTACGAAACTGGGTTCCTGAAAAAACAAGATCGGGAATTAAATCTCCATTGAGATCTCCACTAAAAGCATCTAATTTTCTTCCAAAGCTCGGTAAAGATATATTAGAGAATAACTCAGAACCGATTTCTCTAAAAGGCTCTGATGTTGTATCGTAAACTCTGGGAACTCCTTCCTTTCCAGGAAAAAGCACTAAATCAAGAACATCATCTCCTGATAAATCCGAAAGAATTCCAAACTGATTTTGTAATAACGAAAAAGGGTCTCCAAATCCTAATTGTGCCCCTACATCTTCAAAAGTATTATCAGGTTTTTGGCGAAAAACAGTGGTTGGCAACACACCTTTAACTACACCATTGGGTTGTATCTCATATTGATTATTGGCAAAGATATCTAATAACCCATCCTTATCATAATCAAATACTGTCGGTGTTCGTCCTCGAGCTTCGGTATGTTCCAAGCCAACCAATTGCGCTTGATCAACAAGAAGTCCATTATCGTTTAAAAAAAAACGATTAGCACTTACTACTGGATTATCACTGGTTAATCCTACTAATTCAAATAAATCATCATCTCCATCATTATCAAAGTCAAACCATCCTGCCCCATGAGGATCTCCTAGTGGAAAACTTTGATTATCATCCGCAAAGGTTCCATCTTTTTGATTAACCCAAACTTGTGATGGTCCCTTATTGTGATCATTAATATATAGGTCAGGATAATCATCATTATTAAGTCTTCCCCAGGAAACTCCGTAAGGCTCTTTATTGACAATTTCAGAGATAAGACTTAATTCTGTGGCATCTAGAAAATTTATCATTGTGTGATTAAACCCAATTCGACTTGAACAAAGTTGTTAAGGAGTACACTCCTGACAGCTTAACATCTCAAAAAAAAAAATACAGAAATCTTGTTGTGTGGATCTGTGCCTAGCTGAAATAGTGATGTAGCATACACACAAAACACAAGGTAGGATATCTTGAGGATAATGATACTGTGTAATCAAATTAACCAGCATGGAGAATAAACGACCAGAATTTGCGTCGCAGACCATTCAGTGTTATCGATTGTCACTGAAATGCACAACTACTTCAGAGATTTGCAATCTTATTACAAAATTGCTAAAGGAGATTTAATCAGTCGTCTAGAAGATGCGACTGATGAAGCTGAAATTCAGGAGTTACAAAGACAACTCCATGAAGTCAATGAGAAAATCACCTTTTTTCATGTTCTCAATAACTCCATTTCTACTGTTGATACTGTGTTACATACCGACAAAATGATTGCCGAATTTGGAACCAATAAAACCAAGAGTAAGGCTTAATCTGATGGGAATCAAGATGAAGTTACTAACTCAAAGGTCACTATAGAATTAGCGTTTTCCTATGAACAAACGTTAGGAATTATTGACGCTTAATTTTGATCCCCAGTTTTTGTTATCTCAATAAAAGGACAAACTATGTTAGATCCAGTCGAAACCGTTCAAGTTTTCAAATCCCAACCAGAGGAAACTTATCCCCCTGGTGAGGTTATTTTTCGTGAAGGTGATCAAGGCCATCTTATGTATGGTGTTATTGAAGGAGAAGTAGAAATGTTTCTTGATGGGAGAGTCATTGAAACAATTCATAAAGGGGATATTTTTGGACAAGGGGCATTGGTTCATTCAGATCACCTAAGAACTTCTACCGCCGTGGCTAAAACTCAATGCGTTCTCGCTTGTTTAGATCGAGAACATTTTCTATTTGCTGTACAACAAACCCCTATGTTTGCAATAGAAATTATGCGAAGTTATTCTGATCGCTATCGTCGTTTAAAGCGTTTAGTTGACTGCCTTGGTGAAACTTAAACAGACGTTTCTGATCAAGAATTTAACAGAAGCTTTGATCAAAGCGACTTTGACTCTATTTTTAAAGTCGCTTTACTTAAAACAAGTAAAAAAATTATTCTCTTTAACTTAAAGATACTAATTAGTGATTTAGTTATCAAAATTTTAAATTTATTAAAACTATTTCCTAGTCAATTTTACTATTCTCAAAAACAACCAAAATAAGCTGTCAGATATTATCATTTTATTCTTGAATAAATTGTTTAAATTACATTAAAACCCCTTATGATAGTCATGGTATAAACATCGCCATTGGACTTATGATAATAGTCCTAACGAACACGACCTAAGAGAAATCCAAGCTAAGCTAGATAAGTGAGTCCTTTAGACTCATCGTTGATAGTAGCCAAGAGGGGTACTCTGACTCCATGCTGCGAATTATCACTCAATCTACTGAGATAGAAACGGAATTGCAACGAATTCGTCATCGTACTTACGCTGACGATATTTCAGAACGAGAGGCAACTGTACGGAAAATTTTAGAAACTATTAAAGAACGAGGTAATTCAGCTTTTCTCAATGATTTACAGCCACCTTTAACCCTAAAACAGTTAAGAGTCAGTGGTTCAGAACTAGATGCGGCTTATCAACAAATTTCTAAGGATTTACTCGATGCGATTAAACAGGTTTGTCAGCAACTAGAATTTTTTCATCGACAACGCCTCCCAAAAGCTTGGGTCAAATTTGAAGATGATGATGTAGTCGTTGGCAAGCGATACACCCCCGTTAAACGCGCAGGACTATATGTGGCTGGAGATTCAGGTTCGCGTATCAGTCGGGTTTTGATGCAGGCCATTCCCGCCAAAGTTGCCAAAGTGCCTCATATTGTGATGATGACTCCTGCTGATGTAACCGGAAAAATTCATCCCTCAATTTTAGTGGCTGCTCAAGAAGCGGGGATTAATGAAATTTATCGCTTAGGAGGGGCAACGGCGATCGCTGCTCTAGCTTACGGAACCCAAACTCTTCCGAAAGTAGAGGTAATCACAGGAACAGGGGATCTTGAAGTTACTTTAGCTAAAAAAATGGTTTACGGAACGGTTGCCATTGATGCACCCCTCGAAAAATCTGAGTTAGTGATTATTGCTGATCGCAAAGCCAATCCCAACCAAATTGTGACGGATTTATTGGCACAGGTAGAACAAGATCCGACAACGGCGGTGGTTTTATTAACCCCTGATCAGACTTTAGCCGAAACAGTGCAGAAAAAGGTTGCTCAAAAATTAAAGGGATATTCCCCAGGTATTCTCAGCGAAAAAGCGATCGCTCACTATGGATTAATCATTGTGGTTGATTCTTTAGGACAGGCAGTTTCGGTGGTTAATCAATTTGCCCCTGAGTACCTTATGTTAGCCTTGGTGGAACCGTGGGATTTTGTTGAACAGATTCACCATGCCGGGACGATCTTTGTGGGTTCTAGAACTCCCAAGGCCATCGGAGATTATTTAGGGAGTTCAGGGGTGATTTTACCGCCTTCTGGTATTGTGCGGTATGCCTCTAAATTGGGGATAGAAACTTTTTTGAAACCATCTAATCTCATTGAATATTCCCCCAGTGCCTTGAAAAAACTCTCGGATACGCTTCAACTATTAGCCCAAGCTGATGGATTTTCTGGGAGTGCTGAGGCAGTTCGCACGAGAAGTGAGGGGAAACAAGAGTAAAGTACCCCTGTTAAATAACTAAATTTAATGTTAGGAGTTAGATGTTGGGAAATCTTTAACGGCAAACCACACATGAATAACCCGTCTCTATGCTTAAACCAGACTCTTAAAATTCATCAAGAATTTTGCCTAACTTGATTCCTGCAGCTTCATCAGAAAAATTCTCCTCAGCATACTGACCTGCATTTCTAGCTAGGGAAGCTCGTAATGTTTCATCTGACCATAACTGACCGATTGTTGTTACTAGATCATTGACAGAGTAGGGTCGAACAAATAAACCTGTTGTACCATGATTAATATAGTCTTCTGAACCAACGCAGCGAGTGGCAATCAGAGGTCGACTCATTCGCATAGCTTCAACAATCGTTACTTGACCTGCTCCTGTCGCATGGTCGATCAATGGAACCACATTCACTCTCGCTCTCTGGGCTAGATGGTGACATTGTTCTGGGCTAAGACCCGAGCGGATTTCTACATTAGATGGCACAGTTAAGCCTTTTATAGAATGTTGACCTGCAACAACGATCGTCCGTAATCCAAGTTTTTCGACTGCATCAAAAAATGTTTGATAGTCACGATTAGCAGACCCCATGGATAGGATAAAAGGATTATCAATATCTTCTGACTTGACTACAGAAATCGGGGCTCTTTGTAATGGAATAAATCTAAATTTACTTTGAGGAAGTTTTAGCCAAGCACTAACAGTTTCACACTCTTTTCTTGAATGAACAATAAACCGATCAATATCTTGCAGTGCAAAATTAGCGACCAACTGCTTTGCTCCAGAATAAAGACTACCCATATTAAAACACCAAGCTATTACAGGAATATCCTTAGAGAACAAACGCTTCCTCAATCCCACCGTAGTGGCTAGTTGAGGAAAAACAGTGATAAATCCCTCATTTTTTCTTTGCCAAGCTTCTTTTGTTTGCTCCCAGAACTCAAACCATTCTAAGAGCGAAGTGTTCCTTGAAATGCGATTATGCCAACTTGAATGAGCCAAGTTATCTGGGCGTGGAATCTTGGTGAATGAATGTCGTCCGACAGGAACAAAATCATCTAACCATTGAGCCTTATCTACATTACTCATAGTAAAAAATGGCGCAGCAACTTGCCAATGCATAAGACATCTCCAAAAACTTTAATGAATTAATCAAATCAAACCTTGTTGTAATCATATCTTAGCCACAAGCTATCGGATTTAAAGAAAACATAAAATCGATTTATATAAAATCTATAAGCGTTTTATACTCGTCTTTTTAGGCAATCGAATAATTCTTAACACTCTCTAAAAACCGAATATTTTCTCTTGATTTTTATTTAATAGATAAGCTCTCAGAGACTGTTTGTAAAGAAAAAATAAATAAATTAAGGACAGGAAACTTTAAATATTAAAGTAAGGAAGTAATGGCTAAGTAGATAGGTAAAAATAAACTTTTTGATGTTTAATTACACCCCCCTACTCTTCAAAATCGCTGTTCAAATTGAATACTACCACGACTATCATCAGAAAAATTGCTCGATCCTCGAATCAACATATTATCATTAATCCGATAACGAATACCTAGATGAGGAGGGCGATCGCTGTTTAATATTTTTTGCAGAGAAACCGATAATTCATTGGTAACATCAACCCCTGCTTCTGCGGCAACGCCAATAGATGAGTCATCGTTAAGGCGTTCTTTTTCATCCATTAATTGGGTGGGAAAAATGCGAAATTCACTCAACCCCAATGCTTCTCCAATTGCCCCTTGTACTGGTCCGAGTACGGCTGATCCTGCTAAATTAGCTAACCCTAATGTGGTTTCTCCCCTTTCTAAAGGATTAAGAAAACTTCCTCCTAATAAGGTAATAATCTCGGCCGAATTTCGTTTGGGTTGACTGGTCAATTCGATATTATTGGTTAACTGACTGGCAAACCCTTTTACAGTTGCTTGAATACGAACAGTTTGTAAACTATCAGCATTTGCGCTGAAGGGTTCGTTAATTTCTGAGGAGAGGGGATCAACATTAACGCGGTTACGGGTTGCCTCAGTGACAGAGGTAAATAAGTTAACGTTTAAGTAAGGATCAAGACCGCGATCAGAAGAAAATTCTGCGGTATTTCCCTCGCCTCCTGCTAATCGTAATTGACTAGCAAATAAATTGACTAAGCCACTTTGTAGAATAATAGTTCCCTCTGGTTGGGGTTGACTAATATTTCCATTAACCTTAAGACTTCCTGTCGCCAAAAAAGTTAGGACAGGAAGACGAGTAATATAGATGTTTTCTCCTAAAATTAGTTTGAGGTTAGCAAATTCAAGATTATTTGGGATTTTTTCTTTTCCTTCCTTTGCGTCTTTGAGTAATACTTCCCCTTCAAATAATTCCACATTACCGCCTATTTTGGGTTTTAAGACTGTTCCATCTACTTGGATGGTTCCTTTTGCCCCCCCTTGATAACGTCGGGGTAAATTAAGGGCTAAATCATCAAAATTGACGGTTAAAGGTTGTTCGTGTGGGATAGTTTTAAGGATGGGTAATGATCCTTGGACGGCTACTTGACCCCCGCTAAATTGTCCCGTTAACCTGGCAACGGTTAGGCGATCAAGGTCAAATAAAATTTTCCCATTGACATTGGTTAAAGGGGCGTTAGGAATCACTTTAGCCCCAATGGTGGCATTTTCTACCTGGGCGACTCCATTGGCATTAAGTTGAGTGGGAATTCCTCGTTTTTGATCAATTAATCCTGATACGTTGAGTTGAATATTGCCTTTTCCTCCTAACCAAGCTACTTGTCCTTTGCTGAAAACGTCTAAAACAGTTAACCCTTCATTTTGGACATTGACCGTTAGGGAGAGGCGATCGCTACTCGGTTGTACTTTGGCAAAGGGAAGTCGATAGGGAAAGGTTCCTTGGATGGTTAAGGGTTCGGTTCGCTTCCCTAACACACTACTGGCTGACAAGTTCATCCGTCCTTGGCGATAGGTAAACTTACCTTCGGTAGATTTTAACGTAGTTTTATTAATGCTTGCTTGGTTAATAGCCAGTTTTCCGAGAATTTCGGGGTTATTTCTATTTCCTGTTAGGGTAACGTTAGCGTTGAGTTGTCCGCCAATCTCTAGAATCCCAGGTAAAGACCAAAATTTTGAGAACTTATCTAGAGGAATATTGACCAGTCGTAGTTGTCCTTCCTGGGTTTTTTGACCAATATGACCCGCAAAAGCAATTTGACTATTTTCGTGGTGTAAACTGACAGGATCTAGAGTCAGTATCCCTTCTTGCCAACTTCCCTTAGCGGCAATTTGCGTGAGGTTAAAGTCTCCCCAATTCCATTTTTGACCGTTGAGATCAAAATTAGCTTTTAACCCTGATTCAGGGGTGATTTTAACGGCTATTTTTCCATCAAACACCCCTTGTAATTCCCGTAATTCTGGTAGAGGTGATGCTTTTTTACGAGTTTGTTTTTGTTGACGTAACCAGTCATTGATGGCTGAGAAATGGATCAGGCGATCGCTGATGGTTGCCTTGTTACTTCCGACTTCCGCTAGGGGAGGTTGAGTAGTTAACTCCTGCCTTCTGCCTTCTGCCTCCTGCCTTCTGCCTCCTGCCTCATACAAATCTTTAGCTTTAGCATATTGAGGAGGAGTTAGTCCCCGTCTGATGTCTTTTAGTTCAAAAATTTGCAGGGTTTCTAGGATAGTTTGAATATTTCCTTGATCAACGGTCACATTAGCGTTTAAATAGGGTCCTTGTGACGTTGGGGTGAAATTGCCGTCAAGATGATACTGGCTGTTATTAACTTTAAATTCACCGTTTCTGAGGGTTAGTTTCCTATTAACGTATTGAATATCCCCTGTGAATTGTTTTCCTTTAAGGGTTCCGATTTGAGGATTAGCGATCGCCACTTTTTGTCCAGCGATCGCCCCTGTATTCAAATCTAAGGTAAATTGTCCTGATAAGTCTCCTGATAGGGGTTGGGTAAGTAGATGAGTGGGGGAGGAATTGGTTACACTTCCTGCCTTGACAATATAATTTTGCAGTAAACTGAGGGGAATTTGTCCGACTTTGAGGTTAACTGTTTCTCCTTGACGGGTTCCTGTTGCTTGCATTTTCGCTTGTTTTAGGGAAATAGCCACAGGTTGAAACTGATTATCTAATCTTAAGTGAAAGTGATCTTTTTGTCCGTCTAAGGCTAATTTAAGCCCTTGTTTGGGATTAGCCTTTAAGTTTCCTGCTAAAACAGGTTCAAACTTTAAATTATCGACGTTAAGGTTAATTAAGGATAATTTACCGTCAATCGTTGGGGTGTTTGGAGTTCCCGCGATCGCCCCTACAAAATCGACTTTCCCACCATAATTTATATCATTGCTTTTCAAAGCTGACTTCATCAAAAGTAAACTTTTTAAATCAAGTCCTTTGGCGGAAATATCTAAAGAAAATTCTTTGATTGCTTTTAGTTTATTTTGAGTTTTTCCTAATGCCAACCAATTAACTTTACTCCATCCTTTCACAGAAATTCCTGATGCGGTAGCTTGTTCAATGGTTAAGGTATCTTTTTTCCAATTCAATACTGTTCTTAAAGGATGTTTTATTATCCCTAATCCTTGACTAAAGGTTAACTGTCCTTTAGCTTCAACATTATTAAGATTAATTTTATCCAATCTTCCAGATACGTCAACTGTTCCATTGACTTTTCCTTTCAATTCTGAACTAAACTGATTTAAGTCAACTCCTTGTGATGAAAGGGTAGAAATAAATTTGTTATCAGAAAACTCAATTTTTTCTGCTTTAATACTTCCTTCAGAAAAAAATAATTCAGCATTTCCTTTTCCCATCAAGTCTTTTAAAGGATTGGCAATGGTTCCTGATAGGATTAAGTCACTATTTATTTTGCCAGAAATCTTATTAGGAATTTGCGATATTAATTGATTAAGAGAAAGATCTTTTGTTGTTAATTGAGTTGACCATTTCCCATGACTTATTTGTAAATTATGGGCATTAATTTCACCTTGAGATAACCCTAAAGTTGCTTTTCCTTTCCCCTGAATATTATTTAGCCCTGATGCTAAATTTCCAGCTAAGTTAAAATTTCCCTTTAATATCCCGTCTAAATTTGAAATATTTTTCAAGGGTAACTTTTTCGTTTCAAAACCACTAACCACTAAATTAGTATTCCATTCACCATTATTAACTTGTAAATTATTTGCTGTTATTGTTCCATTTTCCAGAAATACTTGACCCTTTCCTGTTGCCTTTAATGTCTCTAGTAATGGTTGTTTTAAATTCCCTGATACGTTAAAAATCCCCTGTAATTTTCCATTCTTCAATTCTTGAGAAATCGGCAGATTCAAAACATCTAAATCAATATTTAAGACTTGTAGTTTTCCTTGCAAATTACCTTGATAATAGTTTAAATTATTAGCTTCAATTGTTCCTTGATTGAGTTTAAAACTAGCTTTCCCCCTTGCTTGTAAGGTGTCAGGTTGATTAAGAATTCCTGAAAGAATCAATTCGCTAGATAGTTGACCAATTTTGATAGATAAGTCAGTTTCATAAATTTTGGCTAAGGCTTGACTAGGAATATTATAACTTTGGAAATTAAAAATAAATAGAGGCGGTTCAGTAGAATTTTTTGTAACCAGATCAACTTTTCCTGTTCCTGTTACTGTTCCCCCAAAAGTTGGAACCCCTTTAAGTTGTTTTACCAATAAATTAGATTTATTTAAAGTTAATTTAGCCTTGATTTCTTTAAACTCAATTTTATCAATTTTGCTTGATTCGATAGTTGATACAGCTAAAGAAACCTGGGGATCATTTAACTTTCCTGCTATTTGTAATTCTCCTTGAAGATTTCCTGAAAGAGGGATAGTAGGTTTTTGTCTTTTAAAAGTTGTAAAAACCTGAGCGATGGAAGTAGGTTTAATATTTGCTGTTAGATTATATCCTGTTTTTAAATCAAGGTTTCCTTTGGTTATTCCGGTAATAGAACCGAAACCAGTAGCCACTTGATCAAACTGAATTTTAGTGCCTTGAAACCGAAGTTTTCCCTGAGTTTGTAAAGGATGGGTTAGGGAAGCAATAGAAGTCTTAACTTGATGTAAATTAGCGATTCCCCTTAATTGAGGGAGTTGATTGGGTTTGAGGCTAACTTCTAAATTTGTGTCAATTTTTCCTTGATGAAAGGTTAACGGAAGATCAATTAAATCTCCAACTTGTTTAATATCTAAGCGATGTCCTTGAACTAATAAATTTGTTTCCTTGGTTGACCTTTTTCTACCACCAGTAACTTTAACTCTTCCTCCTTTCGTCAAATGACTATTGACTTTAAAGGTAATTAATTCAGGATTATTAGTAAGATTAATTTCACTTGATAATTGTTCAAATTTAACAGCAGAAGGAACTTTACCTCTAGCTGAATGGGGTAATAAAATAGCGTCAGCATCTTTAATCCGTAAAGATTTGAATTTAATCGGACTATTCCCCGTGACACTATCAAATTTTGTGACTAACCAATTGCCTTGTTCCCCTTGTTTGAGATAAATATCTGGTTGAATCGCTGTTACCGTAATTTCTAATTTTTGTTTTAAAATTAATGTGAGGGGATTGTAAGCCACCTCCAAAGCGGCCATAGAAACTTGAGCAGGATCAGTGGGAATTTTAGCAATCTCACTTTCACCAAAACGCACTCGACCCAAAGAAAAATGCTGAAGGGTTCCTAAGTTAACCGGACGGTTTAAAAAATCACTGAGTTCAGTTTCTACCCAAGGAGTCAGGTTTCGCTGCAAAAAAAACCATCCTGAAATTAAGCTTGTCCCTAGTCCTAACAAGATAACTCCGCCTCCCCACACCAAAACGCGGTGATGCCAGGGAGTAATTTTCGTCTTAGGTTTAGAGGGATAATGCAACTTAGGTTCCCGTTTTGTGTCTGAACGGGAGGGGTCTGTCATCATGACTTTTTTTCTCACACCACCAGTGGTTAACCGCGTTAACGATTTCTTTAACTACATTATAGAGTCTTCTTTGTCGAGTGTTGTTTCTTCTCAATGATCCCTATTCACTCGGTACAGATAATTGGACAGGGTAACAGCATCCACCCCTAACTCAGTCCGTTCTTTTGCCGCTAAAATACCTGCTTGAGCGTGCCACCAAGCAGCCGTAGCCACTATTGCGCCTCTGTCTATCTCTTCCTCAAAGAAACGTGATGAAGCTTGGGCTAATAACCCTCCCATTAAGCCAGTTAAAATATCTCCACTGCCTCCTCGTGCTAAAGCAGGGGTACTCTCAGGAATTAACCAGACGTGACCATTAGGATCAGCGATCGCGGTTCTCGCCCCTTTGAATAAAACGATCGCCCCACTTGCTTTAGCCGCCCCTTGAACAGCCCCTATTCTATCTTTTTCAGGATGCTCAATATCAGGAAACAGCCGCCTAAATTCCCCTAGATGGGGGGTTAAAACGGTAGGACTATCTCTCTCGGATAAACGATCAATGGTTCCTAGGTTAGCCAAAATATTCAACCCATCCGCATCTAAAACCAGGGGACACGATGCCGTTAATACTTGTTCTACCACTGATGTCACTTCTGAGGTTAACCCCGGCCCACAAGCAATGACATCATAGTTATCAAAGGCGGTGGCTAGGGGAGGTAATTGGGCGATCGCTCCTGTTTCGGTTTCGGGACACTCGATAATTAACGCATCGGGTAATTGAGAGACTAACAAAGGTTTTAGGGACTCAGGAACGGCAATTGATAGCATTCCTACCCCACTACTACGGGCTCCCAACCCCGTTAAGATACTACCCCCTGCATAGCGACGGGAACCACAAATGAGCAACAAATGTCCCTGTTTGTATTTATGGGTTAACAGAGGACGGGGTAAGGGTAAAAATTGCTGTGCTAGGGTTGGGGTTAACTGTTGTCTGGGGACAGGTTGAGGGAGAATTTCCCAGACATCTTGAGGGGAAATCCCAAAATCAATGCGTTCTGCTTCTCCAATATAGTCTAGGGCTTGATCTTGAAAATAAACCGGTTTCCACAACCCTAAACAAAGGCTATGGGTGGCTTTGATAGCTGTTCCTAAGACTTCTCCTGTATCAGTCTGTAAGCCAGAGGGAATATCAATACTGACGATGGGAATGGGGCTTTGGTTAAGAATATCTACAGCTTGGGCAATATTTCCTGAAAGCGATCGCGTTAACCCGAACCCAAATAAGCCATCAATAATTAACTCACATTTATCTAAACATTCAATATCTTGATAATAGGGAATTCCTAAATGTTGAGCATACTTGGCGTGTTGAGCAGTTAATTCTTTTAATTTAGACAAGGGACGATATAAAGAAATTTCGTAACCTTGTAAATGTAATTCTCTAGCTACTACGAGGGCATCTCCTCCATTATGACCAGGTCCAACTAACACCCCTACCCGTGAGAGTTTAGACAAAGGATACAGTTCTTGTATGCGACGGGCTACTAATATTGCTGCTTTTTCCATTAAAGCCGCTACGGGCATTCCCTTATTAAAAATTCGGGCTTCAATTTCCCTCATTTGTTCAGACGTAACAATAATACTATCGAGTTGTTTTCGTTGATTAATCATGAGTATTAGAATTCATCGTAAAACGTCGAGATTTAAAGTTTCTTGTTTACCTAACCAAAGAGCATAGTCGCTATGATCAATTAAGTCATCTCCTGTTACTGGATGAACCAAAATCGTTAATCCTTGCCGATTCAACATTAACCAAGATAGAATTTTTCCTAAGAGTTCTCGAGAAAAACTAACTTGATAACTCCAGCAGGGATGAGGTCCAGTGGGGCGATCATGCCAGCGTCCCAATTGAACGTCTTTTTGAAAATTATGATCTAAACTTTCGCGCAACTTGGCCGCTTTCTCTTTGGTTTGAGCGTCATAATAGATATGGGCATGAAAACCCTGAATTTTACCATCAGTTAAAGTTATAGAATCCTGAGCAATCATTGTTCATTCCCTAATCTGGTCTGTGTCTACAGTATTCCTTATTAAGCACGAAATACAGCCTAATTTAATTTTATGTTCCTGATTGGATAGAAACTTAAAAACTTTTTATCTTACCAGTAACGTCCTTTTTGGCTGATTTGATGGGTGACTTGATACTCATTTTGGCATCAATGTTCTAGGTTAATAAATTCAAGATAAGTAACTGTGCCATCATCTCTTTTTAGTTCCATTTTATCCCGTAATCATTTAGCACGATCAAAAATATTGCCTTTATCGAGATGATTTAAAACGGTTTTAAATTCGTCGGGACTGAGTTTTATATTATTATGTTTTTCCAGTTGTTTTTTAAGATTATTGTTTAAATCTTCGGCATTTTTAATCTGAATAAGTTCGTAACCTAAATCGGTTAGGTGTTTGATTAAAGTTGAAAAAAAATTATTATTGGGATTTTTGAGCAATCGCCCAATTTCTAATCAGGAGATTTATAAAAACCCATAATTTAAGCATCCATTGATTCTCTGTCAACAGGGTTTTTCGGAACAATTGTGGGACTGGGAAAAGATACTTCAGGAGTTGTTGCTTTTTCGTTTTCTTCTTGAAAATTATCCATAAAATTATCTACTTGACTTGGTTTAACATTAGTCGTCCCATCAGAATATAATAACTCTTTGACCTGATTTACCAGGGTTCCTAATTTCCCTTCATCGAGTAAAGAATTAATCAAAGAAATGCCACTGGTTGTTAATAATAACTTATTAATATCTCCCGTGGTTGATCCTCCATTACCATTAGAACCATTCATTCCAGGAAAAGCATAAATTCGCGCATCCCCCAATACCCCAGGTTGAGGAGCCAAAGATTTGAGGATTTCGGGCAACTGACCAGCCAACTCTGGCCAAATGGCTTTTATGATATCAGCCGTCCGATTTGCGTTACTCAGGGCATTTTCGGCTTCAATTAGGGCTTGTTTAGCCTGGGCTTCAGCTAACATTTTATAGCGGTTAGCATCTGCGAGAGTACGAATAGATTCGGCTTCTAATTCGGCAGCTTGACGGGCGATTTCTGCTTGACGACGGCGGCGGAAAACATCGATTTCTACCACATTATTATCAGCGATCCGTTTTTGTTCTGCGTCTTGTTGGGCAGCAATGAGGGCTAACCGTTGTTCCCGTTCGGCTTTTTCCACTTCTTGGGCGGTAATAACAGCCGCTTCAGCTTGGGCGCGTTCAGCTTCGGTTTCAAAGCGTTCTCGTTCTTTTTGAGTGATAGCGATCGCCGCTTGTTGTTGGGCAATTCTTGATTCTCGTTCAGAAGCCGCTACTTCAGCCTGGGCTTGTAATTGGGAGGCTTGGATCAATTTTTGACGAGTAATTTCTGCCACTTCCGCCTCTTGTTTTTGCAAAGTTTGGGCTACTTTGAGTTGTTTATTCCGTTCTTCTAAGTCAATATCAACAGCAATTTGTTTTTGTTGAATCGCTAATTTTTTCTGAATACTTTCTTCTTCAACAGCTTGTTCTTGCAAAATTCTATTTTTTTCGACTTTGGCCGATTCTTTATCTTTGGTTTCTTGGATTTCTCGTTGCTGTTGTGCTTTGAAAAACTCAATATCTTTTTGTTGGGTTAAGTTTGCATTTTCTTTCTCTTTTCCGATTTCTAAACTTTGTTTTTCTGCTTCTAATTCTCTCTGTTCAATGGCAACCTTAGTCTTTAATTCAACTTCTCGTTTTTGTTGAATTGATTGTTGAATCGTTTCGGTTCTTAGGCGAACCCCTTGGGCATCAAAAAAGTTATTTTCGTCATAAGTATCGCTTTCTTCAATCTCAGAGATAGCAATATTATTGAGGGTTAACCCAACTTTTCTCAGATCCTGTTGAATGAGGTTTAAAACCGCATCCGCAAAGCCTAATTTGTCCGAGTCAATTTCGGCAATTTTTTTCTTTTTGGCGGCAGCCCGAATAGCATCATCTGCTCGTTTTTCGATGGCATCTTTAATATCATTTTCTGAAATTTTACCTTGCTTAGATAACCTGGCGGCTGCAGCTAAAATTTCGTTTTTTTCCTGGGCAATACAAACATAAAATGTTACCCGCATATTAGCCCGTAAATAATCCTGTGTACGCACTGCTAAATTACCCGCACGCACAACATCAATGGAAATTTCTCGTAAAGGAACTCTTGTAATTTCATGGAACCCTGGAAGGACAATACACCCCCCATTTAAAATCACTTTTTTCTCTTTTTGGAAAATACCACCAGTTCTTACTAAGGCTTCATTGTTAGGGGCAATGGTATAAAATTTAGTATAAATCCAAATACTTATTAATAGCAAAAATAATAAAAGTCCAATACCACTGAGAATTCCTAAAAAAGGAAATCCTCCAGTCACGCTTCCCACTTGTCCTATCTGAGGCGAACTCGGTTTAAGGGTTTGGAAGAGTAAGGAAGTTTCTTTTATTTCGACGGTATTTTTTTGATCGATAATTTTTTCTTTATCAATTTCTTCTGCTGTTGAAATCCGTGGCAGCAATTGAATAAATTCAAGTTCAAATTTTGGATTCATCTTGTTACCTCTATGAATAATCTAAGTATTGTTAGGATTAATTCCTTGTTCTAGCCATTTATCTTCGTCAGAGCTGTCTTTACTAATGGCAATGTAACTTTGTTCGTGACGTTCAATAATTAAAATTCTTTGTCCGTGGTGAGGAATAACTGTTGCCCAATGGGGTAAAGAAACACTAATGGTTACTAAATTCCCAGCCGTATCATAAACATCTGCTTGACCAATTTTTCCTTCAATTAAATAGGGAATGGTTTTAGAACTTGTGGTTCCAATACAACCAATAAAACGCTCACTACTGACATCTTCACTAAAAGCTGTAAATATTTTACCAATAGGAATCGATAATAGACTACCTGTAACTAAACTAATACCTAGGGATATTATCAACACTAATCCACCCAATCCGAGAAAACGATCAGGAATATTTCCTGTTAAATTGCCTAAAATAGTATTGAGAATTAAACCCACCATGCCCCAGGTACTAAAATCAATAGCAAGTAGCATAACTAAGGGAGCTTTTCCTACACCAAACCAACTTAAAATTTGCCAAGGACTTCCCCCCTCTTGATTCGTTTCACCTCCCCCATCAGTTTCTACATCAGCATCCAATTCTAAAATGTTACTATCGAAGTCAACATCTCCATCTACATCTACATCAATATCACCCCCATCTTCTCCCCCACCAGAAACAATAATTAAGAGAAAGAAAATGATGCCGATACCTAAAAATACCCAGTAAATTAAATTGGCAGAATGAAATAACATAGCAGTAGATTGGGTTAAAGGAGGGTTAGTGTTAACATCTCATTCCTACTATCAGGGTTTTACTGAATGGTTTAATCTTTAGTTAAATTTAGATTAAATAATTATCGATTAGAGTCCACTTCTAGTTTAAGCATAAGACTAAAAAAATAGGAAAAATTATCACATTTTTTAACTTTTCTCCTTAACTTTTTGATTGTCATTTCCCTGTGATGACAGCTTACATAATACAAAGGTATTATATAAATAAGCTTAATTATTTCTGATGATTTTTTAAAGTTAAGCTTAATCTTTCCCTATTCTTTTCTTGAATTTTCCTTTACTTAACTTTGATAGTGTGAGAAAAAATAAGCAATTACGTCACACAGAAATTAACAATGACTAAATATTTTCCCTTGAATTCAGCAGACATGGTGTATCGGGCTGATAAGTTGATGGATGTGGCTTCTAACCGCTATCGTATTGTCGTCCAGATAGCCAGACGAGCTAAACGTTGTCGCTATGAAGAGATGGATGCTTCAGACGCTGCCATGATGAAACCAGTAATGCGCGCTGTATTGGAAATGTCTGATGAATTGACAGAACCGGAAATCTTAGGAGATGAGGTTAATTAAAAAAATTTTACCCCCAACCTCTACTCATCCATATCTAGATAAACTCTAAACCTTGAACCAATCAACCTCAATTAGTGATATTAATAGTTAAGGCAAGAGTCAACGGGTGATTTCATGACTGAGCAAAACATCGCTACAGTTCAGAATACAGGGGACAATTTCTCCCCAGAGGCGAGTCAGTTTTTAGTAGAGTCCGCCAAAAAACAGCTTCAGATGATTCCCCAGTTAATAAACATGGGAGAACCAGGTTGGGAAGTGCTGATGACATTTTTGCAGTCATCGGAAATAGGACCCCCTAATTTCGTCATGGGTAAGGCGTATCAAGCACTTTATCAGGTGAATGCACCAAAAACTCAAGAATTTTTGCAAACTAATTTTCTTAATGGGGTTGTTCCCCTAGCGTCGGAACGCAACATCGACTATCAACCCCTTAAGGACTTCCTCATCCATCAAAAATTTGAAGACGCTGATACGGTTACGCGACAAAAACTGTGTGAATTGGCAGGAGAAGCCGCAGTACAGCGTAAATGGGTTTATTTTACGGAAGTTGAACAATTTCCTACCACTGATTTGCATACCATTAATTCTCTGTGGTGGGTTTATTCAGAAGGGAAATTTGGCTTCTCGGTACAACGTAAACTTTGGCTATCGGTAGGCAAAGATTTTACCAAGTTGTGGCCCAAAATTGGCTGGAAGAAAGACAATAATTGGACGTTTTATCCGAATGAGTTTACCTGGGATTTAAGCGCGCCTGTAGGACATCTTCCCCTATTAAATCAACTACGAGGGGTTCGGGTTGCAGCGTCTCTATTTGCTCATCCGGTGTGGTCAGAGAATGACTGGTGAATTTTAGTTAATAGTGAGAACTGTTGTTAGCTAATTTTCATAAAAACAGAAGAGTAAAAAAGGAGACTTTTCTAGAAAAAGGCAATAATAATACTACTGCCCAGAGTGAAACGTTCTAAAGATTAAGAGAGTGTTTTTAATTGATAACAAGCTTTTTGCTTTTTCAACTTATCAAAGTGTTTTATTCCTGTTGACCAAGGAGAAAAGTCTTGTGGTAAAGCTCTCCATTGGCATCCTTCTGACAGTAGATACGATATAGGATTAACCACTTCAGTGAAATGAAAAATGGAAAAAAAATTTTTTCCAATAGACTAAAAATCAATGATCAATAGGAATAACTATGACAACTACAAAAAAATTAGGACATATTGCTGACCATATATAAAGAATAGTTAATAGATAATAATCAAACCTCTTAACTACACCTATTAATTTAAAGTAGAAGGTAACTCTAATCTATTCTGTGAGAGGTTAAAAATGACTGTTAACATACAACAATTACTAAGCTTCTTATTCTTTGCCACCATAGCTAATTTGACGGTTTATTCCCTAAGCATCAAAGCCCAGATAACTTCAGTATCCCCTGAATCAGGTTGTGTTAGGGAACCACAAGCTTATATTTCACCAGAACTACTGGCAAGCATGGCATCTCGAGGAACTTTTAGCAAAGAAGGAATTCCTGGAGCTCTTACATTTGAAACTGAGTTTAAAGCTGGAAATATTACAGCAGATAAAATTGTTCAGGCAGCCATGAAGGCTTGTATTCTTAGCAATACTTATGGTGTTGCTAGCCATAAACATTACGTAGAAGAAGTTAACAATCAAATTCAGCTTATGTTCCGAGAAAGCGATGATTAAACTTCTGCATAACACTTTTAAGCTTTTAACTTTTATTCCTTACAGGAGATTAAGCCCATGTTGTTTATAACTCATGTTGATATAACCCCTGAACACCGAAATGAAGCTTTTGAACGCTTCTTAGCTTTTGGAAGTAGTAGTCCCCATGACGTGAAAATAGTTGGTCATTGGTTTGCAACAACGCTGCTCGAAGCTTGGGTTGTTATTGAAGCAGCCGATAGTACAGAGCTAGGAAAACTCTTCCGACATTGGACAGACTTGAACGTTAATCACATCACTCCGGTGATAGAGGAAGAAAATATTCGTCAGGTTTTTAGTTGACTAGTAAACTACTCTTTAACTGACGGGGTTGTCTCCCCGTCAACCCCCCGACAAATACTAGATTCTAATAAAACTCTTTATCTATGTTTTTTGATTCTTTGATTTAAAACGACCAGCAACAAAGTCTCTTTTGACTTGATGCTTGGTTTTACGTCCAGTAACTCGTTTACGCCACATCTTAAAGCTGGAAGTTTTCATGGTACGTCGCATCAAGGCAATGACTTGTTTTTCCTTTAGACCAAACTGGATCTCGATCGCCTTAAAGGGTGTTCGATCTTCCCAGGCCATTTCAACAATACGATCAATTTCTGTACTATCTAAATTTGGTAATTTCATGGTTCAAGTGATCGATATTCACTACTGAGTCGGTTGGCAATGGCTGCTATCGCCCAGAAAAATATCAACATTGTCGCTATACTCATCATGGCTACCTCTCCAATTTTGTAAACTTTTGTAAAGCAACCTAGTAGAATCTTATCGTTGTCTTGTGAGTGAACACAGGGAGGATAACCACATCAGTAAAAATACTTATTGAGGTTCCCCGAATCACTTTCACTTTTTCTGAGAAGAGAACATTTTAATCCTAGAATTCCGCTACCATAACTTTAGTAAAAATATTTAATTCTTAAGATTATTTTTAGATAAAAGGGTAAAAGAAAGAGAATCATAGCACTGATATAAAAAATGTGATAAATTAGCCAGCAGAGAATATCTAGATTGATTTACATTATTATCATTACATTGACTGAAAGTCTGAAATACAGCCCTAGCTTTAACCATCGCTGCATCAAATTTTAAGTAAAAGTCACAAACTTTAATTAAGGATTGATTATGACTTATTTAGTTGAAAATGCTGTCACTCCTCCGACTGATTGTACAGAGGAAAAATCCAACCCCTTAACAACAGCAACAGGGGTTTATGTCACGATTCATGGGCATTTTTATCAACCCCCTAGGGAAAACCCTTATTTAGACACTATAGAACGCCAACCGAGTGCTTATCCTTTTCAGAATTGGAATGAACGCATTCACCAAGAATGTTATCGTCCTAATGCTTTTTCTAGAATTTTTAATCCGCAAGGAGAAGTGATCGGAATTGTTAATAATTTTGAGTATTTAAGCTTTAATATTGGACCGACTTTGATGTCTTGGTTAGAAGACCATGACCAGGAAACCTACAAACGAATTTTAGAAGCTGATCGCCAAAGTTGCCAACGGTTAAACGGACACGGAAACGCGATCGCCCAAGTTTACAATCATATTATTCTCCCCCTCGCTAATCAACGAGACAAATACACCCAAATTCGTTGGGGAAAAGCAGATTTTCGCCGCCGTTTTGGTCGCAACCCAGAAGGAATGTGGTTAGCAGAAACAGCCGTTGATTATCCTACCCTAGAAACCCTAATTGACGAAGACATTCGTTTTATTATCTTAGCCCCCTCCCAAGCTGAACGTTGTCGTCCTTTACCGACCGAAACTCATTGTGAACCCGAATGGCATGGAGTAGGGGGTGGACAAATTGATCCTACCCGTCCCTATCGCTGTTTTATTCAAGACGGACGCTATATCGATATATTCTTCTACGATGGACCGATTTCAGGAGATATCGGCTTTGGCGATGTGCTTGATACTTCAGCAAATTTCGCCCAACGGATTGCACAAGCCGTCAAAGGAGATCACCGCCCCTCCCAAATGGTTAGTGTGGGGACTGATGGCGAAACCTTTGGTCATCACAAAGAAGGCAAGGACAGATGTATCGCCTACGCTTTTACCGTTGAATTTCCACAACGGGGATGGACTGTCACTAATTACTCTCATTATTTGAGTATCTGTGAACCTACCTGGGAAGTGGAACTCAAACCCGTAACCGCCTGGAGTTGTATGCACGGGGTTGATCGCTGGCAAGATGACTGTGGCTGCGGTGGCGGTGGAGACTGGCATCAACAATGGCGGCGACCTCTACGGGATACTTTAGACTGGTTACGAGATCAATTAATTATTACCTATGAAGAGGCAGGAACTAAGCTATTTAACGATCCTTGGGCAGCTAGAGATGAATATATCGAAACTATCCTCGATCGCTCGGTGGAAAATGTAGAAGAGTTTCTCACCCGTCATCAACGCCATTCTCTGTCCCCGACTGAACAAATTGATGCCCTACGACTGTTAGAAGTTCAGCGTCACACCCTATTGATGTATACCAGTTGCGGATGGTTTTTTGAGGAAATTTCCCGTCCTGAAGGAACCCAAATTCTTCGTTATGCTGCCCGTGCCTTAGAATTAGCGGGAGAAGTGTCAGGAGTCAACTTAGAAGGGGAATTTATCAGCCGTCTAGCAGAAGCCCCTAGTAATGTGAAAAGCTATAAAGATGGGGGTCAGGTCTATCATCAATTGGTAGTATCTGCTCAGGTTAATTTTGAACAGGTAGCCGCCCATTATGCCATTAGTTCCCTGTTTACTCAATATTCCACCGAACAACAGGTTTATTGTTACGCAGCAACTCAACTCGACTATCAAAAGCAGTCTATGGGAAACTTAACCCTAGCCGTGGGACAAGTGCGCCTAACTTCAGAAATTACTTGGGAAAGCCATCATTTTACCTTTGCTGTGTTGCATTTAGGGGGATGGGACTTTCATTGTTGTATTCAACCGTTTAAGGGACGTTTAGCCTATGTAGAGGTAAAAGAACAACTGTTTGAGGCGTTAAAACAAGCTAGTGCTGCCCAAACCATTTTAACGATGGGTAAATTATTTGGGGATCAATCCTTTAGCTTACAGCATCTTTTTGCTGAAGAACGTCAACGCATTATGCAACTATTAACGGCTAAAACTAAGAAACAACTCGATCAACTTTATACCCAGGTTTATCGGGATAATTACAGTATTTTAGCGGCTTTTCAACGGGATGAATTACCTGTCCCTAAAGAGTTACAAGTGGCGGCTGACGTGGCGTTATCCCATCGTTGTTTAACCACAGTTCGGTTATTAAAAGAAGAGATCGAAGATCTTCAAAAAACCGATACCCGTTTAGGAGAATTAGAGGCGATCGCAACAGAAGCTAATCATTTAAGGTGTACCCTGGATGTTCCTGAAGCAAAGATAACCTTAGAAACCTTGATTTTTCAGAGTCTATCCCACATTTTAAAAGACGCTGATCCTAACCAAATTGAGGAGGAAATTAAACGACTGGTTCAAATGGTAGAAGTAGGAAATCAATTAAATTTAGGCCTATCTTTAGATAAGGTCCAAGAACTTTATTACTGCCATTTATACGAGGAAATTGTTCCCCAATGTCTTGATCCTAATCCAGAAAATGGAGAATATGGGGCTTGTCGTTGGACTCCTTCCCAACTGTGTCCTTTATTGAATTTAGGACAAACTTTAGGAATTGATGTGAGTGCTTGGTTATAGTCATTTTGATTGTGGAGTGGGAACTATCCTACTCTACTTTTTTTAGTGCGATTGGCTAAGCTACGCCGCTTTTGTCGGTTTGGTTGATTTAAGGAAACCCAATCAATAAATTATTTTTGAGAATAACCAGGAAACTCTGTAATCTGCTATCAAATTCATGATATATCTTTTGGGTTTCATCCCTGAACCCAACCTACAGTTATTATATAACGCTTCAACGAAATTTAGTTACTTTTATAAACTCTGAAGCTGTCATTTTCATCTCACCATTGAGATATTCAAGAGTATAAGAACGAAGTTCTCTTTGAGTTGAACCATCAAGATAAACATAGGTGTTTTGTCCCACAAACTTAATCATAGAGTCTGTGCGAGAAGTGATTTTTAAATCTTCTACGGTTACTCGCTCAAATTGATCAAAAAATTTAGGAGAAAATTGCTTAGCTAATTCAGGAGAAAAGACTTTTTTAGCTTGATCATATTGCTGATTAGAAACAAGATTATAAAAATTTTCTATCTTAGAAATAGCTTGATTGTCATTAAGATTTATTGCTTGAGTTGGTTCTGACTCAACCCTTTTAGGGGTGGGACTTGGAGAAGGGACAGGAGTAGGAATCGAATTTTCTTCTCTTTCAGGAGGTAAAACTGTTGGAGAAGGGATAGGAGTAGGAATAGAACTTTCTTCTCTTTCAGGAGGTAAAATTGTTGGAGAAGGGATAGAAGTCGTCACAGAATTTTCTTGATTTTCTGGGGGTAAAACCGTTGGAGAAGGGATAGGAGTAGGAATAGAACTTTCTTCTCTTTCGGGGGGTAAAACTGTCGGGGACTCCGAGGATGATTGTATTTGAGATAATTTTTCTGCCAAATCTTTTTGCTTCTCTTGTTGAATATAAACAAATCCACTTGCTAAAAGTATTCCTGTTAGTCCACTAATAAGAGTAATTTTTAACCAATTTTGATTGACATTAATTTTAGAAAAAGTAGGTGATGTTGACAATGAGGAAGGAATAGCAATTGTCCTTTGAGAAGAGGATGCAACTAATTCATCAATCATTGCTTGTGCGGTAGGAAAACGATCTTGATAATGAAACTGAATAGATTTATTTAAAACCCTCACTAAATTGGGACTCACACCAGAAGCATAATTTTGCCACTCAATTTCTCCTGTAAGAGGATCGGTTGTGAATTCTGAAGGTATTTTTCCAGTTAAAAGATAAATAATAGTTAATCCTAAGCTATAAAGATCAGAGGCGTAAACCGGTCGTCCCATACTTTGTTCTGGAGACATAAAACCAGGTGTTCCAATAATAATAGATTTGGTAACATTTCCTAAAGTCTTTATCATGGTTCCCATAGTTTCTTTAACTGCACCAAAATCAATGAGAACAGGAAGATTATCTGAATCACGAATAATAATATTGTCTGGTTTAATATCCCTATGAATAATTTTTTGACTGTGAACATATAATAAAACAGTTAAAAGGTTTAAGAGTATTTCTTGAGCAATATTTTCACTTACTATTCCATTTTTTGAAATTTTCGTTGAAAGCGTTTCACCGTTAATATATTCTTGAACCAAATAAAATTGTCCGTGTTCTTCACAATAAGCATAAAGTTGAGGAATTTGTTGATGTTTATCTCCTAAGTTTTCTAAGATAGCTGCTTCTCTTTGAAAACGTTCTTTAATTAATTGATAAATTTCAGGTTGATTATCCACCGGTTGAAGTTCTTTGATCACACAAAGGCGATGAGAAGGCATTTGAATATCTTCTGCTAAATAAGTTGTTCCAAATCCTCCGTGTCCTAACTTTTTTAGGATCTGATAGCGATTATTAAGAAGCTTGTTTTCCATATTTTTTGAATTTTATCCTTATCAAGGAGGATAGAGTTAAGACATCTTTGTTACCCTGTTTATTTTAAAAAGTAATCCTTCAGATATTACTCATCGATTCATCTAAATGCTTTATTAAAGTTTCTTGTGGTAAAGGACCTTGTAGATGATTCCAAGGTAATAGTTGATCAAGTTTCCAATTATTATAAACATAAAAATCTAAAGGAGGTAATTGTCCTTTTAATTCTTTAAAGGCTCGTTTATAACTTCCTAATGTATCTCCATAATATCGGGTTAATTCTAAGAGTTTTGAGAGACGGCGATCGCCCCTAGAAATTAAAGCTTGAATCACAGACCAATTATAACTTTCTGGACGAAAATCAATGCCTCGTTTACCTAACTGTTTTTCTAAATACTTAAGTCTTTTTTTAGCCTCATTATTAACCCCGAACCATTGAAAAGGAGTGTGAGATTTAGGGACAAAGGTACTGCAACCGAAGGTTAATCTTAATCCTGGTGTAGCTTTTTTAATGCTTTCTAATATCATAATTGTTTCTTCTATATCTGAATCTTCTTCCCCAGGAATTCCCGCCATACCATAAAACTTTATTGCTTTTAATCCCCCTGCTTTAGCATTAATTGCTGCTTGAATTATTTCTTCATTAATTAATTTTTTATTAATAATTTTACGGAGTTTATCTGAGCCACTTTCAACGGCAATCGTAATCGAACGAGTTCCCCTATTTGCTAAAGTTTTGGCTAACTTTTCAGTAACCGTATTAGTCCGAACCGAAGCAATACTAACACGAACATCTTCATATTTAGACTGAGATAAATAGTCTAACAACGTTTCAAATTCAGGATGTTGGGTAACAGAGGCACCTAATAATCCTATTCTATTTGTTACCGTTAAACCTTTTTCGATAGCGGGAATTAAAGAACCTTCTAAACTCGCTGTCCGAAAGGGTAATGTTAAATAACTTGCTAAGCAAAAACGACACATTTCCGGACAACTTCTAACTACTTCTACCATATAAATATTTTCCCAAGCAGCTTTTTCTGTAACGACTGTTGAAGCGGATAATATATTACCTCGATAGGTTTGTTTTTTGATAATATTTGGAACCTCATGATCAATCGGTTCAATCGATTTAATTTCACCATCAAAACTATGATAAGTCACCTCATATAAACTAGGAATATAAACCCCTGGTATCTTCGATAAATGACGTAATTGTGTTTGGCGATCTGCCGTTATAATTGCTTTATAACCATCAATAAAATTATCGAGTAACTCTTCTCCATCTCCCAATAAAATTACATCAAAAAAAGCAGCAAAGGGTTCAGGGTTAGCTGTTAATACAGGTCCCCCACCAAACACTAAAGGATGCTCATTATATCGTTGATTACTATGAAGAGGAATCTCTAAAAATTCGAGAAGATTCAGGATATTAACATAGTCTAGTTCCCAGGAAAAAGAAAAGCCCAAAAGTTCAGGCGATCGCGGTAAAGGTTCATGGATATCCGTAAATAAACGACTGACATCAACATCCGATCTCAACGCTAAAGTCGCCCAAACCAATTGATAGCCTAAACTGGTAATTCCCACAGTATATTCATTAGGAAAAGCAAAAATAGTCGGTATAGCATCAGCTTTAGGCGATGCAGGAGTAAACAATAAATTTTCTTGATTAAATACAGTCATTGAAGAAGATTTTGAAATCAATAATTTTCTAGAGGACATATTTTTTTAGTTCTCACAATAAGTGGTCGGACAAATTTAAAGTTATAGCACTACGCATTGAGGTTAGGATAACTCGAACCCCTCAAAGTTACTCACGACAAGGTTTTTCATTCTAAATTCTGCATTCTAAATTCTACATTCTGCTATACTTGTGAACAAAGGGAACTCCTAAACGGATAACAGGCAATAGGAAAAGGTTATTGCTTTGTCAACATAAGTTATGATAGCCTTGTTTATTTATATCTAACTACTTAGTAGCAATTACTAAAATGACAGTTCATGCTTATTGAGAACACAATCTTCAAGGTATAAATTAATCAATTCTTGATAAGAGATTCCTTTTTCTTTAGCTTTTTTTTTAAAGTATTCTATGACTTCAATTCCTAACGGTAAAGTTACTTGTTGCTTGAGTTGTTTAGCATAGGGATTGGGACGACATTTCATTTTAGTAAGATCATATTCTGATTTCATTAGGTTATCCTCGATATTGTTGAGCTTCTTTTTGAGTAGCTTTTCTAGCAGAAATAATTCTGATTATAGATTCTTCTTCTCGAAAACAATGAATAATTAGTAAGATTCGCATTTTTGAACTTCTACCAAGTAGCAAAAATCGCTCTTCCTCTTCAGAATGATCTTCGTCCTAAAATTGAATAGCATGATCATCATAAAAAACCATTTTGGCTTCTTCAAAAGAAACTCCATGCTTTTGTTGATTAATTCTATTTTTTTCATTATCCCAGTCAAAAAGTAATCGACTCATATTTTTATGATAAAAGAGTGGTTAGGAAATAGCTCCCCAACCACTGCATTACAAAAAACCTATTTGTTGAAAGGACAGTCAATTAAACAGCAACCAGTGCATCCTGAATGGTTTTATTGTAGATAATTCGACCAGGGGTAGTACGGACAAATTGGGCGAGAACTTCCCCATCCTTTTCCCTTACTCGACGTTCACGATAATGTTTAACCACACTTCCGTCGTCTAGGGTTTCCTCTTTAAGCACTTCGTGATCGGGTTTGAGAGTCACCACCTCTTCATCTACACCAATGCGAAGCCAAATGTAGGCGTGTAAATCCACTTGTTCTTGTTCGTAAGCTTTGAGTGCGTCGTCAAAACTGCCAAAATAGCGACCTGCTCCCTTCTGTGCTTGGGGATTTTCGGCGGTAAGATAGTAACATCCCAATACCATATCCTGAGAAGGAGCGACAATGGGTTTACCTGTTGCAGGAGACAGAATATTGTGACAGGCTAACATTAGTAACCGTGCTTCAGATTGGGATTCTAGGGAAAGGGGAACATGAACCGCCATTTGGTCGCCGTCAAAGTCAGCGTTAAACGCTGGACAAACCAACGGATGTAACTGAATTGCCCGACCTTCGACTAAAATCGGTTCAAATGCTTGAATCCCTAAACGGTGCAACGTCGGCGCACGGTTAAGCATCACAGGGTGTCCCGTAATCACCTCTTCTAGAACATTCCACACGCTAGGATCTTCCCGAACAATCAGCTTTTTAGCCGCCTTAATATTATTTACTAACCCCAAACGAATCAAACGATGAATGACAAAGGGTTGGAACAACTCGATCGCCATTTCTCGCGGTAAACCACACTGATAAATCTTCAGCTTAGGACCGACCACAATAACAGACCGTCCAGAGTAGTCTACCCGTTTTCCTAGGAGGTTTTGACGGAAGCGACCTTGTTTCCCTTCAATAATATCCGACAGGGACTTTAAGGCGCGATTATTTGCCCCTACGACTGTACGTCCTCGCCGTCCGTTATCAATCAACGCATCTACCGCCTCTTGTAACATCCGTTTTTCGTTACGGACAATGATTTCAGGGGCTAAAATTTCCTGTAGACGGGCGAGACGATTATTCCGGTTAATTACCCGTCGATAGAGATCATTAAGGTCAGAGGTAGCAAAGCGACCCCCATCTAACTGAACCATGGGGCGTAAATCAGGGGGAATTACAGGAATGACCTCTAGTACCATCCATTCTGGTCGAGATTCCGTCGCAATGAAGTTATCAATGACCCGTAATCGCTTAATTAATTTAGCCCGTTTCTGACCTTTACTTTCGAGAATTTCTTCTCGGAGTTTTTCTGCAACTTCATCTAAATTAATTTCTTGTAGTAGCCGTTGAATGGCTTCTGCGCCAATTCCCACCTCAATTCCTTGTAGTTCAGAGTCTTCGGCGTAGATTTGGTCTTCGATTTCAATCCATTGATCTTCGGTTAAAAGTTGTTTGTAGGATAGATTACTAGCATTACCTGGGTCGAGAACCACATAGGAGTTAAAGTAAACAATTTGTTCTACATCCCGTAAGGCCATATCTAAGAGGATGCTTAGATAACTAGGAATTCCCTTGAGATACCAAACATGGGTAACGGGGGCGGCTAATTTAATAAAACCCATGCGATGGCGACGGACACGAGATTCTGTTACTTCTACCCCACACCGTTCGCAGACAATCCCTCGGTGACGGACTCGTTTATATTTACCACACCAACATTCCCAATCTTTAGATGGCCCAAAAATACGCTCACAGAATAAACCATCCATTTCTGGTTTGAGAGTCCGATAGTTGATGGTTTCCGGTTTGGTCACTTCTCCCACGACAACGCCGTTGGGAAGGGTTCTTTCTCCCCACTGACGAACCCGCTCTGGAGAGGCTAAATTAATCTTAACGTAGTCAAACCGTGAATCTGCTTGTGGTTTCATACTTAATGCTTGATAAGAGATCAAAAATTATAGATGGTTAAATCCAGACAAAACTTCGATTTCTGGATAGATAATTCCGCTAGAACTTGGGGGTCACAGCACTTTAATTCATAGATCTGTCAATTAGTATCAAGGAATTTGGCTGAAAAACAATCTCTAATTAGGTAAACATTGAAAATCACAGAGGAATATCTTTAAAGGAATCTGGATATCTTTACTGTCTGTAGATCTAGAATTATACTATTTTTTTTCTATTTTAGCCCGTAACGGTTCGACTCAGCTTGCTGAAGATAATACACCACATCTAGTCGCTAGGCTGAGGGCGGGGACTCTTGCGCTTTAGTTAAAAGATGAGATGCGAGGCGATGCACTTTCGATTAATAGTCGTCACAGTTGTCTGCCACTGAAGATCATTCGCTGAGTGTATTCTAGTTGTTGCCATAATACCTCAATTTCTTGGTACGCTTCTTGAGAAGATAATTTACCTCCTGTGTGAAGACTGGAAATATAACTAATCTTTTGGGCAAATTCCTGTAAGTTTGTGTTGAAAATAAAGTTATTAGCACTATATTCTCCCTGATAAGAACTTTTAGGGTGTAGAAAGTCTTTTTTTATTTCTTTTTCTGACTTATTCATCCCTTTTCTCCCGAGAAAGTTATAGATATATTTTAAGGGATGAAACTTGATATTTCTAATCTTGTCTTAATATTTCGTTTTAATTTAATCTTCTCTTAAACAAATTGTGATCTAAATTAAGACAAAAACCCTTAGTTGTGACTACAGTTTTTGATTATTATATAAAATAATCTTATCTTTAAAAAGGAAAAAGCAGAATTGAATAAATTTTATTTATATAAGAATTTATTCTGAACAGATAGGAGATTTAGGGGAATCTTCCCTTAGAATGAAGCTGTTGTGTTGTGATTAAGCCGACAGATTGCTAATCTAAGGATCGTGCCTATGCGAATACTAGCCCTGGTTCCTGGGGGAATTGGCGACCAAATCTTATTTTTTCCTACCCTCGAAGATCTCAAAACCCAATACCCGAACGCTACCATTGATGTCATGGTTGAACCCCGTGCTAAAGCAGCTTATCGGGTGTGTCCCTATGTTAATGAAATCCTCGCTTTTGATTATAAAGATCGCAATGGATTAGCTGATTATTTGAATGTCTTGGGCATGATCCGCGATCGCGAGTATGATGTAGCCCTTAACTTTGGACAAAGGTGGACTATCGACCTCCTGTTGTGGTTAAATGGCATTCCTTTAAGGATTGGGTACGAAAGCCAAACCTCTTGGTTTGTGTCTAACCCCGTTCTCCTAAAAACGGAACAGTATGCCTCCCATGTTGCTCATGATCTTCTAGAAGGACTTGGGATTCAATCTCTCTGTCCACCCCTAAAAATTGCCGTTCCCACTAAAGATATTGATTGGGCTCAAGCTCAACAAGAAAGACTTGACCTGAAAGAGGGTTATATCCTGATATACAACGGTTCGAGTCAAATTCCTCAAGATTCCCACGCTATTTATCCGGTTGAACGATGGGGAAGTATTATCGAGAGTATTAGGGAAAAACAGCCAAATTTATCGGTGGTACTGCTACAAGATGATAATAATGCTGAGCAGATTGCTATGATGCGCGAAGCTTATCCTAGCCTCAAGATAATTCAACCAAGTGATCCTGGTAAAATGGCAGCTATTATTGCGGCGGCAAATTTAATCCTCTGTACCGACAGTGATTCCCTCCAGTTAGCTGTTGCTGTGGGGACTTATACTATTGGACTGTTTGGTCCTACCGCGTTAGAGAAACGCTTCCCCTCGGATTCTGATCGCTATATTGGCATTCAATCAACCACCGATAAGGTTGCTGATATTCCACCAGAAACCATTATTACCAAAATGTGGGGGAACTAGATTTAAGAGTAGGGGAGACAAAGACAACAGCAAACCATTTTCCCTTCTGATTTTATGAAGGGTTGACAGTTGTTGACCCCTACTTAATCAATATCAATATTTTTCATTGATTAAATTCGGCGATCGCACTTGATATTTTAGGAGATTGATTTTGTAAGGCTTATTCTGGCAAAAAATCTGAATCTAAAACTATTTCGATAGTAAAAGGACAAGACTCAGGAAAAGTATCTAAAGATAATTTAGTTTCTTTAGCTGCTTCTTTTTTCCCATAATGATACCATTGTTCCAACTCTTGTTCTAATAAAGGTTTCAAACTGGGACTATCGTTTAGAGGGTAAGTATTCTCCTATTAAAGAAATATTATTGAGTTTAGAAGTTAAAAGTATAATACAAGAAGGTCTTGAAACATCTTCAAAAATTCCATCTCCTAAATTTAATGCTATTTTTAGTTGAGATATATTTAATATTTTTTCTCGTAATTTCTCGTTATCAAGTTGATACAAAATAACATCTGGTATTATTTGGCAGATAATACCAAGTTTAGATTTTAAAGAAAAAGTTAAATTAACAAAGAACATAAAAGAGTCTATCATTCTAACAATAATATCAGAATTTGTACTTTTGATATGTTGCAATTGTGTAGTATTCATTTTTACCCCCCAAGGAGGATTACCAATAATGATATCAAAACCAACAAAATCACCCTTATTATTTAACACTTCGGGGAATTCAAAACGCCATTCAAACGCATTTTGATATAACTTACCGCTTTCTATTTCTTCTAACTCAACGGTTAACTTATCTATGTCATTGTGTAACTTAGTGATCTTCTTTTCTTTTGCTTTCTTTTCTTTTTCCGTCTTCGTTTCCTCAAATAATTCAGTTTGATTCTGTAATAAATATAAATCTGATTCTAACTTTCTCAGTTTAACCTTTTTAGGATCAGTACCATATAAAGTTGTCTTAAAATTCTCCTTTATTTTTGTAATCAATCGTTCCATTTCTCGCTTTTCTTCTTTACTTTTTGCACTGCGATAGGTTTGTACAGCAGTTTGATAAGTAGGAATATCAGACTTACTCTTACTCAATGCTACTTTTAAATCTGAATCTAACCTAAACCGACTAATTAAAGAGTTACCACACTTAATATTAATGTCAATATTGGGTAAAGTTTCTAACTCATTTTCCCCTTTATAATAAGCATTTTTCAATAACTCTATCCATAACCGTAAGCGACAAATTTTAACGGAGTTAGGATTAATATCTACCCTAAATAAACAATTTTCGATAATCGTCTGTTTCTCATGAAATAAAGTTTCTTGTATTCGTTGACTTTCCTTATTTTTAGGATTATATTCAAACAACGTTTCGTTATCATCTTCAATGACTAACTCATCATTTACTACTTGTATTGTATAGTCTCGTAACGTCTTACCTTCCTTATCTTGTAATATTTTTAACTCACTTTTTATAGCGATAATTTCATTTAAAGCAGATACCAAAAAATGACCGGAACCCACCGCAGGGTCACAAATTTTTAGACTATTGATAATCTCGTTTCCTTCTGTTTTATCATCAATCTTATTATAGAGATCATTGATGGTGTTACAGTTCCATTTTTTCACCTCATTAAACTTCTCAATAACTCCCCGTCTAATGGTTTCTCGACACATATACATAGTAATAAAACCAGGAGTAAAAAAGGAACCATCTTTATAACCGTTTATCTTCTCAAAAATCAACCCCAAAACTGACGCATTAATTAACCGTTTATTATCTTCTTGTATTGCTTCGGAACCCTCACTACTAAAATCATAAGCATCTAGAAACTCAAATAAATATTGTAGTGCATTTAAGTTTCCTGTTCGTTTTTTCCCTGTGGTATCTTTTAACACGGTTCCCGAAAAAATAGGTAAAGTTTCTTGTCGAAGATTACTAATAACAATGGTTTTATGTTCTAAGTTTGTGGGTTCAAAAAGGGAACTATTGAGATAAGGAATAGTTGCAAAATTGCTTTTAATATAATCATCCCGTTGACTATTTTCGCAAGCTAAGACATTAAAAAAGAGAAAATTTAGGTCAGAATAGTTCGTTATTTTATCTAAATGTAAAAAAGCAAAAGACTTATCCCCTTGATGATAATTAATCAGTTGTGCTTCTAATAACTTTAGAAATAAAATACGATTAATCCAAATAATAACTAATTCTAAACTAACATTAAAAAGTTGTTCTTCTATATTGTCTCCAAACTTTAAAAGATCACTAATTCTTGAGAGTTTATCTAACCCTTGTAGTTGAGTGATGGCATTTTCAATTAATGATCCACTGTTTCTTTTGTCTGCTTTATTTCGTTTAATTAACTTCTTATTTTTTTCCTTAACTTCTGTCAAACCAATAATGTATAATAACTCGTTGTAAAATTCCTTATCTAAACTATTACTATCATTGAGAAAGGGTAACTTTAATAAATGTTCAGGGGAAAATAACTTATATAAGTCCCGTAACTGTTTTTCATTATCTATACCTTCCTGTAGATTAACATAAACAAAGTTTAATTCTGCTTCTTTTTTATCGATCGCAGGTTTGGCAATATCTTTATAGAAAAAGTCTGTACCTGTACCGGTTAACTTTTTATCCGTAAACTTATCAAACTGTTTAACTAAAGCTTTGTCTTGATAAAATAAGCGTTCAAAGTCTTGTGCATCAAAAATGAACCACTCATAAACATTAGTAATAATGAGATATTTAAGATTAATATTATTTTCTGTAATTCTCTCTTGAAAGAAATATAAAAGTAACTGCTGTAATGCTTTAACATTAAGCTTATCTACCTTTGGCATTTCAGCTTGATTATTGGGTTGTTTGCATTCTAAAATAACTCCTACTGTACTCTCATTAGTTTTGTTATTATAAATAACTAAGTCTTTTTTATATTTTGTGTTGATAAAATAATCATCTTGATAATAGGTATCTTTTAGAAAATCTCGCAGCAAATTTTTATTATATTCTTCTAATTCTGTTTCCTTAATACTGTTTAGTAATTGTTGTAAATTACCTTTAAACTGCTCAAAATGTTGACGAGTGGGTTTAACTTTGAGGAAAGCTTTATTTAATGATTGATGGGGGGATAATAAGTTAGACATCGGGTTACTCATCATAAAGTTTCAAGAAGTCGTTAACAGTAATAATAGGAATGTTCTTAAAAGGATTTAAGAGCAATAAATCTTCATCTCCTGTTATTATACAATCAGCTTTACCACTTACAGCCAATTCTAAAAATTGATTATCTTTTGAGTCTCGACAAATAGTAATAGAGTCTGTGACTGTAACTAATTCTGATTTTTCTATAAATTTAAGAATAAACTTTTGTCTTTCTTCTATGGTGAGATATTTATCAAACTTCTTTCTTTGTAAAACTTGGGTTATTTCGTCTAATGTTTGCTCAGAATATAAAGTAATTCCAAGTTCTTCCACCACTTTAATGACTTTAAAAGCAGAAGATTTTTTAATCAGTAATGCACTGACTAAGACATTGGTATCTATCACAAAATGTTTATGGTTCATCATTTAAAATATCTTCTAAAATTTCAGGAGTCAAGCCTCGTTTTTCTGCCTTGTCAGCGATTTCTTCCATTACTTCACTGAGACTTTTTTGAGAAAATTTCTTATTCAAAAATAGTTTAATAATTGTACTTATTTGTTCTTGTTTTTTACTATCAGACTCCCGATAAGCTTTAGCGACTTCTTGTTCAACCTTAATATTAATTGTTTCCATAATGGGTTTCTTGGTTTTATATGATTTCCGTCATTGTCATTATAACAAAATGAATAGGTGAAATAACGGTATTAAAAAAAGATAATAAATTGTTCTATCTCTTAAATTATGTTCGATCATGAAAGTAGAAGTCTCATCATTAACCCCTATGACAAACCTCGATCAAAAACAACCCTAATATTGCCTTAATCAGACCCCAAAAATCAATCATTTTCTGATATTTTTTCCACAAATTGTCAAGTTTTTGCAACAAAAATTACCATTCAACCTGATCGATCGCTAAATGACAGAGAACACTATGAACAGCAAAACCTACGCCACCATTGATGGAAACGAAGCCGTTGCCAGAGTTGCCTACCGTCTCAACGAAGTGATCGCCATTTATCCCATTACCCCCTCTTCACCCATGGGAGAATGGGCTGACGCTTGGGCCTCCGTCGGACAACCCAACCTCTGGGGAACCGTCCCTTCTATCGTGGAAATGCAGAGCGAAGGAGGGGCAGCCGGGGCAATCCACGGATCGTTGCAAACAGGGGCGTTAACGACCACATTTACCGCCTCTCAGGGCTTATTATTGATGATCCCCAACCTCTACAAAATAGCAGGGGAACTTACTGCAACAGTGATCCATGTGGCCGCGCGATCGCTGGCTGCTCAAGCTTTATCTATCTTCGGAGATCATGCCGATGTCATGGCCGCCCGGAGTACCGGGTTAGCCTTGATAAGTTCTGCATCCGTGCAAGAAGCCCAAGACTTTGCAGCCATTACCACCGCAGCCAGTTACGAGAGTAGAGTCGCCGGACTACACTTTTTTGATGGGTTTCGCACCTCCCACGAAGTGCAGAAAGTAGAATTATTGGATGATGCGGTGTTGCGATCGCTGATCGAAGATGAATGGGTGATCGCTCATAGACAAAGGGCCTTAACCCCTGATCGCCCAGTTATTCGGGGAACAGCCCAAAACCCCGATGTGTACTTTCAGGCCAGAGAAACCGTCAACCCCTTTTATGCAGCTTATCCCGACATTTTACAGACAGCTATGGATAAGTTTGCCCAACTCACCGGAAGACAATATAAACTCTACGAATATCATGGTGATTCTAAAGCAGAAAGAGTCATCATTTTAATGGGTTCCGGTTGTGAAACCGTTCACGAAACTGTAGATTATTTGCTCAACCAAGGGGAAAAAGTTGGGGTTTTAAAAGTTCGGTTATATCGCCCCTTTGCAGCCGAAAAATTAATCGAAGCGTTACCGAAAACTGTCAAAAAAATTGCTGTTTTAGATCGCACCAAAGAAGCCGGTTCAGCAGGAGAACCTTTATATGTAGATGTGGTAACCGGGTTTATGGAATGTTGTCAGGAAATGCCTTTACCGAAAATAGTAGGAGGACGCTATGGTTTATCATCAAAAGAGTTTACTTCTGCCATGGTAAAAGGGGTGTTTGATAACCTAGCTTTAGATAAACCGAAAAATCATTTTACTATTGGTATTAAAGATGATCTCAGCAATACCAGCATTGATTACGATCCGAACTTTTCCACCGAACCCGATAACGTTGTCCGAGCAATCTTTTATGGTTTAGGCTCAGATGGAACCGTCGGTGCTAACAAAAACTCCATTAAAATTATTGGAGAAGAAACGGAGAACTATGCGCAAGGTTATTTCGTTTACGACTCCAAAAAATCCGGTTCTGTTACTGTATCTCACCTCCGGTTTGGACCGAACCCGATCAAGTCTATTTACTTAGTAACAAAAGCTAACTTTGTTGCTTGTCATCAATGGGAATTTTTAGAAAAATTTGACCTCTTAGAACCAGCTATTGAAGGGTCAACTTTTCTGATTAATAGTCCCTACGAACCCGAATATGTCTGGCAACAGTTACCCCGTCCTGTGCAGGAACATATTATTAACAAAAACATCAAAGTTTATGTGATCAACGCTTACGAAGTAGCCAAAAATGCAGGGATGGGCGGCCGCATAAACACCGTCATGCAAGTCTGCTTCTTTGCCTTAGCCAATGTACTTCCCAGAGAAGAAGCCATAGAACAGATCAAAAAATACATCCGTAAGACGTACGGTAAGAAAGGGGAAGACATCGTACAGATGAACATTAAAGCGGTTGACGCTGCCTTAGATCATCTCCACGAAGTAACTATTCCGACAACGGTAGATAATAACGCGGTTGATATTGATCATCCCATCCCAGACACCGCCCCGGCATTTATCCGTGATGTGTTAGGGAAAATGATGGCCCGACAAGGGGAAGACATCCCCGTGAGTGCGTTACCCTGCGATGGTACTTATCCCAGTGGTACAGCAAAATGGGAAAAACGCAACGTCGCCCAAGAAGTCCCCGTTTGGGATGAAGATGTTTGCGTTCAATGTGGTAAATGTGTTCTCGTTTGTCCCCATGCCGTTATTCGGTCTAAAGTCTATGAAGAAGCAGCCTTAACTAATGCCCCGGCCAGCTTCAAAAGTGCGCCAGCGAAGGACTTAGACTGGAAGAAAACAGAACTGAAGTTTACGATACAAGTGGCTGCTGAAGACTGTACCGGTTGCGGTGTTTGCGTTGATGTATGTCCCGCCAAAAATAAATCACAACCCAAACTAAAAGCCATCAATATGGCCCCACAACTCCCTATCAGGGAACAAGAACGAGCAAACTGGGACTATTTCCTATCTATTCGCAACCCCGACCGAAATACCCTGAAACTCAACAAAATAAGCCATCAACAGATGCAAGAACCCTTATTTGAGTTTTCCGGTGCTTGTGCAGGATGTGGAGAAACCCCTTATATTAAATTAGCGACTCAGTTGTTTGGCGATCGCATGGTAGTAGCCAACGCCACGGGATGTTCTTCTATTTATGGCGGTAACTTACCCACTACGCCTTGGACCCATAACCAAGAGGGAAGAGGCCCAGCCTGGTCAAACTCTCTCTTTGAAGATAACGCAGAATTCGGTTTAGGGTTCCGAGTTTCCATCGATAAACAAGCGGAGTTTGCGACGGAGTTAGTGAAAAGTCTTGCTTCTGATATTGGGGAAACCCTAGCGCAAGAGTTATTGAACGCCCAACAGATAGATGAAGCAGACATCTTTGAACAACGGGAACGAGTGGCTATCCTCAAACACCGTTTAGGGGAGTTAAGCAACAGTAACCTAGATGAGTCCCTGCAAGCTAAAGTTACTATGTTGCAGTCTGTAGCCGACTATTTAGTGAAAAAGAGTGTTTGGATCATCGGCGGTGACGGTTGGGCTTATGATATTGGTTATGGTGGGTTAGACCATGTGTTAGCCAGTGGCCGCAACGTCAATATTTTGGTTATGGACACAGAAGTTTATTCCAATACTGGAGGACAAGCTTCTAAAGCCACCCCTCGCGCTGCGGTAGCCAAGTTTGCTTCTGGAGGTAAACCCTCACCCAAGAAAGACTTAGGGTTAATGGCCATGACCTACGGTAACGTTTATGTGGCTAGTGTGGCCATGGGTGCAAAGAATGAGCATAGTATCAAAGCCTTTTTAGAAGCAGAAGCTTATGAGGGTGTTTCTTTGATTATTGCCTATTCTCACTGTATCGCCCACGGTATCAATATGACCACTGCTATGAGTTATCAGAAGGACATTGTGGACAGTGGACGCTGGTTATTGTATCGTTATCATCCCGACTTAGTAGGAGAAGGAAAGAACCCCTTACAGTTAGATATGAGGAGTCCTAAGCTTCCTATTGAACGGACCATGTATCAAGAAAACCGTTTCAAAATGTTAGCCAGAAGTAAACCAGATGCTGCCAAAAAACTGCTTAAAGAAGCGCAAGCAGATGTTAATACCCGTTGGCAAATGTATCAATATTTAGCTGCAAGGCAGTTAGAAATAGGCAACGGGAATGGACACAGTAAGGGGAATATTGAGGCTGAAACTACCGTTAATTAGGTTTCGTTTCTGATAGTTTAGGGTGGGTTGTTAATGACTTACCCTATTTGTTCCAAAACACTACTTGATTTGCTCTTTTTCTATTTTTTTAAGAATATCAGGAGAAAATCGAATTGTATCTTTTTCTTTTTGTTTCTCACGGGCAAAACGTTTCCTTGTTTTTAAAGTTTCTCTCAATACATATTTAATCCAACGATCTTTATTAGCTTTAAACTTATACTCTTCTAATAAAGCTTCTTCTGAAAAACTTAGAAAAATTTGTACTAAATCAGATACATTAAGTTCTAAATAACGTTTAAATTGATTCGATTCTTCAGGCCAATGAGGTAAAGTATCATCACCTAGATTCATATCCTTAGCTAACTCAATAATATCATAATAATCTGTGTACCAAATATTTTCATAATCCATATCAGGAAAAATTCTGCCCTTGTTAGCCAGGTAAGCCAATGTTTGCATAATAGCATCTCTAACTGGCTTTTGTTTACCTAAAGAGTAATGTTCTTCTATTGTTGCTCCTAATATAATCGCTAATTCATAACCTCTTTGAAAACTTATTTTTTTATCTCTTTCAAATTCCTCTAATGACAATTTTTCATCTTTTCCATAATCAGTTTTTGGTAAATTATCGTGTCTTTTTCTTGCTTCATCTAACTCAGGATTATGAGTATTAGAAATTAGCCTGTGAAATATCTCTAGAAGTGACATAAAACAAGTCCGTATATGTTGATAACCCATTTAAGTTACCCATCTCAAACAACTTAACAATCTATTGTTTACAATTATTAATAATTTACTGTGATCACCGATCTTGTAGGGTGCATTAATTATAATGTAATGCACCTAATTCACGGTAAAAGATTGACCAACTACAATAAAATCATCTGTTTCTTTGCGTTCTAATTTAGCTTTAATTTCTTCAAGTTGTCTAATAATATCTGCATGATAATAGCGTTCTCCACATTTTTGACAGACTAACGCTTCAACCGTCAAAGTCGCTGTATTACCTGCCCCCCGTACAATTTCGGTGACTTTTTGCTCTTTTAAAGTTCCTGAACAGATAATACATTGACTAATAGGTAACATCTTAATTAATTCCAATCTAGATATTATTTAGTTTATTTTTCGTCGAATACGCCAGTTAATCCATTTTTGAGGATCTGGACGATAAACTGTAATCAAAATAGCATAACCTGTATCTCCATTATATGCCCAAACACTATGAACTGGCCGATCCTTATTACTTTGTCCATAAATTAAACAACTAGGTAACGGTTTGTCGTCATCATAATGCTCTATTATTTCTCCTTGAGTAACTGAACTTAGTATTTCATCAAGACTTAGACTATCGGCTTCCGCTTCTTCCTTTGCATGACGAGAAATAAAAAATTTATTAACATCAACTGCCAATTTTATATCGTTTATAATCATAAAAATTAATATCAAATTTCAAGATTAAATTTAGTTAATTGATCAATTTTTTAGTTCCTGTAAGATTTAGCTGGCTTTTACCCGTGTTCAGTAACCTGAAAACTGACACCAGGAGTAACTAAGTTTTTAAGGTTAAAATAAGTGTTATCTTCGATATAATCAATTCATTAATAAGTAGTCTTAATTAGGTTAAATATAGTTTTAGATTTATGATTTTAAATATAGTTATTTTTAAAGTTTTTCTTTTAGGTCAGATACACTTATTTGAATGTCTTGTAAGATTTTTTTTAGAAGTTTCCCATAAATTTCATTACAGCCGTGACTAGAGATAGTCGTCTTTCGACCATCAGGGTGAGTCCATCGACTGTGATGTGAGATGATGGTTTTGTTCTTCTAATAAACCCTTCCTTCTTAAGAAGGCGTTCAAGACGCTTAACTTTGATAATCATATTCGTTAACCTTTGAATATGGGTAAAAGCAAGCTTCTTACAAACAGGATGGTTTATTTAGTTTTCAAGGTGCAATACCTAGCATACTAAAAAATTTCCACTGTGTCAATTACTGCTTCAATATGATGATGAGATATTAAAAATCTTTGTTCACATATTTTTTTATTGTTAAACTAGGAAGAGCATACTATTTGTTTTTTCTATTATTTCTTTTATCATGTATTTCTTGTCCTAAAATATCTTCCAATTGTTTTTTGTATCTTTTATTTAAGTCTTTTACATATTCTTTACTACGCTTTTTATATTTTATTTTGGAAATGTTTTTGGATGTTTGACTTATGAGTGAATTAATAAGAGAAATTATGAATCCAAATATAAGAAGAAGTAAAAATATACTAAACAAGTTAGATACTATAAAAGAAATTAAGGCTGTAAATAAGTAAACGAATAAAATTAATAAAAATATTGAAATTAACCCAATTAATAGTTCTATCATCATAGATTTTATTTTTAGTATTCCCAAATTATTTATGTTTATTAACAAGTTTATAATCAAGAAATTTTTATACTTGTGAGCCTTCCACTAGCAGAGATCGCGGCCTCATCCATACACACCAATCGTTCTTCCTCTGTATGTTCGCTTTGATATAGTGCGATCGCTGATCTTGTCGGTTGGGTTGAGGAACGAAACCCAATATAACTCCTTAATTAACTGCATATTCGGTAAATTCTCGCTTAAAAGGAGGATAAAAACCAATAACAATCTCTGATTAATGACTTACCCTATTATTGTTTTTACTCATTATTTTTATAGATAATCGGTAGAGTTTATTGCCTATTTTTTACTTTTAAAAAAACAGGAATTTCTGTAAACTTAGAAATAAATTTAACCCAGTTTTTAAGAGTTTGAGAGCTTCAATAAGAAACATTAAAATAATGGTTAGTTTAGCTCATTCTAACCCATACTAGACATCTGTTATCCTATGACCAACATTATTTGGTAGGATAAAATTACAAGAATTCAACTTGAAATCCCCTTAAGATTAAGACCATGCCTAGAACTCAGCGTAATGACAACTTCATCGATAAAAGCTTTACCGTAATGGCAGATATCATCCTCAAAATTCTGCCCACCAACCAGAAAGCCAAAGAAGCCTTTGTTTACTACCGCGATGGAATGTCAGCCCAAGCCGATGGGGAATATGCCGAAGCATTAGATAATTACTACGAAGCCCTTAAACTAGAAGAAGATCCCAACGATCGCAGCTATATCCTCTACAATATTGGAATCATTCATGCCAGTAACGGCGATCAAGCCAAAGCCCTAGAATACTACAACGAATCAGTAGATCTTAACCCCCGTATGCCCTCAGCCTTGAATAACATCGCTGTCATCTATCATTACCAAGGGGAAAAAGCCAAAGAAGAAGGACGAGAAGAAGAAGCAGAAGCCTTATTTGATAAAGCCGCCGAATACTGGAAACAAGCTATCCGCTTAGCCCCCAATAACTACATTGAAGCGCAAAACTGGCTGAAAATAACAGGGCGTTCGGAAATGGATGTCTTCTTTTAACCTAAACATTGGGAAAATAGCAATATTGGAGAAAAAAAATGATTGATCGCCAACAAGTTCAGAAAATCGCCCACTTAGCCAGACTAGAAATAACCCCCAAGGAAGAAGAAGAATTTGCCCCCCAATTAAATAGTATTTTGGAATATTTTGAGCAATTAAGTGAACTCGACACCGAAGATGTCCCCCCAACCACCAGGGCGATCGAAGTGAGTAACATTACTCGCCGTGATAGTTCGGATGTTTACAGCGATCGCGAGTCCCTACTCAAAGAAGCCCCTGAACAAGAAGGAGATTTTTTCCGAGTTCCTCAAATTTTGAAAAGTGATGAAGAATAATCTTAATCCCCTAGGGAATCTCTAAATTCTATGTTATCCTAGTAAATGGCTCGGACCTATGCGATGACAACGCCCAAACCTTGTCAGGACCGGAAGGTAGCAGCAATACGGGATGCTTGTGATAGGCGTAGACTCCGGGCCTTTTGCCATTTTAGGACAAATAATATCTTAAATAATTATTATAAAAAATTTTCGGCTAAATCCTACTCTATCCGTTCTCAACTTTGGTCACAAGGGTAACAACCTCCCTTTGATATGAGTGGTACTTTAAAAAGGGACTCAGCCAATGATGGGTTTACCCCAATAGTTAACTCGACGTTGAGTGAGCGAAAATAGTAATAGATAGATCAATTAATTGAGATCACTTTTTCCGACGTTGTCATAGACAGCAAGCAGCGGTAAAGAGGATCGGGAGCGATCGCTCCATCTATACCATGAGGACTTTATGAACAATTCCCATCTTCCTTTTAATTGTACCAGTGCGGACTTGGAAAAAATAGCTATTAATCGACTCCGCAAATTAGTTAGATCATTACCCTCCCAATGTCAAGTGTTTCGAGAACCTTGGGAGTCTTCAACAGTTATCTGTTTAGATTGTGGTCAATGTCCTGACTTCATTAATGAATTATCGTCCCAAGAAAATAATATCATTCAAGCTGTTCAACAATTAGGACTAGCTAATACAATCTTGTTTAGGATGGGGAATAAATTAATCGGATGGAAAGCGATCGCCCCTCAACAATCTACCTAATGACGTATCTGAGTGGGGAAGTGAATTCCCCACATTCCCTTAATTCTAGAAATCCAGTCTTTCCTATTCCGTTTTTTACAAAAAAAAGGTGGGCAATACCCACCCTAAATCACTGTAACGTTTAGCGTTTCGCTAATTTCTTGGTTTTCATCTTCCGTAACCGAATTGATTCTGGTGTCACTTCAACCAATTCATCAGACCCGATATATTCTAACGCCCGTTCTAAACTCATTTCTTCGGGGGCTTGTAATTGAACTAATTCATCTCCAGTAGCCGAACGATGGTTAGTTAATTGCTTGGTTTTGCAGACATTTAATTCCACATCTTGCGGACGGTTACTTTCCCCAATAATCATCCCCTTGTAAACTTTAGTTCCAGGGGTAATAAAGAAGACACCGCGATCTTCAGCATTTTTCAAAGCGTAGAAAGTAGCCACCCCTTCCTCAAAGGAAGTAATCACCCCATTGTAACGAGTTTCTAGATCACCAGAAAGAGGACGATATTCCAAGAAACTGTGGTTCATGATCCCTTCCCCTCGTGTAATGCGGATGAAATCTCCCCGAAACCCGATCAAACCTCGCGCGGGAACCACAAACTCTAATTGGGTTCGTCCGTTTGTCCCGGTTTGCATATCTCGCATTTCCCCTTTGCGTTGTCCTAAGCGTTCAATACAAGATCCCACTGCTTCTTCGGGGACATCCAACACTAAATATTCAAAGGGTTCACAGGGTTGACCATTCACTTCCCGATAGATAACCTGGGGTTGGGAAACCTGGAATTCATAGCCTTCCCGACGCATAGTTTCAATTAAAATACCCAGGTGTAATTCTCCCCGTCCTGAAACCCCAAATTTATCAGGAGAGTCCATTTCTTCAACTCGTAAGGCGACGTTGGTTTCTAATTCTCGCATCAAGCGATCGCGGATCTGCCGTGAGGTGACATAGGTTCCTTCTTGTCCAGCAAAGGGAGAGTCGTTGACGGAAAAGGTCATTTGCAAAGTCGGTTCGTCAACTTTAATCAACGGTAACGCTTGGGGTTCGTTGGGACAGGTTAGAGTTTCCCCAATATTGGCATCCGCGAACCCTGCTACAGCGACGATATGACCTGCGCTTGCTTCTTCAAGTTCTACCCGTTGTAATCCTTCAAAACCAAGAAGTTTACTCACTTTTGCTTTGACCATTGACCCATCTTCTTTCATCAACGCCGCTTGTTGACCTGCTTTAAGTACCCCGTTATGGATACGACCAATAATAATTCGTCCGAGATAGTCAGAATAGTCCAGGGTGGTTACTTGTAATTGTAGGGGTTTGTCGATGTCGCCGGCTGGTGGGGGAACATGATGTATAATCGCTTCAAACAGGGGTTTCATGTCTACCCCTTCATCTTCTAATTCATTTTTGGCAAACCCTGATAAACCAGAGGCAAATAAAGTCGTAAAATCACACTGATCATCATCTGCGCCCAATTCTACAAACAGATCAAATACTTTATCTACGGCGGCATCAGGTTCGGCTTGGGGACGGTCAATTTTATTAACAACCACAATGGGACGTAATCCCTTTTCTAAGGCTTTTTTCAGGACAAAACGGGTCTGAGGCATTGGCCCTTCATTGGCATCTACAATTAGGATACAGCCATCTACCATTCCTAATACTCGTTCGACTTCTCCCCCAAAGTCTGCGTGACCAGGGGTGTCTACAATGTTGATCAGGATGTCTTGGTAGCGAACGGCGGTGTTTTTCGATAAAATCGTGATTCCCCGTTCCCTTTCTAGAGTATTCGAGTCCATTACACAGTCTGGAATCTCTTCTCCTTCGCGGAAGATACCGGACTGTTTGAGAAGGGCATCAACCAGGGTGGTTTTACCGTGATCGACGTGGGCGATAATGGCAACGTTGCGAATGGGAAGAGACATAGGACTGAAATGGTAAATAAAGTTTAGAGACGTTACTATAGATTTCTTAATAATTCTAGCTTACACGATCAGGGGAACAGTTAGAGTTTTATATTTTATTTGGCCTCTCAATATTTAGCATAATAACTAAATAATGAAATAGGTTTCATTGAAAATTTAATATTTTTAATTTTTATAGGTTATCGTAACCCTAACCAGAAAAACACTTAAAACACACAGAAAAAATTAAAGCCAAGTTGGTAAAAATAATCTTAATTTAAAAGAATGTTGAGACAAAGGAAGTCCCAAATAAATAGGCATCCAAAAGACAAAAGCAAGCAAAATCAAAATAATAATTGTTATTCCAATACGACGAAAACCAACTAAATGGCTAATTAAACATTGTTCAATTATCCAAGCCAATGCTAACCAAGAAAATACATAAGATCCCATATAATGATAAAGAAAAGTACAACGACTTACTCCAATCCAAGGCAGTAAATTTGCACTGTAATTAATTAAAATAAAAGAAAATAATTGTGAATTTTGAGAAGGACTGGAATCCGACTTAAATACCTGTCTAATTGCTAAACAAACTAGACTAAAAATTGCCCCTGTTGAAAACCACCATAAAATCGGATTCCCCATGGCATGAACATCATAAATAATCGTCTCAAACTCTGTTTCTTTCACTTTATAGAAATAAGCAATTGGTCTGATCATTAATAACCAACTATACCATTTGGAACAATAGGGATGAACAGTAGAACCATCTTTTATTGCTTGATGAAACGACCATATTTTTTGATGAACTTCTATCACTCCATAGTCAGGATTCATCACTATATGAGGGAACCAAAGTAAAGTATAAAAAAACAAAGGAATTATTATCAAATTAAATAAAAGAATAGAAGGATTAAAATTAAATATTTTAGACTCTATTCGATTAAAATTTTGAGTAATTGCCAATAAAAAAGATGATTGGATAGATAGTTTGTTTGAAACATAATTAATTGTTTTCTTACTCCAAGCAATACCAATAATTAGATAAATCCCTAACAAAAAACCTAATCCATTCCATTTAATGCCAGCCGATGCGCCAAAAAACAACCCACTAATGGTTAAATAGAACGCTTTTTTGTTATTGATTGAAATCAAAAAAAATAGTTGTCCTAATAATCCAAAAATTACCAAATAAATATTATTCAAAGCATAACGAGATTCTACTAAAAATAAGCCATCACTTGCTGCTAATAAGGTGACAATTAAAGTATAACTGCGACGGGGAGTTAATTGATAAGCGATCGCCCCAACCACTAGGGGAATAAATGAACCCGTTAAAGCATTTAACCAACGATAACTAATCGTTGATCTCCAAGAACCTGTTAGATCATTAGTAAGATCGGGAGAGGTAGAAAAATGAGACCCTAACCAAATCCCAATGGCAATAATATATTGACTTAAAGGGGGATGGGAGTTAAAAAATGGTGTTCGTGTTAAATAATTATTAGCAAACTTAGCATAATAAACTTCATCAAACACTAAAGTATTAAACTGTTCTAATTGCCAAAAACGCAAAAATAGGGATACTAAAAAAATAGTTAATATCCCTAGACGAAACCAATAAACAGAGAAAAACAAGGAAACAACAAAGAGTAATTACTAACAGAGAAAGACCCTTAACCAATCAATCTATAGCTTAGTGATTTTATAGATTAGTTGAATAATGAATTATCTCGTGAAAGTATACTATTTATTTGATAGAATGTAAACCCTTAGAATGGCTCATAAAATAGGTTTTCCTTATGCGTTTTAACAAAGAATCTAGAATTTGCTGTTTAGATTGCAAGTCAACTACTGGGGCTGTATGATGATTAACCGCTTGAAGAATTATATTAAGTTTTACTTTAGTTGATAATAAACAGTATTCTTGATAAACGGAGGTAGAATCACACCCAATAGGATTAAGTTGAGTTGACATTAGCCTTAAGGTCTATAACTAGGTATTTGGTGCGTTGATAGAGATTATTAACCGAGTCAATGGGAAACTATGAGGTAAATTAGAAGAAAATGTCTAAATTTACTGTCATTGCTCTACCTTACCTCCATCAACCCTACAACAGCAAGAATCACAATCACTGCTTAAGTATGATCTTGATCATAAATATAGTCAACGATTGGGCAAAAAATTTGAGTAAAGGGGGATAAAGTCTAAAGAAAAGAAGCAAGAGACAACAATCAAAGATTAGCTTCCGTAATAATCCTTCTGAATAAAGAATGCTTGATTTATTTAGGTTGGATAACTTACTAATTGCTATCAGGAGAAAAATCTATTTTTATGGCTATTGAAATTGAGCGAAAATTTTTAGTTAAAGGGGACACCTGGCGTTCCTCAGACCAAGGAAAACTATACCGACAGGGGTATGTATTAACCCAAAATCAAACGACTACGGTTCGAGTGAGAATTGTAGGCGATCGCGCTTACTTAACGTTAAAAGGAAAAACTCAGGGATTCACCAGGGAAGAATTTGAATATCCTATTCCTTTAGAAGATGCCCAAATTATGTTAGAAAACTTATGTAGTCGTCCCTTGATTGAAAAAATTAGATATCGAATAAATGTAGCAAATTTAGTTTGGGAAGTAGATGAATTCCAAGGAGAAAACCAAGGATTAATTTTAGCAGAAGTAGAATTAATCTCTGAAAACCAAGATTTTGAGTTGCCAGATTGGATTGGCGAAGAAGTAACCCAAGATTTAAGATACTATAATGTGAATTTAGCTAAGTATCCCTATCAAACCTGGCAATAACTATTAACTTTAAAACTTGGTATAATAGCATTGGCGGTTTATTGTATATTTTTGTATTTATTATGAATAATGAAACCGATTTAATTTCTCTGTCAACTATTCCCATTGCGCCAGAAGGATTTAAGTCAGGTTTTGTCGGAATTATTGGTCGTCCCAACGTAGGAAAATCAACTCTACTGAATCAATTGGTAGGGCAGAAAATCGCTATTACCTCCCCTGTTTCCCAAACCACTCGTAACCGCTTACGGGGGATTGTAACTACTGAAGAAGCACAAATTATTTTGGTTGATACACCAGGAATTCATAAACCTCATCATCAACTGGGAAAAATTATCGTAAAAAATGCAGAATCTGCGATTAATTCTGTGGATATTATTCTCTTTGTTGTTGATGGTTCTGTTCCGGCAGGAGGAGGCGATCGCTACATTCTAGAGCTTCTAGAAAATTGCTCTAATCCAGTTATTTTAGGACTCAATAAAATTGATCAACAAAGGTCAGACTGTGATTCTTTAGATGAAAGTTATTTAACCTTAGCCAAACCTTACAATTGGCCAGTTATTAAATTTTCAGCCTTAACAGGAGAAGGATTAAAACCGTTACAAAAAGCGTTGATTGAACACCTCGAACCCGGTCCTTATTATTATCCTCCCGATTTGGTGACAGATCAACCCGAACGCTTTATTATGGGTGAACTGATTCGGGAACAAATTCTACAGCAAACCCGCCAAGAAATTCCTCATTCTGTTGCCGTTGTCATTGAAAAAGTTGAAGAAACCCCAACGATAACCCGTGTTTTTGCTGCCATTAATGTTGAACGAGATTCTCAAAAAGGAATCATTATTGGCAAAAAGGGAACTATGCTCAAGGCTATAGGAAGCGCAGCCAGAGAACAAATGCAGAAACTGATCACCGGAGAAGTTTATCTCAAACTTTTCGTCAAAGTAAAACCAAAATGGCGACAATCAAGTTTGCGTTTGTCTGAATTTGGTTATCATCTTGAAACATAAATGTTATTTGGGTTAATCCTAATCCCCTTCATATTTCAGAGAGGTAGCAAAGTTTCTTAACATAAGATAAGAATAACTTATCTAAAACATTAGTTTTTTTAAATATTTTTTTATATTTTTTTAAGGAATGGTTTACACGCTATTCTTTATATTTTCTTAAGATAAAATGGCTACTTTTGGGTTACTTTTTCCCAATCGCTTCGTTATAATCTTTGATCAAAAAAGTTTATATCCTCTTAAAAAAATTGGTAAATGCTATACAGCTAAACAAACAAGGTATAAAAATATCTTATGGAATTTAATTCAACCACCTATCTTGTTTATATTATTGGTGTAGTATTTGTTTACTACAACATATCCCCTTTTTATAGACGTTTACTATTGCTATTGGCGAGTTATGGCTTTTATGGCGTATGGAGTGTTCCCTTTTCATCACTGTTACTTTTATCAACCCTAGTTGATTATTTAGCGGCAAGGGTTATTGACTCAGCTAAAAAACCTTGGAAACGTAATGCAGCTTTAATCGCTTCAATCTTCCTGAATATGGGGAGCCTTTGCCTATTCAAATACGCTGATTTTTTCTCCAACTCCATGTATTCCCTTTTGGGATATCGTCCTTGGCCAGAACTTGGTTGGATATTACCTTTAGGAATTTCTTTTTACACATTCCAAACCATGAGCTACACCATAGATGTGTATCGTGGGACTATGAAAGCTCATCGCTCATTTATAGATGTAGCAATTTACGTTTGTTTCTTTCCTCAATTAGTTGCTGGTCCAATTGTTCGCGCAGATTCTCTAATTCCCCAATTTGCCTGTAATCAATCCCTTGATATGGTAAAAATTCGTAGCGGGATTGCTCAAATTCTTTGGGGAATGTTTAAAAAAGTATACATTGGCGATCCCATGGGTTTGATTGCTAATGAAGCTTATAGCTCACCTGAAAACGTTTCTGGTTTAGGATTGTTGTTAGCAACTTATGCTTTTGCGGTGCAAATCTATTGCGATTTTTCTGGCTATACAGATATTGCTATTGGTTCTGCTCGTCTCTTAGGAATTGATCTCCCAGAAAATTTTAATAAACCTTACCTATCTCTGAGTATTAGAGACTTCTGGAGACGTTGGCATATTACTCTCTCAACCTGGTTAAGAGATTATTTGTATATTCCGTTAGGCGGAAGCCGCTTAGGAAATATTCGTACTTACATTAATTTAATGATAACCATGCTTCTTGGCGGTTTATGGCATGGTGCAGGTTGGAACTGGGTAGTTTGGGGTGGACTACAAGGAGGAATGCTATCGATTGAACGAGCAACCGGACTAGACAATACAAATAATTTATCTCAGCTTAATAAATACCTTAGATGGTTATTAACATTTCATTTAGTGTGTCTGTCTTGGGTTTTCTTTCGCTCTCGTAACCTTAATGATGCTCTTGTGATTTTACAACATATTTTTACGGGAGAAAGTGGTTCAGTTCCTATTAATATTACTCCTTTATTCTATATCGCAGGAATTCTGTTAGTAGAGTTGGGAGATTTAAAAATAAAGTGGATAACCTTTTTCCAACAAAGAAGGACAATAACTAGGTGGTTAACTTATGCCAGTATCATTGCTCTGTTTTTCACTTTCGCAGGAGTTTCTAATTCCGAGTTTATTTACTTTCAGTTTTAATCCTAATTAAGGTAATCTAATGGTTGATCACAATATATTTAACGACAAAGGCAAATCTAGACCAGTTAAGACCCAAGCTACCCTTACATCTACTAAAAACAAATCGACCGCTTTTTTCCCAAAAAGAATTAAAAATGTAGCGAGAGATTCTGTCAAGATTTTGGCTATCTTTGCCCTTATAGAAGGGATACTTCAAATTGCAGCACCTCAATATAAGAACCTGATTGGTGACAGAGAATATACAAGAGGCCATCCTATAGCAATTAATCAAGACGGTTATCGTGGTTCGTTAGTCCCAGTTGAAAAATCCTCTGATGAAGTAAGAATTTTAGCGTTAGGAGACTCAACAACTTTTGGTACTGGAGTGCCAGCAAAATCAACCTGGTCAGCACAACTCCCTAACATTCTACCGATTCAGTCAACTTCTATCAATGGTGGTTTTCCAACCATAGACCTGAAACAAATTCGTAAAGCTTATCAAGAAGTTTGGTCGCCTTATAAACCAGATAAAGTTATTGTGATGGTCAGTAACAATATGGTATCTTTTGGTTGGATTCGCCAAGATCAACCAGTATCTTTACCTAAAAATAAATATTTAAACAACAATAATCAATCTTTTTTGAATTATTGGAGAATGAAAATTAAGCGAACTTATAAGCAATTTGCATTACCATCATTTTTGAGTATTAATTCTCAAAGAGGATTATACCTATTCAACTTAAACAATCATAATGTTGATCCGAAAGCTCCTTATGGACCAATGTTAGCCTTTAATTGGAAACAAGCTGATCTTCCTCCTAACATTGCTGATGAAGCATGGGACATTTTTGCCGAAGATTTGCGACAGCTTCATGATACAGTTGAAGCCGATGGAAAAGAGTTAATTGTCGTCTACCTTCCCACAAGGTTTATGGTTTTCGATAATTGGTTTGATAATGAAAAACAAGTCCCTAAATCTCGCATCGCCCTTAATCCAGCCATAAAAATACAAGAAATCTCTCAAGCTATTGGGATTAGTTACCTCGATGCTACTTCAGTTTTGCGTGAAGCCAGACATAAAATTATGGCAAAGACCAATAGTTTAGAACCTATGTATATTCTATTTGACTTTAGCCATATGGATGCTAACGGACATAGGGCAATTGCTGAAGCATTGGTTCCCCTAATTGAACAAGGAGAGACAAATCCATAAGGTAAAATACCAGGGATAAAGATAGACAGCAATTCATTCAAATCTAATCCCTGTTCCTAATCAAGATTTTATATTAACCTTTTTTTTCTAGGGCAATATGGATATATTGATGAAGTTTTACGTCTGACTAAATACTAGCCGATTTTTTCTAAAAAGTTTCAATAACCATGTCCTTATCTCGACGGAATTTTCTAACGTTAGCTGGTTTGAGTATGACCACAGGAATGGGATCTATTTCTCTTAATAATTTATATACTCGTCTTGCTAAGGGACAAAATCCTCTCAGTAAAGGATTAGGAAAATTAGTTAGAGATCCTAACGGGATTTTAGATCTTCCTCAAGGGTTACGATATGGAATTATTTCCCAAGTCGGAAAACCGATGAGTGATGGAACGCCAGTTCCTACAAGTTTCGATGGAATGGCAAGTTTTCGGGGGAAAAACGGTCAAACTATCTTAGTTCGTAACCATGAACTGAGTCCAGTTCAGTCTTCTGGGGTAATCACTAAAAATGAGTTTAAATACGATAAATTATCTCAAGGAGGGACAACAACAGTTATTGTCAATCGCGATCGAACCCTGAATCAAGAGTTTGTTTCTCTAGCAGGAACTAACCGTAATTGTTCAGGGGGAACTACTCCTTGGGGATCTTGGATTAGTTGCGAAGAAGAAACCTCTACCCCCCAAACTAATGAGACAGGAAACCCGAATAATGTTTCGGTCAAACATGGTTATAATTTTGAAGTTCCCACCATCAGAAAGCTTGTCAAACCTGTTCCCTTAATCGCAATGGGAAGGTTTCGTCATGAAGCGATCGCGGTTGATCTCAAAACTGGATATGTTTATCAAACTGAAGATCAAAATGATAGTTGTTTTTATCGTTTTCGTCCTAATAAACCAGGGAATTTAAAGGCTGGAGGAATTCTTGAAGCATTAGTTATTGAAGGAATGCCTAGAGTTGATACCAGTATAAATTACCCTTTAAATCAACCAAAATCGGTTAAATGGGTTCAACTCGAAGAGGTTGATCCTGAACAAGATACCCTCCGTTATGAAGCGCAAAGTAAAGGGGCTGCTATTTTTAAAAGAGGGGAAGGAATTTGTATTGGTAATGGAGAATTTTACTTTACTTGTACCAGTGGAGGAAAAGCAGAAAAAGGTCAAATCTTTCGTTATAATCCAGTTGCAGAAAAAATTAGTCTATTTGTGGAATCTCCAGGGGAAGGGGTGTTAGACTATCCCGATAATCTTATTTTATCGCCCTTCGGTGATTTAATTGTTTGTGAAGATGGGGCAGGAGAACAATTTTTGATTGGTATTACCCCTGCAGGTAAATATTATCGTTTAGCCTATAATCGATTAAACAATAGTGAGTTTGCGGGGGTCTGTTTTTCTCCCGATGGACAAACTATGTTTGTTAATATTTATTCCCCTGGTTTAACTTTGGCTATTTGGGGAAATTGGACAAAAGTGTAAGTTAGTTAATCGTTAATAATTACTGATGAATGATGATTATCAAGCTATTTTAGATTTTTGGTTTGGGAAACCCGATACTGTTGATTATGGAAAGCCTAAAAAATTTTGGTTTATTAAAGATACTAAATTTGATCAAGAAGTGCGATCGCGGTTTTTATCTACCTATGAATTAGCCGCTTCTTATCAATTAGATAATTGGAAAAAGTCTCCATTGAGTTGCTTAGCTTTAATCATTTTACTCGATCAATTTCCTCGTAATCTATTTCGTCAGCAACCCCAGTCATTTGCAACAGATACTCAAGCGTTAAAATTTGCTAAATATGCTATTTCTCAAGAGTTTGATTGTCAATTATTGCCGGTGCAACGGTGGTTTATCTATTTACCTTTTGAACACAGTGAAAATTTAACCCATCAACACCAAGCGGTTGCTTTATTTTCAACCTTAAGAGATGATCCTGATAGTGTTAGTACCATTGACTATGCTTATCGTCATTTAAAAGTTATTGAACGTTTTGGTCGCTTTCCTCACAGAAACCTAATTTTGGGTCGTATTAGTACCCCAGAAGAATTAGACTTTTTACAACAACCTGGATCTTCTTTTTAACTGTGACTAAAATCAAAGAGCGATCGCCCTTTGATCGCCCTTTCTATCTTCTCTAATCTACACATTAACCTGCTTTTTGTCTAAGGCTAAATCAATAGACTCACCAGGTTTAGGAGTCAAGACTTGGGTTGATAGATTATTTTGCGCTAACATTTGTTGAAAGTCTTCTATCGTTCCCTCTGTTTTAAGTACCGCCGTCAGCATTCCTTCATATTCTACCTCCCCTGCAGCTGCTGTGGGTAGAACAAACTGGGGTTTAACCCATTGACACAGTTCTAACGTGGTTTTTTGTCCTTGAAGAACTGGTAACACATGGAGAATACTAATTCCGACTACTGGGGTGATAACAACATCGATGGGGGTTTCATCCTTCAAGATGGGACTATGATACCCGTGAGGTTCATAATAAAGACGATTGTGGTTAACTAAATCTGTGATTATATAACCATTTTCTGTTAATTGAGGGCCAATGGGAGAACCAGGAACCGCTTTAATACTAACAGCCTTGTCAAGAGTGTACGTTTCTCCGTGGGAAAGGGATGTTATCTGGGTGTAACCCAACTCTTTAACCACCTTAGCTGCATTAGGAGAACCCACAAGTGGAATATTATGATCTAATTCTTTGAGAGTTGGGGGGTGTGCATGATCTTCTAATCCTTGGGAAAGTAAAATTAAGTCAATAGGTTCCTCCATGGGATAGGAGGCAGATTTTATCCCTTTAAATAACCACTCTAGGTTATTAAACATCAAAGACCCCACTAACCAAGGATCAAGAAGAATGCGTTTTCCTGCGATTTCTATTAACCAGGAATTGCTATCAAGCCAAGTAAGTCGCATAAAATTTAGGTTAAGCGTTACACATCTTCTTCCATTGTAAAGATTTATTGCTTGACTTGACTAATGACCGATTATTATTTAGTCCCAACCAGTGGTAACTTCTGTTGAATAGCCCCATAAAGACGATTCAAGGCACTAACATAAGCTCGTGCTGAAGCCGTGATAATATCAGTGTTAGCCGCGTATCCTGAATAAATGCGGTCTTCATGGCGTAGCCGAATAGTGACTTCTCCCATGGCATCAATTCCAGCAGTGACAGACTTGACAGAAAACTCAATTAACTCATTAGGAACATTAACGACACGATTAATGGCTTTGTAAACGGCATCCACCGGACCTGTTCCAATGGCGGCATCGGTCAATTCTCGACCGTCAGGAGTCCGTAAAGTAACCGTAGCAGTCGGGGCAGCATGATCGCCACAGGATACTTGTACTAATTCTAGACGGAATAATTCGGGGGCTTGTTGAATTTCGTCATTAACAATGGCGGCTAAGTCCCAGTCGGTGATTTCTTTCTTTTTATCGGCAACTTCTTTAAACCGCAAGAAAGCGTTGTTAATCTCTGTATCCGACAATTCAAAGCCCAATTCTATTAAACGGCTACGGAAAGCATTGCGTCCTGATAGCTTACCCAAGATAATTTGATTATGGGTTAACCCGATGGACTCTGCATCCATAATTTCGTAGGTTAACTTATGCTTGAGTACCCCATCTTGATGAATTCCTGATTCATGGGCAAAAGCGTTAGTTCCGACAATCGCCTTATTGGGTTGTACCATCATCCCTGTTAGTTGGGAGACTAAGCGAGAGGTGCGATATATTTCTTTGGTGTTAATTTGAGTTAAGGGTTCGGTAGAGTCAGGGGAACGACCGAAGAAGGGGTTAAAGTATTGACGACGTACGTGCAACGCCATCACCAATTCTTCTAAGGCGGCATTACCTGCCCTTTCTCCGATACCATTAATGGTACATTCAAGTTGTCTGGCTCCATTTTTTACTGCTTCAAGAAAATTAGCCACCGCTAACCCTAAGTCATTGTGGCCGTGAACCGAGATAATGGCTTGATCGATATTGAGGACATTTTCTTTAATACCTTTTATTAATGCCCCAAATTCACTAGGAGTTGTGTAACCGACGGTATCAGGAATATTAACAGTGGTTGCACCGGCTGCGATCGCTGTTTCGAGGACTTGATATAAAAATTCTGGGTCACTGCGACCTGCGTCTTCAGGGGAGAATTCCACATCATCTACAAACGTCTTGGCATAGGCGACCATTTCAGGAACAATCGCTAGGACTTCTTGACGGGTTTTTTTGAGTTTGTATTCAAGATGAATATCTGAAGTCGCTAAAAAGGTATGAATACGTCGTTTCGCAGCCGGTTTCAGGGCTTCTCCTGCGGTTTGAATGTCTTTTTGGGTTGCCCTCGCTAACCCACAGATGGTAGGGCCGGTTTCGGTTCCTACGGTTTGGGCGATTTTTTGGACTGCTTCAAAGTCTCCAGGACTAGCGTAGGGAAATCCTGCTTCAATAATATCAACCCCAAGTCGTGCGAGGGAGCGAGCAATAGTCAGTTTTTCTTCAACCGTTAAACTTGCACCAGGGGACTGTTCCCCATCTCGTAGGGTGGTATCAAATATAATGATCCGGTCCGATTGATTACTCATAGCTCAATTTCGCACTAACCTAGAAATATTGGAGTGTAGTGTTTTTCGCAATTATAGCAATTTTTCCTGATGCTAAGCCAAAGGAATTTCTGGAGTTAAGAAAACTCAATAATTTCTTTTTTCTTAATAGATTAAGATTGAATTCATAGAAAAATAGAAAATTTCCGTCTGTTCCTGTGCAAAGGATGCCTATGTTAAAACAGCTTCACCCAATCTTAACAGTTAGCTTCATGATTGCGGCTGATCTTATTCTTTTTGCCCCTTCTTCAGCCCTAGCTCAAGATTCCTATCGTTCTCAATCTTTTTGTGATGGTTATGCTAGAGATTATGCTGATCGTTATGCTAAAGGAGGCTTTTTTAGAGGAGGTGCTAGGGGGGCTGCTGCTGGTGCCGGAATTGGAGCTATTATTGATGGTGGCAGAGGAGCAGGAACAGGTGCTGCAATTGGTTCTATAGTAGGAATTATTGGCGGAAGTGCCAGACGAAGCTCAGATTATGATACCCTTCATCAACAGGCTTTTGATGATTGTATGAGAGGAAAACCTCTCAGGTAAATGTCAGATAAATTTCATAAATCACCTAATCAATATGAAACGAATTCAATTATTATTAAAGATTTTATTATTGACCATGGCTGTTATTAATTTGGGAGCCAATTCTAGTCATGCTCAAAATAATTCAGAAGAGACTAAAGTTTATCTCACTCAAATTAGTTGCCGAGAACTGCTTAAAATGCCAGGAGAAGATAGAAGGTTAACCTTAGTATTTTTTCATGGTTTTATGAGTGCTAAAGATAATCAAATGATTGTTGACCGAATTCAATTACGAGAAGCGACTGATAAAATAACTGATTACTGCATTGACAACCCTGATGAAACCTTAATGAACACTTTTGATGAATATCGTTAAAACAGACTATTTTTGCCCAAAATTTTCTTTCGAAAAAGCTCATCAAAAAAGCTCATGAGTATTGTTAAACAGCTAAAACTAATCGTTGTGATGCTCTTTACCTTTGCTATTTTACATATATGGTTAATTAATGGGCAAATTAATAAGATGGTTAATGATGGTAGAGTTGTCAATTTTTCAGGAATTGTTCGAGGGTCAAGTCAAAAACTAATTAAAAATGAACTTGCTCAACGTAGAAATAATGAAAATATCTTAAAAATTGATACTATCATTAAAGGTTTAATTTATGGGAGTCAAACTTTAAAACTTCCTACTGCTAAAGACAGCAATTATATCACTAAAATGGAATCCGTAGAAAACGGATGGAATAATCTTAAAAGGGAAATTTATATCTTCAGAAACAATCCACAAAATCAAGAAAAATTAATTGAAGTAAGTCAAGCGTTTTGGGATTTAACTAATGCAGCTACTTTTGCAGCAGAAGAAGTTTCTTTTAATCACGTAAAAAAGCTCAAAAATACTCAGTTGTTGTTGTTTCTATCTGAAAGTTTAGTTTTAATAGTAATTTGGCTAATTAATCGGAATATATCTACCAATCTTATAGCTCGCACTAAAGCAGAAAATCAATTAAAAATTTTATTAGAACGAGAAAAACAGCACAAAACAGAACTAACCAACAAGAATTTAGCATTAGAAAAAGCTACTAAAACTGCTGAATTAGCTAACCAAGCTAAAACTCAATTTTTAGCCAATATGAGCCATGAAATTCGGACACCTCTTAATCTTATACTAGGCTTTTCAGAATTACTTAGAAAGTTAGTTCCTGACACAAAAGCAATTTCTTATATCAACAAAATTAATGTAAATAGTTATTTTTTACTTTCCATTATTAATGATATCCTAGATTTATCTAAAATTGAAGCTGGAAAAATTAATCTAAAATATAGTATATTCGATATAAAATCTTTTTTAGGAGAAGTTATATCTATATTTTTAGCCCAAACTAATGAAAAGCAACTGTTATTATTAAGTGAAATAGATAAAAATATACCCACAATAATTGAGTTTGATGAGATTAGACTAAGACAAATTCTTTTTAATCTTATTAGCAATGCCATTAAATTTACTGAAGAAGGGTATATAAAATTGAGAGTGACCAGTAGTTTATCTGCTTATCATTCTGATCAATGTTCAATAAAAATTGAAATTGAAGATACAGGAATTGGTATTTCTTCAGAAAATCAAAATATAATCTTTAATGCTTTTCAACAAATTTCAGTAACCCTTAACCGTCAATATGAAGGAACCGGGCTAGGGTTAACAATAACAAAAAAACTAACAGAAATTTTAGGGGGTAAAATCTATCTAGAAAGTCAATTAGGTAAAGGAAGTAAATTTACGCTGATTTTTCCTGCTGTAACTATTATTTCTCAATTTGCTGAATCCCAAAAATTGTCTTACTCACCTCAAAAAGTTCCTCAATTTCTGGTAGCATTCAATGAAAATAGTCCTATTTTAATACCCAAAGAAAATTTAGATGAATTACGCGAATTACTAGAAATAATTACCGATATTACTGAAAAGATATGGCTAAAAGCTTCTCAAACAATGATTACTAAAGACATCAAAAACTTTCTAGGAAATCTGCAAGAATTGCAAACAAGATATCAATATCATCTTTTAACTAAATATGTTGCTCAATTAAGTCAAGCTTTAGAAGAATTTGATCCTGAAGCAATCTCTGAGACTCTAGAATTTTTTCCTCAACTGAAACAACAGATATTAAACGATTTAGAAATTAACAATTAATGCTTATAGACTTGCTGAATAACTTCTAAAAAGTATCTGTAGTAAGGGTTTATTGCAATAATAATTATTGATCCTCTTTATCAAGTTTAACTTGCTCCTGACTTAGGACAAATTGACGCAATTTTAGTAAACTAAAAGTCTGTCCTAATTTAAGCGGTAAAAGGGAAATTCCTTCTAAGCGAGATTGTACCCAACCATCTCCCCAAACCCATTCATGATAACCATCAATTCCTTCACTTAATATCAGTCTTAAACTGTTATCGTTAGCAATTTCTACTTTATGTTGTATGGAAACAAATCCTAAGAAACTGGTAAAAGTTAATCCTGTTTCTAAGGTCTCGGGAAGTTCAGGAGAGAGGGTTTGAGGAATGAGCCATTGACGAAGGTTTTTAGTTTTAAGTAAACTATCACTGATGGTACTTTCTTTAGCACCAACTGCAATTCTGAGGTTGCTTTGCTGAAAATTTCCTAACATATTAATTAATAAGTAATTGAACCAAAATAAAGTTAACTGTCAGTTGAAAAAACACGGTTTTACAGGATCAATTATGCTCAACTCTTGCAGATAATAGACTTAAACTCTCAAGAGTTAAGCTATACAATCAGAGACTGCCTACGCAACCCATTAATTCAGTCCGCGAAGGCGGAATTGGTTCTTATAGAATAAGGATTGAGTCTTTTATTATTGATTAGTTTAGCATAGTAAATATGGTAAAATCGAAAACACTAGACTATTAACTTTCTAATATAACTCGATATCCTTAAACTTTTCTTGTTTAAGATTAGCTGCTTCTCCACAAGTTCGGGGAGTAGGAAACACTTTACCAGGGTTGGCCAAGTTATCAGGATTAAAAACTTGGCGTATCCATTGCATTGTTTCTAAATCAATCTCATTAAACATATAGGGCATATAACAATTTTTATCTGCCCCAATGCCATGTTCTCCTGATAAACTTCCTCCAGATTGTACACATAATTTAAGAATTTCTCCCCCTAATTCTTCCACTTCTTCCCAGGCTCCGGCAACAGCGTTATCATAAAGAATCAATGGATGTAAATTGCCATCTCCTGCATGAAAAACATTAGCAATTTGATAACCATGTTCTTCTCCTAATTGGTCAATTTTTTGCAGAACTTTTGCTAATTGAGTCCGAGGAATAACCCCATCTTGAACAAAATAATTTGGACTAATTTTACCCATTGCTGCAAAAGCTGCTTTGCGTCCTTTCCAAAATTTTAAACGAGTCTCTGGATCATTGGCCGAAGTAATCTCTCTAGCCCCATTATCGCGACAAATTTGGGCAACTCGTTCTTTATTAGCCGTCACTTCTACCTTTAACCCATCTAATTCTATCAGTAAAATCGCTTCAGCATCCCTAGGATAACAGTTAGTAGCCACCACATCTTCGACGGCATTAATACAGAAATTATCCATAATTTCCATACCAGCAGGAATGATACCCGCACTAATAATATCAGCCACTGCTTGTCCAGCAGCTTCAATATTGGTAAAGTCTGCTAATAAAACACAAATTGCTTCTGGGGTTTTCAAAATCCGTAAGGTGATTTCCGTGGCAATTCCTAATGTTCCTTCAGACCCCACAAATAAACCCGTGAGATCATACCCAGGCATTTCCGAAACCATTCCCCCCACATCCACAATTGACCCATCAGGAATGACCAATTTTAACCCTAAAACATGATTGGTTGTTACCCCATATTTAAGACAATGAACTCCTCCTGAATTTTCGGCGATATTACCACCAATCGAACAAATAATTTGACTTGAAGGGTCAGGGGCATAATAAAAACCAGCGCCACTTACTGCTTGAGTCACCCAATTATTAATCACTCCTGGTTGGACTGTAACCCGTTGATTGTCTAAGTCAATTTCAAGAATTTGTTTCATACGGGCGGTGACAATTAAAACGCAATCTTCAACAGGCAATGCCCCTCCTGATAAACCCGTTCCTGCCCCTCTAGCGACCCAAGGAATTTGATAATCATGGCAAATTTTGACGGCGGCGGCTACTTCTTCAGTAGTTCGAGGGAGGACAACTACCGCAGGGCGTTGACGATAGCTAGTTAACCCGTCACATTCATAGGTTAGGAGTTCTTCTTTGCGGCGAACTACTCCCTCTTTACCTAGGGCTTTTTCAAACGCTTTAATGATGGGGTTCCATTTTTTTTCTGTTTCTGATAGCAAGGGGTTAAATAAACTTTGCATGATTGCTTTGGGGAACTAGGAAAGGTTTTTTGATGCCAATAACTTCTAAACTTTAATTATAACAATTTTGTGTGTGTTACCTTAGAAAAGCGTAGGTAGTTTAACAAGAGAAAAAATACCGCTTGTTCTCAAAAATAAGAGGAGAAGCAGGTTCGAGTCCTGCCCTAATTAAATTCCTGCAATCGCTATCTTGCCTGAAAAGGCCGAAGATTTTAGGGTTATCGCGCACCAACGGTAGGACATTGTGACTGAAAAAGTTGCAATGTCTTACTAATATATAGAGTTTATAAAAATGTCCCATAAAGTGAAAAAATAGAACTAACTTCAAATTGGGATTTTCAAGGCAACTGAGGGCTAAAGCCTTGACTACAAACTTTTGTATTTTATTTTTAATTAAGCTTTCCTCATTTATTAGCAAGTTGTTCCACAAGCCATAATCCCGCAACTGAGTTACCCTCGGGATCGAGAGGAGGACTATAACAAGCGATCGCCCCTTGTTCAGGAACCAAAGATAAAACCGCGCCACTCACTCCTGATTTTGTGGGTAATCCAACTTTATGGGCAAATTCTTTTGAAGCTTCGTATAAACCACAGGTTTTCATCACCTGGCTTACCATTTGACAATGTTTCAGCGATAACTCTTCAGATCCTTTGACTAACAACAGTCCCAACCTCACTAAATCAACAATCGTTCCTGACAAACAGCAAACATGATTGTAAGTATCTAAGGCAATTTCTGGGGCTTCTAGATAGCCTCTAGTGGTCAATTCGCCTACAATTGCTTGATTGCGAGGGTTAGGGAGAGAACACACCGATCGCAATACAGGTTCACTTAAAGATAACTGACAATTAGCCTGTTGATTGAGCCACCGACAAAGGGTTTGACAACGGGATACTCCGTCACTCCCAGGAAGCAAAGAAGCTAAAGCGATCGCCCCACTATTAATCATGGGGTTGCGAGGAAATCCGCCATCAGCCTGTAATTGAGCTAAAGAATTAAAGGGTAAAGCTGATGATTCGAGTCCTACCCGTTGACGGACAAAGTTTTCTCCAAAATGGACAAGAATATAAAGCAAGACTAAGGGTTTAATCACACTCATCAAGGGGAATATTCTGTTACTATCCCCTACCGTTTGTAATGTACCATCTAGGGTTAATATTGAGAGGGCGAACGAATTGAAATCAGCATTTTTTAACCAAGGAATATAGTCAGGAAGTTTGCCAGTTTTCGCATTGTGATTTGCTTGGATTATCAGATCAGATAATTCATGATTGGATAATTTCCTTAACATAAATTTGTTGATTTTTTATTGATTTTTTCAACGTTCGTAGTAGGGGCTTTAGCACTATATTATCAAAGGATTAAAGATGATAGATTATCCTTTTGACAAAGGAACAACGGGAGCTTCATTGCTTTCCCTAGCCACCCGAATTAATAAAGCCGCTAAGGTTAAACTCGCTAAACTTGAACTCCCTCCATAGCTAAACAAAGGAAATGGTAAACCGGTTGTGGGTAAAGCCCCTGTTGCTACACCGATATTAAGTAAGGCTTGTCCTACCATGATGACCATAACACCCACAGCGATTAACCGTTTCACTCGATGACGACATTTCATGGCAATTCGTAGGGCAAACGTTGCATAGGTAAACAGCAATAATAATAAAATAATTCCTCCTACAAAACCAAACTCTTCGGCAAAAACTGAAAAGATAAAGTCAGTATATTGAATGGGCAAATAGAAAAGTTTTTGTTGAGACATCCCATATCCTGTACCAAACGTTCCCCCTGAACCAACTGCCATCAAACTTTGTACCAATTGATAACCATTACCCATGGGGTCTGCCCAAGGGTTAAGAAATGCGGTGACCCGTTCCCGTTGGTATTCCCGTAAACTAATACTAATAAAAGCAGTTAATGCTCCCCCTAAAGCGGTTGAAGTTAAATAAATTGCCGGAATTCCTGATGCGACAGCAACTAACCAAAGACTCATGCCACACAAAGCAGTGGTACTTAAATTAGGTTGTAATAAAATTGAAGCTAAAATAACCGCAAAGGTGATTAACCATTGCCAGCGAATTCGCCAGGGTAGTCGTTCCCATTGTCCAAAAATTAGAGAACTTTGTAAAACTAAAAAGGGTTTCATTAATTCTGATGGTTGGATCAAAACTGGCCCTAATTTTATCCAACGAGTTGCACCGTTGATGTTTTCGCCCAAACCAGGAACGTGGGTTGACAGAATTAATCCTAATACTAAAAATAGACACCAAGGGGATAGTTTTAACAAATACTGTAAAGGCGATCGCACGATTACATTAAACCCTTGCAGCCCGATCCAAGTCCAGATTAACTGACGGATCATATAATACCATCCATTCCCCGTTTCGGCTTCAGCAACGGCATAGGACGCAGAAAACATGGTAATTAAACCTAGGGATATCCACAAGAAAGTTAGCCAGCGTAAGAAGCGGGCTTCTCCTGACCAATATTGAACATCGGGATCGAAAATAGGAATAATATAACGCAGCACAGTTGGTTCGGAGTATCGATTAACCCACACCATAACACTTAATGAGAGTCAAAAATAGTTTTTATTAGGTTTCCGGCTTTAGAGATTTTTGATCAACGTTACTTTTATTTATAATGCTGGTATTTCCCAGACTTAAAAAAGGCCTTATAAGTTCCCAAAAGAAATTTTAATTTTGACTAAAAAATGTTTTGGCTAGAAAGCATCCCATTTTTGTGAAAATGTTTGCTAGAGTTCATAGAGCCAGAAATAGTTTTTCCTATCTGTTACTCAGTCCGAAAGGAGAGAAGGACAAAAGTAACTTTGAAAGTCCCCCTAAATCCAAAAAAATTATCTTAAAAATTCTTAATCATTTAAGTTGTTTAGAAAGAGAAAAAAAGAAGAATAAAGTAATGGGAACTATTCGTGATTAATCTAGTTATTAATAAATTGAGCGATCGCGGATGTTAGACAAGAGGGAAATCGAGTCTCTCGGATGACTGCTCAGGTTTCAGGTAAACAGAAAGGAGATCTGATAGGCTAAGATAGCAAAAAAATTTGATATTCTTTACCAGGGATTGACAATCTTGAGTTAAAGACGGCAATCTTAAGAAAAGCTAAAATCAAATTATTTTTTCAGAACTGCTGTTTTCAGCCTATGCTGTCCTTTCTATCATCATTCCTAATTGCTCAAACCAGTTTCCCGTTAACATTTCGGGAAGGAAGTCCTAACTTTATTGCTGAACCTCAAGAGGTTCGTACTCTCCCAGGAGAACTTAACGATGTCTTGGTTTTCAATAGCAACAGTCCTGAAGTGATCGAAACTGAAGGAATTCTATTGTCAACTTTTCCATCAAGTGGGAAAAGAATGCCCAACTCCCACTTAAATCAACCCCTAGAAGGGCGGTTTGATGTATTTACGCATCATATTTCTCGGCCAGCTTACGGACAAAGAACTCTTTATCAAGGACTGCTGGTTCATAATCCAACATCCAAAACAATTATTATTAAAGTTTTACAGGGAGCCAGTTATCGCACCTCTCCCGATGCCCCTTTTATTAACCTGCCCTCTTTGGTCGAAGATCCATCAGGACGGGTTTTTTCAGGGCCAGGTTCCCGACTAATGGGGGATATTTTACGGGGAGTCAATCATAATAAATTCCCTACCCGCATCATCCTTAGACCCAGGGAGAGTCGGATGTTGTTTACCTTGCCCATCAGTCCTAGTAATGGTCGTTCAACTTTTATGCGTCTGTATAGTGATGGTCCGGTCTACATGGCAAATTTAGCAATGTATGAAGTACCTAACCTAAATATGAATGAGGGTGAGGATAAACCCAAAAAAATAAGCTATAGAAAACCAACTCTCAATGAATGGCGATATCTAGTCACCACGGGAAGATTAGTGACCCCGAGAGATCTTCCTCCAACACCAAAGGATCAAGATTTAGGAGAAGACACGATCTACGGAAGAGTGGCTGGTATTTCAGTGGGTTCTGAATGGGTAGCGCGACTGACCGATGAACCCAATAAAACCGATCTGAGTATTCCCCAACGGGGACAAGCTTTCTCCTATCCCCTGAGTACCGTCACCACGGGAACCCATGGAACTAAGCAAATTCAAAGTGCGCCCATGGTTGTCCGATATCCTGACACCGCTTACCGCGCTCACGGGAATTATGGGGTACATTACAATTTAATCCTTCCGATGACTAATAAGACTTCGGCGAGACAAACTGTCGAAATTTCCCTACAAACCCCCTTTAAAAAGAATGAATATGCCGATCGCTTGGTATTTGCCCATCGTCCCCAAGGTCAGGTATTTTTTCGAGGAACGGTAAAGGTTGCTTATGCTACTAGAGACGGTCAACCCCAAGAACGTTATTTTCATTTGGTTCAACGACGGGGACAACAGGGAGATGCTTTAGTCAGAATAAATCTCGAACCAGGAGAAAGGCGAGAAGTCGAAGTTGATTTTCTCTATCCCCCCGATGCGACCCCTCCCCAAGTGTTGACGGTGAAAACCCTAAATTTGTTCTATGGCAGAAGTCATTAGAGACCAGAGGGAGATAGGTGGACTTTCTACTTTGTGTAGGGGTCAACAGGCCGTTGATTCCTACCGACTTCATAAGAATGGGATACCGTTTTCCTTTACAATCGAAGATGGCGATTTCGGTACGTTATCAGCGATTGAGTTAATGAAGTATTTCTTGCGATTGGCACTATTTTCCCTATTATTTCTATTGTTCATCAGTCCCCTGTCTGCCCTAGCGGCTAGTTCTTCGGCGGTGACAGGTGCGGCAGCTAGTTTTGAAGATGTGCAATTAATTGGTAAAGATTTTTCGGGACAAGATCTCAAGACAGCGCAATTTACAAATGTAGATTTGACTGACGCGAATTTTAGTGATGCTGACTTACGCGGAGCAGTTTTTAATGGTTCAGCCTTGATTGAAACGAACCTTCAGGGGGCTGATTTAACCAATGGGTTAGCTTATCTGTCGAGCTTTAAAGGGGCTGATTTAAGAGATGCTGTCCTCGCTGAAGCAATTATGTTACGGACAACCTTTGATAATGCCAATATTACGGGGGCTGACTTTAGTCTAGCGGTTTTAGATAGTCAACAAGTAGCAAAACTGTGCGATCGCGCTGATGGGGTCAATTCTAAGACGGGAATGAGTACCCGTGAATCCCTCGGTTGTCAATAGTTAATTAATGGGTCAAATGACAGTGAAGCGCGTTGGGGTTATTGGAGGAGGACAGTTAGCCTGGATGATGGCTGGGGCTGCTCAACGGTTAGGTTTTGATTTGGTCATCCAAACGCCTCAGAAGGGTGATCCTGCCGTGTCTATTGCAACGGAGGTCATTTTTGCCCCCATTGAGGACGCGGCGGCTACAGCGCAACTTTCCGCCTGTTGTGATGTGATTACCTTTGAAAATGAGTTTATAGATCTCGAAGCCCTCAAACCCTTAGAAACAAAAGGGGTCTGTTTTCGCCCTAGTTTGGGGGTTCTTACTCCGCTATTGGATAAATATCAGCAACGGTCTTATCTACAGCAAATTGGCTTACCTGTCCCTAAATTTACTACTCTAGAAACCCTATCCTCCCTAGACTTTTCCTTTCCGATGGTTCTAAAGGTTCGTCGCCACGGTTACGATGGTCAGGGAACGTTTATTATTCAAACCTCACAGGAGTTAGAAGCTACCGCTAAAAGCTTGAATGGGGTAGAGGTCATGGTTGAAGAGTTTGTCCCCTTTGAACGGGAACTAGCCGTCATGGCCGCCCGTAGCGTGACCGGAGAGGTGGTGGTTTATCCTGTGGTGGAAACTTACCAACCGGATCAAGTGTGTCGATGGGCGATCGCCCCTGGGGATATTTCAACGGAAATTCAAGCAGAAATTGAACAGATAGCCACTCATTTATTAACCCAATTAGGAGTGGTGGGAATTTTTGGCATTGAATTGTTTTTAACCCCTCAAGGTCAGGTTTTAGTGAATGAAATTGCCCCCCGTACCCATAATTCAGGACACTACACCCTCGATGCTTGTGAAACATCTCAATTTGAAATGCAGTTACGGGCAGTGGCTGGACTACCGTTAGGATCAACTCAGTTGAACTGTTTAGGGGCTGTAATGGTGAATTTATTGGGTTATGAATATTCACAGCAAGACTATCTAGAAAAACGCCAGAAACTCTCAGAAATCCCTAGTTTTCATGTTCATTGGTATGGAAAAACCGATGTTCGTCCAGGAAGAAAATTAGGTCATGTTACGGTCTTGTTAGAAGAAACCGAAGCAATTTTAAGTCCAAAAATTCGACAGCAACAGTTATTAGAAATTGCACAACAGGTAGAATCGATTTGGTATCCTTCGTGATTGATTAATTCATGTTTGCCACTCTCAAAGTCAATATCGCCCAGACATCAAGGTTCGGGATATAATCCCTCAATGTTTTGAGATAGCCTACCAACGCAACCCCAGTACCGCTATCCGACAACTCCGACAACAGTTAAAAAGGCTTCAAGATGGATAAGATTGATTGCTTTTAAGCAAAAAATTTGCTTTCATAAGATATAAATTTCGGGTAAATGCGAGTGAATACTATTCCCCCAGTCGATTTAGTCCGTCAATACAAGCTAATTAGCGAAGAAGTCGATCTAGCTGTCCTCGACGTTGTTCGCTCTGGTCGTTATATTGGTGGTGCTGCGGTTAGTGATTTTGAGGAACAATTTAGCCAATATGTGGGAACCTCTCACTGTGTAGGCTGTAATTCGGGAACCGATGCCCTCTATTTAGCCCTACGCGCCTTCAATATTGGGCCAGGGGACGAAGTGATTACTTCCCCGTTTACCTTTATTGCTACCGCAGAAACTATTTCTATGACAGGGGCGACCCCAGTTTTTGTCGATATTGATCGCACGACTTTTAATCTCAATGTAGACCTCTTAGAAAGGGCAATTACCCCCAAAACAAAAGCTATTATTCCAGTTCATCTGTTCGGTCAACCCGTTAATATGACACAACTGATGGACATTGCCCAACGTTACGACCTTTATGTAATTGAAGACTGCGCCCAAGCAACAGGGGCGAAATGGGACGGGAAACAAGTGGGCAATATTGGCCATGTTGGCTGTTTTAGTTTCTTTCCCACGAAAAATTTAGGAACCTGTGGGGATGGGGGGGCTGTCACCACCAATGATCGAGTGATCGCTGATACTATTCGCACCATCAAAGAACATGGTAGCCGTCAACGTTACTATCATGATTTAGTGGGAATTAATAGCCGTCTCGATACCATTCAAGCCGCTATTTTACAAGTGAAATTAGGTTATTTGGATCGCTGGAACCAACAACGGCGAGAAATAGCCCAACAATATCATAATTTACTCAAACCCATCTCAGGAATTCAACTACCTCAAGAATTATCTGGGGGGCATCATGTTTGGAATCAATATACTATTTTGGTTGAAAATCAAGAAGAGGGAACGGCAGTTTTCCGCGATCGCCTTCGGGGAGAATTACAGCAACAGGGCATTATTTCCATGATTTATTACCCCATTCCTTTACATTTACAGAAGGTTTATCAAGGGTTAGGTTATGAAGTGGGTGCATTTCCAGTAACGGAAAAAGCTGCCCATGAAGTGTTATCTTTGCCTATGTTTCCTGATATTTCTTTTGAAGAACAACAGCAGGTAGCTTATGCTTTAAAAGACTGTTTAAGTCATTAATAACGTTAATTATAAAATCCCATTTTGTAGAAAAAAATTAAGTTATTTGGTGGGCAATGCCCACCGTAATTTATACTATAGCATTTTATTAAAGATCTAACCAAAGGGTTTTTAAACCAGTTCCTTGTGTTCTTTGTTTAAATTTATCTTTTAATCTTTTTGTTTGTTCTACAGAAAAATAAGTTTTCCAATCTCCCACTTTTCCATTACGAATAAATTGGGGCATATTTTCAGGTCGTTTACTTGACCAACGTTGCTGATTTTTACTCATATTTTCAAAGCTACTTTGGGTAATAATTTGGTTTAAAATTTGTTTATTTTGAATTTTTTTGACATACTTTGAACCCAGAAAACTAGCGATATTGATAATTTCTTTTTTGGGATTATCTTTCATCTGTTCATAAGTTAAAAACAAAACATTTTCATCATCTTTATGGTGATACCAAGGGACTAAATTATCAAAATAATCTCCAAAGTCTACTTCTCCAGCGATAAAACATTCAAAAAAGTCATCAAAGGTTCCCTCAGCGAAGTCATAATGTTTAATAAAACCCCTAGTATGATGATAAAAAGATACCACACAATCAAAAGGATTACGCGCTACATAAATATATTTTGCTTCAGGGTGATAAGGGGTTAAATGATAAGGTAAATGGGTTTTGATAATTCTAGGATGGGGTAATTTAGTAATAACTTCTTTGCCGACTTCTTCTAAGTGAGGACTAACTTCTGAGATGGTTTTTGATGGTGATAAAGGTTGTCCATTATTATGAATTAACCAGACAATATATTGAGTCCATGTGGTTCCACATTTTGGATAACTAGCAATAAAAATATCTGAGGGTTGTGCTTGATAAGTAATTCCAGAAGTAAACCCTTCTGGTGGAAATCCCATCGGCATCCGAAAGCCATTATTATGATAATATCGAGGTTTTTTGACTGTCATTTTTCGGTTCTACAGTATTAATTACGCTAAACTATCACAAATAATGGACTTAAACGCTGAAGCGTTAAGCTATATAAATAAAGATTGCCTACTCAACCTAATTAATTTAGTCCGCGAAGGTAAGCTTGGTTTTGGCAGAATTAGGCTTTAGTCTTTTATTAGTTATTAGCTTAGCATAGTAAATACTATTTTAATCTAATCTAGTACCATTAAGGAAAATATAGGTAAGGAAAATATAGGCTATTTTTAAAAATTAATTAATGCAATCAGGAATTGAACCAGATAACTGTTTTTATATTGAAAATTAAGCTAAAGTTAGAGGAAAAAATAGACTTGATTTAACCATTGATTCTTGTCCCGATTTAGCTTTGGAAATTGATCTGACTTATCGAAGTAATCAAGATATATATGCTAAATTAGGTCTCTCTGAATTATGGCAATTTGATAACCAGGGTAATTGGCAAATTAATATATTAAACAATGGAATCTATCAACCCGTTGAATTTAGTCCCTATTTTCCGAAATTTCCCCTCAAAGATATCATTCCATTATCTTTAAAAAAATTAAACAAAAAGGAAGAAATCAAACCATGAAAGCTTTTAGAAATTGGGTTAAGCAGCAACTTTAAACCTGATATAGATGTAAAGCGAAACGATAAAAATGTGGTAAACAAAATATCAATTAACGAATCTTCTAATCAAACGTGACTGAATCGACAAAATCCCCTACAATCATAATAGTTACAAAACTTTAGAAAAATTTACACTTAAGGCAATTATGGCAGCTGATGATCGTAAACGGCGAATTTTAGAACATTTGAACCGTAGTACGGATGGGATGCAGTATATAAAACCGAAAAAAAGCACCCAATCAACTTCGACTCCGACTCCTACCCCTGTTCCAAAACCTGAACCCCAACCCACTCCAACTCCAGTACCAACCCCACCAAAAGTAAGCGATCGCAAACGGCGGATTTTAAATCATGTTCAAAGTAGTAGTGGGGATTTTGGGGATTTTTCCCTTTCCTCCGACAAACGCAAGAAGCAAATTGAGGATCATATCCGTAAGAGTTTAAATTAGAAACTATAGGGAAAAGGTTCAGTTGTGTTCCTTTTCTCTGGTGACTTCTACCACTTCACTATATTCAAATTCATTAGGACTTTGTTTAACTAAAGGATAATTAATACCTCCTAAATTAATAGAATCTTCCTTACAATTCGGTTTAGGAGAATAATAAACAAGAACATATTCTTTACCAATATAATTAGCGGTTTCTTCTTCAACTTCTCCACGCCATTGAGTTTTGGTAACTAATATAATTAACTGATTGGCTAATGTAGGAATGGATTTAGCAACCTGTCTTCGATAAATTTCATCAAGACTACCAAAGGGAGAGTCCATGACAATAGGAAAGGTACTACTATCAAATCCCATTAAAGTATGTTTTTGACTCCATTCTCGAACTCGATCAATAATACCACTAATAAAAGATAAACTTAAAATTTGATTTTCTCCAGTGGAAGCAGCTACAGTAACAGCTATTCCCGAAGTTCTTTCAACTAAGTTTAATTCATAGTTAGTATCTAATCGAGGAATATAAGGGGTAAAAGAAATTGAGCTAAAAATTTCTTGAACTCGTTTTTCTAAAGAGAGACGAAATTGTTTTTCTAAACGACTTCTAACTTCAATTAATCGCTCTCTAGCTTCTTGGGTTGCTGCAATTCTATGTTTGGCTAAAGTTTGTTTTTTTTCTTTTTTTTGATGTTTAATTAGTTGTTTATTGATTTCTTCAATTTGTTGATTTAGAGCATCTATTTGCTGCTGAGTTGCTCCCTGTTCTAAATGGAATTCTCTGATTAATTGATCATTTTTATCTAGTTGTTTTTGTAACCCTTGAATATCTTCATTAGGATAGTGACGTAATTTATCTTTGATATTATCTAAATCTCTTTCTACGCGAGATAATTCTCTAACTGTTTTAGTAATTTTCTCTTGTTCTCGATCTACATTTAACCAAAAATCAACAACTTGCTTGTCTATTTCATTAACTTGAGATTCTAGGCGAATCGCCGACTCTTCAACCTCAGCAATTCCTGCTTTATTCATCCACTCTTTAACGTGATGATAAGCAATGGTTTCTTCTGTTAATTCATTACCACAAATACACTGTTTTTGTTCTAATAGCTGCTGAACAAATTGTTGTTTAATTCCACTGGGTAATTCTCCTCGCTGACGTAAATCACTAATTAATAAATTAAACTGAGTAATCATCTCCTTGAGGAAAACCATATAACCACTACTAGAAACTAAAGCTCTTAAATTTGTTTTAGATTCTAATAGATTACTTTGCAGAAATTTTTCCTGTTTTTCTAAATTTTCTTTTGCTTGTTTTAATTCCTCGGCTCCACTTAACTCTAACAACTGTTTTGCTGTTTCTTTTTTATTGGTTGCTAACTGTGCTAATTGTTTTAAATTTTCTTGCTTTTGGTGAATTAACTCCTCGCGCTCGTTTTCTAGCTTTGCTTGGTGTTTTAATAGTTGTTTAGTTTCTACATCACCGATAATATTAAGTTCATTTTCCAAGGTTTTTATAACTTTTTTTAAATGATCGATGGCTCTATCAAAAATTTTTACTCCTAATAATTCTTTAGTATCTTCAGCAATCGTGTTTTTTTCCTTGGAGCGAAAAATATGGTCAATATGTTCCCCATCAAAAAAGAAATATTGATGTAAACTTTCTGGTAAAATTTGATTAATAATATCATGAGGCTGTTCTGTAGGAAGATACCATCGTCCATCTTCTTGAGCAATAGTCATAAAAAACTTAGTTTGACTATATTGAATTGTATTATCAGGCTCTCGGTAAGCATAACATTTTCGCTTAAGTTGATAGCGTTTATTCTGATGTTCAAAATAAATTTCTGCCCAACATTCTACCGATGCACCCACCTGCGCTTCAGTAATTGCTCGTTTATTAATAAGTAAATTAGGGGAAGCAAAAGCCGCAGTAAACCTTTCATATAATACCCAGGTGAAAGTATTTAATAATGTCGTTTTGCCTGAACCATTATTTCCATGAATTAGGGTTGTATTTCTATCTCCAGATGCTAAAGTAATCTCTGGAGTTGTACCGTAAAATTGTCGAAAGTTACACAGTTTGATAGAAATAAGTTTCATTGAATTACGTCTTTAATAATTCTGAGAATATCATCATTAATACGGGGACTGGTTTGATGTAATTTTTCTTTTTCCAATCGTAAAACTTGTTCCATAATTTCTCTGATTTCTGGTGGAGCATTCGTAATTGGTTCTTGCACTTTATTGAAAGCTTCGGATTCTGACATAATAGTTAATAGTTTATAGTTAATAGTTTATAGTTCATTCTGTAGAGGATAAGCCATGTCTTCTGGACTAACTAGAAAATCAAATTCTTCAGCAGATAAAAACCCTAAACTAACGCAAGCTTCCTTTAAAGTTGTCTGATCAACATAAGCTTTTTTGGCTACTTTTGCTGCATTATCATAGCCAATATGAGGATTTAGTGCAGTTACTAACATGAGGGAATTATTCAAATATTCTTCAATTTTTTCTCTATTAGGTTTAATTCCGACCACTAAATAATCAGTAAAAGAAGAACAAGCATCTGCTAATAATCGAATCGAATTAAGAAGATTAAAAATGAGTAAGGGTTTAAAAACATTCAATTCAAAATTCCCCTGACTTCCTGCTATTCCTAAGGCTGCATCATTACCCATTACTTGCACACAAACCATCGTCATTGCTTCACATTGAGTTGGATTAACTTTCCCTGGCATAATTGAAGAGCCTGGTTCATTAGCAGGTAAAATTAATTCGCCTAAACCACAACGAGGACCCGATGCTAACCAACGAATATCATTAGCAATTTTCATCAAAGAAGCCGCTAACGTTTTGAGAGTTCCGCTAGTTATTACAATAGCATCATGAGCCGCTAAAGCAGCAAATTTATTAGGGGCAGAACTAAAAGGTAAATTAGTTAATTGAGCAATTTCATCCGCCACCCGTTGAGCAAATTCTGGGTGAGTATTTAACCCAGTTCCGACGGCCGTTCCTCCAATAGCTAATTCATAGAGATCAGGTAATACTTGTTGAAGGCGATCAATATTTTTATCGAGTTGGGAAACATAACCGGAAAATTCTTGTCCTAAGGTTAAAGGAACCGCATCCATTAGATGAGTGCGACCAATTTTAACAATTTCTTGAAACTCATCTTGTTTCCTTTCCAAGGCATCCCGTAATTCAGTCACCATTGGTAATAAATTATGATGAATTTTTTCAACAGTTGCAATGTGCATTGCCGTGGGAAAAGTATCATTAGAAGACTGGGACATATTAACATGATCATTGGGATGAATGGGATCTTTACTCCCTAAAATTCCCCCAGCTAATTCGATAGCTCGATTAGCAATTACTTCATTAGCATTCATGTTAGTTTGGGTTCCGCTTCCTGTCTGCCAAATACTTAGGGGAAAGTGAGGATCAAGGTTGCCAGCAATAATTTCATCAGCCGCTTGTATGATTAATTTTGCTTTGTCAGATGGCAATTTTTCTAAATCACAATTAACTTTAGCTGCCGCCTTTTTTAAAATACCAAAAGCCCGAATCATTTCTGGGGGCATAATATCACGGCCAATCGCAAAATAACGGAGTGATCGCTGAGTCTGCGCCCCCCAATAACAATCATCTGAGACTTCAATAGTTCCCATGCTGTCGGTTTCAGTTCGCATCTAATTTCCTCATAACAGAAGTTTCAATTATATTATGATATTACTCAAGCTCAATAATTCTTCAATTCTCTGGTTGAAGATCTTAGACAAATCTCTTTTGATGAACTTTCTAAGTAATTTTGCTTAAGTGATTTTTGTTAATTAGTAACAATATTAGCATTAGTCATTAAAGTGACCATATTTTACCAATTATTCGAGAAATATTACCCTATTTTTGAGTAAAAAATCATCCCAAAAACCTGTGTAGCTTTTGTCTAATAAGGGTTTTGCACTTATAAAAAGTTATTTAAAATTCCAAAGACAAAATTAAAAGGAATGCGTATAATTGATAAGAACTTAATCTTGAATCTTGAAAAATAACACTTATTTTATCTATGACTCAACCTAAACGCGCTCTGATTACGGGCATTACAGGCCAGGATGGTTCTTATCTAAGTGAATTTTTATTAGAACAAGGATATGAAGTCCACGGGATCATTCGACGAACCTCAACCTTTAACACAGATCGCATTGATCATATGTATGTTGATCCTCACGATCCCCAAGCTAGACTATTTCTCCACTATGGAGACTTAACTGACGGCACAACTCTCCGTCGAATCTTAGAAGAAGTAAAACCCATCGAAATTTATAACTTGGGGGCGCAATCTCACGTTCGGGTCAGTTTTGATTCCCCAGAATACACGGTGGACTCAGTGGGGATGGGAACTTTGCGACTACTAGAAGCCATTCGAGACTACCAACACCGAACAGGAATTGAAGTGCGGTTTTACCAAGCCGGATCATCAGAAATGTTTGGGAAAGTTCAGGAAATTCCCCAAAAAGAAACCACCCCATTTTATCCTCGCAGTCCTTACGCCTGTGCCAAAGTTTATGCCCATTGGCAAACCGTAAATTATCGAGAATCTTACAATTTATTTGGCTGTAATGGGATTTTATTTAACCATGAATCTCCTCGTCGTGGCGAAACCTTTGTTACCCGTAAAATTACCCGAGCGATCGCCCGTATTGTCGCCGGAACTCAGAAAAAACTCTATTTAGGAAATCTCGATTCTAAGCGGGATTGGGGCTACGCTAAAGATTATGTTAGAGCCATGTGGTTAATGCTTCAACAAGATCGGCCTGATGATTATGTGATCGCTACAGGAGAAACCCATTCTATCCGAGAATTCCTCTATATTTCCTTTAGTTACGTTAATCTAAACTGGGAAGATTACGTTGCCTTTGATGAACGCTATCTCCGTCCGGCTGAAGTTGATATCTTAATTGGCGACCCCACCAAAGCGAAGACAAAACTCGGTTGGAAACCTTCTGTTACCTTTCGAGAATTAGTCCATTTGATGGTAGAAGCAGATTTAGCGGTTTTGGGACTTCCTTCCCCCAATCGAACCAGCAACAACCAAACTTTACTCCAAAAAGATAATGCCTATATTCGTCAACCTACGAGTGTCACTGTGGATTGATTAATGGTAACATTAATCCCAATTAATTCGGTGTAGTCTGAGTGTAGGGAAAAGGTTATCACTGGTGATATTTATAAGTAGATAAGCCCCATTAATCCTCTGTTTGTAGTAAGTCCTTTGAGACTTCTGTGATAGGGCTGAAGCCCTCACAACAAACCTTATAAAAAACACCAAAGTTTTGGATATACTACTTATCTATAAGCCATTAAGTTAACAATAAATATCTCCCTACTTCAACCTTTAGCATTAATTTTTTGATAATTGAAAACCCCAAATATTAGGGAAAATAAACCAATGCTAGATTTAACCAATAAGCGAATTTTAGTGACGGGTGGTGCTGGATTTTTGGGCAAACAAGTTATTGAACAACTTATCCAAGCAGGGGCAAATACAGAGAAAATCACCATTCCCCGTTCTCAAGATTGTGATTTACGGGTTTTGGACAATTGTCACCGTGCGGCTAATCAACAAGATATTATTATCCATTTGGCTGCCCATGTGGGAGGTATTGGCTTAAATCGAGAAAAACCTGCCGAATTATTTTATGATAATTTGATGATGGGAACCCAATTAATTCATGCTGCTTATGAAGCAGGGATAGAAAAGTTTGTCTGTGTGGGAACGATTTGCGCTTATCCAAAGTTTACGCCTGTTCCTTTTAAAGAAGATGATCTCTGGAATGGCTATCCTGAAGAAACTAACGCTCCCTATGGTATTGCTAAAAAAGCCTTATTAGTGCAACTTCAATCCTATCGCCAGCAATACGGATTTAATGGAATTTATCTACTTCCTGTTAATTTGTATGGACCAGAAGATAATTTTAATCCCCAAAGTTCTCATGTAATTCCTGCTTTAATTCGTAAGGTATATGAAGCCCAACAACAAGGAGAGCAAACCCTTCCCGTTTGGGGAAATGGTTCACCTACTAGAGAGTTTCTCTACTCAACCGATGCAGCAAGAGGCATCGTGATGGGAACTCAATTATATGACGATCCAGATCCTGTTAACTTAGGAACTAATTACGAAATTTCTATTCGGAATTTAGTAGAATTAATCTGTGAGTTAATGGAATTTGAAGGAGAAATAATTTGGGAAAAAGATAAACCTAATGGGCAACCACGGCGATGTTTAGATACCAGTCGCGCACAAGAAAGATTTGGATTTAAAGCACAAGTAGAATTTAAACAAGGGTTAAAAAATACCATTGATTGGTATCGTCAAAATCCTGGATAAAATAATTAAATTGACTCAAGCTAGTTTATTTAAAAAACATGAAAAGCAGTCTTGAAATTCTCACCGATAAGCTTTATTGTCGGGAGATTTTTGTTTTTAATAGAATTCACCACAACCATTATTTTAATTGAATTCATAGCTGGGAAACAAAGTTGTCATTCAACCCGACAGATTGAAATAGATTACAATATCCATAATTCAAGAAAAATTTAGGTATTATCATAGATACATCACACACCCATTATTAAGATTTAATGAGGACTAGGCGTGTTTAATCAGTTAGGGTCAAGGTTTAAGGAAAAAATAGGTCGAGTTTGGCACTCAAAACCGAAAAACCCCGAAGAAACTAACCAAAATTTGGGAAATAACCCTGATGCCATTAAATCTGGGCAAGAAAAAAAACAACCTAAAACTCGGTTTTCAGTAAAAACCCCTAAAATTCCGCCTCAACTTGTTAGCTTGTCTCAAAAGGTGTCCCAAACATCCGTAAATTCTGTTAAACGAGTGGTGTCCTTGCGCCATCATCCCAGATTTTGGCTTGTCTTGGGGATAGGCGTGGGAGCCAGTAGTAGCGCGATCGCCCTAGGATATGGGATCTATCAACTTGAAAGCAGTATTACCGAACCGGTTGAAGAAGTTCTAGTCTATGCCCCTCCTGAAACCTTAACCATTAAATCATCGGATGGGATTGTTCTTGAAGAAGTAGGGCCAGTTACCCACGAAAAACTAAAAATTTGGCAGATTCCTGAGCCGGTAATTCAAGCGTTTATCGCCAGTGAAGATCATCGTTTTGAGAACCACCGAGGAGTTGATATTCATGGGGTTGTGCGGGCGGCTTTTTCTAACTTACTTGCGGGAGAAGTGGTAGAAGGGGGAAGCACCATAACCCAACAACTAGCACGGATTGTTTTCTTGAACCAAGAGATTAGCATGACCCGAAAAATTAAGGAAATGCGCTTGGCTCAGAAAATAGAAGGAAAATTGACCAAAGAACAAATTTTAGAACGTTATCTCAATCTAGTTTATTTGGGCTCAGGGGCTTATGGGGTTGCTGATGCAGCTTGGGTTTATTTTAGTAAACCGATTGATCAACTCACCGTAGCCGAAGCCGCCACCCTAGCAGGAATTGTCCCCGCCCCTAGTGTTTATTCCCCCATCCAAAATAAAGCAGCCGCTACCGAACGCCGAAATCTGGTATTACAACGAATGGAAGCTGAGGGGTTTATTAGTGCTTTCCAAGCCCAACAAGCCATGGCTCAACCCATTGCCCTAAAACCCAGTGAACCTAAACGGCTACAACGGAAAGCCCCCTATTTTACTGATTATATTCAACGCCAACTCCCGAAATACGTCTCTCAAGAGGTACTGAAACAGGGGGGAATTGTGGTAGAAACGACCCTAAATAGCCAATGGCAAGAAGCCGCCGAAGCCGCTATTGAAAAGGCCGTAACAGAATATGGCCGCTGGCAAGGGTTTAAACAAGCAGCATTAACGGCAGTTGATCCACGCAACGGACAAATTAAAGCCATGGTTGGTGGCAATGATTACGAAAATCATCAATATAATCGGGTCACTCAAGCTCAACGTCAACCTGGGTCTACCTTTAAAACCTTTGTTTATTCAACGGCGATCACTGCTGGAGTATCCCCGAATGACACTTTTCAGGACTCCCCCTACGTGGTAGATGGTTATCGACCCGAAAATTATGGCGATCGCTATAGTGGGGTTCCCGTCTCCATTCGTAAAGCTCTATCCTCTTCATTGAACGTGGTGGCAGTTCAAGTATTAGTAAAAGTAGGATGGAACCCTATTATTGAAGTTGCCCAAAAAATGGGTATTGAATCCGAGTTAAAACCGACCTATTCCCTAGCATTAGGAGCCTGGGAAGTTAATTTACTCGAATTAACCAGTGCTTACGGGACTTTAGCTAATCAGGGTGTCCATCAACGCGCCTACGGGATTGATCGCGTCCTTGATCGCCATGGTCAGGTTCTCTATCAAGCTCAGTTTAAACCCACACAAGCCATTGATCCTGACATCAGCGCGGTTATGACTTCTCTGTTACAGGGAGTCGTGACTGGAGGCACCGGAACCCCTGCTCAATTAGGAAAGCGACCGGTAGCCGGAAAAACTGGAACCTCTGATAAAGCCAGGGATTTATGGTTTATTGGCTATATTCCCCAGTTAACGGCAGGGGTGTGGTTAGGAAACGATAATAACCGTCCCACCTGGGGATCGAGTACCACGGCGGCGGCTATTTGGAAAGAATTTATGAAAGAAGCGGTTGAAGATACTCCCATTGAGTCTTTTCCTCCTGTTCCTTCATTAAAAGGACGTAAACCAACGATTAAGGCTGAACCGATTAAACCGAAAAAGAGATCATATACAGTAGTAACTCGGTCTCAACCATCACGATCACGGTCTAGGGCAAGTACCCGTCGCAGCAGAGGAACCGTAACCCGCCGGCGGCGCACCTATTCACCCCCCCAACGGACAACAACCCCAACTCGGACCAGAAGACAGCCAACTGCCCCATCAAGTTCTCCCCCACAAACAGCAGTTTCCCCCCAACCTAAGCCCCCTGTCTCTAATCCGCTTCCTGCCCCTAATGCCGCTAGAAAACCTCAACCTGCGGCTCCTGCGGCTGGATTTGCACCTCCTGCACCCCCTGCATCCCGTAAAGCTGATTAGGAGAGTTTTTTTTCGAGTTCAAACCATTAAGGTAAGCAAAATTAATTTGATGGTTGTAGTAACGTGTGCTACGCTAGATTTCTGCTTAATGGACAGACTTAGATCTACAAAGGCTGTGTAGACAGCCTTTGTGCTGATAGAATAAGGCTTTAGCCTGTATGGATTTATTGATTTTACTTTTTCTTGCCTTTTCCTAATTTACGCTTAAATCCTGTTCCAAAAGCCAGTGCGGTTCCCACACCTAAAATAGTTAGCGGTTCGGGTACTGCGGTTACAGTCCCTGCAGTAATGAATCTTCCAGGATCTGTGAGAAAAGAACAGTTTAAATCACCACAAGTGGCTTCAAAACTCAAATTTCTAGTAGTATTGATAGCAACAGTTCCCCCCGCATTGGTCAATGAAGAATCAAATTCAAACACTACTTGGAAAAATCTATTATCAGAATTTCTTAACCCAAAAAAATTAGCAATATTAGCATTAACCAATCCAGACAATTCATAATCTGAAGCTGATAATGCACTTCCACCTGTCACGGAAATATTTACATTCCCAGCTTGGTTTGTATCAGAATCAAACTGAAAACTCCCACTAGCGGTTCCCCCATCATCAAAGGTAACACCATCAAGATACCAAGTTAATAATGCTGCTTTTGCGGGAGAAGATGTAGTTAAAATTGCAACGCCGGTTGCGCTAGTCAGTGCTAGACATTTTACAAATTTGTTCATGATTACTTATTGGTATAAATTAATGATTTAGCTTTCCACTATCAACCAAGTGATTTATGGGAATTGGGAAATTTATCTATCGTCAATTTATCTGCCATATTTTTAAATTTGGTTAAATTGGTTGATTAACAACTGTAAAATTACTACTAAAACTTCGTATTCTTGCCTAGCTTAATGTTTTTTTCATAAAAATAAACCCACCTCAAAAGGTGGGCAAAATAAATCAATCAAACCCTAAGTTATTATTGAGGGCCTAAGCCTACTTTAGGGGCATAAAGGGCGCGATCGCCTAATTCTTCTTCAATCCGTAACAAACGGTTATACTTAGCAACCCGTTCACTGCGACACAAAGAACCGGTCTTAATTTGTCCAGCGCGAGTAGCGACCGCTAAGTCAGCAATGGTCGTGTCTGAGGTTTCCCCTGAACGGTGACTAATCACTGAACTATACTGTTTACGGGTAGCCAGGGCAATGGTTTCTAGAGTTTCGGTCAGGGTTCCAATTTGATTGAGTTTAATCAAAATCGAATTAGCCACCCCCATATCAATGCCCTTTTGAAGACGAGTAGGGTTAGTAACAAATAAATCATCCCCTACCAATTGAATGCGAGACCCCAAAGACTCAGTATGAAGTTTCCAGTTATCCCAGTCTTCTTCTTGCAGTCCATCTTCAATGGAAACAATAGGATATTGATCCACTAATTTAGCCAAATAGCCAACGAATTCCTGGGGAGAATGGGCAGATCCATCATAGACATATTGTCCATCCTTGTAGAACTCACTCGAAGCCACATCCATAGCCAAAGCCATTTGTTCCCCAGGTTTATACCCTGCCCGTTCAATGGCTTCAATCAGCAAATCTAAGGCTTCTTGGTTAGAACCAAGGTTAGGGGCATAACCCCCTTCATCTCCCACCCCAGACAGCAAGTTACGTTCTTTGAGAACTTTACTCAAAGTGGCGAATACTTCAGCCCCCCAACGCAACCCTTCCTTAAAAGAGTCAGCCCCCACAGGCATCACCATAAATTCTTGGAAGTCTACGTTATTATCTGCATGGGAACCCCCGTTAAGCACATTCATCATAGGGACGGGGATAACATTGGCTAAAGGACCTCCTAAGTAGCGATAGAGAGGGATCTGTAATTCAGCGGCTGCTGCTTTAGCCGTCGCCAAAGAAACTGAAAGAATGGCATTAGCCCCCAACTCTTTTTTATTGGGCGAACCATCACGATCAATCATTTTTTGGTCAATAGACGTTTGATCGAAGGCGTTGGTCTCCAATAATTGGGGGGCAATTTTTTCCTTAACATTACGGACGGCGTTGAGTACCCCTTTACCGCCATAGCGATGGGGGTCATCATCCCGTAATTCGTGGGCTTCAAAACTGCCTGTTGATGCCCCACTAGGGACTTGGGCGATACCAAACGCGCCTGTTTCGAGAAGCACTTCAGCTTCAATGGTAGGGCGACCACGGGAGTCTAAAATCTCTCTGGCGGTAATGGCTTCAATGAGAACTTCAGGTTTGTTTAGCATGGGTTAAGTGTATCCAATGATAGAGAAATCTGACTATTCGGTGAGATCCATCCCGACAATGCGGCTATTTTCATCAAAAATGAAGAAAAATTCTTTAGTCGCTTTTTGGAATTGTGCCTCCACAATCACCACATCTACCTTATCAACACTTGACCCTGATCGCACCTCTGTCTTAACAATGCGTTCAAATAAACCGTTTTCCTTCTGAATTTGTTGCCAAGCGGTTTGAAGTCTGGTAGGGAGAATCTCAGTTTTCAGGGCAGAACTTAAGTACCCTCTAGCTCGAGCAAAGTCATTAGCAGCTACGGAATTGATCAAAATTTGGGCAATGTCTTCAATGGCTTCAACCGTCGGAAAATCCACCCCGATAATTTCTCCCTTTTTATTGAAGGTGACAATAAATTCATCAGTCTCGCCTTCAAATTCCGTTTCAATTACCACTAAGTCTGCATTGATAGTGGATATCACACGAGAACTCAATTGTTTTTTAACTGGTCCGGTGATTTCGATTAACCCTTCCCAAATTTCCCCAATTTTATCGGCAGTCAGTTCAACAGCAAGATCACGACTCAAGGACTTTCTTGCTTCTTCGTATTTTTCTTGACTTAAGAGGGTGATTAACTCGGCAGCTTTCTTTTCTAAGACTTCTTGGTTAACTTCCTTAGACTGTACCATTTTGACAGGAGGTGGGGGGGTCAACCGTTGCGCTTTAGCAGGTAACTCGATAACAGCAGCAAGGGACGTTAATGCTAGTAAGGTCACACTAGCTTGTTTGAATGATAATAAAGACCAATTCATCGACGCTTTTCACTCCTCAACCATGAGATGAACTTGATTATTTAGTCTATATCATCTTGATTTAGTTCCCTTTAGTTCCATGCTTCAGAGACTAAATTAAACCTATTTAGACAGGTTTTGCTGGTCACAACCTATGTAAAAGAATAAATCTTAGCTGACAATAAGACTCAATCTTTATTCTCAAAATCCTCATCCCCAGAAGGATTTATTTCATCTTTAAATCCCCGTAGGGTTTTTCCTAAAGTAGACCCAATTTCAGGAATTTTTTTTGGCCCAAAAATCAATAAAGCAACACCCAGAATAACCAGTACTTCTGTCCATCCTAATCCAAACATATCAACTCCAAATATTCAAAAAAGCTAAATTTTATCGAAAACCGAGTAACAATATTGTATCTCAGAAAAAAATCAGAGTTTAACCCAAAAAACTAACTAGATTGATGTCCTCGCAATGGTAAAATGACTAGGGCTGCAACAATTGAGTTTGATGCTAGTGGACAATTGCCTAGACAAACCTTGCCTTGTGTAGCACTCCTCGCCAACTATCCGAAAATCGTAGCTAATAAGCGGTATGTTAGACACTTCACCCGTTTCTATTCGCCCCCAACTCAACCATTTGATCCAACAACTAGCTGATATTATCCTATCTCATTGGGAACAGTATCTCCCCCTAGCCCCCTATGAATTACCTGATGGGTTAGGATATGTGGAAGGAAAACTTGAAGGGGAAAAACTGGTGATTGAAAATCGATGTTACCAAACCCCTCAATTCCGAAAACTCCATTTAGAATTGGCAAAGGTGGGACAGGGATTAGATATTCTTCACTGTGTTATGTTTCCTCATCCGAGTTATTCTCTACCGATGTTTGGCTGTGATATCGTCGCAGGTCCTAGGGGAGTAAGTGCAGCGATCGCGGATTTATCCCCCGCTAACCAAGAACTGACCCTTGCTTCAGAATACCACCAAGCCCTATCCCAATTACCAGTTTTTGAATTTTCTGAATCCCGTGAACTACCCGAATGGGGCGATATTTTCTCAGACTATTGTTTATTTATTCGTCCGACTAACCCAGAAGAAGAAACCCAGTTTTTGTCCCGTGTGGCTGGATTTTTGAAAATTCATTGTCAAACCGCTATTGACTCTCAACCCGTTTCGAGTGAACACCAAGTGTCTAACTTAGCCGGACAACACTATTACTGCACCAAGCAACAACAAAATGATAAAACCCGTCGGGTTCTCGAAAAAGCTTTTGGTCAAGAATGGGCTAACAAATATATGACTCAAGTCTTGTTTGACTTACCTCCCCAGGATTAACAGACTATTTTGCAGTAAGTCTAAAATTAAGAAATGGGAGAGGACTTCGACTGTCGCTCAGCCCAAGGGGAGAAGGTGAAAGAGAGAGATATTTTTCAACAATAACTAGCTTGAAGCGAAAATTGATGAATTAGAGGAAAGATTTGAGAATGAATGAAAAAGCAAGACTGTTAGAAGCGATCGCTGGGAAAAATAGAGGGTTGTTAGCCAGCGAAATGGATCGAGTTAGGGTTCTTTCAGCCCTTGAACAACTCGAAGATCATAACCCCACTCCTAAACCTTTAGAAGCACAAGAATTACTCGATGGCAATTGGCGGTTACTTTATACTACCAGTAAAGGAATTTTAGGACTTGATCGCTTTCCTGTCTTGCAATTAGGGCAAATTTATCAATGTCTTCGCATGACTGAGGGAAAACTTTACAACATCGCTGAGATTATTGGGGTTCCTTTTTTAGAAGGATTAGTTAGTGTTGGGGCTAGGTTTGAAGCAGTCTCTGAAAAGCGAGTTAATGTTAAGTTTGAACGGTATATTATTGGTTCCCAACGGTTATTAGGATATCGATCACCGAATCAATTAATCAAAGATCTTGAAGCTGGCAAAAAGTTCTTTCCCCTAGATTTTAGTATCGAAAGTCGAGAACAACAGGGATGGTTAGAAATTACTTATTTAGATGATGATCTTCGAGTAGGAAGAGGGAATGAAGGTAATGTATTTGTATTATCTAAAGAAAAAGGGATTTAAAATCCCCATCCCCACCTAAATCTAATGGATTTTTAGCTGCTTTACGGCAGGTAAGCGAACACTTTAAGATGAGCTTACCCTGTTACCCCTCTAAGTTCAGTAGAGCCAAATTATCCAGGTTCCATTAGGGACGAAATTTTCAATTTTGCCAAACTGTATCAAGTTATATTAATTAATATAATATTATATTACTATTTTAAGGTATTTATTATTTATAGAGTAATATATGGCAATCTAAACTATATTTAAGATATAGTAGAATGTCGGGTTATTATCATCTTAGCTTATCTACTAGCTTATAGATAGACGGCTTGGTGTGCCTGTTAAACCATCAGCCATCGACTCATTTGCATCCATTAAGGGTTTGACAAGTACACTACATCAAACACTTTCACCAATCCATAATAGTGGCAAAGTATCTAATGATGATAAAGATGATCGAGGTTCACATAATGGAATTGCTTCCTTATTAAAGTCATGGAGAGAACGAAAACCTTGTGAAGAAGAAATAATCCAAAAACTAAAACTGACAAATTCACAGTGGATTGATCTTCCTAAATGTATTAAAGAGGAATTAGTATCTCAAAAAGAAAGAATTAAAGAAAAGCCTGTCCGTCTAACTGTACGGGAAAAGCTATATTATCTTTTTTAAAAAAACATTTTAACCTGAATCAGAAAGCCTGGATTAATCTCCCTATTAATATTAGAAGGATCTTAAAGTATCTCTAGATAAAAGGTTGTATAAAAAAGGAAGAACAAGAAAATGAATACGTGGTTTAATTTCTTAAAAGTTTCCAAGATAGTAGGAATACTTCTACTACTAATTTTAGGTATTGGGGGAGGAGTTTTGTACACTATCACGGCTTACCAAAACTGGCTTGAAGCCAAAGATCAAGTTACGACAGTTATTAGTCATTATGAAGGACTAAATTTTGGCAACAATACAGAACAGAAATATGGAAGATTAAACGAAACAATAGATAAAAGAAATGAAATAGATAGAACATTTTTTAATGCTTTACGAGATGGCTTTTTTGGTCTTGGAGCAGCTATATCTCTTGCTACATTCCTCTTAAGTCTTGACATACGTGGTGTAAGAGAAGAAAGAGACGTACTTTTACTTACACCAGATCAATTTAATAGGATAATCGAAACCGGAGGAGTAGAAATAGGTTTTGCAGCTAATTTGGACACTGATGTGAGAATTGGTAGTAACAACTCTAACTCTTAATAGGAGAAAATACGGCGAAGCTGTCATCAGGTGTAATTAGGGAATACAGTCCCCCAATACTTAATTAACTAGAGGATTAGCCTTAATCGCTTTCTTAATCTCTGATAGACAAGGTGTTACCTCTACTTTCAGGTATTCATCGGGTACAGCTTCTCAGTTAGCGATCGCCACCTTAGCCGGAAGCTTCCTCAAGCTAAGTTTCCTATCTATTGTAAGAGAATATGACATTTCCTCCAGTTTCCTCGGCCGTAATGATTAATGCAGCCGCCGCTTTTTTAGCAGTGAAGGCACTGAATAGTAAACTGAGAGACAGGACACTAGAGGAGAAAAGACTGAATTTATTTTTGATGGAGATTTTCATTACTATTAGTTACTTTTCGGTAAAAATGGTAAATTGCTTTATTATAAGCACTCTTCCGAACTTCAAAAGATTGAATGAAATGTTCATCTGATTTTCTCCTAGTGGGGCTTGGGATAGCTGTCATGTCCCCAAAACCGTTAACATTTTCATAGATGCAATCTGAAGAAATCCTTAAAGTTGCCTCACCAGGAGAACCTAAATTACAATGCTCGATACCCAATCAGTTTTAGAAGTCTTACGTCCAGTTCAAGATCCCGAACTGCAAAAAAGCTTAGTAGACTTGAATATGATCCGTAATGTAGCCATTGATGGCAGTCAAGTCAGTTTTACCCTAGTTTTGACCACCCCTGCTTGTCCTTTAAGAGAATTCATCGTTGAAGATTGCCAAAAAGCCGTTAAACAATTACCAGGGGTTGAAACCGTTGAAGTGGAAGTCACGGCCGAAACCCCTCAACAAAAGGCGTTACCGAATCAACAATCTGTCGCTGGAACCAAAAATATTATTGCCATTTCTAGTGGTAAAGGGGGTGTAGGAAAAAGCACGGTTGCGGTGAATGTGGCTGTTGCTTTAGCCCAAACAGGAGCCAAAGTCGGTTTACTCGATGCCGATATTTACGGTCCTAATGCTCCGACTATGTTAGGGTTAGCCAACGCCCAAGTCAAAGTAGAACAAGGATCTCAAGGGGAAGTCCTCGAACCCGCCTTTAACTATGGGGTAAAAATGGTGTCCATGGGCTTTTTAATTGACCCTGACCAACCCGTTATCTGGCGTGGTCCGATGCTTAACGGGATTATTCGTCAATTTCTTTATCAAGTCAATTGGGGAGCGTTAGATTATTTAGTGGTAGATATGCCCCCAGGAACTGGCGATGCTCAGTTAACCCTTGCCCAAGCAGTCCCTATGGCTGGTGCTGTAATCGTTACCACTCCTCAAACCGTCTCCCTATTAGATGCCCGTCGTGGGTTAAAAATGTTCCAACAATTGGGGGTTAATGTGTTAGGACTGGTGGAAAATATGAGCTATTTTATTCCCCCTGACTTACCCGATCGCACCTATGATCTCTTTGGTTCGGGGGGGGGTGAAAAAGCGTCAACAGAATTAAACGTCCCCTTACTCGGTTGTATTCCCCTCGAAATTGCCTTACGCGAAGGAGGAGATAAGGGGGTTCCCATTGTTATGGCTGCCCCAGAGTCGGCCTCGGCCCAAGCATTAACCGCGATCGCTCAACAAATTGCTGCTAAGGTATCGGTAGCTGCTTTAGCCTAAAGTAGAGATTGTTTCGTGTGAGGAGTTCTCTTAAAATGATGCCCAGAGCCGTTAGAAGACGACGTTTACCTTTGTGGTTATCTAACTTATCCCAAGTTGATTGGCTATTACTATTTTTAATCGTCGGGTTAACCAGTTTAGGAGGACTGATGATCCGCAGTACCGAACTCCTAGAAGGATCGGTAGACTGGTGGCAACATTGGGTATTTGGCGCAATTGGATTAGCGATCGCCTTAATGTTAGCTCGGTGGCGATATGAAACCTTAATGCAGTTGCATTGGATAACCTACGCGATCACCAATATTGCTCTCATTGCGGTGATAATCATCGGGGTGGCAGCTAATGGGGCGCAAAGTTGGATTAGTATTGGTAGCTTTAATATTCAACCCTCAGAATTTGCCAAAGTCGGTCTAATAATTACATTAGCGGCTCTGTTACATCAAAAACAAGCCACCACCATCCCAGTCGTCTTAAAAATTTTTGCTGTAACCGCAGTTCCTTGGGTGCTGATCATGTTACAACCCGATTTAGGGACAGGATTAGTTTTTGCGGCGATTACCTTGGGAATGTTGTACTGGGCGAATATGCCCCCAGGATGGCTCATTTTAATTATTTCTCCCCTGGTTTCTGCGATTTTAGCTAATGTTTTGCCCGTTGGCTGGATTATCTGGGCAGTAGCTATGGGGTTGATTGCTTGGTTTACCTTGCCCTTGCGTTTTATTGCAACAATAGTGGCGATCGCCGTTAATATTGTGGCAGGACAATTAAGTGGTGTGTTATGGGGGTTACTCAAAGACTATCAAAAAGATCGTCTAACCCTCTTTTTAGAGCCGGAAAAAAATCCCCTTGGTGGCGGTTATCAATTAATTCAGTCTCGTATTGCGATCGGTTCGGGGGAATTATTCGGACGGGGACTTCATCAAGGAACCCAAACTCAACTTAACTTTATCCCTGAACAACATACGGATTTTATTTTCTCAGCAGTGGGGGAAGAGTTCGGTTTCATTGGTAGCCTTTTTGTTTTACTAGCCTTCTGGATAATTTGTTTTCGCTTGGTAATTATTGCTTGTCAAGCTAAGGAAAATTTTGGTTCTTTATTAGCCGTTGGGATGTTATCCATGATTGCTTTTCAGGTTATTGTTAATATCTGTATGACTGTTGGTTTGGCACCGATTACAGGGATTCCTTTACCTTGGTTAAGTTATGGGCGATCAGCTTTGTTAACTAACTTTATTGGTTTGGGTTTGGTTGAATCTGTTGCCAATTATCGTCCTAAAAAAACATTTTAGGTGTCAATTAGTAATTGACGAATTTGGTTTAATATCTTTTGCTTAATGAAGAAAAAAAGTAAGGAGTAAAAAACGAATTTATTTAAAACTAGCTATTGAGAAACTTCCGTTCATAGGCTCCATGAACTTGAGCGTAATAGTCTAAAATTTCTTGAATCTGATTTTTTTCTAGATCACCAAGAGAACTGGGATACTCAATTTGTAAGGTTTCCACTTGACTTTGATCGTAATCAAACTGTTTTGATTGTTGGGGAATTAACTCAGTAGTTACCTTCTCCACCTGTTGTAAATGAGCAGCTAATTCTCGATATACCGCTAGGGGTAAATTAGGATAGGTAATTTGCTCTTGTTGTTGTTTAACTGTTGTTGGTTTCACGTCTTAATCTTACTGTTGCTTTACCCTAGAATTAACCCCAGTTCACCAATTTGATATTAACATCACCCCGTTTACGGCCTCGGAGTTTGGGAATTCCTCCATCAAATTCAGCTTTCTGACCCGATTGCAAAGTGTAGGAGCTTCCTAACTGAATCGTAAAACTGTCGATCACTACGCCTGTATTCTTGTCTTCTACTTGTAAAAGAAGTTCATCAACTCGAATAGATGAATAGCCTGCATTACAAAGAATCCCACTGGCTGCATTACGTGCTTGAGCCTCATCTTCTCCTAAAATGACTTGACCGATATTCAAGGTTAACAAAACTAAATCTCTAACCTTACCAAAGCCGTCAGGACCTGGAGGGGGAAGTTCAGGTTCAGGAGCTTTAGCCTCGCCTTCCTTCTCCGTTTCTTTTACAGGCGGTTCAATGGGTTCTTCGGGTTCTTCCCCAACATACCGAGAAATATCTAAGCCATACTGTTCTAGAACAATAAAAGGCTCACCACCATTGATATTAACGGCTTTAACCCTTACCTGGCCATTAGAAAGAGTAGAACCAGCCGTTACTTGACGCGCCACGCTTTCCCCTGGTGCTTTAACGATAGCAACTGGTGTTCCTCTGAGCTTCACTATCCCTGATACTAAAACACCCCTGGCTTCATTAGGAATAGGTAATACTGGCTCTGGTGGAGGAACATCAGATTCAGCGTCACTCCCTGAAGAACCTTGAGGCTTTTGAGCAACGTCTGCTGCTGGTTGAGGTTCTTCAATTTTACACAGACTTTCAGGATCATCCACTCCATTGGCGGCCACTTTTTTGGTTACTGTTGGGGTGACGGGAATAATCCCGAAGGGGTTGGTACGTCCTGATTGTGGTTGTATTTCTTCTGTTCTTTGAGTCGGATCAGTCGAGGGGGTTAAACTAAAGAGGGGAAGGGGTGAAACCGAGGAAGTCGGTGGGATTGGTTCTTCTTCAAAGGTTTGTTGTGGGGGAGGAGCTTCGGGAGGTTGAGTAGGAGATTCGGAAGTCTCTTCTGATTGCTGAAATAGCCCACACCCGCCTAAACTGAGAGCTAAGGTACTCACCATGAGAATTGACGGTAATTTGTTCATATTGGTTCAATTATTAGTCTATGAGAAAACTACTTTACATATTACCCAACCATTGACGAAACTTTGACATCTTCACGGGCTTTGATCTGATTTGCTGCTTTGTTTGACTTTGAGAGCATAATATCTGATCTTGCTCCAAAACTCCAGGTTTTAAGATAGACGAGGTTTAACTACTGAGACTTAAACAAGTATGAGTCTCAAATTAAGGTTTAACCGTAGGCTTCTTGTTTACTCCGTAAGGATATAGACCTAATATCCCCGACATCAGTTGATAGTTTGTACCCTTGTAACTAGAGCAATTCAGACTGATTGACGTTCGCCCCTGCTATCACGGCGAGGGGATTCTTCATTCAACGAGTTTCCGTTTAGTATCCTAACTCTCTTTATTTGTTCAGGTTGAAAATAGTTAATGTCTCTAGAACCTACTAATTTAAGCGTTCCTATACCTTGCTTAAAATGACATCAATAAATATAAAGCCGTCCTCCGCTATCGCTAAAGGACGGGGCTTGAAACCCAGATTTTTGGTCATGTGCGCTTCTACGTGGTCTAAATCCATATGATGTTCCTTCAAAGAGGAGTTCCCAGTATGGTTCTAAGGCTGATTTAACCAAGGCTTGCATTGCTCTGTCTTTGATGGTGGGAATCCCTAGGGGGCGTTTTTCATCCCGCCCAGGTTTTGGAATCCATATCCTTCTAAGTGCCTTAGATTTATAACCTTTGATTTCCAGTTGTTGAGTTAATAGAATTCTTTGGTAATCATAAATGACTTTGATGCCATCCACGCCCGCAGTTTTCTTGCCCTGGTTATCTTGGGTTACTCTTCTTACGGCTAAGAGCTTTGCATAATATGATTTGAGCAGAAGTTTCTGGAGCTTACGCGCTTTAGCTTTTTGTCGGAGTTTGGCAGCTTGAAATAGATGTACGTTTTGGGATGATTCCCTAGACTTTCCATCTCAACGAATCGCACACATTCATGCGTAATGCTATAGTTAAGGTAACTTACTTAAAAACTCTTCCGTTAGTTTAATAAACGCTTTAGAACCACTAGAATTAGGCATTGCTGTTACTACTGGACTAAAACTATCAACCGCTTTAGCAACATTAACATCCATAGGAATGGAGGTATTAAATAATTGATGAGGGGTAAAATCTTGTTGAACTCGCCTCATAACGCGATTATAATAGCGACTCAGTAACCCTCCTCCTGATGAAATAAAGACGACTCCTAACAAATTAAGGTTTAATGCTTGAGTTCCTTGATGGCTTTGTTTCAGTTTAGCAATGCGTCGTTCTAAAAGTTGCATTCCCACCACGGATAAAGGTTCGGGACGAGCAGGAAGTAGATAATAATTACTCGCAGCGAGACCACTACGGGTTAAAAGATTATAACCTGGGGCGCAGTCCATGATAATAAAATCGTAGTATTCTATCACTGATGTCAGAATTTTCTGAATTAAAACCCTTTCAAAGTGATTCCATACCGTTTCAAAATCTGGATTATCAATAATTGCCGCTTGTTTATGTAACGTTTCTGAAACAATATATTCATCATAAAGTTCTAAATCTCCTGGTAACAAATCCAACCCTTCAATATTGCAAATATAGGGTTGAATAATATCATGAATATCTAATTTACTATAGGGATTTGGTTGAATAATATTATCAAGTAAATAGCTCAGGGTGCGGCGTTTCTTTCGGGTATGAGCAAATTCATGGGGCGACATTAAACTAAGGGTTGCACTAATTTGAGAATCTAAGTCTAACACCAGTACCCGTTTTCCATGATATTTAGCCAAACAAGTAGCTAAATTTACTGTCAGGGTTGTTTTGCCCACTCCCCCTTTCATGTTAACGGTACTAATCACTAATCCCATGGATAAAATTCCTTCTTAAGCGATATAGGAGATAAATCCTTGACTAGAATTAGTGTACCAGAATCACTTAAGATTAAAGCGTTTTCCTACTAAAAGGGGCTAGAAATAACTAACCCCTTATAAAGTATTAATCTTGTTTTAAATTATTCAACCATTCTCGTAACTGTTCAGCGGCTACTTCTCGTCCGCCTAAGCCGAAAGCGAGAGCGATCGCGGCTGCAATTCCTCCTACTAATAAACCAAAGGCTAAATTAACGATATTAGTCGCTAATCCCATCTGTTGTAGTGCCATAGCAGCCACCAGGATAATAATAGAAATTCGAGCCGTATTACCAAGAAACTTAGCTTGACGAGTTCCTGAACTGGTAATCAAATTGAACGCTAGATTGGACAAGTATAGCCCCAATGACAAAATAACAATCCCTACCAATACTTGAGCCGAAATTAGTAATAAAGTACCAACAACGGTTTTAAGTGCCTCTATTTGCAAGATATCAACGGCGGTTAAAGCAGCCACCAACATTACTGCTACTAAGACAATGATTCCGACGAATTCCGAGGGAGTTTGACTGGGGGATTTCGGTAGAAGCTCTGTTGATTCAGAGTCTGTGGCTGTTTCTTCCGGGGAAGAAGAGCTTACTCCCAACCCAGACAAGCCTAACCATTGCAAAATATTATTAAACCCAACACTGGTAAGAATATTGCTTACCATTTCCGAAAGATATTGTCCACACCCATAGGCAATTGCTAACACGACCGTCGCCGCAAACAATTTAGGCAAGAGGTTCAACACTTGATTGAGCATTGCCGTTGCTGGTTGGGAAATCGCGGCAATTTGCAGCGCGTCGAGAGCGGTAATAGCAACTGGAATTAAAATTAGGATATAGACAATGGTTCCCAAAATTTGTGATAAGGATTGTCCATCTTGGTCTGTAGACAGGCCGAATTTAGCCCCGATTTGATTGACCCCTGTCGCTGATAGAAGATTAGTCACAACTCGCTGCACTACCTGAGAAATGATCCAACCAACTGCTCCAATCAGTACCGCCGCTAAGATATTAGGTAGAATCCCTAAAATATCGTTGAGGAGTTCCTGCACTGGCACTAAGGTTCCTTCGAGCTTAAGAGTGCTGAGAATTGATGGTAAGAATAGGAGAAAGATAAACCAATAAAGAGCATTCCCAATCGTGTCTTGTAAAGAAAGTTGATTGCTTTGCTCTGATGTCTGTGCAGATGAATTCAAGCGTTCATCAATCCTTAACCCTGATAGAACACGGGTAACAATCATTTTGGTGAGGGTTGCCAACACCCAAGCAACACCCAGTAAAATTCCAGCCCCTAAAATTTGCGGTAGAAAGGCTGTGATTTCTGCGATTAAGGCATTAAGCGGTTGAGACACCTCTTGCAGATTAAGAGTGTTTAAAAAGGCAACTACCGCAAACAAGAGAACCAGCCAATAGAAAAATTCACCAATCCATTTTTCAATGGGGATTGATTCGTCTTCTTGGCCGCCCATCCAGTTAGCAATTTTGTTGTCAACGTCAGTTTGTTTGAGAAGTTTGTAGACGACACTCCTAAAAACCGACGCCACAATCCAACCTACAAGCAAAGTGGCAATGGCTTTGATTAAGGTAAAAAGATCTTGTCCCAAAACAGCACTAATTTGTTCGATCGCTGAAACGGGAGATTCATCAAGCTGAGCTAGAACCCAGGGTACAAGTAGAGTCATAAATTTATTTAACCTATTGAAGATTTTCTAAGGTTGTTTTCGACTTTAATATAGCTAAAGAGTAAACTTTATTCAAAGTTATTGGGATAGATCTTCGTTTTAATCAACAAAGCTTTGAACTGAGTGGCTGAAAAGAGAAAAGCGGAAAAACATCCCTCAAATCTGAGGAACTTGTTCGTTTCCCTTGTCGTCTGTATCTAAGAAGAAAGCGTGGTCACCTCTAATATTGGTTGTTGGGTTAGGCAATACCAATAACAAGTGAATAAATCGGGTTGCTGATATCTTAAAGAAGCGATCGCTGGAGCCGCCGGAAAAGGCCACAGCCGATCAAAAACAATCTCATTGGCTAATAACCGAAACTGAACTAAATACACTGAAGGAGGAGCTTTAAGGGAGCTTAGCAACTTCTGAGCCAAACGGTGAAGAGATTTTTCTACTTTACGACTCAACTCAACCGGTTGCTCATAGGAATTTGGAATAGCCCCTTCACCAATAACTGGACTAAATAAAGTTTCTTTCCCCGTCACGATCACCGGTAACCACAAATCCCCCAACCAAGAATCTCTAATACTGGTTTTGTAGCCTAAGGTTTGTTCAACCCATTGTCGTCTTCCTTGAATATCTTTACAAGCTTGGAAAACTTTTTGACCAGTAAATGACCATTGAGGAGGCATTTCGATGGTTAAGGGACAATAAATGAGATTAGGGTTAGACTCTGAAAGGGTAAAAGTATTAGACCATAGGGAAGCTGCTGAGATAACTTCAACTTCGGTCGGCTCAAAATCTTCTGATATTGCCCTTTGCAGGGCTGTTACCATAGTTTTTGTAGCAGGGGAACCTAGAGAAATAGCTCCTTGTGTGTTCACCTCAGCATTAACAATAACAATAACCTTGTGCATTTCGAGATTTAAGATACGACGGATATATTTTGGGGTTTCAGGGGACAAAAGCCCAAACTTTAGCTCAATCACCCTAATGTTTAGGGCACTCATCAACGACAGACGGGTAACGTAAACTGAAAACAACTACCTTGGTTCAGAACACTATCGACCCAAATTTGTCCATAGTGGGCACGAATAATTTTGCGACATAAAGACAAGCCCAATCCATAACCATCTTTTGCTTGATCACGTTTGAGGCGGAAGTGACCCTCAAAGATTCTCTCACGTTTTTCTTCAGGAATACCAGGCCCGGTATCACAAACACTAATTTGGACTTTCTGGGTGGTGCGATGAAGAACCGAGACCGTGACTTTCCCTCCCTCGGGAGTATATTTGATTGCGTTATCTAATAAGTTAACAATCACTTGGCGAATTAATTCTTCATCGGCATAAACTGGAGGAATATCTTGGGGAATGTCTTTTACTAAGGTTAAGGATTTTTCTGCAAATAAGTCAGTATATTGCTCAATAATTTCTTCACATAACACCTGTAAAAGAATATCATGATAGTGAACCACTAACTCAGCGTTCATGGTCTGGGACGCTTGAAGAATATCGGTAATTAAGCGGTTCATGATCCGAAATTGTCGTCTAGCTTGTTGGTAAAGCTGCTCTTTTAAGGTCGCACGGCGTTGAGGATTTTGGTGATTTTGAGCGAGTTCTAGGGTTTCAACCGCGATCGAAGCTGCTGTTAGTGGACTTCGCAGATCGTGGGCCAGCATAGCCAACACCTGATCTTTAAATTTTAACTGTTGTACCAGTTCTTCTTTTTCTCTGTTGAGACGAAAAATTTCATCGGATAACCGCATCAGTTCCGCCGAATGTCCTAGGGAGTTGATCGGATGAGAAGATGGGGCTGTCTGTGTCTGTCCATTATTACCAGGTTTAGGACTGGTTTGTTGAAGAGATAATTGCCATCTTGGCCACCATTTCTTGAGTTGGTTAACAATATTACTGCCGGCTAAGGTTTGCCTGGGTTCTGGGGACACTTTGACTAAGGCAGGAGTTGCCACAAGACGAAAATGCTCCACTAGGTGGGGCTGTTCCTGAATTTCAATAACTTGTAGTTGATAGGGTGAATCTGCCTTCACCTGTTTAAAATACTGTTGGATTTCTTGAATGTGTTCATGGGAACTCGGACGCTCATCGACAAACAACAAAAGCTGGATCGACATGGACGACGACATATCAGAGCCAGATGTTGTTTCGAGGTTGGTAGGTTCTATCACTGGAAGTCAAGACTATAGGCTTACAAGGGGAAGGAGTTGATCGGTAACAGAACTCGGACATAGAGAATTGGATTGATTTTAATATCCATTGGCATAATTAGACAATGAAGCCAAGGAGTTAAATCTGTTAAACTGACACCCATCAAACAGACTCAATAGAGAAGGGCTTACATAAATCAATCGTTTTTTTGGTGCCCCTACTATTTTAGAATCTAAAGATAGTATAAAATCTATAAGACTTAATCTTAAAGTTCAACTGTAAAAACTTAAATCATAAATCTTCGGAAATTATTATGGCTCTTGGCTATGTTGCCCTCGTCCTCCACGCCCATTTACCGTTTGTTCGTCATCCAGAAAGTGACTATGTATTAGAGGAAGAATGGCTCTATGAAGCCATTACTGAAACTTATGTTCCTCTCCTTCATGTTTTTGAAGGACTAAAACGGGACGGTGTTGATTTTAAAATGACTATGAGCATGACACCCCCTTTAGTGTCTATGCTACGAGATCCTCTTCTTCAAGAACGCTACGATGAACATTTAGCGAAACTCCAAGAACTGATTGAAAAGGAAATTAAATATAACGAACATAACGGACATATTCGTTATTTAGCAGAATATTATCATAAGGAATTCGCTCACATTAGAGAAACCTGGGAACGCTATGATGGTGATTTAGTCCTCGCTTTTAAACAATTCCTCGATAGCAATAACCTTGAGATTATTACCTGTGGTGCGACCCATGGTTATTTTCCTCTGATGAAAATGTACCCGGAAGCAGTCTGGGCGCAAATTAAGGTTGCTTGTGAACATTACGAGGAAAACTTTGGCCGCCCCCCCAAAGGAATTTGGTTGCCTGAATGTGCTTATTATGAAGGCGTAGAACGGATGTTGGCTGATGCTGGTTTACGTTACTTCCTGGTAGATGGCCATGGTGTCTTGTATGCCCGTCCTCGCCCTCGCTACGGAACCTATGCTCCTATCTTTACTGAAACTGGGGTGGCTGCTTTTGGCCGAGATCACGAATCATCTCAACAAGTTTGGTCTTCTAAGGTGGGTTATCCAGGAGATCCCGAATATCGGGAATTTTATAAGGATTTGGGTTGGGAAGCTGACTACGAGTATATAAAACCCTATATCATGCCCAACGGTCAACGGAAAAATATCGGGATTAAATACCATAAGATTACCAGTCGTCAGGCGGGACTCTCAGATAAGGCTCTTTATGACCCCTATTGGGCGCGAGAAAAGGCCGCCGAGCACGCAGGAAATTTTATGTACAATCGAGAGCAACAGGTGGGAAATTTGGCAGGAATCATGCAACGCGCACCTATTGTGGTATCTCCTTATGATGCAGAGTTGTTTGGTCACTGGTGGTATGAAGGTCCTTGGTTTATTGATTATCTCTTCCGCAAGGCTTGGTACGATCAAAATACCTTCGATATGACTCACTTAGCGGACTATTTACAAAGTAATCCTACTCAACAAGTGTGCCGTCCGTCTCAGTCGAGTTGGGGTTACAAGGGGTTCCATGAATATTGGTTAAATCATACCAATGCTTGGATTTATCCCCATCTTCACAAAGCGGCCGAACGCATGATTGAAATTAGTGACTTAGAACCGGCTGATGAGTTGCAATCGAAGGCGTTAAATCAAGCAGCGCGAGAGTTATTATTAGCTCAATCTTCTGACTGGGCGTTTATTATGCGGACAGGAACTATGGTTCCCTATGCGGTTCGTCGGACGCGATCGCATTTACTTCGGTTTAATAAACTTTATGATGATGTTAAAGCACAAAAAGTTGATTCCGGTTGGTTAGAAAAAGTAGAAAAAATTGATAATATTTTCCCTAATATTAATTATCGAGTCTACCGACCTTTATAGGTTTAGAAGCTTGTTGATTTTCCCTCGTTCTTGATAACGAGGGTTTTGTGATGGGAAAGTATAACTTCAAGACTAAAATACGAAGTATACTGCTACGCGAAAGGCAGAAGTCAAAAGGCAAAAGGCAAAAGTAGATTATTATAGTATTTCAGCTTTTGCTAATGTCCTAACCTTTTTTTGTACTGCTATATTGCTAGTGATAAGTGATCTTCAATGACTACCACCCAAAGTATCCCTAAACTGCTTACCTTTGACGATTATATTAGTGATTATCCAGAGGATGGTCAACAATATCAATTAATTGAGGGAAAATTAGTCGAAATAATGCGCCCTATTGGAAAACATGAAGAAATTGGTGGATTTATCTCTGGTACACTGTTTTTAGAAATCAGACGACTACAGTTACCCTATTTTATTCCTAATACTGCTGCACTTAAGCCTAATCCTCCTCATACTGGCTATGTCCCCGATTTGATTGTCTTAGATCGAGAAAATTTAATTAATGATCCCTATTGGGAAAAAGCCTCATCAATTTCTCTGGGAACATCTGCTAAATTAGTGATTGAAATTGTTAGTTCTAATTGGCGTGACGATTATCTTAAAAAATTTGATGATTATGAAGCATTAGGGATTGAAGAATATTGGATTATTGATTATTTGGCAAAAGGTTCAGCTAGATATATTGGAACTCCCAAAGAACCGACAATTTCTATTTATCAGTTAATGGATGGAGAATACCAAGTTAATTTATTTAAGAGAGAAGAACGTCTCATTTCTAGGATTTTTCCTGAATTAGTTTTAACAGCCAACCAAATTTTTCAAGCAGGAAATTGAAAGATTATTCTTTTTTTGATTAGAGATTTTTGGAGATCAAGTATTTCGATGAAATAGACGAATCTGCGATCACTTTTAGTGCGCTGAAAGCGATTGTCTTTCCTCTGAGATCTTGCACCTGACGTTGAAAACTCGATTTTGACCTAAATGGCAACGAATTTAATAGGGTTTCAGCCCTTAACAATGGGGTTTTGTGTACTTTTTAAGCTTGGTGCAAGATGTGAGTTCCTCCTGAAAAATCTTGGTAAATCAGGAAAATTAGGAGATTTTCTGAAAAAAATGGGATTAATATTGACAGATAATCCTATAATCCTAGTGGGACAGAATTACTCATGATTTTTAGGAAATTATATCAATGGGAAAGTATAACTTCAAGACTAAAATAGAAGTATTGCTAGTTTAAGTTACCTTTGATCAATTAAATCTAAGAGTTACTCTATGCACCAATCATCTAATTCTTCTACCTTACCTAAACTTTCCCGTCGTACTCTCTTAAAATTGTTAGGGGTTGGAATACCTGGAGCAATCTTAGGGTATTCTCGTTTTAATAAACCTCAACCTTCTGTCTATCAACAAGATAGCTTAAGTTTGCCTTTTCGTCTATCTAAACCTAAATCCGTGGTTGTTATTGGTGCAGGGTTAGCAGGATTAGCTTGTGCTTATGAATTAAGTCAGCGAGGGTTTCAAGTAACCTTGTTAGAGCGATCGCCTAATTTAGGAGGGAAAATTGCCAGTTGGATCATTCAAGTAGGGAGTGAAACGTTCAAAATGGAACATGGATTTCATGGTTTTTTCCCTCACTATTATAACCTAAATAGTATCATAAAAGAATTAAATATTACTAATAATTTTAAATCCCTAGACTTTTATTCAGTAGTCTTTAAAGATAGTTTTTATCAACCAGAAAATTTTTATCCGAGTCATTCAGCGTTTCCCTGGAATATTATTGATCTTGGAATATGGTCTTCTAATCGTTTTCAATGGGGAATTAATTTATTAAAATTATCTCATTGGCAAGTTTTTCAAGCAATTACAGGGGTTCAAATCCCTAAAACTTTTGAAAGATTTGATAGCCTTTCTGTAACCGAATGGGTTGAAAAAGGGTTTCCTCAAGGACTTTATGATTTGTATTTTCTTCCTTTTGCTAAATCTAGCTTGAATTCTCCCGATGTTTTGAGTGTGGGGGAATTATTACAGTTTTTCCATTTTTACTTTTTTGGAAACCCTGAAGGACTAGCTTTTAATGGAACAACGGATGATATGGGAACCAGTTTAGTTCAACCTATGGTTAAAGCAATTAAGAATAATGGAGGACAGGTTATTAACGAAGCAACAGTTAGTAAACTTATTGAAAATCATAATAAGATTATCGCTCTTACTTTTTACCAAGGAAATTCACAAACTGATGTTCCATTTTGGGTTAAACGCAATAACTATCTAAGCAATAATCAGATTACTTATTATGGGTCAAGTGATCGTGTTTTTATAGCTAATTCAAATGACCAAGAAGCGATTTCTTTAACCTGTACTCATCAAGGTTGTACTGTAAATAGACAAACCGATGGAACTTTTTTATGTCCTTGTCATGGGGCATTGTATGATCAGCAAGGAAAACTATTACAAGGACCTGCAAAACGAGATTTACCTCACTATAAAATACAACAAAAAAAAGATAAATCGGTTCAATTAGTTGGAGCTTATTCTATATCTTCAGCAGAAACTAAAACTTTAGAAGCAGATTATTATGTAATAGCGACTGATGTCCCTGGAACTAAACAATTATGGAAGTTAATACAAGGCAATATTAATCCTAAAACAACCCAACAAATAGAAACTTTAGCAATTGCTGATCCCTTTGCCGTAGGACGGTTTTGGTTTGATCGTGATTTTGAGTGGAAACATAGCGATTTTACCTCACTTTCAGGATATCAATTAACCGATAGTATTACCCTATATCATCATATTCAAAATCAGTTTATTGAGTGGTCCAAACGTACAGGAGGAAGCGTAGTAGAATTACACGCTTATTGTTATAAAGAAAAAGATTTTCCTACTCAAGATTCTCTTTTAATCACTTTTGAAAAGGAATTGTATGAAATTATTCCAGACTTAGCACAAGCTAATTGCTTACATCGGGAATTAGTTAATCAAAATAATTTCTCTGGTTATCCTCCGAATAGTTATAAAAATCGCCCAAAAACGACGACAAAAATTAATAATCTATTCTTGGCAGGAGATTGGGTGAAAATGCCGTTTCCCTGTGGTTTAATGGAGCGAGCGGTTAGTAGTGGACTATTAGCAGCTAATGAGATTTTACACAAAGAAGGGTTACAAAGACGTACATTATTAACAGTAACACCAGAAGGATTACTAAAAATTTAGGTTATTTTTTTAAAAGCTTGCAATATTGTCTATAAATAGCCGACTAAAAAAGAAAGATATCATAAATGCTTTTTCCCATTACTTAACATCCAACTCATATCTTCTAATGCTTTGCAATATTGCAAAGTCAAATCAACAAAGTTAAATAAACTTAAATTTTAAGTAGGAACAGTAAAGGGAACTATCCAAATAAAATGCCAACCATGAATAATAGGAGATAAAATATATACAGCAAATTGCGAGTTAATATCATACACTTTTGGTCGCAAGCCTTGCGCCCCTACAATGAACACCGTACCTCATTAAGTCACAAACTGCTGTAATATAAAAAAATCCCTTAAGCTAAACTTCTTAAAAGTTTTAGTTTTAACCAATAGCAAAATGATTGCTACTATCAATTGTATTGCATAAATCCTAATTAAATTGACGGGACTGTTCCCAAATCAAGGTCAATAAATAAGGAAATAATTATGCACTCTTTTGACAAGAAACAAAGCTAGAAAATTTTAGTAATTAACGGACATGTACTATTATTAATTTTAGAGACTGTTCTTAAACAAAACATGATTGTTGGGGCCGTTAGGCAAACCACAGTTTTTTAGATATAGTTATTTCAAATAAGAATGATACAAAAATTGAGCTATGAAGACTATTATTACAAGCAGCAGGTGTCTCACTTTTAATTGAAATGACTATAATTTCTTTCATTTTTTTAGGCCGTAACGCACAAAAATGTTGTTTTTTGGTGTATTACGCTACGCTAATACACCCTAAAGTTTTCTTAAGATTTACTTTACAAATAGTCTCTTAATTATCCCATTCTCTCATCTAATTTTAAGCATAACGTACTAAAATATGGGAAGTAAGAACAGGAAACTGTATCAAATATCTTTTACGATTGTAACCCAAATTAGTTCTAGAGGAATTTATGAAGCCTGTTGATTTTCTCCTAATCATTCATCCCGCCATTGCTGTGATTTTTGTCTTTCCCTTGATTGGAATTGTTTCCTATTTTGCTTGGCAAACTCGTCAGAGACGCTTACAAACTCTCACCGAAAATAAAAAAAGTAAAATCCCACCAGTAGTAGGACGAGAACACGTTTCAATTGGACGATGGTTATCGAGTTCGGTGGTTGGGGTTAGTTTGTTAGGACTAGCCTATCCTATTGGAGAAAATATTATTAAAAATCAGCTTTGGTCAGAGAATTTATTTCAATTTCTTTTTATTATCATAATGTTTGTTGTGACTATTACTTCCTTAGTAATTCTCCAAAAAACACGACAAAAAAATTGGCGGGGGATTTTTGCTACATTAACCGGAATGGGATTAGTTATTTTGGGACTTCAAGACGGAGTATTTCGCCGAGATAATGAATGGTATATTTCTCATTTTTATTTTGGGATTTTAGCGGCTTTACTAATGATTTTTTCTTTAGCTATTATCGAAGATATTTATCAAGATCGCTCTAACCGTTGGCGCAATGTTCACATCATTTTGAATTGCGTCGCGTTATTATTATTTATGGGACAAGGCATAACCGGCACTAGAGATTTACTAGAAATTGGTAAATATAAATTGGGAGGATGATTTTCATAAGTTTAAGAAACACTATAAATAATATAATTCAACTCTGAATAGTGTAACTATACAAACAAAGCTTCTCTGCACAAACTCTTATCTAGTCAGCAAAGGCTGGCTTAGTTTCTGTCGCATTTATCGAGAAACTTTAGTTAATGCTTCTTGAATAACCTTAGCTCCTGCTCCAGGTAAATGAGCATTTTCACTAATATGTCTTTTCCAAGCTTTTGTCCCTGGAACTCCTCCAAAAATAGTGAGTAAGTGACGACTAATACTATGAAGTTTTAACCCTTTACTGCTCCAATCATCAATATAAGGTAACATCTTTTCAATGACTTCATGGCGTGTTAGTGGATCAATTATTTCCCCATAAATATCCCGATCCACCGTAGCAAATAAATAAGGATTATCATAGGCTGCTCGACCAATCATAACCCCATCAACAAATTGTAAATGTTTTTGTATTTGTTTTAGAGTAACAATACCCCCATTAATCTCAATAAAAAGGTGGGGGAACTGTTGCTTAAGGCGATAAACATCACCATATCTTAGGGGGGGAACAGTGCGATTTTCTTTAGGACTTAATCCTTTTAACCAAGCTTTACGAGCGTGTACCGTAAATCTTTGACATCCTGCTTCTGAAACTATTCGGACAAAATTAGATAAATCTTCATAGCGATCGCACTCATCAATTCCGATACGATGCTTCACCGTTACAGGAATAGTAACCCGTTTTTGCATTGCTTGAACACACTTAGCCACTAATTCCGGTTGCGCCATCAAACAAGCTCCAAAATTGCCACTTTGGACGCGATCGCTCGGACATCCTACATTTAAGTTAACCTCATCATACCCCAAATCTTCAGCAATAACCGCACATTCTGCCAATTCTTCAGTATTATCTCCTCCTAATTGCAAAGAGAGAGGTTTTTCTTCTGGTGAGAACCCCAGTAATTTAGAGCGATCGCCGTAATGGATAGCCGCTGTGGTAATCATCTCGGTGTAAAGTAGAGTATGGCGCGTAATCTGACGCATAAAATAACGGAAGTGGCGATCGGTGCGATCCATCATCGGTGCAACACTTAGCGGGTTTCCTAAAGATTTTTGATTAATAGAATTAACAGCCATTAAATTAGTCGATTTTCTGTTGTTGAATATCTGCTTTTAAGTTTAAAATTTCTTGAGCAAACCAATTAGCTGAACTAACATTACTTTCTTGTTCTAAACGTTCTATTGTTTGCTCTAATAAACTAACAGGTAATCCCCTTAATACTAAAGATTTATCATTCTCTCGATACTTTTTATTTTCTTGCAATTGAAACAAAAATACCCGTTTTGCTCGGAAATCAATCACCCAATATTCGGAAATTCCTAAATCTTCATAGAGATGTTTTTTCCTATCTAAATCAATCGATATAGTAGTATCAGAAATTTCTCCAACTAAGTTAGGAACACGCCACTTATCCAAATTAATATAACGGCTTTCTCTCGGTTTCCATTGGGGATAATCTTCTCCTAAATAAACTACTAAATCTGGTGAAGCTGCACATTGGTTTGGCTTTTCTAATAAGGCTCCTCCAAACGTATTCATTTGTGTTTCTGGATATTGATTAAACCAAATAAACAAGATCATTGTAAATAAATCATTGATAGAAGTATGATTAATTCCTTCTTTTCCCATTGAAATCAATAGTTGATTTTGATAATAATATAGTTTGATTCTTTGGTCTTCTAGGGTTTCACGATCAGTAACATAATCATTCCAAGTCGCAGCATTCCATTCTAATAGGGGGGGTGAAGAATAGGATATTTGTTCTGTAGAAATTAAGGAAGTCATGATCACGATCACAGGTTAGAAGCCTATATTACTTAGAACCATTGTATGATACTTGAGAATTAATCGATGACTCTCTTCTGTCAGACTGGGGGAGAACTGTGGTTTATCCTTTGCTGAAATAGCTTGCTTTCGTTGACATCACCTAGAGTCAGAGAAGAGAGGTAACATATTATTGGAACATTCAATGAATCTAGAAGAAGGTTCAAAATGGAAGAACTATTAGAGCTAAAAGATTTGCTACTGGCGGGCAATGTTTCTGATGCCTTGTTATTGGTAGAGGAATTAACGGAAATGAGCAAGGATGATAAGCTCAATAAGATTTTTAGCTTTAGCATTATTTTAATATTACATCTCATTAAACAGCACGCAGAAAAACGAAGTACCCGTTCATGGGAAGTATCTATTACTAACTCCGTTCGGCAGATTCAACGAACAAATAAAAGACGGAAAACAGGTGGCAATTATCTGACCCCACCAGAATTAAAAGAGACTTTAGAGGATGCCTATTGCTCAGCGTTAAGACAAGCCGCCTTGGAAGCATTTGAAGGGAAATACGAAGCAGAAGAAATTGTAAAAATGGTTGATAAAAATTCAATTATTAATCAAGCGATGGAATTGATTTTAGAATAATTGGACTAGGATAAGACCTATTGTTATAGGTTAAATTTGAGGAAGCCAATCTTCATCTAAAATTTCAGCTAAAGAATAAGGATTTTCAGATGGTAACTGTAAATCGGTTTTAACTTCTGCCATTTTTTTCGCTTTAGAATACAGATAATCTAAGCGGTTTTGTAAATGATTTTTTAGATTAGTGGTTAACCTTAATTCTAGTTGAGTCCGAAACGCAATTAATTCACCTCGCCAATGTCTCTCATTATAATTCCTTTCCCTGTTCCAATATTGGTAAAGTAAGAGATGTTGTATTACTTGAATAACTAAACTTTCAACAGCACGCTTTTGTTCATTTTCCAACGCTTCTAATTCCTCAATCAGATGTTCATAATCTAGGCAATCAAATTGTTGTTTTTTAAGCATTACAATCGTTTCTTCGAGCCATTGTTGATAATCGCTTTGATAAATTGATGATAAGCTTTGTAGAGAACTATTCATCTTTTATTCCTTGGATAATTCTATAATGTTTTTTCATTATAAAACATCAGACGAAAAGCACCCCCTAAAACTAGAGAGTGCTTTTTGCTAATATTGAGTTGTTATTAACAAGAATCAACCATCATTTTACACTGAGCTTAGTCGAAGTGGAGCCTCGGAGTCACTTTAACCCATTTCGTCAGATAAAGAGTAGAGGTAAGTGTTAATTAAACATCACCATTAGCAATCATTTGAATAACACGGGGCATAGAAGGATCAAAGCCACCAAAATCCCAAGATTGAGGATCTTTAGGATCGACTAAAGTTAATTGGTAGGGAGCCAATGTTACATAAATCGCCTTGACATTTGGATTTACCTGACGGCGGTATTGTGCCAACATTTGACACGGCTGAGTACCCGCCCAAGACTCAGAATCCGTCCAGAAGCAAATCACATCCGCCCAGAATTGATGTTTGATTGCCCATTTGTAAGCAGAAGACGCATCAGTCCCCCCGAAATTTTGATCACTCACTTTCTTCATTGCTGAATGAAAACTATCAGAGGCTGTAATCCCTAAATCTTTAAAAGCAGTAGAAAAACCCCGAATCGCATAATTTTTTTCCGCTTTTGCTGTCACCAAGGCCATCACCGTAGCAATTTCACAGCAGGTCAACCCGACGGAACTCACGGAATAATAGGACATAGAACCCGAAATATCCACCGCATGGAGAAAGGTTTTCCCCGTCGCTGGAACCGTCTCAAAAGACATCTCCAACGCTTTTTCGAGAATGTCGATAATGCGAGGTACAGGTTGCCATGTTTTTTGACTCCGACCCAAACGCCCCCCAGATTGATAAGTTTTCAAGGCTTTTAACACATCAATAGGATGGATGCGACCCTTACGAAGGCGATCGCGGCTATTGAGAACAGATGCCACATGGTTGAGGTTTTTTTGACGATTCATCCGTAAAACCCCAATTTCTGTTAAAGAACCGAGGTTACGCAACAATGCACCAATGGGCATTTCCTTCATCAATAGTTTCCACGCTTGCTCATCCATCTGGCCGATAGGTGCAACCATTTCGTGAGTTAAATGACCTTCGGCGATCGCCTTTTTGGTTTCCGTTGGATGACGCTTGAGCCATTCATACCACCAGATTTGTGCCAGAGAATCAAAAGGGGTTTGTTTCGGTAAGGTTTCCCAACCATTCACCACCCAATCATACAAAGCTTGATGCTCAGCCGTAACAGGTTTGACATGAAATAGACGCAACGCATCGCGGTTGGTAAACCCCTGACGTTGTTGATATTTCAGCAGTTGGTAGGCTAACCCTTTCACATCAGCATTACTCAACCAACTTTTACCGCACTCGCGGACAACTTTTCCAAAACCCCGTAAAGCCTTGGAGTAGCTCAACCACTCATAGAAATGACTACCTGTCCGCACTATTTGAGGAAAAATTTCCATAAATGCTCGTTTGGCTTCAGGAGAATCCCCCATAGAGAGCAAAGTTAAGGCGTACAACGGCGCACTATTGTTAATGGAGCGTCCATCACTAGCATAAATGATTTCTTTAGCCACTCGTGCGGGATCTTCAGCCACAGATTGATTAACAACTTGGGTAAACTCCCCTGTTAACTCATGTTTATCCGCATAAAAGGTACTTTGAGCAGTTCCAATCAACAGACAACGACGCAACATTGCCCAAATTCCAGGGTCAAAATGATAACCCCCTGAACGCCCTTTCAACATTTCAGCCGCACGACCAGGAATAGGCGCAGATTGCGGTGTATGCTTGCGAGAAGTAAAAAATTTATATGACATCTTAACCACTCCGTCCCGTTACGGGATAATAATAGACAGACCCTAGATGGGAAGGGAGACGAGGGAGAGTTGAACTCCCATCTCGGCGGACAAAAGGGGATTTCGTTCAAAAGCGATAACCTTTAGTCCTGCGTCCCTTTCGGGCAAAAATTGCGCTCTACCGATTGAGCTACCGTCTCCATAAATGCAGCAATTTGCAAGTCAATAAGGTAAGTTTTTTAGAGTTAAAATCCTGACTTTAATAAGACTTTTACCTTTTGCTTTTTGCCTTCCGCAAAGCAGTTGGTGGAGTGGGGTAGACTCGAACTCCCGACCGGTAATCCTCATTCTTCGACCTAAAAGGTTAGTAAACGAATAAGGTAAAATTGCTCTACCCACTGAGCTACCCGCCCCCATGATTTACAGCAATTTGCAAGTCAATAAGGTAAGTTTTTTAGCGTTAAAATCTTGACTCTATAAGACTTTTACCTTTTGCCTTCCGCAAAGCGGTTGGTGAACGGAAGGGGAATCGAACCCCTACCTCCCGCGTGACAGGCGATAACCCTCAATTCTTCGACCCATGTGGGTAAGTTAGTGAACAAGGGAAAGGTGTTCTGCCATTAAACTATCCGCTCATTTGTTTGGTTTTGGTGGACGAGAGAGGATTTGAACCCCGCCTTTCTAGCTACCGATAACCTCCACTGTGCGTCCCTTTCGGGTGAGTGATCAATAAAGGAGAAAGACTCGCCCAAGATTTGGGTGTAGCAGAGGAGGATTTGAACCTCCAAGTCACAGCACCTTTCGATTGTCTTGGTGCGCGTTCCCTTGCGACTTTCGTCGTCGCGGGGTCGCACCGCAACCCTCATTCTTCGACCCAAAATGGGTAAGGGAGTGAACAAGGCATTTCTTTTAACTGTTGCCTTACCAGATTTGGCTATCTGCTACTTGCGATTGGGTTGTTTCCCTTTCGATGTCTTAAATTTACGCGCTAGTTTTACCCCTATTCCAATTTGTGCTGAATCACCTGAAACGCTTATTGAATGAGCCTTTTGAATTAGGGGGAATGTTAAAAGTTGAGGTATCCCCCTAACTTTGTTTAAAATTTGATGGAAATTATGAGGGCGATCGCCGACCTTGCGCCCAAAACTTGTATGACGAGAGATACTTTGCGCTATGCTTGCCGATTGAAAAAAGAATTCACTTTATTACTTATTGCCAATTCATTCTTGCTGTGATAGAAATAGCTAATTATCATCTGAGAAGATTAAAAACTTTTGCTTCATACAATGATCTTGCTTGAATTCTATCGAGATGATTTACCTAAAACACTATTTCCTTTAAATACGAACTTATGGTTGATAGAGCGTGGATTACAAATCATCCTTAATTATATTTATCAGGAGATTAAATCAAAGGAATCATCTGATAGTGGAGATTTCCAACAGCAAGAAAGAGTATTTGCTTCTAAGCATAACCATCATCTTAGAAGAACTCATAAATTAGATTTTGTTTCAGAAATATTTATTTATGACATTGTATATAGGCATCGTTCAAAATTCAGAAAAGACTTCGACAAGGCTCGATGCAACTTCGGATATCGTTTTGAAGAAGGGACTCCTATATCCTCATCTTTAAGTTATAAGCAATACAGGCTAAAGATTTTAGAGAAGACATCCGAATATAAGTTTAGTCTGTCTTTTGATATTTCTTCATACTTCAACTCAATTTACCACCATGATTTATCTTCGTGGTTTAGGGACATAGCAATACAAGACTCCGATACAGATATCTTTGGAAAATTTCTTCGTCAAATTAATGGTGGAAGATCTATTGACTGTTTGACTCAGGGTTTATATCCAACAAAAATGATAGGAAGTCATTTTTTGAAGTTTATTGATAATTTTCCAGGAATTAAAAGTCCTTGTCTACTTAGGTTTATGGATGATTTTGTTTTGTTCTCAAATAATTTAAATGAGCTGCAAAAGGACTTTATTCTTATACAGAAACTTTTAGGGAGAAAGGGATTATCGGTCAATCCTTCAAAAACAAAATTTAATTTTCATCAAAACCATAGTGTTACCGGTTTTCTTGAAAACCAAATTGATGTTGTTCGATTAGGATTACTTCGTAAACGAAGCTCTGCCTTTCAAAGTCTTTACAGTGATCCAATGGAAGAAGAGGATGAAAATTCTGATGATTCTCAATTTTTGACAACGGAAGAAACTAATTACCTACTAAATTTATTAGACTCTCCTAATTTTAATGAAGATGATGCTGATTTAGTTCTCACATATCTGAGAGATGAAGCTGAGAATCTTTTAGAGCATCTTAGTGCTATTCTTTGGAGATTCCCTTACTTATCAAAGAATGTTTTTTTATTTGTAAGGTTTGTGGAAGACAAACAATCACTGTTAAAAACTTTGTTAGATTTTGTTAACAAAAATGATGTTATTTCAGATTATTCTCTGTTTTGGATAGCTAATATTGTCGAGACTTATTTAATGGGAAAACAAGGTGTTGATAAGCTTATCTCAGAATTAATTGAACATCCCGATGCTTCAAAAATTTCAAAAGCAAAGATTTTAGAAATTCCAGATCATCGTTATGGATTAAGAGAGTATAGAGAAGAAATATTACGTAGTGGAGCTTCGGATTGGTTGAGCTGGAGTTCCGCAGTTGGAAGCCGAACGGAGAATCGAGATTTAAGAAATTATGTGCTTAAATATTTTGCGAAAGGAAGTCGTATAAATGCTCTAATTGCCGAAATTATTTCGCAAGAATAAATAATTCACATAAAGCGTGCAGATCATCCATAGCTTTGTGAGAACCTTGCAATTATGCTGAAGCACAATTATAAAGAAATACCCAAAGTGCGATCGCTTCATCCTTAGATCATTCAGGTATTTATTACAATAAAGCTATTGAAAAGCTGATTAAGGTTGACCTCATGGTTACGACGACTGACAGCCAACTTCGTTGGACAAGGGCAGATTTAGAACTGTTCCCTGAGAACGATAAGCGTTACGAAATTATTGATGGAGATCTCTACGTGACCCATGCTCCCCACTGGAAACATCAGGATGCTATCAATAACTTAGGAACCTATCTAACTCTTTGGTCAAAAAAGTATCAACAAGGCAAAGTTTTACAGACACCAGGCTTGATTTTGGCTGATGATGATAATGTGATTCCTGATCTAATCTGGATTAGTAACGCCAAGTTAGCAACGAGTGTTGATGAATCAGGACATTTTACGATTGCCCCTGAATTAATCGTTGAAGTGCTGTCACAAACCCCTAAAGATATTGCCCGCGATCGCCAAGTGAAATTAAAGCTCTATTCACGGGTTGGCGTAAAAGAATATTGGATTGTAGATTGGCAACAGCAAATAGTAGAAATTTATCGGCGACAAGAAGCCCGCTTACAACTCGCTTATACTTTATTCACTGAAGATGAATTAAAGTCTCCTCTTTTCCCAGAATTTAGCCTTAAAGTTGCAGAAATTTTTGTTTAATTTTTCGACGATTAAAATAGAAATTGCATGGGATAATTCACTGCTTAAATCTGGCAAATGCTACAGACATCGATCAAACCGATTTCTCTAGATGAGTTTCTTCAACTACCCGAAACGAAACCCGCTAGTGAATATATCAACGGACGAATCATTCAAAAGCCGATGCCTCAAGGGAAACACAGTTCTATTCAAACTGAGTTAGCCGCAATGCTAAATTTTGCGTTAAGACGACCAAAAATTGCGAGGGCATTTTCTGAATTGCGGTGTACTTTTGGCGATCGCTCACTTATTCCCGATATTTCAGTTTTCCAGTGGTCACGGATTTCACGGGATGAAAATGGTGAGATTGCCAATGCGTTTAGTAATGCGCCAGATTGGACAATTGAAATTCTTTCACCTAACCAAAGTCATACAAGAATAACCAAAAACATTCTGCACTGCTTAGATCATGGCACGGAAATAGGATGGTTAATTGATCCCGATGAAAAAACCGTTTTTGTCTACTTCCCCAAACAGCAAATCTTAGTCTTTGATCGTCTAGAACAGAAAATTCCCTTGCCAACGTTTGCACAAGAATTACAATTAACGGTTAATGATATTTTTGCCTTGCTCCTAGAATAGAGGGTATGCCAAAGCAAAGTTATGGAGCCGTTCCCAAAGGGCGATCGCAGTCGCTACTTTTTGCCTTGCTTGATTTGGCCAATGATTCCCTGGATGGGGATGAAGCAACAGTTGAGCGGTTACAGTCTCAAATTAAAACCCATTGGCAAAGTTCGACTCGTCTGGTTATCCGAACTAAGCTACGATATCTGCAAACCCTCAGTCTACTCTCAAATCCTGATGCACCCTTAACCTTGCCGCAGATTAAAATGGCTTTGAAGCATTTAGCTGATTTTTTAGGCATTCTTGAAGATAATCGCACCATGACACGGGGATCAGAGAATTGGCATTTTACCCTAACATTTTGGCGTGATCGCTGGGATCGAGAAGGTAATCTTCAAGGTTTTGAGCAGACTTGGGAAACTCGGCGATCGGGTGCGTCTGGCAAAGTAATGTCAGACAAACAAGTCGCTAATGCCAAAGACAAAGCGTCAGACATTCTCAAAAAATGGCGAGAAATTTGCCAAGAAGCCCTCAACACTCGTCTGACCAGTAATCCCCTCACGGCTGGGGATGGCATGGTGTTTGAGTTACGGGATTTATATGTTCCGTTAGGAGTGGTAACTGATGATTTATCAGAGGATAATTCTGAGTCCCCTAGCTATGAACCCCAGGCGTTACTCGCACGTTATGCTAATGAGTCAGAAATTCGCATTGCCATCGTCGGGGAACCAGGGGGAGGTAAAACAACATTTTTACAACAGCTTGCTCTATTACTGGCACAAACCCCGAATTGTCTGCCCGTTTGGGTGACGTTGGCGGATTTGGAAGGGCGATCGCTCGAAGATTATCTCACTACCACTTGGTTACGCAAGGGGTTAAAACAATTCACGATTTCACCAGACACCTTAAGGGAATTTGCTGGTTTAATTGAAGCCGGTCGGATATGGTTACTGTTAGATGCCCTAGATGAAATAGGTGGACAATCTAGCCGTGTTGCTACCAACCTAGAACGAGAAATACAAGGCTGGCTCGGTAATGCGTCTATTATCTTAACCTGTCGTAATACCATTTGGAATGGCGGCAAAAATGCTTTAGGCTATTTTGAAACCTATCGCTGTCAGAGTTTCACCGATGATCAACTTTCTGATAATAACCAAATTCAACTGTTTATTAAGCAATGGTTCGAGCCCAAACCAGAACTTGGCGATCGCCTATCCCAAGAACTCGACAGACGGGTAAATCGGCGTATTCGAGAGGTGGTTCGACATCCTCTCTATCTAACGTTACTTTGTCGCACATGGCAACTTACAAAAGGGAAATTGCCCACCACCAAAGCGATTTTGTATCGTCAATTTGTAGAAGCCCTTTATGACTGGAAACAGGATGCCTTCCCCACTAGAAGAAGCCAACGACAATCTCTCAACCAAACGTTGGCGCAGTTAGCATTACAAGGAATGAGACAAAATCCCCCTCGGTTTCGGTTTCAGCAAGGGGAAATCGAGCAATGTTTTGATCCGATTGATCCAGAGTTGTTAACCCTTGCGTTACAGTTGGGATGGTTAGATGTGGTGGGTCACGCTGAAGCGACAGGGGAAAAAGTTTACCGTTTTTATCATCCAACCTTTCAGGAGTATTTTGCAGCAACGGCGATCGCCCATTGGCAAGATTTTATTCGTTTTGAAGGTGATGAACAAACAATCTATCCGATTTTTGAATTTAGCTGGCAAGAAATTATTCTCTTGTGGTTAGGACGAGAAGATATTGATCATACAGACAAAGAAGCCTTTCTACAAACCTTGATGCAATGGCAAGATAATTGTGGGGGATTTTATGACGTGCGAGCAATTTGTCTGGTGGGGCAAGGGTTAGCTGAATTTTCTGATTTTTCTGCCGCTCAAACGGTGATTACTCAATTGGTACAATGGCGTTTTTCGATACCCAAAGGGGCAGAAGCTTTACCCACGCCTATCGTTGAACAAGCTGGTATTGCCCTATCACGAAGCGATCGCCGATTAACAATTCCCGCCCTTGAAGCCTTTCTACAGCACAGCGAAAATCCCTTTGAAAAATGGTTAGCTGCTCATAGTCTTGGTAAAAATCATGATTTCGGCAGTCCAATGGCGATCGCAACGCTTGAACAATTACTGGTTGAAGAGATTGATGTTTCGGCGAAACTCAACTTTTGCCGTAGTTTAGGGTTAATTGCACCTAAGAATCAAACCCTATTGCAAACCCTCACCCATCTGCTGAAAACGGAAGCGAACGTGAGTATCCTACGGAAGACAGCGTTGCGTTTAGGAAAATTGTCTCCTAATCATCCTCTGGCTATACAAACCCTGGAAACGCTGTTACAAGAAGCTACTGAAGCCCATCAACGCAGTAATATTATTGATACATTGTCCCAAATTGCTCCCCAGCATCCGTTAGTTTCCTCTTATCCTCGTTCAAAATTTACGTCTAACAAACCTCGCAAGTCTAAGCAAAAATCTTCCCGTGAATTGCAACTGGCGGCGGAAACAATCTTGAAAAAATTAGATAATAATTTGCCACTTCATAAGCGTATTTATCTAATTTCTAAACTGGCTACCTATAATCCATCTCACCCTGAAATTATCCCAAATTTAATCGAAGGGTTAGCCATCACTCGCCGCAAAACAACCCTTAAACTTATTATCGAAACCCTTAGTTCAATAGTAGAAGGCGATCGCCTAGTAGTGATTTTCCCAAAAGTTCGCGATATTTATCTCAATCCTCAAACCCGTATCCCCAGTAAACGCGCTTGCTATAAACTTCTTTGGGATTACTCGAAAGAGCTAGGTTATTCGGATTTTCAACGTCTCTGGAATAAAAACTATACCAATCGCCAAAACGATAGCTCTCTTGAAACAATAGTTTAGTTTAGGATGTCCTAAGCAACCTCGCGGTGGTAATGAGCGAACGGTGAGTAAAATATTTCAATGGCTCATAGCTGAGCAAAAACACCAAAAAAGCACCCCCTGTATCAGAGAGTGCTTTTTGTTAATATTTAATTGTTATCAACAGGAATTAACCATTGATAGCAGGAGCGGTTACAGGCTCAGCAGAAGCTAAGTCTAGGGGGAAGTTGTGAGCGTTGCGCTCGTGCATTACTTCCATTCCGATTCCTGCACGGTTTAATACATCAGCCCAGGTTCCGATTACACGACCTTGAGAGTCTAGAATCGACTGGTTGAAGTTAAATCCGTTGAGGTTGAAAGCCATGGTGGATACACCCATTGCGGTGAACCAAATAC
>NEED01000077.1 GCA_002110465.1 unicellular cyanobacterium SU2 | reverse complement strand
TAGGCTTTGCCAACGCCATGTTTGAACACCTTAGCGAAGGGTTACGGCGGGTGGAAATAAATGCAGAATTGCACATTTAACAAAGGCGATAAGGCATAGAAGTAGTGGAAAGGTATTGGGAAGTATTCATTCAATCATTTGGTGATTTCGCGGGTTATACCTGGCGAGAAATCACCTTTCAAGTTGACCCTTGGTATGTGAACTACTTCTGGTGGTTGATCATTCTTTCCTTGGCTGTATGGGTATTGGAAATCGTCTTTCCTTGGCGAAAAAACCAGCCCATAATTCGCAAAGACTTTTGGCTTGACGCTTTCTACATGTTCTTCAACTTTTACATCTACAAGTTGGTGGTTTTCATGGCATTTTCCAATGTTACTGAACTCGCCTTCAAGAACCTCTTTGGAGGTAATTTAAGTGAGCTTGCTTTGATTGACATATCAGGGATGCATTGGGGGCTTCAGCTTCTTATCTTCTTTGTTGCGACCGATTTCATTCAATGGTTTACCCATGTGCTCCTACACCGTTTTGATGTACTCTGGCAGTTTCACAAGATTCATCATTCTGTAGAACAGATGGGCTTTGCGGCCCACCTTCGCTACCATTGGATGGAGAATGTATTCTATACCCCTATGAAATACATTGCAGTTATGCTCATTGGCGGCTTTGCCCCTGAACAAGCCTACATCGTTTTCTACTTTGCTATTGCCATTGGCCATCTCAACCATGCCAATGTGCACCTTACCTATGGCCCGCTCAAATACATCTTAAATAATCCAGTGATGCACCTTTGGCATCATGCCTACAACCTGCCAGAAGGTCGAAAGCATGGCATTAACTTCGGAATTTCTTTAAGTATTTGGGACTACATTTTTAGAACCAACAGCATCCCTCAAGATGATGGCACCATTGATCTTGGCTTTCCCGGAGACGAGTCGATTCCTACTACTTTCTGGGGTCAGTTGTGGTATGGATTCGGAAAGAGGAAATAACTCCTCAAGGGTTTACCATTCATCAAAATTCGCTGCTATCAGCTCTTTCATAGGCTATCTTTGAGCAACAAAGGGCATCAATCATGGATTTGGAAATAAAACAGCTTCTAACGGAGCGCTTCCCCTTGTTTGAGGAAGATCTGATCAATAAACTAGCTGAACTCGGCACCTTAAAAACCTTCGAGGAAGGTGAAGAGCTGATGCGCACTGGTCAGTATTTTAGAAGCACCATGCTTATTGTTGATGGCTTGGTAAAACTCTACCGCGAAGGCGAAGAAGGCGGTGAGTTCTTTGTTTACTACATCGAGCCTGGCAATGCCTGCGCCCTTTCAATGGTTTGTGCAAGCCAACAGAAAACATCAGAAGTCATGGCCCGTGCCATGCAGGCAAGTAAGGCTATTCTAGTACCAATAGACAAAATGGATGCACTCATGCTTGAACATCGTTCTTGGTACTATTTTGTCTTAGAAACCTACCGAGCGCGTTTTGAGGAATTACTTACTGTTATTGACGCCATTGCCTTCAAGGCTATGGACGAGCGGCTAGAGTTCTACCTCATCAAACAAGCGAAAACCTTAGAAGCCACCTTGCTCAACACTACGCACCAGCAGATTGCGGATGACTTGAACACCTCAAGGGAAGTGGTGTCAAGGCTCTTGAAAAAGATGGAGCAAAACGGCATGATCAGCTTACATCGCAATCAGATTGATCTTGCTCCGTTGGTCCAAAACATCACATAATTATGAGTGCCCTTCAGGCATACCGTCGTTCGCTATCGTTTCTCGGTAAACACCAATTAAGGTGGTTCTTGTGGTTCCCGTTTATTATTACGTTGCTTGTGTTGGTTGGTGGTTTCAGCTTAACAAGCTGGGCTACTGAAGGTGTAAGCACTTGGATAGAAGGTTGGTTATCCAACCAGTCATGGATCCCGGAATGGATGAGTTTTTTAGCCGACGTTGTCTATTGGATTCTTTGGCTCATTCTGCGCATCTTACTCTACTTCGCCTTTGCCTTCATTGGCGGATCTATCATTCTGCTTTTAATGGCTCCTATTCTTACTTGGCTGAGCGAGAAAGTGGCCATGGCATTGGGAAAGCCAACTCCCCCATTCTCCATTACGCAATTCACCAGAGACTTAACCCGAGCTATGGGTCTAGCCCTTAAGAATGGATTCTTTCAACTGATACTAACCATTCTGTGTTTCCTTATCGGTTTTATACCCGTTGTTGGGGTGGCCAGTCCTTTTCTTCTCTTTATCATCAACGCTTATTTCTACGGCTACAACTTCATGGATTACAGCCTTGAAAGAAAACGCTTAACCATCGCAGAGAGCAATGCCTTTGTCTGGAAAAAACGGCAAACAACCGTGGTACTAGGGACCCCCTTTGCTCTATGGATGTTGGTTCCATTCATTGGACCAATGACAGCGGGCTTCGTTGCCATCTTTGCTACGGTAGCGGCAACGTTAAAATTGGAAGAAGAGACCGGTTTAGCGTCTACTTAAACCGAAATGACCGCATAATATCCTGTGCCACAGCCTCGTTGGGCGTATTGGAGGCATTAGACGTAAACGTCATGATGTAAATGTCATTTCCCTTACGCGCTAACATCTGGGTAAAATGCAAGATCATCGTCTGTTGTTCGCCATCGTAGTACATCCAAGCTCGATCTTCCTCCATACGGGTGCGATAATTGCCAAAGCCTTCCATGTGTTCGGCCAGAATACCTCGTGCGTGCTCTACATACCCTTCCAATCCCAATGAGTCGCCAACCGGATCAATCAAGACATTGACATTTTCTCGAAAGAGGTTATTGGTAGAATCATATGGTGCGAAAAGGATAAACTCTGTATTCATTCGATGGCTTACATCTAAGTTCCAACCTTCTGGAATGTCTAACACATACACATCGGTCTCATGCGTTTGCTGATCAGCGGATGTAGCCGATTGCTCCTGACCATCAACAGGTGCATTTTGAGCTTCATCATTGGTGGTGTTTTCACCCTCACCACTGCAGCTTGCTACAAAAAGGGCAGGAATAACGAAGAGAACAGGAATCCATTTTTTCATGATTGATGGGGTATAAATGTCATTCTTGGGGAGACCACTGCAAATCCTTGATCAGCGTTTCAACCTCAATTTGAAACTGGTTCAGCGCATCTGGCGCTTCCATTCGGTTGTACACCCAATGCATGCCATCGCGGTTTTGTATGGCTGTTGTAACGGAAGGCAGATCCGTAACAGGAGCGTCATAGACATGGTTAAAGTCGTAATAGCCAAACTTATCGGCCAGAGCCCTGATCTGTTCTACTTGATACTCGGTTAGCTTAGCCACATGCATCCCCTCGAAATCATAATTTCTGATGCCATCTAGGTAGGCAGCTCCATTCTGCTTGATCTCTAAACTGTACACCGGACACTGACCAAAACATGGCGTTCTCTGCATAATAAAGAATGCATCCTCTGCCATTGCCGGTTTATGCTGTTCTTCATTGGATTGGGCATTGGCCTCAAGCGCTTCATTCGAAACAACTTCCTCTTGTTGCGCATTATCTTCTTTGACTTCGGTTGTATTCGCCTCCGTTTTGGATGCGGGGGTAGACTGCGCTGTAGTTTCGGCTTGCGCTGCTTTGCTCTTCTTACCGTTCTTACAAGCTACCAATGAGACAGCCATCAGAACTACTATAATCAAGATTCTATTCATGCTTTCAGATTAACGTTTTGGTGGTTGGTAACCACGATCCTTTGCCATCTTCTCTAAACGCGATTGAAAGTTCGACTTCTTCTTCGGTTTCTTCTTGTTTTCTTGAATCTTCTTGTGAATTTTCTCCTCATCAATGAAGTAACGCTTCACAACGAACTGCTGTATCATGGTGATAACGTTAGAGGTAAAATAATAGTAACTCAATCCTGAAGAATAGCTATTAAAGAAGAACAAGAGCATGAACGGCATGAAGTAAATCATAACCTTCATCTGCGGCATTTGTGCATTGGCACCGCCACTCAAATCCATGTTGTACTTTGAATAGAAGAACGTAGAAACCGCCATCATCAGCGTAAACAAGCTCACATGATCTCCATAGAATGGAATCTCAAAAGGCAGTTGCATGATGGAATCATAAGAACTGAGGTCATCTGCACATAAAAACGCTTCCTGTCGCAATTCAATACTGGCAGGAAAGAAGCGGAACATTGCATAGAGTATAGGAAGTTGTAGGAGCATAGGTACACAACCAGCCATGGGGTTAACGCCTGCCTTCCTGTACAGATCCATGGTGGCCTGTTGTTTTTGCATAGCATCCTTACCCTCAAACTTCTTATTCAACTCATCAATCTCTGGTTTCAACACCTTCATGCGGGCGCTTGACACGTAGTTCTTCCAAGTCAACGGAGAAAGCATGAGTTTAATGATCAGCGTCAAAATCAAGATGATGATTCCGTAGCTTAAGCCTGTATGCTTATCCAAGAAATTAAAGATGGGAATCACTAACCAGCGGTTAACCCATCCGAAAATGGTCCATCCAAGATCAATTTGATCTTCAAGACCAATCTCTAAATCGTTCAAGGTTTGGTAGTGGTTCGGCCCTAAGTAAAACCGAAACGGAACAGATGGATTTCGATTATTATCAAAAGATAAGCCCACCGTAGCCGCCATTCCTTTGGTGTAATTCAATTCTTCCAACTCAATGGTTTCAACGGAAGCGCCCTCCTTTGAAAAACCTTGATCTGCAATCAAGGCAGCAGAAAAGAACTGTTGCTTAAAGGATACCCAGTGGATGCTCGCTTCGAGGTCTTCTGCTTCGTAGTTGCTCTCAGAAATGTAATCAGCCTCGTCATCCATGTACTTGTAATACATGGTTGTTTTCATTTGCTCTTGCTCTCTACTCTTTTCGTGTGTAGGAGCTTGAAGCTGCCAATTCAATTCAAATAAATCCTCACTGGATCGCAAGACCTGATCCATTCCCTGCACACTAATCTCAGCGTTTACCAGGTAGTCTGCATCCTCGTCAATAACATAGGCCACCTCTAGGTAGCTTGCTTCTGTATCACCATATATGCGATAAACCGCTTGGGTGGATGACATCTCCGATTCAACAGGTTCAAAAAAGAGGTCAGCACTATTGAGTTCTGTATTGTTATCTACCCAGAAATTGAAATTGAATGAAGAGGTCTCTTTGTCAAAAAGATACAAAGGCATTGAATCCGATGTAACATATTGTTTTAATTCTCCAAGAACAGGAGCCGCCCCCTTATTGGAGATCGTCAATTTAAGATGATCATTCTCTATGGTATGAAGCCCTTCATTTCCTTCAGCTGCTGCGGCAAAACTTCCAAACTTTCGCTTTCGTTGAATACGTGCCAGCGAATCTTGAAGTGCCTGCTCAACCGAGTCCAATGCTGGTGTTTCGGCAGCTCTTATTGTATCTTCTTGTATCGCTGCAACAGCCTCTTCTGCGCGCTGCTCGGCGGCGTCAACTTCAGCGTTCGCAATGCTGTCTTGTTTTCTTTTTTGCGCTTCAATCTCTTCTTGAGAAGGCTGCATCCAAAAGCTGTATCCAATCAGGATCACACCTATTAAGACAAGACCCGTTAATGTATTTCTATCCATTTCTCTTACTCCTCCAAATGAGCGGGCAAAGGTAGCGGTTCAGCGCAATGAAAAGCGCGATTTATCAAGGAATTGACAAATGGACAAATAGCTATACACATGGTTAAGAAGCACCGCAAGTTTTGAAAAGGCTAGTTCTGCCTAAACAGACTCACTCAGCCCAACATTTCGAAAATTTCAATACTTTGCGGCGGCCGTTAAAGGCTAGACTAAATTGAATCAACCCTATGCGTACCCTTAAGATTGTAACCCCTCTGATCATCGCATTGCTTACGGTATTGAGTTCTTGCAGCAATCAGCAAGATGTGGTTTCTAATCGTTTGATTCAAAAGCGAAAGCATCTTCCAGGCTTTCACTTAAACCTGGATTTAAAGCATCGACAACACCAAGACGCTGAGGTAATCGCCGAACATCAACAGGATGTTTATTCAGAAGACCAATTGGTTGCTCAAACACCGGCTCCGATCAAAGAAGATGCTATTGAAGATGTTGAAGAAGAGGAAGAATCAACTGAAGAAAACAAGGTTGAATTAATCGCTGCTTCAAATCAAACATTGCCTATTCAGTTCGATGCAACGGCACCGGCTGCTCCGTTGATTTTCTCGGGAAGCACAAAACAGTACACCCCCAAAGACTTATTGATAAGCAACTTCAAAAAGAAATCTGCTGTTAAAAGACGATCAGGATGGGCACTGTTTTTATCCATTATGGGATCCATTCTGTTTGCAGCCCTGGCTGTGAATGCATTCGTTCCTTTCCTTACCGGTGGAGTCTTATTGCTAACATTACTTCAGATAGCTCTTCTTTTGGGCGGGCTTTTACTTGGATGGAAGTACAAAGACACAAATGCTGCGTCAAGAGCTGCATTCATGCTTTCCTGGATATTCTTAGGCCTAACGGCTTTGATGTATTTTGCCCTGATTGTATTGGGCATGCTCTAAACATTGAGATATTACAAAAAGAAAAGCCCCGCAAGTGCGGGGCTTTTTGCTTTAGTTCATCTACGTTTCACTATTTCAAATAGCGGAAATCGTGGTTGTTTTTGATCTTTTGTAATGCTTGGTAGATCAGTCGAATCACATTCTCCACGTCGTCTTTGTGCACCATCTCTACGGTAGTGTGCATATAACGCAGTGGAAGGCTGATAAGCGCTGAGGCTACACCGCCTGCACCAAAGGCGAATGCGTCGGTATCGGTGCCTGTCCATCTACTGGCAGCCATGCGTTGAAATGGAATACCATTCGCATCTGCGGCATCAAGAATCAGTTTTCTCAGGTTGTTTTGAACAGAAGGCGCATAGCTAATAACCGGTCCATCGCCAGACTTAAAATCACCCTGTTCAAGCTTCTTAATCATCGGCGTATTGGTATCATGACAAACATCTGTTACGATGGCAGCATTTGGCCGTATGCGCTCTACAATCATCTCTGCTCCGCGAAGGCCTACTTCTTCCTGCACTGCATTTACAATGTAGAGACCAAATGGCAACTTAACCTTGGTTTCGTGTAACATTCTTGCAACTTCTGCAATCATAAAACCACCCATTCTATTATCAAGAGCTCGTCCTACCAAGTGATCTTTATTCAAGACCATGAACTCATCCGGATACGTTACAACACATCCAACATGAACACCCATGTCTTCTACTTCTTTCTTTGATCGGCCACCGCAATCCAAGAAAATATTGTCTGCAGTAGGGTTGGTTTCTTTTCCCGCTCTACGCGTATGAATCGCTGGCCATCCAAATACAGCCTTTACAACACCTTTATCGGTATGAATATTCACACGCTTTGAAGGTGCAATTTGGTGATCAGAACCACCATTTCTCTTGACGTAGATGAAACCATTATCATCTATGTAATGTACAAACCATGAAATCTCATCGGCATGCGCTTCAATGACTACTTTGTACTCGGCTTTAGGGTTAACGACGCCTACCACCGTACCATAGGTGTCAACGAAGTACTCGTCTATGTAAGGTTTAATGTAATCGAGCCAAATCTTCTGCCCTTCCGACTCAAATCCTGTAGGTGACGGATTGTTTAAGTAACGTTCTAAGAACTTCATTGAGTCTTGGTTCAACACCTTTTCGGGTTGAGCCTTTGTTTTCTTGCCTTTCTCTGCTTTTGCCATCGTCGATTGATTATTTCACCGAATGTAATAAGCCAATACGAGAAGTTGAACTCTTACGAGCAATTCCTGTTTTAATTGCAGATTTGCACACATGTTTACAACCGGTAGAATCATCTTCGCAGCGCTATTCGCAACGGCTTTTATTGGATACCTCATTTGGGCTTATGGCAAGGACGCCAAACTTTCAAAGAAGTACTACAAAGGCGCAGGTTATATTCTCCTGATTCTGATACTGATTTGGTTTGCTTTTTATGGGTTCGTGAAGTTGACCTAGAACCCCATCAGCAAAATTTGCGTATACTGTAATTGTGTTACGCCCCTACTTTCTTATGCTACTTCTGATCAGCCTCATTGGATGTTCGCGCATTTCTGAGCGTAAGGAAGGTATGGCCAATAGGCAATTGCAGCCTAAGCCGCACGACCTGAAAGAAATCTTAGCAAGTGGTAAGCTCGTCGCACTCACGGATTATAGCTCAAGCAGTTACTTTCTCTACAAAGGTGTTCCGATGGGTTTCGAGTACGAAGTACTGCAAGCTTTTGCTGACCATATTGGAGTAGAGCTTCACATGAAGCCGGTCTCTGATATGGATGACATCACCGAGAAACTCCTAGAAAAAGAAGGTGACATCATAGCGGCTAACTATACCGTTACCAATCAACGTAAAAGAGACGTTCGATTTACCGAACCCTTATTGCAAACGAGGCAAGTCTTAGTACAAAAATTACCTGAGGGTTGGTGGAATTATACCCGAGAAGAGCTCAACGATCGGTTGATAAGGAATCCTGTGAAACTGGTTGGCAAAGATGTACATGTGCGCAGGCATTCATCCTTTTACACCCGACTCATCAATTTAATGGATGAAGTTGGAGGAATCATCAATGTGAAATTCGCGGAGGGATTGGGCACCGAGAAATTGATTGAGATGGTGTCTGAAGGTCAAATTGAATATACCGTTGCGGATGAAAATGTAGCTGTACTCAATAAGGTGTACCATCCGAACATCGACGTAAAAACAGCATTGAGTTTCAACCAGAAAGTTGCGTGGGCATGCAGACCATCCAGCAGGGCCCTGACCGACACACTGAATCAGTGGTTGACAGATTTCAAAAAAACCGAGGAGTTTGCAGTTATTCACCTGAAATATTTCAAGGCGCGTACACAACATAAAGAGCGCGTTCTTAGCGAGTATTCTTCCCTTCGCGGAGGTAAGATTTCTCCATACGACGATCTCATTAAAGCAGGAGCGAAGACCTTGGGATGGGATTGGAAATTGCTAGCTGCTTTAATTTATCAAGAGTCGAAGTTCGACGCCGAAGCTCAAGCATGGACAGGTGCAGCCGGATTAATGCAGCTGATCCCAGAAACCGCACAGCGGTTCAACGCTTCAGACCCTTACGATCCTACCCAAAACATTGAAGCTGGCGTAGCGTATCTACAGACCATCCAATCGTATTGGCAAGACACGCTAGGAAATGACTCAACGGTTTTCCTTCCATTTGTCATGGCATCTTATAATGTTGGACTCGGTCATTTGTTAGACGCTCAGCGCTTGGCGGTAAAGCATGAAGGCGATCCAAGTAATTGGGAACATGTAGCTGCTTTCTTAGCATTGAAATCACAACCACAATACTACCGAGATGAGGTGGTAAGACATGGGTATTGCAGAGGGTCTGAACCGGTAAACTATGTGAAAAACATCATGCTCATGTGGGAGCATTATAGAAATGCGCCATTTTCTAGATCAACCGCGCGCCTAATTCTTTCGCATCCAGCTGGGCATAGTTGACGGATCGCGTTCAACTTCTTTTACCTTTTTCTCTCTAGGCTCTTCATGGAAGAAGTACCGGAGGTCGATGGTAAGATAATTACCGGTTATTGGTATGCTCCCCTCATCCAGATTTTGACCGTAGATGTAATTGAACTGTGTATCGTAAATGGGAGTAAACGGTCGGTGGTAAGAGGCGCCGATATAGAAATAACCCGATTCTTCGGTTCGGTATTCAAAACCAATGTTGGCAATAAGCCCGAGTTTAGCCCAATTCAGAAAACTATTGTTTTGTCCAAAGCCTCTTCTAAAACTGCGTTGGAAAAAATCACCGTTACCTTCACTACCTACTTCAGAAGGAAACATGTCCAAAGCCAATCCGAAAGAAGTGTTCATGTAAATTTCATCTGAAAGCCGAACAAACACCAGCCCCGATATGGGAATCTCATAACCCACAATGCCGTAGCGAGCGGTGTCGTTATAACCCAACTCTTCATGAGCGAGCATGAGAGAATAATTGCGCTTCACATAACTGATACCTGATTCAAGCGAAAACCAATTGGTGATACCAAAGCGGATAACACCACCTATAGAGTGACCAATGCGCTGATCAACGGTATAATCAATTCCGTTCTGAGATAGTTCTTCGCTTCCTGCATTGAAAAGGTTGCTTGGAATGATCGGTTTTACCTGCAAGCCAAAGGTTGTTACCCGCTCCTGAGCGAGCACTTGTGTTGATACCGACCAAAGCGATAAGAGGAATATGACCTTAAAATGGCGCATGCTGCAAAGTTCGGCATTGCAACGTAAACCTCCATTGCCTTTTAGTTTTCGGTAGTTCGTTAGCTGTTACTGAGCCAAGCACCAAGAATGGCAAGACCTAGCACTACAAAGGCTATAAAAATGGTAATCCAGCGCATCGGCGAAGAGGCAATGAATTTCTCCCGGTGCTTACCAATAGCTAGGTAGTTGAGCCGATCAACTTGTTGCTCGAGCGTTCGCTTTACACCAAAATAGGTTGGTTTCCGCTCATCGTCTTCGTCGATTTGTGCTTCAAAATCAATATTAGCGTCAACAAGGAGTTCGGTAAAGGTTTCGGCCTGGCGCGCGTCAAAGAACCGATAAACCACGATGTGATCGTTGGTTGGATGCTTGCGCTTATTGGTGAAATTAAATTGTTCCTCGAGGTCCATCATCAGATTACACGTAAGCGCTGTCCGACATAGAGGTAGTCATTTCTACGAATACCATTCAACTCGGCCAGCCTGTAAGTGGTAGTACCATACTGCCGAGCAATCTCAAAAAGGTTATCGCCCCGCTTAACCGTATAGATCAGTACTCCTTTTGGGTAAGAGACATAACCGTTCTTGGTACGTTTTAAAACCAAGGTATCATTGATCAAACGTTGCTCATCAAAGGATATAAAACTCGCAGGGTTGATCGGCTTCCCTTTAAAGCGCACTTCAAAATGCAAGTGACTTCCTGTGCTTTTACCTGAGCTACCGCCTAATCCAACAACTTGTCCGGCATATACCTTATCCCCTTCCTTCACCTTGAAACGATGCAGGTGAGCGTAAACCGTTTCGAGGCCATTGAAATGACGCACAACCACTACCCTACCATAACCGCCGTAATAGCGAGCAACGCGTACCACACCATCAAAGGCTGACTGAACCGGATCCCAAACTTCCAGATCAATATCAACACCATTATGCATTCTACCATCCCTCCATCCAAAGGTGCTGGTCATTGTATTGACCACCGGAATTGCGAAGTCACCGAGTTTTTGTGGGTCACTTAGCAAGATGGAAAGTGAGGTATCGGTAGAGCCCCAGTCCCACGGATAGGGATTGGGATTGGTATTATCCCAACTTGGATAAAAATGCTCAGCGGGTATGGCTACGTTCTTGGCACCAATAAACAGATCCTTCGGTACTGAATTGGTGACCCGTTCTGGACGATTAGCCAAAAACAAATTGATCTGGTTAATCAGTGCGTAGGGTACTTCGTCTGTTTCAAAGAGACTATCAATGTAGGTAATCAACTCATCCTCGGTCTTGGAAGTGAGTGAGATATAAAGACCTAGATAATCGCTGAACTCGCTTCTTCCATGAAACTTCAAAACAGAGTCTCTCAAATCCTTTACCTGTTGCTCATTCAACCCGTCAACAGCATCAAAGAGCATCTCTTCACCGTACATCACAACCGCCTCCACGGTGTCTCGTTTCCCTTCAGCGGAATGACCTTCTGGGTCATTCGCAAAGGACACAGCACCTGAAAAAAGGAGAAGTATGGTTAAGGTGAGCCTCATAGGTAAGCGTTTCAAAATTAAGGAAGAAGAGCCTTGCTATGAACGCACAACATGGACTTGTAGTTAACAGTCGATGTTCTTTTTGACCAAAAGGTGAATGTAACCGACGACTTAAGCGCGGTTAACGATGAGCAGATTCATTCCTTTTTCCACTTGATATTGCAGCCTATGCTCGGTAATTGCTCTTGCGTCATCGGCTTACCGGCAAGCAAAGAGTCAAGGGCTGTTTTCAAATCTTCACCCGTAACTGGCACCCCATTTCCAGGCGTACTACCATCCAATCTACCTCTGTATACACAATGCATGCTGGCATCGAAGATGCTTATGTCTGGTGTGCAAGCAGCGAAATATGATCGTGCCACCTGTTGGTCTTCGTCGTACAGATATGGAAATGGAAACTCCATGTCAGATGCTAGTTCAGCCATCTTATCGGGTGCGTCTTCAGGATATTCAACGGCATCATTAGAACTGATCGCAATGAAACGCACCCCTAGGTCCTGATATGCTCTTGCTATGGCTACCAAATGCGCTCTGATATGGATTACATAAGGACAATGGTTGCATATGAACATGATCACCGTTGCACGTTCTCCCTTCAAGCTCGTAAGTGACTTTTCCTCCCCCGATAAGGGTTCTAATAAACTAAAATCTGGAGCGCTAAACCCTAAGGGTATTTGTGTTGTTTCTGTCCTTGCCATGGCAATGCTTTGGACAAATTTAACGTTTCGTTTAGAATATATTGTTGCTACATTATATGTCTATACATACATTTGAACTTTAAATCAAAAACAATGAAACAATATTTATCAATCGCTGCCGCAGGTCTAGCAACAGTGCTTTTGGCATTCACACCTGCATTTGAAACAGAAACGCTTACCATTAAACCTGAAGCCAGCACTATAGAGTGGTATGCGGAAAAGGTTACAGGAAAGCACAATGGTGTCGTGTCTCTTGGAGAAGGGATGATTGAAGTTACCAATGGAAAGCTTTCAGGAGGTAAATTCAATGTAGACATGACGTCTATCGTAGTGACCGATCTTGAAGGTGAATACCAGAAGAAATTAGAAGGTCACTTAAAGTCTCCAGACTTCTTTGGGGTGGAAGAATTTCCGACAGCTACGTTCGTGATTACCAATGTTAAACCAATGGATGAGGGACAATTCAACACACGAATCAAGGGAGATTTGACCATTAAGGGAACCACACAAAGTGTTGACTTCCCAGCCAAGGTAGAAATCAAGGAAGGAAAATTTGCCGCATATGGCGAGATGAAGATCGACCGTTCAAAATTCAATGTACGATACGGTTCAAAGAGCTTTTTCGACGACCTAGGAGATAAGGCAATCTATGATGAATTCTTGATGAAAGTAAGCCTTGGAGCCAAACGATAATTCAAGGTTAAACCACGATTAAATCCTCAAGCTTGCTTGGGGATTTTTTTTTGTTTCTCTATTTTGTACATATGTTACCAGCACGGATTGATCCAGGACGTATTGAAGCAGGTTGCGACGAAGTTGGACGAGGCTGTTTAGCGGGTCCAGTGGTGGCAGCTGCCGTTATACTACCAGCTGATTTTCAGCATCCAGACTTGAACGATTCAAAGCAACTTACCCATAAAAAACGCATGGAACTTCTGCACGTTATTAAAGCAGAGGCAACGGCATACGCTATCAGTTTTGTAGAACCATCCATCATTGATAGAACAAATATTTTACGTGCCAGCTTCTTGGCAATGGAGCGCGCTGCAAAGCGTCTTACGGTAATACCAGAGCACCTGCTGATTGATGGAAACAGATTCAAGAGTGAACTTGCTATACCCTATACATGCATCGTTAAAGGTGATGCAAAAAACGCGTCCATTGCTGCAGCTTCTATTTTGGCCAAGGTTTATCGAGACGAATACATGCAAATGATTGATGGCGAATTCCCTATGTATGGATGGAAGCGCAATGTGGGTTATCCAACAGCTGATCATCGGCACGCCATAAAGCAATATGGCACCACTAAACACCACCGAATGAGTTTTCGCCTGCTGCCTGATCAGCTCACCATACCTTTTGCCATTTAACTAACATTCGATTCGTAAGAAGTTCATCTTAGGTCTTAACGCTCTTCATAGCCCAGCCCTAACTTTGCTCGTATGAGGTGGTTTATCGGTGTTGTTATTGTAGCGATTTTGGCGGTTGTAGCTTGGTTTTGGTACCCTCGACTCGTTCCCCAAGAATCGGAATCTCCACTCATGGCTCTACCGAGTAGTACATGGGCGGTTGCTCAAGTAACGGCGCAAAATCAAGCCATCATCCAGGACTCCAATCAATTGCTTCAAGATTTACTACCTGAACACATAATCGCCCCCATGCTCACACTTACTGTGGAAAATGCAGCTTGGATATTTCTCTATGATGATGCAGGTCAATCTGCATGGGGCATTATTACAGACCATGAACTGGTAGACCAAGAACTTCGGAATGCACTGCCCAATCAGCGCAAATCAAACAACAACTTCATTTATCAGCAATCTGAATCGTCGAGTATCGTGGACCTCCCGAAAGCATTGACGGACGCTTTGGAGGTATTTGAGCCCAATGTTCTATCTGTTGCACTAAAACCAAGATCAACGTTTGCTCACTTACTAAACAACACCAGCAAGACACTTAGGGAAAGCATCATGGCCCAGTTCAACAATGATGACTGGATGGGGATTGAACTGAAGGAAGACCAAAACGTATTTCGTGCCTACGGAATTGAACAACGACTCGAAAACAACGAAACTACTGCGGTAGGATCTTCATCCTCTAACTTAATGGAGTACTTGCCTTCTAAGAGTGGTGCAGCCATGATTCAGGCAGGCGACTCATTGGCAACAGCATTGGTTTACTGTCCTTATCAAATCCAGGAGACGGCCAATGATCGTAATCTCTTTGTTTTTGTCGAACATCAAGGAAGCACAGCTCCAGCATTCAATGCTGTTCAAGAATACCAAGGCATTCCGGTAGGTATAGAAGCGCTACCACAGGTTGCGATGGCGTTAGAGCCATCTTGGAAAGACGAGGCGTTTACAGCTCGACTTAGTCAACATGTTTGGGTCTATGGAGCAAGCTTCGAGTCCATATCAGATCTTATTGAAGACTACCTTGCCGATGATAGACTTACGCTTTCTCCTCATTTTTCGCCGCTAGAAGGATTTGTATCTGATGCTGAATTCACCTTATTCATGCGACCAGACCTGCTGATTGGAAGTGAAAACTACGTGATTGAAGAACCTATTAAATCGCCAATTAATACCCTCATTTACCAAACCTTTGAAGAGCTTCCTCAGCAACAGTTCCATGCCATAAGCGCCTTACATCATAAGGAGATCAAAGATGTAGCACCCGTAGCTTGGACCTTAAGATTAGACACCACCCTGGCTGCAGGACCATGGGCCTTCCGAAACCACTACACCGGCGAAGCCGAACTATTGGTTCAAGACCATAAACATCAACTCTACCTCATTAACCATGAAGGAAGAACACTTTGGAAAAAGCAATTAGAAACACCCATCAATGACCACCCGGTAACCATTGATGCATTTTCAAACAAGAAGCTTCAATTGGTACTTACCACAGCGCATAAACTCTACTTCATAGATCGCAACGGTAACGATGTAAAGGGCTTTCCGGTAAAGCTCTCAAAGGGATCCAGCGCAGCCCCACTCTGTGTTAAATACAGCACTAAGGGAGATTATCGTTTCATAACCAACAACGGTAAGGAGCTCGTTAATGTAGACCCAGAAGGAAACAATGTGAAAGGGTGGAAAAAGCCGGGGATGAACAATGAGCTTGCGGCACCATTGAACTATTGTAACTTCAATGGTAAAGACTACCTCATCGCTCAGACCAAAGGCGACATGGTCTATGTATTTGATCGGGCAGGCAAGAAAAGAGGTAAAGACTTCGCTACCGATAGCAATATTGTATCGTTGATATTCAAGAAAGGGACAAGCTTTGACTCTTCTACCCTGCTTGGATACGATCATGATGGCAACATTTACACCTATAGTTTATCAGGCAAGCTAAAGCAAGAAAACTTGTTACCACTTGGAGACCAAGTTGGTGTTGTTTTCAGCAACAATCAAGACCATCAAATTGTGACCGTGAAGAATGATCGCGTGGTGAGTCTTGACGATAAGAAAGATGTTGGATTGGATTACCTCATGCCTGAGGCCATGGAACCAACCATGAGTTGGATGCAGGCCAATAAAACATGGATTGGACTAAACGCACTTGAATCATCTAACTATTATATCCTTGACTTGGAAGGAAGGCTCTTGGATAAAATGCCCCTAGAAGGAAAAGGAACTCCGCTCTTGATTGATCTTGATGATAACGGAAGTTCTGAGTGTGTTATTGCTAATGGAAAGGGGTTGCTTCAGGCTTATAAACTAGCCGATTGACGTAGCCTATGAACCTCCACTGAAAAAGGTTGCAAAGAAACCTTTGCTTCGCAACTGCAGCACCTCACCTGGTTGAAGAACATGCTGCTCATCAAACCCATTCATGCGTGCGATTCTGCTCATTTTAACCCCATACTTCTGAGAAATATCGCGTAAACTCTCTCCCTGCTGAACGGTGTGCTGAGCCTCACTTGCATGGTTTCTCTTTGGTTGAAGGTATATTACCTCACCCGGTAGAAAACGCGTATTCTTTGAAACGTCATTGTACTTAGTAACCTGCCAAACACCCATTTGATGGCGCTCAGCAATACTTTGAGGAGTGTCTCCTTGCTCCGCTTGGATATACCTGATGTTATTATCACTCACTTCCACCCGATTCACACTCATTACCTGAGGCACTTGCTCCTTAGATGAGGTTGTAGGCTTCTCTTCCTTCACAGCCACTCTTGGTTCGCTGTCTGGCAGCTTCTTGACCTTATCAAATTGATCAAGCTGATTGTCTTCTATAATCTTAATCAATAAATCAGCGTATTTCGGATTGGTCGCATAGCCTGCTTTCTTCAGTCCTTTCGCCCACCCCTTGTAATCCGTTGGCTTTAAATCGAAAAGAAAAGAATAGCGGTCGCGGGTCATAAGAAACTCACTGTGATCTCGATAGGAGTTGTAGGCCGAATAATACTTTCTAAAGCACTCATTGCGCTCATCATCATCCTGAATGAAGGTTGGCCCTTCCCATCCTTTATGACACTTGATTCCAAAATGATTCTTGGCGTACTTGGCCAATGGACTATTGCCATAGTCACTTTCGAGCATTCCCTGCGCCAGGGTGATACTCGCTGGAATTCCCGTTGCATGCATTTCGCGTATGGCTTGATCTCGGTACTCTTCGATGTACTCTTGCTTTGACATTCTGGGCTCAGATGGCTGTGATTGAGCCGTCAAGACAAAGAACGATCCGATAAGGAAGAATGTGGTGAGAATGTTACTTTGCATGCGTTTTAAGCTTTATAGCAAAGCTATCGAGTTATTAACGGAGTTATTAACAATTGAGTTTAGGTTTTCAACAAAGAGCCTGTTAATTTCTGATGAAGGGAATCGTTTTTAAAAGTACGGGAAGCTGGTACAAGGTGCGCTTGGATGATGGAACTTTTGTAGACGCAAGGGTAAGAGGAAAACTGCGCACCGCTGGAAGTAGAAATACCAATCCCGTTACCGTTGGGGATCAAGTGACCATATCCAGTACCGGAGATGACCATATGATTGATCAAGTTGATGAGAGGAAGAACTACATCATCCGAAAATCAACTAAGCTTTCGAAGGAAACGCACATCATTGCCGCTAATCTTGACTTAGCTGTAATGGTAGCCACCTTAAAATCACCTAAGATCAAATTCGGGTTTATCGATCGATTCTTGCTCACAGCTGAAGCTTACAACATCCCGGTATTGATTGTATTCAACAAATGCGACTTACTCAATAGCAATGAGTGTGCATACCTCAATGAACTCCAAGATGCTTATAAATCCATCGGCTACGAAAGCGAACAGATATCTGTTCAGACGGGAGAAGGTATTGACCGGGTAGCAGAAAGGATCAACGATAAAGTGAGCTTATTTTCAGGTTTTAGTGGTGTTGGAAAAAGCTCTCTTCTCAACGCGATTAACCCTGCTATTCAAGCGAGGGTGACCGACGTTTCTGACTTCAATGAAAAAGGTCAACACACCACCACTTTTGCAGAAATGCATCCTGTAAACAAACACACATTTATTATTGACACGCCCGGACTTAGAAGTTTCGGGTTAATCGATATGGAACCGGAAGAACTAAGGGATTACTTTCCTGAAATGGTTCGCCTAAGCGATGGCTGTAAATTTCATAACTGCAGTCATATCAATGAGCCCGGATGCGCCGTAAAGCCCGCTTACGAAGAAGGTGAGCTACCTTGGTTCAGGTACGAAAACTATTGCCACTTCCTGGAAGAATTAAAGGGCTTAAAATCATGAGAGCGGTTATTCAACGAGTTTCTGAAGCCACAGTAACCGTAGAGGGAGAACAAACGGGAACGATACAAAACGGTTTGCTGATACTTCTAGGTGTAGAAGAGGAGGATAACCAAGAAGACGTAGAGTGGCTGGCAAACAAGGTGAGCAAGCTGCGCATTTTTAGTGATGATGAAGGTTTAATGAACCGAAGCATAGAGGACATTGATGGAGAGGCCCTTGTGGTGAGTCAATTCACACTGCACGCCAAATACAAGAAAGGCACACGTCCTAGCTTTATTAAAGCAGCCCCTCCGGCCCAAGCAGAAGAGCTATACCAAGCCTTTTGCACAACCCTTCAAACATGTCTTGGCAAACCTTGTCAAAAGGGAAGATTTGGCGCCCATATGGATGTACATTTGGTCAATGACGGACCAGTAACCATCTGGATCGACACCAAGAACAAGGAATAACTTCATAATCGTACAGCGTGCTGTTCAACTCTTTACCATTCCTCCTTTTTCTACCGGCTGTAGTACTTGGATACGTACTCACACCCAGGAAGTGGCGATGGGTTTTGTTGTTGCTCGCGAGTTATGTGTTTTACGGCTACTGGAAGGTAGAATACCTCGCTCTCATACTGATAAGCACTACCGTAGATTTCATCGCCGCACAAAAGATTTATTCGAGTCAAAACAGCTTCTCAAAAAGGGCTTGGCTAACATTAAGCTTAGCTACCAACATTGGATTACTCCTCATTTTTAAATATGCCAACTGGTTCATTTCTGACCTTTGGTTCCCACTCACAGGCGCTTCTGAAGAAACCATCGAGGGATTTCAATCCGTGTGGACATTGATGCTACCGGTTGGTATTTCCTTTTATACGTTTCAAACCATCGGCTACACCTTGGATATCTATGGTGGGAAAGCTACTCCGGAAAAGAATCCGTTGAAATTCGCCTTGTTCGTCAGCTACTTTCCGCAATTGGTTGCAGGCCCAATTGAACGCTTCAGTCACCTCCATCCGCAACTCTTCAACGGACACAAACTCAGCTATAGAAACCTACAGCACGGATTACGCCTAGTACTCTATGGCTTATTCATAAAGATGTGTGTTGCAGACAACCTGGCTCCAATTGTAGATCAGGTCTTTGGTCATGTAGATGAGGCAAGCAGATTAAACCTGATCACCGGAGCCATTCTTTTCGGACTTCAAATCTATGCTGACTTTCATGGGTATTCACTCATTGCCATTGGCACAGCTCGCATTTTTGGTGTACACCTTATGGACAATTTTAACGCCCCGTACACCGCTACATCCATCCGTGAATTTTGGTCTCGCTGGCACATTTCGTTGTCCACCTGGTTCAGGGATTACCTCTACATCCCACTGGGTGGAAGCAGAACAAACCAACTTCGATTGGCAGCAAACATTTTAATCGTTTTCCTGGTCAGTGGGATCTGGCACGGCGCCAACCTCACCTTTCTCATTTGGGGATTATTGCACGGGGTAGCCTATTTGCTGGAGCGATGGTTTATTGAACGAGACACCTCGTATTGGCTCAACTTTCCGAAGTGGTTTGGGACCATGACCATCGTATTCATCGCATGGATATTCTTTAGAAGCGCCAACCTCACTGAAGCGGCAACCTTCGTTCATCAGCTCGTTAGCGGAGAAGGCGCTGGTATAGACTTGAACTGGCCTTCGGTCAACACAGCTCTTGTGGGCATCTTTGTGCTATCTGACCTCCACTTTAGAGATCGAGGCATTGATGCTTGGCTAGGAAAGAAGTCTATAGTCATACGGTGGGCCGTTTACGCCTTTCTTATCTATTGCATCACCTCATTGGCAGGAGCCACTAACCATCCGTTTATTTATTTTCAGTTCTAGTGAAACTTGCCATCAAAATCATATTGACTTGCGCTACATTTTTCCTCCTCAACGAGATCTATTCTTGGCACCATTTTGATGAGGATGTTGCACGGTTCGCTGATCAATACCATCAGGTTTTGAAAGTGAAAGATGCTGATGTCATCTACTTCTCGGCATCCAGTAATTTTGGTCCAGACGATGGATCTGAAACCCATCCCTTAAAGATCAGTCAAATCCTAAGTAATCTGCTCGGCGGCGCTATTCAGGTTGAAGCGGTAAACAAACCCGCCTCTCACCTAGGTAGCTTCAACAACTACCTTGCTTTACTTCCAGAAAACGCCACCTGCGAAACGTTAGTAGTTACGGTTAACCTGCGCTCTTTTGGTCCAGACTGGATACATTCTGAACTAGAAACCTCTTTGAATCAGGCTGCCGTTTTTTATAATCAGCGACCAGCACTATTTAATCGCCTTTTACTTTCATTGCGAGCCTACGACGACCGGTCGATCAGTGAACGACAAGCGTTGCGAAACGAGGCTTGGAACAACGCACCGCTTCCCTTTGAAGCTCCAATGCACAATGTTACCAGTTGGTGTGCTGTTGAGAAGTGGGGTGATTGGAGAAACCCAAAACGCCAGCTGGCCGACCAATTCATTAAGCAATACGGATTTGTGATTGATGCTCAGAATCCTCGGGTGAAAGATCTTTCTTCTTTGATTGAACGTGCAAAGGCCCGAAAGATGCAATTGGTATTGCATCTACTACCTGAAAACCTTGAACGCGCAGATGAATTGGTTGGAAACGAGCTAACCTCTCTGATGCGTGAAAACGCCGCTTGGCTTCAGGAAACCTATAAAGAAGACGTTATTTGGATAGACAATCTTGACCTCTTGGGCGATAAACACTTTAGAGATCGGGATTTCCCCACAGAACATTATGACGCTGATGGTCGACTTCGCATTGCCGAACGTATCAAACAAGCTGCATTTTAATTGAAAGAATTATGAGTCAAGAAATCACCATTAAATCAGCGCAAGCGCAAGTTGATGAATGGATTAAAACGGTTGGTGTTCGATATTTCAATGAACTCACCAACATGGCAATGCTTACCGAAGAGGTGGGCGAGCTAGCGAGAATTATAGCTCGTCGCTATGGTGAACAAAGCGAAAAAGAAAGCGACAAAGGAAAAGACCTGGGCGATGAAATGGCGGATGTGCTTTGGGTATTGATCTGCCTCGCAAATCAAACGGGTGTAGACCTCACGGAAGCGCTCCAAAAAAACTTTGAAAAGAAGAACCAACGTGATGGTGACCGACACCAGAAAAACCCAAAACTGCACGATTGATTATCGCTGGCCGGAAATAGTTGAAGCTTGAGAAAATAAAAAAGGCGGCCTTTGGGCCGCCTTTTCAATGCATTAAACGTTCTGATTACTGCACTAAGAACTGATGTGTTTTCGTTGAGCCATCTTCGAACGTAGTATTTAAGATGTATACACCAGCCTCAAGACCTTCAAGGTTGAGCTGCATGGTGTTTGTCAACAATGCCTTCTCATGGAAAATCGTTCTTCCAAGCTGATCTGATACCATAAGCGCCTGCATGGTTGTAGAAGGATTGTTGGTACGTACCGTCAAAGAACCGTTGGTAGGATTAGGGAAAAGCACAACATCTTTTCTACCGATATACAGTTCAGCCACGTCTACGCTTTCCCAATTACCAACCTGCAAGGTCTTAACGATACGCGGAATGCTATACCCCATAATGGTGTCGATATAGGTAAGACCTTGTTCTCTGGATTGATTTGGATTGGTCAACAGGTTGTTGGTATTGATTTCATCTGCATCATAACTACCTCCTGTTGCAAGGTTGGTTGCTGCAACCAATGCGTCAAGATCACTCTTGCTCCACCAGTCCCATGGCGTACCATTCTGCTCAATATCACCATTATCATCACGTACAACAACAGTGAATAAGCCCTCCATATCATCTGTAGGAATCTCAATTGGGTCATCGATGTTAATGATCGGAGAGTCATCCATATCTCTACCATAAAAAGATCGTGCACGCTCTGTGAAGGCATCACCTGGGTACTCACCAGCATAAGCATCATTCGCACCTAGACCATTAGCTTTAGGAATAAACGTGTTAGGACCATTTACATCCACTACGTCATCACCAGTGGTTGGAACAATTACGGTACCCGTATCAAACGGAGCAAAATTGTCATAAGGAGAATGGAAGGTTACAAAAGGTCCATCGCCGGCTTCTAACCAAGTGATGTCACCTAAACACCCACCTAGGTTAACGCAGATATCAACCTCACTAGACATACCATTGTCTACGTAAAGGTTTACCAAACCTCCGTCACCGTTAATATCACCAACGATGCCTGGCTGAATTACTGAGTTACCTCCAAATACAAACTTATCTAAGGCCGTTTCCTCTTGCTTGTCAAGGGTGTTATAAGCCAAGGCTACGTACCCACCAGAGCCACTACCTAGCATACCAATTTTGTCAGGATCAATTCCATAAGTATTCGAACCCATTGTTGCGTCAAGACGCATACCCTTGATAGCAAATTGAACATCATGAATTGCTCTGTATACAGCATTTAACAACGTAGCTCTTCTGGTAACCAAACCTGGCTCTCCTGCTGCAAGTGGATTCCAACCATGACGATAATTTGGAGCAACAGCTACAAAACCACGTTTTGCCCACTGCTTACAGATGTTTACAGCAACAGAATCATTTTTTGAACCACCGTAGCTACCATTAACCACTGGCGGTAGGAAGTTACCTGTATGAACAAATACCATTACTGGACGCTCGGTCTCAGAATCTGCACTGCTGCTTGGCATGTATACATCCATCTCGAGCTGGGTAACCTTTAAAATCGTGCTTGAGTCAAGCGCATAAGGGAAAAAGAATCCCAATGGAATTTGCGTAGGATCGGTTGCGATCCAGTTCTGAAGTGAATCCTTTTCAACTGTAATCTGAGCCGCATTGGCCTGAACATAGGCTGGGTCTAGAAGGGATGTGTTTAAAAGAGGATTTACATTGATGCCGTAAACGACATCTTCCATAACCGTGATCTCAGCGTCGGTAAAAACCTCTTCGAGATAGCGGTCTTGAGCAGATAAAGACAGCAGACTTAACAAGCCCACTGCAGTAAGTATAAGATGCTTCATAAATTTAGATTATTGATTCAACAAGATAGTCTATTTCTCTTTATTCCAGTCAAATAGCAACGAAACGTAGGCAAGCCTGCCAATTCTAGGCCCTCCATAAACTTGATAAACACGATTATTCAAGACGTTGGAGGCACCTACTTTCATGGTAACGTACCACTTGGGTATGCTATAATTCACCTGGGTATTTAACAAGCCATACGATGAAATCTCACCTGTAAATTGAGGTGATCCTTCAAAGACAAATCCTTCTACCCAACGATAATTGATTGCATAGCCCCAACGCCCCATTTTTAGAAACGGCAGAATGATGTCTCTTCCAGACAAGCCGACATTGTATTTGTGTTTTGGCGTGTTGAATGCAGGAATGATCGGATCATCTTCACCTGAAAGCAGCTCATTGTATGAGTAGTTACCATTAATGGTGTGCTTATCTGCGAAATAGTAATTCCCTCCAACAGACAATCCTTGAGTGCGTACCCTTTCTTCCGCATTGGCAGCCAAACGATAAACTTGAGGAGATTGCGGAAAACCGAGAAAATCAAAGTCAGCATCTACGCCAATAACGTAGCCGATGAAGTCATCGTACCAACTTGAATACGCTGAAATATCTAAATAGATCTTATTCCACCAAATGCCACGGTAACCCACTTCAATGGTACGTACGCGTTCTGGACTAATCGGATCAACATTGAAGTAATCTATGGAGTCTGGATTAAGGTTACCGAGGTAATCCACAAAGGAACTTACCGTTATTAGCGAGTCATATCCGTTGAGATTTCCCAGCAAAATTGCCCTTCCTACGTTATAATACAAATACTGATCAGCCAGGGTCGGGTTTCGAATCGCCGAGGAAAAGCTTGTTCTGAAGGTGTGGTTGGAATTGGGAGAATAAACAGCAGAAATAGCAGGAGAAAAGAGGTAATCAAAGTTTTGATTTTTATCCATTCTTAGCGTAGCGCTAAGGGTGGTTTTCTTGTTCATGAACTTGCTTGATACCCCAACATAGGCTCCGTACTCTTCATTACGAATAACGCGATAACTAGAGTCGGTAATGATGGTTCCAGAATCGGTTTGTACACGCTCATAAGTAAGGGTATCTTGAAAAATGGTGCCGCGCGAATCAGGCCGATACCAGCGATAATTAGAGCCCATTACAAATTCGTAGCGCTTCACATTGAATCGATACTCGCCATGCACATGGTACAACGCAGAACGATCATAAAATAGCGCTCCACCTTCGGTGAAGGTGCGTCCTGTAATATCGTTAAAAGCAGAATCGAATCGTTCGGTACCTGGTTCATATACCGGCAATCCGGCCCGGTCATCTTCGTTCAGCTCAGAGCGAAGACGCTGATGCCAAATTTGAAGGGTGTCTTCGTATTGAACCAACCACTCATCAAGCGCTGCCGCCCAAAGGGTGTCATTGTCAAAATCTCTAATGTCGGGATAACCATCGTAGCGCTCAAGCTGTCGCTTGTAATCGCGACCACCCCAATTGGTACGGTAACGCGTAAACCAACTATCGTTTCCATTGACATCTGAGACAATGGTTGACTCCATCATGCGGATACCCGTGGTAACTATATCATAAGACTCTCCCGCATCTTCATGCGTGGTATATCCCCGAATAAACCATTTCCCTTTCTCGCCTACTTCAACTTGATTTTGCAAAAATTGAATACCCCTCAGGCTGTACCTATTGTCTCCTTGATAGATGGTAGTACCCGTTCCGTAATTAACGGTATAGCTAATATCTACAGAGTCTACAATGCGGTAGTGAAAAGAGCCATTGAGCTTAATATTCTCCGTATTATAATCGGCCAAATCAACCTCTCTGTAACCTTGTTTGTGAACAACCCCATAGCCAGGATATTGTCGCTTTGAGAATGGACCGCTACGGTCATCAAACTCTTCGTCGCCATAAACATTTACTGCATCATAACCACCCGGATTATCGGCTCCGATCTCAGAACCATCAATGGGGTCGTAATTCTCGGAAAACCAGTCGAGGGCTCGCATGTAATAGCCATTCAGCTTGTAGGCAAACTTGGCTTCTCCTTCCTTGTTGTACAGCACCTGATTCCAGCGCACGGCATACTCTTGAAGACCACGCTCACCAATCTTACTCATCACCGCCAAACCGGGATGTTCAAATGGATCTTTAGTGGTCATATTGATAACCCCATTGAAGGCACCTGGTCCAAAGAAAGCCGAGCTGGCTCCAGCCACAATGTCTACACTCTGCACATCGAGTTCAGAGGCTCCCAGAAAGTTTCCTAATGAAAAGTTCAGCCCTGGACTTTGGTTATCTACACCATCAATCAATTGAAGCGACCGTACTGGACTTGTGCTGTTAAACCCTCGTGTATTGATCACTTTAAACCCTAGACTGGCTGCTGTAATATCAACCCCCTTTAGCATGGCCAATCCATCATAGAAGTTATCGGAGGGTGTTTCTTTAATAGCAATAACATCCATGCGTTCAACCGTTAAGGCTTCTTGGCGCTGGCGTTCAGAAATCCTGATGTCTGAAATTTCAAAAACATCGAGGGTCTGGGCTTTAGGCCTCATGGCCACATTCAACTTAGCTCCAGGCCCGTTATAAGCTATCGTTGAGGTTTCATAACCCAGATAGGACACGGTAAGGTTGAAAGGTGGTTTTTGAGCGGTAGAAAATGAAAAGGCTCCGTCAAAATCGGTAGTCGTTCCTTCAGTAGTGCCTTCTACAACAACCGCCGCTCCAAATAATGGCAGACCTTCAGGGTCGGTAATGACTCCGCTGATTTCGTTTTGAGCGAGTCCTTTAACAGATGCAGCGATGATCAGAAGGAAAAGAAAAAGATGCTTCCACATGTACAATCAATAATAAAGAAACATTGGATTGAACCGGAAAAAAAATGAAGCATCCATGAAGATTCAATGCTTAATACTATCCTCAGCAAAAAGAAAATGAGGTACGATGGCCGGCACAACATCCAGATGTGGGAGAACCTCGTTGACACTTCCAAACCCTAAGGTAATCAGACCATGAAAACAAAAAAACCCCGGGCATTTGCCCGGGGCTTCTCAAAGTAGTGATCGAAAACGATCTTTATGCTTCGATAGAAGAAAAGCTTGCAGCTGGCTCTGAATCTTGAGCATCAACAGCCTCTACTTCTATATTGATTTCTTCAACTTCTTCTACGGTTGACATTTTATCCAATGCGATAGAAGGAGCAATAACCAATGCTACTACAGACATCAGTTTAAGGAGAATGTTCAATGATGGACCTGAAGTATCCTTGAATGGATCACCAACAGTATCACCAACTACGGTAGCCTTGTGTGGGTCAGAACCCTTGTAGTACATCTCACCGTTAATTTCAACGCCCTCTTCAAACATTTTCTTCGCGTTATCCCAAGCACCACCCGCGTTTGACTGGAAAATAGCCATAAGAACACCGGCAGAAGTAACACCTGCTAGCAAACCTCCAAGCATCTCAGGACCTCCGAAGAATCCAACCAATACTGGAACCACAACAGCAAGCAAACCTGGAACGACCATTTCCTTGATCGAAGCTTTAGTAGAAATTTCAACGCACTTGTCATACTCTGCAACACCATCAGCAGCTTCAAACGTCTTACGATCTTCTTCAGACCACTCACTTACCTCTTTTCCTTCGTTTCTATTCATAGCATCCAAAGCAGCTTTCAATGCAGGGATGTCTTTGAACTGACGACGTACTTCTTCAATCATAGACATGGCCGCACGACCAACCGCATTCATACTCAATGCAGAGAAAACGAATGGAAGCATTGCACCAACTAGAAGACCAGCCATTACTGTAGGATCAGCAATGTTGATCATGCTTACGTTAGCTTGTTGCATAAACGCTGCAAATAAAGCCAAGGCTGTTAGTGCTGCAGAACCGATGGCGAAACCTTTACCGATAGCCGCAGTCGTATTTCCAACTGCATCCAACTTATCTGTACGCTGACGAACCTCTTTAGGAAGTTCAGACATTTCTGCGATACCACCAGCGTTATCTGAGATAGGACCGTAGGCATCAACGGCTAACTGGATTCCAGTGTTAGCAAGCATACCTACTGCAGCAATTGCAATACCGTATAAGCCTGCGAAATAGAATGCGATAAGGATAGCCGCAGCAATCAAGATTACAGGAATGGCTGTACTCATCATACCAACACCCAAACCGGCGATGATATTCGTTGCTGAACCTGTAAGGGATTGACGAACGATTGACTTTACAGGAGGAGTTCCTGTACCGGTGTAATATTCTGTGATTTTACCAATACCTAAACCAGCAGCTAAACCAGCCAAGGTAGCGATGAACACTCCAAGAGAAGAATAATCTCTACCTCCAAAAGCCCATTCAGAAGGCAAGAAGTAATCGATTAAGAAGTAAGATACAATCACCATTACGATGGCCGAACCAAACTCTCCAATATTCAAAGCGGTGTGTGGACTTCCACCTTCCTTAACCTTCACGAAGAAGGTTCCGAAGATCGAAACCAAGATCCCAACTCCCGCAAGTGATAATGGAAGAATAACTGCTCCAAGACCGTCCATAGGCATGATATCAAGACCAACAAAAGCCGCTCCTAGTACCATCGTACCGATGATAGAGCCTACGTAAGACTCGAACAGGTCAGCACCCATACCGGCTACATCACCTACGTTATCTCCAACATTATCAGCAATGGTAGCTGGATTCAATGGGTGGTCTTCTGGAATACCAGCTTCTACTTTACCTACAAGGTCAGCTCCAACGTCGGCAGCTTTGGTATAAATACCACCACCAACACGAGCAAACAATGCGATTGAAGAGGCTCCCAATGAAAAACCTGCTAATACATTCAATACGGTGGTCACGCTATCAGCATCACCTAAACCAAAAATCTGAGAGTAAACAATGAATAAGATGCTCAAACCAAGTACACCTAGTCCAACAACACCCATTCCCATTACAGAACCACCACCGAAAGCTACTTCAAGCGCTTTACCAAGCGACTCACGTGCAGCATTGGTTGTTCTTACATTGGCCTTAGTAGCCACTCTCATTCCAAGGTAACCTGCAAGCGCACTGCAAACAGCTCCTACAACAAACGATAATGCCACTAACGCACTCGAGTTGGCTTCATTTGCACCTTTAAACGCGAGCAAAACAGCAACCGCAATAACGAAGATGGATAACACTTTGTACTCGGCTTTAAGGAATGCCATGGCACCAACCGCAATGTTATCGGCAATCTTAGCCATCTTGTCACTTCCTACTTCTTGCTTAGACACCCAAGCACTCTTCCATGCAACGAATAATAGCGCTATCACACCAAGCGCCGGTAATGCATAAAGTAAACTTTCCATTTAAATATTGATTTTGAACAATTTAGAGACTCTTTGAGCCCTTTATTTTAAAGCGCGCAAAGATAGCACCCTATTGAAATTACCAAACGAAAGATGTTAGATATCTGAAAGAAATAGTTGATTGACTGTACATCCACATGAAATGGGCCTGCGTTAAAGTGCATTTATTGTTGCTGTGTTCTCAATATCTAAGTAGATATGAACGTATAACCAGCATCGACAAAAGAGCCTGTGAGTCCAACTTACCTCAGCACACTTTTAAACGTCTTAAATGTAAATCCATCGCCATGAAACACTTACGATTCCTATTGATCGTTGCGCCAATTGCCCTTCTAATTGGCTGCCAAAAAAACACCCAAACCACTTCTTTTACCGGTAATGTACCCGTATACCTTAGTTATGAAGAGCTCAGATCGGCCGTTGTTAACCAACCCGACGTTGAGCTTGAACAACCCGGAAAAATCTTTCTTTACAATGATCTAATCCTCATCAATGAGTTTGAACGTGGCATTCATATATATGATAATTCAAACCCATCTTCTCCCGCGAAGCTCAACTTTGTAAACATCCCGGGAAACGTAGACATGGCTGTAAGCAACGGCGTGTTGTATGCTGACAGCTACGTTGATTTGGTTGCCCTTGACCTACGAGACCCCAAGAATGTGGAGGAGATTGGGCGTGCTGAAGATGTGTTGTCCTACACCATATCAACGAGAAACTTTGATGACGAATATCCATTAGCTAAGGTTGATCAGACCAAAGGCGTGATCATTGATTACAACGTTCAGTATGTTCAAGAAAGCTGCGAGAATGAGGCGTGTTATGATTACTATGACGTGCGCTGGGACAACCGACCTTTTGAGAACAGTACCTGGGGTGCAGATGAAAGCACACTGAACTTTGGCGGCACCGTGAGCAATGTGCGAAGTTCTGCTACAAGTCAAACCAATGCCATCGCGGGATCTATGGCGCGCTTCATGCTCGTGGGTCAGGCGCTATATGCTATAACGGATGAAGGAGAAGTAAGTGTGTTCAATGTTAATGGAACCGCACCATCCTTGGTCCATACCTTTTATCCTTGGCAAGACGGAAATGGTTGGGGCGAAATTGAAACCCTCTTTACCTTCAAGGAAAACTTCTTTATTGGCTCAACAACGGGAATGCTCATCTACGACATTTCAGATAACATGAGACCAGCATACATTTCCAACTACACGCACTTCACCGCTTGCGATCCCGTGGTAGCCAATGATGAACTGGCGTTCGTGACACTTAGAGGTGGCAACAATTGCGGTTGGCAAGAACTCAATGAATTGCACATCCTTGATATTACTGACATCATGACACCTGAATTTCTGTTAGCTGAAAGCATGACCGAACCTCAAGGACTTACCATTTCAAATGGAGACAACCTGGTATTCGTTTGTGATGGTGCTGCCGGGTTAAGGGTGTATGATTACTCGAATGCACAGCAATTTCAACTTGAGGAGCGAGGCAGTTATGCTGGAATAGACGCGTTTGACGTAATCTTAAAAGACAAACGTTTACACGTAATTGGTAGTGATGGTCTTTCACAAATAAGTTTTGACGCATCCGGAAACCTATCACTTATCAGTACCCTCTCGCTCCGTTAACGTTTATTAGGACGATGAGCAAATACGAATGGCCTTGATTAGCGTTTATATAAGCAGATAGGTTAGTAGGTTTAGTTTAGAAAGGCTCCCACACATCTCCCTCGTGGGGGCTTTTCTTTTTTTACCTCACCAACAACATTCTGGCACGAACATTGTTATAATTACATACATAGGTTAGTAGGTTTAGGTTTGAAAAGCCCTCTCACAAGATATCCAAGTGGGGGGCTTTTCTTTTTTTCTTAAGACGCTACTGAAAACCTACTATCTCTTAAACCAAGTACATCGACTCTTTCACCAAGTGCACTATGCGTTGTACCGTAGGAATGGCAACTTCTATGAGGTTAGGGGTAAATGGAAATGGTGTATCGCTTTGAGTTGCTCTGGTAACTGGTGCGTCGAGGTAATCAAACGCATCTTTCTGAATGCGATATGCAATCTCACTGGCAACAGAAGCATATGGCCAACTTTCATCAACTACCACACAGCGGTTTGTCTTCTTAACAGAAGCAATTACGGTTTCAACATCAAATGGTCTGATGGTTCGTAAATCAATTACCTCACAGTGTATTCCATCTTTGGCTAACTCGTCAGCAGCCGCCAAGGCTACTTTCATGATTTTACCGAAAGAAACTATGGTTACATCATCACCTTTTCGCTTAATGTCCGCTTTTCCAATAGGCAACAGGTATTCGCCTTCTGGCACCTCACCTTTATCTCCAAACATCTTTTCAGATTCAAGAAACACAACCGGATCATTGTCGCGAATGGCAGACTTTAATAATCCTTTAGCGTCGTATGGGTTTGAAGGGGTAATCACCTTTAGGCCTGGAACGTGCGCGTAGAATGCCTCAAAACTCTGAGAGTGTGTAGCCGCCAATTGTCCGGCTTGACCATTTCCTCCTCTAAACACGATTGGAACGCTGTATTGACCACCCGACATCTGTAACATCTTGGCGGCGGAGTTGATGATTTGGTCTGCTGCCAAGATGGCGAAGTTCCATGTCATGAACTCGATGATAGGACGCAATCCATTCATTGCAGCACCGACACCTATTCCTGCAAATCCTAATTCAGCAATCGGCGTATCAATAATACGCTCAGGCCCGAACTCATCAAGCATTCCTTGACTAACCTTATAAGCGCCATTGTATTCGGCAACTTCTTCTCCCATGAGAAAGACGTTTTCGTCTCTTCTCATTTCTTCGTTCATAGCCTCTCTGAGGGCTTCTCTGAATTGAATTGTACGCATAATCTTTTGAGATAGGTGGGCAAAAATAAGGTCAACAATGGATATAGCTAACCATTGATTTGATTTGGATTAAAAAAAGGGTCTCATCAGTAACCTCAAACCATGAAAAATGTTGGAAAAAGAGGCGCTTAGAATCTTACCTCATCAACGTAAAACTGCCCCGAGTTATTTGCCGATCGGCATCCACCACCACCCAGTCTTTATACTCAACAACAAAGTAATACACCCCTGTAGATGCAGGCTCACCATTAACGTAACCATCCCATCCAAACGAAACATTGCGGGAATAATCTACCAATTGCCCCCATCGATTGTAAATGGCCATATCAAAGCTGAAGACATCACAATTAGAGGTAATTACAAATCGATCATTTATGCCATCACCATTGGGGGTGAAGACATTGCTATACTCTAGGCTGCAATTTATATTCGGACAAGCAGCCTCGCTCGCTGTAACTCTCTTAGACTCTACTTTTTGACATTGAGATAGGGTAACGGTCACCACATAGAGCTCATCTTGATCAGGAGTGGTCCAAATGGTGTCGGTTGTATCTCCTGTACTCCAGAAATAGCTCGCCAGTGAATCCGTTCCAAAGAGTTGGATTGAATCTTTATCACAGACCGTCGTGTCTTCTCCAAGTTCTGTTTTAATTTCCCCATTGAAGGTGATGCGCATGGTATCGGTAGTGACACCGCAATTATTCAAGGCCGTAAGCGTAAGAACCATACTGCTATCCACTTCAAAAATTTCCAATGACGAGCTGTCTTGCCAAAAGTATTGGGTGGAGTCATTTAGCGGTCGCTGAACCAGCAACGGAACATCGAAACACTGAACCGTATCCGGTGGCAACAAGGTGCTTCCGGGAGTAAAAACCAGATCTACAGCAATGGAATCAGAGAACACACCACATCCATTGATAACGTTCAAGGTATAAACCCCAGATTGATCTACCGTAATTGAGGTGGCACCGATGGTAGAATCGCTCCACAATAGAATACCGGAACCTGAAACAGAGGCATTGATGGTAAAGTCTGATTGGTTGCACAAACTCGTGTCTGGAGGTAATTGGATAGAGGCAGGGGCATCAACGAGCACAACTATGGTATCTGAAACAGTATCGCAAACACCAAAAACGGTAACATACGCAACTGTGTCACTATCGACTAGAAACGTGTCTGCTTGAGATCCATCTTGCCATAAATAGGTACTGAATGGCTGCGCCACATCCAACACCAACATTGAATTCTCTGGTAGCTTTAAATATGTTTGGGACAGTGGTTCGAGCACTGAAACAGATTTTACCGACGACGTTTTCTTAATTAACGAAGGCGAAGCTGTTGGACGAAACTCTAGG
>NEED01000076.1 GCA_002110465.1 unicellular cyanobacterium SU2 | reverse complement strand
AGTTTGATCCTAAACATATACCAGGGTTAATTCGTTTGGGGGGAATGGAACAAGAATTATCGGAGCTTTTTCAGCGAAAAGTTGATTTAAGGACGGCCGAAGATTTGAGTCCTTATTTTCGTCAAGACGTTTTAGATTCGGCGGTTGTGAGCTATGTCCACCCTTGATGATAAAACTCGATTACTTCACATATTAAAGGCTGCTCAAAAAGCCGTCGATTTAGTCAGTAATAAAAACTTTCAAGAGTTAGAAAAAGATGACGTGTTAACCCTAGCTTTAGTTAAACTCATTGAAATTGTTGGGGAAGCTGCATCAAGAGTCTCAAAAGACTTTCAGACCAATCATCCTCAAATTCCTTGGTCTGCTATAATTGCTATGAGGAATCGTTTAGTTCATGCTTACTTTGATATTAACTTAAAAATTTTGTGGCAGACGACTCAAGAAGATTTACCCGTATTAATCGAACAGTTAAAACAGCTATCTGAAATTGAATAGCCAATAGTCGTAAATTGTCTAAACTTACATTAAGCAAATCAAAGACTTCTCCTATTCTAAAGTTTGCACCTTGAAAATTAAATAAATTTCTCTTGAAGTCGGAAGAGTTTTTGCCTGGTTCTTGGATTAAGTTGGTAGCAAGACAACATTAATACAGCCAAAAGAAACAATGCCAACAACTAATTTAGACCAAAGAACCAGTATTAACTTAACTGAAGATACTATCAGAGTTTCTGCTCTCCATGCCTTTGCTTATTGTCCTCGTTTATTCTACCTTGAGGAAGTCGAAGAACTTTACACTCAAGATTCAGCCATATTTGCTGGACGACGGTTACACGAAGAAATCGATAAACAAGAGGATGAAGAATGGCTTGATCTTTACCTCGAAGACGAAATCTTAGGATTACGGGGACGAGTTGATGCTTTACGCACTCGTGACGGTCAAACCATTCCCTATGAACATAAACGAGGTCGCTGTTACAGGGACGAGAATAAACAACCGCAAGCATGGGACAGTGATAAACTGCAAATCCTAGCTTATTGTTGTTTACTAGAAGCTTCTCTTGGTATTACTGTGATTGAAGGCAGAATCCGCTATCATACTGATAATGTCTTGATTCATATACCTGTTGATGCTCAAGGACGACAATGGGTGTCAGATAACATCAAACAAGTAAGGGAGTTACGAAAATCTGCTTATCGTCCTCCTGTTGTTAACAATGAGTATTTATGTTCTCGTTGTTCTTTATCTCCTGTCTGTTTACCAGAGGAGGCCAGACTCGCACACAATAAAGAATGGCATCCCGTTCGTTTATTTCCTCAAGATGATGAGAGGGAAGTGATCCATGTGCTTGAACCAGGAACCAGAGTAGGACGCACGGGAGAACAACTCAAGATTAGCCGACGTAATCAAGCTGACGAAAAGGTTTCGATACAACAGGTTAGTCAAGTGGTTCTCCATAGTTTTTCTCAGATTTCTACCCAAGCTCTCCATTTCCTCTCCTATAAAGATGTAGGCATTCATTTTGTCTCTGGGGGTGGCCGTTATGTGGGCAGTCTTGATACTCGTTCTGGCAGTATTCAACGGCGTATTCGTCAATATGAGGCTTTAACTAAATCAGACTTTTGTTTAGAATTAGCTCGTAAATTGGTGAAATGTCGAGGTGAAGGACAACGTAAGTTTCTTATGCGAGGAAAACGTAATATTAAACGCAAATCTCCTAACTTAGAAAAAGCGGTCAGGCAAAGCCTGTGCAAGAGCATCGCACAAATGAAAGCGGTTCTTAAACAAGTACCACAAGTAGAGTCCCTCGACTCATTATTAGGATTTGAGGGCAATTTAGCGGCCTTATATTTTGGCGCATTACCTAATATTTTAGGAAAAGATGTTCCCGAATCATTGCGGTTTGCTGGTCGTAATCGTCGTCCTCCCAAAGACCGTTTTAATGCCATGTTGAGTTTTGGTTATTCCTTGCTAATCAAGGATGTTATGAATGCGATCCTCACAGTTGGACTAGAACCAGCATTGGGATTTTATCATCAACCTCGTACTCAAGCTCCTCCCTTAGCACTTGATTTGATGGAGATTTTTCGAGTTCCTTTAGTTGACATGATTGTGGTAACTTCCATTAATCGTCAACAATGGGATACAGAAGCAGATTTTGATATACGAGGTCAACAAGTTTGGTTAAGTGACAGTGGACGACGAAAATTCATTAATCTTTATGAACAACGTAAAGCAGAATCTTGGAAACATCCCGTAACAGGTTATTCCTTGACTTATCGTCGTTTATTAGAGTTAGAAGTTCGTTTACTCGAAAAAGAATGGTGTGGGGAAGGTGGTTTATTTGGTCAGTTGATTGTGCGGTGAGGTGAAATATGGCAGAACTTAAAAACTGGTACCTCATTTGTTACGATATTCGCTGTCCCAAACGGTGGCGTAAAGCTTATAAACTTCTTGAAGGTTATGGTGAACGTCTACAATACTCCATTTTTCGGTGTTGGCTTAGTCAACGAATGCGAGAAAAACTCCGTTGGGAATTGGAGAAAATTCTCACTACTGATGATGATCTTATCCTCATTCGTCTTTCCCAACAATGTGTTAGAAATTTGCCAAAGTACAACCGTCCTAATACTTGGTTATTGGATGAAAAGGGATGGAGGGTGATCTAAAAATGCAAGCACCTCTGATTGTTTCTTTTTTTCTGTCATGCCACCTGCTTCTAATTCAGAATCTATAAGGGTTTGACAAATTTTTTAGGAGCGAGAGGTGCTTGCAAAATCCTGTAACCCTTATCTGATAATGTTTTCCGCTAACGGGTTTAAGTCTCAACTGGTCACTTCACGTCATCCCCTAGCCATTTTGAGAAGGTGCTTGTAAAATTGATTAAGAGCATTGATTAATTAAGCCTCTCAGCCTTCGCTGTGGCCTAACCTTTGATGCCGTAAGGCGTTGATCACTTGAATATTGCCCTTGATGTTATTGCCGGCTTTGATCGTGGCCTAACCTTTGATGCCGTAAGGCGTTGATCACATTCAGGAGAGGCTCAAGAATGATGGCGGGTTACAAAGAAGGTGGCCTAACCTTTGATGCCGTAAGGCGTTGATCACCTCGGTGCTGCCAACGGCGAGCTTTACGCCACTGTGGCCTAACCTTTGATGCCGTAAGGCGTTGATCACCTCAACAAGAAATCGATTTAGGGTATCGAATCTTGTGGACTAACCTTTGATGCCGTAAGGCGTTGATCACTAATAAGTGTGAAAATACACTCTATCCTAAAAGTCTTAGTATTTCCGTAGGAAGGTAAAATCTTGTAGGAAACTAAGTGAGTAGCATTAAATCTCGATTTTGAGAACTCTACAAAAATACCGTCGGGCGGACGGGAATTCACGCTTGAGAAGCTAGTTGCAAGACTAACTATCACCGCCTAAGACCAGTAGTAAGGGCAACGGCTCGACTGAGCGTCGCCGAACGTCCTGAACGGGCTATGGTGAGTCCAAGAATCCCTCACTTTTAGTGAAGGGAGCGTCAACTCTCCACAATCCCCGCTTACTAGATTAACTAATAATTTATTTTCATTAATTCCGTATATTTACTGATTGTGTTTTTAAATAAGGACGTATAGAAAACTAACCATCCTGTATCTAATTAACAAAATTTCTTATGAAGATACCATTAATATTAGCAGTTGGGTTAACGTTAGCATCTGCTCTTCCTTCTGTTGCACAAACTGCTGCCAAAGAAGCGGATGGAGATACTTTTTTAAGCGGCTTAGGTTCTTATCAATCCTTACAAATACAATACCCGACAATTCCTCTTACTCGTAATGTTCGGGCTAATGAATGCGGTTATCTTAGAGTAAGAACATCTACGACTCGTCCCATTACTACGGCTTCTAACCTATCCTTTAATGGTGGAGCTTCTTTTGTTATTTCTTCTCTTCCTGTAGAAGCTGCGCCAAGATGTTCTCAAGGTCAATTATCTGGGACAAACTTAACACCATCAGCCCAATTAGTAACCTCTGAAGGGGATGTCTACTTCACTGGTTTAGCTTCTTTTTCTCAACATGAAGTAACTTATAATGATTTACCAACTTTACGAAACGTAAGGGCTAATACTTGCGGAACGGCTCGTATTTCTCAAACAGACCGCTATTCTATTACTGCTGGTGCTTTAAACATAGTAAATCGTGAAGATGGTAGCGCAGTTCTTAGTATTCCTGACTTTGCTGCCTTAACAACTGTTTCGGGTGGCCCAATTTGCCGTCAAGGGGTTGGCTATTATTCTACTGACTGGCCATAACGATAAAACAATAATCAGCGATTAGTTTTTAATGGTTAATAGTTAATAGTTATTAGTTAACTGTTAATAGATAAAATTTTGTTTCCTTACCTTCTCTGTTGACTTTTACTGATAACTATTAATTGTTTTCCCTTTAATAATAGAGGTAAATAAATGAATATTAAATCAATCATTTTAGTAATTATTTTATTTTTAGCTATAACTCCTCAAATTAACGCTAATTCTCCTTCTGAGTGTCAACCACGACCAGGAGCAAGATGCAATCGATAATACTTTTATTACTAATCTTTTTTGGATTTTTTCAGAGGGCTGAAGCACAAATAAAAGTTAATAGAATTAATCCTTCTCCGAATCAACCTGAAGAAGTTGTTATCACTGGTTTGAATCCCTCTGAAACTTATTCTATTGAATTTCAAAATGCACGCCCATTTAAAACAGTTACAGCTAATGAATGCGGCATTATTAAGATTAAATATAACTTGGATCTTCCTTCAGATTCGGGGGTTTATTTATCAGACGGATATCAGTATTATTCGCTATCTATTAACGCCGATTATCCTAGATGTATTAGAGGTGAACTAGATGCAAATAGTCGAAGATTAATCGATGAACAAATTTTAAATGGGTGGGATGGATCTTGGTTTGTTTGGCAGATTAAAAATACTATCTTTGTTTGGGTTGATTCAAGTGTTTACCCAGAAAATAGACCCTTTCGACAGTATGGAGTACAATACTTAGGGAATTGGGGCGGTGATTGGCATGAGGATTCATGGAGTGGTGTGGTTGATGATAAGAAGTTTAAAACAAACGCTTGCGGACATTTAAGTGTCAAGAAAAGGGGTAGATTTATTGATAACTTTTCTTTTAATTATCCCGATTATTGGATAACTGATCAATTCACTTATAAAATTAAACAAAATAATTTAGTCATTCATACTTTTTCAGGAAACTTACAAAATAAACCCAAACCAATTTGTCGTCGGGGCGTTGAGTATTTTCCTGACAATTGGTAGTCAATAGTTGATAGTTGATAGTTGATAGTCGATAGTTGATACTTAAAATTATGTTACAGATTCCTCCCCCTCCGTTTCCTATTGAATATGTTTGCTTTATGGTTAATGATAATAATAGTGTTAGAGATTTAAGTTATCTTTGTGGTGACCAAAGGAAGTATTGCTCAGATTTCAAAACACAACAAGAAGCACAAGCAGCTTTTGACTCTAAGATGCCAGGGACGCAATATTTAGACGGTGATAATGATGGTAAAGTATGCGAGTGGAATGGTTAATAAGTAATAAGTGATAAGTAATAAATGATAAGTCGATAGGCATAAATAAATTAAGTTTGTAGTAAGCCCTTCAGGGCTAAAGCCCCTACTACGAACTTTTTCACTTAAAATTAATCATCGTCCGTTCCTAACACTAAAACCTTAACCTTTACTAACTGAGATCGCAATCTCGACCATTCCCTCCAAGTCCCTGCTTTTTGTCTATCATAAGCGGATAATTGATTAAGATAAGATTCTGAATTCCCCTCACCAAACATATAGCTTACTTTATTAATTTCAATTCTTGCCCTATCCCGTTTAGCTATCTCCTGCTGTACTTGAAACTCTCTAGCAATCTCTTCTAACTTCAACGCTTCAAGTAATACTGACTCTCGTATTTTTTCCCTCATTTCTACCTTTAATCTTTGTAATTCTGCTACCTTAATTTGTAAATCAGCAATAGCAATAGACCGCCCCATCGCTCCATCTTGGGGGAATAATCTATCAATAGGAAAGATTGTATTTAAACTAAAACCAAGTATTGATGAAGCTGCATTACCAAGCATAATCTCAAAGGGATTGGTCGCTAAATCACGATTGACATTATCTCTAAATAAGTTCCAATCAACCAGATAAGCTTGAAGGAATGGGGAAAACGTTGTTATTGATATACTTTGCTCATTTCTGCTCTTAGCTTCTGCTATTCTATCCATTGCCTCTTCTATTTTCTCATCCATTTCTTGTAAAGGTCTTGAGTTGGCGATCGCATTACTTTGCAAATTTCTTAAACAATCTTCTGTTGCTTGTACACAAGGCAATTCACCCTTCAGTGTTTCCCAGACATCCTCAGAGATTCTTTTCTCAATCATCTGATCAAGTTCAGGTTGAAGGAAAGGGTTACTCTCTGCGGTTGGGGGTTCTAACAGTTCTTCTTCTTGTTCCTCTTCCCCCAATTCCTCATAATCATCATTCGCTTGAGATATCAATATCTTGTTGCTCAATCCAAAATTTCGACTCTCGCTCAATTTTTGGGGTAATGGCTGACCGGCTGCTACCGTAGCTATTAAGAGGATTATCAGGGATGATAGAGACAGTGACACTGATAGTATTGTCAGTTTGAGCATTAACCCGTACTCGCTTAATTGACCCCGCCACGGGACTACGAACCACAGCGATCGCGTTAAGTTTTTCTTCAACATTATTCAAATTTTCCCTTAATTGTGCTAGTTTAAATTCTCTATTGAGTTTCTGATTAGATAAGCTGATTTGTGCTTGGTTTTCCTCCTCAGCACGTCGCGCTACTGTGATTCTGTGTTGATATTCTTCAGTGTTCCTGGCCTCCTTAGCTGCTCTTAACCTCGCCTGAGATACTTCTAATTGAGAACGGGCTAACTCAATACCATCCGTTAACCGTGCTATTTCAGCCTTTCGGCTACTCTCAACCTGTTGATATTCAGCTAGTTTAAATTCATACTCAGCCTGTTTCCCTTCCCATTCACTGGTAATAGCTTTTAATCGTTCGGTTTCATGGGTTATCATCTCTGGCGGTAAACTTTTTAAACCCCTGATAGTGTCAAGCTTTCTCTGGGCTAACTCAACCTTACGGTAAGCCAATTCAACCTCACTCTTAGCTTTGTCTACTTGTGCTTTGGCTGTAATAAAGGGGTCATTGCTCAAAGCTTGTTGTAAGGTGCGTTGTGCTTGAGTGAACTTTAATTCAGCCGCTTGTACCGCCGCTTCTTCTTCTGCGTAGCTAATAACGGGTAAATTTGTTACGGGTGGTGCGGGTTGAAGTACAGGTAAGGGAGTTTGTTCTATTTTAGCGATCGCCATTAATGTCGCTTTCTTATTGGCTTCTAATCTTTTCCTATCCCTATCCTTATCGGCTAATATTCCATCTTTTCCTACCCTATCCCCTTCTTTAACCCGTAAATCATCAAGAGAAGTTAAGGTTAGAGTTAATTTAAGTCGTCTTCTTAATTCTTGCTGCTCAATGGGTGCGGATCTTGAAGATTTCCCACTAGAAACTTTATCATTAGGAACTTGAGCAACAGCGATCGCCCCTGTGCTAAATATTGCCATTAACCAAGTTCCCCAATTGTCAATCATTTATTATTAACTATTAATTATTAACTATTAATTATTCACTATCAACTATTCACTAATAAACGGGTTGGGAGTAATAATCTTAGCTGTCAAAATGCCGTAACCGAATTGGTCATGAAGACTCATTAAAACATCTTCTAAAATAGCGTGACGTAAGATGATAGCCTTGCCTTGTTTACTGATTGCCTCAAATTCTCCTGGTTCAGAGAAGTTTACAACTTCTTCGGGGGCATCAATTTGTAATTCTCCTGTAAGATATATTGCCGAATTAGGATGGGCGTAATAAAGCCTACCTAAAATATCAATAATTCCATCATCATTAAACATTAAAGGTTGCTCACTAATATTGGCTTGATTTCCTATTTCTCCGACTAATCTTTTAGCGATCAAAGTCTTTTCTGTCTCGTAAATTCCTATTTGATTTTGTAAAATTAATTGTTGTCCATTCTGTCCCACTAGAAAAAATTGTCCATTAATAGGAGAGCGATCGCTTGCCTTTACGCCGTTAACATTAACCCAAATATGATTGGTATTACCATATTTATCGTAGAGTTGTTCTACCCCATCTTGAATACCGAGAACCTTATTAAACTCAATCATAATGCCTCCTGACGATTGAATATTGATTGATAGAATAAATAATGCGACAAAGAAACCTAAAACCCAGAATTCTGCTTTGCTTCCCGTGGCTAATCTCAGGTTAGGGTTAAAACCATAAATACATCTAACAGTGTTTGGCCAAAGTAAACCCACACCTTCTTTAGTGCAGGTATCAGCAAGACAAGCGAACAAATGAGATAAAGGAATAACCAACCAAAACTTAACCTGCATCTCCCATAAGAAAAATAACAGAGGAAGACAGAAGATAGAGATCGCTATTGTGGCTAGTAAACTATGTGTAATAGTGCGATGGGGATATCTTTCTTCAATCCAAGCTGCAATGGGATAGATAGACTTTCCTATCAAGCTTTTAGTATTATCAGCATCAGGTAACTGTGACCCAATCAAAGCTAAAGCCAAAATAGTAGGATTAGTCGTCCCCAAAGCGAGAGAACAACAACTAATACTAATTGCAGCGTGAGTAACGGCCATCATGATAGTTGATAGTGAATAGTTAATAGTTAATAGTTCATAGTGAATGGTTAATAGTTCATAGAACAAAGATAATGAAAGGACTATAAAAAAAGAATGTAGCAGCCCATAAGCCAGAGAATGGGGTTATAAGAAGCGTTACGCCACACCACACCGCTAATTTAAGATTTATATCAATATTCATAGTTGCTTTTAACCAATAACTAATAACTATTCACTAAAGAAAAAATACCCATAGAGAAAGAACATAAGCGATCGCTCCCGTAGGACTAAATCCCACTAGAATTATTAATCCTAAACACCAGCCAACAGCCTTAAGCGTCCATCTTTTATCATTATCAAGACTCATCGTCCTAGCCTCCTTTGTTTTTGATTGAATCCTTGTCCTAGATACCTAAAACTGATTGCTACTAGCATGGCAATTCCTCCAAAAATATAGAGAGAGCGATCGCCCATTCCTAACCCGACAAACCTAACTATCCCCAAGCCGGTCAAACCCGCATTAACGAAGGGGGCAATGTTCACATATTGGGTGTGTTCCCCTTCTCGCTTGTGCAAACCTAATGCAGCTTCTCTTACTACCTTCTTGGCCAACATTAGGTTATTACCAGCCAAAGATTGTAAGTAAGCCATTCGTCCTGGTGATAAGTCTAGGTTATGGTGTACAGCTTCACGCACCATGATTTCCCTTATCTGTGAGTCCGTTGGGGCTGATAATTCAATCTTCATCATTCTGATAAAAATATCCTTCCTCAAGTCCTCCAAAGAAAGCAGCATTAAGACCACACCCTTAGCCTGTAACCCTTCTAACCAATACCTTAGAGAAGCTGACCACCGATGAGCATTATCCACCACAATTAATGTTGTATGGTTGCAATTGATAGCGATTTCTTCTTTTAGGGAATCAGCCGTCATTCCCTTACCGTTCTCATCCTCAGTTGGAATTTGTAACTGTTCGGCAATGGTGGTTAAAGTTTTCTTGATACTGCCGTTATAGGAGGCGATCGCCGTTTTGAACCCCGTCACCTCCCTTAAAAAGGTTTCGGCCAGAGTAGTCTTACCGCTTCCACTTTCTCCTAACAAAAGTACACTCGACCCTGCTGCAACTGCCATCTTGATTTCCTCCAGTTCCTTCTGATGAATGGCAGTTAAGCTGCTTGTTGTCGTTGAATCCCTTGTACAAGGCTTAGGGCGTACTGTTTGGGGTCTAGGGACTTTGGGGCGATCGCCTCCTCAGTTGCTTTCACTTGCTCCCATAAATCCCCATCAAGTAACTCAGGGTTGTCCTTAAATTGGGCGGTTAGGATATTTTGTGCCATCAACAAACCCGCCGCTTTCTCTTGAGAACTACGGACTAACTGCCTCATTTGATGCCCTGATTCTGCTTGGGGTATTGCCTCATCTAAATCAATCTGTTCCCCTTGGTGACTTAAATCATTCTTAGTAGTAGTTGTGAGTTCCCCTGGTAGCTCGAAATCATTCATCGTTCCACCATTAACTAGGTGGTGGTCTAGTTGGTCTAACAGAGTTAAACTGTCCACCTCAATGAGGCACATTCCATCTTTTTTTCCAACTACTATATTGAGAAATTCCAATCGCTTATAGATGGTACTCTTGCCTTTTTGATATCGTTGGACGAGAAGTTCCACTACTTCTTTATTTGTTTTTCCTGTAATGTTTTCCATTTTTCCACTCACTCAGTTTAAAAAAATTTTTTAATTAGCTGGCCATATAGGTGTTTTTTGGATTAAAAATTAATTTTCCTTCCACCCTGAGAAGTTGTCCTTCTCTAATTAATACTTTAATCTGTCGTCTGGTTTGCCGTTCACAGCGTCCAATATAAGTAGCTATTTCTGGAATTGATTCTAATTTTTTTCCATTAATAGCCTCTACAATTTTCTGCCTTGTTTGTTCCCCTTTCCGATGTGATGCCCACTTACTTGTGGAAAATTCCATGTTCTTTACCTCAATCTTAAGGAATTTTTTATAAGTCCTTTCCAGTCATTGTCCAGCGTAATTCCACTGAGAGATTATTAAGACTTGTTAAATTCCAGACTTCTTGAGTATTAATATCTATTTACTTCTTAAGGCTGGTCATATAAAAATAGTTAGTTTAATAATTATTTAGTTATGCGGTTAAAACAGTTATCAGTCGTCAGTCACCAGTTAAAACAGTTTGGAGTAGAGTGATTAAAGATGACTTAGTTGGATATTTTAATAGCTCCCATCACTATTCCTTATTCGGCTATTGAGCAGTATCCTTTTGATTGCTTCGTTGACGAATTTTTAGATATGTAGTTGTAACAACAGCACTAATTAACAAATAAAGAATAACGGCAGCTAAGGAAAGTTTTTGCTCGGGAAAATTAATCCCAGCAATTGCCAGGGCTATACCTGGATGACGCGACACAGTGGACAAAGCTAAAGCTGTTCTGTCATCTGAATCTGGACCTCCGAAACTATGACCAATTCCCAGGGCAACACAAACAAAAAGAAGAATGGCAAAAATTGTTCCATTTCCAACCAAGGCAATAATTGTCGGAATAGCATTAAACAAGATAAACAAACTACCTAATAGCAAAAAAATAGAGCCAATTGAAAAGATGGGTTTGGCAGCTTTTTCGGCTAAGCCAGGGAAGATGTATCTAAATATTAAACCAATGGCTAATGGAATTAAAATTACTGTTAGAACAACTTGAGCAACAGCCCCAGGAGAAATTCCTCCAGGTCTATTAAACGCTATTTCAAATAGTTCAATAAGAAAGGGAACAACAATAATTGCTAACACAGACATAGTAACAAGTAACCCAATTATGTAAGATATAGTTCCTCCTGTTTTCAATTGCTTTTTTGGGAGAAGAGGTGGAATTGGAGATACTGATAAAGCGAAAATGGCAATTTTGGCCGCTGGGTGGATATTGCTAAAGATAAATATAATAATTCCTGCTGTTAGAGGAACCACAACATATATAGAAATAAATGCTAAGATTAACTGTCGTGGATTACGTAACAGATGGGTAATATCTCTTATCGTAGCCTCTAACCCGATAGCAAAAACAGAAAGAATAACACTTGTCTTCATTGAGAAGAGAATTAATTGTGCGGGATTCATAAAACATTTTTTCAGTAAAATTTTTCCTTTCTAAAACAACGATAACTGACCTGGACTAATATTACCTCGCTTCCCATGATGGTAACTCAGATGACACGCAGAACACAGAGGAATTAAGTTATTAGGGTCTGAATTTGAGGGATTATCGCTTCGCTCGAAGTCAGAAGTAGGAAGTCAGAAGTCAGAAGTTTTTTTCTTTGATAATTTTCAGTTAAAACTTTCTACTTCTAGACGTAGAAATTGGGTTTAAGACCCCCTTAATGAAGTCAGAAGTGTGAAGTGTGAAATCAGAAGTAATGAAGAATTAGTGACGGACATAAACTGGAACCTTTGAGACAAATTTGCCCTTTTTAACTTCTAACTTCTAACTTCTGACTTCTGACTTCTAACTTCTAACTTCCTATCACCCCCGCTACAAATTTATTTTAGCGGTAAAAAATTAGTGGTGAGTCGCAATCTCCCACTAATTTTAACTTCTGACTTCACACTTCTGACTTCTGACTTCTTGAAAGTCACTATGATGGACTTGTAACGTTCTTGCTTTCCTTTCTTTGACCGTAAGCTTTGAGACATCCTCCCCTGGTTTTATACATTGAGTTCCACATTGAGCATCGCCGCCACCGTGCCGCTTCCTTGATGGTGTGGGCTATGGTTTTCCAGTCGGAGGGATATCTAGATGTCATATAGATATAATCATCACTTTAAATTATCATCACTCTGATATGATTAATATGTCAAGCTTATTCTTATGTGATATCACATTGATACCTAAATGATATTAGTTTGTGGTGGGATTAAGGGGGGAGTAGGCAAGTCCACCGTCGCCACCACCCTGACAGTAATTAGAGCAAGTCTTGGTTATGATGTGTTGCTGGTTGATGCAGATGACCAACAAACGGCTACGGATTTTACTTTAATTCGTAATGAGACTTCTTCTTCATCAGGAGGGGCGGGTTACACTTCGGTACAACTCAAAGGACCGGCGGTTAGGACTGATACTCTCCGATTAGCGGATAAGTATGAAGATGTGATTATTGATGTAGGGGGAAGGGATACGGCGGGTCAACGGGCTGCTTTATCTATTGCCACCATTTATTTAGTTCCATTCTTACCTGCCAGCTTTGATGTTTGGACTTTGGAGAAGGTGGGGGAACTCATTGAAGAGGCATCCGCATTTAACCCTGACTTAAAAGCTTACTGCTTTTTGAACCGTGCTGACCCCAGGGGAACGGATAATGATGAAGCGGCGGCGATCGCGTCTGAGATTAATCAACTCACTTATCTTAATGCTTCTTGGGGAAATCGTAAAGCCTTTAGAAATGCTTCGGCGCAGGGTCTAGCTGTAACAGAAGTCAAGCCTAAAGATGGTAAGGCGATCGCTGAAACTATGATGTTATATCAATATCTGTTTGGTAGTTAGTCTGATATCTAGGTGATATCACGTTAATATTATTTAAAGTTCAAGTAGAAATTAAGGGAATATCAAACCGATGCCAGTTAGTCGCAAGCCCAAAGACCTTGAGGTAAAGGATAACAATTTAGAGAAGTTTATTAATAAAGGAGGGTCTGAACCTGACGTTCAAGTACCAGTAGAGAACAAAAAGGAAGATAAGTTACAGTCGGTCAAGTTGAGAGTGCCGACAGATTTGTTAGAAGAGATTGATCACTTGGTGGCCAGTAGAAGGCCATCGCCATCAAGACATCAATGGATACTTGAAGCGTTGTATGAGAAAGTTGATAGGGAACAAGAGGAGGTCAACAATGGCTAAAGGATTTGGGAGTCTAAAACAGGGAATTTTAGGGATCTAAACTCCAGTTATCTTCAAACTACCAAATTTTATTAAATTTTTGTTCCTGAAGAGTGACTTCTACCTTTACATCAAAGACAGTGATCAAACAATCATCATCATATTGACGAACTGCATAGCCTGAAGGCCGATCCTGAGAATCTCCACACCAAGAAGGTCGATTCTTTGCTTTTGTACTACAGACATCATGCACAATACATTTCCATTGTTCCTGTTGTCCTTGCCAAATACTTAAAAATGTGCTACCCACTCGTTGAAATTGAGCCAAACAATTAAATCCGTTATCAGTAGCTAATTGTTTAATTGTTGCCAAAAGTCGCTGTATTAACACAGAAATCGGTTCTTCTGTAATTGTTCCTTGAGAATTGACAGATGTTACTGTAAACTCACTTCCTCGATAACCATTGAAACGAGTTAATTGATGAGGAGGTCTGCGCCATCCTGCCCCCAAACCGCCTATACGACTAGAAAACACTAATAAATCTTGAATTAGCCCTTGAAATCGAGAATTACAATCGACATTAATTAACCATGTTGAATGAGCTTCTTTTGCGGGAATATTCGCATAACTATTATTGTTAGGTGTGTTTCTGGCAGGATCAACACATTTTAGAAAACTTGTTAAAGTTAATTGAGCGGGCTTTCCTAACCCACCAAATATGAGATCGCTTAATCGAATAGCTTGCTCTTTTGGTAACATACTTAAAGCAAGACGAGTGAAGTGACTTCTTAAATTAGCTCGTAAAACTTGAGGAGTCCAACGATATAAACCATTTTGGTGTTTACTTCTATCTTTATCGGGTTTATGGGGTTGATAACAGGGTTTCATTCCTGTTAATTGTATTTCCCATCGTCCATTGGGAGTCGTGGATGCTAAACGACCAAAACCAGACGCTGTTCCCCTGCCTATTCCTTTGTCTTTTAATAATTGAGTTAGACGATTTTCTAACCATTGTCTCTGTTGTTGATTTATGGAAGGTTTCAGAGACACTTGTAAGGAAAATTTATCTGCGCCAGGTCCAGGGGGATGTTTAGGAGAAACTTGCCACTGTATGCCTAATTTCTTGTCTCCATCGTTAAAAACTTGCCAAGATTGTTGAGGGTTTAGGGGATAAGGCTTAACATTTTTTAACAAAATCGTCTCAAAACGAATTTTACGAGGTTGCCATTGTTGGCAATTATTTTCTGTCAAATTCCGCCAGAATTTCTGTTCTTCTGAATCCATTGTTGACCACTGTTGTCGTAAATAACTGAGAAATGCGCCTTTGATACTTGAGCCGGGGATACAAGGAACGCCTCCGATGGTAGCAGGTAAAATCATGCCTTCTGGTAAGCTTCCCCCTCCTACTTGAATCGGGCTAAGAATTTTCAGACGTTTAAGACTGACAGTGGGATTTTTTGCGCCTTGAGGACTGATTGCACCATTCCATGCGTAATTAATGGGTTTATTTTCGTTATTTTCAACAATATCAGTTGTTTTAGGAGTCCATCCTTTGCGCTCATTTTCTGGGTCAACTTGATACCATTGTGGAAGTTCGACGGGAAGAGAAGTCATAATTGAGTTATTAGTAATATTTGGTAAAATCTACCTATTTTAATTGTAGGTTTGATCAGAAATCCCAATCTATAAAGATCGACGATCTCTCAAATAACCGTCAAACCTTATTTTTTCGTTGTGACCCTCGATCATAGACAGGAAAAGGCTTTTGGGTTTTGAGAGAAGCCCAAAAATAGAAATTGGGGAGCTATTTTTGCTGACCCTCGCAAATGGGGTCTGGACATTTGATATTATCTGGGTTTTAATAAGGAGGGTAGCGACCTTCATTAGAAGGTAAAGGTGCTGAAACTTGACAAAAAATAGTCAATAATCGTTCAACAACAAGAGTAGCGACCTTCATTAGAAGGTAAAGGTGCTGAAACAAGTCTGATGACTGGAGTGGCCAAGGTTTTTTAAACCGTCCGCATGGTTTGTAGCGACCTTCATTAGAAGGTAAAGGTGCTGAAACGTGGGTGGGTTTCCTCGAATTCGTCAATCAATCGGTAGCGACCTTCATTAGAAGGTAAAGGTGCTGAAACTGGTTGATAATGTTGCTCTGTTTTCTTGCCGTCTAAATCGTAGCGACCTTCATTAGAAGGTAAAGGTGCTGAAACTCTTTATATTAAACTAAAAAAGGTAAGAACAAAAAAATCCTCACCCATCCTTTTTTTTTGGAAATTATACATTAATAGCGTTGTCTATAGCATCACTCATTCGCATCGCCCAAAACTGAATGGTGTCCGAAATTTCTATTAACAAATCCGTCAACAAAACCTGCTGATTAAAACAAAGTTGTCTGAAACGATTTTGAAAAGTTGCTGTGTCCATATCAGCCTTAATTTGTAAATCATTACCTACTATTTGACATAAGACCACTCTAGCAACTCCCCAAGCAAAATAACGTCTTTGTTCATCATTTCCTTGATTAGCATCAGGAAGTCCTCCCCCTAATAAAACAGGAGAACGAGACATCGCCCAAAATCTTTCTATGCCCCAAGTAGCAACATAATCAGCCATGCCACTAGCCCTCCCTTTCCATTGACTAATTGTGTCATTTCCTACATTAAGTTGTTCAAATACTTTCGCATCTAAGTCATAATGAATCACTGACATAATTAACACTCCTAGAGATAATTTTGCTCAAAGAAACTTAGGATTAGAGTCTATTTATTTTGTTTATCAATAGGCTCTTAAGTAGATAGGCATAAATAAATTAAGGTTTGTCGTAAGCCATTCAGTGCTAAAGCCCCTACTACGAACTTTTTTATTTTACGTTGAATTTTGCTCCACCTACTTAGTTAAATTAACTAATCTCAATTCTTCCATAACCGACACTCCAGAGTCCTCCTAAGTAATGTTCTCCTTTCAAAAAAGTGTTCCATTTAGGTAAATTATTAACCTGTTTTCGAGTTGTCCAGGCAAAGAAAAAGACCGACCCTGGGGGCAATCCTTCTACAGAAAATAAGTTATCGACCAAGTTACCATTCTCTTGTGGTTCATCTAATAAACTAACCCTGGGTTGACGAACTAATCCCATATCAACGAATAAGTTAATACTGGTATCAGGAACAATTAAACAGCGATCGCTTTGTACTATCTCTGGCATGGGCAAAGAATTCTGAGCCTGATCATGGTGTTGAATATTATTAAGCTTAAGCCATCTGAGATAAACATTTTGACCGGTTAAAGTTGAATCAGTGCTATACACTTGACCAGTCTGAAAATTAAAAGGAGTTCCTTGGTTTAATCGTTGATAATAATTCAACCATTTTGGACAAGTAACCCACCAACTACCATATCCCAAAACATGAACGGGAAACCATAACGCCCAACCCCATCCTAAAGAAATGCCCCCCGGACTAATATCTTGATTCTCTCCGCCAAACCAATCTTTAACAAATTGACTGACGGAATCACTATTTTCAGCAGCTTCGCGTAAAGCACCTCTTAAAGAACTCCCCGGAATGGCAGGTGTTCGATCAGGTAAGCGATAAATAGGGTTATTATTGCCTCTACTATCACTATCTGCGCCACCAATATGAACGGGTTCTTGACAAATTAACCATTGAATTGTCATTGTTTTGTCCTCAAAATAACCATAAATGTCCGTAACCCAAAGCATCTCGATGATAAGCATCAGATAACGGGCCACATTGTAAGAGAGAAGAATCATCTTCCCATAAATAAACTGCCCCTGCTGGGGTTAACCATTCCCCAGGGGTCAATACCTGTACCTTTTGCCCAGGATGATGACGATCTCTTACTTTTGTCCAAGATTGCCAAGGAATAGGTAAATCTGCTGCATAGGCTTTAATCGGAAGATTGGGATAGGGAACTGAGCTTTTTTGCTTTCCTTGTTGCCATAATGCCCCTGTTAGTAAAATGCCCCCTGTAGAATTTCCTGTAGAATTATCAAACGAACCCCCTAACCAGTCGTAGCGTTGTCCTCTTCTTTCTGATTGAATGACCACCGGTGTTCCCCCTGCGCCTAAACTACTCCAGACAGGGGGGATGTAATTACCTTTTATTTTGACAACGATCGCCCATTCCGGATCTAACAAAGTAGTCATCTCCGCAAAAAATCCTCCTTCATCCTTCACCTGATAATCTTCCCTGCTATTGTGACTGAGGGTAAGATGTGTCCAAGGAAAATGAGCTAAATCATTATTACTATTCCAATGTTCTTGATACCAAAAGCTTTTTAACGTGTTTGCTTCAATCAGATAGCGTCCTCCAATCAGTTCAATGGGTTGCTCTTGATGCTGAGGTTGGACTTGCCATTGACCTGAAACCCACTGCATTCGATAAAAATTATCTGGTAAGGCCAACGGTCCTCGATCAACATCAAGAGTATAAACGATTTGGGGTAAAACCACATAAAGGGAAGGAAACTTCCACCAAAACGGACCCCACAGTTGACAATGAGTGGGTAGGTTAAGACATCCGGCAAGATGATGTCCATTGGGGGGAAAACGACACCCGACTTGTCCGCTATTTTGGCCAACTGGGGTTAAATTTCCAATGGTAATGGGGGCTGAGGGAGTAATACTAAACCATGTCATAATTGATTGGGGGGCAGAAATTGTCAAATAGACTATTTTGGCTTAAACAAGAGCATTTATTGAAATATAAGAGTAATTATCATCACTTTAGCTTTTCTAGCCATTTCTCTCGTTCTCTTTGTTGGCGGGCTAAAAAAGCTCTCAAGGAAATCCAATTTTGCCACCAGATCCAAGACCCGACAACTTCATTGAGGTTACGGCGATCGCTCTGTTGGTTGAGAAGGGTTTGAATTTTTTGCCAAGATAAGGGCAATCCTACACTTTGCCAGAGGGTATCTAGAAGTTTACTCGGTTGGGAGGGGGAAGAGTCCCAAGAAAAATGAGTGCCTTCGAGATAAGCTAATAATTTCTCCCAAACATTTAGGGGAGTAGGGGCAGTCTCTACTGGTTCTACTGCCATTAAACAATGCCACAATGGCCAAGGACAGACCCATTCTAAAGCTTGTCCACTATTAAACAGAACCCGAACACACACACGATTTCGCCCTTGATTTTTGGTCTGTTTATAAGCATCATTTAAACCGCGATGCCAAAGGGACTGAGGGATTCTTCGTTGAGCAATTACCACTCCTAAGCTAAAACTCATCTGTTTTCCTGGTATCGGATAAATTTGATCCTGATAATTAACCCATCCGTCACTTTCCTCTTCTAGAGGGCTAGTTAAGGGTGTTGGCTCACCCATCCAGAGATGATGAAGATCCGAGGTTAAGGGTATTACTTCTGTTAAGGGGCCAAGCAGTAAAAAGTCATCCCCTCCAGCAAAAATAACTTTCCCATCGTGGTGTTCTTCAGTCAAAGGATAAAGTAATTGATTCCAATAGCTAAATAAAACCGATAAATCAAGAATATGGGGAAGATCCATCTTTTTAAAACGGTTAGGGACTTGAGGAGGTTGGATATTTAGTTGATGTTGTTGAATTAAATCAGAATCAAGATGCCATTGCGCCCAATTTAACCGTTTTTCGGTGTATTGTTTCCCTGATAACCATTCCCCCATTTTATCCCCATCGCCTCGCCATCCCACTGTCCATTCAATGGGACTTTCCCAACCTTGGGGACGAAACTCTTCCCAGTCTGCCACATATTCATCGACGATATTTCTTCGTTCTAAAGCACGAGGATGGGCAAATTGTTGAGGATTTCGGTCAACTCTCGGCATTCCCCAGGCTGTTTGCAAGTTATCACTATAAAATAGCTCGTTTAAGTCATTTAATGTTCCTGAGAGGGAATCCAAGCGGCGGCGATCGCACTCCGATCTGGAAATCTACCCCAAGGACAGGGAGGGGGCGACAGTTGCCATAATTGTTTTAAGGTGGGTTGAATAATATCAGGAACAGAAGCGAGTCGTTTAACTACTTCTAAACTGTTAAGGCGATCGCTTTTAGAAAATAACCCCGATAAAGAACTATCTTGAGCAGCATTTTCCCACCATTGCTTGATATTATCTTCGGGTAAACCCCATAATCCGCCTGACGCAATGGGTTTTAAGCCGGGATGCCACTGTGATAAATATCCGGCACTGGGACTGGTTCGACCTCCCCACCATTGTCCCTGCCAATGACGACTAATTTTCTGAGATTCTATGCTTTGATAAAGGGTTTTTAAGTCATCGTCAAGGGTTTGTAGGTTTAACGCAGTAGAAGCCGTATAAACTGACCATAAATAACGATGATTTTCGTGAATAACTCGCCAACCAATCCCGTTTAAATAGCCTTGTTCAAAATGAATGGAAGCTTGTTCTAATTCTCTTAATAGTCCTCCCCATTCGCTAATAACCAGTTGCTGAATATTTTCTAACCATCCCTGATTATTAGGGAATAAACCAGTAACAATATTAGGCAATTCTGCTTGCCAAAATCGTTCATCAACGGCTTCACCTTTTAACCATTGAACAAACGGGACAGTACGATGAAGTGGTAATAAAACTCGTCCTCCTAGTTGTTCCCATCGGTAGATTAAAACCCCTGATAAATAATGACATAACCATGACGCAACCGCCCAATCTCGTAAGCGTTGACCACTTCCTAAAAAGGACTGTACGGGGCCAAACGTAATAATACCAATTTGCGTTAAGGTCGGATCGTCACAATCCATTAATTGTTGATAACTTTCTTGGGTTGCACCTCCTCCCCACCAGTATTGATTCTTTAAATAATCTGATGTTTGCCATTGACCACTAACAGGATGAGTGGATAATTGACTCGGATTATCAGGTAAAACATTATATAAATTCGCTTGAGAGGGTAGCCAATTAAAATTACTCATTGATTAAACCCTCCTTAACCTGTTGTATCCATATTTCATATTTGCTGATGGCATTTTTTACGTCTTGGGATAAATTAGCAAGTTCGAGAAGATAATTTAGTTTTTCAATGGCAACTTGAGAAGGATGAGATGGGTGGGTTACAGAGTTTAAATTTTGGGTTTTTAGGTCTAAAATTTCATCAATCATATCTCCTTGAAGGGCATGATATAAGTTATTGCGTAAATCAGCAAAAGATTGATAAACTCCTTCTTTTAACTTCCATCCATTCCCTATATAAAACTGCTTAAATTGATTCCACTGACTATCATTAACGGGAGGGCAAGCATAGGAGACTGAAATGTTTTGTCCTTGTCGCAAAAACGACGTTTGATATTGTCCCCCGGATAATAATTTAGTTAATACGCCAGCTTTGTATTGTAGTTCTTCGTTGCTAGTTAGCTCCTTTAAAAGAACTTTATCTCCCTCTCTTTGCCATTCATAGTTACCTTGTCCCTGATATTCGACTAAAGATAAAATGGCTAATTCAAAGGCTCCTGCTACTCTCAAATACCAGTGCATCCATTGTCCCCTTTTGCGGAAAGCTTCCTCACTCCACAGGGCGATCGCAATCCGTTCAATGATGCTTTGTTTAGGATTCAGTCCTAACTGTAATTGTTTTAAATTAAAAGAAACTGCCCAGTCTAACTTACGAACAATCTTTTTTAACGATTTATTAGGATGATCTTCTAATAAAGTTAAAACACCAGCCAAGTCCTGAATATCCAATAATTGTTCAATTTGTGGCACTTTTAGTCGCCATTGCCAATGTTTCCCTTCATGAGAATCTACCCTTGAATTGGAACGAGATAAATAAGCAAATTCAATGGGCATATTAGCTAATTTTTTTTCGATTCCCCATAAGTATAAGGCACTACTTAAGGCAGGGGTTCCACTACTATACTGAATAATAATTTTATCAATCGTTATTTCTTGATTCTTTAATTTAAAACTATTTTTATCTCGAACAATTGTCTGATTAAGATAATTTTCGAGAAGAGAAGCGATCCCTTCCCAATCTGCTACCCCTTTAGGAATTGTTTCATCAATAGAAAGAGGTAAAGCATAGAAATTAATTTTGTTCCTTCGACACCATTCCGTTAAGATATTCTCCCACCAATGGCCATCAGAACTAATAATTTCTTTCCACTGTGCGTCTGCAATATCTTGATGCTTGATCCATTCGCTTTGATTGGTTAAAATAACCCCTAAGTAGGTCTGATAATCTTGTTGATAGTGCTTGATAATTTTGGTAATTAAGGGAAAATCAACATTACTTTTTCCATTAGCAAAGTCCTCATCATTCCACTCTGCTTGTTCTTGGACATCTTCTACTGTATGCCCTTGTAATACTTCAGCCCCTTGTTTATTATCACAAATAACGTCACTATTCCCTAAAACTTGAAGAATTAAACAGGTACTCATAAACAAGACAAAAGTAAACTTCTATTCTTTCATTAAAACTCCTTCTAAGCTTCGATAATCTTAATTTAAAATTAAATCTACCTTACTCAAAGAATATAAAATAATTGCCAAATATTGACTATATTGTTATTAATACTATAAACTAAATATAATAAATTATTAATCATTATTTTCTTCATTTTTTCACCCGCATAAAATTAATTATTAAAGAGACATTAACATTAGTCAAGAACCCTCAACAACCTTTCCTCCAACTCAGTCAAATAAGGGCGATCTATTTTCCCTAGTCCTGCCAGAAAGTCCTTTGTCGGTTTTTCAACTTCATTCAATTGGATTTTTGATAGGCGATCATCGAAGATGCCCCGAAGGCGATCGCTCAATTCCCTAAAAAACTTTTGTTCTTTATCAGTCGTCTCATAAGACAACTTTTTCAGGTTCTCAATTCTGACTTGATATTCCCCGTCCCAAAGCTTGACAGTACAGCTAAAATCATGAACTTCACTGATGATTGCCCAACAACCACCTTTACCCCGTAAATCAGGGTTATCTTTGACGATGATGGTGGCGACTTCCCCAACTCTCCAGGGGTTAGGGATTTTGGTGCGTTCTCTGATTTGGTCTACAATGCTTTTGACGATGCGATGACTAGGCACTTTACCCCCTGCGTTTTCAACTGCTTGTGTCCAGGCTTCGGCTTGTTGTTCTGGATCAAGGCAAGTCAAAGGTCGAATCTGATACTCTGTTGTAGGAAGTATTTGTGTCCAGTTCGGACACATTTGTAATTCCTCACTCGCTTCGTGACTTTCAACTTCGGACACATTTTCATTTTGTGTCCAGTTCGGACACATTTCTATCAGATTATCAAAAACTTGAGCAGCGTCAATTAATCGATAAGGGTGTCTCCGTTTAAAACCGAATCTTTCTAAACAGTAACTCTCGAAATTGGCATGACTGCTACGATACAGCCGTCTATCCCGTAATTCCTGTAAAGCTTTACCTGCTTCATAAAATGCTCGTTCAACTTTGCGTTCTAAAAATAGGCGATCTCTTGCCTCATCGTCTGTTAGTTCTTGGCTTTGAGTAGGTTGGTTGTCTACTACTTCAACCGTGATAGGTTCTTTCTGGGCTTGGTTATTTTTCCCTTGTTCAGAGAATAAGGAAGGTTGTTCTGGTTGTTGGCTAGGTTTTAACTTTGATCGGCCTTCTTTTGACTTAGCCCAATGGTCTAACCACGCTTGGGGACATAGGAAATGGTTAGTTTCTACGATAGGGATTTTCAAGATTAGGGAGCTATCATCATTCTTGATGGTGTAGTTGGCGGTCAAAGAGCAATAAGTAAACTTCCACTGATGCCCGTAAGCTTGCCAAGATTGGGAATGATGCCAAGGGTCGGTTATTTGATTTTTGACTTCTGACTTCATTTATCCTCTCTTGTTTCTAGGGAAACAAAACGACAATATTCAAAAAATCCGAGAATATGGCATTTTTCAGGGAAAGGAAGATGACGGTGTTTAAGGGTTGTTATCTCTACCTCATTGGGGTTGGGATAATCCTGATTCCAATAAGCTTCTCGATGGAGGCCAAGAATGATGTCAAAATGTTGTTTGGCCGTTTTGCAGTAAGAAATATCTCCTATGGTGGGACGTTTATTACTACGCTTACTCAACTCCTCTGGTTGTACTAAAACAATGGTTAGTAGATTTTTAGAGAGGGAAAGTTCTTTAAGGCGAATTGTCCAGTTATCAATGAGAATGGGGTCAGCACCCGCTAACAGTTGTAAGTAATCAACTATTAAAATAGCGGTTGGGGGATGCCCTAACTGACGAAACTTTTGCTCAGCTTCATTGAGATGAGTTGATAAAGAATCCTTTTGTGAATGTAAATAAATGGGAAGAGAGATCGAAACATCCAAATCACTCATTAAACGCTTACGGTCTTCTTCGGTAAGTTGACTACGCTTACGTCCTAATAATTGGCTATCAATCCCCGAATGACTAGCTTGAATCCTAGCCCAAATTTGCTTTTCGGGTTGCTCTAATGACCAAAAGAAAGTAGGAATGCCACTCACAGCATATTGATAAGCTAAACAGCAAGCCAAGGCGGTTTTCCCTGTTCCTGATGCACCCATCAAGGCCACTAAATCCCCTCGCTCAAAAGCAGTTATTTTGTCAAAGTCATAAAGGGTCGTTGTTTGAATAATGTCTGATGATTGTTCGTCAAAATTGGTGCGCTCAATGTCGTTAAGTTGTCGAGTGGTGACATCAGCCCATAATCCTGACTCCTCAGACTTATTGTGACGACGCAGTTCTAAAATCGTCTCTTCGGCTTGGTCAAAAACAACCTCTAATTCAATGGTGTTATCGTTGGCTAATTCAAGAATGGAATAAGCTGCTGCGATTAATCGGCGACGCTGAGCCTTATCTTCAATTAAAAGCGCATAGCGGTCAATATTGATAGCAGAAACCGTTCTATCGAGCAACTGAGCCAGTTTATCAATGCCTCCAATCGCTTCGAGTTGATGATGGTCTTCTAACCAACTTTTAACCGTTATCAAGTCCGTTGGTTGTTGAGAAGATGCGACTGCTGAGATCGCCGCAAAGATTTGGCTGTGGGTTTGAACATAAAAGCTGTCAGCCGTAATTAACCCCTCAATCCTCGAATAACTCTGTGGGTCAAGAAGACAGCCACCTAAGATCGATTCCTCCGCTTCAATATTTTGTGGCGGGATTTTTTCAAACATAACTCTTAATTATCCTCCCCAATCCTTGAAAAATTGCTATTCTCCTTGATTCAATTACCAATCAATACTTTTCTACTAATTAGGAGGAGGGGTTTTCAAGTCATCAGAATCAATTTTTGGTCGAGAGAAAGAATTTTTGGATTTATTTTGCTGATTCCACATTTTGTCAATCTCTTCAGGGGTATAGGTGGTTTTTGATGGGTTAGGTTTTTGTGCCGATTCTTTTTTAAACGCTTCTAACAGTTCAGCAAGGTGTTTTGAGATCCATTTCTCAACTAATACAGGGGGTTTAGGTAATTCACTGGCTTTCTTTAAACAAAAGGCAGAAAATTTTTCTCTCTCTTCTTCTGAGAGAGAGTCTGAGAGAGAGATCTTATTATTCTTAGGCGGTTTAGAATCTATTGCTGATGCGGGTTCTAGCCGGCGATCGTTTCCTACAGTGCGCGGAGGTTTCCTGTGGTGCGTGAGTGTTTCCTGTAGGAAACTCTGTTTCTTGTGAGAAACCTTGTTTCTTATGGGAAACGAATTGATGCTAACAATAGCCTCAACAATTTCTAAATTGATATAGCCTTTTTCGGAGAGAGTATGAAGAGCTTTAGAGACAGTTCCTTTCTTTAAGCCTGTGATGTTAGCGATGTCCGTTACTTTGATTCGGGTATCGGACTGTCCAAAGGGATCAATGGTTCGTAGATGGTACAATACCCGAATTTCTGCATATCTCAGTTCTTGGGTGGCTTTGAGCCATTCTTCATTTTGCAATGGGTAGAACTTACCATCAATCTTTGTTTGTGTCATTGTTGTTATGTTCCCAAAGGGTTTTCAAGGCTGTGGCATAATATGAGTTAGCAAATGTACTTTGCTTCGTTGCTTTATTGAGCAACTTAAGCAACTATTATAAACCAATTAAGCAAGGTTATGGATATTGGTGGCAGCTTTGATAAAACTCTTAAAAAATTTGGGATAAACGCATCATGGTTAAGTAAAGTGTCGGGGGTGAATGCCCAAATGATTTCTAGGTTTCGCAATGGGAAAGAAGTGCAAACAGACACTTTGGAGAAGTTAATGGAACCTTTGCCCTCTGAGGCTAAACAATACTTTTGTTCTCTTTTGTTGGGTTCTTCTTTAAAGGTGGATTTGGAAGCTTTGTTAAAAGAGATGGATTCGTCGGAGTTAGGTAGAGTTGTCTACTTAGCAGGGATGCGCTTAACGCAAGATAATAATTTAATCGGCTCTGATTCAGATTCTCGTTTGATAGCTTCGTGATCTAAATCACGACAAAAGATATCCGTTTATGTGATGCTAACTAAATTAACAATAGGTTAGGAATAAGAGAATAGCATCATTTAACGGAGTGAGCATGGAACATAATGGCGAAATCGTCCCCATCAAAATGACTAGCGAACACATTCTTGAAATGATTGAATCTTTAGACCAACATGAGAAGAATAAGCTACTCAATCAGATAACGCCGAATATGACGATCATTTTTGATGGGACAAATCTTGTTTCTCACGATGTAGTGTTCCAGATTAACTCGGATTATAAGGATCTTTCAAAAGCTTTGGACAAGATTCCTCTCAAAGTATTAGGAAAATTTCTCAAAGTCTTGGGGCAATACATTTCTAAACGTAGCCCGAATTGAGTATTATGTATTCAAACTGTTGTTTTCTCACCTAATCTTTCTACTAACCGTGTATATCGTTGTTTTTGATGACCTTGTTTGACAGAAATGCCGATGGCCTTGGTTGACCCCACAATGATGGCCAATTGTTTAGCACGGGTTAACCCTGTGTAAATCAGATTCCGTGACAACATAATATAATGAGACGTTGACACAGGGAGGATGACAACGGGATACTCAGACCCTTGGGATTTATGGATTGAAATCGACCAAGCTAAAGAAATCTCGTTTAAATCTGCATAGTCATATTCCACTTCCCGATCATCAACTTGAACCATCACCGATTTTTCAACGGGGTCGATGGCTGTAACTATACCTAAATCGCCATTGAAAACTTCTCGGTTATAATCATTCTTGAGTTGAATTACTCTATCGCCCACTCTCAAGATCATTCCTGCCCTAGTAATTTCTGGTTTTTCAGGAGAGGAAGGATTAAGAAGCTGCTGCAAGACTTGGTTCAAATTACGAGTTCCTACCAGTCCCCGTGTCATGGGACATAGTACCTGTACATCGGAGGTTGGATCAAAGCCCTGTCTAGGAATAAAATCTGTGAGTAGTTCACCAATAACTTGTACGGTATGTTCGGGTTTGGTTCCTCCGTTGTGCCAAAGACAATCACTTTTAGGATTATCTGAGATAGTTTCAAGGTGAGGATAATGACCCTGGTTAATTTGGTGGGCATTGCGGATAATGGCACTACTGGCCGCCTGTCTGAATACCTGGGTTAATCGCACCACGGGAATTTTCCCTGATTCAATTAAATCAGCTAACACTTTACCTGGGCCAACCGAAGGTAACTGATCCACGTCCCCCACCACTAATAATTGCGTATCATTTGAGATCGCCTTCATCAAAGAATGAGCCAAGAATAGATCCAACATCGAAACTTCATCAACAATGACCGCATCAAAAGGCAAGGGGTTATCAGCATCCCGTTTAAACCCACGGAAAGCTGGGTCAAATTCGAGTAACCGATGTACGGTTTTAGCTTCGAGTCCTGCCAATTCCCCCAGTCTTTGCGCGGCGCGTCCAGTGGGGGCAGCTAACCCAATTTTCTTACCCATGGCCTGCCACAGTGCCACAATAGTTTTCTGAGTAAAGGTTTTTCCTGTTCCTGGTCCACCGGTCAACACCATCACCCGTGAAGCTGCTGTGGTCATTACTGCTTCTAGTTGTTGTTGTGAAAGCTTAATCCGTTTACTTTGGGTATAACGATGTATCCAATTCTCTACACGGGGCAAGTCAACCTTAACAGGGTTTTCTAATTGTTTTAGGAGTAATTTAGCTAAATTTTGTTCAGTGTAGTAAAACGTAGGTTGATAACAGAGTTGAATTTTACCAACTTCTTCAACGATTAATTCCTCTGCGTTCCTCATTTCCACTGTGATTTGAACAATGGTTTGAGCATCCGCTTCATGGTCATCGACACTTAGTAATTCAATGGCCTCATTCACCAATTCGGATAAGGGAAGGAAACAATGACCATCTTCAGCCCCTTTACTTAAAACGTGCAGCAGTCCTGATTGGTAGCGATATTTTGACCTAGGAGATACTCCTACATTTACTGCTATCTTATCGGCAGTATGAAACCCAATCCCATAAATATCTTGAGCTAATTGATAGGGGTTCTCGGTTACAGTTGAGATCGCATTTTCTCCATATTGTTTAAAGATTTTGACGGCGTAGGTTGTTGATACCCCATGACCTTGAAGAAAGACCATCACATCTTTAATTGCTTTTTGTTCTTCCCAGGTCTTTTGAATCATCTTGACCCGTTTTTTCCCAATCCCTGGAACTTCAACCAGTCGTTCTATTTCCTGTTCAATAATATCAAGGGTATCTAATCCAAAATGATTGACAATGCGTTTAGCTGTTACTGGTCCAACGCCTTTAATTAAACCACTGCCTAAATATTTTTCAATGCCTGTTAATGTCGCTGGTTTTGATTCACTGTATTGACTAACTTGAAACTGTTGACCATGTTTAGGATGATTATACCAACTGCCTTGTAATTGAAGCGTTTGACCGGCTTGAATATTCGGAAAACTGCCGACAATGGTGACTAAATCTTTGAACCCTTTGACCTGCATTCGAGCCACTGTGTAACCCGTATCTTCTGCATGAAAGGTAATGCGTTCAATGACTCCTGTTAAATATTCAGGTTTAATGTTGGGAGAAGTCGAAGTGTTAGTAATTATCTTTGATGAAGACATGACAAAAATTTAGTTTATCCCGTAAAAATTGATGACAGTATTCTCATTAATTTATTGACGATTGGCAAACAAAAACTATCCCCTTTTTTTATTATATTATATCCTCTTGATTATCATTGAGTGGGTCGATTAATCAAGGTCAATTTGTTTCTGATTTTTTGCTTTTATTTATTAGTTAGTGTTATCATAAAATTATAATCTTCACCCCCCTAGTTTGGGAGAAATAATGTATGATAATGTTTGTAAGTTTATGGCAGAAATGTTCAGTAATGATTTTTCAGATTGGTTGTTAGGCAAATCGGTTAATCTAACGGAATTAAAACCCTCAGAACTTTCTATTGAACCAATTAGAGCAGACTCTTTAATTTTTCTCCAATCAGAAGAATTAGTGTTACATCTGGAATTTCAAACGAACATTGATGCTGATATTCCTTTTCGGATGGCTGATTATCGACTGAGGTTGTATCGTCGCTTTCCTGATAAAGAAGTGTACCAAGTGGTTATTTATCTCAGGAAAAGTCAGTCAGAGTTGGTTAAACAAACTGCTTTTAGACTCAGGACAATGACCCATGAGTTTAATGTAGTAAGATTATGGGAAGAACCCACGGAAAAGTTTTTAGGATCGCCAGGGTTGTTTCCCTTTGCTGTGCTGAGTCGGACTGAAAATTCAGCCTCAGTCTTGCAACAAATCTCAACCTTAATTGAGGAAATTCCCAATAAAAAACAGCAAAGCCATATAGCAGCCACCACAGCTATTTTAGCTGGTTTAGTCTTAAATAAACAGTTCATTCAAAGAGTTCTTAGGAAAGAAATTATGCGTGAATCAGTCATTTATCAAGATATTAGAGCCGAAGAAGCTGCTAATTTAGTGTTACGTCTTGTCAAACGTAAAATAGGGGAAGTATCCCAGGAATTACAGGTTAAAATACAGGATTTATCAGTAGAAAGCCTTGAAAATTTAGCCGAAGCTTTATTAGATTTTCAGAATGAAGATGAGTTAAAAGTATGGTTAGAAAATAACTTTTCTCCGAGAATAGATAATAAATAATTACTAATTGGTAATTTAATTTTATCTTCTTGACTGTCGAAACTTTATGAGAGTCCAATAATAAGCTATTATTGATGAGCAGATTGTGTGGTGTAATACACATGGTCATGGGGTTCCTTGGATGCACATACGATTGGATCAAACGTTAAAATATCCTGCTTTTCCTCCTTATGGAACTATTGATGAAACGTCTCAAAAACAATGGTATGAAACGATTTATTTAAAAGTTTTTAAGTAGTCATAATTTTTTTGATTCATCTTTAAGCAGCCGAGTAGATAGTGCCATTCTTTGCCATACAGTTTCCCGTTTAGATTCGCAGTAACCAAGAAGTTCCGAGGTGTTATTACAGTCCGATGGAGACAGACGAAGAGAATCGACATCATCATCTAGGTGGCCATAGTAGGCTACACGGGCTGCCGCCGACAAAACATCTTCATGATAGACCGATGTATTGGGTAATGTCAGTTCAATGGCATTGTTGATGGCATCAAGGGTTTCTGAGACATCCCACCTAATTTTCTCCGACGCTGAATAATAGGCTTGGGTTATTTGTCGAGTCCGTTGTGCTGCACTGATAACTGCCTCAATGTCGGTGTCACCGTTAATAAATTCTACCGCCATGTCAAGTGAGGTGGATAGTTGAGTGATGTGTGATGGTGAAAGATACCGTTCGGTTATGGGCAAAATATGACGGACACAATCAATGACCCAAAGACAATACCCACGATAGTCGTATTCTGCATATTGATATCCAATATCACAGAGGTTTTTATTGCTGGCTAGTGCATCAAGCATTTGTTGTAAGCTTATCATCGTCAGTATGAAGATTGGGATGAGGATGAGTATTAAACATTAGTTAAAAAGGAGCAAACAATTATGAAATTAGGATTTCTGTTGAATTCAAGACAAGTTTATCAGTTTTTGGGACTGTTGATATTTATGTTGTTAATTCAGGTTTCACCCCTAAAAATCTTGAGTCAAAATTTAACAACTGACCCTATACTAAATAAGATAACTTTTGATATTTCCCAGATTTCTACTGATGGTTTAATTGGTTCATCAGGAGCTAAAAGATACCTAAGTTACGAGTTTTGTATTCCTGCCAATAAGCAAGCCGTTGAAGCCATACAAACAATAGATCCCACAATTAATATTTATCGTCAAAGTTCGGGTAGAATTGGCTGTCAAGATAGTCAATATCTTTGCATTGGTGAGACTGATAATAAACAATGGAAACAAATTCTATTATCTATTGCCCAATTAGATTATGTAGAACGCATTGATCAGTTTTGGGGGGAATAATATGAGTAGATTTCCTTGTCGATTGTGACTTTATGTTTCACAAAAAACATTTTAATCTTAGCAACAATGCTCTATAGATTCGTGTATGTCGGTAAAGAACCAACGATTCGTTGTCATTTCAAATATCAATCGAATTGACTACTGCGGTAGGAGGGTCTAGCCGTTATCAGTTTTGGGGGAAAATTTATAGAGTCCGATAAGCGGTTTTATCGGACTCACCCTATGCTAAGATGTCCCTATTAAAGCGGTTTAAAGCGGGATAACTTTCCCGACCCTCACCATGTCCAACCTGAGTCCTACCCCCCCAACCAAACTCATCCTGGTTGAAGAACAACAGTTTTTGGCCTTCTTTAATCAGTTTTTATTGACGGATGTGGGGGACGGTGCAGCCGCCAACGACACGATCCGAACTTATCGCTCCCATATAAAGCAATTTCTCCGATGGTGTCAATCCCAACAAATACACCCGATTGAAGCCAGCTTTGCCCAATTAAAGCAATATCGTCACTGGTTGGTAGAGCAATACCAACAAGCTACCATCTCCCTGAAACTGAGCGTTTTGCGCCGTTTTTACGATGCCCTGCTCGAAAACGGTTATATTTTAAGCAATCCCGCCATTCGATTAAAACCGCCACGGGAAGTTAAAGACCCCGCCGCCAGCATAAATTATCTGCAAAGCGCAGAAATGTACCAATTGCTTGATGCCATGCCGGTGGATGATACGGTTCATTCGTTACGCGATCGCCTGTTAATTTCGGTGATGGTGTTAGAGGGATGCCGCACCGTGGAAATGCACCGTGTTAATGTGGGGGATATTGTCAAGGATGGGGAAAATGTGGGTCTGCGGGTTTGGGCAAAACGGAGCATTCGAGTGGTTCCGTTAACTCCCGATTTAGCCCAATTGCTTGGGCGATACCTAACGGCTCGGCGAAAACAAGGGGACCCGATACCCCGATCTTTATTTCTGTGGCTCATAGGACCTTGGGGCAACGGTTGAGTCGGCGATCTATTCGGCGCATTGTGGACAAATATTTACAGAAGATTGGGTTAAAAGAGTTGCCCCCAAAGCTGACCAAAAAACCGAAAATCGGGGGGAAGGAGAGTAGAGAGCGGGAAAAAAAGGCGAAAAAAAGGCCAAAAAATCGGCATAAGTCCCAACGGCGAAAGCTCAGCGCACATTCGTTAAGACATACCGCCGGAACCTTGTCCTTAAGGGCGGGAGCCTCTTTGCGACAAGTTCAGGATTTACTAGGCCATGCTGACCCTAGAACAACCATCATCTACGCTCATATTGCTGACCGATGGCAGCATAATCCGGCACTACGTTTGGAAAAACGGGAATTTGGTTAAAAATAAAGAAAGGGTTTGAGTAAGTCGTTTTTCCCCGTGAGTACATTCTCTCAGAAAATAATCGGCAAAAACTTATTTCTACCTCAGATTCCACCAATCTGTTTCTCAAAGTCTTCCCTGATTATATAAATTAATCAGATCAGGAGAAGACTTCAATGCCTTGTTCACCAGCATTGATTACTGCCCCGAAAACTATCCCATCTAATGAGATCTCAAAAAATGACCTGGCTTTTACTATGCCACTTTTAGATAAGGTAGAAGCCCATCAATTAATCTCATCGTGCGGTGAATTAGGTCCAGACCCTAGTTCAGATTACTTCACTACCCGCACCAAAAATATAGCTTACGTTCTTTGCCTTAATGGAGAATGGTTTCAAATTCGCGCTCACTTTTTCATTCAACCTCAGCAATACAATGATTTTTCTGGGGGATACAAACGTTGCTATCGAGAAATGCCTTCTGAATTTTTGGATTGTCAGGCCACCAAAAAGGTGCTTAATGCTTTCAAGCGAACCTACAAGATTCCAGATAATGAACCAATTTTAGTTCAAGTGCAGCAAAGTCATGTGACCCCCGACAATGAAGGTCAATGCTTGACAGGACAAGGTATCCACACCGATGGGGCTGACCGAGCTATCTTAGTCTGTTTAAAACGCAACAATATTGAGGGGGCTAAAAATGCCATCTATGCCGATTTAGAGGGAAAACAAGCTATAGTTAATCCCTTTGTGTTAGAAGAAGGTCATGCCATGTTGTGGCACGATAACCAAGTATTTCATCATGTTCAGCCAGCCCAATCTGTTGAGAAGGAGGGGACTAGAACAGTTCTCATCGCACACTATCCGGCTATTCACTACTTAACAGGAACCATCAATCCTAACAATGCTCTCGGAACTTCGACTGTAGACGAACATCAACGTCTGCGTGACAAAATATAGTTAATTAAATGTAACATCTAAATCTTTGGAGAATAACCATGAACTTAACCCATGAATTAAAACAGTTGCAAGAGCAGTTTAAAGCCAAACAGCCTGAAGAAGTAAAAAGAGTGATGGAAGAGGCAACCTTAGACTTAATTCGTATGGGAATTGCTAAAAAGAGTCTTCAATCGGGGGATATTATGCCTAATTTTCGTCTGCCTAACGCAGTAGGTACGGTTGTAGAATTGCAAGACTTGCTTCGACTCGGAACAGTCATTATTTCCTTTTACCGAGGTGGATGGTGTCCTTACTGTAATTTGGAATTACGCGCTTTACAACAATATCTTCCACAATTTAAGGCATTGGGGGCTAACTTAGTGGCTATCTCTCCAGAAACTCCCGATAATTCCCTTTCTACTGCCGAGAAAAATGAATTAACTTTTGAAGTTTTGTCCGATGTTGGCAATCAATTCGCTAAAAAGTTGGGCTTAGTATTTACTCTTCACTCAACGTTACGACCAATTTATGAGAATTTTGGCATTAATCTTTCTGCCTACAATGGTGATGATAGTTTTGAATTACCTATTCCAGCTACTTATGTTGTAACGCAAGATGCAAAGATAGTTGAGGCATTTATTGACCCTGACTATACTAAGCGACTTGACCCAGAATCAATTATTTCTACCTTAGAACATCTGTCAATTAACATAGTTTAACCTTACTTCATTTTATTGGTTTTGATAAAACTTTAACCAATCTTGATAACTTTTATGTTTGGCTTCATAGCGTTTTCCATCAATAATTAAATGATAGTCACGCCCTTCGGTAAGGCAAAAGTTAGAAGGCAAAAGTCAAAAATTAATTCTTTAAGTTTTTCTTTTTAGTGACAATTGAGGTAGCAATTATTTTAATTAACTGTTCGCATTCATTGAGAATACTAGAGACTTTTTCAGATGGGATTAATTCAGATTTAATTAAGAGTTTAAGCCAGTATCTTGTTTCTCTTGCTTCTTTGAGAGCTATTGATTGTTTACTAACAAAGTCCTTCCCACTTTCTGCTGATTGAGATTCTTCTATATTGGCTCCTATTGAAGTACCAGACCGAAATAATTGAGAAGCTAATAAACGCGGTGTTCCAGACTGTTTATCTAAATAGTTACACAACTTAGTTATCCTAACAGCAAAATCAAAAGTTCGTTCAGATATTGAAATAAAATTACTCATAAAATCACTAAGAATTACCAACAAAGTTAATACCAATATTATAGCTTTTGTGAGTATTAAAAACCATATTTTTGACTTTTAACTTTTGACTTTTGCATTCCCGAAGGGCGTGCCAGTGATGATATTTAGCATCATATTTATGAACCCCACACGCCCAACAATGTTGATTAAGTTTAGCTTTAGCTTCTCGTTTTGTCTGATTCCACCATTGTTGTCCTTTAATTACTCTAGGGGCTAACCCATGCAATGGTTTAGGAATATTAGGATGAAATAATAACCAAGGATATCTATTCATGTTTTCCTCCTGTAATCATTAAAAAGATTTTTCTAGGAACAGAAAATCGATTAAAACTAACAGCTTTTATAGCTTGACTATAAACAGAATTAACTTGAGTTTTGGACGCTTGGTTAACTGATTCTATGGGATATTTAGTAACATAAGAACCGCGCCATTGTCCCCCTGGGGTGAATCTAAATTTTCTTATAAAAACAGTTTTACCCCAAATATCTATAACTAACCCTGGATGATGTCCGGCGACGACAACATCCCCTAATTCAATCGTCAATCGTTTTTTTTTAGGTCTTCTAACTCATTAATTAATTGATTATTCTTTTGAGTTAATCGCTGTATTTCTCGTTGTTGACAATCACATTCTTTCTCAAGGTCATTTATCCTTTCTTCAAGTTTATTCTGTAAGGATATAGAGTCTTTGTGCATTGGGTCATATTGGGCATGGAGTTGATTTTGTAATTCAGCTATTCTGATTAATAAAGAGTCCCTATCTTTGGTTAATCGGTCTATTCTTGTGTCTGTTTTCTTCTCCTTATCAAGAAAGTTTTCAATGCTTTTCAAACGTTCATCAGGGTTTAAATTATTGAGGTTTAATTCTAATTGTTTGACCTTCATTGTTCCTCTTGGGGGAAAGTTCCCCCTATTACTACTATTTAATCATCAAACTATATTCTTGATTGTCAGAAAAGAAAGCCCAATCAATTTCTTTTTTACTTTTCAAAGCTTTCTTAATTTCTGTTAGGTTTGCTTCAACTTTTACCCGTTGAAATTCACTGGGTAATTGTTCAGGTTCAACGTTTAAACATACACGGGGTTGTTTCTTTCTCATTGAAAGTTTACAGCTTATCCCTTCTATTTTTCGCTTATTGACTCGTTGCATTTCTCTTAGTAAGTATTCCCTTAACTTTGCCCCTTGCTTTTCACTACTTTCTGCTAAAGTTTTAAGACGTTTAGCTTCGGCTTTTCTGGCTTCTGTGAGGGCTTCTAAATGTTTAATGAACTGAGCTACCTTTTCGGCTTTTTCATCAAACTTATAATCCTCGTTAAGCCATTCAGAAAAGACATGATTAAGCCTTGTTTCTTTTTCAGATTCTGTCAAATCTTCACAATCATTAATCTCATCAATCAAGCTTTCAAGCTCTACGATTTCATCCGATAATTGCCACAGTTTACCATTATTTTCCATTGTATTTTAATCCTTGGCGATGATTGAAAAGTGAGGTGATGAGGGGAAGTTATTAAATTTCCCCTTGATAGATTTGGTTACTTAAAACGGGATGTCTTCCGTTTCAGCGAGATTATTTCCTTTTTTTCCTTGAAAGTAACCTTCTGTATAAGGCTTAACTTTAGGATGTGTCATTTCTTTCCCAAGTTCTGCATCTTTTTTGCCCTTTTCATACCAATGTTCAGCACTTTGACTATTACCATTACTAGAAGATGATTGAGGGGTAATATTTTTAACCTTTCTTGTTTGTTTGGGTTCATCAAAATCCATGTCTTCTAAGTCTTGGGTGAAGAATTCAGAAGCCCCAACGGTACATAAAACAGCAGCAATTAAAGCTCGTTTTTCTGCCATTTTCTGAATGGTGTTAACTTGGTCAAAAATGTCAGGGTTTTCGATTAAGCCTACACTTTGGTTAGTGATTTGTTCATCATTATCTCGGAACTTTGCCCCACAACCTCCTTTTTTCTTAATGGGACTTTAGCTTATTTCAAGCCCAAATATAGCCGAGACTAGCTTTATACCTAGCAAATACGTCAGCATTATTTTTTAACCAATTATGAAAACGGTAAGAGATGGCTGTACGAAATGCCTCTAAAG
>NEED01000075.1 GCA_002110465.1 unicellular cyanobacterium SU2 | reverse complement strand
CCTCAGCAGGAGGAAGTATCAAAGAAATAGAAGATTTTCGTTTTCGAGGAGGAGTCGGAGATGATAATGTCACGGCAACCGCAGCATCCTATTTTGATGTCAGAGGAGGAGAAGGAAACGATACTTTCATTGGAGGTGTAGGAAATGATTATATTGAAGGAGATGGAGGAAATGATAGTATTGTCGGGAATGAAGGAAATGATAACCTACGAGGAGAAGAGGGAGATGATTATTTAGATGGTGGAGAAGGGAATGATTATTTTGTGGAAAATGCCGCAGCAGACACGATAATTGGAGGTGCAGGAAGCGATCGCCTGCATCTCTACGCAGGGGAAACGGGTTTAACCATTAACTTTACCGATACAACGGTAGAAACCAGTAACGGTGCGGGGGGAACCTTTAAAGAAATAGAAGATTTTCGTTTCCGAGGAGGAGTCGGAGATGATAATGTCACGGCAACCGCAGCATCCTATTTTGATGTCAGAGGAGGAGAAGGAAACGATACTTTTGTTGGAGGTGTAGGCAATGATTATATTGAAGGAGATGGAGGAAATGACAGTATTGTGGGCAATGCTGGAAACGATCGCCTTTTGGGAGAAGCAGGGAATGATACCCTTGAAGGCGTTAACGGTAATAGCCTAACCCCTGGACAAGGAGAACGGGATAATCTTTCTGGAGGAACAGGAAGCGATCGCTTTATTCTAGGAACCGCAAACTGGATAGGCTACGACGATCGCAACATTACCAGCGCAGGAACTAATGATTATGGGAATATCACTGACTTTAACCCCAATGAAGGAGATATTGTTCAACTCCAAGGTTCTGCGAGTAACTATCGTTTAGAAATCTCAGGAAATGATACCAGTCTTTATCTTAATAAAGCAGGGGAAGAACCTGATGAATTAATTGCTATTTTCCGCAATATTATCACCTTAGACCTTAATTCCAGTGCTTTTGAATATCTGGCACCGGTTCAACAAATTAGCTTTGATAATTATAGCTACAGTTTCGATGAAAATGGTACAGCCACCGTCAATATTGTTCGTACAGGGAACCTCTCAGGAACAGTTAGTGCAACTCTTACCCTAACCGACGGTAGTGCGATCGCGCCTTCTGACTTTACTAATACCCCCATTTCGGTTAATTTTGCTGATGGGGAAGATATCCAAACTGTTACCATTCCTATCGTCAATGATACTGACTTTGAAGAGGATGAAACCCTTAATCTTACCTTAACCAATCTCAGTGTCGGGACAACCCTTGGGGTTAACGGAACCGCCACATTAACAATTTTGGATGATGATACGCCAGTTCCTGGGGTTTTAGCCTTTGATCGCCCAACCTATCGATTTAACGAAGACGGGACTCCAATTATTGCTGTCAGAGTCGTTCGCACAGAAGGAAGCGATCTCGATGTTAGTGCAACTATTTCCTTATCTGAGGGAACCGCGATCGCCGGACAAGATTTCAATAATCAAGATCTTACTGTTTCTTTTGTAGATGGAGAAACAGAAAAAATAGTAACTATTCCTGTTACTAATGACACGGATTTTGAACCAACAGAAACGATTAATTTAACCCTTTCTAATCCTACCAATGGAGCAACATTAGGCGCAAGAAATACAGCCGTTGTGCAGATTATTGATGATGATGCAGTTCCAGGGGTTTTGAGTTTTTCTCAGGCGAATTACAGTATTAACGAAGATGGAACCCCTATTGTTGCTGTTACTGTTAATCGTACTGGAGGAAGTGACGGAAATGTCAGTGCTATTATTTCTTTAACTGATGGAACCGCAACCCTTCCCGAAGATTATTCTAATAGTGCTATTACTGTCAACTTTGGCGATACTGAAACAGAAAAAATAGTTAATATTCCTATTGTTAATGATGGGACTTTTGAAGCTAATGAAACAATAGGTTTAAGTTTAATTAATCCAACCAATGGGGCAAATATTGGCAGCCAAAATACTGCTACTTTAACTATTATTGATGATGATGGTGAACCTGGTAGCATTGCTTTTAGTGGCTCAATTTATAGTGTTAATGAAGATGGGACACCTATTACGGCTGTTACTTTGGTAAGGACTGGGGGAAGTAATGGAGAAGTTAGTGTTACTTTAACCCCTAGTAATGGAACAGCGATCGCACCCGATGATTATAATAGTAATGCCATTACAGTGACTTTTCCTAGTGGAGAAACTAGCCAAACTGTTGCTATTCCAATGGAAAATGATACTGATTTTGAAGACACTGAAACGGTTAATTTAACTCTTTCTAATCCTAATGGTGGGGCAACTATTGGAGGACAAAATACAGCAGTTTTAACCATTATTGATGATGATTTCAAAGCCAGATTAAACGTTAATATTGATGCAAATTCAGTCAATGAAAGTGACGGAACTGTTACCGCAACTATTAGCCGTAACACTCCTACTGAGACAGCCTTAGAAGTATCTTTAGTAAGCACTGATAGCAGTGAAATTGTTACCCCGTCAACTGTTACTATTCCCACTGGAGAAACATCAACAACCGTTACTTTAACCATCGTTGATGACACAATTTTAGACACCACTCAAAATGTTGAATTAATTGCTACAGCAGACGGTTTTATTAGTGGGAAAGATAATATTTCTGTTTTAAACAATGACACGGTAAATCTAACCCTAACAATTGATTCCCCCCTTTTAGAAGGGGGGTTAGGGGGGATCACAGCAACCATTACCCGCAGTCCAGTAAGCGATCGCCCTTTAACCGTACAATTATCCGTAGGGGGTAACGGTGTTAACCTAGTCAACATACCAGCAACCGTTACTATTCCAGCCAACCAAGCAGCAGCAACCTTTGAAGTCGAAGCAGTCAATAATACCGAATTAAATGGAACCCAAACCGTTAATATTACGGCGACACCTTTGTATGATGGGACTAATGTGGCGATCGCAGACAAGACCATCAACGCAACTATCGATATTCTTGACGATGAAAGTCCCAGTTTAACTGTAGAAAGCGATCGCACTTTAATTGCTGAAACGGGAACCGCAACGGTAACTATTACCCGAAATACAGAGACAACCGAAGCATTAACTGTAAATTTAACTTCTAGCGACACATCAGAAGCAACTATTCCCAACACTGTTACTATTCCTGTAGGGGAAACCTCAGCGACAGCAATTATTACAGGAGTTAGCGACGGGGTTAGCGATGGGAGTCAACCGGTTACTATTTCTGCATCTGCGACAGGGTTAAATGGTAGTAGTACAACCCTGGAAGTGAGTGATATTGAGGTTCCGGACTTAGTAATTACTCAATTAAATGCAGATTCTCCTGCATATAGCGATCAACAGGCACAATTCACTTATAAAGTCGAAAATTTGGGGTTACAGAACCTCTCAGGAACTTGGAGCGATCGGGTTTATTTGTCTTCTGATAATAAGTTAGATGAAAATGACGAACTATTAACCGAGTTTGAAATTAGCGCAGATATTCAAGTCGGACAATTTTACGAACGCAATGTTAGTTATTTCAACCCCCGAACTCCAGGGGAATATTACCTCATTGCTACCACTGACGCTGAAATTTTAGACGAAAATGGGCAATTAACGGATCAAGTGGATGAAGGGAGAGGAATAGGTGAAAATAATAACACCATTGTTACACCCTTTACCGTGGTTCCTGCGTATAGTGCAGAAGTTTCTACCGATACTGAAATAGGAATAGCAGGACAAAGTATTGTTTTACAAGGAAGTGCGCGGAGTAATGAGGATAATTCTCCTATTCCTTTTGAATTTGTCACCATTGAAGTCGAAAATAATGGATTTACCCGCGAATTAAGTGGGTTTACCGATGGCGATGGTAACTTTGTTCGTTCCTTTACACCATTACAAAATGAAGGAGGAACTTTCAATATTCGGGCGTTTTTCCCTGATAATGTAGGGGAAGATGTGGGTTATGAAGACAGTTTCACCGTTTTAGGGGCGAAATTAGATACTACTGAAGCTAATCATGAAATTATTGCCGATACTCCCTTCACTGCTTCGGTAGAGTTAGAAAACCTCACTGAAACTGCTTTAACTGGATTTACTGCCGATGTTAGTAGTTTACCGAGTAATTGGGATGTTCAAGTTGATTTACCCACAGATTTAGCCGGAAATGGTAGTAATACTGTTAGTTACACAATTACCGCGCCTAATAATTCTGTTATCACCCAGGATACCTTTAATATCAATTTAACCAGTGCCGAAGGGGTTACGGCTAGTTTGCCGGTTTTTGTGGATTTAGAGCGAATAGTCCCCAATTTAGTCGCGGATACAAGTACGGTTACCAGTGGGATGCTGCGGGGTGAACAAACCTTTGTTGAAATTGAGTTAACCAATGAAGGGGGTGCAACAGCTAATGATATTCAAGTGTTGTTACCAAATGCACCTTGGTTAAGTTTAGCAACACCAGATGTTATTGAATCTTTAGCCCCAGGAGAGTCTACTAATGTTACTTTAGGGTTGAAACCTGGTGCAGATTTAGAATTAACGGAATATACAGGAAATATCGTTTTTGATGCTGAAGGGAATGATGGGGACTTATCGTTAGGGTTTAATTTCCGTGCGGTGAGTGAAGCAACGGGAGATTTAGCGGTTAATGTTATTGATGAGTTGTTCTATTTTGCCGAAGGTTCCCCCAAGTTAGCAGAAGCAGAGGTTATTGTCAGGGATTATTTTACGCAAAAAGAAGTGGCAAGAATGACCACCGATGAAACAGGAATGGTCAGTTTTGAGGATTTAGCGGAAGGATATTATACCTTGGTGGTCAAAGCAGATGATCACGATAGTTTTACTCAAACCATTGAAATTAACGCCGGGGAAACGGAAACCATTAGTTCTTTCCTCTCCAGACAGACAGTTAAGTATGAGTGGACCGTCACGGAAACAGAAATACAAGATCAATACAACATTGTTGTCGATACGATTTTTGAAACAGATGTCCCTGTCCCCACCGTAACCGTTGACCCCCCCGCCATTGACTTTGGCAGTTTACAACTGGTAGGTCAAGTTATGCAAATTGACATGACGTTTACCAATCATGGGTTAATTGGGGCTGATGATCTGGGTTTGAACTTTGGGGACCATCCTTTCTACAAAATTGAGCCTTTAATTGAAAATATTGACAGATTAGAGGCGAAAAGTTCTATTACTGTCCCCGTCAGAATTACCAGAATTGCCGATTTTGATACCTTAAACGCCAGTGGTGGTCAATTAAGTCCCCAAGCTTCTCCATCGGTTCCCTGTGGTCTTTCTGCTTCCTTTAGATATTCTTACTTATGTGGAGGTCAACAGGTTGGTCGTGGAGGAGCGATCGCTATCAATAATGTTGATGGTAACAGTGGCTGTGGTTTTTTACCGACTGGTGGTGGTGGTAGTCGTGGTGGTAGTAGTAGTAGTACCGTTATTGTTCAACGTTCTTCTTGTGGTGGTAGTTCTGAAAATAATGACGACGATTGTGATTTGCCAGATATTTCTGCAACTATAGATGCGTCAGAGTATCTTGAGCCGTTTATAGAAAGGGGAGAAACGGCTTTTAATACTTTATTGAACAATCGAGTTAAGCTAGAACTTGACGTTGAAGCCGAAGCTGGTGTTAAACTTTGTTGTTTTGGAATAGAAGGTCTTGAATTTTTTGCCAATGCACAAGTTAGTGTTGCAACCGAATTTGGGACTAATATAAATATAGACTTTGATGATCAGCTTGATTTAGAATTTGATTTAGAAGGGTTAGGTGGGATAATAAAGGAAATAGAACTTGATGGAGAAGCCTCGCTAGGAATAACAGCAGAGCCATTTGTATCTATTAGTGCAACTTATGAATCTGGTTGTAACTTTGATGAACCGAACATAAATGTTGAAGGACAAATAGGACTCAATGTTCAAACAGGTGGTTCAATAAGTATTGAGGCAAGGGCTTTAGTTGCAGAGACAGATAGTGAGATTGAATTATCAGTTGTTAACACTACATTACAAGGACAAGCTGGAATCTTTGGTGAGGCTTTAGTTAAATTTGGTTATTCAGATGCCACGGGCTGGTTTTTATCGACAGAAGGAAAAATTGAAGTTAAAGCATTTGTTGATATTTTTGGTTATCAATATAGTCCTTTTGATAATCCAAGTACACCAGTTGTTGAAATCGGATATGATTTACTAACGGGTGAATTAATTGCACAAAATGCTTTCGCCATAGAAGAAAATACTGATTTAATTTCTGAGGCTATACAAAACTTAAAAAATCTTGATACTCTTCTATATCAAGAAGGTCTAAATTTAGCAGAACAATATGAACAGGAACAACAGCAAGATAATGGAGTATGCGCTCAAGTCCGCATTAGGATCGACCAAGAAGCGGTAATGACTCGTTCCGCATTCTTAGGAGAATTAATCCTAGAAAATACCAGCGATACCATCAGTTTAGAAGACATTACCATTAACCTCGAAATCCTCGATGAAGACGGTAATATTGTTAACGAATTATTTGGAATTACTGACCCCATTTTGGAAAATATTACAGGGGTTGATGGGGATGGATTTTTAGATGTTAACTCTATCGGTAGCGCAGAATGGACATTTATTCCTAGCAGGTTAGCAGCAGGAGAAACCCCAGAACAATATAGTATTGGTGGAACATTAAGCTATATTCAAGATGGTCAACTTGTAACAGTTCCTTTATTATCAACCCCCATAACCGTTAACCCTCAAGCTGAATTAACCTTAGATTATTTCCAACAACGCAACGTTTATGGTGACGATCCCTTCACTGATGCAACGGAAGTTTCTGAACCCTTTTCCTTAGCAGTATTAGTTAAAAATAACGGCTTTGGCGATGCACAAAATCTTAGTATTACCTCCGCACAATCAGAAATTATTGATAATGAAAAAGGGTTATTAATTGACTTTGATATCATCGGTTCACAAGTTAATGGAAAAGAAATAAGCCCATCTTTAACCGTAGACTTCGGTGATATCGAAGCAGGAGAAACCGCCGTAGGAGAATGGCTACTTAAATCAACTTTGCAAGGTAAATTTGTTGACTACGAAGCTACCTTTGAACACGTTAATGATTTAGGAATTGAAGAATTATCCTTAATTACAGAAGTCAACATACACGAATTAATCCAAACTGTACAAGCAGATAATGATGGTTTATCAGACTTCTTAGTTAACGATGAATTTGACGCTAATTTCTATCCCGATACCCTCTATTTTAGTGATGGGACAACGGCACCCGTTGCAGCAGTAGATACGGTTACTTTTGATGCACCTGTTACTATCTTTGATTTAGAAGCAGAAATCACCGCCACAGTAACCACAGGATGGACTTATATTATCCTCGATGATCCCGCAGATGGACAGTTTAAAATAGACCGAATTATTCGCTCTGACGGCACAGAAATAAACTCCGAAAACATCTGGCGTACCGACAGAACTTTCCCCGCAACTGGACGACCAATATATGAAAATAAATTACATTTTCTTGACTTCAATGCAACAGAAACCTACACCATTATTTACGATAGCGAAGACGACGCACCGCCCCAAGTTCGAGAAATAATCGATGTCGAGCCGAACCCCCGTGACATTCCAGTTGATAGCTTAACCGTCGTCTTCACCGAAGCCATACGAGCGAATACCTTTAACTATCAAGACCTCACTCTAACCCTAGATGATGGCACAAACTTAATTACCAGTGCTGTCACCATTAATCAAATAGATCCCATTACATTTGAAATTAACAACGTAACAGGAATTACCGAAAATATTGGACAATATCAACTCAGTGTAGATGCCACAGGAATCGAAGATTTAGCCGGAAATATCGGGGCAGGAACCGTTAACGAAAACTGGACATTTATCGGCGATCGCCCTGGAGTAGAATCAGTAGATGGCTTTAGTAGTAACCTGTTAACCACAGCAGTGGAAAGCTTCAGCGTTACCTTTACCGAAGCCATCCAAACAGATAGCTTTACCTACGAAGATATCACCCTCAGACGTAACGAAGGGGGTAACTTACTCAATGATTCAATTGTTATTAGCCAGATAAGCGATCGCACTTATGAAGTAAGCAACCTCACCCAATTTACCGATGTAGAAGGCGACTATGAATTATTAGTTACAGCTAACAACATTCAAGACACTGATAATAATAATGGAATTGGCGGAAAAGGCTTCACTTGGGTATTAGATAATACAGCCCCAATACTAATAGATATTGATGACGTAACTAGCCCCCGAAATATTGCTATTTCTTCAATAGAAGTTACCTTCGATCAAACAATAAACCCAGAAACTTTCGACTATCAAGATATTAGTTTAACCCTCGATGAAGGAACAAACTTAATTACCTCCGATGTAGAAGTAGAAAAACGCAACGAAACCACCTACACCATCAAAGGGTTAACCTTCCTACAAGAAAACGAAGGAGAATACACCCTAACCGTTAACGGGGCAAATATTGAAGATAATGCCCAAAATTCAGTTAATAACAACCTTAGCACCACTTGGCAACTCGACTTAAGCGATCCCCTACTCGCCACCAATATTCAAGTCTCTGCGACAACTCCCCCCCTTACTCAAGAGAGTTCCCCCCTTAGTGAAGGGGGGTTAGGGGCGATCGCAACCCTCAACGCATACGGACAATATCGAGTTAATAGCGAAAATATTACCATTTCAGGGGAATTACCAGAAGAAAACCTCAGAGTTTATTTTAAAGATCTCACCACAGGAGAAAACTTAGGACAAGCCACCGTCACAGGAACCAGCTTTACAGGAGACATTGAACTATCTGGAGTAGGATCGCGTACCGTAGAATTAAGCATCGTTGATCAGGCAGGAAACAGCAGTACAGGAACCATTGACATCTTTGCTGATGTTACCCAACCCGTCATCCTAGAATTCCTCAACGTTCCCCAAAACCCAACCTTAGATCCGGTAAACAGTATTGATGTTACCTTCTCCGAACAAATTGACTTAAATACCTTCGATAAAAGCGATCTAACCCTTCTGCGTGATGGTGTCCCTGTCACTTTACCCGAAAACGTCACCATAGAAAATATTTCTGGCAATACCTACCGTATCAATGGGTTAGCAGAAGTAACCAATACCCCAGGAATTTACGCCTTAGAAGTTGATGCAACAACTATTTCTGATAACGCCGGAAACCCTGGAGAGACACCCCAAACCGCTACATTTACCATTGCTGAACCTGCAACCCCTGGCGTAACCATCACCCAAACAGGAGGTAATACAACCGTTACCGAAGGAGGAAACACCGATAGTTACAACATTGTTTTAGATACTCAACCCAGCAACCCCGTTACCATTGATCTCACAGTTGGAGAAGGAATTACCACCAATACCACTACTTTAACCTTCGATGAAACCAACTGGAATCAACCCCAAACCATTACTATTACCGCAGCCAACGACACCACCCCCGAAGGAAACCATAACGCAACTATCAGCCATACCATTACCAGCGATGACAGCGACTATAGTAGTTTAACCCTAGGAAATATTAACGTTAATATTACCGACAACGACGCAGAAATTATCGGGCAAGTCTGGAATGATGTTAATGGGGATGGAGTCAAACAACCTGAAGAAAATGGGTTAAATAATTGGACAGTTTATTTAGATGAAAATAATGACGGAGAACTCAATAACGGTGAAATTTCCTTAACTACCGACGAAAACGGTAACTATCACTTTACAAACTTACGTCCTGATACCTACACCGTCGCCCAAATTATTGAAGAAGGTTGGCAACAAACCTATCCCATTTTCGACGTTACCACCACAGCCGCTAATACTTCTCTTTCCATTCCCACCCTTAACTTTTATTCCCACTCTCTCCCAATTACTGAACAAGAAACAATCACCACTTTACAAGAAAATAACGATCAAACTCAGGCAATAATTAACTTTAGCGCAAGTCAATATATTGTCAACGAAGATGGAACAGCCGTTACTGAAATTATCGTAACTCGTAGCGGTAACTTAAACGGAGAAACCAGTGCTACCTTATTATTTAATGATGGAACAGCAGAAGGATGCGGATGTAGTGCGAGTTCGGTAAACAATGACTTCAATAATCGCTCACTAAGGATTACTTTTGGCGAAAATGAAACAATAAAAGTTATTTCTGTCGAAAATGCTTTACTTAATAATCCTGAAGCCATTCGTATTCGCAACGACAATAAAATTGAAGGCAATGAATACTTTACCATCGAACTGAAAAACCCTACAGATCAAGGAATTATTGGACAACAAAACAAAGCAACCGTCACTATCGTTGATGACGAAACTTCTCTAACAACCACCAATACTACAGGAACAGATAATAGTAATGCCAAGAAATTAATTAATTTAGACGATTTTTGGGCAGACACTCGCTTTAGCAATATCAAAGGACAAGGTTACGCCACCGTAATTATTGATACTGGGGCAGACTTAGATCATCCTTTCTTTGGAACAGATAATAATGGAAACGGAATAAGCGATCGCATAGTCTATCAATATGACTTCGCCGACAACGATAATGATGCGAGTGATAAAAATAATCATGGTTCCCACGTTGCTAGTATTATCGCCTCTTCTGACGAAACTTATACAGGGATCGCCTCAGCATCAGATATTATTGTCCTCAAAGTCTTTTCTGATAACGGTTCAGGTAAATTTGCTGACTTAGAAGAAGCATTGCAATGGGTTAACAATAACGCCCAAACTTATAATATCGCCTCAGTTAACCTTTCCTTGGGAGATAGCCAAAACTGGCAAACCGAAACCCCTCGTTATGGTATCGGAGACGAATTAGCCGCGATCGCCTCTCAAAACATCCTCGTTGCAGCAGCCGCAGGAAACAGTTTCTATACCTTCAACAGTGAACCAGGGTTATCCTATCCTGCCATAGATCCTAATGTAATCTCAGTAGGCGCAGTTTGGGCTGATGACTTCGGTTCTCGTACCTTTGGCAACGGCGCAGTTGATTATAGTACAGATGAGGACAGAATTGCTAGTTTCTCTCAACGTCATCCCGTTTTAGACGTATTTGCGCCAGGTATCTTAATTACAGGGGCAAATGCCAACGGGGGAACCATTACCATGGGAGGAACATCCCAAGCTACCCCTTACATTACAGGGATAGCAACCCTAGGACAACAGATCGCCCAACAATATCTAGGAAGGGAATTAACCCTCACTGAATTTAACACCCTATTAGATACCACCAGCGACTTTATTATTGATGGGGATGACGAAGATGATAATGTTATCAATACAGGGGAAAATTACCCTCGAATTAACATTTTAGCTTTAGCCGAAAATATTTTAACGCTAGATAATACTAGCCAAGGGGGTGAAACAAATGATACAGAAAATGACGCATCCGATGACCCCTTATATATTCCAGAAAATACAACATCTCTCGTCCATACTATCACCCTAGAAGCAGGAGAAATCCTTACAGATATTGACTTTGGGAACCAAGAAAAACAAATTAATCAACCGCCAGAAATTGAAATAAATATAGGTTTAAATCTTGATGAAGGCGATAGCAAAATTGTTAGTAATAGTCAATTAAAAGTAATTGATACTGATAACTTAGACAGCGAAATTACCTACACCTTAACGAATATTCCCGACAACGGAATCTTAACCCTTGATGGCGTTGAATTAATTCTCGGTAACACTTTCACCCAAGCAAATATTAACAGCGATCGCCTAACCTATAGTCACGACGGTAGCGAAACCCTTAGCGACAATTTCAGCTTTACCGTTAACGATAGCGATGATGGCAATATCTCCGAAACCCTCTTTAACATTACCGTTAACCCAGTTGATGATCTGCCAGTTGTTAATCAGGCGATCGCCTCTTTTTCGGTTGACGAAGATGCAGAAAATGACATCATTGATGTTAGTAACCTCTTTTTTGATGCTGACGGCGATGAGATTTCAATCTCCGTTGATAACAGCAATCAAGGGTTAATTAATGTCACTTTAGAAAATAATTTACTAACCTTAGATTACCTAGAAAATGAATCAGGAGAAGCTTTAATTACTCTTACTGGTTTAGCGAATGGGGAAATAGTTGAAACTAACTTTACCGTTACGGTTAACCCTGTAGATGATTTACCCGTAGTAGAGAATGAGATTCCTGATGTTAATGTCACTGAAGATTCAGAGAACACAGTAATTGATTTAGCCAACATTTTTAACGATGTTGACAATAATAATGAGGCTATTATTAAAACAGTTTTAGTCAACAGTAATAAGGAATTGGTTAATGCTTCAATTGATAGTAATAATCTAATATTAAGTTATTTACCCAATCAATTTGGTATTGCAGAAATTACTATTCAAGCTACTTCCAATGGTGAAACAATAGAAGATACCTTTGCTGTTAATGTAACTCCGATTAATGACTCACCCAATGATATTAATATTAGCAATCTGTCTATCACAGAAAATGCACCTAATAATACTTTAATTGGTCGATTAAGCACCATTGATACAGACTTAGAAGATACTCATATCTATACCCTCGCAGATGATGCCCAAGGACGGTTTAAAATTGTTGGAGATGAATTACAAGTAGCAGATACCAGTCAACTTGATTTTGAAACAAATCCCGATTTTGACATTCTTGTTCAGAGTACGGACAACGACGGATTAAGTATAGAAAAAATCTTCACGGTTAGTTTAATTGATGACCGTGATTTTGATGTTATAGGAACTGTAGGAGATGATTTAATTAATAGTGGTATTGGGGGAGAAGTCATTACAGGACTTGGTGGAAAAGATACCTACATCTATGACAGTATCGATGATTTTGGCGATGTAATTGCCGATTTTAAGGCGATCGATGACGATTTAATTGACTTGCGATCTCTTTATAGTCTCTATACTGCTTTTGGATATGACTTAGACACCATTTTAGGAGAAAGTCCCTTTGAAGATTTAGTAAGTGTCACAACAAACGGTAGCAATAATGCTCAAATCCACCTATCACCCTTTGGTCAATTGTTACCTGACTATCAACTTCCTCTGGTAACTTTAGAAGGAGTAACTTCCGATCAAATTGATGCTACCGATTTCATGTTCAGGTAATTAATTAAAAAACTCTTTACTATAGCACTACGCATTAAGGTTAGGACGTTTTTCTGTTGCCTGTTACCTTTCACAAAAGTCTATATGTCCTAACTACAGCAGTTTGTGACTTAATGAGGTACGTTGTTGATTGTAGAGGCGCAAGGCTTGCGCCCAAAAGTATATGATATTAACTCGCAAGTTGCTGTAATTTTTGTACCACTATGACATCACTAAAAAGAGCAAGAAAAGAGACGTTGTTTCCAACGCCTCTACATCAAAAGGGGATTTAACTTAGATTTGGCTGAACAAATCAACCACCTACTTTAACAACAGGTTCAAAACTAGGAACCACTAGCTCATTATCCTGTTTCGTTAGCTTTTTATACAGCCGTTCCGTATTGGGGAAATTAGCGGCAGGAAGGGTGGGGAAACGACGATAAGGAACCGTATCCTCACCAAACAATTGTAGGTATTCCATGCTGTCTACCATTGCCCCAATAAAGGCACGAATGCCCTGAGTAGCCAGAATTTGGTTATATTTCTGGATCTCTTTCTGGGTTAAAGGAGCGCGACCTAAGAAATGTTTAGTTCCTAATTCAATTACCTTCGTATTGGGATAAGGACCATAGAATTCCTTGACATACAAGTCAGAACACCCTAACTGTTCAATGAATTCTTTAACGGTAATTTCCTTATTACTGAGCTTACTTTCGAGTGCTGTAAATTCAGCTTGTACAATATAAGGCTCAAGATCTCGTTCAAAAATTTGGCGATAAGCCGCACGAATCAAATTTTTAACGGCTACTTTATCGTCTGTTGAAGTCAACTTAAAGATCTTGGTTTGCTGACGCTGAACTGTTACACCTTGATTAATACGGAACTCAATATCAGGTTCAGTTCGATTAGGAGTCGCTTGTCCCAACTCAATAAAGCGGGGAGTCACTTCTTTCTCAACTCGTTGACCAACGTCGTCTCGGATAACCCCTGGACGGGCCATGCGTAATTGCATTCCCCCTGGAGTCAAATAGCGTTCGTAGGGAACCGTATCTTCCCCAAAGGCTTCGGTATATTCCTTACTATCGATCATCTCATCTACTAAAGCGTAGAATCCTTTTTTGGAGGCGAGATCGAAATACTTATTCATCTCCTGACGACCGTAGGTCGGACGACCCAACAGACGACGGTGAATATACTCGATCGCTTTCACCACATAAAAAGGAGCCCAATAGGTCTTGAGGAATACTTCAGACTTAGCTAGGGCTTTGATGAATTCTCGTAGGGTAATATCGCCGTTTTCTAGTTTAATTTCAGCGACTTTGAGCCGTTGTCCTTCATAAACATCTCGGCCAAATACTTGACGATAAGCAGCCCGAATTACCGCTTGGGTGGAGTTTTCCCCAAACTTAACACTAGATCCATTGCTACTACCAGGCAGTTCGTTATTCAAACGGAACACTTTTGCCCCTAAAGAACCTGGGAATTCACCCCGCGCCGCAGGATTGCTATTTTGGTTATTAATCCCTGGTCCACGATGAATTAAAATCCGCTTAGTATCTTTACTAAAGGGAGCCGGACTTTTGCTGGGCTCACGGGTTTCTTTCGGGAAAATTGCCCCAAATTGAATTTCTAGGGGATCATTCCCAGACCCATAAACGTGCTGATCGGGTAAGGGGCGATCATATTTAGCAAAGGTAGTAATGAATTGGGGAACCTTACGGAAGGGCGCACTGTAGTTAAACAGATCTTGCTGCATTCCCCAGTTCCGACATTCTTGGGCTTCCTGGCCTAATCCTCGGAGGTAAGGAACCGTTTCCTCCCCAAAGTAATCGGAATATTCTTGGCAATCTACCAAGGCATCCACTAGGGCAGCTAATCCTCCCTCAGAGACGATGGAGAAGTAGGTCTGAACTTCCTCGCGCGAACTCGGTCCACGACCTAAAATATGGCGGAAAGCCAACTCTAAGGCGCGACTGTTGATGAAGGGTTCAAAAAACTGTTTACGATACAAAGGAGACTTACACAGACGACGAACAAACTCCTTCATGGAAATATCCCCATTTTTCACTTGGGATTCCAAATAGGAAATGGACTGACTATAAGCGCGCGTGATATCCCGTTCAAACAGTTGGCGATAAGCAGCTTTGACGACAGAGGATTTCTCTAACGCCGAGAGGCCAGGTTTCATCACAAACTTCTGCCGAGTTTCTGCCCCATTGTAGTAACTTTGGGGTAATTCTAACCCTTGTAGATCGGTTGAAGGACGCTGACGTAATTTATTTGCCGGTGTAGGGGCTTTAAATTCTGTTATCAGTACATCAAAATATTCGCTGACAATTCCTTGCGCTTCTGCATCTTGGCGGAAATATTCCCTAGAGGCGGCTCGCATTTCTTGCAGGGCTACCAGGGTGGCATCGGTCGAACAGGCTTTTTCAATCACTTCCCGCAATCCACGGGTGTTAACGGTGATAATACTGGGGTTTCCTGAGACGATCGCATAAGTTACATAGCGCAAAAACCAGGATAAATCCCGCAAGGACTTTTGCATATTGCTCGGTCCATAACGAGAGATATTAATCGGACGGAACCCAGCAGGAATAGGACCACTAGAGGCGAAGATTGACCGTAATCCCTCTAAAAATCCCCCGCCGCCACTGCTACTTTCGGCATAAGTAACGGTTCCTAACGCCATGTTCCGTTGTATATCGGCTGTACCGCCACCTCCAGCCATGGCCATTTCTTTCACTTCTTCGACTGGGGGCTTTTCTAGATACGCCATGGGGGAACCCCCAGTGAAGATGCGGTTAGCTGCCCGTGAAACGATTAAATCGGAATTTTTAGTTAATGTTTGGGCTATTTCTAGTCGCTTGCTTCCTGATTGAAAATAGGCCACCAACTCACTGAGTTCAGCCTTGGCTAAAAAACGATCCTGCTGTTCTGCTTGCGTAATCGCTGAGACGGGAACCGTCTGATACAGTTGGGGCCGTGCTAACGAGCTTCCACCACTTGCCTTAACACTCATTGATTTCAACTATCTCCCATGAAAAAATTGCTAATCTGCTCCAAATTGGAGTAAAGATGTCTGCAACATCTTGATTAAAACCAGATGTTAATAAGTTAATCAGCATCTAGATTAAACTGTTTCGGGCTTTCTGAGGGAGTTTGTTACGAAATGTGTCCTTTTTATCTTTACTCTTCTTTATCTTGACAAAATTACATTTATGTGTATTTCAAAACCTCACCCTTTAAAACTTTAATCTTTAGTCATAATATTTTTCCCTTCGCCCTACAGCTTAGACCAGACAGTCAGTCTACACTTTTACTCCTCACTTTCTGTTAAGTTCACCCCTTCATAGAAATCCTGAATATTAATTTCTAAAGGAAGAGATTTTAACTTAATAATCGCCTTTTCGTCTTCATATTCTTGAAGTAACCAATGACCTTCAGAAGTTTTAGAATATTGCATAATTAATATCTTATCTTGTGCGATTAAAACATACTCTTCAAAAGTTTCAAGAGAACGATAAAACCGAAACTTATCCCCCTGGTCATAATTTTGGGTGGATTTCGAGAGGACTTCTCCAATTAAACAGGGATTAATTACCGTCGTTGTGCCTTTTCCTTCATAAATAGGTTCACCTTCAATCAACATAATATCAGGATAAGTATAGAGACGATGACTCGGAACCCAGAGGCGAACATCTCCAATATAAGTATCATATTTTTGCCCTTTTAGAGCAAATCGGAGATAACTGTAAAAATTACCAGCAATTTTGTTATGATTGGTTGTACCGCCTGCCATTGGAATAATTTCCCCATCTCGATATTCATGTTTAGAATCTGCTTTTTCTTCCAGTTCTAAATACGCTTGCGGTGTGTAAGATTGAGTTTGAACTTGAGTAACCATATTCTTATAATTTTCTTTATTATTAACATCAATTAATAAAATTACAGGGCATAAATATATTATGCCCTTATATCTCAGGAAAGATTACCTTTAGCAGGTTGCTCTGTCAGGTATATTGAAATTAATTACGAGTGAGCCACTTTTGACCATTAAGGCGTTGCAAAGTGTACAAAACCATTAAATCAAGGGTGATTTTGCGTTCATCAATCATAAAAGATTCAATGGTACTCGGAGGACGACCATTAACCGCATAGGAAAAAGCTTTCGGTCCGCCAATATCCTCTTCTAGGAAATACAAACTAAACTGACGTTGACCCTTATTCCAAGTTCCTATGACCTGCCAACATTCCTCACTAGAATTAGCATCAGAGAAAGGTAGCTTGTTTTGAGAAAAGGATAACTCAACATCAGTCAGTCCTGTTTCCGTTAATTTCTTTTGTAAAGTCGGGGTAAAATGCTGCTCCATAAACTCAGTAAAAGGTTTATCTTCAAGAGCAGGGGGTTTTTCCTTCTTTTTTGCTGGAGGTTTAGCCTTAGCTTTAGGAGTAGTTTCTTCTGCCATAATCAAAATGATTGGGTAAAACGGCGATCGCACTCAGCGAATGCTCGAAAAGTCAGTATCTTCTTTAGGATACCTCTAATAAGGAATCATCCCCCAAAGACGACCCCCTTCAACACAGACTAAGAATTTCTCAAGATTATTATGTTAGAATTTGCTACTTAAGAAAAATTTAGGGATAATAACCAACAAAACCTTTGTGGGTGATGAGGAAAAATCGGGACATTATGGTCTCTTGAGCTATGAATCAATCTACTAAACAGACGATCGCAGTTAAGGAATTTCCGGTACAAAAGAAAGTTTTTTTCAAACTGAGTAACGTACCTTGGCAACTGTGGGCGATCGCCCTGATCATCGCCTCGGGAACGGTGGGATTTACGGCCACCTCGATGTTGCTCAGACTCCCAAAATCTCCCCAATGTACGAGAATTTTTTGGCCAATTGCTTCAGCGTCAATGCGGATCTATTGCGCTCAAATTGAAGCCGATCAAGGAACGGTAGACAGCTTGCTCAAAGCGATTAACTTAGTAGAAGCTTTACCCTCGGATCATCCCCTACGAAGCGAAATTAACAAAAGTGTGGAAGAATGGGCGATCGCGGTACTCGATATCGCTGAAGAACAATTTCAACAAGGACAACTCGAAGAAGCCATCACCATCGCTCGCAAAGTTCCGAGTCACGTTCAAGTTTATAGTGTGGTTGAAGAAAGAATCGAACAATGGCGATCGCTATGGCAAGAAGGAGAAGAAATTTTTGCCGAAGTTGAAGAAAAGTTACGAGAATCGGAGTGGAATGAAGCCTTCCGTTCAGCCGTTAAACTATTGAGCGTCAAAAATAAATATTGGGCAACCACCAAGTACGATGAAACGGTTAAAAACATTCAAGTAGCCCAAGAAGAAAGCAGTAAACTCGATAAAGCCTATAATATTTTCCGTCGGGGGGGAGTTGATAATTGGTTAGAGGCGATCGCTGAAGCCAAAAAAATTTCCTCTGAGAGCTACGCCTATCGAGAAGCCCAAAATTTGATTGAGGATGCTAAAGACAAGTTAATCAATCATATCGAAGGGTTATTAGAATCAGGTCGTTGGCAATCTCTCTTGGATGTGGTTGATCGTCTTCCTTATAGCCTTTCATTAACGGAAGAGGTGAATGACTGGAAAGCTTTAGCCAACGCAGGAATGGAAGCTAAAATGGGGACTGTAGAAAGTCTAGAAATAGCCATCGCTTCGGCCCAAGAGATTGACGCTGATCGCCCTCTCTATCAAGAAGCCCAAGATTTAATTAATCGTTGGCAGCTTGAAATTAAAGATGTGACCCACCTCCAAGAAGCTAAGGATCTTGCTCGTGGAGGGAGTATTAACGATCTAAACGCAGCCATTGCCACGGCTGAATTAATTCCTCTAGGAAATCCTCGCTATCAAGAAGCCCGCCGAGAAATTGGAGGCTGGACCCGTGAGATTCAACTGGCTGAAGACCAACCGATTTTAGATCAAGCTCAAGATCTTGCCCGCATGGGAACTATTGCTGCTCTCCAAGAAGCGATCGCCAAAGCCAGTATGATTACCTCTAACCGTACTCTTTATCAGGAGGCGCAACAAAATATCCGTCGCTGGCGTACTAATATTCAAAAACAAGAAGATCGTCCGATCCTTGATCAAGCAATTTCTCTAGGGAATTCTAAAGATTATAATCAAGCCATTCAAACCGCTAACCAAATTAGGCGAGGTCGGGTACTTTATCAAGAAGCTCAAAACAACATTCGTCAGTGGCGACAAGAAATTAAAGCTCAAAAAGATCTTCAAGAAGCCTTTGCGATCGCTCAAGGAAGAACCCCTCAATCGTTGGGTTCAGCTATTGAAGTTGTTCGTAAAATTCCTTCTTCGACCGATGTCAGTAGTCAAAGTCGACAAGCCCTCAACCGTTGGAGTTATCAACTATTATCTATCGCAGAAGATCAAGCCCGCAGAGCGTTGTTAAAACAGGCGGTTGATCTTGCCAGCATGATTCCTGTCGAAAGTGCCGCTTACAGTCGCGCTCAAACACAAATAAAGGCATGGCAAAGAGCCCTTAATCCCCCCGCCCCTTCAGCCCCTCCAGCAACCTTCATGCCTCCAGCCCCTCCAGCCCCTGCCATTCCTCGGACTAATGATCCAGTTATGGAGACTAATTATAGTGATTCAACCGAGCCTAATAATAATCCCTAATTAAGCTACTTATCGCAGAACGTAGAATTTAAGAATGCAGAATTTTAGATTCAAGAAATTGAACTTTTTCTATATCAACATTAGCTGATATTAATTAATAATTTTTGTCAATAATGACCATTCTTACCTGGGCTCTTCGCACTATCGTATAGATAAACCGTTAAGCGTATTGAGAAACTTTTATGGGAAGACAAATAGGGAAGAATGCTGGTAAGCCCTGGTATCAACCAACTTTTTCTCCTGAACAGGGAGTGTTATTAGTGCTGATGGGGGCTTTTTTAACTGGCGCATCCTTAGCACAAGCCTGGAATTGGCAAACCTCCCTTGCTTGTCTAGGAGCTTTTTTAGGCTTGCAAGCCGAGCATCCCTTAACTGTACAAATTAAGCAGCGACGTAGTTGGAAACCTCGTTATCTTTTTTGGTCTGGGGTTTACGGTGGTGGGGCGATATTCATTGCGACTTGGCTAACAATTCAACACCCTTGTCTGCTCTGGGTGGTCTTTTGTGGGATGATTGCTTTAGGGGTTAACGTGCTGGCAGTGCTTCAGCGTCGGCAAAAGGCAATCGACATCGAAATTTTGATGTTTGCGGCCATCTGCCTATCAAGCGTGTTTGTTTACGGAACCACTGCTGATGGGCTAAGTATCAAAGCCTTTGGACTATGGTTGCTAAACACACTCTTTTTCTCCAGTGCTGTTTTTACCATCAAGCTGCGTAAGTCTAAAACTAGCTCTTTAAACGGTGGATTAATGTATCATAGCAGTGCTATCGCTTGCCTAGGTTTACTGTACGGCCTCGGTTGGTTACCGTTACTCACCGCACTGACCTTTGGTGTAGCCTTATTGAAGATGGCTGTTATCATTTGGCAACGAGACTGGTATTGTCATTGCCGCTTTGAGCATATCGCCCGCTTTGAAACCTACTTTGCCCTTACCTATATCATCCTAGCTTGCCTCACCGTATTACCAGCCCATTTGCCTCCATCTGCATAAATTCTTCGATTAACACAATCTACGTGATGAATCATTCCTAGGATGGAGAAATGCCAGCAACGAAGAACCGAATGCAACAAGCATAACGACTAGACGAGCAAGTAATCGCAGGATGATGAGCGTATCAATCTGGCTTAGTGATGGACTCGGAAAGCAAAAATTAAGTAAAGGTGATGCTTGTCTCTGAACAAGTTTGAGCTATTAGAGGCATCTTGACAATGCCCATCGAAGTTTTCTTGGTGCAAGAATCTTCGTCGCTTTTAGCGCGAAAAGTCTCAAAGACCAATAACTTGTCAGTGAACTACCCCAACCCCTAATCCTTCAATCCCCGAACGATTATAACGTCTGGCTAATTCACGAACCCACTCAACTGTATATCCCGTGGCGGTCTCGCTCCGCGAGTGCCTATAGAAAGTGGATGCTTCGCCGTTTATTTATTGGTCGGGCATTCATCCCTAAGGTATAGAACGTTAGGCAATTCTGCCCGACATTCGGTTAAAAATTAAAAACTGGTCAGTTTCTTAAGTCCACCTACGGAAAAATCGTCCATCTTCCCCTGCATTCGCCGTAAGTTGTTCTATAGATTTCATTTGTGTTTCATTAAATGGTTGAAAAGCCTGTGCTACCCGTATATTAGATTCTAATTGTTCGGGATTTTCCGCAGCAATAATACATGAATGTACCCCTGATAAGGAAAGTGTATAACCCATTGCTTGTTCCATCCCCTCTAAAATCCCAGGTTTAAATAAGCGTCCGTAAGCCGGAACTTTCATCGCAATAACCCCGACCTTTTTCCCTTGGGCTACTGGTAACACTATCGAGGAAAACGGTCGCGGATGATGAATATCTGCAGCGTTAATCGATACTAGGGTCGTATCAAAAGGATAGCGTTCTAAACCTTTTACAATAATATCCGGTTCGTGATGTCCAGTAATTCCGATATATTTGACTATTTTTTGCTCTTTAGCTTCCTCAAAAGCTTTAATAGCTCCATTTTTCTTGAAAATTTGTTCTAAGTCTTCGTCAGAGGAAACACTATGTAATTGCCAACTATCCAGGTAATCAGTGTTCAAACGTTTTAGTGATCGCTCCAACTCTCGCCAAGCTCCATCGCGATCGCGGACTTTTGTTTTACTATTGAGAAAGATTTCACGGCGATAGGGGGGTAAAATTTTCCCCAAATACTCTTCACTCGGTCCATAATTAGCTGCCGTATCATAGTAACGCACGCCTAAAGCTAATGCTCGTTCGACAATAGCGATCGCTTCTTTCTCCTGACCATGTTTAGATAAAGGGGTTCGCCCCGCACCACCTAAACCAAAAATCGGTAAACTAAGATTCGTTTTCCCTAATACTCTTTCTGGCATCGATTGAGGAATAGAGATGATTGATGGGGGAGTTTTGCTTTGTTGGGTAAGGGTTTTAGTGCCAACTGCGGTAGCGGCTGCGATACTACCGATAAGAAAGGTTCGTCGAGTCGTTTTGTTGTTCATGTTTATTAACGAAGGTTTCGAGCATTCTAGCCAATATTCATGAGGGTTATTTCCCTTCTAAAGAAAGATATTCAACAATTCCCCGTTCATCAACTCAAGCTACCCTTGATTGACAAATGATAGAAGAGGTGTTGGGCCACATTTTCCTGGTAAAAATTCCCTACCTAGAACTATTGTTTTTACTCCTAAGTCAATTCCTACTCTTCTCTTGGTGCGCGTTCCCTGGCTCCGTTCAACGGAGCAGGGTCGCACCGCTTTCTGACTGTATTTCATTTCAGGTATTTTACAAGCTGAAACGGCAAAACTTATATACTATTTCCCTGCTTCTCTTGAGATAGTAAAGGTTTGAGAAACACAGTTATAAGGGATAGCTTCTTTTAATCTAAATATTCCCAATGTGGGAATTTTTATTCTTTTTCCCTCCTTGACTAATACCTTGCCGTTAGAACTATCTACTGTAAAACTACAGTGATGTTTCTTCTTTTTAAAACGAGGTGAATTTGCTTTAATTTTAGGATCTCTACCACGAGAAAATGCTTTTTTCAAGTTTCTAAACGCATTCTGATAGATGCGAGATGAATATTTATTTGTCCACAAATATTCTCTCTGCTTTTTAGTAATGTTTGTAAAGACTTTTTTGATAGCATCTAACCGTTTTGAGTAACTGCCAGAAATTTCGGGAATATCCCAGGTTGATTTGAGTAAAGATAGTCCATGATTGTACACAAAGCGAGAAAAGCCAGCACAGCCAGCAAAAAAGCTCTTTTCTTGATTATTTAGCTTTAATTCTCTCTTAATTGCATACATATATGTTCCACATTTCTCTTCTTTCTCATTATATCTGATCAATGCTCTCAAGAATTGGTGATTGTTCTGGCATTGACGGGAAATTCTCGACATTAGTGTCTAGTTTTGTGGATAATTGTCTAGGTTTTTGTCTTCTAGAAGAAGCTCCCTCAATAGACCCTTAGCATTAGATTAAGATAAGAAAACAAACTTTAAGAAGTGTAAGGGGATTCATGGCAGATATATTAATTAAGGCCACCGCAGCAGAAGGGGGAATTAGAGCCGTTGGCGTAATTTCGACTCGATTAACTGAAGAAGCAAGAGTACGACACAACCTCTCATATGTCGCTACAGCAGCCCTAGGAAGAGGGATGACATCAGGGTTATTACTAGCCTCAAGTATGAAGCGAGAAGGCTCTCGTGTTAATCTTCGCATCAAAGGCAATGGTCCGTTAAAGGGTTTTTTGGTAGATGCAGGGTTAGATGGAACCGTACGAGGTTATGTAGACTGTCCCCATGTAGAATTGCCCCCTAATGCGATCGGGAAACTTGATGTTGGGGGAGCTATTGGTCGAAAAGGGTTTCTTTATGTGGTGCGAGATGTGGGTTATGGCTATCCCTATACAAGTACCGTGGAACTGGTGTCTGGTGAAGTGGGGGATGATGTTGCCCACTATTTAGTGACTTCTGAACAAACTCCTTCGGCACTGTTGGTGGGAGTCTTCGTCGGCGCACAAGGGGTAACGGCAGCTGGTGGGATTTTATTACAAGTTATGCCCAAAGCGGCTAGGGATGAAGCGTTGGTGGCTACGTTAGAATCTCGTGTGAGTCAGCTTTCAGGGTTTACGCCTCTGTTACGTTCAGGTAAAACTTTACCCCAGATTTTTGAGCAATTACTCGGTGATTTAGGACTGGTAATTTTGCCAGAAACCCAAATTGTTCGTTTTGATTGTCACTGTTCTTTTAATCGGGTTTTAGGCGCTTTAAAAATGCTTGGCGAAGCGGAATTACAAGACATGATTGAGAAAGATGATGGCGCTGAAGCCACTTGTGAGTTTTGTAGTGAAGTTTATCAAGCTAGTAGTGATCATTTAGCCCAATTGATTGAGGATTTACGGACTGAATCGGTTTAAAAAACAGTAGAAATTTTTTGGGTTTGAGCTAATCAGCTTCTTGAAGAATTAACTAATCTTTATAGGCAATAAACAGCAGGAGATAAATAGGGAATAAGTCATACTTTCTTTCTGAGAAACACCAGAGTGATCCCCATAGCTGTAGCAAATTTTTCCCCTAGTTTAAGCTAGGGGATTCGTTTTATTCTCATATCTTGCACCTTCGATAAAATTAGCTAGTTTAGAGAGGGAACGGGATTCGCAGGGAACGGGGAACAGGGTTCATTTTGATTGAAACTGCTTAAGAATTCATTTAATCTCTTTTGAACTTTAGTTTTTATGTACTGATGCAAGATGTCAGTTATTATTATCTTTGAAAATTTCATTGTAGACTTAGTAGGTGTACACAAATACAGCTAAGTTTGTCGTGAGTCCTTTAGGGCTAAAAATCTCGGTTTTCTTCGGGCTAAAGCCCCAACTACGAACTTTTATATTTTATTTAACGATTGGATATCAGATATTTTGCGAAGAAACGGTTAAAGCTATTTAATTAAAATTTAAAAATGCTGAAACCCTTTAGTTAAAGTTAATTCTTGAGGAGAATTTTGTTTTTGACTATCAACCAAAATTATCTTTTCTTCTTCAGTAATTGTACCAATGACAACCGCCCCATTTCCTAATTTTTTCACCAATTCTTCAGCTAAATTTAGGGGGAAACACAGAACTAATTCAAAATCTTCGCCTCCATATAAAGTCGAATATAATGCTTCTTCGGGTGACATCCATTTTAATAAGCTTGAAGGAAACGAAATCTGCGATCGCTCTAATTTTGCTCCTACCCCACTCATTTGACAAATTTGCACGACTGCATCGGCTAACCCATCACTACTGTCCATTCCCGCTACCGAGGTTCTTCCTACTATGTCCCAAAGAAGAGGAAGAACATCTAAACGAGGTTTAGGGCGTTGGTGGGCTTCAATTAAAGGGTTTTGTTCAGATAGGGCAAGATTTTTGCTTAATTCGGGGTTGAGTAATAATTGTAATCCGCCGTAAGATTTCCCATGAGTTCCTGTTATCACAATAGCGTCCCCAGGTTGGGCTGAGGAACGACGGATGATACGGTGAGAGGCAACGGTTCCAAAAGCGGTAATACTGATGGTAATGATGGGGGAACGACAGATATCGCCACCGACAATAGGGGTTTGATACCGTTGCAAACAATCGGTTAATCCTTGATAAAGCCTTTCTACCCAAGTTACCGTTAATTTCCCTGGTAAAGATAATCCTACCGTAATGCCAATGGGAGTAGCTCCCATAGCCGCTAAATCGGATAAATTGGCCGCAGCAGCACGCCATCCGACGGTTTCAGGGGGAGTAGTGCGATCACTAAAATGAACCCCATCTACTAAGACATCGGTAGTGATGACTAATTGTTCTTGAGAGTTGACGGATACAATTGCCCCATCATCTCCTACAATATTCCTAGGACAAAAGGGTTGAAGCTTTTTTAATAATCCTTGTTCACCAACATCTTTGACGGTTTGATTTGATTTCATTATTTTTCTTTTTATTCAGCGATCGCTACTTCTATATTTTTACAAGTACAACCGACAGAAGTTAGACTAAATAAGAATTGTAGGATACTTGTCACCTTACAGTTAAATATTACAAACTTTTAGGAAGAACAAGTAGGTAAGTAGTCAAACAGAAATAAACACTACTTTGTTGAGAAATATAAAATCACCTGTTCTATTTTTCTTAGAGATTTTAATAGAATTTATACAATTTTATCTAATAATAACAACCTATGTCTAACTATTCAAATAGTTGTCCTTAATTGACTTGTTTAAGATATCATAAGCCGTTGAAAAGAATAATAAATGAGGATATAAGATGGGGGATAATTAAACCTCCAAAACAAATTTTTCAAAGAAATTATGTCAAGAACAGCAATTTTTAGTCAAATCGAAACAGTTACACATTCTCAACGAACTGTAACCCCTCAACTGAGAACTCCCCTTGCCTTAGCTGACAACCGTTTAGCCTCTATCTCTGCTAGGCCTACTTTAACTCGTTTAAGAAATATTGACTTGTCCATCGCCAATCAGATTTCGTTTCCTCAAGTTAATACTAAGCAGTTTAATTTTACGATACCACAAGGACTGAAGTATGATGGAGCAACAGTTATAACTCTGCCGCCGACTTCTGGTGGGGCAATAGTATCACTTGAAAATCAACCTTCAAACGGTGTCATAGGTAATCAATCCCTAACAGTCAAATACTCAATTCCACCTGGAGGAACTATCCGTTATAGAGTCCGTACTTACGGTCGTCCAATTGTTAATCCTAGCGTAGGCAATGAGCAGCCAGACTATGAACTTCTTTATGCAAGTGATTTTCAATCTGTAGAGCGTTTAGCATCCCTTATGCAAAGCAAGCAAAGGATTGTACTGGCAATTCAAGGAGACGAGGCACTTAATTTAGTTGAAACTGGACTGTTTAAACCAGGAGAATGGAAGTTAAGGCAAAACAATTTTGGCTTGCCTGTCGTAGAAATGAATCCAGCTTGGGAGTTGGTTGTTATTGTCGGAATATTAGCGACTGCAGCTATTGCCCTAGCTGTTATTATCCTTATCCAGACTATGGTAAGTGAGGGAATTAAAAACGGCTACCGTATAGTCGTAAAGGAAGTAACCCTTGGAGATTTAAACGTATTTGGGACTACCATAACATTTTCTTTACCAACCCTTGGGTTTGAACTTATACCTCCATCGTGAAACTTATCCCTCTATCTACTAAGACATCGATAGTGATTACTAATTGTTGTTTAGAGTTGACGGATACAATTCCCCCATCATCTTCTACAATATTCCTAGGACAAAAGGGTTAAAGCTTTTCTAATAATCTTTGTTCGCCAACATCTTTGACGGCTGGGTGTGATTTCATTTTTAGCTATAGCACTACACAGAAAGATTATGACATTAATGTCAGGTGAGCATTGCCCACCCTACGAGGCTCTGCAATTCTATTGTCCTAACCATAATGCGTAGTGATATATTAAGCAATTATTAAATTATTAAGTACGCAAAATAATTTTGAGGTTTGTAGTCAGATCTAAAAGGGCTTATTCAATCGGGCTAAAGCCCTTACTACGAACTTAGAAAAACTAATGTTTTTTTGTAGATAATTCTTAAAATTATCATACATCTTTAATATCGAATAATATTTTATATTTTGGTAACTTGGTAATTAATTAAATCCCCTAGCACTCCAACGCATTAAAATCCAAGTATTGCCGCGTCTTTTAAACCAAGCATCAATAGATCTATCAGACTCTTCCCATCGAACTTTTTGCATTTCCTTTCCTTTTGTTTGGATCACTTTTCCAGAACCAAAAAGAGATTGTGCAGTAGATAAGCTGGCTGGAGAACTGCTATTCATGGGATTATAATCTTTTACTAAAGCTTCCCAATAATGGTAATTATCTTGAGTTAAATATCGATAATAATCAGGAATATTAGATTCTTGAGATGGTTCATTTGGTTCATAATTTTGCGAAGGTTTTACATTTTCCTGATACGGGGTATTCGGTTGCACAGTTCGCGTAGTTCCGCAAAATTCAAAACTTTGAAGACTTCCATCTGGAAGCGTTAATGAACATTGAGCTATCAAAAAAAACTCTAGCATAATCTCTTACGCTTCCTATTTGTATTTGTATAAATCCAAGGTATGAGTAAACCTTAATACTCAGTATATTCTTATGAGTTGATCTTATTCAATGATTATAATCACATTTAACTTGTGATCTTGTTCAACATCACAACACAAGATCACAACAGAGTTAGAGGTAAGAAAATCCGTCACATAATGAAACTACGGGAGAAAATCTTCGAGAGAATAAGGACATTCTTGAGGAAAGTCGGAAGGGGGATAATCAATCAGATAGAGGTCGATCGCATCCGAATAAATCCCCTGCCAATCTTCGTTTAACTTAGGTTTCATTGAGGGGCTGTACCGTCGTCTGACGGTGTTAGAGAAAGCTTTAATTTCTTGATTCCAATGACGATGGGCTTCTGGTTTATTGGCAAAATCAATCTTTAAGCGATGTTGAAGAATACGGGTAAGGAGAGAAACAACGGCTTGATAATCACTACGTCCCAATGCTTCAATCTCTTCGATTATGTTTTCCCAATCTAATTTATCTAAATTTCGGTCTTTTAAAGCCTGAGTCTGTTCTATCGTCCATTGATGATAATCTGTCTCGTAAATTTCCTTTTGTATTTCTTGGTTCATCGGTAAAATTGTTAGCAATATCAATCGGGGAAAAAGAATTCCCAACTACAATCTCAGATTTAGTTAGGGATTAACAAAAACCCCAATTCCATTATGAACCTGTGCCGCAGTGACTGGAGAACGATCAATTAATTGTCCTCCTAAACTTAAAGAAGTCGAACTTCCTCCATCTAGGTTTAACGCATCGATCGCTCCTAACTGTTGCATAATTTGTGCCATTTCTCCTAAACTCGCCCCCCGTCCTCCAACACGGTTATGAACAGCCACTAACATGATGTTTCCCTGGTTGGTTACGCCAATAGCACTACGAGAGGCTTTTTGTTGCTGAAATCCTTTGCTAAACTTTTCTAAGGCTCCATTAACCACGATACGATTATTACTTACCAATAATGGACCTGCCCCAACCATATTAGGATAGGGATTAAAATCAGCAGGAACCGTGGTACTTTCAATCTTAACCCCCGTCCCAATCGCCAATGCAGCAGCAGAAACAGCATTTTTACGAATGGTCAATAAGTAGCCATTAGAAGGAATAGGAAAAGAAGTTTGACCGGCTTTTCGGGCGTTTCTTTGGTCAATAACCCCATTATTTTGTACGAGAATAATGGTCTCGTTATCTGACATGGGGGTGTATTTAGGTCCCCATTCAGGGGTATAGCGGGCTATTCCTGCTTGGAGATAACCGCTGTTGAGGAAGAGGATAGGAAGACGTTGTCCTTTGCTGGTAACTAAGGTTTCTCGTAGACTGAGGCGACCAATTTTAATCTGTCCTTGATCATTCCAGGCGATCGCGCCTCGACCTAAAATGGGACTTGATAGCCAACGAGTCTGCGATCGAATTGCCCCTAGAGGTAACTTATTGTTGCGGTTAAAAAAGCCGCCATTGATGGCTGCTGAGGCTTTTGAGTCCCTAGCCATGGTCACTAAGGGGGTTGTCCCTTCTTGTCGGTTCGAGTCTGCTGTAATCGGTCTTAGGGCAATATTAGACGATCGCCCGTTAATTTCTAACCAATTAACTGGAAAGACTTCCCCCCGTAAGTTAACTAACTGTTGTCGCCAAGTAATATCCTTTGTCCAAGCAATTTCTTTGGGAGTCATGGCATCAGGACGAACATCGATGACAATACGATAGGGTTCAGCAATGCTAAAAACGTTTAAACTGTGGGCTGTGGGTAAATTAACGTGAACTTTCGTGATTTTTCCTGTATTTTCTAAGGAGAATAGTTGAGAATTAATAGAGGTAGGAACATTTCCACCGAGATCATCCTCATCGGGATCACTCCAAGTTCCAGGGCTTAGGGGTGGTATAGTCGGCCTTTGATTAAGATTAGGAACGTTAGTATTTCCTGAAATCATTACCACTCCTTTTCCTTTAGCCTGACTCACTTGCCAAACCGTTGGGCGATCAATATCCACTACGATGCGCTTCCCCCAAGTTTGATTTCCTTCGCGTACATTACCAATACGGGCTAATGGTAAGGTAATCTCTAGAGTATTACCTCTGATTTCTAAATTTCCCCCCGCTAATTTGATTAAGTCTGTCACGTCTAGGTAGCGATAAGGGGCAATAAATCGGGCTAAAACAGGAAAAGATTGGCGAGACTCTGTCGCGAACCATCGAATCGATTGTAAGTCTGGTTGATTAGTGCTAAGAAGTTCTAAGCCTAACAAATTCATCGCCCCAGTATCACTGATTCCTATTCGTTGGTTATTTTCCTGAGTCCACTGACTCCAAGGGATGAGAAATCGTTTGCCATTGAGTAATATTTCTTCTCCTTGTAGCAACTCATCAGAAGCTTGAGCAGGTAAAGGTTTAGGAGATAAAGTATAGTTAAGATTATTGTCAGATTCTCCAGAGATTAACCAATAAATTAGCAAAGTTGATACTAGAGAAATGCCAAAAAGAGTTAGGGAGTTCCACTGCACTCGCGCCACAGGCTCGTCCTCAGATAACATTTAATTGTGACATCCTCCAGCACTCAATCACAGATTAGAGTGCTGGCTTCCCAAACTCACGATTGGGCATTGCTCCCCTACGCCACTTATCTAGAACAAAGTTCCCCGACAGATCGACTTGAGAGCCAATTTCTTGCTTTTCGGGAGTCCCCCGATACGTTTCTATACCTCTGTTGCATAGCTCCTGGGCAGAAGCAATATCTCGATCAACGGGTACATCAACTCCATAACCGCATTCATGGCAAATATGGTATCTATCGCTGAGTTCTTTGCGGACAGTGGTTCGACAGTTGGGGCAAATTTGGGATGTTCCCTTACTATCAACTTCACCAACAAAAACACCTCGTTTTTTGCCAACATATTTGAGTATAGTTCGGAACTGACCAAAAGCCGCATCAATGGTATGTTTTCCTAGAAAACCTTTAGCCATTATCCGAAAATCAATGTCCTCAACAAAGATAGTGTCGGCCATATCACATAATTTGTGACTAAGCTTATACTGATAATCTTTGCGTTTGAAAGCGACATGGTTATGTTGTTTTTCTACCCGTTTCCTGGCTTTTTCGTAGTTTTTAGAACGTTTTTGCTTTCTTCCTAACCGACATTGTAGCACTTTCAGCCGACGATATTCGGTTTTGAAGAATTTACGTCTTGGTTCTACATAATGGTCACTCGTAGCACAATACGATAAGAGTCCTACATCTAGACCGATACAATGCCCCTGTAGACTGGGTTCTGGTATTTCAATGTCAGACTCAATCGCTATGACAGCAAACCACCCCATCGCTTTTTTGACTACCCTAACTTGTTTGATAACAAACCCATCTGGAATAGGTCGATGCAAGTTGATTTGAACTTTTCCTAGTTTGGGTAATTGTATCTGCCATCGAGTCAAAGGATTACTTTTGAACTGGGGAAAAAGGATAGACTTCATTTGTCCTACTTTCTTGAAGCGAGGAAAACCGTATCCTCGATTGCGAAAGAAATCCCAAGCATCATGCAACCTTCTAATGTTGGTTTGTAACACTTGAGAGGGAACTGCTTTCAATCTAGGAAATTGTTTCTTTGCTTTTGGTAATACATTTTGCTGATAATGATAGCTAGGAAATGAGTAGTCTGCTGACATAATGTACTCAAACTCTAAGCTACACCTATCTATTGGACACTTTCTTGAAGATATCCAATCTTTTAGCTCCCTCAAAGCATAATTATAGGAAACTCGACAAGTTTCTAGCCACTCATTGAGTTGGTCAATTTGCTTTGCGTCTGGGTATAGTCGATAGGTGTAGTTTAGAATCATCTCGCTATTCTACCACAAGTGTATAAAAATGGTAGAATGACAATCATCGGGGCATCGAACCCCTTGATTGTCTTAGGGAGTCCATGTATCCCAACGCCAATTCAAAAGAATATGGCGTGGGACTTATAGCTCCCCAAACCCCTCAAAAGTTAAATTTTAGAGTGAAATTCAATTATTTTGCACCTCAGTAGGTAAACATAAACATCACTAATCTGAGTCTCGATATCTAATTCTTCAAAGATGCAAGGGTCGTTTTCACAATAGAACTTTTCCTTCTCGATCATTTTAATGATCTAGGGTTAAAGCCCCAACTACAAACCTCTTTCTTTTAAGTTTAATTACAAGCCGAGATCAACAGCGATGCGATGACTACAAGCAAACCCCGAAAAAGCCACTGCATTTAGTCCTTGACCAGGAAAGGTACTATCTCCTACACAATACAGTCCGGCGATCGCGGTTTGATTAAACGGCATTCCTAATAACCCTGCTAACTTACGCTTCGGAATGGGGCCATAGGTTCCGTCATCTCGTCCTAAAAACCGTCGATGAGTGCGGGGGGTTCCTACTTCTTGATAGTCTAATCCATCAGTTAACCCTGGAAAAATCTTTTCTAATCGTTCAATTAAGTCACTTGCTGCCTTTTCTTTTTGTTTTTGATAGTCTTTGGCCGAAAGTCCTTGCCACTGTGTGATCCAGCTTGGAGTGAACGTATGGATAATATGATGGTCTGGTGGGGCTAAACTTGGATCAAGAAGGGTTGGAATAGAGACAAAAATGGTTCCCTGTTCAGCTTCCATCTGGTTCCAATTTTCTAACAAAATATGGTGACATTCGGTTCCAGGTGGTAGGATATCAGCTTTAACTCCTAAATGTAGACTAAGGAAACTAGGCGATTTTTGATAACGGTTTTTCCAGCGTTTTTCCTTGGCTGGCATTACTTCAGGAGGTAATAATTTTTCAAAAGTATCCCAACGAGTGGCATTAGAAACAATGCGCTTGGCAAAATATTGTTGACCGTTGGCTAATTCAACCCCGACAGCCTGGCCTTTTTCGAGCAAAATTTGGGTAACTCTGGCTTTGTATTGAATTTCTCCCCCTGCTTTTTCGAGTCCTTCTACTAATTTTTGGGAAATTTGTCCTACTCCTCCTTTAGGATAGTTAATGCCTCCATAGTGGCGATCAGAAAACACCATTCCTGCATTGATCATTGGGGTGCGATCAGCCGGAACTACTGACCAACAGTAACATTCCATATCAATGAATTTTAATAACTGGGGATCACTAATGTAGCGTCGGGCTATGTCCCCTGCATTTTGCGGTAAATATTTAACTAACCCTAAACAGGCCCCTGGATGCTGAAAAAAGACTCGTGTTAAGTAACGGGGTTCTTCTAAGGAGAGTAACTCCATGGCATTGAGGCAGTTAAACACTTGCCAACATTCATCATAAAAGCGGCGAATTCCTGTTTTTTCTTGCGGAAATTTAGCAATTAATTCTTCTAAAAACTTTTCGTAGTCTCGATGAACTTTTAGATCTAATCCTTGGGGCAGATGATAATGAATTTGTACCGGGTCTTCAATAGTTTCTAGACTAACATTCACAGCATCTAGGGCGCGGGTAAGTAGGTTGGTGGTTCCTTCACTTCCAAACCCGAAAATCATAGACGCACCTACGTCAAAGCGATATCCTTCCCGTTCAAAATAGCCTGCACTTCCCCCAGGAATTAAATACCGTTCTAATACTAAAACTTTGGCTCCTTTGGCAGCTAGTTGAGTTGCCGTGACTAACCCACCCATTCCTGAACCAATAACAATTACATCATACCTTGGGGTTTCTGTCATGGTTTTAGAGGCGTTCTTTGTTCTTATCTCACCCATATCCTCGATGACGATAATAATTGATTAACCTTTTTAGTTTATCTTTTGAGGGGATAGGTTGAAAAAAAATAGGGGAACCGTTCTGAGTGTTGGGAACGATTCCACCTGCCGATCCTTGAGAGGAGAACACATCAGATATCTCCAGAAAATAAGTTTCAATCCCGCTTTATATTAGGTTTCAGGTTTATTACTGAAGATATCTATTAATTCTTACTATACCCTTATTAATAATTACTGTCAATATTATTGATAAATATTTTCAACAAGGTTCCATGACATACACAAATATCTTTTTGAAGTTATAGGTGATTTGTAAAGGGAAAACATGATATAAAAATAAGCGTATTCTGTAATTGTTCAATTTTTATGATCGTTAACGGTTGTTGATTCCCTGAAAATGAATTTTTTAACATTTATTGGGGATTTTTTCCAAAATATACTACTCATAACCCTTGTTTTTTGTGGAATTTGTTGGCTATTATCCCCGTCTAAGTCACCGACTAAAGGTCTGAGAGGTCAATATAGGCGACTAACTTGTTTATTGGAAGATTCCCCTAGAACGTCTCTGCGTGGACAAGCTTATCATTTAGCTACTCCTGTAATGAGTCCTTTTGCTTGTCTGTTAGAAGATGCGCCTGAAAGTTCTTTGCGTGAACAAGCTTATCCCTTAGCGACCCCTTTAATGACTCCCCTAGCTTGTATTTGGGAACAAGGATGGTCTATTTTTTATCAGCAAAAATTAGCCAAACCTGGGGTTAATTACTGGGAGTGGCAAAGTTGGCCTCTTGCAAGCCAAATTACGCCAGAATTAATCGGGTTATGGACTTTACCTGAACCCCAAGGAACCTCAAAGTTGATCCTGGAATCGTTAGCCCAAGAAGATCAGTCTTTTTGGAATCAGGAAACCCTCAACCTATTTCGCCAATGGCATTATCACGCTATCCCACGCTTAGGGTTAAGCACTCTCAAAGCCATCTATCGAGTCTGTTATGGAACCCCTTGGGAAAGACTACAACCTATTGTTGGGGAACAACCACTTCCTCTTAATGCTGCGATATTTGATGAATCATCTCCTTGGTGGAAAATTTTAGATCTCAATCCCTTTCCCACGTCGTTACAAGTTGAGCAGGCTTATAAGGGCTTAATTCGTCTTTGGCATCCCGATCGCACTCAACACCCCTTGGCTCATTATGTTACAGCCCGTCTTAATGGGGCTTATGAACAATACCAACTCCGCCAGCAAAAGAATGCACAAAAGCTTGATTCTGTCCAGCAATGGTTCAAGTCGAAGTTTTCTCGCTGAATTTCGTCGTTAAAATAATCTAAAAATTACCTTTTGTTGAAAAATCCTTAACTCAATATTAAACTAATTTGGATACTTGTGAGATACGGATACACTCAACTAAACCCACTTAATGTCGCAAGGGGTCTCCCGTTATACGAATGTTAACGGGAGAGGAATTACGTCCAATATGTAAAAAACCAATAAATTAACGGACAACCTGATGTGAAACAGGGGATTTTTTCGCCTCTTCGGTTGCTATCTCTGCGGCCATTGCTGTCAATGGAGAAACAGACTTACCCGAGGAACTGCGTCTTTGTCTTAGGTTTCTACGAGAACTCTTCAACGATGGACTCTGATTTGTTGTCAAATTATAGGCTTTCCAGTTGCTTTCCAGACTCCATTGAGGGTCATCTGTCACTACTAAAACTGCCCCCGAAATCAATGAATCACAAGCGGTTGCTTGAATACAAAACTGAGTCCAAGGAGAGCGCAAGAGAAAAACAGAAACTTGCTTCCCATTAGCACTGCCATTAGTATAACCCGTCAAAAAACGACCTTCTTCAATAAAGGGTCTGAGTTGCGGATATTGTTCGAGGAGGCGGAGGATTGCTTGGGGAGCCATAGGTCAATATTACCAATTCAACTCAGAAGCGCGATCACAACAATGCTCACACCACTTCCTGATCATAAGCATAGAAAGATATGGTCACTAAGGTTAGTATCCAATGTAACGAAATCACCATTTTTTGCGCCATGTCATCTAACTTTGACACAAATAACACAAATTCTCTGACTTATATAGTGAATCCGCTAGATTTTTGACTGTTTGTTACAAAAACCTTAAATTACCAATTTTATTTACTTTTCTGGTTCTTTCTTAACTGGACTAACTTTTGCCCGATACAATAAATTTTCCCCGTGACGATAGCCAACGTAACGAATAATTACAGTTTCTCCTGGTTCGACCTGACCACTACCTTCTAATAATTGATGAAACTGAGGATCATAGGGAACTTTTTCCCCCACCACTGCGTTAGTTTGAATGTTCCATTGTTTAAGTAACTCGGTGATGGGTTTAACCAGGGGTAATAGTTTCACCGCAGAGAGTTGAGGATTTTTTTTGGCAACCATCGCCGCCGTTGGCCATTGTAAAAGCCAAGGTTCTAGGACTTCTAAACTTGATTGTTGAAAGTCTTTCTCTAAGGTTTCTTTTTGTTGATTTAATTGCTGTTGTAACTGAGAATATTCTTGTTTAACTTTCTCTAGGTCTGATAGGTTCGTCCCTTGAGTTTCAAGCTGAGGCGTGTCTAAAGAGTCCACCAAAGATTTATCTATACAAAATTCACTCAGCAACCCCTCTACAGAAATTTTCAAGGCTTTAGAGAGTTTTAAGAGATTTTCCACCGACATTTTGGGTAGTAAACCCACTAAAAGACGATTTAATTGCCATTGAGAAACCCCAGAAATTTCGCTTAATTGACTGAAACTGGGAATTTGTGCTTGCTGCATTAACTGCAACAACTTTTGGGAATTTGTCTGATAAGTTGTTACTTGTTTCATAAAAGATTAAGAATTATTAATAAATAACGCTTCGTTTTTTACTAGGATAAGTATTTTTTGAACACAGATAAAGACAATGTTAGGATAGAGACCATTTTGAGTTTACCCTAACTTTGCCTGTGCGTCTTCTCGATAGCTAATCGGTTTTCAAGGTTAACCGTTATTATCAGTCATTACCCTTAAACGGACGATTTTTTCTCCAGCATCATCAAGTTGTACCTCAATGACCTCAGTGCTTAAAGATTCTAGACAAGTTAACATGGCTCGTAAATTAGGATTACTTGCTCCTGTATCCACATATAAGCGATCAGCCAGACTCCCTACCCGCTTCCAAGTCGTATAAAGTTTAGCTACCGCTTGTTCGAGTTGGGTAGCTTGTTTAACTAAGTCAGCCGCCGTATTCAAACAATCTAAACGTAATGCTTCTTCCAAAGCCATTTCTAGGTCAACTGAGCGATTTTTAAGGGTTTGTACCTGGGCTGCTGCATCAAGGTATTTCGCCAAATTTCGCGCTTCTGAGGTGAGGAGTTTAACGGTATCCACATCAGGACTTTCGGCCACTTCTTTTTGAATTGCGTCGAGGTGGCTATCAGGTAACTTTTCCATCTCCTTAACTAACGGAGCTAAATGACGAGCGGGTAAGGTTCCCTCAGACGCTTTTTCTTTTACCTCATCTGGAAGTAATTCTGAACTCATGGCTGTCCATTCATCGGAGAGTTGTTTAACTTCTCGTCGGGTGATGCGATCGCCGTTTTGGGCGGCTTCACTGACTAATTTTTGGACTTCTGGATCAGATTTAGCCGTTTCGACAAACGCCCGTTTACTAAAATTATTGATGGAGTTAGGATCTAGCTGTCCTTCTGCTAACAGGGTATCGGCACTATTCGCTAGTTGAATGAGAGCATAAGCTTGACTTTTAGTTATTTCTCGTTGTTTAAGCCAATTGAGAAACCCCGTTCCTCGACCATCTCCGCCCTTTTTCTCGCGATCGCGGATCGCCCGTAAAATGCGTCCTCGCCAAATATCGGTTTGTAAGTCAAAGCGATCGCAAACTTTCCAGACGGCATCTAATTGTTGCTGAAAGTCCATCTCCTGAATGGCTTCGTCTTCGGGATCGGGTAGCTCGAAGTTAAAGTCTACGGGAGTTTCAAGAGCATCAATAATATCATCAGGAGACCGAGGAACAGCAATCATAATCAATTCTTAGCCGATTAGGAGTTCAGTTATTAACTTAGTATGCTTAATCTAACTTAGGTTTTAGGACTACTTATCATATCATCTACTCTTGCCAAAAAGTTAATATAAAGTCACAGAAGGATTTAATCAGTTAAATCAGCCTGTATTCTGGAGCAGAAAATCGAGATCATCTAGCTAGTAGAAGCCCAGATGTTCCCGAAGGCAAAAACCGTTAATAATGATTGAGTTATCGTTTTAACTTTCCATCGGGTTAAGAGGAATCATCTTCCAAGTCACATAAGTGCCAATAGGACTCCATAGTAAATAAGGCAACAATAATACGACAGCCCAAGGTGAAACTTTCCAAAGATTAAGGGCGAGAATTAACCCCCAAAAAAAACCTGTTGCACCGATTATTGTCCCGACTCGTAAACTACGAAGTTTACACATAACAGGAGTATAAGCCATAATTAATCCTTCCAAGATTAAATATCCCCCCATAAACAGCCAGATTTGGCTATCTCCAGGATTAGTCATCCAAACAACATAAGCCGAGTAACCTGCACAAATAAAAATGAACATCCAAATAAAAGGAATTATCCCCTCAAAAGTTAACCAAGGAGGACGACGCAAGCGATTAAACCATCTAATATCCTGTGCAGACAAACGATTCATTAAAACCGCTACCAAAATGGTAATACTTCCAATTACTAACCAAGGTGGGAGCATAAGCTTTTCAGCCTCTAAATTGAACTGATAAGACTAATATTGACAGCAATCATCAGTTAAAGTCCTAAAGGTAATAAACGAAGCATGATTGAAGCGGCTCCTCTAACAAAATTGTCCAATTGAGGATTGCCCCTTTCCTTATTTTTAGCTTCTCGAAATGCTTCTATATTACTAATAAAGTTCTCGGACATTTGTTTGCCTTGGGGGTTGTTTTGTTCTTCAAATAATTGAGAAGCCATCTGGGCATTTTCGGTTGCTTCGATCTCATTCCCTAAACGCAACATTGCATATGCCCGCGCTAAATAGACAAAAGCAAATTCAGAATCGAGTAAGAGGGCTTTATCGTAATGCTCAAGTGCTTCTGGATAGTTGCCTTTTTGGGTTTCAAGGAGTCCCCAATTGTAAAATAATTCTGGACTCCCTGCGTTTTGAGGAATTCCCTCAGCCCCTTGAACATAGGCATTATCAAGTTTAGTGCCTGTGAGAATAGCATAGCTGAGATAAGCTTCTCGCAGATCGGTTCCATTGAGAATAGCACTGCTGAGATTAGCCCCTGTCAGATTGGCTCCGTGTAAAGAAGCTCCTGTTAAATTTGCCCCACTGAGATCAGCCCCACTTAAGTTGGCTTGACTCAGGTTGGCTCCAGCTAAATTCGCCCCAATTAATTTGGCTCCTGAGAGATCAACCATCACTAAACCTGCTCCGGTTAGGTCACATAGAGAACATTGTTTAGTAGATAAAAGTTGACTTAAATGCTCTAGGTTTTCTCCTCTAGCTGGCAAGACCACGCTCAAAGCGGTCAATAAAGCGGTCGTTGTCACAATAATTGGTTTCATAAGCGTTTTTGGGGGTAAGCTTTGATCTCGATAGACGATGCTAAAAGAAAAAGGTTTTTTGATTTATTATGACTGATTGTTTCTCAGGAAACATCTCATCACCAGTCGGTTAAGCTCAAAAACTTTCTAGAAATGGTGCGTGTGGTTAATCTAGGTAATTTTTTTGATCTTAGACAAATGTTGAACTTTAGACGACAAAGAATGTAGACGAAGTTACACATAAAAAGTTATACATAAGTTATACATAAGTCATACACAATGACTAACATTGTTTTGCTACCTTGTTACTTAATAAATATTCACGTTAAGTAGTTTGAAGCGATGACTGCCTACTGCAAGACTTCTGTATCCGTATCTACTCAGTCTCCTAATACTCAAGATGTCCATGAGTTAAAAACTGGTTCTGAGTTACACCCTTATCATCCTTCTGTAGATAATAGAATAAAAAGATTGCTTGATGTGATCGGTGCTTTAGTAGGACTGGGAATAACGGCTATTATTACTATTCCCATTGCAATCATTATGACTATCAGCGATCGCGGCCCCTTATTTTACAGTCAAATTCGCTGCGGGGTTCACGGTCGCCAATTTCGGATTTTCAAATTTCGCTCGATGATTGTCGGTGCGGATAAAATGAAGCACTTGGTTGAAAATGAAGCCAGTGGACATATCTTCAAAAATACTAACGACCCACGCATTACTCGATTAGGATCATTTTTGCGCCGCACTAGCTTAGATGAATTTCCCCAATTCTGGAATGTGTTGAAAGGAGATATGAGTTTAGTGGGAACTCGTCCCCCAACTGTTGATGAGGTTGAACAATATGATGCTCATCATTGGCAACGTCTTAATGTAAAACCAGGAATTACTGGAGAATGGCAAGCTAATGGAAGATCAAAGGTAACAGACTTTGAAGATATCGTCAAAATGGATCTAGACTATCAAAGAAAATGGTCAATCTTTTACGATATTCGCTTAATATTCAAAACAATTGCTGTTGTTTTTCAGAAAAATGGAGCTTATTAATCTCTAGATATTTTGAGTGCTAACCTTCATCGAAGGATATTAATCAAGGGGGATGTTATTTTAAATTATGATCGTTAATCATAACATCCATAGTTTACCTTAACCCTAAAACCGTTTGTAAAGTTGCTCTATCTTCGGGTTTTGCCGAAAAACGACCTCTTTCTAAATCTCGAATCCAACTTTGACTTTTACCTAATTTTTCAGCTAACGCTCTTTGACTCATCCCTTGCCGTTGTCTAGCGGCTAAAATTTGTTCGGCGGTGAGATCAGATAATTTTTTAGAGCGACTTTTTCGGTTGCTAATTTGTTGTTTTTTTCGCTCAAATTTAGCTAATTGTTCTTCCCATTCTGGAGGTAATTCAAAATTCAGAATCCGTGCTTTCATCAATTGATTCCATTTCCCACGACGACCAGTATCTGTGACTCGATTTTCTTGAGAACCATCATTAATCCAAAACTCTAACGCTTCGTCAGCATCATCGGGTAAATCCGCTAGTTTGACCCACATTGGTTGAATGGTTTCGGGATAGGAAATGGGATCAAAAACGGCTTTAATTCCATAATGGTTCAGGACTTCGAGATCACTTTCAAAAGAGCGAATTAATCGCTTTCTTTGTTCTCGTTGTAAGTGTGACTGATTGATTTTCCCTTGACCATACGCCACCCGCATTAAGGTAGAAACCGTTAAACATTGTTTTCTCCCCATTTTACTTTTAAATAGCAACCACAACATAATGCGAACTGCTCCTTGATGTTGTTGCCAAATACTCATTACTGTTGTCAAAAGAAATTTAGGCAATGACCCATATTGATAAAAAGCAAGCCGTCGTTTATAAGCTTGTTTATTCAAAAAATATTTAGCCCAAAGTCCCGGTTTAATCGTAAAGGTTAAGCCAACTAAATGTTGACATCCTGACCCATCTTGCTGGAAATGATGTTGAATATCCAAAATATGCCATAGAGGACTTTCAGGAACCGTAAACCCTTCAACTTTTCCCTGTTTTGGCCAATCAATTGTCACCCTAAGTTGGCCTGGTTGTTGTACTAATGTCTTAATTAATGATAATTTGGTTGCTTTACTGAGATCTTTGCGTTTATCTAACCCTAAATAATCTTCAATTTGTTGATCACTAATAACAAACTCTTGCTCCCACGGTTGATCTAAATTAGTTGCATAGGCTGCAAAAATCAGATGCAAGGCGGATGAACGAATATCGATCGCTTCTAAGGTAGAAATATCTGATGCGTAATCAAACACTTCAGAAGATACTGATTCTAAGGTTTCATTCAATCGAAAAATTATTGTCCCACGACCTTGTTTAACCTCTCGCCGGTAATATAATTCTCCATTACAATCTTTTTCCCAGGGCAAAACCGCCGCGCTTGTTAAGACATTACATCCTTCCCAAATTACCATTGATGAAGCAAATGGGGTATTGTTACCATTGATAAACAATTCGTCCGAAGTCGCTATTCTCCTAACTGTTTTATATCTGCCTTTTTTAGCCTGAATAGGCACTGGACTACTGATAGGACATTGCACAACACATTGAGGTTCTGGGTAATAGCCTTCGCAATTATTACAGAGTCCTTGGTCAATTAGATATTCTCCATCTTTGACTTGAATTGCCCCGGTAGGACATTCAATTTGACACGGAGTACAACTTGGACAACTGTCAGCAATTGTATAGGACATGGCACTTACTAGAGGATTACAATTCGTCAAAAAAATAGCATCCCAAGATTAGCTTAATTGAGGATCAATCTTGCTTATCTAGTCTGATTGATATGTCTTAAAAGATCAATCGAAAAAACTCCCTTATTACTTTTATAAATTATAAATAGCAAATTCTTCGCTGATTCTTAGAATCAGCAACCTGAAGAAAAATCTATCACAATCAGAAAAATTATAAAGCGACCACCACAATCGCCAGCATAGTCATTTTCCGCAATTAGTGAACACAAAAAAGAGTTCCTAGCCTATATAAACTAAAGACTAATATCACTTGATAATGTTCACATCACTACTCGTTATGCTATACATTAACAGTTCTTCTAGTTGTAATCTTATTGAGGAGATGGTTTACATTCTGTTTATAATGAACATTTTTTGAGAATCTATCATTTGTATTATCAACTTACTATTTCTCGATTTATGTTCTTAGTATTATGCTAAAGATGCACACTTTGATTCCATTTTTGAATTAGAGCTTAATTCTAAAAGTTTAAGCTACTTTTAATTAATATTATCCTAAAATATCTATGGTTAATGATAAACTAAAAAACTAATTTATTTCAGTGGTATTTAATTTGTTACCTCCTTTGCTGATTTTAGATCCGTTACTAAGTGGATGGTTGCGAGAAGATCTCGGTCGAGGCGATCGCACCACTCAAGGCTTATCTTTACAACAACGGGGAAAGGCACAATGGCTAGGGAAAGAAACAGGGGTTATTGCAGGGATGCCCATAGCCGCCAGGGTGTTTGAATTATTGAGTGATCAGGTTAAAGTCAATTATGCGATCGCTGAGGGAAACCAGGTAGAACCGCTAGAAGTTATTGCCACTTTTGAAGGACCATTAGACGTACTGTTGATGGGAGAAAGAGTTGCCTTAAATTTAGGAATGCGTTTGAGTGGAATTGCCACGGCTACCCGACAGTATACAGAGGCGATCGCCGACTTCCCCACCCAATTAGTGGATACTCGTAAGACGACCCCTGGTTTAAGAATTTTAGAAAAATATGCCACCCAAGTTGGCGGAGCAATCAATCATCGTATGGGGTTAGATGATGCAGTAATGATCAAAGACAATCATATCAAAGCAGCTGGGGGCATTCAACCAGCGATTACTCGCATTCGTCAAACCATTCCCTATCCTCTCACCATAGAAGTGGAAACCACCACCTTAGAAGAAGTTAACCAAGCCCTGAACGGTGATGCTGATATTATTATGTTAGATAATATGGAATTAACCTTAATGAAACAGGCAGTAAAACTGATTCGTAATCATAACGTTAAGGTAAAAATTGAAGCATCAGGAAATATTACGTTAGCAACCATTCGGTCTGTAGCAGAAACAGGCGTTGATTATATTTCGAGTAGTGCGCCCATTACGCGATCGCCCTGGTTAGATTTAAGTATGAGAATTTTGTAAAGGAGTCCCTTCGATGCAGGTTTGTTGTAACCCCACCCCTTCTAAATCAGCATTTTCCAGGTGAGCGCATAATAAATTTGCCCCATTTAAGTTAGCTCCCCGTAATAAAGTGCCTTGAAAAATCCCTTCCTCTAAGTCAGCTTGGGATAAATCGGCTCCTGATAAGTTAGCATAACTAAAATCAGCCTGTTGCAGTATTGTTGCTACCAAAGTCGCACCCCGTAAGTCACAACCGCGAAAATCAACCCCCGTTAAATCCAAATGGCTAAGGACAATTCCTGCCAAAAAAGCCCCAGCAAAACTCAAATTCTTCCCTTCAATATCTAAAAGAATTGTTCCGCGCAAGTCAGCATTACGAAAATCAGCATTAGTTAGATTTGCGCCTGTTAAATCTGCCCCCCGTAAGTTAGCCCGTAAATTAGCCCCTTGTAAATTAGCCCCTTGTAAATTAGCCCCTTGTAAATTAGCTTGGGAGAGGTTAACTTCAATTAAATTAGCCCCTGATAAATCAACGCCAACCAAATTAGCCCCAACGAGATCTTTGATTTTTCCATTACGAATATCATCTAAATTTATGGTTTGATTCATGGTATTTTTTCCGAAAATTTTGAATTGAATAGAGGTGTTCACAAAAATCTTCCTCTAAATTTTACCTTTGTTGAGGTAGGGGAAGCAGGGGAAACATGATGTTGATTCGACTGATCTACGGTGAGTGCGACCGTTAAATTCGATAGAATTAACACCGAGAGTGTCACAATTTTGAAGAGATCAAATCGCGAAACTGTAATGACCACAACCCCTATTTCTACCACTTCAGCCACACAAGGCCAATATCCTGACGCTTTAGGGCGTTTCGGCAGCTATGGTGGGAAGTATGTTCCTGAAACTTTAATGCCGGCCTTAAGTGAACTAGAAACTGCCTACAGTCGCTACAAAGATGACCCCAACTTTCAAGAAGAATTAAATCAATTATTACGAGATTATGTAGGACGGCCAAGTCCTCTGTATTTTGCTGAACGCTTAACCGCTCATTATCGTCATCCTGATGGTACTGGCCCGCAAATTTACCTCAAACGGGAAGATTTAAACCATACTGGGGCACACAAAATTAATAACGCTCTGGGACAGGTTTTGTTAGCTAAACGAATGGGTAAAAAGCGTATCATTGCTGAAACAGGGGCAGGTCAACATGGAGTGGCCACCGCCACGGTTTGCGCTCGTTTTGGCTTAGAATGTGTGATTTATATGGGCGTTCACGATATGGAACGTCAAAAGTTGAATGTCTTTCGCATGAAGCTATTAGGGGCTACGGTACAACCCGTTGAAGCAGGAACCGGAACCCTCAAAGATGCTACTTCACAAGCTATCCGAGATTGGGTAACTAATGTGGAGACGACCCACTATATTCTAGGATCAGTTGCCGGTCCCCATCCCTATCCCATGATGGTGCGCGACTTTCATCACATTATTGGCCAAGAAACCCGTCGCCAAAGTTTAGAAAAATGGGGCGTTTTACCCGATATTCTGCTCGCTTGTGTGGGCGGGGGTTCTAACGCCATGGGACTATTTTATGAGTTTGTTAAGGACTCCTCCGTCCGGTTAATTGGAGTCGAAGCAGCAGGGGAAAGTATTGTGTCTGGAAAACACGCTGCAACCCTTACCAAAGGTCGTCCAGGGGTCTTACATGGGGCGATGAGTTATCTGTTACAAGATGAAGATGGTCAAGTGATTGAAGCCCATTCTATCAGTGCTGGATTAGATTATCCTGGGGTTGGCCCTGAACATAGCTATCTTAAAGATAGTCATCGCGCAGATTATTATAGTGTGACTGATGCTGAAGCAGTAGCAGCATTTCAACGCTTATCTGAATTAGAAGGAATTATTCCCGCCTTAGAAACTTCCCATGCGATCGCTTATTTAGAAACCCTTTGTCCTCAATTAGAAGGTAGTCCTCGTATTATTATTAATTGTTCGGGACGAGGAGATAAGGATGTGCAAACGGTGGCCAAATATTTAGGCAATGAATAAATAACTTGACCTTTGTTTCTAGAGAGTGAGGGGGAGGTGAGGTGTTTATGGTTTTTATGGTTTCTCTTGCCTAACACTTTATGTAAAGACACAGCCATTTACACAGGATGGATAAACCTCCCTTCTTCGCACAGTTCTGTTTTTACAGTCTTAAGCTAAAATTATGGTCATATAGCGGCAGATATCTGAGGGAATAAAACCTTGAACAACCATTTTCATAAAGTCGTTATAGTTGGTGCTAGCCGAGGTATTGGTGCTGCTGTTGCTGAACATATTATGCCTCGCACGACCGAACTCATTACCGTGTCTCGTTCTCCTTCAAGCTTTGGTACTTGGATTAAAGCAGATATTAGCCATAAAACAGGAATTGAAGCTGTTACTAATGCTGTGGAAAATTCCCCCTTGGATTCGCTTTTGTATATGGGAGGTACGTGGGAAAATCAAGCGTTTACTAACGAATATTCCTTTGAAAAATGTTCTGATGAAGATATAGAAAACGTAATTGCAGTAAATCTTTTAGCACCAATTCGTTTAGTTAAATCTTTATTACCTGCACTACGTCAAGCAAATAATCCTAAAATAGTTTTTATGGGTTCGCTATCGGGTTTGGACAACTTTCCTACACGGGAAGTTGCTAACTCTGCATCAAAATTTGGCCTTCGGGGCGTGGTTCATGCACTACGAGAAGAACTCCGTAATGATCGCATTGCAGTTACAATTATTAATCCTGGAAATATCGGTACTCTTGAAGTATTGGACGACCTTAAACAACTTGGACAATCTGAAACAAGTGCCATTCCTCTATCAGATTTGTTAAGCGTTATTGATTGTGTGCTTTCCCTATCGCGCTCAACTTGTATCAAAGAAATTCAAATCCCTGCGATGAATAGTAAAGGTGCATAATCAATTAATGTAGATTTTGATTTTAAAACCTGAAATCAGTTTTTAAAACCTAGCTTTAGTTTTTAAAAACCAATAGAAGACTTGATAAACAATTTTTCGAGTCCCATTTAAAAATAATTTCTAAGACATTATAGTTATTTGAAGTGAACTGATAGATCACAGTTTACGGTTTCCCCTTTAAAATAGCTTCTAAGACGCATAATGAATCCACCGATTGTTTATCATCCCCAATATGTCGCCCCCATTCCTGAGAATCATCGCTTTCCGATGGCCAAGTTTCGGCTACTTTATGAGTTATTATTAAGGGATAATATTGTTACTTTTAATGACGTTTATCAACCAGAATTTCCTGATTTAAACGTAATAGAATTAATCCACCATTTTGATTATATTAATGCTTATTGTAACGGAACTCTTGAATCTAAAGCGCAACGTCGTATCGGTTTACCTTGGAGTGAAGCATTAGCTAAACGGACTTGTATTGCGGTAGGAGGAACCATTTTAACCGCAAAATTAGCCCTAAAATATGGACTTGCCAGTAATACCGCAGGGGGAACCCATCACGCTTTTCCTAATTACGGATCAGGGTTTTGTATTTTTAATGATTTAGCGATCGCTGCTAGGTATTTGCAAAAATTAGGTTTAGTTGAAAAAGTGTTAATTGTGGATCTTGATGTTCATCAAGGAGACGGGACTGCTTGGATTTTTCAGAATGATCCTACTGTCTTTACTTTTTCCATACATTGTGAGGAGAATTTTCCTTTAAAAAAACAACAAAGTGATCTCGATGTTCCCCTTCCTGAAGGGTTAGATGATGATGGTTATTTACAAATTTTAGCCCAATATTTATCGGATTTATTGTCTCAAGTTAAACCAGATTTAGTGTTGTATGATGCGGGAGTAGATACCCATGTTAGCGATCGCTTGGGTAAACTATCCCTCACCAATACAGGATTATATCGTCGGGAAATGCAGGTATTGAGTACCTGTGTTTGCGCAGGGTATCCCGTGGCTAGTGTCATTGGTGGCGGCTATGCTAAAGAGATGTCAGCATTAGTCTATCGACACTCATTATTACATCGGGCGACACGGGATATTTTTCGACAGTATCGACTTTAAAGCAAATTTATTTCTTAAAAAAACCACAATTTAACTTTGAAGGTTCTCCTACTTTCTCTTGTTCAAATTCTACCTCTTTTTTGGTGAGCCAAATAATTCTGTTTAACGCTTGTTGAATTACCTCGGTTACATTATCCCATGATAGACGCTGATCGTAAGGTAATAAGTTATAGTCTTTGAGAAGATTTTCAATCTTTTTTAAAGTGAAATCTGTCACTTTTGATTGTTCTTTTGAATCTGAAACTAAAGGAATTGATTGTCTTAGCGGATCTCTTTCTATGGCTGCTAAAGAACGGCGAACCACTGAATTTATTTGTTTAGAGTATTGTATTTTTGCTACTCTTAATTGCTTTTGTTTTCCTAGTTGACTTGAAGCATAAAGAGCCGGTAAGCGGTTGAGAGCATAGGTTGCTATTTCAATTTTATTCATGTATGGTTTTATATTTTCAGGATAAAATTTTAGCTGCTTCTCAATTTCTTCTTGCACTAAGGTTTCCATAACATTAAAATAAATTTGTGGCTGCTTTTTGATAGTTTGTGTCATTTTTATTTATACCTCTAATCTTGAATCACCTAAGTAGACATACTAAAACAATGAAGAATTGAGTAATTGTAAGGAGAGTAAACCGCCTTAAAAAAAATTCCTATTTATTTTAATATGTATTAACACTTATTTGTTGATGTAAATAGGAAGTTCCTTATAAATAATTATACGCAATTGATTTATTTTTGTCGAGAGATGTGTGTCAAAAACAAAGTTAAAAATGTCTTTTTTGCGTATATTTTCGGAAGCAAGAAAAACAAATGACAATCATTTTATGTATTTATACTAATCTTTCAAAAGAAGTCAATTACATTTAGAAATAAAAAATTAGAGAAATTACTGAGAAATTAATTGGGATGGACAAAAGATGCCATAATGAATCCTGGGTTAATAGGAGGAAACCAACCATGCGACTGTCTCAAATGCTTTTTGTTACCCTACGTGAAGATCCTGCCGAAGCAGAAATTCCCAGTCATAAACTGTTATTAAGGGCAGGATATATCCGTCGTATTGGGAGTGGAATTTATGCCTATTTACCCTTGATGTGGCGGGTTTTGCAGAAAGTTTCCCAAATTGTCCGCGAAGAAATGAATGCAGCCAATGCCCAAGAATGTCTACTTCCCCAACTACAACCAGCAGATCTCTGGCGAGAGTCAGGACGGTGGGAAACCTACACAAAAGCAGAAGGGATCATGTTTTCCCTTATCGATAGACGACAAACAGAATTAGGACTTGGCCCTACCCATGAAGAGGTGATCACGACAGTTGCGAAGGACATGATCCGTTCCTATCGTCAGCTACCTGTTAATTTATACCAAATTCAGACTAAATTCCGCGACGAAATTCGCCCCCGTTTTGGGTTAATGCGAGGACGAGAATTTATTATGAAGGATGCTTATTCTTTCCACACCTCCCCAGAAAGTCTTCAAGAAACCTATGAAGCAATGGATCAAGCCTATCGAAATATGATTAGTCGTTGTGGCTTGGCATTTCGGGCTGTACAAGCTGACTCAGGAGCGATCGGGGGATCAGCTTCCCAAGAGTTTATGATTCTCGCTGAAGCAGGAGAAGATGAAGTTCTCTACACCGAAGATGGAAAATATGCTGCCAATGTAGAAAAAGCAGTGTCTTTACCTCCTGATGCCGAAAAATCTCCCTTTACTAAGGCAGAAAAACGGGAAACCCCAGGCACTGATACTATCGAGAAACTCTGTAAATTCTTACAATGTTCCCCCACAGCGATCGTCAAAAATGTCCTTTACCAGGTGGTTTATGACAGTGGAAAAACAGTGTTAGTGTTGGTTAGCATTCGTGGCGATCAAGATGTTAATGAGGTGAAGTTAACCAATGAATTAGTTAGACTTGCCCCCCAATATCAAGGGACAGCCGTATTAGCTTTGAGTGTTCCTGATGAAACCGCACAAAAAAAATGGGCGGCTAAACCTTTACCTTTGGGCTACATTGCCCCCGATCTAGAAGATGATTATATTACATCGAGCCAAGATTATGCCCCGAAATTCCTCAGACTGGTTGATAAAACCGTTATAGACCTAAAAAACTTTATTACGGGGGCTAATGAAACAGGATATCATCAGTTGGGGGCAAATTGGGATAAAGAGTTTAAGTTACCGAAATTAGTGGTAGATGTGAGAACAGCTATGGCGGGCGATCGCGCGGTTCATGATCCCAAACAAACCCTAAAAACCGCTAGAGGGATCGAAGTCGGACATATTTTCCAGTTAGGAACCAAATATTCTCAAGCTATGGGGGCAACTTTCACTAACGAAGCAGGGGAAGAACAACCCTTAGTTATGGGATGTTATGGGGTCGGGGTTTCTCGTTTAGCTCAAGCGGCAGTAGAACAGTCCTATGATAAAGATGGAATTATTTGGCCAGTGGCGATCGCCCCTTATCATGCGATCGTGGTAATTCCCAATATTAACGACCCCAAACAGATAGAAGTTGCTGAAAAATTGTATGAGGAATTAAATCAAGTCGGCGTAGAAACGCTTTTAGATGACAGAGATGAACGGGCAGGAGTTAAATTTAAAGATACCGAATTAATTGGCATTCCTTACCGTATTGTGACCGGGCGATCGCTTAAGTCCGGTAAGGTAGAAGTTGTAAAACGGGCAAGAAAACAGTCTCAAGAGATGGCTATTGAAGATGTAGTAGCCACCCTAAAACAATGGGTTGAGGAGGCTAAGGACTAAAGAAGTTAAATTTTTCTAAATTCACCCCTAAACTCATTTCTTCCCCACCCCCTTGGGCTGAGCGACCGTCGAAGCCCCCCTCTCCCCCTCTCCCCCTCTCACCATGCACCCTTATACCTTACTGGCTCCAGCTAAAATCAATCTATATTTAGAAATCATTGGCGATCGCCCCGATGGATATCATGAATTGGTGATGATCCTGCAAAGTATTGATCTGGCTGATCGTTTAGAAATTCGTCCAAACGGAACCCAAGCGTTTCGTTTAACCTGTTCCCATCCTCAAGTTCCCACCGATGAGACAAATTTAGCCTATCGTGCGGCACAATTGATGAAGCAAGAATTTAGGGAAGCCTTTGCCAATTATGGAGGCGTAGATATTATCCTTGATAAACGTATTCCTATCGCTGCTGGGTTAGCCGGTGGCTCAACCGATGGGGCGGCGGTGTTAGTCGGATTAAATTTAATCTGGCAATTAGGGTTAACTATCCCCGAATTACAACGGTTAGGGGAACAATTGGGGTCGGATGTTCCTTTTTGTATTGCAGGAGGAACGGCGATCGCTACTCGAAGAGGGGAAAAATTAGATCCTATCCAAGATCTTGATAACCTATGGCTTGTATTAGGAAAGTACCATAGTCTAGCGGTGTCTACTCCTTGGGCTTATAAAACCTATCGACAGCAATTTGGTCATGAATATGTTAACGATCATTCGGAGATAGAGTCTAAGACTTCTAACATTAATTCGGGTCCTTTGGTACAGGCGATTGGTCAGAAAGATAACCAAAAAATCGGTCAATTACTATCTAATGATTTAGAAAAAGTAGTTTTACCTGAATATCCCCAAGTTGCTCAATTACGAGACATATTACAACAAGCAGGGGGACTCGGAACCATGATGTCAGGATCAGGTCCCACGGTATTTACCTTATGTCAGTCTCAAGAAGAAGCCCAAAATATTAAAAATCAAGTCCGACAAACTATTGTTGATCCAGATTTAGAATTGTGGGTATCGAAGTTGTCGAATACAGGAATTCAAATTATTTAAAAAATAGAGTTGGTAGTCAAGGCTTTAGCCTCCCTATTTAGGAGTTCAAATTGAGTCCTACCACAGAAAGATAGGGAGAAAGTAAGTATTTCTTAGCCACTATCTGCAACATTTCTGGGGTGACTTGATTGATTTCATCTTGAAATGTTTGGTCATATTCAATTCCTAATCCCAAGGTTTCATACCAACCGTATAGATTAGCTATTTCTGAATTAGTTTGCTTCCCTAAGGCATACTGTCCCAATAATTTATTTTTGGCTATTTGTAACTCTTGGGATGTTAATTCTTGATGACATAAACGCTCAGTTTCTTGTTGCAATCCTTCAATGGCAATGTTAGTATTCTGAGGAGCAGTTCCCATATAAACAACAAATTGAGAGGGTTCTAAACGGGTAGGATAGATCGCGGAAACATCATAAGCTAAGCCTCGTTTTTCTCGCAATTCCACGAATAAACGACTTGATAAACCATTCCCTAAATAGGTGCTTAATAGTTTTAAAACGGGATAATCAGAACTTCGGACTCCTGTCGTTAAATAACCTAACATAATGATAGATTGTTGGGTCTCTTGAAATGTAAATTGTTTCTGAGGACAAACGTCAAGATTAGGTAAGGCAGGTAACGTTAAAGAATGTTCAGGAATTGACCAATCCCCAAAAGTTTTTTCTACCCAAGAGACAGCCTGATCGATATCTAGACGACCCGATAAGCTAATAATTAAATTGTCAGGACGGAAGTAATTCTGATGATAGTTTTGTAAATCTTCTTGACTTAAATTACTAACGGTTTCTTCGTTACCTAAAATCGAAATACCATAGGGATGATCTTGATAAATAGCTGCTCTTAGTTGATTAAATGCTACATTAAAAGGCTGTTCTTGTTGAGAACGAATCGTTTGACTAATCAGGTGTTTTTCTAAAGCGACTTCTGCTTCAGGAAAAGTCGGCGATCGCAACATTTCTCCGACTAAGGCTAACATTTCCTGAAAGTCTTCCGAGACGGTTTTTATCCCCATCACAAAGTAGTCAGCCGCCGCATTAGCTCCCACACTAGCTCCAATAGATTCTACTGCTTCAGCTAGTTCTAAGGCCGATAAACTCTCGGTTCCTTTCGTAATTACTGTGGCCAAAAGATGAAAAAGTCCCGCTTTTTCCCTTGGTTCTTGTAACGATCCAGCATTTTTTAGAAAAATACGCCCTGAAATTACATCGGCTGCCGGATTTTCCCCTAAAATAATCGTTATCCCATTGTCTAACTTAACATAATGTGGCGATCGCTCCTTGCTCGTTCTTTGAACCTTTTGCATATTGTATTGATAATTTTTAATGGATTAACATGGTTGCATTACTGTAATAGCATATCTCTCGCTCGACAAATATTGATGGGCAATCTGTTGTAATTCTAAAGCTGAAAACGCTTTAATGATATAAGGATAAGCCAGACATAGTTCAGCCGACGCAATGGTCTGATAATATCCATACAGCCCCGCCAATTGATTGGGGGTTTCTGTGGAAAAGATATAATCATGACACAGTAGCCGTTTTGCTTTAGCCAATTCCTCTTCAGTAACAGGGTTAATCTGTAATTTTTCTAGTTGCTCCCTAATTAACTGTTCTACCAGTTCCAAATTTTGGGGAGCTAACCATGCCCCAATGGTCAGTAAACTAGAGTCTTTCTGCAATGAAAAGCTGCTTTCTACATCATAAACTAACTGCTGTTGTTCACGTAATTCTCTCACCAAACGAGAAGACCGTCCGGCTGCCAAAATAGTTGACAGTAAGTCCAACCCGCATCCGTCTTTTAAATGCTCTACACCAGGGCCTATCCACCCCATTAATAATCGTCCCTGTTCTAGTCTAGGAAGGTACATTTGAGTCCGTCTAATGTCAAGCAAAGGGGGTTCAGCTTCGGTTAACGTAGAGGGACATTGCTCAGGGGAATTGAATTGGCTAAAATTTTTGTCTACTAGGGAAAGCGCGGCTTTTTCTTGCACATCTCCTACTATCACTACCGTCATGTTATCGGGTTGGTAATGAGTCCGATGAAAACAGCGCATCTGTTGGGGAGAATAATTCTGTAATTGAGTTTCATGACCTAATATGGAACGTCCGTAGGGATGACGTTGATATAAACTCTCACACAGAGTTTGGAGCCCTAACCAGTCAGGGTCATCAGAACAAGAGCGAATTTCTTCAAGGACTACATTGCGTTCTCTAATAAATTCCTCTTCAGGAATTTCTGCATTAAGAAGAATCTCTGCTAGATAAGGTAAGGTTTTTGGTAAATAAGAGGAAGCAGTCGTTAAAAAAAAGTGAGCATAATCATAACTCGTCGCTGCATTAGCTATTCCCCCATTGCTTTCAACAATCTGATCAAATATTCTTGGTGAAACTTGCTTAGTTCCCTTAAAAATCATATGTTCTAGAAAGTGTGCCATCCCTAACCAGGGATGCGGTTCTAGCCTCGATCCAGCCTTAATCCAAACATCGACAACGGCCACAGGAGTTGCTGGTTGATACTGATGAATTAAGGTTAACCCGTGGTCTAATTTAATTAGATTTGCTCGATCAAGAGCCGTTTTGAAGCGATCTGTCAGTTGCACTAATGCTGATAATAGTTGGGGTTTGTTTAATATCAGGTTATCTTACGGGTTTTGATTGTGCAACCTAAAATCACTTATATCTAGAAACCCTGACATTTCCTTAAAATTTCATTAAGAAACTGCTGCGCCGTTTTACCTCAGTTTATGACCTGGTGACACCAGGTGGGTGCTAACGCTGTTTGTTTCCGTTTCCGAGTACAAGCTCGGTTTACTACCACAAAAAGCTGTCTGCTCCCTAAACTTAAAAGCATAGATCAAAAAACTTTATTGGCAGTCACCAACGCAGCAGTCATGGCTAATTTTAACATAACTCTACCATGAAGATACTGAGGCTCCCTATTGTCATCGAGGCTAATACTGTTAGAATTATCCAGACATCTCTCAATCAGCGATCGCGGATGAAGATTCTCATAGTCTCATCAACCTTTCCCTATCCTCCTATTCAGGGAAAAACTCAGATGAGAACATTCTCTTTCCTAAAATACTTAAATCAACGTCATGAGATCACCCTTGTGACCCAATTACCTGAGCAGGTCATAGAAGAAGATCTATTAACGTTGAGACAACAAGTTAAGAATTGTATCATTTTTCCCTCCGTTACTCGTGAAACTAATTCGTCAGGTTTTCTTGAGCGAGCTAAGCAATTAGGGGTCTTTTTTCAACAGGGAACTCCTCCGAGGTTCTTATCTCACTATTCCCTTAAGATTCAAGAATGTTTAGATCAAGCTGTTGACTCTGAAGAATTTGACCTTCTTACCTGTGAAGGAAGTAGTAATGAAATATATGTGCGTCCTCAGTGGCGCGAAAAATTGCCGACAATAATCAATATTCATCGATCCGTATGCGAAACTTATAAACATCAAACAGAAACTCAAACCAACGAATCGGGTCTACGCAATCAAATTAATTTACCCCTACTTCGCCGCTATGAAAGGCAGTATTGTAATAAATTTTCTGCCATTGTGGCGGCATCCAAACCCCAGCGACAATTACTTAAAAATTTAAAGATAGAAAGCCCAATTACCCTAATTCCTAATGGTTTAGATTTATCTGTATTCCCCAAAAGAGCGGCTAACCAAGGAGGTCAGCGTATTGTTTTTATTGGAGCAATGGACAAACCCGGAAATATCGATGCAGCCCGTTTTTTTAGTTTAGAAGTCTTTCCCGAACTTCGTAAACGTTATCCAGAAACTACTCTCGAATTAGTCGGAATTCGCCCTGTTCCCCAAGTGAAAGAACTCGGAGATTATCCAGGCATTAAAGTTACGGGTCAAGTCCCTTCGGTGGTTGAATATCTCCACTGGACAACAGTTTGTGTGATTCCTATTCGTAAAAGTATGGGAACTAAACTGAGAACCCTCCAGACCTTAGCCACTGGAACCCCCCTAGTTGCTAGCGATTATGGTTTAGAAGGATTACCCGTTGATGGGACTGGAGTCCCCTTAAGTGCCATGAGGGCTAATGGGGTTGATGAATATATTTATGCCATTGGTCGCTTGTTTGAGCAACCCAAATTACGAGAAAAACTTTCTATCAATGGTCGAGCGTTGATCGAAAATGAGTACACTTGGAACCGAATGGGTGAACGTTATGAACAAATCTTACTTCAGACCTATTCAAAGTTTATCAAATCAAATTCATGAGTCAAAAAGTCGCCCTAATTTGCGGTATTTCGGGTCAAGATGGTGCATATCTAGCTAATTTTCTCCTAAAAAAAGGTTATCAAGTCTATGGTACGTCACGGGATGCTCAGATGTGTGCTTTTACCAACCTAGCTCGTTTAGGCATTCGAGAACAGGTAAAATTAGAATCGATGGCTCTCAATGATTTTCGCAGTGTTTTACAGGTTTTAAATAGAGTTCAACCTGATGAAGTCTATAATTTAGCTGGCCAAAGTTCGGTAGGGTTATCGTTTGAATTACCGGTAGAAACCCTAGAAAGTATCGCCACAGGAACCTTAAATCTCCTCGAAGCTATTCGGTTTACCGGGGCAGAGATTAAATTATACAATGCTGGTTCGAGTGAGTGTTTTGGCGATATTGGCGGTCTCGCGGCCGATGAATTAACTCCGTTTCGCCCCCGTAGTCCTTATGCGGTGGCTAAGTCTACCGCTTTTTGGCAATTGGCTAACTATCGAGAAGCTTATGGAATTTTTGGCTGTTCAGGAATTTTATTTAATCACGAATCTCCCCTACGTCCTCAACGATTTGTAACTCAAAAAATTGTCGTTGCTGCTTGTCGTATTGCCCAAGGAAATCAAGAAAAATTACGCTTAGGAAATATGGCTATTATACGCGATTGGGGATGGGCTCCAGAATATGTAGAAGCTATGTATTTAATGCTACAGCAAGAGCAACCTGATGATTATGTAATTGCCACGGGACAAAGTTTTTCTTTAGAAGAATTTGTTGCCGAAACATTTAGTTGTTTAGGTTTAAATTGGCAAGATTATGTGGTTATAGATCAAACTTTATTAAGACCTACTGATCTGGTTATTAGTCGTAGTAATCCCGAAAAAGCTAAGGTTAAATTGGGATGGAAAGCTCAGTATAAAATGCCTGATGTTGTCCGAATGATGCTAGATCATAAGCAGAAAAATGATTCAGTTTTTTGAAAAAAATCATGCTAAACTATCACAAACAATGGACTTGAACCCTGAAAAGTTAAGCGATACAAACAAAGGTTGCCTACGCAATCTATAATTGATTCCGCGAAGGTGGGCTTTGTTCTTATAGAATAAGGCTTTAGTCTTTTATTAGTTATTAGTTTAGCATAGTACATAAGGTAGAACCGTTAACCCTATTGTATCAGTCTGATTTTTTGCAACAAACGTTTACTTAATTGACGAAGTGCGCCTTTAGTCGTGAGTAACGATTCAAGTTCTTGTTCTAATTGTTTAATCCTTTGTGATAATTTTTGGTTTGTTTGATTAAGTTTATCTACAGTTTCTATTAAAGAATTACTTTGTTGTCTGTAACTTTGTTCTTGTCTAAAAGCTTGCCAAATTAATGTCGCTGAAGTCGGTGGTTTATTTCGATACTTAAAGGCAGTTTCTTGTAATATTTTAGCCATAGTATTAGCCATTTTTTCCCAAGAAAATTGCTTAGCTTGTTCTAATCCTAAAGCTATTAGTTGTTGACGAATGTTTTCGGTTTGGATTTTTTTCAAGGCTTCAATCATTTCTTGTACATTATCTTCTTCTACATATAAGGCGGCTTTTCCTGCTACTTCAGGTAGGGAAGAATTACGACAAGTAATCACCGGACAACCACAGGCCATTGCTTCAACAATAGGAAGTCCAAATCCTTCATATTTTGAGGGATAAACTAAGGCGATCGCTCCTCCATAAGCTAATCTCAATTCAAGATCATCAAGGGTTAATAAATGAGTGTCTATATCCTTAGCTAAAGTGGCTAATTCTGGTTCTAGTTTTGATTCTCCTCCGACACAAACAATAGCAAAATCTTGACGATTTTCTAATTGAGAAAGGGACTTGAACAAGAGTATTGCATTTTTGTATCCTTTTAAACTTAGACGAGAACCTACCACCAGAAAATAGGGTTTATCAATCTTATATTTTTTCCTAAAATGAAGGGTTTCTTCGTCAGATGTTGGTTTAAAGGAGGAGTCAACTCCGCAATAGGCAACTGTGATTAAATCTGGGGAAATTTGAGGAAAAAACTTTGTGATATCTTGGGCGGTATTCTGCGAAATTGCTACATATCGACTTGAATAAAGAATTCCACGGTGTTTTTCTTGCCAACAAAGTTCATTTAAGTCAAATCCCATTGCTTCAGGAACCATATCGTAGGCCATAAAAACAGTGGGAGTAGACAAAGGTGTGGTATAGTAGGTTGAAATAAAAATATCAGCCTGGATTTCATCGCAAATTTGTTGCAGTTTAGTGCAATCTAAGGCACTATAACGATAATCATAAGGTTGAACCAATTTATATTGTATTCCTGGAACTTTAGGGGCTGTATTGCTTCTATCTAAGACAAGGAGGTGTTTGCCAAACTCGGAGTTAGCCCATTCTTCTATCAGAGAACGCCAAACGCGAGCAATTCCTGTTTGATTAAATTGGAAAAATACACCATCGATAACAACAGTAAAATTATTCATCAAACAATATAGTCAAAAATGTTCACATTTTATTCTTTTATTTCTATCATAGCCTAACATACGCTTAGTACAATTTTTTGGTTAATATTTATTGCTAATCTTTAATAAATATCTCGTATAAATTATGTCTCAAGAAATGAATTATATAAAACACGAGCAATGTCCTTTTTGCCACTCTAATGAATTGTCTAAATATAAAAAAAGAGCAGATGACCTCTGGGTTTTAATTTGTAATAATTGTCGCTTAGGATTTGTCGAAAAGTATCCAGAAGATCTAAGTCAATGGTACGATTTAGAATACTATGAAAAGTCTAATCCCAATGGAAACTTAGCCATTGGTTACGATGATTATAGAGCGGTTGGTTACGATTACTTTCTGTGGGCGATCGCGTTAGTTGCTTTGACTAAAACGAAAGGATCACTACTAGATTTGGGAGCTAGTAATGGGTTATTCCTTGACTTAGCTAAAAGTTATGGTTGTACTAACCTTACTGGGGTAGAATTAACCCCCGAATATGCAAAACTTTGTCGAAAGAAAGGATATAAAACTTATAATTTAGACTTCCTAGAAATTGCCTTTGAAGCGAACCAGGAATATGACATAGTAACTGCTTGGGCTGTCTTAGAACATATTCCTCAACTTAATAAAACTCTAGAAAAAATTCAAGCAATTCTCAAACCAGATGGTCTATTATTTTTTGAAGTTCCTTGTATTGTTTTCGATGACAGAGATGACTATTGGCTCAATTCATCCCTAGAGCATATTTATTACTTTACTGAAGAAAGTTTTAAAACAATTATTAAACACTTTTTTGGCAAATCCTATGTGGGAGGCGTTTTTTCCCTAGATGGTTATGGGGCTAGTCTAGCTGGTTTTATCAGTAACTCTCATCAGAAGACCATTGACTATCAGCCGGTAAATGATTACTTAAAGTCAATGACCAGAGTTGATCTATCAAAGTTAGATGAAGAAGAAATTATCTGTTACTTTATCATTCACTTTAGATATACTCAAAACATTGAAGCTTGTCAAACTATAGTAGACTATCTCAGTAAGAAAAGCAAAAATATTGAACAAAAAGGAACCAGCCTTAATCTATACTATTGGTCTTATCTTGCTTCTAACTTGCTTAAACAATATCGAGATAATCAATCTTATTTAGAAGCTAAAGAATATTTTCTGCAACAGATTAGTATTCTTGAATCTAACCTAGAAACTAGCAACTCATCTATAAAAAAATTAGAAATCCAATTAGGAGAAGAAGCGGCGAATTATCGTCAGCTTTTTCAAGAACTGAATCAAAAAAATAATGAATTAGCAAAAACTCAAGAACAACTACATTGCACCAATAATAAATTAACTCAAACCCAAGAAGAATTAAACCATACTTATAATCAATTAACTAATCAATTAACCCAAATCCAAGAAAAATTAAACAATACTAATGATGAATTAGCACAAACCCAAGAAAAATTAAACCATACGAATAATCAATTAACCCAAACTCAAGAAAAATTAAACCATACTAATAATCAATTAACCCAAACTCAAGAACAACTATATCAAAAGTATTGTGAAGTAGATCAAGTTACTCATGAAAGAAACTATTGGAAATCTCGTGCAGAAGCCGTAGAAAGTAGCAAATTCTGGAAGATTAGAAATCAATGGTTTAAGGTAAGAAATATTGTAGGAGCTAAAAATGAACACCTTTCTTTTTTGGAGTCCCTAACAGAACCATTGAAGTCTAAAAAAAGTGTAGAACAAGAAAACCCTGTTAATGATGAATCTCCATTAGAATTAGTTGAAAGTGTAGAATCAGAAAATATTGTTGATGAGCCATCTTCCTCCGAATTAGAAAAAAGTTTAGAATCAGAAAACATTGTTGATGAACCTCCTCCATTAGAAATAATTCAAACTCCTCCAAATCCAACTATTAACCTAGAAAAATGGGATATAGATCGACCGTTGGTGAGTGTCATTATTCCCTGTTACAACTATGGTCATTATCTGACAGAAGCCATCGATTCAGTTTTACAACAGACTTTCCAAAATTTGGAAATCATTGTGGTTGATGATGGGTCAACTGATCCCAAAACGAAAGAAGTCTTAGATGGGATCAACAAAGCCAAAACCAAGATTATTCGGCAACCTAATCAAGGAGTTGCGATCGCCCGAAATTCTGGAATTCAGCAAGCCAAAGGTAAATATATCTGTTGCTTAGATGCTGATGATATGCTCAAAGCAACCTATTTAGAAAAATGTTTAATCAAACTAGAAACAGAAAATTTAGATATTTGCTACACCTGGATTCAAGAATTTGATGAAAGTGATCAAATCTGGGAAACTGCTGCTTTTGACTTAGCTACATTGTTACAAGAAAACCGAGTCGAGGTATCTGCTGTTTTTCGCCGTGATACGTGGGAAAAAGTGGGGGGATACGACCCCGACATGGGATATGAAGATTGGGATCTCTGGATTGGAATGGCTAAGATAGGAGGAATTGGGGATGTGATCCCAGAACCTTTATTTCTTTATCGAAAACATGGTTCCTCTAAGTATGAGCTTGATTTCCTGAACCATGACCGCCTGAAAGGACAAATTCAAACAAAACATCAAGAACTTTATCAAAAACCAGACCAAGTCCTAGTTATTGAACAATCCAAGCCTCAATATTCTGTTCAAGATGGTTATAAAAACCTCTTAGTTACTCAGAATAACCCCACACCTCAAAAACGCAAGACATTACTCTACGCACTTCCTTTTACTGTGATGGGAGGGGTTGACACCGTTTTACTAACCCTGATGAAACGTTTTAAAGAACAGGGTTTTGATATTTATGTCTTAACCACCATAAAACCTCTTTCGTCCAAAGAAGATACCACTGAAAGATATGAAGAAATTGTAGACGGAGTTTATCACTTTCCCAATTTATTCACAGAGGATAAGTGGCAAGAATTAGTCTATTATTTAATTGAATCCAAACAAATGGATCTGGTTCTCATGGCTGGTTCCGGTTACTTTTATTCCTTACTGCCCCAACTCAAGGAAAATTATCCAACCCTCAAAATTATTGACCAACTTTATAACGAATATGGTCATATTGAAAATAATCGCCGGTATGCTGATCAGATTGACCTCAATATAGTAGAAAACCAACGAGTGAAGACCTGTCTTCTCGATGAATATGGGGAGAAACCTAATAAGGTTCATCTGATTACTAACGGAGTGGATATTAACTATTTCAATGCTGACAAAGTTGATTATTCCACCCTCCCGAACTTAGCGATTCCCCCAGAAAAATTTATCGTTTCCTATATTGGTCGGTTTTCAGACGAAAAGTGTCCAGAAATCTTTGTTGAGATAGTTAATCAGCTTAAAGATAATCAACAGCTTTGCTTTATTATGGCAGGCTACGGGCCAATGGAAGAGGAAATCAAGACACTGATCAAAGACTATGGTCTAGAGTTTCGCATTCACTTTCCAGGAATTGTTGAGACTAAACCTTATTTAGCCGTGACCGATTTGTTGATTCTTCCTTCAAAGATTGATGGTCGTCCTAATATTGTCTTAGAAAGCTTAGCCATGGGCGTTCCGGTAATTGCTTCAGCCATTGGAGGACTTCCCCATATTATTCAAGATGAGTATAATGGATACCTTTGTAGTCCTCATGATACGGAAGGCTTCATCGAAAAAATTCAGCAAATTTCCTCAAATAAGCAACTTTATCAAACAATGAAGCAAAATAGTAGAAATTACGCAGTTGATTGTTTGGACATTAGCAAAATGCAAACCCAGTATATTGAGCTTATTGAGGATCTAATTCATGAATAGCGTCGATTTTTTGTCTTTTATTGAGTCACAAATCGAGGAAAACCCTGAACTAATCGAAACCTTAAAAGTAGCCACTCACAAGGCTTCTCCTCAAACGATCGCTCTCCTCGACTATCCTATTAGTCTAAAGCGAAGATGGGACAATAATCACCCTCATCAGCAACTTAACCAAATCTTTGGGGCAAATAAAGGGGTATATAAAAGATATTTAGAGCAAATTCTTTCTCTGTGTCCTTATTTTGTTGATATTCCAGAGCAACCCCCGAATTATTACGAATTAACTGAACCTTGTTGGTCCAATGGTTGGCTTCCAGCTTTAGACGGAATCGCTCTCTATAGTTTTATTGTCAACAGCCATCCTAAAATCTATCTGGAGGTTGGCTCAGGTAATTCTACCAAGTTTGCCTATAAAGCAATTGTTGATCATGGACTCGATACTAAAATCATATCCATTGATCCCAATCCCCGCGCAGAAATAGATAAAATCTGTGATGAAATTATCAGAAAGCCAGTTGAGGAAGTCAATCTCGACGTTTTTGAGCAGTTAGAAGCTAATGATATTTTGTTCATTGATAACTCACACCGAGTGTTCATGAATTCTGATGTAACCATCGTTTTCTTAGAGATTATTCCCCAATTAAATTCTGGTGTTTTGGTTCAAATACACGATATTTGTCTTCCTTACGACTACCCAGAGGATTGGAGTAATCGCTATTATTCTGAGCAATATTTATTGGCCGCATACATCCTAGGTCAAGGGCAATTATTTGATATTATTCTTCCGAATATGTTTATTAGTCATGACCCTGAATTAATCGATATTCTAGATCCCTTACGGAAAAAAGCCCAAATAGAACATCTTCCCAAACATGGCTGTTCATTTTGGGTCAAAATCAAATAACAAACCATTGGTGAAGTTCTCTAAATTTTCAACATAATTTGTTTAAGAATTGATTAACTTACTTGGCTCAAATGAACCCTATCAATTATAATTTTGATGGTTTTAGAAAACTTCTTGAATAATTTGCTAATAGGAGGCGGTTTTTTCTAAAATTAATTCTTTAGATAGCAACTTTGTACAACAAGTTATAGTCTTAAGACGTAACATATCAAATAAATGCCTTTATTAATGCCTTGATTTTTTCATTAAAAACAAATTCTTGTCAAAATTTTAGAACTATGCTAGAAAATAGGTTAAAGTCTGTTGATAAAAATGCCGCAAACAGACTAAACGAAACTAGGTCTCACCTGTTTCACAATCGATATAAATGTTCCCAGTCAATTGTTTTTTATTTTGTGTAAGGAGTGAACGATTACTATGGCATTTCCAGATTTAACATTTCTCCAAAATGGTGGCTTTACCATTTCCGATGGTTTTACCAGCCAAGATGGTACTCCCCGTCTTCTCGCAGATGTTGACGGTAATGGCGCACTCGATATTGTAGGTTTCGGGGGGAGTCGAGTTTTTGTCTCCTACCAAGGCTTTGACGCTGGTACGGGGTTTCCTACCGGGACATTTAGCCTACGCCGTGAACTTACCTTTGGACAAGGATTCAACTTTACTCCCCTACAAGGGTTTATCAGTCAGAACACCTCTATCCGCGCTTTTGGAGATATTGATGCTGATGGGGACGATGACCTCTTGGCATTTACCCCGACTGGGATCGTACTTTCAACCAATGCCGGCACGACACTAGATGGTGACTATCGGAATGATGGTGCTATCGGTTTTCAGACAATAGTACCGGTAGATATTACTGCTGCTGCTGGTGGAACGACCTTTACCGAAGTTGCTCGATGGATTGATCAAGATACGACTCCTCGCTTTTTCACCGATATTGATGGTGATGGTGATGCTGACATCATTGGGTTCGATACCGACGGGACTTTTTATTCTATAAATGGTGGAGTTGCTGGTTTTGGACCTGGGACAGCTAGCAACTTTACAGCTGGAGGAGCAGCATTCCCTCCTTTCTTTTCTGTGGCTCAAGGCTGGACAAGTCAAACTGAAACTCCTCGGTTACTTGGAGACGTCAACAATGACGGCTTCCTTGACATTGTTGGGTTTGGTGAGGATATTGTTGTCGATCCCACTACTGACCCAGTCACTACCGCAGACGGAGTTTTTCTCGCATTCGGAGACGGAGCCGGTAATTTTGCACTGAATGCCCCACAGACCATAGGAGGAGATGCTGATTTTGTTGATGGTATCTGGTCTAACCAAGATACAGCTCCCCGTTTTCTCGTTGATTTTAATGGTGATAACTTCCTTGACATCGTTGGCTTGGGACCTTCTTCCATTTTTGTTTCTCTATGGAATCCTGGAACAGGACTCTTTACTGATTCTGTTGAGTTTGAAAATGATGTAGCCAGTTTTACCAGTCAAAATGCAACCCCTACATTCTTTACCGATTTAAGCGGTGATGGTTTAGCTGATATTCTTACCTTTGGCGATAGCGAAGTTTCAGTCTCTGAGAATGTTGTTGACCTCACAGATCCAGACACTGACGCTTATGGTGAAGAAGAAACAGTTACAATTGGCGCGCCTAAGTTATTTACCATTAACAATGGGGGCTGGTCTAATCAAGATGAAACCCCTCGCTTCCTAACCGATACAGATGGGGATGGGGATTCTGATATTCTTGGCTTTGGCGGAAATCAGGTCTTTATCTCTGTCAATGAGAATGGAAGCTTTGGAGAAGCCACCGGCTTTGATATTAGTGGAGTAACAGGATTTACTGCCAATAACGGCGGTTGGACAAGCCAAAACACAACCACTCGCCTCATTGGAGACGTAAACAACGATAATATTGCTGATGTGATCGGCTTTGGTGGAGCTGGTCGAGTTTTCCGCGCGTTAGGAACCGGCACTGGATTTGGCGTGTCAAGCGAGATCTTCTTTAGCGGTGACACCAGCTTTACCACTACTGATGGTTGGACAAGCCAAAATGAAACCCCTCGCCATCTAATTGATTTAAATGGTGATGGCTTTGACGATATGATTGGTTTTGGCGGAACCAGTGTATTTGTTTCCATCAACAATTTCGGTATCTTTGGTGAGGTAACACAGGTAGAAATTACGGGTGAGACTGGCTTTACCATTAATAATGGGGGCTGGATTAACCAAAACGAAACTCCTCGCCTCTTAGGAGACGTTACCGGTGATGGCAATGCCGACATTCTTGGCTTTGGTGGTGGTGCGGTATTCCTCGCTGAAGGTGCCGGCGATGGGACTTTTGATGATGCGGAGTTAATTGACTTTGATGGTGGAACCCAATTTACTATTGCTCAAGGATGGACAAGCCAAGACCTCACCCCTCGGGAGTTAGCCGATGTGGATGATGATGGAGATCTTGACATTGTTGGTTTTGGCGGAAATACCGTCTTTGCTGCCCTCAATAATGGAAGCGGAAGCTTTGGAGAGTTAGAAGAAATCAACTTCGATGGACTCAATCAGTTCAATATTAACAATGGTGGCTGGGCTAGTCAAAGCTTGACTCCTCGCTTATTTGGCGATCTTGACGGAAACGGCAACAATGGTGAGCTACTTGCCTTTGGTGGTACTTCTATCTTTGGTTCTGAGGTCACTGTCTAGGGATGGAATTAGGGGAATCAGGGAACAATTTTCCCTTCCCAATCATCTCCAAGGGTGGAGTAATCCCCCATACTTACTTTAAAGACGAGTCTTAAAAACCCGTCAAACTCAGTAGGGACGTTGTATGCAGCGTCTCTACTACACTATTGAATTTACCTTTTCTTTTGTTGGTTTCGATTATTGATAGTGATGATGTCAGACTCTTCCCTGAGCCCTTATTTTCAAAATCTGTTTATTGTTAATCACAAACGTCGTCATAAATTTGTTGCCATTGCCAAAGGGGGTAGTACCACCTTAAAACGAATTACAAGTGTTGATGATGGGATAAGTAAAGATGGCGCAGAAGATATTCAAGGGGTTCACGACCTTTTGGGGTTTCGTGACAATGGAACGAGTTTAATTGAAATCAATTCTCCTCTATTTGCAGACTATACTCGCGTTGCTATTTATCGAGATCCGATTGAGCGATTTATTAGCTACTACAAAGATAAGGTTTTAAGTTCTCCCCTTTCCCATGCTCGCAAAGCCGGTTTATCCCCAGAAACGCCTTTAGAGCAAATTATTGAATATTTAGAACAAGAACTTAGTAATTCAGATCCTCTGTGGATTGATGAGCATATTCGACCTCAAGCTCGTCATTATCAACCTGATCAGGTGGACATTATCGTCAAGCTGTCTGATCTTGATGACTATCTTCACACGATTGGTGTTGAAACTATTTCTAAAGATTATTACAATACGTCGGAAAATATATTAGTAGAACTGCCTCAACCAGTCCAGGCTAAATTGAAAAAGATTTATCGTGAAGATTATGAGATCCTCGAAAAAAATCATTTAAAGCTTTGGCAAAAATCAGATATTATTGCTTTACAAACTAACCCGATCAAGAAAACCCATCAGATGAAACCGTTAACCGAAATCGCTGCTTTTGTTGGCAATGATTGGAAAAACAGCCCCTATTATGATGAAGCTGAATCTTCAATGGCCGTTCAATGGGAGTCCATCATTTACCCCTTTATTGAGGGTAGTGATTTTAGTAAGACCGTTGATTTAGCAGCCGGTCATGGCAGAAATACACTTCACTTAAAAGAAGTTGCTCAAAAAATTATTATTGTTGATATCAATCAAGAAAACCTAGATTATTGTCAAGAGCGATTTAAAGAAGACCCTCAGATTTCCTTTGTGAAAACCGATGGAACAGGGTTACAAGAAATTCCCGATGAATCTATCACTTTTATTTACTGTTGGGATGCTATGGTTCATTTTGATAGTGATGTCGTGCGTAGTTACTTAAAAGAATTTAATCGGGTTTTAGTATCGGGTGGTCGTGGGTTCTGTCACCATTCCAACTATACCGAAAATCCTGGAGGAGATGTTCATAATAATCCAGGATGGCGTAATTTTATGTCATCGGCGTTATTTGCCCATTATTGTGCTAAGGAAAACTTAAACATTGTTCAACAAACAGTGATGGACTGGGGAGTATCGGCTTTGGATTGTCTATCTTTATTTGAGAAATAAAAGCGAACCAAAGAATATGTCAATAAAAACATGATGAATAGTATTAAATAAGGTTGAATGTAGACTTATGAGGTAAAACACTTGAAATCTATTGTCATCGGAGGAGCAGGATTTATAGGTTCTCATCTAGTAGAACAACTCTTACACCAAGGGATTTCGGTAAAAGTTTACGATAATCTAAGTTCGGGAAGTTTGGCGAATTTATCAGCTATTATCCCAGACATTGAATTGATTCAAGATGATATCCGCAATTTAGACGGATTAATTGCCGCCATGAGTGATGTGGATTGGGTATTTCACCTCGCTGCACTGACATCCGTGGCACAATCTCTGGAAAATCCCCTTTTAGCTCATGAAATTAATAATACAGGGACATTAAATGTTTTGTTAGCAGCCGTTAAATCAGGGGTTTCAAGAGTGGTAATTTCTTCAAGTTGTGCGGTCTATGGAGATGATCATACTCCCCCTGTAAGAGAAATTGATCTACCCGCCCCAAAATCTCCCTATGCCGCTAGTAAATTGACGGCTGAAGCGTTAGCGACAAGTTTTTATCATTCTTATGGTTTACCTAGTATTTGTCTTCGCTACTTCAATGTTTATGGTCAGCGACAAAAACCCAATTCTGATTATGCGGCAGTGATTCCTCGATTTATTCACGCTTATGGGACTCGTCAAACACCAGAAATTTATGGGGATGGTTATCAAAGTCGAGATTTTATTCATGTCAAAGATGTCGCTAGGGCAAATATTCTTTCTGCTTCAGTAGAAAACGCTATCTTAAATCATCATCGAATTTATAATATTGGGACTGGAATTAGTACAAACTTACTAGAGTTGTTGAAAATTATTGCTCAAACTGTTGGCTACGAGATTCCACCACGCTTTCATCAAGCCCGTACTGGAGACATTAAACACTCTTGCTCAGGTATAATGTTGGCACAGCAAAAATTGGGGTTTACACCGACTATTGATTTACAATCAGGGCTAAAAGATTTAGTTATCTCTACCCTGTTTTAATAATCCATTGAAGAGATTAAATGATTATGAAAATTGTCTATGTCTTACCCTCTAACTTAATCTGTGGAGGTCATATTGTTGTACTACAACATATAACCCGATTACAAGCTAGAGGATATGACGTTTCTATCTGTTTATTAGATAAAAATACACCAGCACGTTCAGAGTCTTTTCAATGGTTTCCTAAAGCAAATATATCGGTATATCATCCCGATCAATTTCCAGAGGATGTTGATATTTGCATTGCTACTTTTTGGGCAACATTAATTCCTGTTCTTAAGTTTAAATCACGACACAAAGCGTATTTTGTGCAATCGGATGAAACCCGTTTTTATGACCATCGAGTCTATAAAAGTTTAGTCGCATTAACTTATTTTGCTGATGTACATTATCTGACCGAGGCGCGCTGGATTATTGAATGGCTAAACCATAATTTTGGAAAATCGGCTCATTATATTCCCAATGGATTTGATCCGACCATTATTTATCCCGTTGAACCCATTGAACCTAAACCAAAACATCATTATAGAATTTTAGTAGAAGGGTCTATTGATACTCCTTTTAAACGAATAAAAGAAGCTCTAGCAGTCTGTTCTGACTTTGATTGTGAAGTTTGGTGTGTTTCTAATCAAGGTAAACCATTATCCGATTGGAAGATTGATCGTTTTTTCTATCAAGTCCCTTTTACTGAAATGAAATCTATTTATTCTAGCTGTGATATTCTCCTCAAATTGAGCAGTGTAGAAGGGTGTTTTGGTCCTCCGCTAGAAATGATGGCTTGTGGCGGCGTTTGTATTGTTAGTGATGTTACTGGTTATGATGAATATATTGTTGATGAATATAATGCTTTAGTTGTTCCTAACGGAGATATTGAATTAGCGAAACAAGCCCTACAACGTTTAATTGATGATAGAGAGCTATATAATAGACTGAAAAAGCATGGTAAACAAACAGCAGAACGAATGCAATGGGAGGACTCTATTGATAAATTAGAAGCTTTTTTTATTGACATTAATCAACAACAATCTCGATCATCTCCTGATTTATTATGGCTTGAACAGATTCATGAAACTTTAAATCATTCTCTTGATCTTTCCCAAGAACTTGACAGTCTTCGCTCACAGATTCAACAGTTAGAAAATAAACTGCAACAAGTTAAGGAAAAAGAGAAAGAAAGTGAGCCATTACCAACGCCTCAAAAAAAGAAAGAGATTAAAGTTTTTGATAAACAAAAAATAATTAAAAATATTAAATTTATTGCTTTCCTCTTTATTAAATTATTAAAACCCATTTATTGGTTAGTGACACTTCAACTTGCTAGACGATTGAAAAGATGGAAGACAGCACAGTTAATCAGCAAAAGTGGATTATTTGATACGGGTTATTACTGGGAACAAAATCCTGATATTAAAGAATCGGGTGTTGATCCATTAGGACATTATTTAGACATCGGCGTATCACAAGGTCAAAATCCTAATCCACTTTTTGATACTTCTTTTTACCTAAAAGAATATCCTGATGTTACTGAATTAAAGATGAACCCACTAGCTCATTATATTATGATAGGGGCAGAAAAAGGAAATAAACCGCATCCTTTATTTGATACTTCTTATTATCTAGAAAATTATCCTGATGTAGTTCAATCAGAAATGAATCCTTTGCTACACTATCTTGTTATTGGAGCAACAGAAAATCGTCATCCTTTTCCTTGTTTTACTATTGAATTACCTTCGTTACACTTAAGAGAAAATTCCATTATTTCAGATAAAATTCCGAAAAGTTTAGAGCCAGACTATCAAACCTGGTTAAACTTGAACTATCCCATAGGTCAGGATCTAAACAATATGACTAACAAGCTTAAAAATTTAGAATATAAGCCTTTGATTAGTATCATAATGCCAGTTTTTAATCCTAAAATATTTTATCTAAAAACAGCTATTGATTCAGTTATTAATCAAGTTTATCAAAATTGGCAACTTTGTATTGTAGATGATGCCTCAACTAATCCAGATGTCTGTCTTGTTTTAGAAGAATATGCTGAGCAAGATTCCCGTATTAATGTTATTTTTAGAGCAAGAAATAGTCATATTTCTATAACTTCTAATGTAGCACTAGAAATGGCAACTGGAGAATTTATTGCGTTACTAGATCATGATGATGCTTTAACTCCTCACGCTTTATATGAAGTTGTTTCTTTGTTAAACAATCATCCCGATGCTGACCTAATTTATTCAGATGAAGATAATATTGATGACCAAGGTTATTTAAGTAATCCTTATTTTAAACCTGATTGGTGTCCAGATTCGTTTTTATCTAGAATGTATACTTGTCATTTAGGGATTTATCGTCGTTCTTTAGTTAACAAAATAGGAGGTTTCCGAGTCGGTTATGAAGGCAGTCAAGATTATGATTTAGTGCTGAGATTAACGGAAAAGACCAATAAAATATTTCATATTCCTAATATACTATATCATTGGCGAATTCATGCTAACTCAACCGCTAGTCAAATTCATAGTAAAATTTATGCCGTAACTAATGCCAAAAAATCTTTATCTGAAGCGATACAAAGACGAGGTGAACCAGGAATAGTGACTGATGTTTCTGGATGTCTTGGACATTACCAAATTCGATATAAAATCAAGAATTATGACAAAGTTAGCATTATTATCCCAACTAAAAATTTGGGAGATACCTTGAATCGATGTTTAGCTTCTATTTTTGAAAAATCAACTTATCCTAATTTTGAGATTATTTTAATTGATAATGGAAGTACCGAAGAAAAGGCGATACAAACAATGCAAATATGGCAAAAAAAAGAGCCAAAAAGATTAAAAGTTTTTCCTTTAAAAATTCCATTTAATTATTCAAAACTTAATAATTTTGCCGTTCAGAACTCTCAGGGAAAATATTTACTTTTCCTCAATAATGATACTGAAATTTTTACACCTGATTGGATAGAAGCTATGGTTGAACAATCACAAAGATCTTCTATTGGTGCTGTGGGTGCATTATTATTATTTCCCGATAAAACTATTCAACACGCTGGCGTAATAGGAGGAATTTTTTACTCCTGCGGTCATAGTCATAAACGCTTTCCATTTCCTTCTAATGGTTATTTTAATCAACTTAACACGATTAATAATTACTCGGCTGTAACAGGTGCTTGTTTGATGTGTAGACGGGATATTTTTGAGGAAGTCGGTGGTTTTGATGAAATTCTTGCTGTTAATTATAATGATATTGATTTATGTTTTAAAATACTTGATAAAGGATATCGCAATATTTACTTGCCTCATGTTGTTCTTTATCACTATGAAGCTAAAACCAGAGGATATGATGGGCTGAATAATTTTAAAAAAGCACGACTTTTTTGTGAGGGCAAATATTTTCAAACTAAGTGGAAGTCTTTGATAGAACACGATCCTTGCTATAACCCTAATTTAGCTTTTGATAAAGAGGATTATAGTATCAGAGTTTAGGATTGGAAATTTTCCAGAAGGATGATAAGTATTGAGGAACAATAAACAATAAGAATATGCTGGCAAATGTTAGTAATTTTCTATTTAAAAAATTATTGGTAGACGCTATACTATTGTTTTTCTCCAATAGGCTTTAAGAGTCTAGAGTATGTTTATGAGTACAATTGATTGGGCTATTATCCTAGTTTACGCCTTGATTGTTATCGCCATCGGAATCGTCGCAAGTCGCCAACAAAACAACACCGATCAATACTTTCGAGGATCACAGCAACTCCCTTGGTGGGCAGTTGGGTTGTCAATTATTGCAACTTCTTTTTCAGCCGCTTCACTCCTGGGCGGTCCAGGGGAAGGGTATAACCACGGTTTTTTGTACCTACAACTTCAATTTGGTGATTTGATTGGTTATGGTTTAGTTATTCTCTTATTTCTCCCCTTTTTTGTTCAGCTTAATCTAACAACCGCCTACGAATATCTTGAGAAACGTTTCGATGCCAAAACTCGCTCTTTAGGTTCGTTGTGTTTCTTGCTATTTGTCATCGCTCGGTTAGGAGGGCTTTTATACGCTGCATCCCTCGTTGTTGCAACGGTAACAGGACTTCCTCTTTATAACGCAATACTACTTGTTGGTATTGTCTCAGTGGTTTATACCGCAACAGGTGGCATTACAGCCGTGGTTTGGACTGATGTACTTCAGTTTGTCATGATTTTTGTTGGTTTAGGTGCAGGAATTTGGGCAGCTGTCTCAAGCGTCTCTGGTGGGTTTGGACAATTGTGGGAAGCGGCAGGAGAAGGAGGAAAATTAGTCGTCGTTAACCCATCTTGGGAACCGGCATCTATTCGATCGCTACCAACGGCTTTATGTGCCTATGGAATACTGGCTTTTGCTGTTGCAGGAACTAACCAACAATCTGTTCAGCGTTATGTTTCTTGTGCCGATATTAAATCTGCACGTAAGGCAATTTTGTTAGGATGGTTCTCCGGTTTTATTGGGGTGGCAGCTACCCTTTTACTTGGGGTTCTTTTGTTTGGTTATTATGCCCTGAATGGTGGATTGCCTGATGGTGTAAAACCCGATGGAATTCTGTCCCATTTTATTGTTAATCAAGTTCCTCCAGGTGCATCAGGATTTTTAGTGGCAGCTATTTTTGCGGCGGCCATGTCATCAATTGATTCTGCCCTTCATTCTTTAGCTACTTGCATGACAGTTGACTTTTACCAGCGTTACTCTAAATTAAAACCCAGTGAATCACAGTCTTTGAAGGTGGCTCAAGGGTTAATTATCGTTTGGGGTATACTTGGCATTCTTTCAGCGTTTTATGTGGCTTCAACACAAGAATCTTTACTTCCGTTTTTAGTTAAATATACGGCGATGTTTTTGGGTCCGTTACTGGGAATTTTCCTGATGGGGGTTCTTGTTCCTCGTGTTAATGCAACAGGAGCATTTTACGGAACTATCGCTTCAGTCGCTCTTTTAACGGCGGGTTCAACCTTTGGTTGGTTTAGCTTTCCAGGAATTTGGCAATCAGCGATCGCCGCCCCTTTTGCTATTATTTTAGGTCTATTAATTTCTTTACTTGGTCAAAAGCCAAAACAGCGATCGCTTGAAGGTCTTACCCTTTGGAATTCCGACAAATTCTAACTCGTAAATTTATAATTTTAACCAGTTAAAAACATCTTCTACGGTTAAAGTGAGATTCTCTAAAAATTCAGGAACTAATAAGATATCTTCGGGATTTTCTAATAGTTGTGGTTGTTGATTAGCCGGAAAAATGAGAATTGAGCGAGTGGCTGGATCAATTAACCACCCTAAAGTAGTTCCCTGATTCAAACAATGTAGAATATTTCCCGTTACTTTGGTCACGCTTTGATCAGGAGATAAGATTTCAATTGTCCAATCTGGATAAGTCACAATAACATTAGCAATATCCCCATTTTCATCAAGGGGAATTTTTTCCCAACGCAACACGACAATATCAGGAACTATTACCCTTCCGCCAAAAGTACAACCTAACTCAGGAAAAGCATAAGCAATCTTTTGAGATTCAGCAATATTATTCATAGCAGTGACTAATTTTGCTTGCAGACGGCTATGTTTTCCTTGGGGCATCGGTTTTTGGATAATCTGACCATTGATATATTCACTAGGAGGTTGGGTTTCAGGAAGTTCTAAAAATTCTTCTAAAGTGATTGGTTTGTGTGCTGTTTTGACCATGCGATCGCTCCTTTAATCGGTTCAATAACTTAATCTTAATAAGTCAATTAAAATAAGTTCAAAATTTCTGATTCGTCCCTGAAAACTTCAAATTCTTAGGAAACTACTGCCAAAAACCGTTAATCTAGATCAAAGAAAGGATGATTAGGAGTAGAGTGGTGGCCTTTAAGATTGGTTTACTCGGTTTGGGAACAGTAGGCGCAGGAACCGCCCAAATATTGGTTGATCCATCAGGGCGAAATCCTCTGTTAAAAGAAATTTTGATCAGTCAAGTGGGGGTGCGATCGCCAGAGAAAGCCCGTCCTATTCAACTGCCTCCGGGGGTGATCACGACAGACTTAGAAGCCATTGTCACTAACCCAGAAATTGAGATTGTGGTGGAATTATTGGGGGGATTAGAACCAGCGCGATCGCTGATCCTCCAAGCTATTGACCAAGGAAAGCACGTTGTCACCGCCAATAAAGCGGTTATTGCCCGTCACGGGGATGAAATCTACGAAGCAGCCAACCGTGCGGGGGTCTATGTTCTCCTAGAAGCGGCGGTTGGTGGGGGAATTCCCATTATTAAACCCCTCAAACAATCTTTAGGGGCTAACCGGATCACCAATATTATCGGTATTGTCAACGGAACCACTAACTATATCCTGACCCAAATGACTACCGCAGGGGCAGATTTTACCGATGTTTTAGCCGAAGCGCAACGGTTAGGTTACGCGGAAGCTGATCCCACCGCCGATGTGGATGGGTTAGATGCGGCCGATAAAATCGCTATTCTTGCCTCCCTCGGATTTGGGGGACGGGTGCAACGAGAGGATGTCTACTGTGAGGGAATTCGCCAAGTAAGTGCCGCCGATATTGCCTATGCAGATAAATTAGGGTTTGTGATTAAACTATTAGCGATCGCCAAAGGATTAGGGGGAACAGAGTCTGATACCCTTCAACTACGGGTTCATCCTACCCTAGTGCCTAAATCCCATCCCTTAGCCAATATTAATGGAGTAAACAATGCCATTTTGGTTGAAGGAGACCCCCTCGGACAAGTGATGTTTTATGGTCCAGGGGCAGGTTCAGGTCCAACAGCCAGCGCGGTCGTTTCGGATATCATGAATATTGTGGCGATTCTCAAAAGCAATGGTCAAACCCAAACCCTTGATCCATTGTTGAGTTGCGTTCACCAACATTATTGTCAAATTACCCCCATCGAAGCCATTGAAACCCGTTTTTATGCCCGCTTTCTAACGGGAGATGTACCAGGGGTAATCGGTCATCTAGGCACGAGTTTTGGGAACCATCAAGTCAGTTTAGAGTCTGTAGTACAAATTGGGTTTCAAGGGGAACTCGCCGAAATTGTCGTTGTCACTCACCATGTTTGTGAAGGAAACTTCCGCACAGCTTTAGATGAAATCCGCTCCCTAGAGGCAATTAAGAGTATCCCCAGTATTTTACGAGTGTTGTAGGTCTTGTGAGTAGCGAACTGTTCTTAACCCTTCTCGTCTCCCTAGTTCCTCCTATTTTTACTATTGCCCAAAGTCCTGACTCTCAACTGTGTCCTGATCCGGTTTTATCTCGTCTACAACGTCATCAGGTTGTTTTGGGGGAAACTCTCCCTAGTATCGCCCAAAATTATAATTTAATTCCCGAAACGTTGATCCGACTCAATCCAAGTTTAAAAGGGGGGTCGGTTCAGGTTGGCCAAGAAATCCTGATTCCTCCCTTTAATGGGATTCGGGTAACAGTTCCTAATGGCGCAACTTGGAAGGATTTAGCAACAGCTTATGGTATCCGTGCGGATGTCTTATTTGAAATTAATGGTTGTGTCAAAACCCCTACCGTCGTCTATATTCCTGGGGTTAATTGGCAGACTGGAGAAGAGACTAGACAAGAAGACTATACAGGACTTCAGAGATATCCGTTACCCTCCGTCGCTAGAGTCGGGTTAGCCTATGGATGGCATAGTGATTCAACTACAGGACAGTCTTTTTTTCATGGTGGAATAGATTTATTAGCTGAGGTTGGCACTCCTGTCTTGGCCGCAGATACCGGAAAGGTGATATTTGCTGCCCAAGAAGGAACCTACGGCTTTTTAGTCGTGGTCGATCATGGTAATGGAAGACAGACCCGTTATGCTCATTTGAGTCGATTTGAAGTCAAAATAGGTCAAACAGTTAAAGGGGGCGATGTGGTGGGCTATGTGGGGGAAACAGGTCAGCCAGACTTATTAGAACCCCATCTACATTTTGAAGTTCGTTATAAGTTTCCTGTGGGTTGGGTTGCTCAAGATCCAGAAACTCATTTACCCAAACTTTAAGTCGGGTTTGTGGCAAAAAGTCTTTGAGTAGACATAGGGAAAGGGAAACAGGGAACGGGGAACAGTTTTCTATTGCCCATTCCTGTTTAACCGTTAATTCGTATCCACTGGAACAAATAGTCTTGATTTTCGCAAATATTTCCAAGCAATTCCTTCAGGATCTTTGCTTTGACTCCATTCAGGAAAATTGGAATCGGTTTTTCGTCTGCCAATGGTACTCGGGGTCGTGTCCAAACGCTTAGCTAAATCTACTTGAATTAAAGATAATTTACCTTCTTTTTTCGCTGTTTTATCCTCAGTTAATGAACTTTCTGGGGGTGTTTCACTACTTATTCCTGGTTCAGGGTTAGTTTCACTCAGAGGACTAGATAATGAACTCTCTGGAGTCGTTTCAGGAACTGTTTCTGGTTGAAGATCAGGGGATGCCTCACTAGCCGTTTGGCTCAACTTTTGTCTCTCTTCTTTGAGTTCAGCGAGTTGTGAAAATGGACTTGTTGCTGTGCTAGAAGGTTCTTCTACTACTCTAGTTTCAGGACTTTTTGGGGGGATTTCAGTCTTAGTTTCAGAAGCTTTTGGAAGGATTTCAGGATTCGTGCTGTTAGGTAAGGTTTCAATCTCTTCTGAGTCTTCAATTGAGGGTTCGCTATCATCAAAAATACTACCTAGGGTACTGGCGGTAATAAAATAGTAAACCTTACCTTGATCGGGTAACTCTTTGCAATACGCCCCATATTCCTGAGCTTTTCTAGTAAGAAATCGGTTAGCACTTCTAGCAGTAAGATTCGCTTTCAAGGATACATCCATCGCGGTGAGACACCCCTGGTTTGCTTGTAGCAACTCATTGAAAATGGGATTCATCTCAAAACACCACTGTTGCCATTGATAATTGTCCCAAGCTTTCCAGAGAATGGTTAAACCTACCACTCCTAGAATCCATAGCCAAGCTTTATACAATAAAACGATCCCTGCCGCTAGGGGAAGGATAAGAATGAGAAAGGCGGCCGGATTACCATCTAATACTTTTCCAGTCATAATTTCTGGTTATTAATCAAGGTGCATGGTAAAACAAAGGTCATTGGTTAAGACGTTCTGTTCTACCAATAGTTAAGATCTAAATGTTGAAGAACTTTATATTAACAGTATTTTACGCCCTCTTTGCCTTAAAAACGTCTAGTCCCTTGCCTGCTATAAAAAATGCCTAAGACAATGGAGATGGCTATCAATACGAGAATGATTCCCCCAGGAAGAAAGCTTAAAATTCCTATTCCTCTCAGAATATAGATGGTTAGTGTCACCAACAACGACAGAATAAACAGATAGGGGAAAGAAGCAGTCTTAGGACGAGTGGGTTGACTCATAAACGATAAATTGAGTTTCACTGAGGCTGATAGGGATACTTTATCAAATCTCGATTCGTTTAAACTGTAAAAATTCTTTATAAAAAGTTTCAGTGGCTAATCATCCCATAGAATTTATTGCCATGAATATTAACTCCTATATCTCAAATATTCAGTATCAGGTTCTTGCGCGAACCTTAAATCTTGATCAATCAAAGGTTATAACTATTCTTTAGGTTTATTTAAACTGAGGTAGCTATAATTTTTGTTTTTTGTTCCTTTTTAATAAAGAAAATAACACAAAAAGCTAAATTATTACTTTTGATAGTGTTTAAGATGATTTTAGCGGCTATTTAACCACAAAAATTTATTTTAAATTCAAAAAATCTTTCTAAGACCCTAAATTGTTTGAGAGTGACCTTTTATTTCTTGGCAAGTTAGCCCATAATTCGATCAATGAGATTGATTAGAGAAATCTACTGCGAATACAATTCAAGTTAACGCAGCCATAAGTAAACAAGCATTAAGAGATACCTTCAACAGGAGAAAACGAATCTTGACTTTAACACTGGCAGTTTACGGCAAAGGCGGTATTGGTAAATCTACAACAAGCTGCAATATTTCCACAGCATTGGCCAAACGCGGCAAGAAAGTTTTACAAATTGGTTGTGATCCCAAGCATGACAGCACTTTTACCCTGACTGGGTTCCTTATTCCTACTATTATCGATACCCTGCAAGAAAAAGACTTTCACTACGAGGATATTTGGCCTGAGGATGTTATCTACAAAGGCTATGCAGGGGTTGACTGCGTGGAAGCAGGTGGCCCTCCTGCCGGTGCAGGTTGTGGCGGTTATGTTGTTGGAGAAACGGTTAAATTACTCAAGGAATTGAATGCCTTTGATGAGTATGATGTCATCCTATTTGATGTGTTGGGTGACGTGGTTTGTGGTGGGTTTGCTGCACCGTTGAATTATGCAGATTATTGCTTAATTGTGACGGATAATGGCTTTGATGCGTTGTTTGCTGCTAACCGTATTGCTGCTTCGGTTCGGGAAAAAGCAAGAACCCATCCGTTACGTTTGGCAGGGTTAATTGGAAATCGTACTTCTAAGCGTGATTTAATTGATAAATATGTAGAAGCGGTTCCGATGCCTGTGTTAGAAATTTTACCGTTAATTGAAGATATTCGGGTATCTCGTGTTAAGGGTAAAACCCTGTTTGAAATGTCAGATAAAGATCCTTCTCTTGAGTATGTTTGTAATTACTATCTCAATATTGCTGACCAATTATTAGCAATGCCAGAAGGGGTGGTTCCTAATGATGCTCAAGATCGGGAATTGTTTACCCTATTATCTGATTTTTATCTTAATCCTCAAACGCCTCCTAAAACTGAAGAGGAAGAGTTGGATCTAATGATGGTTTAGGTTTGTAGTATGCCCTTTAGGGCAATTTGGAAGAGGGTCTAAAGACCTGACTACGAACTCAGATTTGTAGAGATATTTGATGAAAAGTCTCTACATAATAAAATTATCGAATAATCAATTCTTGTCATCATTGACTTGAAAGTTTTCTTGGGAAATTTTAGTCCTATTGAGTGAGAGAATATTAAAAGTAAATTTTACTAATTAGGATATTTCTCATGATGACTTTTGAAGAAATTAAAGCCACTTTACCTGATAAATGGTTAGATTACTATCAAAACAATCGTTCTTGGATTAAACCTTTAATGAACTCTAGGAAATGGTGGCAAAAAACACCCGATGATGGTAAACGTCCTGCTGCTGACATAATTCTAGGAGCAATTACTGCTTTAGAACCAAAATTATCTTTATGGATGCCACCTTTTTGTCAACTTAATTCTGATGGAAATAAGCTGATAGAAGTTCTAGGATTAAATTTTGATCCTGAAAAAGAGATCAAAAAACGAGAAGAAGAAAAAGCAAAATCATTTCCTGAATTACCACCAGAAACAGACGGACTTGAACAACTTAGACAAAAAATACAACAAGGAGAACTATAGATTATGACTGCAACACACGAACCTAACGCCCTACAATTTGACTGCGAAACAGGGAATTATCATACCTTTTGTCCCATTAGTTGCGTTGCTTGGTTATACCAAAAAATTGAAGATAGTTTCTTCTTAGTAATTGGGACTAAAACCTGTGGTTATTTCCTACAAAATGCAATGGGAGTAATGATTTTTGCTGAACCCCGTTATGCGATGGCAGAATTAGAAGAAGGGGACATTTCTGCCCAATTGAAAGATTATGAAGAACTGAAAAGATTGTGTTTACAAATTAAACGTGATCGCAATCCTAGTGTTATCGTTTGGATTGGTACTTGTACCACCGAAATTATTAAAATGGATTTGGAAGGGTTAGCTCCCAAATTAGAGTCAGAAATTGGTATTCCGATTGTAACAGCACGCGCTAATGGCTTAGATTATGCCTTTACGCAAGGGGAAGATACGGTCTTAGCAGCAATGGCTCACAAATGTCCCAAAACGGTTAAGGAAGAAGACGAAAAAGAAGAAAGAAATGCCATTCAAAAACTCCTTAATTTTGGACGGAAGAAAGAAGATGAAACGCAAGAAGTATCAGAATATGTAGACCATCCTCCCTTAGTTTTATTCGGTTCTCTTCCTGATCCAGTTGTTACTAATTTAACCCTAGAATTGAAGAAACAAGGGGTTAAAATTTCGGGTTGGTTACCTTCTAAACGCTATACCGAATTACCGGTGATTGATGAAGGGTATTATGTAAGTGGAGTTAACCCATTTTTGTCTCGCACTGCAACAACTTTGATGCGTCGTCGTAAGTGTAAATTAATTGGCGCACCTTTCCCCATTGGCCCTGATGGAACCCGCGCTTGGATTGAAAAAATATGCTCTGTTTTCGGTATTGAACCTAAAGGGTTAGAAGAAAGGGAAGCGAAAATTTGGGAAAGTTTAGAGGACTATATTCAGTTGATTCGCGGTAAATCTGTTTTCTTCATGGGAGACAATTTATTAGAGGTTTCTTTGGCACGTTTTCTCATTCGTTGCGGGATGACTTGTCCTGAAATTGGTATTCCTTATATGGATAAGCGATATCAAAAAGCAGAATTAGATTTCCTTGAAAAAACTTGTCAAGAAATGGGCGTTCCAGTTCCTAAAATTGTGGAGAAACCTGATAATTACAATCAGATTCAACGCATTTATGAATTAAAACCTGACTTAGTAATTACAGGAATGGCACACGCTAACCCCTTAGAAGCCAGAGGAATTAATACTAAATGGTCAGTTGAGTTTACCTTTGCTCAAATTCATGGGTTTACTAATGCACGGGACATTTTAGAATTAGCGACTCGTCCCTTACGTCGTAATAATAACCTAAAAGAATTAGGGTGGGAGAAATTAGTCAAAGAAGAGGCTAACGTTTAGGTTTAATTAGGGTGGGTAATGCCCACCTTAATCTTAATCTTTTACGGGGCAAGTTCGATAGAATCGGAATACTTGAAGATTTCCTAAATTAGAGATTTTTGTAAGTATTTAAAATGCTAAGAACTCTAGTTATAAATATTTAGATACATTATTAAGTAATATATATCGTATGCCAAGAAAACGCTTAATTATTGAGATGGGAATGGGAATTGATCAGCATGGTCAAGATCCAACGATAGCCGCCGCGAGAGCCGTCCGCAATGCGATCGCTAACAATGCGTTACCTGGAGTCTGGGAAGTAGCTGGTTTAAGCCATCCTGATGAGATGATTGTTGAGGTTCAAGTAGGAGTTCCTTATCCCGAACAGGTACGAGAACAAGAAGTCTTATCAGTATTACCCTTTGGACAGAAGATCCTTAAAGTAGAATTGGGTGGAATGATTGTACGAGGACGGGCAATTCCTGAATTGGACGATAAAAACGATGATATGATTATTGCGAATGCTGCGGTTACTGTTTTAATCAATTAATAATTAACGAGAATTATCTATTTCAGAAGCAGTTAAAAATTCCGTATTATTATGAACCCAAGCCGTTAATAACTCATAGCCTAAACTGAGGACAACAGGACCAATAAATAACCCTAAAATTCCATGAACTAAAGTTCCTCCTAACACACCGATTAAAATAACAATTGTCGGAACCGGTAAACCCTGAGACATTAAAATGGGTTTGAGAATATTATCAATTAAAGTCATTGGAACCATCCAAATTGTAAATAATAATGCACCAACAGTTCCCATGGTAGACCAAGCAAAAATAATAGAGGGGAAAACAACTAACCCAGGTCCTATTTGAATAATAGCTAATACTAAACACAGAAGAGTTAATAAACCAGCAAAAGGAATTTGAGCGACCATTAAGCCAATTCCAATGAGGAGACTTTGTAGAATAGCAACCCCAATAATGCCACGAGTTACCCCTCGAATCGTAGCAGCAGCCAGGGACAAAAACTCTTCACCTTGTTGAGGAGTTAACCGCAATAAAACTTCAGTAACCCGACGACTTAACCCCTCTGAATTGATCATCAATATCCCAGCAATAATAATCGATAAAATGAATTTAAGTAAGGTTAAACCAATGTTAGCAGCAAGGAAAAGCAGATTTTTCGCTAATTGCTCTAGTTGTGGTTGAAATTGACCTAAAACTGATTTTAAATTAACAGATGCAGATTCCCAAATCCTGTCTATTGACTGACCAATTAAGGGCCATGTTTCAAGTCCTTCAGGGGGAGGAGGAATCACTAAATTTCCAGACATGATACTATCAGCGAAAGTTTGAACGTTGTTAACGAAAACAGTAGCCACCACACTGACCGGACCAATAATAACGCCGACCCCAACTAACGTAATAATGGTTCCCGCTAATTTTCCACGTCCTTTCAGCAAGTTTTTAAACCATGAAAATATAGGAAATAGGGCGATCGCTAGAATAATTCCCCAGAGAATAATCCCTATAAAGGGACGCAAGAGAATAAAACACCAAGTAAATAAAAATCCTATTAAAAAGAGTCGTATAACCAGATCAATAACATTAGAACGATTTTCCATAACCTTAAACCTTGCAAGATTTGATTCTAATTATCGAAACATATTAACTTAATTAATGATAGAGTGAGACAAAGTCTAAGCCGAACTAAATAGCTAATTAACCTTGCTCACTCTAGGAATATCAAAAACTAATTCAACTTTAATTGAGGGTCGTTAATTGAGCATTTTTATAGTAATGACTGACAATTTGGTCATAGGGTACACCTTGTTCTGCTAGGTAATGACTGCCCCATTGACTCAGTCCGATACCATGACCATACCCTCGGCCGTCAATTTGAAATATCCCATTATTAGCCGACACCGTAAACAAGGTACTTTTGAGGCCAAGGGCTTTGCGTAAATTATCGTCGGTGATGTTTTTAGAACCACGAGTCCCTACAACCTTGAGGGTAATAATGCGTCCGTGGGGGGTTGTTCGTTGGGGAATTAGCGATCGCACAGTTCCCACACCCCCGATCAGTTGTCCCATTTGACTAGCACTAAAGGACTTGCGCCACTGAAAAACAGGGGCAAGTTGATCATAGTCCACCACCCCCCGTAAATAAGGTAAAGAGGAACTCCAGACATCTTCAACATTTTCGGTATGACCTCCAGAAGAAGAATGAAAGGCCGCTAAAATCACCTTTCCGTTGTGAGTTAATACTTGGCCTGCGGTGCCATTAACGGCTTCATGGGTAGTGACAAACTCTGTTTCTAATCCTTTATATACTTGGGTTCTAGTAGTAGTATCGAGATCGTAGTAACGATTACCCCCCTTAGAACTTTTGTAGAGGGCATAGGTGCGGGCAACCACCGCTTGAGATTTGAGGGCTTCCATCGGCCAAGTCGGATAAGCTTCAGACCCGACTACACTGTAGAGATATTCCTCTAAATCCACCAAATTAACCGCCGTTACGCCTTTTCCTTGACGGATCAGCCGAACTTTCCCCCGATACCAGCGATCATTAATCCAAATTGAACCATCTTCTGTGGGTTCAATAATAATTTGACTGGAATTCCAGCGATCTAGGTTAACACCACTACTTCGGGGTTTGACATTAAATGCCTCTAATTGGGTCAGTTGTCCTAATTGACGGCCAGCCCCATCTCGGACAATAGCGGGAGTAGAACTTCCTACTTTTACTGTACTAACCCCTTTTGTAATGGCAACCCTCAGTTCAGTAGCTGCTTGGGCTGAAACAGATAGAAGAATCCAGATTAATCCAATTAACCAGCCAGTTCGCCCGCTTAAAAGCTGTGAGAATTTTAGCCCCCAGACTCGGTTTTGTGACATTTGATCGTTCTCCTCACACACATCCACAAATATGAAAATCTTATCGCAAATTGAACCAATGCGTCTTGAGCAGGTTGCGGGAGGCTATATCGTCTATCGAAAACTCAAGAATTTTGTTTAGCTTTAGCGACAGTATCTAAAATTTGATTTACAAATTGCTGATGGTCTATCACCGGTTTAGAAATATAACCATCAGCCCCACTTTGTTTAAGAAAATTTTCTTGATCCCCCTCCATGGCGTGGGCTGTAACGAGAATAACGGGTAACTTGGCCGTGGTCGGGTCAGCTTTCAAAAGTTGGGTAATTTTAACCCCATCGACTGCTTGCCCTTGATAAACACTATGGGATAGGGAAACATCCATGAGAATCAGGTCTATTTCTCCACTTTGAGCTATTGTGATGACTTCTTCCACATTCTCACTTCCTCTGACATCTAACCCGCCACGTTTAGCTAAAATTTTGGAAAATACGCGAAGGTTAATCGGATCATCTTCTACGATTAGAACGGTGGTCATATAACTTCAAAGCGTTATTGTTAATAAAGGGACATCAATGTCCGATTTTTGATGATATGAGTAGGATAGAAAGACAATTGATCTTGATCGAGTCCAAGACATAAGAAATCACTCTATACTCTTGGCATCTGAGCGGACACTTACCCCCACAACCTCAATCAAATAAACTCTATCAAGTTATCTAGACTTGAATAACAAAGTTATTTGACAAGTTCTGGGGAATATGTTGACAATCAACATAAATTGCTGATGACTATTGTGTATCCGATACAATTTTTCCAGAAGCTACTTAATCTTCAAACTCAGTTAAATTTGAGCATCTTTATTGTAAACCGACAGAATATCGAGATCAACACATTTTATAAGCCAAAGTTCATTGACTTCTGGTTTATTCTGATAAATCTCCCGTGGTTAATAATTTTTGGTAAAACCATAATGGGAGTGAACAAGGATCATCACAAAGCTTTTTTAACCTCGGGCTGTCTTGGGTTGAGTGTATTGTTAAATTACCTTCTCTAGACTTTTGCCTAGTTACTAAACCTGCTTTGTCTTGAGCTTTGTCGAAGAGTTGAAGTATTATTCCCTTTTCCCTTCCGCATCGCGGCACTAGTACCCTTTGGAGATAACTAATGACAAGACAGCTAAATGTATTAGGGACTGGCCAAATTATCCCAACTGCATTGCATACGGAAATGCAACGCTCCTATCTTGAGTATGCCATGAGTGTTATTGTGGGGCGGGCTTTGCCTGATGTCCGTGATGGACTCAAACCCGTTCACCGACGCATTCTCTATGCGATGTATGAATTGGGATTAACTCCCGATCGCCCGTTTCGTAAATGCGCTAGGGTGGTGGGAGATGTGTTAGGAAAATATCATCCCCACGGTGATCAGGCGGTGTATGATGCCCTGGTGCGGATGGTACAAGATTTTTCGAGTCGTTATCCTCTCCTATCCGGTCATGGGAATTTTGGATCGGTGGATAATGATCCTCCCGCAGCCATGCGCTACACGGAGACAAGACTAGCTCCTGTGGCTGATCAGGGTATGTTAAATGATATTAGCGATGCAATTGTTGACTTTACCAATAATTTTGATAATTCTCAACAAGAACCCGTTGTTTTACCGGCTCAACTCCCCATCTTACTCCTCAATGGTTGTACCGGAATTGCTGTGGGAATGGCGACAAGTATTCCTCCCCACAATTTAGGGGAGTTAGTCGATGGGTTAATTGCCCTGATCGATAACCCTGATGTTTCTGATGAAAAGTTATGGAAAATTATTCCTGGTCCTGATTTTCCTACCGGAGGGCAAATTATCAATACAAATGGCATTAAGGAGGCTTATGGCACAGGACGCGGTATTATTCCGGTTAGGGGGGTGACTCGCCTTGAAACCTTAAATGTGGGACGGCGACGACGTAGAGAACGCACCGCTATTGTGGTTACAGAATTGCCCTACCAGGTCAATAAGTCCGGTTGGATTGAAAAAATGGCCGATCTGGTCAACCAAGGACGCTTAGAGGGCATTGCCGATATTCGGGATGAGAGCGATCGCACCGGAATGCGGGTTGTTATTGAATTAAAACGGGATGCTAACGCTAATACAGTCTTAAAAGCCCTTTATAAACAAACGGCCCTACAAAGTAATTTTGGGGCAATTTTATTAGCATTGGTGGATAATAAACCCTGTCAGCTTTCCTTACGTCAGTTATTAGAAGAATTTTTAAAATTTCGGGAACACACCCTAACTCGACAATATAGCCATGAGTTAGAAGAGGCACAAAACCGTGTCCACTTATTGCAGGGGTTGTTAATTGCCCTCAATAATCTCGATCAGGTGATTGATATTCTACGGAATGCAGCCGATGGAACGACCGCTAAATTCAGATTTCAAGAGGAATTAGACATTAGTGATGGTCAAGCTAACGCTATTTTAGCGATGCCGATGCGCCGTCTCACCGGGTTAGAACAGCAAAAGTTACAAGCCGAATATGATGAATTACAAACCCGTATTAATGAATTACAAACCCTATTAAATAATCGTCACGAACTGTTAAAAACCCTTAAAAAAGATCTGCGATCGCTCAAACGTAAATTTGGTGATCCTCGTCGCACTAAAATTGTTAGCCCCACCAAAGACACCAAAGCTAAATCAACAAAAAGTGCTTCTAAACCCAAATCTTCCCCCTCTAAACCCGAGGATAACCCAGAAAAAACCCCAAAATCTTCAGCATCACCCCAACCCTTAACCCTCTTTTCTCCCCAAAAACCCCCCGAAGATGCCATCTTAGAGATTACCCATACTGGGGAGGCAGCTTGGCGATCGCCTGATACTCAAGGACTTGATCACCCCATTTATTCGGCAACCATTGGGCAACAAACGGAGTTAATGGTGATTACTGATACCAGTAAAGCTTATCCTGTCACCGTAGCAGACATTCCCCCTACAACAATTCAATCGATTCCTTTATTGAGTCTTTTAGCTAAAGGGGCGCAACGAGATGCAAATCGGGTTATTTATTCAGGTTTTCTCCCTCAAACTCTCCAAGATCAAGATTTACTGTTATTAACCCAACACGGACGCCTTAAACGTATTGCCATGTCTCAATTAACAAGCTTAACGAATCGGGGGTTAGTGTTAATGAAACTTAAAGAGGGCGATTGCCTTAACTATGCTTGTTCTACCCAAGAAGGACAAGAGGTGGCGATTGCTACATCAGGGGGGCGTGTGTTACGTTTTCCTGTCACTGATGAGATGATTGGCGTGATGGGGCGTAATGCTCAAGGAAATCAGGCATTAAAATTACGTTATGGGGAAACCTTGGTCGGTTGTGTCACTTTGAACCCAGGGAAAGATATTCTCTTAATTTCGAGTCTTGGTTATGGCAAACGCTTGTCTTTGGCAGATCTCAGATTTAGTAAGTTAGGAGATATTGGTCATCAATGTCTGCAATTCAAAAGTAAAGCGGATCGTTTAGGAGGGATGATCTTGGCTAAAGATAAAGGAGACGTGACTTTACTCACTGATCATAACCGTTCTTTAATTGTGCCGATTAATTCCATTCCCTCTGCGGGGAAAGATGGCACCGGGGATAAGCTAGTGAAACTCCAATCAGAAGAAACAATTATCGCTGTCTTAAGCTGACTCAAATCCTTGCACATCTTCCGTACTGATGATGCTAAAAACATTTTATAGTTTGTATTGGACTAAAACAGCTAAAAGGCTCGAATAAATGTAGGTTGGGTTGAGGAACGAAACCCAACAAAAACCTAATGCACTAAATTAGCTGAAACAGTTCACTAGCTCTTGTAACTGATTATAAAGTTATGATGGTTATTAAAAGAATTAGGGATAATTCATGAGCGAACAAGTGACTTATCTAGAACTCTCAGAAGAGGGTGGCAGTTCTCATAAGTTCTATGAGGTTAAAGTATCTGGAGTTGAAGTAACCATTCGTTATGGTCGCATTGGCGATCAAGGACGGATTCAGACTCAAACTTATAGTACCCCAGAAAAAGCTCAGGCAGAGGCTCAAAAAAAGATTAAAAGCAAACGCCGTAAAGGGTATGAACCAGCCGTAATGGGAGAAAGAAAGAAACGTCCTATTACTCGTCGTCAGATTACTAGCACTGCTTCTAAATCAAAAAAAGCCCCCTTGTTATGGCGCTTTAAATCCGGTTCAGCGGCCTTTGGAATTTTCATTGATCCTCAATATTGTTGGGTAGGGAATCAACAGGGAAAAGTCTTTAAACTCAATCATCAAGGAGAAGTTCTCAATCAATATCAATTACCCGATGGGGTTAAATGTATTGTGGCTGATCAAAGATGGATTTATGCCGGATGCGATGATGGGAATGTTTATGATCTTAGTGGAAAAATTCCCTATTTAGCCTATGAAATTGATGAAAATATTGATATTTTTTGGTTAGATATCTATGGTGGTATTCTTGGGGTTTCTGATGCCAATGGTGCGGTAGTCAAAATTGATGCTGAAAGTGAATCCCAATGGACTAGGCTTAGTAAAGGTCGCGCAGCTTGGATGGTACGTTGCGATCAATCGTGCATCTATCATGGTCATAGTGGGGGAATAACTGCTTACGATATTGATCAAGGGAGACAATTATGGCATCAGCAGACTAATGGTGGTGTTTTATTTGGTTGGCAAGAGAGTCAATCAGTTTATGGTGGAACATCATCAAAAAAAGTTTATCACTTCAGCAAAAAGGGGGAAGCCAAAGGAATTTTTGACTGTGATGCGGCTGTTTATTCTTGTGCTACCAGTCGGGGCGGAGAATATGTATTTGCGGGGGATAGTTCCTCTTCAATCTATTGTTTTAACAAAGATCTTCAACGATTATGGAAGTTAGGAACAGGGTGCGGCTCAGCCTTTTCTATGCAGTTTTTTGAAGACAAACTTTATATCGTTACTACTGATGGTAGTTTGGCTTGTATTGATGCTACTGATGAGGCAATTAAAGCAGCACAAGCGGGAGAAATTCCTCAAGCGAAAACCGTTAATATTCCTCAAGATTTAAAAATTGGTTCGGTAACAAATTCTGTTGAAATCACTAGAAATAAGGAGGATGGTGTGATTGTCGAATGTGTCAAAGTTGGCAATAAACTTAAAATTCGGGTAGTATCTCCTAACTATAATCCAGATTGGTTTGTACAGTTCCCTCGCAATATTCGAGAAGAAGGAGCTAAATATATTGTTGAATCTGTAGAAGAAGCAACCCAAGGTGGGTTTTATCGAGCTTATGGAGACATTAAAAAGCTCATTGAATAATGTTTATTAGTTATAGAGAAAAGGGAATAAATTTAACTAAAATAGCTAATTTAGTTCACTTAAGATACATTTTTTTAGGAGGTATTATGACTGAAATTAAACTGCGATCGAAACAGACAAGTTTATTTCTACTTTAATAGTATAATTATACCAGATTTAGTTATTTTTGCTTAGTAATTATCTTCATTAATTTGGGAATACTTGAAATATAGTATTAATCGAGTTGTTATGACTAAACGCCACTGGATTGAATTAGCTGAGTATATTACCATTGTTTCATCCTTTGGAGGAGCGATCGCTACAATAATTACAAAGGAAGTCATTTTAACCGCAACTCCCCTTACCCTTGCACTAACTTTCAATGTCCTTAACCGTCAAAGACAAATTCAGTCTTTAACAAGTCGGTTAGACTCTCAACTCTCAATTCATCAAGGACAGACAAAACAACAGTTGTCAAGTCTGGATACACAATTAGAATTACTTAAACAAGAAACTGAAACTAAAACTAATACCCTCTCTCAATTAGTTGAAGAAAGTCATCAAAATTCAGAGAAAGCCATTCAATTAATTACTCCCATTGAACAACGAGTTAATCAATTAAAGCAATCTTTTGCCGAGATTACCAATAAGTTTAGTGAATGGCAAGACAAGTTATTATTAATAGCAGAATTAGAACAGCAGTTAAGTCAATTAAAAGCATCAACTGAAAGTCAAGCAACTAACTTAGAATTGCAGCTAACCTCTAATCAAGAACTAATAGAAAAGCAATTAGAATTAGTTAAGCAAGAAACTGAAGCTAAAACTAATACCCTTTCTCAATTGGTTGAAGAAAGTCATCAAAATTCAGAGAAAGCCATTCAATTAATTACTCCCATTGAACAACGAGTTAATCAATCAAAGCAATCTTTTGCCGAGATTAATAATAAGTTTAGTGAATGGCAAAACAAGTTATTATTAATAGCAGAATTAGAACAGCAGTTGAGTCAATTAAAAGCATCAACTGAAAGTCAAGCAACTAACTTAGAATTGCAGCTAACCTCTAATCAAGAACCAATAGAAAAGCAATTAGAATTAGTTAAGCAAGAAACTGAAGCTAAAACTAATACCCTTTCTCAATTGGTTGAAGAAAGTCATCAAAATTCAGAGAAAGCTATTCAATTAATTACTTCCATTGAACAACGAGTTAATCAATCAGAGCAATCTTTTACCGAGATTAATAATAAGTTTAGTGAATGGCAAGACAAGTTATTATTAATAGCAGAATTAGAACAGCAGTTGAGTCAATTAAAAGCATCCACTGAAAGTCAATCAACTAACTTAGAATCTCAGCTAACCTCTAACCAAGAACAAACAAATAAAGAAATTTCAGAATTTAAGACACAATTGAATCAATTCTCTCATTGGGAATCTCAAATTACACTTATTAATCAAACCCTAGAGAAAACAGATGAAAATAACAACTCAAAAGTCAATCATCTTTATCAAGAAATTACGAATATTAATCATAAGCTAGAGGAATTAAAAAACTCTAGAGATTCTGAAATAAAAACTATTATCACCATAGAATTAAAATCTAAAATTGCTGAATTAATATTACCGCTTATCAACGAGGTAATGACAAAACTTAAAGATGACTTTGCTGATTTTAAAGGAGAAGTAGAACAATTTAAAATCAAGGTTAATCAACAAATGAAAATTCAAGTAAGTAACCAAGCAACTAAGATTGAAGATGAATTTATACCGACAATAGAAGATGTAAAAGATGAAGTCAAAACCTTTCAATGTGAACTTGATCAATTTACAAATCAAATGGGTAACTTGAATAATATCTTTGGATTAGGTGGGAATAATTCATTTAAAAAAATAATCAATGATAGAAATATAATTAATCCATCAGATTACCAAAAACTGGAAACACTATTATCTTTGAAAGAATGGAAAAAAGCTAATCGAGAAACCAGTAATCTTCTGCTTAAAAGTCTTAAAAAACAATCAAAATCGAGATTAAACTCAGAAAAAATCAAGCAACTTTCTCTTGAAAAATTAAAATTAATTGATCAATTATGGAAAGACTATAGTGATCGAAAATTTGGGTTTTCTGTTCAACTAGAAATCTGGAGAAAATTACATGGAGAAAATAATAATTTTAATCAGGAAATATATCAAAAATGGAGTGAACAAGTCGGATGGAAAAATCAAAATCAATGGAATAAATATGCTGATCTAAATTTTAGTCAGACTGCACCAAGAGGACAATTTCCTGCCATAACATTAATGTGGGAAAATTGGGGTGCAGCTTGGTGTGGAAACGAAACCATTAAACTGTTTTCTCGATTAGCATAGCAAGTGATTAGTCAGTTACGATACTTAATCTAAATTCCTGAAAAATAGAATAAATATACCCAATATTCTGCAATAAGATGGCTTGTTTTCATATTTTTTTCAACAAATCATTGATATTTGTTTATTTGATTAAAGATTGCTGTCATTTTGAATGATCTGTGCTATCGTTTTAAGCAAAAGTAGCAAAACGATCAAATTCTTAACTTTTTAATCTCTGAGGAATAATATTATGGTTCAAACAAAAGAAGCAGCAATCACTCAACAACAGACAACTACTGACAAAACAGATCTCGTATCCATTCCCTTTTCTGTCTCCCATAGCGGTGTAGCTGCTACTGAAATGAGACCTTGGGGATCATTTACGACCCTAGAAGAAGGACCCGGATATAAAATTAAACGAATCGAAGTTAACCCAGGTCATCGTCTCAGTTTACAAATGCACCATCACCGTAGCGAACACTGGATTGTTGTTTCAGGAACGGCTAAAGTCGTTTGTGGAGATCAAGAACATATATTAGCAGCTAATCAATCAACTTATGTTCCCCAATGTACAGCCCATCGATTAGAAAATCCAGGGGTCATTAAGTTAATTTTAATTGAAGTTCAAAATGGAGAATATTTAGGAGAAGATGATATTATTCGTTTCCAAGATGACTATTCTCGTCATAAAGCCTAAATAAATTAATAAAATTTATGCTCAAAGTCTTTCAATCTGTCTTTTCTCATCAAGAGGTTAGGCAGATTTTTTAGTTGACGGGGTGTAGGATGTAGGGTGATCGGAAAAAAATCATGACCAAAGATTAAAAGCTTTTTTAGAAGAGATTTGATTTTTGGCGATGGTACTACTTGTTATGTGAATTTTTATTTAGAGGCGGGACTGGATCATATCCTCCAGGGTGCAAAGGATGACAGCGTAAAATTCTTTTTATTGCCAACCAACTCCCTGTTAAGACCCCAAATTTTTCTACAGCCTCTAAAGCATATTGAGAACAAGTTGGCTGAAAACGACAACTAGGAGGAAATAAGGGAGAAATAAAATTTCTGTATCCTTGAATAAGCAATAATAATCCTGTTTTCATTTTAATTTTTTTAAACTATTGATAGAGTTGACCTGTTCTCATTTCTTTCCAAATTCTTTCGTACTGTTGTTGACTTTCTTCAGACAATGGTTCAAGAAAATCACACTTATTCATAATATTTTTATCAATAAATAATAGGGGATTATTTCTGACTTTTGCTGATAGGTTTAGATTATTATAAATCATGGGAGAAGCCCCATCTGTCAACAAAGAAATTTGATTGACTGAGGACTCTTGCCAACAAAAATCAATCCATTTTTTAGTTAATTCCGATAACCTATTATTGTCTTGTTTTCCCCTTGGTTTTACCCATAAATCTGTCCAAAGAGAGGTTCCTGATTGGGGAACAATCGCCTTAATTTGGCGATTACGAGCCACTAACGGTAGAATATCACTCGACCAACCCACACTCAGCCAAACATCTCCGATGATCAACGGCTGTAAATAATATCGAGAACTGTAATATTTAACTTGTTGATTCAGGGCTTTAAGTTCGGAAGATAAATGAGGAATATTGGCTAAATTTTGATTATTATAGGAATAACCTAGTTTTTTTAACGTTAAACCAATAATTTCTCTCGGTTGATCAATTAGGGCAATGCGATCGCTCAATTCCTCTCGCCATAAATCTGACCAGTCTCTGGGAGTCCATCCCAACCGCTCAAACTGATCACTGCGATAAGCAATTAAGGTCGTTCCCCAACGATAGGGCGCGCCCCAAATTTGTCCTTGGGAATCTAAATATCCTGCTTGATCTCGTTTGACCAACGTTTGCCAACGGGAATCGAGTTGTTGCCAATTTGCTATCTCAGTTAAGGTCATTGGTTGAATTAACTTCTCTTGAATCGCCGACCCTAACCAAGCATCTCCTAGGGTTATTAAATCACTCATTTGAGGCGAATTTTGGTTAATCAAAGGAAGTTGACCCAAAAAACCTTTAAGACCCTGAGAATCGGTATTTTTCCCTTGCCAACTTTCTAATTGTGTCCATAGGTCTTTTAATTGGGATTTCGGTTTGAAAGAAAGGGTAGGTGGTTCAGGCAGTTGTTGGCGAAAAGCTTTTAATAACTGGGGAGGGATTGAGCCTTGTAGCAACAAAACCCTTAAAGCAGCCGCGCGATCGCCACACCCTGATAATAATTGAGTCAGTGCTACACTTCCAAGGCTAATTAAAAAAGAACGACGGCTAAGCATAACTTAATATTGTATCAATAATTACTGTTAAGTAATGTCTAAAAAGCTATGACAAACAACAGGCAATTTTATCTTTTAATTAAGACGAGTTAACCAATCGTTAAATCAATCGGGAGTCTGTAAAGATTTTCGGTGGTCACTTCTAGGATAATAAAGATAGATTAAGTATTACAGATGGGAACTCTTATGGATGGGCTACAGCAACAAATTAATGAACTCAATGACAAGTTCAATCAACTTCATCAAATAGTCGAACAAGTAAGTCAACAGATTTCAATTTTAGCAACACCGAAAGAGACTTCTGCCCCTAACTGTCAAGAGTCTGTTGATTCTGTTCCTAATCCTACCCCTTATCCTACTGCGCTGTCTTCGGTTGCCAACGAACCTTTTAAGTTAGGGATGAAACATAAAGACATCATCTCAGATGACCGAGAAAACCAAAGTCTAATTGCTCCTGAAGGGGAGGTTGTTCTCTCACGAGATCTCCAAGTACGCCGGCTGACGGCTCAATTGACAGCCGCATACAATCGAATTGCTGCTTTAGAAGAACAATTACTCGCTTGTCGGCGATCTGGGTCATCTTTGATGAAAGTAGCTCACTCAACAGATTAATCTTATGGGTTGACGTTGGATGGGTTTGGATGATCGGTGCTAGGAGAACTCTTTTGATCATGGGGAAGGGGCGGTGGGAATGCCTGGGAAATTGCCGAATCCTTGTCCTGGATTAGTTGAATCTGTTGGTGGCCAGGTATTAGGAAGGTTTCCCGGTAATTGATTCCCCGATGGCAAGGGAGTCAGGCTGGGATCAGTCCAATTATTAGAGGACTCTGATTCTCCTGGTAAGGTGGCTAGGGCTACGCGATCGCCCCCGACTTGCTTGAGCATATCAAGCACTTGAACGACCTCGTTGTAACTAGCATTTCCTGAAGCGTGAAGAACCATCAGACCATTAGGATTAAACTGGTGATAATTTTTAATCGCATCAAAGAGTTGATTGCGTGTTACCAATTGTTTTTCCACGTAGACCTGACCAAAATCATCGAGGCTAACCACGAGCATTTCTCGCATTTGCGGTGTCCCTGTGCTGGCTTTGGGTAAATCCAAGCTCATTGCCTGCTGACGAGACAATCCCACTGCTCCCAAGATAAAAAAGGTCAAAATGCAAAAGATTACATCGATCATCGGCAACATCTCAATGCGAACCTCCTGGTTGTGGGAGGTATCTTGCCACAATTTTAGAGGACGCGAATGAACATGAGGTTGATGTTTTTTGGTTTTTGGTTTTTGCTCAGTGGCCTGTGTCATAGGTATGTTTCAAGATCAAAGAGGGTTAATAGTCGGTACTTTCGGAAGACTCCGAATCGGTATCTATAGGATAGCGATCATCATCTGCTTCTAACCAGCGTTGCCGATAGATTACTTCTAACTCACTACCGGTTTTGCGGAATACCCTTACTTGATTGAACCATAGGGCTTGAAAAATACGATAAAAAACCAAACTCACAATGGCCACGATTAAACCAGCAGCTGTCGAAATCAGGGCTTCACCAATGCCGAGGGTCACTCCGGCCGTCGAAGCTGTTCCGAGATCACTAATTTGAATTGAACTTAAAGAACCAATGAGTCCTAATACTGTTCCTAACAATCCCAACAGCGGAGATAGAGCAATGACAGCTTCTAAGACTTTATCCCCCCGACGCATGAGAGCCAACTCATCATCGGCCGCTGATTCTAAAGCTAAATGGAAGACTTCAGGATCAGGATTGGTCAATCTCAGAGGTGTGTAAAGATAGTTTCCTATGGGGTGATTTCGGTATTCTCTAGCAATTTTGGGAACCAAATCCCAGTTTCTAGCGGCGGTATCCATGATTCGATTGAGAATTTGTCCTTCTTTGAGAAGAAATCTCAGCCAAAACCAGAAACGCTCAATAATGGTGCTTAATGCGAGTACCGATAGGAAAAGGAGCGGCCACATAGCTACCCCACCTTTTTGAATGATTTGTGCGATGTTCACGGTCTTTAGCTTACCTCCGTTGCTTGCCCCCAACTAGGTGCGACTTTAACGGTTAGAATTATTTGTTTACAATTCTAAGGGTTTATGTTTAGCAATCAAAGATATCCTCAAAAGAAGAATGCTTTGTACAAAAAGATTATGACAAAGCCAAAGGTTGCCAGACGGGCAACCCTCAAAAAGCTTTGGGGGTTTTTCTCTTGGACATCCCACTATGGTAGATAGGAGTAATCATGATGAAGAAGAATCGAAAAACCTCGATCGCAACTTTTGGATTTCTGGGTTTGTTTGTCTTGAGTTGGTTGATTCCTTCATCCAAAACTCAGGTTCTCAGCATATTAGCAGACGCTCAAGCCATACAAGAAGTTTCCCCCAAGCTATTTTTTCCCAAAAAGTCTTGGGATAAACAAAAGTTGGTGAATGCCCAAATGCAATTCGGGTTTAAGCTCTTTTCTACCTTGGCTAAACAAGAGTCTGAACAAAATATTTTTGTTTCCCCTGTTAGTGTCGCCCTTAGCCTATCTATGCTCTACAATGGTGCAAGCGGCATGACTCAGCAGGAAATGTCTTCTGTTCTAGGAATTGAAGGGGTTGATATTGAGGCTTTGAATAAGGCTAATCAAACCCTAGAACAATCTTTACAGAAGAATAATTATCGAGGTCAATTAGCGATCGCTAATTCTCTTTGGGCTAAGCAAGGATTCTCATTTCGCTACCAATTCCTTAAAACCAATCGAGAATACTACCAGGCACAAATTACCAATTTGAATTTTGACAATTCTGAGTCAGTTGGGATCATTAATCGTTGGGTAGAAGATCAAACTCAAGGGAAAGTTCCTCAGATTATTGAGAAAATTAATCATGAAGATATCTTATTTTTGATTAACGCCATTTATTTTAAGGGGGTTTGGCAAGTCCCATTTGACGAAAGTCTGACTACAGAACAGCCGTTTTATTTAAGAGATGGTCGCTCAATTGATTTTCCCTTAATGTCTCGTCAAGGAAAGTATCCTTATTTGGAAACTTCACAATTTCAAGCCATTAGTTTACCCTACGGGGGAGAACGCTTTAGTTTAGAAATTTTTCTGCCTAAAGCCAACACTAATCCAGAAGATCTCTTACCTCAATTGACGGTGACTCAGTGGAGAAAATGGATGGAACAATTACGCGAACAACAAGGAAGCTTAAAATTACCTCGCTTTAGTTTATCTTATGAAGTGGATATGAAAAAGGCTCTAAAGTCTGTGGGAATGTCTACGATGTTTGAGCAGTCCTCAGCAAGCTTTTCTAAGTTAACATCCCGTCAAGTCTATGTTAATCATCTTAGACACAAGACCTTAGTAGAAGTTAACGAAAAGGGAACCCAATCAGCCCCTACCAGTTCTGCTGACGTTAGGGTAACTTCTGTATTCCCTAGAGAAGATGATTTTAGTATGGTGGTTGATCGTCCTTTTTTATGTATGATCCGTGATCGCAAGACAGAAACGCTTCTATTTATCGGAGTCGTCGAAAATCCTACTTGAAATCAGGTGGAGGGACAAAGTAGGCTTCGACTGTCTCTCAGTGTGACCAGAGATTTTAGATTGGAGATTGGTGCTTGGTGATTGAGTAAATACAAGCCCTTGCTTCCAAGCATGGGTAAATCTAAAATCTATCCTCTAAAATCTACAATAAATGAGGGCGCGGGGTCGGAATTATTTCCGACCTTTAAGCCGCCCGTCTAAAATCTACAATCTGGAATCTGCAATCCCTTGACACTCCTCCCGAGGCTGATCGGTGTAGGTACAGCGCGGGGCTTCTCGCAGGAAGGCTAAAAATAAAGGAGCAAAACCTAAGTTCCGCTCCTCTATTTGCAATACCCCCAAGGGAATTTGAATCCCTGTCGCCTCCGTGAAAGGGAGGTGTCCTAGGCCACTAGACGATGGGGGCTTGTTTTTGACACATTTACTAATTTACCAATAAATTTTAGGAATGTCAATAGCTAGGCTCTAAATTTTTTTCATTTTTTTTAGGCCTGGATGATATCTAGTAAGAACCTTGTCGCCATTGTGCTAGGCGTTCTTGGGATTTAGCATCAAGACAATTAAACAAAAAACGACCCTGACTGCGTTTGCTAGGTCGTTGCTTACGCTTAATTTGATGACCTGATAAGTCAATTTCACTAGCTAGACGTTGGGCTGACATCCATTCTGCACCATAACCTACTACTGTCAATCGTTGATCTCGATCTGATGTAGCGACGATTAATCGAGACTGAGAAGGACTTTTTTGATGAAAAAAAGAGGCACAAAATTTTTCAATGTAAGTATCGGCAGTCTGCGCCCAAGCAGTGAAATATATCGATAAATTGGGCGAATGCTTTTCTAGAGAACTGGGAGTTTTACGATATTGAGAGTCAAAAACAACTTGAGCTTGATAACCACTATGGGCAATGTAATTAACTAGAGCTTCTATTAGTTCTCGCCTAGCTGGTTCTAACCCATGGCGATCGCGGGTTTTCTTGAGAGAGGCCCAAGCTCCAATAATGTTATAGCCATCGATAAGTAATAAAGGATTGTGATAAGTAGCCATTTTTCTTGATAATGATCATATGTACTGAGATATTTTTCCTGAAAATATTCCCTAATTTTAACAAAAAATTCCTTTTTAGGTAGAAGTATCTCCGACTAATTTAGCTTTTAGATCATTAGGATCTCCTTGATCACTTACTTGGCCGTTCTTGAGTAAAAAAGCACCATCACAATAATTTAACTCTTCTAAACGATGTGTCACCCACAAAGCCGTTATCCCTCGACTTTTAACCAAACGTTGTACCTGAACGACTAATTCTATTTGGGTATCAGCATCAAGGAGAGCGGTAGGTTCATCTAAGAGAAGCACTCGACAATGGCGGGCAATGGCTCCTGCGATCGCAATTCGTTGTTTTTGTCCACCACTAAGAGCATAAATCGGTCGTCGCTCTAATTCTAGGAGATTAACCGCCGATAAAGCTTCTCTGACACGGTTACGAACTTCTACGGTAGAAAGCTTTTCAGGAACTAAGCCAAAGGCAATATCAGCCCCCACTGTAGGCATAACTAACTGTAGATCAGGGTTTTGGAAGACAAAACCGACGGGGGGAGTCATGGCGATACTTCCGCTTTGGGGGGTCAAAAGTCCCGTCATTAGTCGTAAGAGGGTAGATTTTCCACTGCCATTTGTGCCTAATAGCATCCAAAATTCCCCTTCAGGAACTTCTAGGGAACATGAGCGAAGGACAGGGGCGTTTTCATGCCAACTGAAGCTTAAATCTTTCACTTGAATCGGAAAATTGGTCATTAATAATCATTCCTAGATGAGGGATTTAGGGTTTAGCTCAGAAGACTTTCATTTTAGTTAACATTCTTTGATCTTTATATCTTATCAATTATTTTTAGTTAAAATTATTTAAGACCATCAGTATTGATAGCAAAAATTTCAGGAGAATTAACCGTATGGATGAGTTTATGGAAGCAGCGATCGCCGAGGCTAAACAAGGGTTAAAAGAAGGGGGGATTCCCATTGGTTCAGTATTAGTTAAAGAGAATAAAATTATTGGTCAAGGCCACAATAAACGAGTCCAAAATAGTGACCCTGTTACCCATGCTGAAATTGATTGTTTACGGAATGCAGGACGCATTGGCAGTTATAAAAATACCATCCTTTATTCAACTTTAATGCCCTGTTATTTATGTGCAGGGGCCGTGGTTCAATTTGGCATAAAAAAAGTAATTGCTGGAGAATCAAAAACCTTCCCTGGTGCTAGAGAATTTATGGAGTCTCATGGGGTTGAAGTCATAGATTTAGAGTTAGACGACTGTCAGCAATTAATGAAAGAATTTATTGATAAAAATCCTTTACTTTGGAATGAAGATATTGGCAAATAAAAGAATATAAACATATTATCCTAAATTTTTCATACTAATAAAACTTCAATAAGGTTAATAATGAATCAAGAAAAAGCTACCTTTGGGGCCGGATGTTTTTGGGGAGTAGAAGCAGCCTTTCGTAAATTGGAAGGAGTCATTTCTACTTCTGTGGGTTATATGGGGGGACATTTTCCTAACCCTTCTTATCTTGATGTTTGTGCCAGAATTACGGGTCATGCAGAAGTGGTACAAATTGAATATGATCCTCTGGTAATTACTTATGAACAATTATTAGAAACATTCTGGGAAATTCATGATCCCACCAGTTTAAATCGTCAAGGACCAGATCGAGGAGAACAATACCGTTCTGTAATCTTTTATTATACCCAGGAACAAGAAAATTTAGCCAGAAAATCTAAATTAAAACTCCAGATGTCGGGTAAGTATGCTCAAGATATTGTCACCGAAATAAAACCCGCTTCTAACTATTATTTAGCTGAAGAGTATCATCAGCAATACTTTGAAAAAAAGTCTAAAAAATAATGAATCAAGTTGTTGTTTTTAATTTGTCCGTTTTTAGTAAGTCCTTTAGGACTGAATTTAATCGAGGCTAAAGCCTTCACTACGAACCTTCAAACAAACCTTACCAAAGATAAAGCAGGATAAATAAAATAATCCAAATAATATCAACAAAGTGCCAGAAGAGTGACACTGCATTGACACCAGCGTGACCAGAATTATAATTACCTGGTATCAACGAGCGAAAATACATCAATAGTAATAAAATCACTCCTGTTAATACGTGCAACCCATGAAAACCTGTCAACAGATAAAAGGTTCCGCCAGCTAAACCAGCATCAAGTCCAAAGGGCATATTTCGCCATTCTACGCCTTGTAAGATTAGAAAAAGAATGCCTAATAGAGTTGTTAGTAACCACAGTCGGCGAAAGTTGATTAATTTACTTTTTTTAAGAGAATGTTCAGCAAAATAAATAACCAAACTACTAGAAACCAGAATAGTAGTATTAATGGTGGCTAGAGGAAGATCTAATCCTGAAATTCCAGGGGGAAACCAGTCAGGATTTTTTAACCGTAGGATAATGTAAGTAACAAAAAAACTGATAAAAACGACACTTTCTGATAATAAAAATACTGGAAATCCGAAGGATAAATTATCGTGTTTAGTGGTAGAATTCTTACTAGAGTTAATAGAATTTTCCAAAATAAACTCTCCTTAAAAAATTAGGACAATAAGGCAAGATATAGAGTTCCTAGTAAGGGCTTTAGCCCTGAAATATTCACTAAAAACCAATCATTGTAAAGAACTTAAGTAACTAGAAAGTTCACTGTTAAGATTTGAGCATTGAGAAAACTAGAATTTTAAGCCCTAAAGGGCTTACTACTAACCGAAAGAACCTAATAGAAAGCAAAATTATTCTCCATAGCCATAGGGGTCCCAAGTCACGGTAGGAATATCTTCAAAATTTTCTACAGGAGGGGGTGAAGGAGTCATCCATTCTAAACCCATTGCTTTCCAAGGATTATTAGAAATAGGACGACCTAAAGCCCAAGAACTAATGATATTAGCAATAAAAGGAAGGGTTGACATTCCCAACAAAAATGACCCTAAACTTGCTATCACATTCCAGAAAGCGTATTGAGGTTCATAGGAAGCAATACGACGTAACATTCCTTGTAATCCTAAAGGGTGCATGGGAAAAAAGTTAAGATTTGCACCAATAAACGTTAGCCAAAAATGAATTTTCCCCCAACTTTCCGCATACATTCGGCCTGTTATTTTGGGAAACCAGTAGTAAATTCCTGCATAAATTCCCATTGTCACCGTCCCAAAAACAACATAATGAAAGTGACCCACGACAAAATAAGTATTATTGACATGAATATCAAAAGGAACAGAAGCTAACATTACCCCACTAATTCCCGCAAATAAAAACATCATTACTCCCCCCAGGGCAAAAAGCATGGGAGTATTGAAGCGTAATTTCCCTCTCCAGACCGTTGCAGTCCAAGCTAAAACTTTAATTCCTGTTGGGACAGCAATTAACATAGTCATGGCCATAAAAAACATTCGCATCCAGCTTGGGGTAGCACTGGTGTACATATGATGAACCCAGACAATGGTTCCTTGTCCTGCAATTATCAAAGAAGAAATTTGTACCGTTTTATGACCAAATAACGGTTTACGCGCAAACGCAGGTATCACCTCAGAGAAAACCCCAAATGCTGGCAAAACCATTACATAAACAGCAGGATGGGAGTAAAACCAAAATAGGTGTTGATAAATAATGGGATCACCTTGCTTAAAAGGATTAAAAAAATCCGTTCCAAAAGAAAGGTCAAATAATAGTAAAACAGCCCCTCCTGTTAAGGCTGGAAGGCAAAACAATTGTAATAATTGCGCGCTGAAAATTGTCCAGACATAGACAGGCATTCGGAAAAACGTCATTCCTGGGGCCCGCATTCGTACAATAGTGGTGACAAAGTTAACACCACCCATAATCGAAGAAATTCCTGAAATAGCCACCGCTAACAACCAGATAAATTCACCGTTGATTAAGTGACCAGAAGGATTTTGAATACTAACGGGGGGATAAGACCACCAACCCGCTTGGGCGGTTCCACTGGGCAAAAAAAAGCTTAAAAGAAGTAAAATCCCCGAAACAGGAATTAACCAAAAGGCGATCGCATTCAGCACAGGAAAGGCCATATCTCTAGCCCCAATCATCAAAGGAACCAGATAATTAGCCAGTCCCACGTTTGCCGGAAGAATCCACAAAAAAATCATGATCGTTCCGTGCATGGTAAACAAGCCATTGTAGAGAGGACGATTCACCACATCCAACTGAGGGGTTAACAATTCAGCCCGCACCATCATGGCACATAAACCACCAATCAGAAAGAAGATAAAAGCCGTTACAAGATATTGAATGCCAATCACTTTATGATCGGTATTGAAGCTAAGATAACGTTTCCAATTAGGCTGTTCTGGTTTTTCTAGGGCAATATTAGTCATTGATTACTTTTGTTGGTACACTGCATTATCTAAGTTGGAAATTTGCGATCGCGCTCTGAGGAAGGGCAAAGATAAGGGATAATAAGAAAGATTCTTTTTTGATGAGAGAGAATCTCATTGACCCGATTTCAATGTTAACATACGCCAATTCTCTTGTATTTCTTTAAATTTAAGCTGCATTTCAATCAAGAGTAATTGTTCATTCAGTTTTTTCGTTAAGGGATGGTTGGGGGTTAGAGCGATGCTATAGTTTTGGATACCAAGATCAAATCCTAGTATTTGATAAGGTACTCGCGGATTTTCGTGTAAATAATGCTCTAAAACTAAGCGAGAATATAGGACTCCATCGACTTGATTTGCGTCTAATAGTTTAATGCCCTCCTCTATTTCTTCAACCTTAATAATTCTTGCCTGATAATATTGACCCCATTGAACCCCAGAAGAACCAGAAATAACGGCCAAACGAACCCCTTTTAAATCATCAGTATTTTGTATTTTTTGGTAAGGTTGAGCAGAAAAGGCCAGGGATAAAGTGCTGGCCACTCCTCCGATGAGGGTAGCAACAACCGCTAACGAAATAATCATCCAACTTCCAGCAATCAACCGTCCTAAATGGGTGATAGGATAGCGATCGCCATAGCCAACGGTAGTAAAGGTAGCTAAGGCACACCACATTCCTTCTCTTACTCCTGGCAAATAAGACTTAGGAAACTGTTCACTATTGCGATGACGTTCAGCTAACCAGAGTAAATTACCAACAATAAATAAACATAGCCAAATTAAGATCACCGAGGACAAAAACGCCCATCTTAAAAAAGGTCGAATCACAGACCAAGGCGTTGGTGCATGGATGGGAACCAAAATAGACAATTTATCTTGATGAACCGGTTGGGTAAAATCAAAGCGATTAATATTTTCAGCCGTTGTTGTAATCCCGCCTATAGCAATATCTATTTTTTTCTGGGCTAATTGATCTAAGGTATTAACAATAGAATGATCGTAAAAGATTTCATATTCAAGTTCCAAAGCGATGGCTAGTTGCTCCCACATTTGGACACTAATACCAGTAATGGCTGAGTCTGACTGAGGATCGCGGATAATGACCCCAGGAGGTTCTCCTGCTACCCCAACCCGCAATTTTGAGGATTTGGAAGATTCCTTGTTTTCCGTGGCTTCTTGTGTGGTTTGAGTGGGTTTTGGTGACTGTGCCTTGACGGTAATCGGAGTTAAATTGAAGTAAATTAATAATAAAACTGTTAGTAACTGATTAATATTCATAGTAAACATTCGTTGTCTTGATTCGGGTTTATCATTTCCATCCAGGAAATAAAGCTTCTAACCCATTTGCCATAAATTCAACGGCGATCGCCATTGTAATTAACCCCATAATCCTAGTAACAATATTCATCCCTGTTTTACCAAGTAATTTACCAATAGCAGGAGCAAAACTATAAGCAATAAAAATAAAAGCCGCTAAAGCTAAAATAACAATTGCTAATCCTATTTTGCCACTCCATGATTGAGTATTATGAGCAAAGACAATTACTGAACTAATAGTCCCAGGACCTGCTAATAAAGGAAGGGCAAGGGGGACAATGGCAATTGAAGACGCTTCTTGAGCCGCTTGATTTTCTTCTTTTGTATGGGAAACTGTACTGGTTTTCCCTTGCAGCATATGAAATCCCATCAGAAAAATGATAAATCCTCCTGCTACTCGAAATGAAGCAATACTAATACCAAAAGCCTCTAAAATGGCTTGTCCCATCAACAAGGAAACTAATAAAATAATGGCAAAGGCAAAAGATGCGGTTTTAATGGTTTGCTGACGTTCTTTTGTGCTTTTATCCGCCGTTAAACCTAGATAAATTGGTAAATTACCAATGGGATTAGAAACGGCAAATAGTGCAATAAAACTATTGAGATAATTAGAAAATTCTGTCATATTTTTACTCCTCCTTGTGAAAACTTTATCTTATCATTTAATTTAAACAATAATTACTTTGCTAGACGTACCCACTCAGATTATTGTACTTTAAGACAACAAAAATAGAGACATTTGATCCCAATCATTAAAAAACAAAAAATATAAAGATGAAGAATCATAAAAAACGGGGTTTCCTGAAGCTAATTTTTAATAACAGTTTTTTGCGTCACCTCTTGATTTTCTGGAAAGCAATCTCATCGAGTTGGCGCGTTTATCTAGAAAAACCTCTCACTGTCGAAGAACTAAGACTAAATCGTGAGGCTGCATCTATCCCTTCTTTTGGTTTCTTTTTTTTATTAATTTGTGCTGCAATTATTGCTACTTTTGGATTGATAGCTGATAGTACAGCCGTCATTATTGGTGCAATGATTGTTGCTCCTTTGATGAATCCCATTCTAAGTATGGCTTTTGCCATTGTTACACGCAATTGGACTTTATATAAGCGATCAATGATCACCGTTGCTTTGGGAACTCTTTCTACTATCTTAATTGCTTTTGTCATCGGCTTACTAATTCCCGTGGATGTGGTTGGTGCAGAAGTTATGGCAAGAACAAAGCCTAATTTAATTGATTTGGGAATTGCTATTGCAGCTGGTGCTGCTGGTTCTTTTTCCCTAACCCGTCAAAGTATTGCCAATTCTATTGCTGGAGTAGCGATCGCTGTGGCCTTGGTTCCTCCTTTATGTGTTACTGGTTTAGGCTTAGGGATTGGAAACAAAATAGTAGTTCAACATATTGGTTCACTTATTATCAGTAGTTGGGACGTATCTGTCGGCTCTTTTTTACTCTTTATTGTTAACTTAGCTGGTATTATTTTTACCGCTTGTCTGGTGTTTATTTCTCAATCCTATGGTAGTTTCATCAAAGCCTTTCAAACCCTTTTGATCTGGCTATTAATTATTGCTTTGTTATGCGGTCCTTTAACGGGTTCTATGAAAGAATTTATTGTCGCCAGTCGTGTTCAATTGGAAATACGCAAACTAAGACAAGAACATCCTGAAATTTCCCTACAAACTCAAGTTAATCATATTGATGTCCAACTAGAAGGAAACACCGCTTATATCATGGTTTTAGCTAACGCACCAGAAGGGGTGATTACAGATGAATATTTAAAGTCTGGTGAAAAACGCATTTTTGATGTTCTCACAAACATGGGGGTCAAATCTATTGATTTAGTCATCAGAATCATCCCCGTTCGTGTTGAAGAGTATAGAGGGATTAAAAGATAATCTATTTTAAGATAGAATCTTAAACTTAAATAACGTGGTTGAAATGCTTAATAGCTTACTTAAAATAAATTAATTCAAGGACAATTATTATTAAATGCTGCTTTTCAATACGAAACAATGAAAGAAGAAAAAAAAGCAGAACTATTTTTCTCTCAAAGCCAAACTTTAACCGCAGAAGCGGCTCAACCCTCCCCAGCATTTCCCTTTCAAGAAACCCCTAGTCAATTGAAATTTAGTGTAGCAGGAAATATTAGTTCTTTTAGAGACACCACTGAATTTTTAGGCACTAATATTGATTATGCCAAACAATGGATTCAAAAAGATATTTTTGTTGATGGTAATATATATTTTGGGTACGATAGCAGTCGTGCGGTGAATAATTATCGACCAGGGGGTTTAATGACGGCTCTTTATCATCGTCATTTTAATGAGGATTGGAATTTTTTTGTGGACTTTTTTAGCAGCGTTAATGAGGATTTATATTCTTCTAGAAATGATGATGAAGATTTAACCATTATTACCCATGTGTGGTTAGGTGCAGGGTTAAATCTTTGGCGTGGGGAATCTAACCGTGAGCTTCTCGATTTTCAATTAGGTGTGGGACTCCGTTATGAATATGATTATGTTAATTTTGAACAAAGAAGAAATGAAACCAATCCCACTCTAGGGATTATTTTTTTGGGTCGTGGTTTTTCAGTGGGTAAGGCTAAAATTAATCAAACCTTTGCCTTTCTACTGGCTTTAGATGAATTAAACAATTTTATATTCAATTCTAATACTAAACTTTCTTATCCCATAACTGAAAGATGGTCATTTGTTAGTCGTTTATTTTTGCGTCATCGTAGTGACAAGATATTGGAAGAAAATCCCTCTTTAAATGTCTTTTTTAGTACAGGATTAGAATATGACTTTGAACAGTTATCAGTTATCAGTTATCTTGTTTACTTATTTAAAATACTGTCTGAAATCAGGGTGTACGATTTATCCTCTTGTTAAGATAAGAAAAATATAAAAATTATTATGAAAAATCTAAAATTAGTAAAAATTGAGGCTCAACTAATCAAAAAACTACTATTACCTATCTCTAGATTAATTATCATTTTTATTTTGAGTTTAACCTTGACCTTAACCTCGACTACAGAGAGTTTCGGACAGATTAACCTATTTTCCCCCCCAACTAACGAAACCAATAGTCAAACAGCCCCTTGGGATCTTAATAAAGCCTATACCTGTGGAAAATTTTGGTGTAGTGATGTTTATATTCATGATGATATCCGAGAAAGTGCAAATATTTTATTAACGCCAGAATTAACCTTAGCTACTCTCAAACAACTAAATAAATCTAGCACAGAAGTCACTCAATTATTAGAAAAAAGAGCTAAAGTAATCGAGCAAACTTTTAACAGAATTGCCAATAATATTATTATTACTAAAATTAGTTCTAAACCCCCTATTGTTAAACCTTTTAAATTTTGGAGACCAGCCGGACTACCAGGATTTTTAAACACAGACCCGATCAAACCCCTTCATCCTTGTACACCCAACATAAAAATTGGTATCAAAAATAATCAGACTGTTATTTTTATTGGTGAGCAATTAGATTTAGATATTGCTTCACAATCAATTGTTACTGTAACCGAGGTAGATGCGACAGCTAATGGAAAAACCATTGAAGATTTAGCAAAAACTTGGCAAAATGCTATTGAACTCTCTTTTAGTAATTCCTTTTGGGGATACGAATTTGACCGCCTATATCCTCAAGGAAGATTAGTGATTTCTGGCATTGCTATGGCAATCGCATTACTATCAATTATGTTCATTGAATTGATTAGAACTTTGTTGAGAAGATGGGATAATGGACTTAGACAAAAACTAAAAAACTTAACAGAATCTATAACAGTTAACCCAGAAGCATCTACCTCAACTAATCTTAATGCTGAGAAGAATAAAGACTCTTTAACAGAAGAGAAGAACCAATATGATAAGCCTAATAAAAAGCGAAACCAATTATCTTTTTGGTTGACTATAATTTTTGATTTTATCAAAAGAATAATTAAGAAAAATAAATGGTTGTATGGTCGCTTATCTCGTTCTAAACAAAAGATCATATTACAACAACAAAGTCTAATAAAACAAGAAAGAAATATTGCTCAACTATTACTGAGGATATCTTTCATTTTGCAAATACTGAGCTTAATGTCTGGATTTATTGTTATTACCTTAATCTTTCGGGACATTCGTTTTTTATCCGTTTTTCTTTTAACAGAAACTCTTAATATAATAATTTTATGGATAGGGTTAACGCTTCTCGATAAAATAGGTGATTTTATGATTGACTATTATCTCAATCGTTGGGCTAATCAAGCTCAAATCTTTGATCCCAATTCTAATCGTTACACCCTGAGAATTAATACATATTCAATCATAGTAAAACAAGCCACCACGTTTATCGCAATTATCTTAGGGATTTATGGCAGTTTGTGGCTCATTGGACTTAAGCCTTCTGTTTTAGCAGGGGCAGGGGTTTTAACAGTAGCTCTTGCCTTTTTGTCCCGTAACTTATTAGAAGATATGCTCAATGGAGTCCTTATTTTATGTAGTGATCGTTATGCCATTGGCGATGTCATCGATGTGGGTGGAGGTATGAGCGGTTTAGTAGAAAATATTAATTTATTTGTTACTTCTTTACGCAATCTTGATGGGCAAGTGATTGCTATTCCTAATAGTAGGATTAGCACAGTTATTAATAATACAAAGGAATGGTCGAGGGTAAATTTTACCATCAAAATTGCTTGGCATGAAGATATTAAACAAGCGATCGCAGTAATGACTCAAGTAGCAAATCAAATGCAAAATGAACCAGAATGGGGCAGTAAAATTTTAGAACCAATGGAAGTCTTAGGGGTAGATGAAGTTTCCCACGAAGGGATCGTAATTCATATTTTAATTAAAACCCAACCCAGTGAACATTGGGGAATTGGTCGGGAATTTCGCTTCAGAGTTAAACAAGCTTTTGATGAAATGGGCATTTCTTTAGGGATTCCCCATCATAAAATTTCTGTGCTTAATTCTCCATACTCAGACCTTAGTACAAAAAAACTTGAGAAACCACGGGATCAAAATCAATTCTGATCAAGAAATTATCGTTGTTGATTAACTAAAGGAGGATCAGCCGGTTCTACTGTATGCCAAGAACTCCGTAACAGGGTTAGAGGGGGTTGAAGATGCTCAGATTTGGCTTTATTTTCGGCGGGAATTGTGTCTTTAGTAGTGATTTGAGCTAACCATTTTTGATAATCTTCAGGAGAATCAACATAAACATCAGCTTCCATCAAAGCAAAGTAGGTTCCGCTAAATTGGGAGTCATGGAGTTTATACTTCCCCAAACGATTGGGAGTAAAACTAAAATCAATGGTTTGGTTGGGGATAATATCTTGTTTAAGATGAAAATTAGGAACGTAGAACCCGTGAATGACATCTTCAGAACGCATTATCAAATGGATACGGTGGTTAACCGGAAGGTGTAATTCTGAACTGGTTCGATTATGAGAAGGATAGCGAAACAACCAAGACCACTGTTTGGCAATTACTTCAATTTTTTCTTCAGGTTGAACCTCAAGGGGAGAATTTTGAGCGTAAGCTGCTGCTAAAGGAGAGTTAAGCTGAACAATGGGCAAAGAACCGACAAGATCCATCCGTTGATAAATTCCGTAACTGTAGCCCGCGATCCAAGTAACTAGAATAATAGGAATTACTGTCCAGATTATTTCTAACTTAGCATTTCCCCGAATAGCTGGTCCGTCGGTGTCGTCTCCTTTTGCTGCCCGATAAAAGATAATCGAATAAAATAAAAATCCCATCACTCCAAAAAAGACTAAAGCCCCAAGAGTAACGAGAAAACTAAACAAATCCCCGATCGCCTCAGCTTCAATAGTAGCAGGGATAGGAAGCCAAGAATAAGCCTGTTGTCCTAGCCAGTGGCTAACCACAATCATCAGTGCGATGGCAATAACTAAGAGAATAATATTAAACGTTTTCATCACCGTTTCTAAAGCACCTCATTGGGATTTTGATCAAGTCTGAGCAAATGACCGGCGGTATTGTGAACGCCAAACTCTGCCCCTAATTGCGCCCCCAAGGTTCCATGAACAAACATAAAACCGAGAATCGCTACACCCGCTAAAAGGTAACTCCATTGCACCTGACGAGGGGAGTGTTTACGCCAACGAAATCGCTGATAGCCTCGCCAGATAGTCATTGCCACCATCATAGTTAGCAGTAACACGCCTCCTACTCCGTGTAACAGCATGGTTGACCCCGCCCCTAAACCCCAAACACTTTTCATCTTCACAGGGGGATCTGCTAAAAGCATCTCGAAAAATCCGGCTGCTACCGTAAAAAAGGAGAGAACAGTTCCGGCTAGGATGTTGTACCAACCTACCTTAAAAAAATTGACTCGACGGGCAGGCATCCCTAAAAATTTAATAATCGGGCGTTCTAGGGGAAAAAAAGTTCCAGCAAAATCAAAAATAATCCCAATAATAAACAGTCCCAAGCTGAAATGGACTAAGTTGGGGTGTAGAGGAAATCGATAAGGGAGTCCGTTGACCCCTAGTTCCAGGCCGATTTGTTTTAATTGCTCGATTAGTTGGGGGTTCATGGTAAGATTCCTTTGCGCGTTGCTTCAACCACAGGTACGGTATGGAGTCCGTAGACCCAATCCACTAAGGAACCGAGATAGATTTGCAAACATACCAAACACATTAAAATTGTGGCAACTCCTAGGTAACTTACTGGAACCTTTATCGGGTTGCGAACCCGAATAACGCCCCGCCAAGCAGTAATTCCCACCAAAATAGCTGATAAAGACCAACCGTTAATGGTATGCCAATCAAGAACCGCTTGAGCTGCCGGATAGGGTTGCGCTAGGGCAGCCTCAAATTCGCCAAAAATAACAGCAAAAAATACCGCTACCGAAGCCACAACCATATTCCACCAACTGACTTCAAACATTTGGTGCTGGCGGGATAAATAACCGGCAATATCACAGAAGTAGGCAAAAAACACCATAGCGATGACAAAATGGACGATGATCGGATGTAGGGTATCGGGATAGGGAAGATTTTGGTCGTTCAGTTGAGGTAAGGTGAACATGAGCAAGTCTCGACGAGTTGGGTGATACTAAGTAGGTGGGCAAAAATAAATGAAAGTTTGTAGTAAGCTATGCAAGAGCAAGAAAGTGTTGCACCACTAGGGCTGAAGCCCCGACTACGAACTTTTATGTTTTACGTTTAATTATGCCTACTTACTTTGGGAAGAAGGTTGAGAGGGCGGATTGAGTTTTTCTGATGGGGGAGTTCGTAACCCCCAATAAGCGCCGATTAAAAACACAATAGGAGCCAAAATAGCCAAGGCTTTGACCAGCGATCGCTCTTTCTTTTCAGCAGGGGTTAAAGAGGCTTTCCAGGAAGCTTCTACCATGTCTTGGGGTCGATGGTGGCGGTCAAAAATTTCTTCTTTTAGCCATTCGGCTGTTGCTTTAACATCATGAAGAGGAGTGGGCAGAAGTTCAATATAGGTTGCGTTGCGAATTAGATGACCGGCTTGATGATTAACCTGTATTTTGTCAAATAGATTAGCCACTCCATTCCTTAAACCCAGTTTCATCAATGTTCCTCGTAGCTTCACTTCTGAGGATTTAAGGGGTTTTCCTTGGCTTAGGGCAATCAAATTGTGAGCAATTGTTTCTCCTTGTTGATAGGCTACCTGGGCTAACGCAGGTTGTCGGTTATCTTGCACCTCCGCACAATCTCCGGCAGCAAACACTTCAGGAAAGTCCAATAATTGTAAGGTGGAAGTGACTAGAGGTTGTCCGTGACGGGTTAAATGTTCTCTAGGTATCTGGGAACTTAGGCTTTCAAGGAGGGGATGGGTAGCAGTTCCTGCCGTCCAAATGGTGGTAGCAGTAAAAAGGGTTTGTGTTTCTTGGCTATCATTGTGTTGATATTCTAAGCGATCGCCCTCAACAGCTTTGACGCTGACTCCCATCATTAGTTTGATAGGAATCGTTCGTGTTTCAAAGGCTTCGACGACAATCTCTCTTAAACCCGCATTAACGTCCCCTGAGAGAATTTCCTGACTGTGATTGATTAATATTAGCTGAATTTCGTGAATATTTCCCTGAGATTGAGCATACCAATCTGGTAATAAATCAGCCAGAGTGGCCGCCATTTCAACCCCCGCAGGTCCTGCCCCAACGATGGCAAAGGTTAATAACCTCTGTCGCTGTTGATCATCCTTGGTTTGTTTTGCTTGTTGTAAGCAATCTTGAAGATGACTTTTTAGGGCGATCACCTGTTCTCTGGTACGCAAAGGTAGGGCGTTTTCTTTTGCCCCTGATGTTCCTAAATAACCTTGAATGCTGCCTACTGTTAAAACTAAGTAATCATAAGCGACCTCAGTCCCAGAGTGTAATTCTATCTGCTTTTTTGCTAGATCAATTTTTTCTGCTCTATCTTTAAGAAACTTAATCTCGCTTCCTTGAAGTAGCTCTTCGTAGGTCGGACAAACAACATCTTCTGGCAATTCCCCTGTTAACAATTCATATAACATTGGCTTAAAGACAAATTGTTCTTGGGGATCAATCATCACGATAGAATCTAAGGCGTTTTGAGAACGTAAATGCAAAGCCGTAAAAAGCCCAGCAAAACCCCCTCCAATAATGACGGTAGATTGAGTTAAATCACTCATAAAATTAACCGATTCTTAATAAACCAGACCCTGTTAAATTAACTCGACATTAGCATCGAATACGGGTAAGCTTTGGTGATTTTGTAATTATTTTATATTTATATAGTTAATTTTTGATATAATGAAAGGTAAAATTAAACATAAAATCAAAAAGTTAGTCAAAAAGTTAGTAGTTAGGGCTTTAGCCCTTATTCTTATCCTAAAGGATTTACTACAAACCTAACTAAGATTTTTAAAGTTAGTAGTTAGGGATTTAGCCCTTATTATTATCCTAAAGGATTTACTACAAACTTAACTAAATTTTTCCTGCTTACTTAAAACTATAAATTTTAATTTTTTATTATTCAACTAGGATTTTTCTTGAATGCAAACCTTAGAAATTCTTGATGGTGGAACAGGGGAAGAACTTTTACGATTAGGACTTCCCGATGACCGAAAAATATGGTCTGCTCGTGCTTTAGTTGAGCCGCAATATCACCATCTAATTAAACAAGTTCATCAAAGTTTTATTGAAGCAGGTTCTAACTATATTACCACAAGTAATTATGCAGTAACCCCAACTTGTGGACTGGGAGATAGAATTGAAAAATTAACGTCTATTGCAGGAAAATTAGCCTTAGAAGCTAGAGATAATTGTCATCAAAACGGATATCCTAAAGCGAAAATTTTGGGCTGTTTACCTCCTTTAGGAGAAAGTTATCGCCCTGACTTAATTCTTTCTAGGGAAATATCTTTAGATTGTTACCGACGTATTGCCACTACTTTATTACCTTTCATTGATATTTTTTTAGCGGAAACTCTATCTTGTATCGACGAGGCACTTTTTGCTTTAGAAGCAGTTTTAGATGTCTCTCCTTCAATTCCCATAGGCATCTCTTGGACGGTTCAACAAGATGGTTGCTTACGCAGTGGAGAATCTGCCCCTACCGCTATTTATTCTTTACTCGATTTCCAGTTTAAAAATAAAATCAATAATCTCAATTTTTTTGCTTTTAATTGTAGTGAACCAGAAGCAATTACTTTAGCTTTAAAAGCAATTTATGACAATAAAAATTTAGTTGATAGTCTCAAGCAAAATAACATTCGTTTGGGAGCTTATGCTAACCGTTTAGTTCCTGTTGATCCTGATTATAAACTATCTAATAGTGACACTTCTGCACCAATACGAAATGATTTATCAGAAGTCGTTTATACAAATTTTGCTCAGCAATGGCGACAATTAGGAGCAAGTTTAATTGGAGGTTGTTGTGGGGTTGGTCCTGAACATATTAAACATTTGAGAAAGTTAAATTCTTTACTTCTAGGATTTTAGTATTAATTTATTTCATATTCGTGATAACTTCATTGAATATCAGAATCGTCTTTATTTTTTTTTGCTAAATTCAGTCGATAATTCGTTTCCAAATTGATCCAAACTTCATCAGATGTTCCCAATGCTTTTGATAATTCAAGAGCCGTTTCTGGGGTTATTTGCTGAGTTCCTTTGATAATTTCGTTAATAGTTTGGGGAGGACGTTGCATAATTTCAGCCAAGTCTTTTTGTGTCCAGCCACAAGCAGCTAATTCTCTTTCCAAAATACGTCCAGGAGGGACTATTCTCGCTGGTTTTAAATTACTACCCATTTCTTTTCCTCTCATTAATGATAATCTTCTATATCGATGATCAAGAGATAATTTCCCTCTTCATCTTTTTCAAGTTTTACAATTAAACGCAATTGATTATTTAGTCTTAACGAACGTTGTCCATTTTTTCCTTTCTTGCCTGATAGTTTTTCAAATCTCAGTCCTTTGAAAGCATATAAGTCTTGTTCACTTTTTACTGCATCAATAATTGCCATGACTTCAAAAAAGTTATCTACGACATGAGGAGGGTATTTGTGAGCATTTTTTTCCTCAGTATAGAGTGCTTCTATTTTTTTCTTTCTATCGACGCAATAAAACATTTTTATAAAAATGAGATTTTCTCTATAAATAAGCGGTTTAAATGCACAATAGCTGACAATTTAGTTAAGAAAGGTAGACTTCATGATCATAGAATAATGATTCAGCCTTTCTATTCAATATAAGTTTATTTTTATTTTGCTTTACTAAATAATCTAAAATATAATGATACGAAAAATTCTTTAATAGGAAAAGCAATAAATGTGACAGGATTAATAGTAATAATAATATTACGATTGTCAGCCTTTGCCCCTTTTATAATCTGCTTGGCTACCCAATCGCCAGACATAACCCCAATAGGATTTAGATTACTTTTAAACGGCCCTAAAATTAACTTTCTTACCACACAAGGCGCATCTAAACGACGCAAGGTAACTAAGTCTCCTAATGCCCGTTTACTTAATTCGTAAAGAGGACTCACGGCTGGATTGACTTCTGCTTCAGAGGTATTAACCCAAACTTCCTTACACACCTTATCTTTATTGGTTTTAACCGTGGTAAAAAATAACTCCATTAACCGCCAACTCGAAAAGGTATTTACTTCGTAGGATTTATTAATGGCTTCTGGGGTTCTTTCTTCGTGAACATTAATCCCGTGATTAAGAATTAAAATATCAATTGACTGTAATTCATTTATTAATTCTGACTCTTGACCCACTTGCCAAGTTAACGTTTTTATCGGCAATTCTTCCCCTTCAATTTCTAAGGTAATAGTCTGATATTTAGAAGTCAAAGCAATCGGTTTAGCCCCATTAAGATGAAGCTGTTTTAAGAGCGATCGCCCTAAAGTTCCCGATGCACCAGTGACTGCAACGGTCTTTCCTTTAAGAGATAATGCAGTTCCCATAAGTTTATCTACTAAGGTCAATGTTCCGCTATAATAAGCTTTTTGATTATCAAAATGATGTCGCCAGTGGTAAGGACGGTTGACAAACCAAGCCCCAGGAAGAGTGACAAATTCCCCTTGACGGTGGGTAATATCGGTCAATTCATCCGCATAGGGAACCCCTGCACCGCGAGCGATCGCTCCACCTAAAAAGGTTAGAGTATAGAGTGACCCTCCCCAAGCCATCCAACTATAAGGTAAATTCCCCCAGAAACAAATAATCCCAGGAACCAGGCTCAAAGTTAGCATAAATAAAGCTTCAGGAAGATCATTATACCAGTGAGCTTTACGGTAAATCTCCTCGCTAACGGGGGATAAATCAGGACGAAATACCCGATGATGCCAAATATGGAGACGATACAAAGGAGTCCAATGGTGGGATAAGGCATGATAGCAGTCCCGAACAATTTCTACCCAGAAAATTGAACCTAACAGTAGAGAAGTTGCCGTAATAATATCAATCAGCATAAATAATCAAACTGGTTTATTAAGATAAGTAAAGAATAATGAATAGGTGGCTTTTGTCTTAAAAGTACCTAATATAGTGGTATAACCCTCTCATTATAGCTCTTCATCCTCAATCTTTAATGGGGGTTAACTTAAAAAAACGCTAAAAAAGTTAATATTCTCCGCTAAAATAAAGAACTAAGTGTAAAGCAGACAAGTAACGGCAAAGAATACAACCCGAGTTGTTACCATCAAAAAAACGAATTAATAAAAATACCGACTTATGCCAAACAATTATTGGTTAGATGAAACCGAGCAAGACTTAGATCCCCTGAGTTCTTTATTATCAGAATTCTCTGATCCTGAAGACGAAGAAGAAGAATTTAGAAGTGATTTTTTCCAAGGATTATCAGGACGACGCAAAAAAGCTGCCTTTGTCCTAATGACTATTTGGGGAATTACCATCGGTCTTCACTTAGTAACTTGGGGAACTTGGGTAGTTTGGGGATTAACAGGGTTATTTCTGATCCAAGCGTTACGTCTAATAACCGCTAAACCCGAGGGAATGCCGAGTCCTTTGTCTGATGAAGCATTAGGTAGTTGTGATGTTCCTTCAATTTCTTTATTGGTAGCAGCTAAAAACGAAGAAGCGGTTATTGGTCAACTGGTAAGGATGTTATGTAATTTAGACTATCCCAATAATAAATATGATTTGTGGGTAGTGGACGATCGCAGCACTGACAACACCCCCCAAATTCTAGCGCAATTATCTAAACAGTATTCCCAGCTTAATGTTATTCGTCGTCCAGCCAACGCACAAGGAGGTAAGTCAGGCGCATTAAATCAGGCATTATCAAAGACTCAAGGGGATATTATTGCGGTGTTTGATGCAGATGCCAAAGTATCTCAGGATTTATTACGCCATGTTGTTCCTTTGTTTGACGATAAAACTGTCGGAGCCGTTCAAGTTCGTAAAAGTATTGCTAATGCACCCCTGAATTTTTGGACTAAGGGACAAGGGGTAGAAATGGCTCTCGATGGCTATTTTCAACAACAACGGATTGCGATCGGGGGGATTGGAGAATTACGGGGAAATGGTCAATTTGTCAGACGTTCAGCCTTATCTCGTTGTGGGGGTTGGAATGAACAAACCATTACTGATGATCTCGATTTAACCATTCGATTACACTTGGATAATTGGAAAATTGGCTTTTTACCTGCGCCGGCAGTGGAAGAGGAAGGGGTAACAACGGTAAAATCCCTTTGGCATCAACGAAACCGTTGGGGAGAAGGGGGATATCAACGGTATTTAGATTATTGGCGGTTTATTCTTAATGAGCGTATTGGTTGGACGAAAAAGGTTGATCTGCTGTCATTTATTATCATGCAATATTTGATTTTAATGGCCGTATTTCCTGACTTTTTGATGGTGATTTTACGGCATCATTTCCCTGTTTTCAGTCCGTTAACCACTTTGATTTTATCATTGTCTTCTTGGGGGGTTTTTAATGGATTACGTCGTAGTGAAAAGATAGAAACGTTAGGGTTTAGGGATGTGTTTCGGTTGACTTGGTTATCTTTGAAAGGAACCTTTTATATGATGCACTGGTTTATTATTATTCCTAGTGTAACCACTCGAATGTCTATTCGTCCTAAACGTCTTAAATGGGTTAAGACGGTTCATGAAGGAAACCCCGAAGAGAGTTTTGTTAATTAATTGATTTGGTCATATTTTAGATTGGTTAGGGACGCAATTTTAGTTAGGTTGTGTCTCTTTTTTTTTGGAATGTTACACGAGATCAGAATTAAGTCGAACTTTATGCTGCTAATCTATCACACTTAAATATTTCCTAGTAAAGTTTGTTTTTTATTTTCACTTAATCAGATGATGTCAATGATAAAAGCTCACTAATTGTCTGATTTAATAGTTGCTTAGATTTTTGAGTTGGTAAAAGATATTTTTTGATACTTTCAAATATAGAATCATAATCTTTTAAATCACTATCTGTATAGACAATAATGGTAATACCTAGATTTAAAAAGTAAGATTTTAACTTTGTTATTTCTTTTTCAAAGTTTGCCAATGCTTCTTCATTAATTTTTTCCTCACTTTTATTTTGATAAAGAGATCATTATTTGTTGAGTTAAAACCTTAATTTCTTTCCTTCTATAAAAGAACGAATTTCTTGTCATGGTAAACTAATCCTTATACTAAAGTCATAAAATTTACTTTTTTCGTTTCTTTATAAAAAAACTTAATTATTCAAGAAATTTCAACCAAAACACCTAAAAAAAGATAAATTTAAGATTAAATTAAAGATTAGGGATTGTGATTAAAGGGTAGAGTAAGCAAATTGATATAATTAATATTTTAGAATCAACCAAAAATAAAAAAAAGAGGGTCATTCCCTCTTCTAGATTAGTTTGAAAAATGATTAGGCTTTTGTTATTACTACTCAGTTGTAGTAGTGACTAATTCTTCTTCTTCTGATTCTGAAGCCGAGGGAATATCTAAGTCTTCCTCTTGAGCTTCAGGTTCGGTTTTTCCTTCTGCTTCAGCTATAAGTTTTTGGCGATATTTCTCGGCCATTTCTTCGGCTTTCTCAAACACTAAATCCCGATTTTTTAGCATATCACCAGGTTCAGGTTCGAGTTGCTTGGTAGATAAAGAAATCCGCCCTCTCTCTGCATCTAGGTCAATGATCATAACTTTCAATGAATCATTAACCCCAAAGACACTGTGAGGGGTGTCAATATGGTCATGGGAAATTTCAGAAATATGCAGCAGTCCGCTGACTCCCCCAATGTCGATAAATGCCCCATAGGGTTTGATACCGCGAACTGAGCCAACGACTACTTGACCCACTTCTAAACCGTTCATCTTACGCTCAACCAGCGCACGACGATGGCTTAACACCAGACGGTTCCGTTCTTCGTCAACTTCTAAAAACTTTAAAGGGAGTTCTTCACCAACTAAATCTTCTTTAGCTTCACGGGTGCTAATGTGAGAGCCTGGGATAAAGCCCCGTAACCCCTCAATGCGGACTAATGCGCCTCCTCGGTTGGTAGCAAAAACATTAGAGCGCACTGTCGCATCTTCGGCTTGCAGTTGGCGAACCCTTTCCCAAGCTCGCATATACTCAATGCGACGAATAGAAAGAGTTAATTGTCCATCTTCATTTTCATCGGTCAGGATGAAAAATTCCCGTGTCTCATTGGATTGAAGAACGTCTTCAGGGTTGTCAACCCGATTAATCGACATTTCTTGAATGGGAATATAAGCGGCCGTTTTCGCACCAATATCAATGAGCGCGCCTCTTGGTTCCATACTAAAAACCGTCCCAGGAACAATGTCCCCAGGATTAAAATGGTAATCGTATTTATCGAGAAGTGCCGCAAAATCCTCGTGGGTGAAGCCAATATCTTGAGTAGCTGTTGTTTTCTGAGTTACCATGTACCTTAGGTTATCCTATGCCTGATCTCCAATAAGTGTTAGTTGTTGTTTTAGTGTACAGTTTCTAACTTTTAGGACTTTTATAGTTAACAAAAACATCGTCACATATGACAAGCTTTTATTTCGTCGGTTTTACCCGAACTGGGTGAACTACAACACCCTTAATTGTTTGAACATCGAGCCATTTATAATTACTTGTCTCGTGATGTTCCAAGAGCCATTAAAATCTACACTAACTGACTTCTCATTCTACCTTATCGATTTAGTAGGCAAGTCAGATCTTGTGACGGCATACACTTCAATCACTTCAATCAATACAGTTCTCTTAGACTCATGCCTTGAGAACAAGCATCAATGATTGAGTATGTCTAATCTATCAATGTTAACAAAGACAGACTCTTGATTTTGAGGTACTTCAAACTTGGCTCAGCCAGAGGTATTCCTTAGCAGATCACTAGGTCTGAAGCTTCTCAGGCTCACCTTTTGACAGACTCCACTCCCTTTGATTAAGTGGATTCTCCCAGACTTGCGTATAGGGATTACTGGTTCACCCAGACCGCTTAACTATCTCTACTGTCGCAGCACTTAGTTAGAGGCGAGGCTATCCCCAGTCGTTTGGTTGGTTAAACCCAGTTTTCGGATGTCCTCCGATACTGTTGAGCGTAAGTTTTTGCAGTCCTTACGGTCTGTCTTTAATCTTAGCATTGTTTTCGTTTAACCTGCCTCTAAGAAGGGGTCATGATAGAAGAAGAGGAAGTTTCTTGATCTGAACAGTTATGAGTGTTTTTTGGCCAAAGGGTTGGTGAAGAAGGATTTTTTGTCTGAAATTGTTTCAAAGTAGCCACAAAATCTTTAATACCTTGAAAGCGACCGTAAACAGATGCAAAACGAATGTATGCTACTTCATTTTCTTGACGAAGATAATCTAATACTAACTGACCAATTTCTTGGCTGGTCACTTCCCGTCGGGGATGCTGCTGTAATTTAGCTTCGATCTCATCAACAATCGCCTCTAATCTCTGATGAGAAATTCCTGTTTTTTCACAGGCTCGTACCATCCCTCGCAATAACTTAGAATGATCAAACGATTCTTTTTTTCCGTCGTGTTTAATCACCGTAATGGGGACAAACTCTACTCGCTCGTAAGTTGTAAAACGATGTTTACAACTTAAACATTCACGACGACGACGAATACTTTGTCCTCCTTCAGAGGAGCGAGATTCTAAAACACGGCTATTAATATGCTGACAGTAAGGGCATTGCATGGAACTGTCCGTAATAACGGATATTAAATTAACAACAAGCTAGCCAACAGTACAGTAACAAACAGAAAGTTAGGTAATATAAATCTAGGCTGAGCCGTTCATTTATCTTAACCCTGTGGGAACAGAGAAAAAAGATGACAGCGGCTCAGCAATATATTAACGGCAGATGATTTAAAAAAATCGGTGACCGAAATTTATTTTTCAATGCGGGGAGGTTCCCGAAAGGCAATGGCAAAGAATAATACAGCTAAAGCCATGGTTAGAACCACGATATAAGCAACACTTTCCATTTTATTGGTTTCCTAAAATTGCTTGCATATCTAGTGTATCAAAAAAGTCGATGTTTTTTTCTCAAAAAAATGGGAGTTGAGAATAATATTTCATCAACTCCCCGTTTTCAATATTTAATGGTTACGGTATTTGGTGTTTCCTGTTAGACCTTAAGCCCCTTCTTTTGTGGTTCTGGTACTTAAGTCACCCACTTTAGCAAATAACCCCCATTCGACTTGTTCTTCAAGGTCTGGGTCAATTCCAGCAAATACATCTCGGTATAGGGTACGAGAACCATGCCAGATGTGACCAAAGAAGAACAGTAGGGCAAATACTGCGTGACCGAAGGTAAACCAACCACGAGGACTGGTGCGGAAAACCCCATCAGAACCAAGGGTTTCGCGGTCAAACTCGAAGGGTTCACCCAATTGAGCTTTACGGGCAAACTGTTTCACCTGAGCAGCGTTAGTGAAGCTTTGTCCATCTAATGCACCGCCGTAGAAGGTAGCCGTTAAACCGGTTTGCTCAACACTCAATTTAGATTCTGCGCGACGGAAAGGAATGTCCGCACGAACAATTCCGTCAGCATCGGTTAAGACAATGGGGAAGGTTTCAAAGAAGTTAGGCATCCGACGAACGGTTAATTCCCGACCTTCTTTATCGGTGAACACAGGGTGTCCTAACCAAGCTTGAGCAATACCGTCTCCACTATCCATGGCTCCGGTACGGAATAAACCGCCTTTAGCAGGACTGTTACCGATGTAATCATAAAACGCTAGTTTTTCGGGAATTTTTGACCAGGCTTCCCCTAGGCTATCCCCTTGAGCCATATTCGCTTCCACACGACGCTCAATTTCTTGCTTGAAGTAACCACCATCCCACTGATAACGGGTCGGTCCAAATAATTCAATGGGGGTAGTGGCGTTACCATACCACATGGTTCCAGCAACTACGAAAGCAGCAAAGAAAACGGCGGCAATACTGCTAGAGAGAACGGTTTCAATATTACCCATTCTTAGGGCTTTATAAAGCCGTTCGGGGGGTCTTACGGTTAAGTGGAATAGACCCGCAATAATACCTACAATTCCAGCTGCAATATGGTGAGCAACCACACCCCCTGGGTTAAAGGGGTTAAAGCCTGCAGGTCCCCATTCTGGGGCAACAGGTTGGACGTGGCCAGTCAAACCGTAGGGGTCAGATACCCACATTCCAGGACCCCAGAGTCCGGTCAGGTGAAATGCTCCGAAACCAAAGCAAAGTAACCCGGATAAGAACAGGTGAATCCCGAACATTTTGGGTAAATCAAGGGCGGGTTCGCCAGTACGGGGATCAACAAATAATTCAAGATCCCAGAAAACCCAGTGCCATACAGCAGCTAGGAACAGTAAACCAGATAAAACGATATGGGCAGCAGCTACCCCTTCAAATGACCAGAAACCAGGATCTACGCCGGTTTCTCCAGTGACACTCCAGCCACCCCAAGAGCCAGTGACTCCTAAACGGGCCATGAAGGGAAGAACGAACATCCCTTGTCGCCACATGGGGTTAAGAACAGGATCACTCGGATCAAAAATGGCTAGCTCATAAAGAGCCATAGAACCTGCCCAACCGGCTACGAGAGCGGTGTGCATGAGGTGAACGGAAATGAGTCGGCCTGGATCATTCAGGACGACTGTGTGAACTCGATACCAAGGTAGTCCCATTGACTACGCTCCTCCTATTGACAATATGTCTACTTCGACGCTTTTTTGTTAAGTTGTCTTGGGTTATGGATGATTCTCAAGGCCGCGATCGCTCCCTTAAGGGATCTCCAGGCTCAAGAGTCAGCTAATTTACATTATCCCAAGAAAGTGAAAATTATTTAAAGAAGTGTAACTATTGTTAGACTCGATTGCAAGTTTCAGACAATAGACACTAAAACAATTATGGGGCAAAACCTTTCCCTCAAGCAGGGGGAGCTTGACTTAATCCCAAATTGGGTTGTCAAAACGTCTGTATTATTTTTGGTGTTGATCTTGCCATAGTCTGCTTAATTGATCGAGAGCATTTTCTACAAGCGGTATTAGAATCCAATAACTCTTAATTAACCTATGATGTCTTTTTTTGCTCCCTTTCATCCTATCGCTGCCATTGCCACCACTCCCCAAGGAATTCAACTTTTACATCCTTTATGTCAACAAATCGGAGCGACTCTTCATGTTCGAGAGACACAAAAACAGTTAAATAATACCCATATTTATCAGGGATCTCTTAAGGACTACCTGGCATCAATTTGGAGTCAAAATAATGCTTTTATTTTTAGTTTAGCTACAGGGGCAGTCGTTCGTTTAATCGCCCCTTTGTTGCAAGATAAATTAAATGATCCCGCTATCATTGTTATTGATGCTACGGGAAATTTTGTTATTAGCTTATGCAGTGGACATCAAGGAGGGGCAGATCAATTAACTCGATTAATTGCTCATCAACTCAATGCAACTCCTATTATTACTGGGGCGGCTAATGGTTTAAATTTACCAGGAATTGATATCTTGGGGTTCCCTTTTGGTTGGGGCAAAGGACAGGGAAACTGGACAGAAGTTAGTAGTCTTATCGCTCGTGGAGAAACAGTTCAAGTTATTCAAGAAGTTGGCTCAACTTTGTGGCAAAATAATTTACCTAAAAATCATCCTTTGTATTTTGGTTTTTCTGATGTTAATGAAACGATTAACCCCCAAGGACGAATTTGGATTAGTGCTACTGAAAGACGGTTTGCTAATGAGTCTAATTTTCCTAAAGTCCAATGGCATCCTCGTGTTCTATGGGTGGGAATTGGTTGTATTCGAGGAACGTCTCAAAATTTAATTGAAAGAGCAATTAATCAAGTATTTCAACAGTATCATTTAGCTATTAATGCTATTGCTGGACTAGCAACCATTGAGTTAAAAGCTGATGAGATTGGATTAATAGCATACTGTAGAGACAAACAATTTCCCCTCAAAATCTTTTCTGCTGATACCTTAAAAATTATTGAAGTTCCTAATCCCTCAAGTATTGTTCAACAGGAAGTAGGAACCCCCAGTGTCGCTGAAGCATCTGCTATTGCTGCGGCTAATTCCGATGTTAATTTTCTATTAGTATCTAAGCAAATTATTAAGTCAGAAGATGAAGGATCGGTAACGATAGCGATCGCCCAATCTAATCGAGAATATACGGGAAAGAAGGGAACGTTATATTTAGTGGGAACGGGACCTGGCAATCTCAATCAACTTACTCCTGCGGCTAAAACTGCGATTACCGACGCAGATGTTATTATTGGTTATTCTTTATATTTAGACTTAATTAAACCTTTACAATGCCCTGGACAAATTATAGAAGCGTTACCTATTACGCAAGAAAAACAACGGGCTACTAGAGCCATAGAATTAGCACAATGGGGATTAACAGTAGCAGTAGTTTCTTCGGGAGATTGTGGGATTTATGGAATGGCAGGATTAGTCTTAGAAGAACTTAAAAAACAGGGTTGGGATGGACAAAATCCCTCGGTTGAAGTTGTTCCAGGAATTACCGCTTTACAAGCGACTGCTTCAAGAGTCGGTGCGCCTTTAATGCACGATTTTTGTGCGATTAGTTTAAGTGATTTATTAACTCCTTGGGAAGTTATAAAAAAGCGGTTAGAAGCAGCAGCAATGGCAGATTTTGTCACAGCAATTTATAACCCGCGATCGCAAACGAGAACTCAACAAATTATTCATACTCAAAAAGTTTTTCTACAGTATCGTGATTCTCAAACACCAGTTGCTTTAGTTCGTTCAGCTTATCGTGAAGATGAGGAAATTACCTTAACTTCTCTTGAGAAAATGCTTGACTTTACGATTGATATGCTAACCACAGTTATTATTGGTAATTCTAGTACCTATCGCCATAATAATTGGATTATTACACCACGAGGATATAATAAAAATTAGGTGATAAATAAAATAACTCAGCTAATTAAATTTATTACAACTTTCCTTGAGAGTAGAGTTAGAGCTAAAGCCCTTACTACACACTTAATTAACTAAAAAATTTGGGAGGTTCTTTAAGGGTATAAATTTCTGTATTTTTGGCGATCGCGTCTCGAATATACAGGGGAGTTTGTAACAGTCCTAATAAGGTTTGTCCATCAATTAAACGTAACCCTCCAGAAGTTTTTTCAGCTAATAACTCATCAATATAATTAGGATCAGGGAAAGTATTAAAACTTTCATGGCCACAGATAGCAAACCCCCAAGGAGAACCATAAGTAGGAGTAGGCGCACCATAGGAATGAACCTGGGAAAAAACGGATTTTAGGGTATTCACTAAACGAGCATGATATTTAATAAAAGGAGGTGCAATTTGTCCTGCTTGAATAACCACTAACCCTCCTGGTTTTAAGACGCTTTGAAGTTTTTCATAATATTCTTTAGTAAATAAAGGAAATGAGGGACCTTCTTCAATGGGATCAGATAAATCTGAGACAATAATATCCCATTTTTCCGACATATTATCTAACACTTTTAACGCATCATCAATAATTAATTCTACCCGTGGATCATCAAAACAATTCTGGTGCATTTCAGGCAGGTATTTTTGGCAAGCATTAACAACTTCTCCATCGATATCGATCATCACTGCCCTTTCGATAGATTTCCACCTTAAAATCTCCCGAATTGTCGCCCCTTCTCCTCCTCCCAAAATGAGGGCTTTTTTAACAGATTCATGGGCAATCATAGCAGGTTGTACTAAACTTTCATGATAAATAAATTCATCCCCTGTGCAAGATTGCCATTTTCCATCCAAGACTAATGCTTTGCCATAAGATTGACTTTCAACAATATACATCTCCTGATAGGCAGTTTTTTTGTAGGCTAAAATTTTCTTGACTCCATGACTATAGATATCCCAAGGAGTGATGTTTTCATTAATCCACCAATCTGCTTTGATTTCACGACCAGCCATAATATCCCTTTTATTGAAACAATGATCTAGTTATTTATCAAAGCATAAAACAGCCCTCTGGTGTTAAATTACTGCTTAATTTAGATCCCTAATTGAAAAAGACTAGCCTAGTTCCTTTTGATGACATATGCTAAGTTAAAGGCAACCTCAATCATTGCGGTTTAATTCTCGCCAAGCCATTGTTAAAACAGAAGGCAATTTTTGCGCCATTTTTGTCAGTTTTTCAATTCCATGGCTAATCGTTTTACCAACCTTGGTTATTGATTTAGAAATCAGAAATTGATGACTCGCGTTATGATGGGGTTCAATAATAACATCGTTAGGATTAATATAACGAAGAGAACTCTTGTTATAATTCGTTTCTATCGAGTCTACAGGTTCATCTGGACAAAGGTGGTCAAATCCTATCCAAGGGTTATCTAAAAAGTCAGAGGAATAGTTATCTGCTATTTCTGAGAACATCACGCTATCTTGATTATTCCAGTGATGAATTTGTCTTTGACCATTACACCAAATTTCCTCCCATCCACTAATTTTAGGTTGGGGAGAATGTTTAGACTTAATCATGGAAATTTGACAATGATAACTCAATAGTTGTCTCATGTTTTCCTCCTTAATTAAACCGATTAAACCTAAAAGGATAAAATTCCTAGAGAAATCCGTTTTTCAATAAAATCAGGATACTTAATCTATTGGAGAAACCTTATCTTTATTTTAACATTACTCTATTTTGAAAGTAATGAAGAATGATTTCGGTTTTTTGTCTGAGATAGGTACGGATTTCTGCTAAAACAGTCAAGAGATTAATCTTTAAAACTAGGATAGAAAAAAAGAATGAAGGTTTGCAGTAAGCTTTTTAAAGCTTAAGAATTTTGCATCGCTATCGATACTCAAGTGCAAACTCACGAAAGTTTCTATTTTGACCAACAGGTAAAAAAATATTAAGAAGTCAAATAAACATAGAGAACACTGTCAATTGATTAGGTATAATTAAATGCCAACAATAAATAAACTAAAATATTATTCTCAATACTTTTATGGTTTCAACTTCAACGAAAGGTTTATCTTTGGTAGAAATTGCCCAAAAGACTCGTGAAGCTGCCCGTCAATTAGGAATACTTTCGATAGAGGATCGTAATAATGCTATAGAAGCGATCGCCCAAGCCTTAGAAACAGCAACGCCTGAAATTATCGCGGCAAACCAAGCTGACTGTAAAGTAGCTGAAGAACAAGGAATTTCTAACTCCCTTTATAACCGTTTAAGACTAAGTGAAACTAAACTCAAAGCCACAATTAAAGGAGTAAGAGATGTTAAAAACTTACCCGATCCTTTGGGGATATTACAAATTAATCGAGAATTAGACAAAGGATTGATTTTAAAGCGTATTACTTGTCCATTAGGGGTGTTAGGTGTGATTTTTGAAGCTCGTCCTGAAGCATTAATTCAAATTACCAGTTTAGCGATTAAATCGGGTAATGGGGTGATTTTAAAAGGGGGAAAAGAAGCCATAAATTCTTGTCAAACCTTGGTTAAAGTTATTCAAGAAGCACTGTTAAAAACTAAAGTTAACCCTGATAGCATTCAATTATTAACCACCCGTGAAGAAATCAAAGAATTATTAGCCTTAGATAACTATGTTGATTTAATTATTCCTAGAGGATCTAATGCTTTTGTGCGTTATGTCCAGCAGAACACCCATATTCCTGTTTTAGGTCATGCTGATGGGATTTGTCACCTTTATGTTGATCAACAAGCTGACCTGAATAAAGCAATTAGTATCACTGTAGATGCCAAAACTCAATATTCGGCTGCTTGTAATGCGATTGAAACCTTATTAGTTCACCAAGATATTGCCCCAAATTTTTTACCAAAAGTCGCTCAAGTATTGAAAGAAAAACAAGTAGAATTACGCGGAGATAACGCTTCTCAAAACTTAATTAATGTGGCTGCTGCAACCGAAGAAGATTGGAAAACAGAATACAGTGATCTGATTCTTTCGATTAAAATTGTGGGCTCATTAGAAGAAGCGATCGCCCATATCAATACCTATGGTTCAAAACATACCGATGCTATTATTACAGAAGATAAAATTGCCGCCACAAAATTCTTAAATCAAGTTGATGCCGCCGGTGTATTTCATAACTGTTCAACTCGTTTTGCTGACGGGTTTCGCTATGGGTTTGGGGCAGAAGTCGGCATTAGCACGCAAAAAATGCCCCCCAGAGGACCGGTGGGGTTAGAAGGGTTAGTGACCTACAAATATCAAGTGACAGGAGAGGATCATATTGCTGCTACTTATTCAGGAGAAAATGCTAAACCTTTTAACCATCTAGATCTCTAATATTTTATTAAGTTTAACAGTAGAGATTTATCGTCCTCCTCAAAAAATACAAAGGTTATCATTTCCTAAAGGTTTATCAGAAGCAGATATTTTACCTAACTTTGTCTTGGATTTAACTAGAATTTGGAATTAAGCAAAATAGATTATTAACATAGTAGTAACTTGAAAAATTTTTCACTATAATAGAAACCATAAAATAGTTAAAAAAAGAGCGAAATTCACTATGGATCTTTTAATTGCATGGTTATTAACAGCAATTAGTTTACTAATTATTGCCCAGTTACCCATTGGAGTAGAAATTGACAATTTTGGGAAAGCATTAGTAGCCGCTATTGTCTTTGGAATTTTGAACGCAATTGTTAAACCGATCTTGTTAGTATTAACTATTCCTATCACCATTTTAACGTTAGGTTTGTTTCTAATTGTTCTTAATGCTATCATTTTTGGAGCAGCAGCAGCTTTAGTTAAAGGATTTAGATTGAGGTATGGATTTTGGAGCGCACTTTTTGGCTCAATTTTTCTCAGTATTGTTAATAGTATTCTAGAAAAAATAATCTCAGCTTAAAGCCAAAATAGTAAGTTAATGCTAGAGGAAACAACGATTAATTTAAAAATTGACTGGGAACAATTAGTCAAAAAATATGAGAAGCGATCGCGGCTTAATAAAGTAGCGGAAAGGGGAGGTTTTTATCAAGGATTTTCCTCTGGCATTCCCCACATACCAACTAATTTAAAACTACGAGACTATCAACAAGAAGCCATTATTAACTGGTTTAAAAATAAAGGTCGAGGAACCTTAAAAATGGCCACAGGAAGCGGTAAAACCATCACTGCTTTAGCCTTAACCGTCGAATTATATCAACAAATTGGACTCAAAGTTTTATTAGTCATTTGTCCCTACCGTCATTTAGTTACCCAATGGGCAAGGGAATGTGAAAAATTTGATCTTAACCCCATTTTAGCTTTTGAAAGTGTCTATCAATGGCAAAACAACCTATCTAATCAACTTTATAATATTCACTCTCAACATCAACCTTTTCTGACGATTATCACCACAAATTCAACCTTAATCGGAGAAGGATTTCAATCTCAATTAAAATTTTTCTCTGACAAAACCCTAATCGTAGGAGATGAGGCACATCATTTAGGGTCCCCTCGTTTTGAAGAAAGTTTACCCCGTAATATTGGCTTACGATTAGCCCTATCTGCAACGCCAGAAAGATACTTTGATGAAGCGGGAACCGATGCCCTGTTAACCTATTTTGGTGAAGTTATTCAGCCTGAATTTACCCTAGCTGATGCCATTAAGAAAAAAGCATTAGTTAACTATTTATATTATCCGATATTAGTTGAATTAACTGAGTCAGAGTCTCTAGATTATGCGAAATTAACTCAACGAATTGGCTGGGCATTAAAAGATAATGAAAATTGGCAAAACAATGCAACATTAACCCCTTTATTGATGCAGCGATCGCGCTTAATTGGTGCAGCCACAAATAAATTACAAGCCTTAAGAGACTTGATGAAAAATCGCTTAAATACTTCTCATACCTTATTTTATTGTGGCGATGGAACTATTGAAAATACCTCCTCTGTTTATCAAAGACAATTAGAAGCTGTTACTCAGATTTTAGGTATTGAATTAGGCTATCGAGTCAATACTTATACCGCCGAAACTCCCTTAGAAGAAAGAGAAAAAATTCGTCAACAATTTGAACAAGGAAAACTACAAGGATTAGTTTCTATTCGTTGTTTAGATGAAGGGGTTGATATTCCTGCTATTCAACAAGCAGTTATCTTAGCAAGTACGGGAAATCCTCACCAATTTATTCAACGCCGAGGACGAATTTTACGCCCTCATCCAGGGAAAAATCAAGCCACTTTGTTTGATATGATTGTCATGCCCCCTCAATTAGATCGAGAAACTTGGGAAGTAGAAAAAAATTTATTAAGAAAAGAATTAAAACGTTTTGTTGAATTTGCAAAACTAGCCATTAATGCCCAAGAAGCCCAGACAAAACTCCTCAGCATTCATCATCGGTATCAACTATAAATAGGTAGACAAAAATACAGTAAATTTTTTCAGAAATCATGATTTATTTATCTTATTATCACCAATTAGGTTGATAGGGCTAAAGCCCTCACTAGGAACTTTTATTTTAGTTAAAAAAGATACAATTTAATTGATTTTGTAGTAAAATATATAGAAAGTTTGTTATTGAAAAAAGAGTTATGGCTGGTCATAGTAAATGGGCAAATATCAAACGCCAAAAAGAAAGAGTTGATGCTAAAAAAGGCAAAACCTTTACTCAATTATCCCGCGCCATTATTGTTGCTGCAAGACATGGACTCCCTGATCCAGCAGCTAATTTTCAACTTCGGACTGCCATTGAAAAAGCCAAGGCAGCCGGTATTCCTAACGACAATATCGAACGGGCGATCGCAAAAGGAGCAGGAACCTACGAAAACGATGATACCACCTATGAGGAAATCCGCTATGAAGGTTATGGACCAGGGGGGGTTGCCATCCTCATTGAAGCCCTCACCGACAACCGCAACCGAACAGCCGCCGATCTGCGAGCAGCTTTTAGCAAAAATGGTGGGAATTTAGGAGAAACAGGCTGTGTTAGCTGGATGTTTGACCAAAAAGGCGTAGTTATCCTCCAAGGAGAGGTTAACGAAGATATCTTACTTGAAGCCTCAGTAGAAGGAGGGGCTGATACCTACGAAGTATTTGACGATGAAGAAATGGGAGCAGAAATATTGAGTGAAGTTGAGAATTTAGATATGCTAACCCAGACGTTAAAAGAGAAAAACTTTAACGTTACCGAAGCAGAATTACGATGGATTCCGAATAATATGGTAGAAGTTAATGATCCTGAGCAAGGACAATCTTTACTTAAGTTAATGGATACTTTAGAATCTCTTGATGATGTACAAAATGTCACTGCCAATTTTGAACTAGCTGAGGAATTAATAGAGGCTAATGTAGCATAGTAAAATGCTTATCTAATTAAGTTTATAAAATTAAACTCCAAGTTCGTAGTAAGGGCTTTAGTCCTCTTCTATAAGCATTTTTAGGTCTTGATTAAAAACTAAAGGATAGATGGATGTTGTTTCAAGGAGAGGGATCATGTTTACTTGTTAATTAAAGCTAAGGGACTTGACAAGTTTTTGTTGTCGACTCAAAACTTACTACCAACTTACCTTGATTTTTCTCCCCTACTTAATCGCCTATAATGTGAGATAATTTTTAAATTAATATTTATGGATAGATTTTAATGAAAACACTAAAAGGTAGTTGTTTGTGTCATAAGATTCAGTATCAAATTCTTGATAATCTAGAATATTCAGTGTATTGTCATTGTTCCGAATGCAGAAAATTTTCAGGTTCTTCATTTTCTATTCTTGGTGGTATTTCATCAGACAAATTGAAAGTTACGAGGGGGGAAGAATATATCTCATATTATGAAAAAACTAAAGATAGCACAATGGTTTTTTGTAAAGTATGTGGCTCTAGTTTATATGTTATTAAACCCAATATAAATATGATTCATCTACGTCTAGGAACTTTAGACATGATTCCTAGCTTGAAACCTCAAGCCCATGTATACGTTGGTTCAAAAGCTGAGTGGGAAGAAATTTTAGATGATTTACCGAAATTCAAGGAAATTCCAGTCTCTGTAGACAAAAAAGTCAGTTTCAAAGAAGCAATTGCTGCTAAAAGCAACTGTGAACAATAGGTTTTCGTTAAAGCGTATTCTCTATAGCAGTACGCATTATGGTTAGGACGTTTTTCTGTTTCGGAGTTCCGATCCCCCCTACCCCCCTTATTAAGGGGAGAACTAAAGGGGGAGTTATATGTCACCAGTATGGAAATTGCTATAACGATTTTTTGTAGTGCTATGGTTGTCAATTTTCAGTTTTTCGGACAAGTTATAGAGAAAGGCTAAAGCCTCAACTACGAATATTTATGGTTTACCAGAAAATTAGTCAATGACAATTAAGGCATTTATCACAGGGGGAACAGGATTTGTTGGCGCAAACCTAGTTCGATTATTATTGCAAGAAGGCTATCAAGTGCGGGCTTTAGTGCGATCGCAAAGCTGTTTAGATAATCTCCAAGGACTCAATATTGAAAAGGTAGAAGGAGATTTGAATGCTCCCAACTTAGCCGAGAAAATGCGAGGAACTCAGGTACTTTTTCACGTCGCCGCTCATTATTCATTGTATCAAGGCGATCGCCAACAACTCTATCAAAGTAACGTCTTAGGAACCCGTTCCGTCCTCAAAGCTGCCCGTCAAGCGGGAATTGAACGCACCGTTTACACCAGTTCCGTCGCCGCCATTGGAGTGGGAAAGTCTGGCCAAATTATTAATGAAAGTCATCAAAGTCCCGTCGATCAATTAGTCGGTCACTACAAAAAATCCAAATACTGGGCCGAACAAGAAGCCCAAAAAGCCGCCCAAAACGGTCAAGATATCGTTATTGTCAACCCCAGTACCCCCGTTGGACCGTGGGACATCAAACCCACCCCCACTGGAGAAATTATCCTGCGATTTTTACGCCGTCAAATGCCCGCCTATGTAGAGACAGGGTTAAACTTGATCGACGTGCGAGATGTGGCTTGGGGTCATTTGTTAGCCTTAGAAAAAGGAAAATCAGGGGATCGTTATATCCTAGGACACCAAAATTTAAGTCTGAAAGCCTTATTAGAAGAATTAGCCAGCATTACCGGTTTAAATGCCCCTCAACGAACCATTCCCCTCTGGCTACCCTTAACCATCGCTTGGATTGAAGAATCTCTATTAGCCTCCCTGGGACGATCTCCGTCTCTAGCCTTAGATGGAGTGCGAATGTCTCAGTCCCCTATGTACTACGATGGAACCAAAGCCGTTAAGGAATTAGGATTACCCCAATCACCTATTAAACAGGCCCTCCAAGATGCCGTTACCTGGTTTGTTAATCATGGATATTCCTAAAAGACCACTCAAGATGAATCATTAGAATGTCAATTATTTTTGTTGAAAATCTGGGAAAAACCTACTCTGTTGCTGTTAAAAACCCCGGAATAAAAGGAACCTTATCTCACTTTTTTAATCGAACTTATCGACAAGTAGAAGCGGTGAAAAACATCTCATTTACCATTAATCCAGGGGAAATGGTCGGGTTTTTAGGAGCTAACGGTGCCGGGAAAACAACGACTCTGAAGATGTTAACAGGACTGATTCATCCTTCAGCAGGAACGGTAAGAATTGCCGGGTCTATTCCCTTTCGTCGGCAACCTCAATTTTTACAAAAAACCAGCTTAGTGATGGGACAAAAACAGCAATTATTGTGGGATTTACCCGCCTTAGATTCCCTGAGAATTAACGCAGCCGTTTATAAAATCCCAGATAAAATCTTTCAACAACGGCTCCAAGAACTGTCCGAAATGTTATCAATTGAGGAAAAGCTAACTCAACCTGTTCGTAAACTTTCTTTAGGGGAACGGATGAAAGCCGAATTATTAGCTGCCCTGTTACATCATCCCCAAGTATTATTTTTAGATGAACCTACCCTAGGATTAGATGTTAATGCCCAAGGTGCGGTTAGGGAATTTTTGCGGGATTATAATCAACGATATGAAGCAACAATTTTATTGACTAGCCATTATATGGCCGATATTACGGCGTTATGCAAACGGGTTTTATTAATTCATCAAGGGCAATTAATTTATGATGGGAGTCTAGAAGAAATTGTGGAACGATTTGCCCCCTATCGAGAGGTGAATATTGAATTAGCTAACCCACTTTCACCTAATGAATTAGGGCATTATGGAGATGTTGAAGCCATTGAAGGACAAGCCGTTCGATTTTTAGTTAAACGGGAAAATTTAACCACAATGATTGCTAAGATTTTAGCGCAATTAGAAGTAGTTGATCTTAATGTGACTGACCCCCCGATTGAAGAAGTGATTGGTCGTCTTTTCCAAACAGGAAATATTTGACCGAACCGTCAAAGTTGGTTATAAAATATCACTTTCAAAAAGATCGGCGGTAGCCATTAAGCTGCAAGAAAGTTTTGTCTAATGAGGGCTGAAGCCCTGACTACGAACTTTTCTATGATCAAAACTGGCTACCAATTGTTACAGTTCTTGACAAACCTAGGTAACAAAGCAGAACTCAGTGATAGGATGCCCTAAAACACCTTTATTGAGGGAAATAAAATTACCATGGCAGAAGAGCTTAAAGGACAATCTCCTAAATTCGGTGGTAGCACAGGCGGCCTTCTTTCCAAAGCAGAACGGGAAGAAAAGTATGCAATCACCTGGACAAGCAGCAAAGAGCAAGTCTTTGAAATGCCAACCGGTGGCGCAGCTATCATGAACGAAGGAGAAAATCTCTTATATCTAGCTCGAAAAGAGCAGTGTTTGGCACTAGGAACTCAGTTAAGAACTAAGTTCAAACCCAAAATTGAAGACTATAAAGTCTACCGCATCTATCCCAGTGGAGAAACCCAATATCTTCATCCCGCTGATGGTGTCTTCCCCGAAAAAGTTAATGAAGGTCGGGAATTCAACGGCAAGGTAGACAGAAAAATTGGCGATAACCCTGAACCTGCAACCTTGAAGTTTTCAGGTAAAGCCCCTTACGAGGTTTAAACTCCTCTTAGTGACCAGTTATCCAAGCAGCGATGATCCATAATTGGATTAAGTCTAGGATAGCTGGTCTTGATTCACCAGATATGTTTTGGGTAATTTCTGACTTTTAACTCCAACCTATGATTTTTCCCGATTTTAAGCAGTTTTGTATCTTGGCACAACAGGGGAATTTTGTCCCAGTTTATCAAGAGTGGGTAGCGGATCTCGAAACTCCTGTATCTGCTTGGTACAAGGTCTGTGGCGATCAACCCTACAGTTTTTTATTGGAATCGGTAGAAGGCGGAGAAAACCTCGGACGCTACAGTTTTTTAGGATGTGATCCAGTTTGGGTTCTAGAAGCTAGAGGGAATACTACCCGCCAAACCCATCGAGACGGTTCGGTGAAAGTCTTTGAAGGAAACCCTTTTGACATTCTGACCCAATGTTTAGCGTCTATCGATCCGATTACCTTACCTCAACTTCCCTCCGGAATTGGAGGATTATTCGGGTTTTGGGGCTATGAGTTGATTAATTGGATTGAACCACGGGTTCCTATTTATCCCCTAGCCGATCAAGACTTACCCGATGGGGTATGGATGCAAGTGGATAACCTGATGATTTTTGATCAGGTGAAACGGAAAATTTGGGCGATCGCCTATGCGGATTTACGGGGAGACAATATTAACCGAGAAGAGGCTTATCGACAAGCTTGCGATCGCGTGACTAAATTAGTCCTAAAATTACAACTTCCCCTTCCAGTTGAAGCGAAAACCCTAGAATTAAGCCCCAAATCAGCCGAGTCCAAACCGTTAAGTTATAACAGTAATACTGAGCGATCGCGTTTCTGCGAAAATGTCCTCAAAGCTAAGGAATACATCCGTGCAGGGGATATCTTTCAAGTCGTGCTTTCCCAACGCCTCAGCGCGACCTATGGCGATGACCCGTTCAATCTTTATCGGTCTTTGAGGTTGATCAATCCTTCCCCTTACATGGCTTACTACAATTTCGGAGATTGGCAAATTATTGGCTCTAGTCCCGAAGTGATGGTTAAAGCCGAACGCAGCGAAGAAAAGATGAAAGCTACCCTACGCCCCATTGCTGGAACTCGACGACGGGGGAAAACTCCTACCGAAGATCAGGCTTTGGCTGAAGATTTGTTACAAGATCCCAAGGAAATCGCTGAGCACGTGATGTTAGTCGATTTGGGACGCAATGATTTAGGAAGGGTTTGTGTTAAGGGCAGTGTCACTATTGATGAGTTGATGGTCATTGAACGCTATTCCCATGTGATGCACATTGTGAGTAATGCAATCGGGGAATTAGCCCCTGATCAAACGGCCTGGGATCTGCTTAAAGCCTGTTTTCCCGCAGGAACGGTGAGCGGTGCGCCAAAAATTCGAGCGATGGAAATTATCCATGAGTTGGAACCTGAACGACGCGGACCCTATTCGGGGGTCTATGGTTACTATGATTTTGAAGGACAGTTAAATACGGCGATCGCGATTCGGACGATGGTTGTCCGTCCTTTGGGAGGAAATCAACATCTCGTCTCGGTACAAGCAGGGGCCGGGTTAGTAGCAGATTCTGATCCCGAAAAAGAATATGAAGAAACCTTGAATAAAGCCAGGGGATTATTAGAAGCGATTCGTTGTTTAAGTTAGTGTTTCGCTTTTTTAATGCGTAAAATATTACCAATTAAGATGAGTTGAGGATAAGCTGAAACCTTGATTTTCTTCTGATCCAATAACTGTTCGATGGGAAAAGGACATTGATTCGGATAGTTTTCTCCAGCAGGTTTACGAACGCCAAACCTGGCTTTTGCGCAACATCCCCAATTAGAATTAAAAGCAGCTTTAGCTAGGTTTAAGGAGAAGTTAAACCAGGCAACAGATATTATTAATCAACGCAATCAAAGTCCTGATCGTTTAATGCCTTACGAGTTTTTACTACCAGCAAATATTCCCCAAAGTATCAATATTTAATCCGCGATTTTTTTCTTCAGTTTGACTGATTGTTAGAACTATCAACTATTAACTATTAACTATTAACTATCAACTAAACTACATCTAAATTCATCAATATTAGCCGTTTTAACTTGACCTTTTTGATTCGCTTGCCACATTTGACCACTGTTTACCTCTAAACAAGTCAACCATCCTTTCCCACAAGCCCAAGTATCTATACAAACTCGATGACCCAAATTAATAGGTTTTCCACTTTTTTGACTTGTATGGCCACAAATCATTGTTTTTCCTGAATAGTGAGGGTTTCTTTCACAGAATTTCTTCCAAAATAACTCATAGTCTGATTGTTTTTCTAAGGAAAGATGGGGATCAAGGTTGGCATGAACAAAGAGGTTTTGATCAGTTTCCCAATAGTCTAGACAACTCTTTTCAAGAAAGTTCCAATGAACCTTAGGAATTTGGGAGAATTGATTTTTTTTATTTGATTTTCCGTAAGAATTTAAGGTTTGTTTTCCACCAAAGTTGAACCAAAAGTTTTTGGACGAATCATCATCACGCGCTTCTAACATTTTAATTTCATGATTCCCCTTAAGGGAAATGACTTGATAACTTTGATGTAGAGAAATTAAGCAATCTAATACCCCTTTGCTATCAGGCCCTTTATCAACATAGTCCCCCAAGGTAATGAGGATATCTTCTGGCCTTAGCTCTATTGTTTTGAGTAATGTCTCAAAAGCAGTCAAACAACCATGAATATCAGAAACAGCAAAAACTCTCATTTTTTACTAGCTTTCTATACACCTTGAATCCTATATAAGTTAAGTTAAAAATAGATTAAGTTCACCCCCTTTTTTGAAAAAATTAATCAAATTATAGATTACGAAACAGAAGAAAATGAGTGTAATGTTTCTACCAGTATTTGAGCTTTTTGAGTAATGATTTCCCAATTTTTATCATTCAGGATATTTTGAGGAAATAGTTGACCTGATAACCCCACCGCGATCGCCCCTGCATAAATAAACGCCCCAGCATTATCTAGAGTTACGCCACCAGTCGGGATCAGAGGAATAGATCCTAAAGGACCTTGTAGTCCTTTAATATAAGGGACTCCTCCCATCGCTTGTACAGGAAAGACTTTGACACAACTCGCCCCCAATTGCCAGGCGGTAACAATTTCTGTCGGAGATAAAGCCCCAGGAATAATGGGAATTTCGGCGTTGAGGGCAGTTTCAATTAAGGTAGGGTTGACGTGGGGAGTAAAGCAAAATTCAACGTTAGCTGCGATCGCCTCTTTTAATTGTTCTAGGGTTAAAATTGTCCCTGTTCCGATGGTACACTGAGGCAATTCCTGACGAATTTGGTCAATTAATTGGGCAGGTTTTTCACTATTCCAGGTAATTTCAATGACATGAATTCCGCCGGCGGCTACCGCTTTAGCCATTTTCACACCTTGGTTAATGTCATCAGTGCGAATGACTGCGATCGCCCGATTTTTTCTTAGCAAGTCTCGCCAAGCAATTGAAGGATCAATAGAAGAGTTTGAAAGAGGCAAATTTCTGGTTTAGGTCTTACTAATTTTCTGGATCTAGTTTAACGATTGCGATCGCTTAAGACAAGAGAAATATCTAAAAAAACCTTTATCTCTTGTACAATATTTCCAATTTAAAAAAAAGCCAACTATAAAAGTGAATATAGAGATGGAGAAATTATTTCTATGACAGATAGAACCACTAATCATAATAAAATAGCTGGTAAATTTTATGCCAGAGCTTTGTTAGCTTTAGAAGAAAAAGGGTATGAGGTTTACAGGGGAGATATTGGTTTATGGATGCCTCGTTACCGTTTCTGTAGTTATCCTAATGTGATAATAATTGAAGGTAAACCTATTTATGACGAAGGTGTTACAACAACCATAACTAATCCTAAGATTATTATTGAAATGGTATCTGAATCAACGATTAGTTATAATGCGGGGAATAAATTTAGATGTTATCGTTCAATTCCTAGTTTTGAAGAATATATTTTGATTGAGCCGGATAGCTATTTTGTTGAACAGTATTTTAAAACCTCAGACAAACAATGAATTTTAAAGGAATACGAAGGATAAGATTCCATTTTAACCCTTAATTCTATTGATTTTGCTATTAGTTTTCAAGAGCTTTATAAACAAGTTGATTTCTTTGAAATCAATGGAGAAAATATCTCTTAAAATCATTAATTGAGTACAAAATATTAATTGCAGGATAGGATTATATAAAACTCTAATTATATTTCGTACTTTTTTTTGATCGACACAGATATCTTTCTATGCTATTATCTAGGGTGTTTGAATTTTAGTATTTATCTGAATCAAGATTAAGAATCACATGACTCTCCATCCATATACTTTTTCTTCTAATAAAGGTATTCAAACTCGCTCAGGAGTTTACTTTTATCTTGCAATTGTATCCGTCACATTAAGTTCATTTCTTTTAGACTTGTTAAGTCATAATTCTACGGTAATTGAATTTGTTAATCGGTTGAATCTTAGTAATGATCAGTTAATACGATATCCAGTATCTTTATCATCTCCTATACTATTATTTATATTTCTCAATTTTATTTTTAATCAATTTTTATGGAAACTCCCTGCCGTTTACTGGCTTCCACTTGTCTCAGATCAGCCACCTGATATTTCTGGTTTGTATAAAGGTAATGTTCATTGGAAGCGTCTTAATTCAAGTGATCCTAATAACCAAGAAGGTGAGTCAGATATTAAAGTTTTAATTGAACAAACATGGAGTGACCTTAGAGTATATTTTTACGTCCTGGGTGGAGTACGCATTAGATACAATCAAGAGACACAAGCGCAAGAGGAAATAGCTAATCCACATTCAAAAGATAATACGTCAACGAGTATGATGGCCTTCATAAAACCACTTCCAGGTTCGGTAAATAGTTTTGTTCTTTCTTATGCTTATGAACGTAGAATAGGTAATTCATCTCAAGACGAGATTCAGAAAGGAAGTTCCTTTCTATTTTTTCAAGATAGTTTTTTTACCCAAAAAAACTTGAGAGTTACAGGTAATTACTATACAGATTATGGAGTCGAAGGAGAAATAGAATTGGAATACGAAAAGAGTATATTAGACTATAAAATAGAGAATTGGAAAGAAAAATATCCTATACTAAAAGGATTATTGGGTTTTTGGAGGAATCAAACATGAGAATTGATACACAAGCAATACAAGACAAATGTCGTCAATGGGCTATCAATTGTCACAATAATATTAATACTGAGGGAATTTATTTATTTGGAAGTTTAATTGAAGATGACGGCAATCAATTCACATCTGACAGAAGTGATGTTGATTTTGTGATTAATATTCCTAGAAATTTAAAGGTTGCAAATGAAAGAGTTCAATGGTTTCAAAAGCTAAAAATTAAAAGACAAGACCTTGAGTTACAACTTATTCCACTTATTAAACGTTCAGATGTTTCAAAACCGATAGTTAGTATTGCGGCAGTAACAGAGCTTGAAATATCAGAAAATATTAATTCTCAAAGAGATGGAAAATTTTTTCAAAAATCTATCTTTTTCGATCTTCTCTCAGAAAATGTAACCATTCATGAATTATGTAGGGAGAAAACAGAAAGATGTAATGATTCCATTAAAAGAGTAATTCTACTTATTCAAGAAATCCGAAAAGCCTATTTAAAAGTTAGTGCTTCATCAACTGAAACTTTAAAATTAGAAGAATGGAATTCGTCACAGGATATTTTGCCAAAAGATATCATGAGAAAAGGAGCATTAGTTAGCTATCTTTTCGGAAATGTTACAGAAACGAAGCAAGATGATGTTAACGAAGGACTGGAATTTCTTTGTCATCATTTTTATTCATTACGTGACCGTGATATTTGTTATCGTGAACTACATAGAAAAGTCTCATTGAAGAGAACTACTCGAAAAAACCTAAATCAAGAGAGTTTGAATTTATCAAGTGAAGAATATCTTTTGATAGTTGAAATTATGTATGATCTAATACTTGATTTAATTGGTCAACCAGAAATTTTCGAGTCTCAATCGCTTCCAATCTCTTCAACTCCTGAGTTTATAGTAAATTCTAGAGAAAGATTAGATGGTACAGTTGATGATCTGATAACTTCTGTACATGAAGCAACTAATAACTTTCGGTGGAATATTCAACCGGAGTTTAAGCTAACTATGGAAGAAGCAATAACGATTCCTCAAGAAATAACTCAACTTGAATCTCAAAAAACTAATGAAGCAAGGCAGAGAATAGTAAAATTAAACGATAGATATAATAGAATAATCCATATATATACTCCTCTAATTAATCAAGGCTTAAGATATATAATTGAATATCAATGTTTATTATTTTCTTCCTATTCATTTCCTGAAATTTACGATGATTTAGACTCTGGTTCTAATCAAGCTCAACTATCTAGAGATTCAATTCCTAGATCCGAAGTGGTAGTATGGGCAATGCAAAGCTATACTCTTCGATGTTTTGTAGGACCAAGAGCCTCATCTGGTTTTTTAGAAGCATGGAAATATAAACATCCATTTGATGTAGAGAGTAAACAGCAAATAGTGGTCTCTTTTTCATTAGATAAAACAGATTTATCAAGTTTCTTACAAAAGACATTTGATGGAGATCATATACTAGCATTGGCAGCAGATAATCAGCCACTAGATAAATTACCTTTAAATTTGATTGCAAACTTTTTTATTCCAGAATTGATTTTAGAGGTATTGAATCAAGAACAACAAGAAAAATTCAAGTCTTTTCTTAATAGGTATCCAGATTTGGAAAAAAGGTTAGAAAATGGCTATAAAGGATATCTTTTCAATATAAGAGGGTTTATGTTCGGTGTAAAATGAGGGCAGACATAGTTCAATAGCCCACCCCATAAAAGATTCAACAGCTTTGGGTAATTATGCAGTCAATGCAGGAGTTTGATAACTGCGATAACGATAGTAAGCAGCACAAGCACCTTCTGAGGAGACCATCGGCGCACCTAACGGATGTTCGGGAGTGCATTGAGTGCCAAAAGCGGGACAATGATGGGGTTTTTTGTGTCCTTGCATGATTTCCCCACTAATACAAACCGACGAAACACAAGAGGGTTTCATTGAAGATAACTCCCTAGAAAATCGTTTCAGTGCATCAAAACTAGCGTATTTTTCCCGTAACCCTAAGCCACTTTCTCCAATTTCCCCAATACCACGCCAGCGTCGCGGAACCACTTCAAACACTTCTTGAATAATTTGCTGTGCTAGGGAATTCCCTTGTTGCTGCACTGAACGAACATATTGATTTTCACAGTAAGCGTGTCCTGACTCTAATTGTTGCAAACATAGATAAATTCCTTGCAGGACATCAACGGGTTCAAACCCTGTAATCACGATGGGAACGTTATATTTTTGAGCAATGGGGGTATATTCTTCATATCCCATTACCGTGCAAACATGACCAGCCGCTAAAAACCCTTGAACTTGACAGTTAGGAGACCCTAAAATGGCTTCCATGGCTGGAGGAACCAACACATGGGACACTAATAAGGATAAATTGGGGATTCCCTGTTGTGCTGCTTGGTAAACCGTCATGGCGGTTGCTGGGGTCGTGGTTTCAAACCCGACGGAAAAGAACACAACCTGCTTATTAGGGTTTTCCTGAGCAAGTTTGAGGCAATCTAAGGGAGAATAAACAATGCGAACATCTCCCCCCCTCGCTTTGATGGTGAGTAAGTCTTCATCGGTTCCAGGGACTCGTAACATATCCCCAAAGGAACAGAAAATGACATCATCAAGACTAGCAATTTTTAAGGCATAATCAATCAGTTCAATAGGGGTGACACAGACCGGACAACCTGGCCCATGAATTAAGGTAATTTCTGGGGGTAAAAGTTCATCAATTCCATATTTCACAATAGAATGGGTCTGTCCACCACAGATTTCCATTATTGTCCAATCTTTTGTCGTTATCTGAGCAATTTTTTGGGCATATTGTTGAGCTAAGTTGGCATCGCGGTATTCATCAACAAATTTCATGGGTAATTAATTTATGGGTAATGAGTTTGAATAAGATTATTTTTTTCTTAGTGGCTTGATTGTAGTCACCCTCTCAGTAAGCTCCTCCTAAAATTTAGTTTTTTTTTATATTTATTCAACTCAATGAGATTTTAACAACTAAAATTTATTATTCAAAACTCTCTCAAGAATTTTAGTAACTTCTGTTGCCATTCGTGCATCCAATTCAACCCTTTCTTGTTCCAGAACATCTTGATTATATTCTCCTTCTTCATTATACCTATTTTTTAAAGCAAGTCCTCCTCTTAAAGCCATCGTCAAGGTAATGGGTTTACCTGAATTACTGCAGGTATCTATTGCTTGAATAAAAGCCACATAAACTGCTTCTGTTCTCTTTCTGAAGGACGTTGCACCGTTACCCAATTTAGAAAGAATAACAACATTATCCAGTTTTTCTGATATTCCTAATACATCAATAGCTAAGTCAGTTAATCTTGCTGGATCACGTGCTAATGTTTGAATTATAACTTCTTGAGAAGAAGAATTAATTAATTGAGGTTGATCAACAAACGGGTTTTCTCCATAGCTTCCCCACAATGTTAAGGTCTGATTTCCTGTTATATCTCTCAGCAATGTTTCTAATTCTTCCCGTGTTCCAAATCGCTTCAACATCGAGGCTAAAGAATTAGAGGAGTAGGCTTCATTATCTACATAATCATTCTCGGAACTTATCATATCTTGAGCTACTTTTTTAAAAAACAAACTAGCTTCTTGTCTATCATTAGTTAAGCCTTCGATAAGATAATTCCTAACCTTCCCTTGGGGATATTTTTGAGAACTACTATACAGAAAATGGAGTAAAGACATAATTTTTGTTGAACTCCAATATTCTTCATTACTTAAAGCATTTATACCTAAGCATTTAGTCTCAATTATATTATCATAAAATCTTCCTAAACACAGACAAGCTTCTTTAATATCTGGGTGCAGAAACTCTAAACCATTATCATTAATTTCTGGTATAATTCCTCGGTCTGGATAAGGACTAAAGCTTTCATCTGATTGAACTGTCGAGATCTCAGGTTTTTGGTTTAAATAATTCACATAATCACTAATTTTCCATCGCTGAAAACATTCTCGATTAAGTCCCCAATATAGCAAAGGAGGTAAGTCTCTCTCTCGGTCATTATAGGGTGGTTTTTTAACCTGCGTTTTCGCGAGTTTGTAAAAATATAAATACAGTTCTTCTTGATCAAATTGATTGTTTACTAACCCGATTTGTATTTGACAAGATTCGCCTAAATCAACCCTAGACTCTGCTTTTAAACCTCGATTACGATGAAATAATAGAGAAAAAATAGCTGATATAAAGCTTATACTAATAGTCCTTCTGGTTAATTTTATTTTGCTTATATTGTCAATTAAGAACCTGAGATGGTTGCAACTTTAGTTACGGTTTCAGGACAATGAGCCAAACAATTGACCATATTATTATCAAGATTAACCATCACCGATTCCTAATCATAGGTGATCTTGTTTACCAAGACGTTGAAAATAAGCTTAAGATAAGATAGTTGTAAAATAAATATTAATCAACAAGGTTTATTACTCAAGAATTTCAACTATGTCATCATCCCCAGCCCCTTTACCTCCTAATCTTGATACTATTGTTCAAAAGTTTAAGCGGCGTTCTGACCCCAAAAAACGTTATGAACAATTACTCTGGTATGCTAAGAAGTTAGAAGCTATGCCAGAAGCAGGTAAAACCCCAGAAAATAAAGTTCATGGCTGTGTTTCTCAAGTTTACATTACCGCTAACCTTGAAGATGGGAAGGTATGGTATCAGGGAGATTCTGATGCTCAACTGGTAAAAGGCTTAGTCGCTTTTTTAATTGAGGGGTTAAATGGTTTACCTCCTGCTGAAATTTTGGAAGTTACTCCTGATTTTATTGAAGAAACAGGGTTAAAAGTGAGCCTTACTCCTTCCCGTGCTAATGGATTTTATAATATCTTTCAATTAATGAAAAAGAAAGCCCTCGCATTGCAACTAGAAATGTCAGCTTAGAATCATTCCCCTAGAAATAACTAGGGGAGAAATTAATTAAAAAAGTTGAGTAAGATTTATTCTGCGATCGCCAATTGCAATAGTGACCATATTTTCCCTGGTAGTAACGCCTAAAATATAAGCAAAACCAATTAAAAAAACAAAAATATTTTAAATTTATAATATAATCCCAAAAAGCGTAAAAAAGATCAACGTCGTTTTTTTGGCACAAAATTTTGAGAAAAATGACAACGAGGTTGCGCCATTTGAGGCGTGTATGGTAGACTTATTTGCATAGTCTCAGGCTTGCTTTGCCAAAAATTGAAATTTCAGGTCAAAATTAGTGGCTATGTACTAAAATAATTTCTGTTTCTAACTCGACACTCTACAGCAAAGAGAGATTTATGGAATATGGAATATGTAACAGAGGATGTAATCTTTCCTGCTAGTGATTTACTCAGCAATGAACCGCCAATGGAAACCTATTTACATCTTCAACAGATGATATTATTGCTTAAATGTTTAGAGTGGTATTGGCCAGATCAACAAGATTTTTTTGCTGCAGGGAATTGAACCATTTATTATAGTCCTCATCAACGGAAATCTGAAAAGTTTAGGAGACCTGACTTTTTTGTTGTTTTAGATGTAGAAAAGAAACCTCGCAAAAGTTGGGTCGTTTGGGAAGAAGGCGGTCAATATCCCAATGTTATTGTAGAAATTTTATCTCCAACTACCGCAGAAACTGACCGAGGATTGAAAAAACAGATTTATCAAGATATTTTCCGTACTCCTGATTATTTTTGGTTTGATCCAGACAGTCTAGAATTTCAAGGGTTTCAGTTAATGGGAGGTCAGTATCAAGCAATAGAACCGAATGAACAAGGATGGTTATGGAGTCAGCAATTAAGACTTTATTTAGGGATTGAACATAACCAACTTCGATTTTTTACCCCTCAAGGAAAATTAGTTTTAACCCCAGAAGAAACCGCAGAACGCCTAGCACAAAAGTTACAAGAAATAGGGATTGATCCAGATGATGTCTAAACGTTTTGCCCCTTGATCTAAAAACATACTAAACAAAACAGCGATCGCTCTCAAACCTAGGATAAACTTCCCACTATAAGTAACTTCTACAATGTCTAAAATATAGATTGCACCATGACCCTCAATACCCGACCTGGCGAAAGTCACCCCCTTGGTGCTACCGTTTATCCAGAAGGTGTTAATTTCTGTCTTTTTTCCAAACACGCCACAACCGTTGAATTACTTTTATTTGATGAACCTAACGCCCCTCAACCGTCCCATACCCTTGTCTTAGAACAAAAAACAAACCGTACTCATTACTATTGGCATATATTCGTTCCTGGGTTAACAGCCGGACAAGTTTATGCCTATCGGGTTCATGGTCCATTTGATCCAGAAAACGGTCATCGGTTTGATGCCAATAAAGTTCTTTTAGATCCCTATGGTAAAGCGATTGTGGGATCTTCTACCTATAATCGAAATGCTGCTTTTGAACCTGGGGATAACTGCGCCCAAGCCTTACGGAACGTTGTGATTGATAATAGTAGCTATGATTGGGAAGGCGATCGCCCCTTACGCATTCCCTATTCTGAAAGTATCATTTATGAAATGCACGTAGGCGGATTTACCCGTCACCCCAATTCTGGTACAGAACCTGATAAACGGGGAACCTATGTCGGATTAATCGAAAAAATTCCCTATCTCAAAAGTTTAGGCATTACGGCAGTCGAATTATTACCAGTTCATTATTTTGACCCCGAAGATGCCAGACCAGGATTAACCAATTATTGGGGTTATAGTACCATTAACTTCTTTACCCCTCACCGCAGTTACAGTTCAGATAAAACTTCCCTTGGACCTCTCAACGAGTTCCGAGATATGGTCAAAGCCTTGCATCAAGCAGGAATTGAAGTGATTTTAGATGTGGTCTTTAACCACACCGCAGAAGGGGACGAAAGGGGACCGACTCTATGTTTTCGGGGAATAGATAATCGAACTTATTATATTTTAGAAAATGATGATCTTGCCCACTACAAAAACTATAGCGGTTGCGGTAATACCTTTCGAGGAAATCATCCGATTGTTGGCCGTTTAATTCTGGACTCTTTGCGCTACTGGGTCTCAGAAATGCACGTCGATGGGTTTCGCTTTGACTTGGCTTCCATTTTGACCAGAGATACCAGTGGTCGTCCTCTCAAAGATCGTCAAGCGTTAGATCTTTTGTGGATTATAGAATCTGATCCTGTTTTAGCAGGAACTAAACTGATTGCCGAAGCGTGGGATGCTGCAGGACTCTATGATGTGGGTCGATTTGTGGAATTAGCCGACTGGTTTGCGGAGTGGAATGGACCGTTTCGTGATGATATTCGTCGTTTTGTCAAAGGAGATGCAGGGATGATCCCTTGTCTAGCAGCGCGAATTTTAGGCAGTCCTGATATTTACCACCGCGTGGATGTGGATACTAACCGTAGTATCAATTTTGTTACCTGTCACGATGGCTTTAGTCTCAATGACTTGGTTTCCTATAATAAAAAGCATAATGAAGCTAATGGGGAAAATAGCCGCGATGGATGCAATGATAATTTTAGTTGGAATTGTGGGGTAGAAGGAGAAACCGATGATCCTAAAATTAATGCCCTACGATTGCAACAGATCAAAAATTTCTTGACCATTCTGTTTATGTCCCAGGGAACTCCCATGATTTTAATGGGAGATGAAGTAAGTCGAACCCGAAAAGGAAATAATAATGTTTATTGCCAGGATAATGAATTAAGCTGGTTTGATTGGGATGATGTTGATCGACAATTTGATTTATGGTGCTTTTTTAGAAAGTTAATTCATTTTACCCAAGGGTTAGAATTATTCCGTCAAGAGGAAAGATTAGAAGTTACTTATGCCAGTCTTCATCATCCTTATCTGAGTTGGCATGGAACCCAATTAGGAAATCCTGATTGGTCTTATTATTCCCGTTGTCTAGCGTTTAGTATGCGTCATCCTGATGCAGATGAATATTTGCACGTGATGCTGAATGCTTATTGGAAACCCCTAGAATTTGAGTTACCGGTTTTGGGCCATGGAGATTGTTGGCATCGTATTATTGATACGGCGTTACCCTTATCTAAAAGTTTTTGTGAATTGGATGCTGCTTATCCTCTTAAAACTCAAACCTATGATGTTCAAGGGCGATCGTCTGTCGTTTTAATGGTTAAACCCATGCCTTAATGGGTGTTCACTACTGACTGAAGTTTAGAAAGGGTAAAGAGAATGAGCATTTTCATATAAAATATGAGTAGCAATCGAGTCTACTTCATTGACGGTTAACTCTAAGTTAGTCACTGATTCTTCAAGAACGTCTCCTAATACTTTTCGTCCCCATTTAGCTGCTAAATAATATAACTCAGGAATTAGGTGAGCATCAGAAGAATACATAATTTTAGTGGTTGGGGCAAGTTCTAATAATTGTCGAAGGGTTGATTTCATTCCTTGAATACTCAACATAGGAATTGCTAACCCAAAATCTAAAAATACTTGAGGATAAACTGAAGCTAAATACCCCGCTTCTCTCATATAAGGATAGGAAGCATGAAGCAAAACAATCGGCGCATTTTTAAGGTTAGGATTTTCAAGTATAGAACGTAATAATAGAGGATTAACTAACCTTAAATCTAAATCTGGATCACCAAAACCTGTATGGAATTGGATAGGAATTTCATATTTTGCGGCTATTTTAAGGGACTCAACCAGTAGAAAATCAATCAGGGGTTTTTCTGCTAAGCGAATTGAACCCGTTGGATTTTGTGACTTTATTTTTTTAAAGCTTTCTTGAATCGTTGATAAAGGAAAAATTTCAATATTTAATCCAGTTCGATAGGCAGCAATACTTTTAAAGGCAATGACTTCTGACGATGGGGAAGCTATGACTGTTCTAAATTGATCAACAAATTCATCAAAATCATTCATTTTTTCAAGTAAATTTTCAGCTAAATATTCAAGCCTTAAAACTCGTTTGATTCGAGTAAATTTTTGATGCCATTGCCAGGGTAAAACCTCTTTAGGCATAAACCCATCATCCAGAAAAATAGCCGATAAATTAGATGAATCAAAACAAAGTTTAGTCAAGCTTTCTAATCCCAATTGTTGCCGAGATTGAATAATTGCTTCTTCGGTAACTTCACAGTTTAATAATTGACTAATATCTTTTAAACTTCGCCGATAAAACAAAGTATTCCGACTATGAGTAGCAATCAGTTTAGGATCATAAGCTTCACTAAAAAAACGATTATAGGGATACTTTACCATAACTTCTGGTTTGAGAAGATTATGAGCATGATGATCAATCGCTGGAATTTTCGATAAATTCATACCATTAATTGGCGATAAAAGTTAAGGTTTTTCGTCAAAATAAGCGATAATAAAATTCATGATTACAGCACTAGGCATTAAGGTTAGGAAAACTAGAATTTCTCAAACTTACTCACGACAAGGTTGTTCATTCTAAATTCTGCTACAAACCCTTATTATTATTTTAAACCTATCATTTTTTTACTTAATAACGGTCTAACAAAAGTTTAACTTCTTCTTCAAGAGAAAAAGTTTTCATTGCCTCCCATTCTACTTTTTTGACAGCTAAATAAGATTGAGATAACTCTCTACCTAATGCTTCAAGAATAACAGCATCATTTTCTAAATGCTTTAAGGTTTCCTCTAAACAACTTGGTAGTTGCTCAATGCCTAATTTCTCGCGTTCCGACTCATCTAATTCCCCTGGAACTTTAGTCAGAGGTTCTCCTAATTTCAGTTCTTTTTTAAGTCCATCTAATCCTGCTGCTATGGTAGCCCCCAACGCCAAATAAGGATTAGCTGACGCATCTACTGTCTTGAGTTCTATATGGGTAGGAGAAGGCAAAATAGGATTAGTCGGAACCCTTAAGGCAGCTTCTCGGTGATCGTAACCCCAACAACGAAACGCCCCACTCCAACAGTTGGGTTGGAGACGACGATAGGAATTAACACTAGGGGTTGTAATCGCCATTAATGCCGGAAGATGATCTAAAATTCCTGCGAGAAAAGATTGAGCCAGGGGTGATAAAGTGCTAGGGTTTTGTTGATGAAAAACAACGTTTTTTCCCTGTTGCCAGAGACTAAAATGAAGATGACAACCATTTCCTGCACTTTCAGAGAAAATTTTCGGTAAAAATGAGGCAATTTTTTGATGTTGTCGGGCGATCGCTTTAACGGTTTCTCGGAAGACAATTTGTTGATCGGCTGCCCCTAACGCATTCGTATACAAAACAGAGATTTCCTGTTGTCCAGGTCCTGATTCTGGGTAATATAATTCCACCACCACTCCTTGGGAGGTTAAGGCTTCAGCGATATCATCAATTATCTCTTGTTGCAAATCCATCGATAAGGTAGCCGCAAAAACTGTGTCATCAACCGGACTAAGATCATCAGGGTTTAGTAGATAAAATTCGTTTTCAAAAGCAGCCATAACTTCAATGCCGGCTTGTTTGGATGCGTTAATCATGCGTTTAAGAAACGATCGCGGACAACAACTCCACGGTTCTCCATCTAAGATCATATCCCCCATCATTCTTGCGTGTCCTTTGGCATAGGGCAATAAGGTTAAAGTATTACCGTCGGGAACGAGACGTATTTCCCCAATGGGACTTAAACCACTATTAGGAACTACGGCATCAGCCATTACTGGGAGGGCTTGTTGGGCTGCTGTAATTCCCACTCCATGGGTGAGATAAGTTTTTAGGCGTTTTCGGTGGATCGCTTTTCCCCGAATAACATTAGCATTATCACACCAGATAACCCGAATAAATTTAGTTCTAGCTTGATCAAGACGGTTGAGGGTTTCTTTATCCATCGTGTTTGTATAATTATTTCACCAAATTAAGTTTAAATCTAAAACAAAATCAGTTAACACATTTTCTCCTGATAAAGTCTGGGGATTATCTAAAATTTCTACCACTTGTCCCTGTCGATAAATTTCGACTTGTCTATCTTTGCGATTAATTAACCATCCTAATTTTGTTCCGTTTTCTAAATATTCTTTCATTTTATCTTGTAAAAGTTTTAAGCTATCACTAGGAGACCGTAATTCAATCACAAAATCAGGACACAAGGGTAAGAATTTTTCCCGTTGTTCCGATGTTAAATGATTCCATTTTTCTAAGGGTATCCAAGACGCATCAGGGGAGCGATCTGCACCATTAGGAAGCTTAAAACCGCCAGAAGAATCAAATGCAATGCCTGTTCGATTGTAATCTGTCCAGTTTCCAAGTTGTTGTATTATTTTTAGGTTTCTATTACTGGTTTCTCCTCCTGTTGGTGGCATGATTACCATATCTCCATTACTATTTCTTTCAAACCGTAAATCTCGATTATCTTGACAGAGTTGATAGAATTGTTCATCTGTCAATTTAAAGGATTCAAATTTGATTTCTAGAGAATTAACCATGGTTTTTACTTCTCCTAAAATTATTCTTTGATCTTAATCAAAATCATATATTTTCTTCGGTATTTACTATGTTACACTAATTATTAATAACAGACTAAAGCCTGATTCTAAGAACACAAAGTCCGCCTTCGCGGACTAAATCAATCAGTTGCGCAGGCAACCTTTGTTTGCTCAGATCTTGCACCTTGTTTAAAATTAGCTAGGGAGGGGAGGTAAGACGCAATAGTAAGAAAAATTGATAATTTCTTGATCAGAATTGATTTTGCTCCCGCTGTTTCTCAAGTTTTTGTATACTGGTGCGAGATGTTAGTTTGTCTAGCTTAACTCTTGAGAGTTCAAGTTCATTATTTATGATAGTTTAGCATAACTGATACCATAGAACCATAATATAAAAAAATATCTAGTTAAATGCCTTTAAATCCTGCTTGAATATCCGCTTCTTTATCGGTTGAAATTAATACTTTTTTCGGAGTTAATTTATTAATCCCAATTTGATTAAAAACAATTCCCATAAGAATCACCAATCCTCCTAAATATTGAGCCTTATTAGGAACTTCCCCTAAAATAAAATAAGCAGCTAAAATACCCAGAAGAGGACTAAAAGAATTAGCAAAAGATACCTCAGATGCACCTGTAGATTTTAACCCCATAAACCAACATAATTGACCTCCCACAACAATGATAGCTCCGTAAATAAACATCCATTGCCAGAGAAAAGGAGATAAAACATCAATAAAATGGACAACTCCATAAAGCTTAATAACAATGACAAAAAAGACTACTGTTCCGATGGCAGTTCTGATAATTGCAAAGATCCCTAAAGCAATTTGATTTAAACTTATTTTGCTTAAAATATTAGCAACAGCGATTGCAATTGACCCTAAAACTGCATATAATTCTCCTTTCCCAATGGCTAATTCTCCACTCATCATCATCATTTCTTCGCTAGGTTTTTGAAGAAAAATTGTGATTAAAACCCCAAGAAAAGAGAATAAAGAGCCTAAACTCACCCAAGAATTAACTCGATCTTTCAATAAGATAACAGCCAGAACTAAAGTTAAAGGGGGTTCAATTCTTCCAATCAAAATAACATTATTAACTGAAGTCAAATCTAATGCGGTAAAAATCAATGCAGGAGCTAATGCACCCGCTAATATTCCCACACTAATTAATCCTAACCAATCTCTGAAAGTAAATTGTTTAAAAATCTTCCAGTTAAGCTTATTTTTATAAATCAATAGTAATAGAATTAAAGCACAAAGATTACCGACAACAAGAACATTACAAAAAGAAATAGGATTTCTGCCATCAATTAAATTTTGTTTCCCAATATTGATTAATTGACGAGTCACTGCATTGGCTGCCGCAAAAATAATAACAGCTAACAGTAAGTAAACTTTTCCTGGAATACGATTGATGGTATTTAATACTTTATTCATACAGAATTAATTGATTAAACCATTTTTATTACTTATCAGTCCATTATTGACTTTGATATAACTTCTAAAATAAGAGTTTTGTATTATCTCAATATCTTCTTCTATGTCCTCTAATTTAACTTGTTCTAAATTAGCGTCATCTAACCGAGTCCCCTTGAGTATAGCCCCTCTTAGATTAGCCCCTTTTAGGTTAGCTCCTCGTAGATCTGCATGACTCAAATTTGCGCCTCTTAAGTTTGCCTGGGTTAAATTTGCTCCTTGTAAGTTAGCATTCGTTAAATTACTCCAGCGCAAATCTACTAACTCTGCCTTAATTTCTCTTAAATTAGCTCTTAATAAATAAGCATGGCATAAATGAGCTTGAATTAGTTGTGCTTGAAATAAATTAGCACGATAAAAATATGCCCCCTGTAACTCTGCTTCATATAATATTCCTTGACTAAGATCAGCTTGACAAAAGTTAGCGTCTACCCCATCTGCTTCGCTTAAATTAGTTCGGTTGAGTCGCGCTTGACTAAAATCGGTTCCTTTTAAATGGGTATTTCTTAAAGATGTTCCAATTAAGTTTGCTTGGGATAAATTAGCCCCAATTAAATTGGCTTTTCGTAAATCAGCCCCAATTAAATTCCCTTGAGATAAATGAGCATAACTGAGATCAGCTTCACTTAGATTAACATTAGCTAATTCAGTCCTTTCTAGGTTAGCGTAATTAAGTTTGATCCCCTCAAGATTTGAGCGACTTAAATTGACTCCTAAAAGGTAAGCTTGTTGTAAATTTTCTCCCCTTAAATTAATTTCCCTAAGATCAGGAGTAACTGTTTGATTATTCTGTCGCCAGGTTAACCATTTTCTGTTGCCTTGCTGTAACAAAGCAAGATGTTCCACATTTGCCATGAGTGCGATTTCTCCATTAATCCCCTATTACAGTTAGCCTATCAAAAAATAGGGTGCGAGAGGCAAAGACATAGCAGAATGTAGAATTTAGAATGGAGAATTTAGCATGAACAACCTTGTCGTGAGTAAGAAGGCGTAGTGCTATAAGGTTCAAACTGTTCACCTAATAGGTGATCGCTCATCCGAGTAAGCACTCTAGTCGATGGTGAAATTCTAGTTAGAGATCTTGATGAATTAAGGGATCAGACACCCTGATTTCCATAGAACTTCCTGTTCCTGGGGGAGGATAAATCCGAATCTTTGCTTCTCCTGGCCATTTTTTTAGATAACCTATAAATTCATCTAAGTGGCACAATATATGCCAGTTATTTGCCTGATTTGGACAGATAAGAATTAGGGTTAACCCTTGAAGATCGGTGATGATATCCCACCCACACCGAGAAAGCAGTTTTTGGGTTAGGCGATCGCAATCATCATAAAAGTATTGTTTGATAACCTTATCAAACTCCCATTGCAGTTCAGAGCATGATTCTAGGGACGGTTGATCGTCAGGCGGTAAAAAAGACAGGTTCATTCGGCTTTTATTGTCAGAGGTTGATTACTATTTTTAGTATTTGTATCAATTGTTACAGTAATCAGTGCAATCTGCATCAGTAATTTAACGAATTTTCCCCCTGGCTCTCAGGATAAAGTTGGTGGTATTCCCTCTGATCCCCTCCGTATCTTGTTTGTCAGTCTCTAGATATTAATAATAGCCACTTTAATAAGAAATGTTAATCTCTAAGGGGATGAAAAAATATGGGTTGCTCTATCTTGAGGTTGTCTCTAGCTAGATAATTATTATGATAGAGTCAGAAAATATCTGAATTTACTAATTTTACAACCATGAAATTTAGCAGTCTTTCTCAATTACCAATTCAAGTTAGCAATCATAATCAAGCTATTCAAAAAAAAGTTATGTTAACCCCTGGGAATATTCCCCATCTAACTAATTTTTCTCAAGCAGTTTTTACTCCTGGACAAAAAGTTATTCCTCATTATCATGAAACAATGTATGAGGTATTTTTTGTTGAATCTGGCTCAGGAATTATTCTAATTGAAGATGTTGAATATCCGTTACACCCAGGAAATTGTATTACCGTAGAACCCAAAGAAAAACATGAATTAATTAATACAGGAAATACTAACTTGGTGTTAACTTATTTTGGGATTGCTTCAGAGTAATTTGAATATCAAAAATGAGGAAAAACTATAGCACAAGAATTGATAGAACTTAGAAATTATATTATTCAAGGTTATTATCAGGAGGCTTTAGAGATTATTGATGATTTGGAAGAAATGAGTAAAAAGGCAATTTTAGAAAAAATCCAAAGTTTTCTAGTGAGATTAATGATTCATTTAATTAAAAATCAGGTTGAGCAAAGATTAACGAACTTATGGGCAGTTTCTATTCGAGACTCAGTTCTGAAAATACAATCTCTTAACCTCAAAGAAAATAAAAAATCTTACTATCTCAAACAAGAAGAATGGAATGATTATTTAGACGAAGCTTTAGAAGATGGAATATTTGCTGCTAGTGTTGAAGTCGATCAAGGAAAATATACTCCTTTCACATTAAAAGAGCGTGTCAATCAGGAAATAATTAAACAAACTGCTTGTGAATTATTAAGTTTAACTTACAAGTGTTCGAGAAAAAATATTATAGAATCGATTAACAAAGCATTATCTAAATTACCTGGAGAATCTGAGTGGATGCTCAGATGAAATCTCCAAGAAATCAAAAAGTATCAATAAAATTTGAGAAAATAGAGTTGAAACAAACCATTATTTTTATTGTAAATTTCCATGCAATCTGTTGATGTTACCACCCTAACTGCCCTTTGTCGGGAACTCCAAACCCATTGGATACCTTCTCGTTTAGAGCAAGTTTATCAGCGCGATCGCCACACTATCGCCCTTGCCTTGCGTACCCTCAAAAAACGAAGTTGGTTGACCATTTCTTGGCATCCTCAAGCTGCTAGACTCGGTATCGGAGATTCTCCCCCGCGAACTCCTGACACTTTCACCTTTAGCGATCAACTACGCCACCAACTCAAAGGTTATGCCCTAATTTCTCTTGAAATGATTGCCCCGTGGGAAAGAGTTGTCGATCTGCAATTTGCTAAACGTCCAGGCGATCGCCCTGTCTGGCATTTGTTTGTAGAAATTATGGGAAAATACAGTAACGTTATCCTTACCGACGCTAAACAACAGATTATCACGGTTGGTCATCAAGTCACTGCTAATCAATCAAGTGTGCGTACCGTTGAGACAGGACAACCTTACCAATTCCCCCCCGCTTTAACGGGGACATTGCCTAAATTAGAGGAACCCTATGAACGTTGGCAAGAAAGGATTAGTCTCATTCCTGGGGCGTTACAAAAGCAACTTTTGAATAGTTATCGCGGGTTAAGTCCGGTGGTTGCCAATTTGATGATTCAAGCAGCCAATTTAGACCCCAAACAGTCAACGGATACCCTAAAATCGTCGGACTGGGAGCAATTATTTCACTTGTGGCAAACTTGGTTAAAAACTTTAGAAACGGGAGACTTTCAACCTGGATGGACGGAAGAAGGTTATACGGTGTTGGAATGGGGAATGGTCAAACCTGCCTCTAATGTGCAAACCCTAATTAACCAATACTATCAAGATCAAATTAATCAGCAAACCTTTAAACAACTACATCATCAACTGCAACAAAAACTCGCTTCCCTTCTCAAAAAACTGCGAGTTAAAGCATCCAACTTTACCCAAAGATTACAACAGTCTGCCGAAGCGGATCAATATCGGCAACAAGGGGATTTATTGATGGCTCATTTGCATCAATGGCAACCAGGGATGAAGTCCATTACCCTGAAAGACTTTGAAACCGAAAACCCGGTGAAAATTCCCCTAAACCCAGAAAAAAACGCCGTGCAAAATGCCCAATATCTCTATAAACAACATCAAAAACTAAAACGGGCTCGCAGTGCAGTTGAACCTTTATTAGCCGAGGTTCAAGGAGAAATTGATTATTTAGAACAAGTTGAGGGAAGTTTGAATCAATTAGATACCTATGAGTCTTCCCAAGATTTGCAAGCCCTTGAAGAAATTCGAGAGGAACTCATTCAACAAAACTATTTGAAATCTTCTACTCAAGATAATTCTAGCCAATCAGATGAATCTTTGCCCTATCAATATGTCACTCCATCAGGGTTAGAAGTGTGGGTTGGTCGTAATAACCGACAAAACGATCGCCTTACCTTTCGGACGGCAGGGGATTATGACTTGTGGTTTCATACCCAAGAAAGTGCCGGAAGTCACGTTTTATTACGCCTAGAACCTGGGACAAAACCGGATGAAGCCGATTTACAATGTGCGGCAAATTGGGCGGCTTATTACAGTCGCGCCAGACTCAGCGAACAGGTTCCCGTCGTTTACACTGAACCCAAATATGTTTATAAGCCCAAAGGGGCTAAACCAGGAATGGTCATCTATAAGCGCGAACGACTTCTTTGGGGACAGCCAAACCAGGCACAAGTATATCTAAAAAATCAGGGGTAGCAGTAAAATATTAATTTTTTTTTACAAATAACCGTGTCTGATGTTACTATTTTTTTAGGGTTGATCAAGTTGACGCATTGGGAACGCGCAACTAAATATTATGTTCAGCCAAGATTTCCGAAAGGAGCAACAACAAGACTATTTTGAGTAGCCAGCGATCGCGATCGCTGGTTTTTCATTGGCTTTTGACTAGAAGCATTTATTAAATTAATAACACTTGTACTCAACCACTAGAAATTAGTCACAATCAGCATCAACCTCAAAAACAAATTTCTTTTGGGTAAGGGAACTGATATTTTTCCCTTGGGGGTATGGTATTTATCGAACCAGAGATTTCCATTGATGTACTCAGGGTCAATGCTCGTTATAGTGAGGAATTAGACCCCTAGAGGGAACCTCTTTTTATCCCTAATCAAAATACTCATGACTCAGAGGTAAACAAAGGGACTCAAAACTAGCAAAGATAAGGGTTTGAGGGATTTGAGACCGAAGACTTAACACCCTATCAGAAACTTACCGTAAATGAGCAGTTAAACTGTTACCTATAGAACAGAACTGAATTCCGTGACAGCACTGGAGAGGACTGAGAAGCCTACTCCAGTTTTTTATTTGGCTATTATCTCCTTATCTCCCAAAATTATCTTTTGTAAAGCTTCACAATGCCCAACCCCTTAGAACCTTCGGTTTTAAAATAGTAATCACCATTATTGTTTACGGTAACTTTGTGGGGAAAATAGCCAGGATTTGTAAAGCGGTCAAACTCAACATAGTTAGGACGCACATTACTCCATCGATCGCAACGACCAGGGGAAAGGGTATTGTTACGACCACCTGCCTTATAATAAACTTTGGCAGTCTTGTTGTTATTACAAATGCGAAATCCTACACCATCTATATTTTTTATGATTTGATCTCTTGCACCTGACCAAGTTCCTGGATCAAATGGTGTGTTTTTAATAGGGTCCCATCCAGCATTAGCTGGTGATATACTGGCTAAGATAGTACCCAGTGCCATCAAGATTGCCGCTTTAGGTTTGCTAATTTTCATGGATTTAGTCTCCTTTCGGTTTTTTTGTTCTATTACACCGATAGGTTGAAGAAGCACAAATTATGCGGGTTAGAAAAGAAAATTGTTTAGGATTATTTGAAGCTTTTAATTCCCCGTCCTTTTTCATTAAATTCAATAACGGTCTTTTCAGATAACTCATGGGTTGTCATCTGTTCTAAAACCGTTAAAGGCAAGGTTAAATGATGTGCGCCTGCTTGTAGGGTAGCTGCAGCCTCTTGAGGAGACTTTAAACTAGCCGCCAAGATTTCTGTGGAACGCCCTTGAACAAGTTGCGCCATCTCTCTCACTAAGCCTAAACCATCCCCTAATAATCGGGTCGCTCGGTTAACATAAGCAATAGCATATTTAGCCCCTGCTTCACAGGCGATCGCAGTTTGCGCCCCACTATAAATGGCCGTGACTGCACAAACAATGTCTTTGGAAAGGGTAGCGGTGACTTGAAAACCCACCTCAGTGGCGGGAATTTTTAAGACAGTTTTATCCCCGATAATTTCGTAAGCTTGTCGTCCTTCGGCTACCATATCTTCAAAATTGGTGGCGGTTAATTGATAATAGAGTTCCCCAGGACTGAGATCTCGAAGTTGCTTTAAGGTGTCTTCTGGGGATAATTCACTTTTTCCTAAAAGGGTTGGATTAGTGGTAATTCCTTTAATCCATCGCCATTTAACAGCTTTTTGGGCTTCAGGAATTAAGGCTGAGTCAAGATAAATCATAAATTAATTTTGAAGTTGATTCTTAAGTACATACTAGGCTAAAGTCCTAAGATAATTTTTCTCATTTATAGGAATAAAACAACAGTTAACTAAACTTCTTCCTTTTTCAGGAGTAAATGTCAAATCACAAAAATAAGTGAAAAAAACTCTGGCTTTAGGTCTTCCTTAAGACCCTTACTGTCTCCTCAAAACTATTCCTTGGGGAGACATTGAAGTATGTTTTAAGAGTCAATAAAAGACAAGATTTGGTTTAATTAACGAAAAAGATAGGACACGTCTAAGAGATTGTTCCTAAATAAAACATTCAGTAGGGTGCGTTAGGCAAACTACGATTTCTTGGGGAATTTTTCTCCTTTTTTTACTGATGTAACACGCCAGAATCGCTGTTGTGTATATTACGCTACGCTAATACACCCTACAGTTTTCTTAAGATTTACTTTATAAACAGTCTCTAAGAAAAAACCACCTAATCTTAATTGATCAGGTGGATGAGGTCATTGGTTCTATCTGAGGAGGAAATCTAAAAACTCTGAGGTTAACTTGTAAGTCAATACAGTTAAAAATCAAGAGAAAATCTTACGACAAACTTGTGGGATACCTGTGCAGTTTGATGCTTAAATAGTTGCGGTAAAGCGTTCAATTTCTGTATACTTCCAATATCTCAGCTTTGGCTAGGTTGTGGCTTCACCTAATGGAATGAACTGAGGGAGTGAGACTTTAACGGTACTTTGGGTATCATGCTCAAAGCTTTGTCGGATACGACCTTCATTATCAACAAAGATAGTGATGCCATTGTTGCACAAGACGGGAATATACCATGTTGTGTCGCATAAATGTATCAGCCGTAAATCATCGGTTGAAGAAATCAATAATTTCCATGAAGGCAGGGGGTTTGCTATAGTTTGAACAGATCTAATGATTGAGGAGAAGGCTACTGTGAAAAAAACCTTATTACTATTTCCTGTTTTTTTGGCCATCTTAGGAATGCCGGCAAAAACGTTAGCTCATGCCATGCAGACGAATTATGCGTTTTTAGAAGAATTAGAATTTCAGTCAGTTTATAGTAATGGGGAACCAGCTAAAAATGCCAAGGTTCTAGTTTATGCGCCTAACAATTTGGATGAACCTTGGATGGTAGGAGAAACGGATGAAGAAGGACGGTTTTCTTTCCTACCTGATAATTCAATTCCTGGGGAATGGGAAGTGGAATTTGAGCAGGAAGGCCATGGTGATATTTTAACGGTTCCCGTTAATGACAAAGGTATTGATTTTGATAACATCAGTCAAGTCGAAACAACTGATATTCACTATGGTTCCCTTAATCCTTTGCAATCTCTTTTGATTACCAGTGGTGTTGGAGCTATTTGGCTTCTTTGCCTAAAAAAACGTTAAATCCTGTTATCTTTTAACTGCTGAGGTGGGTATTGCCCACCCTTGATCTATCTGTGAGGACTTCACTTGGCTAATTCAAGATTTGTTCTGATGTTTTCAACCTTTCAATGACTTGTTCGGCATTAATTAATCGTTTAATCACCACCTGTCCAATGGTCGCTCCGTCAGTGGATTGGCTGATGGGTTTAACTTCTACCATTAACACAGCATCTTCAATTTGATGGAGCCAAAATACCTCCCCTGATTCAACAATACCCACATTAACTCTTTGAATATCGGGAGCGCGTCGCCAGGTTATTTTATCCCAAAGTCCTCCGAATTCCCAAACTCGACCAATCATCCAACCTTCAGCTAAGAAAAAATATTTCACAGTTTCCACACTCAATACCGATTAGGATAGTAAAAATAATGAACTAATAACCTGATCGTTCCTCATGGCAATTAAACGCTCAGCTAATTCTCAGTCTGTCCCTAATTTGGGATTTTCTAGTCAAAAGAAATCTCCCCAAACTTCTCGACCTATTTCCAAAAACACCAGTGATCCTATCGTATCAGGGGCAGCAACCCCCCAAGAAACAGAAAGCTTCGATGAAAGTCTTCGACCTAGTTGTTTAGCTGATTATATCGGACAAAAAGACCTAAAAAGTATTTTGTCTATTGCCATGGGAGCAGCTAAAACCAGACAAGACTCCCTCGATCACTTACTTTTGTATGGACCTCCTGGATTAGGTAAAACCACGATTTCTTTGATTTTAGCGACAGAAATGGGAGTTAATTGTAAAATTACGGCGGCTCCTGCCTTAGAACGTCCTAGAGATATTACGGGGCTGCTCGTTAATCTTAAACCTGGGGATATTCTCTTTATTGACGAAATTCATCGTCTTAACCGTTTGACCGAAGAGTTACTTTACCCTGCCATGGAGGATTATCGTCTTGATATTACCATTGGTAAGGGACAAGCAGCGAGAACTCGTAGTATTCCTCTGCCTAAGTTTACTTTGATTGGAGCAACCACCAAAGTTGGAGCGTTAACGGCTCCTTTGCGCGATCGCTTTGGACTGATTCAACGGTTACGGTTTTATGAACCTGATGAGTTGAGGTTGATTGTCTTACGAACGGCTAAAATTCTGAATACGGAAATTACAGAAGATGGGGCAGCAGAAATAGCTCGCCGTTCACGAGGAACACCTCGAATTGCTAACCGTTTATTACGGCGAGTTCGAGACTATATGCAAGTGAAAAAATTAGCTTGTATTAATCAACAATTGGCAGCCGAAGCATTAGATATTTATCAAGTGGATGTTCAAGGATTAGATTGGACAGATCGTCTAATTTTAGAAACAATGATTCATCAATTTCGGGGAGGACCCGTGGGGTTAGAGGCGATCGCGGCTGCGACAGGAGAAGATTCTAAAACCATTGAAGAAGTTTATGAACCCTATCTGTTACAAATTGGCTATCTTCACCGCACCCCTAGGGGAAGAGTGGTTACCACTGACGCTTATCAACATTTAGGACAAATCACTGAGGAACAGTTATCGATTTTTGCTGCTCACTCTGAGGGAGAAAGGTCAAATGATGATGGGTTAGGCTGTATCTAAGGCGAAATCCCTTACTAGAATCGTTTGGTCAAAAAGATGGGTAAAACTTGGCAAAATCCTCATCTCAGGTTAAGCTCTAAGCGGAATTATAAATCTAACTTGATTTTTTTGTGTGGTGTTGAGAAGTTGATGAAATCACAAATCCCCCAACGTCGAACGATTCCCTGGGGCTTGCTTGGGGAATTTTTACTACTAACGAGTGCTTTAGGTGCTTCTGCTGGGCTAGGTTTTGGGGCTGCCATAACCTTGAATCGTCCGGTTGAACCAGGAGGGACTATCCTACACTCAGAACAGTCCTTTCCCCCGCGCCAAGATTGGCCAATTGGTCAAAGCGTAGATACTATCTCTCAGCGATAAGCAACCCCTTGGGTAAAATAAAAAGCAAATCAGGGTCAACCGCTGTTGACCCCCTGTAGAATTAATCAGTAACCAGAGAATCTAAAGATTGCCCCCAATTTTCAGAACCAGTAGGACTTTCTGATTCTCGAACCTCAAAGGTTTTTTGAGAAGCTTGAGGAGATTGTAGGGTTTGAACACACAAAGCCGCGATCGCATCCCGACTCACTTGTCCTTTGATGGTGTCTCCTTGGTCAAACATAAGCTGTTTCTCTCCAGGCTTTTCCGTTAACGCACAGGGTCGAATAATGGTGTAGTTCAGTCCACTGTGACGCACTACCTCTTCCCCGCGCCATTTCCAGGTCAAAATTCCCCCAAGTTGATCATTCATTCTGACTGCGGGAGGTTCTTCGTCTAAATTCAGACCAGGCCGGCCCGGACGAGTGACTCCGGCTGAACTAATCAAAATAAATTGAGGGGTTTGGGTTTGACCACCATAAGCTTTGATAGATTCTATTTCTAAACAAAATAACCCGGGTGAAAACCTCGGATTTAATGCCCCATTATATTCAAATTTGGTCTGCATTAGCTGCATGGAATAGACTCGACTAGGATCAAACGCCCCTGCTTCTGGCACAGTTTTTGCCCGAAATACAGGAATTAAATCAGCAAAGGGAATACGGATAGTTTTGGACGTATTGGAAAAGGTATCAAAAGAATAGCAGTAACCCAGACCGTCCCATTTACCCTCACAACGAATGATAAATTTATATCGCTTACCGTCTCCTTGCACCCGTAATTCAATGCCTTCATAAGCCGATAAGTCTAAAGGAGTCTCAAAATTGCGGGTTCTCACTGATGCAAATCCTCCATTATTCGCGGTGGAAACATTTCCCGAAAACACCGCCCGATTTCCTACCAAGCGCATCCCACTTTCACTGACTCCCCCCATCACCACATCATCAACTGCCCCCCAAATACTTTTTAGGGTTTCACTAGGATGGCTAAAATCAAAGATAATCTTTTCCCCTGGTCTCAGATACTTTTTGAGGACTCCTGTGAGGTTTTTCATCCCTAAATATTCCACTTGTTCGGGACTATCCACCACTTGGGGCATATAGAATTTTACCCCTTGATAGTATTTATCTCGGTTGGGGGTATCTCCTTCAACCGGTTCGACGCGAGTTCCAGTACAACAAATGACCCCTGAAACATTTTCGACTAATTTGGGGGTTAAGGTTTCAGGACGGGTAATATCTCCTTCAAAAAGGTCTACCTCTGAGGGAAGAACTTCTTTGGCTTTTTGAATATCTCTGACTAAGGCGCGAACAGCATAGTTGTTTTCAAGGAGAAGGTTAACCACTCGCTTACCCACCCCTCCCGTTGCTCCGGCGACTAAAATCATTGTCATGGTTGTATTTTTATCTAAAGTGACTGAGGCGCGATCGCCCTTGGTGAATAGTCGTTGTACACTACTAATAACAGGAATAATCTCAAAGTAGTTGAGGGTTTTCCATAACCGTCCAAAATCCCATTTAGCGCGACTCGTTTGACTCATGAGGCTATCTTCTCCTATCTGGGTTTGTTTCTAATGTAACGAATTGTTAACTCGCTAGACTAATCCTGAAACAGAAATTAGATTTGGTTCGTCATAGTAAGTCATGAGTAATGTAGGACTAATTGTCAAAATCAACAGCCTTTAGCCTCTTTCAACTTTTCTTATCTCTGGTCATCAGCAACCGAATCATTGATAATTGATAAAATTAATAAATTTCTAAATTAATCTTATGTGTGGAATCGTTGGCTATATCGGAACTCAAACCGCAACGGATATTTTAATGGGTGGCTTAGAAAGATTAGAATATCGGGGCTATGATTCAGCAGGAGTTGCTACCGTCCTCGAAGGCAAAATCCACTGTGTCAAGGCTAAGGGGAAATTATATAACCTACGGGAAAAATTAGAACGGGATGTTAACCCTTCTCAAATTGGTATCGGCCATACTCGTTGGGCTACTCACGGAAAACCCGAAGAAAATAACGCCCATCCTCACATGGATGCAAGCCGACGGATAGCAGTAGTCCAAAATGGCATTGTTGAAAATTATCAAGATCTAAGAGAAGAATTAATTAGTCAAGGGAATGAATTTCTCTCCGAAACCGATACAGAAGTAATTCCCCACCTAATCGCCCAATTTCTCCCTGAGACCCCAGACCATGATGATTTATTAATGGCTGTCAAAAAGACAGTTGATCGTCTCAAAGGCTCATTTGCGATCGCAGTTATTTGTGCTGACTATGGCGATGAGTTAATTGTGGCACGGAATCAAGCCCCCTTAACCATTGGGTTTGGCCAAGGAGAATTTTTCTGTGCGTCGGATGTCACTGCCCTAGTTCCCCATACCCATGCCGTTTTATCCCTGGAAAATGGGGAAATTGCCCGTCTAACCCCTCTCGGTGTAGAAGTTTACGATTTCACTCTAAAACGCCTGAGAAAGCTTCCTAGAACCCTGGATTGGACGGCAACAATTGTTGAAAAACAAGGGTTTCGCCACTTTATGCTCAAAGAAATTTATGAGCAACCGTCTGTGGTGCGAAGCTGTTTAGAAACCTATTTACAACCTCATTGGCATAGTCAAAGTGATAGTAGTCTGAGTCCTATTGATTTAGGATTAGCCGCAGAATTATGCGATAACGTCGATTATATTCAAATTGTCGCCTGTGGAACCAGTTGGAATGCCAGTATGGTCGGAAAATATTTACTTGAACAGGTAGCAGGTATTCCCACAACGGTACAGTATGCCTCAGAGTTTCGCTATTCTCCCTCTCCCATGATGGCTAATACTTTAACTATAGGGGTAACTCAGTCGGGGGAAACCGCAGATACTTTAGCTGCTTTGGAAATGGAAAAACAACGGCGTATGGGGTTAGAGTCTCCTCTTGATGCCCGAATTTTAGGGATTACTAACCGCCCCGAAAGTACCTTAGCACACATGGTAGATCGCATTATTAATACCCAAGCAGGGATTGAAATTGGGGTAGCCGCAACTAAGAGTTTTACCGCGCAATTGATGGGGTTTTATTTCTTGGCAATTTATTTAGCCCATCGTCGCCGTCATTTAACCTCAGATAAAATTGATGGGTTAATTAAAGGGTTACGAGAATTACCTACCTATATTGAGTTAATTTTAGAAAAACAAGAAAAACAAATTGAAGAATTAGCCCACGAATTTGCTGACACAAAAGACTTTATTTTCTTGGGTCGAGGGATTAATTTTCCGATTGCTTTAGAAGGGTCTTTGAAGTTAAAAGAAATCAGTTATATTCATGCTGAAGGGTATCCCGCAGGAGAGATGAAACATGGCCCTATTGCTTTATTAGATGCTAAAGTTCCGGTAGTTGCGATCGCTATGCCTGGGCTAGTTCATGATAAAGTATTATCTAATGCTCAAGAAGCAAAAGCACGAGATGCGCGGTTAATTGGAGTAACATCTATTGATGATTCTGAGGCGCGATCAACGTTTGATGATTTATTATTTGTTCCCCATGTGGATGAATTATTATCTCCTATTATTGCGGTGCTTCCCTTACAATTATTAGCCTATCATATTGCTGCTAGACGCGGGTTAGACGTGGATCAACCTCGAAATTTAGCTAAGAGTGTTACGGTTGAATAATTGTTAGTTTGGCCTTAAAAAAATTTGTAGGAGGGTAATAAAGTCGTATAATTTATAATAAAGTTATATGATTAGGGTGGACTAAAAAGTTCACCCATAATATACAGCTATGGTTACGTCAAAGGGACTAGAAATTTTCCTTGGTATGGAATACAAACAAAAATTCTAGTTTTGATAGTAGCTTTCAAATCAATAGAGTAAACATCAAATAAAAAATCCCTCCACACTTGCCAGACTTCCGACCCTCAATGAATCAATAGCAAATATTGATTCACACAATTGAAAACTGCTATAATTGTATCAATGCTTGAGATTAAACAGCGAACAATTCGTAATATTCAATCCAATTTTTTCCATAAATACCGATATAAAAATTCCTGTAGTCTCCGTTGCATTTTTTATCTATAAATTAAATAAAACTAACCTTATTTTAGTATCTATCATAGATTAAAAAATGTTGCTTTTTCTGGTTTTGGTTGAACTTTAATTAACTTGATTTGAGACTCAGTAACTTCTACGGTATCTTGAGTAATTAAACCTTCTACACTGTAGCCATCTTCTCTTTGAGACATAGGATAATGTTCGACAATTACCCCGACGCTACCTTTTTTAAGATTAAACTCAGGAATATCTTGAGTTAATTGAACTTGAGAAAATAGAGGAAATGTCATTTTTAATCTCTCCTATGCAGGAAATAAAGTAACAAATTTAGTAGTTTGTTCAGTGACTATCCAAATCGTCTTTATCTTTAAGATTCTTCCATTAGGACAATTTAATGACCCAAGAATCTGATATTTTTGCCCATATTTTGTTTTTAAGGTTGGTTGTGCTTCTAACGTTAAAATTTGTTCTCGTAAATCCCTCTCCAATTGTTGCCAGTTATCTAAAGTATAACCTCCCTGAGCTAAATATTGAGATTTATCATCCTTCGGCAAAGGAATTAATAGGTAATTGGTGATTTTATTAGGAGAAATTATCGCATTTTGATTCAAATACATTTAACTAAAATCTAAAAACAAACTAAAGAAGCTCACCTCACTATCAAACCCTAAAATTACCATTAAAAATCATCATACATCAGCAGTTCTCATGCTTGCCAATGATTCCCTTCCCAACCCCTACATGGTTTTGAGTATGACAGAAGTGTAGACTAGATTTAAACAAATGCACGTAGAGTAATCGAGATCCTTCGTCCTTGATATTTTTGAAAATGAGGAACCTCATGAGTCCAATATTTATTAGTTTGATAAGGCATAATAAATGTACTTCGATTATCAGCTAGAAAATCTTTGTAATCTGATTTTGAACGTAAGCGGAAAGTTCGTGTTTCTCCTAGAGATATTGTTACAATTGGTGTCCCATAAATTATCCCTATGGTACTATCTTGATGTTTACCAATATAATGCTTTTGAGATCCTTCATACCAATTAACTAAAACACCATTAAGACGACTATCAATCGCATTCTTAGACCATTCTAAAAAAGGGGTTAATAAGGTCGGAAGAGGTAAAGCTTTATTGATATTGCCAGTATAGTAGTAATATTTATCATAGGCTTGTTGCCAACGGGGAGTTTTTACCCATCGTCCATATATCATAATCTTATGAAAATCTTGAGGATGGAGTTTCCATAAGTTTTCAAATAAATGATCATCTGTATAAATATCGGGAGGCAAAATTCCCGTATAAAATTTACATTTTTGATCTAATTCGTGGCAAGTAAAGTCAGCATACATAAAGAGTCACGATAAGTAATAGAAACTGAGGCTCAATTTATATAAAAATAATTGTCATTTGTCAATAGTTAAGGAGAACCTTCTTGATTATCGGATTGTGGTTGACCACTATAGTATTTATGTCGAAGGATGTTGAGTTCGGGAAAATCAAATATATCAGACGGACTTCCTTTTAAAGCAATATTAAGAGCATCCTTAAGCATAGGATCATTTACATCTTCAGTATAATCTTCTACTATATCAATACCAAATAAACCTAAGATTAAAATATAATTCTTCACTAATTGATTAGGATAATCTTGCTCTGAATTAAGAGCTTTTTTGACAGATTGTAAATGAGAGTCTTGTTTAAATGAACTATATTTATGTCCTAAATATAGCCAAGTTTCAGTTGCCATAAGCTTCTCTACTATACTGGAGTATTCTATAGTAGAGAATTCAACAATTATTTCCCATTCTTGACCATCAATATTGGGTAAGAAGCGCATCGCTCTTAAGGTAATTGCTTTTAGATATTCAGAAGATAATTCACGATTTGTGTAATAATTTAATAAAGTTCTAATCTGAGGGCAGTATCCTTGTCGAGCCAAGCTTTCCAGTGTACGAATAGGATCTCGAATCATCCAAAATTTTTCACTGCATAAGATTTCCATTAAAAGCGTAACTATCTCCTCAAATCCTAAGATAGAAAGTCTAAATAGTGCGAATCGAATATATCTTTGCAATTTTCTTTGTTCGTTGGGTTGATCATCATTCAATTCACATAGCTTTTGCCAGCTATCTCGAAATAATTCAACTAATTCGTTTCGCAATTGTTTGCGTTTTTCATCCCAAATGTTATTTGAAGACTTAAAGATAGCTGCCCAAATCATAGTTTCAGAATATAAGTTATCATTAGGAGGTAATGAATTTTTTATTTCTCCTTCCAAGTCCAAAATATCTAATTGTTGTTTTAATTCTTTCTCTCTTCTTTTTTCATTAAATAAATATTTATATATCCTTCTACTAAGTTCAGTCGGCTGAATATAAATATGAATAGCTCGAAGACACTGCTAATATTGATCTATATTATGCCACCACCGTTCATCATCATCATAAGATTTTTCCAATAAACTACGATGTTCTGGATTCAAAATATACAGATAATTTACGATACACTCAAAGTCTTTACTTAATTTTTCTAAACATTGATCTTCATCTTCGGCTTGTTGTAAAAATTCTTGAGGAGTTAATTTTTCTGTTTTTTTCTGATTAAGCTTCAAGCCTAGCTTAGTCAATTCTTCAACTAAAATATTTTCTACCTCATCCACATCTTCTGGATCTGGAACAATAAAAATCATATCATCTACATAGCGATGAAGTTCAGCTTTAGGTTCTCTATTTAGTCCAAATTTAGTGTCTATTGCGGTTAGGTATATATTAGCGTAAAAGCCAGAGCCAATACTCCCTTGAGTGATTCCTTTGCCTACCTCATGTTCATCAATATTTTTAGAAAGCAATAAGCGGATTAGCCAGCGTACGCGCTCACTCTCTGTTAACTCATGACAAAGTTCATCACATAATTGATCTTGAATGATTTTTGTATAAAATGACTCAATATCAACTTTTAGTATGCGACCATTAGGTAATCTTTTTGCACTATCTTTAGCTTTTATAATGTAATCTTGATAGCCATAAAACCAATATCCGTATAAATATTCTGTCTCTTGAGACTTTCCTGAAATTTTATAAGCATAACTATTACCTCGTAACTGAGATGCTTTGTCTCCTAATTGTTGAATAATTGCCACAGAAAGTATTTCTTCTTCAATGCGAGAAAGTCCTTTAGGGCGAGTATCATTGATCTTCTTAGGAACTTTATAATGAATGCTTTTATCTGTTAAAGCAACCTCACGAGCATAAGCACACAATTTTTCTATTAAATCACCAAGTCTAGCCTCAAGATTCATTTCAAATAGACGCATTTCCGTTTCATCACATAAGGTTTCTCGTAACAGATTATGACGCGCTCTCGCCCATGCTAATCTAAGATTATCTAGACTTATAACACTATTCCAATGAGAATCTCCTTCTAAATCAGCACTCCAAATTGTTTGAAAGTCTGCATAGAACTCCACAGGATTACCTATTTTTGCTCTACCTTTATCTTTCCAGTAACTACCATCAGGATTTTCAAAATAAATCTTATGATGTTCTGCATGATTCTGATTTAATTTATGTTTATTTTCCAACAGAGATTTTAAGGTGTTTGCCATTTCCTGAATTCTTTGAGTTAAAGTTATTTCACTGTTTGTACCAGATTGAACGTGCTTTTCCATATTTTTAGTGCCAACCGTTAAGATGTGCATTATATCAATAGGAACATCTTCAATTAAATGTCTATAAGATTGAGCTTCAGCAGTGCCAAGTCCTGTATCATTTTCCATCACAAATTCTTCTATATTAATACCTAATCTTTGTAGCTCATCTATGTTATCTTGTTCATTTCTATAGTTTTGACTAAATGGAGAAATAACATTGAATTGAATTACTAAAATATTTGTCAAACATGGTAGCTGAGAAGATGTACGTTTTTCTTGAAGAAATTGACGTATTTGAATTGAAGCATCAGGAAATCCTTTATTTACTGCTTTGTATTCGAGATTGATTAGAGCATTCGTTGATGCTTGTAGATGCTCCATCATTTTGTGATAAAGCCCAATAGCTCGATGACTTGGATCTACACCGATAAAAAAAAGATTAACATCATTGGTCAATTTTCCACTTTCTTTTAAATACAGAACAGCCTCTAAAAAAGCAGCAGAACCAGCACCAGCACCACACCCTATATCCAGTACACAAATTTGTTGCTTATGTCTTAACCAACTTATCAGAGTATCTGTTCCTATAATATTTTCAAGAGAATATGCTGCTTTAAAATAATGAGTAGGAAATAAAGCATAAAATTGGAAGGCGATATGTTTCCAATCTGTTTCTTGAAGTTTTCGTTTTAAGTTATTATAGGCAAGCTCTTTATATCCATCTGCCTCTGGTACATTTTGTTCAAGCCACTGATGTACCGCAGTATAAGCTTTTGCAATAATGGGATGAAAAGTGCGATGAGTGTTTGAATTACTGTTCATAGATGTACTCTTTGGGAATTCAATTAATAAAAGGACTGGGAGATTTAGAATAACCTCTAGAATCTTGGGCAAAAGAGGAAATAAATAGTTTTTTCTTAGCTCTTGTCATTGCTACATAAAATAATCTTTTTTCCTCTTCTAATTTGTCATCACGAATGCTAAAAAAGCTTGGAAATTCATCTTCTGTTGCACCTGCAATAAAAACAGTATCAAATTCTAAACCTTTCGATTGATGCACAGTAATAATAGGAATTTGATTATTATCTTTGGAAATTTGATCTAAATTTTTAGCAAGTGCTGTGTGTTCTAAAAGAGTTCGTAAAGCCGTGTCAGGATGTAAGTCATTATCATCAAGTCCTTGAAAAAGATTGATCAAAAATAATAAATTTTGCAAGCGTTTTGTGTCTGATTGATAATAACTATAAAGCTGAGATTCTATCAGGACTTTGTTTAATAACTCAGGTGGTCTTAAATTTTGACTTGAATCACGCCAATCATTTACCTGTTTAGCCAGTTCTTTGAATTCTTCTTGATATTGAATTACTAAATTTTGACGAGCATCTGAATTTTTTTGAATAAATAGGGTGTTTTCAAACACCCTATTTATTCGATAATAATTTCTCAGTTCCTAGCTTAATTACCATGTACAAAATAGGAACCAAAAACAAACTCAAAAAAGAAGCAATTAACATTCCCCCAAAAACCGCCGTTCCTAAAGATTGGCGACTCCCAGAACCAGCCCCCGTAGCAACTACTAACGGAAAAATTCCTAACAAAGTAGAACAAGCGGTCATTAAAATAGGCCGCAATCGCTCTTTCGCTGCTTCAATAGCTGCTTTAACAATTGGTAATCCTTGATCTCGCAATTGGTTAGCAAATTCTACAATTAGAATGGCATTTTTACTAGCTAATCCAATTAACATTACCAGTCCGATTTGACAGTAAACATCATTAGCAAATCCCCGTAATCCTTGGGCGGTTAATGCGCCTAAAATTGCCAAAGGAACTGACAAAATAATGATAAAAGGATCAATATAGTTTTCGTACTGCGCCGCTAAAACCAAGAAGACAAAAACTAATCCTAAGCCAAAAATAATCGGGGCTAATCCTCCTGATTCTATCTCCTCTAAAGAGGTTCCTGACCATTCATAGCCAAACCCTTGAGGGAGTACCTGTTTTGCTGTAGCTTCCATTGCCTGAATCGCTTGTCCTGAACTGACTCCAGGGGCAGCTGAACCGTTAATTTCCACAGAACGATATAAATTATAGTGGGAAATGACTTGCGCCCCCGTACTAGAAGTAATGGTGACCAAATTAGATAGGGGAATCATTTGATCCGTAGCGGAACGGACATAAAGTTGCTTAATATCATCAGGATTGGCTCGAAATTGGCGATCTGATTGTACATAAACCCGATAGGTTCGCTGTTGCAGGGTAAAATCGTTGACATAACGGGAACCCAAAGCCGTTTGTAGGGTACTAAAGATATCATCAATCGATACCTGTAAGGACTGGGCTTTATTGCGGTTGACTTCAATTAATAATTGGGGTGTATTGGCAGAAAAGCGACTAAACACTCCTGTTAAATCAGGTTTTTGGTTAGCCTGTCCTAGTAACTGTCCCATCACCTCGACTAAAGCGTTTAAATCTCCACTACCGCCAATATCTTGTAATTGGAAATTAAACCCGCCAAAATTGCCTAAACCCCGAATAGCTGGTGGATTAATGGGGATAATTTGGGCTTCAGGAATTTGGGAAAATGCCCCCCAAAGTCTGCCGATTACTGCTTGGGCTGACTGTTGAGGACCTTTTCTTTCGGCGAAGGGTTTCAGGGGGCTAAAAATGACCCCCGAATTGGCACTATTGCCACTAAACGCAAATCCCCCTACAGCAAAGGTTGCTTTAACTTCCGGTTGGGCTAAAATCGCTTCTTCAACTTGGCTCATTACCTTGCTAGTGTATTGTAAAGATACCCCTTCAGGCCCTTGAATAATGGTAATAAAGTAGCCTTGATCTTCATCTGGCATAAAGGAAGTCGGAACGTAAAGGTAAAGCCAAGCAGTCACGCCAATGAGAACAACAAATACGCCTACCACAAGACTTTTGAGACGAGATAATCGTAGCAGCGATCGCTGATAATTTCTTTTAACCCAATCTAAAACATGATTAAACTGTGCGAAAATCGTCCCGATCCACCCTGGAAATTGTTGTCCTCGCCGCAAAATTAAACCACATAAAGAAGGGGTTAACGTCAAAGCCAAAAAGGTAGAAATGACAATAGAAAAAGCGATCGTTAAAGCAAATTGTCGATACAATGCCCCAGTTGTCCCAGGAAAGAAAGCCACCGGAACAAATACCGCCATTAACACTAAAGACGTAGCGATCACTGCCCCTGATAATTCCCCCATAGCCTGACTTGCGGCCTCTTGGGGGGTGACATCTTCATTCTCAATGTAACGACTAATTTGTTCAACTACAATAATGGCATCATCGACGACAATTCCTGTGGCTAAGGTGAGGCCAAATAGGGTCAAACTATTAATAGAAAAATCAAAGACTTTAACAAAAGCAAAGGTTCCAATTAACGCTAAAGGAATGGTTAAAGCTGGAATTAAGGTGGTGCGCCAATTTTGTAGAAATAGGAGAATGACAAGAATAACTAAAACGACCGCCATTAACATCGTTTTGACGACTTCAGCTAAAGATTCTTCGACAAACTGAGTGGTATCAAACGCGACGGTATATTGTAACCCTGGGGGAAAAAAGTTCGCCAGTCTATCCATTTCTGTTTTGACTTTTTTGGCTACATCTAAAGCATTTGCTCCTGTCGATGGATAAATCCCTATTCCTACCGCCGGTTGTCCCCGAAACCGTAGAAAAGATCCATAATCTTCTGCCCCTAATTCTGCTCGCCCGACATCTTTAAAGCGGATTAATGCGCCATTTTCGTCAGTTTTTAGTAATAGATTATTAAATTCTTCGGGATCTTTTAATTGACTAACTGCTCTTAAATCTAGTTGATAGTCTTGGCCAGGAAGGGCTGGTTCTCCCCCAATTTTCCCTGCCCCTACTTGTAAATTTTGTTCAGACAAGGCATTAACCACATCTTGGGTGGTGAGTCCCCGACTCGCTAAACGAGTGGGATCAAGCCAAAGACGCATAGCATAGCGGCGTTCCCCAAAAATGCGAACATTACCGACTCCATCAAGGCGTTTTAGGGAATCGACTAAATAGCGATCAGCATAGTTACTCAGAAAAATATTGTCATACTGATTATCATCACTAAATAATCCAATCCCCAAAAGAATATTAGTAGACTCTTTCGTGACCTGTACTCCTGTTCTTTGAACATCTTCAGGGAGTTGGGATTCAACAATTGAGACTTGATTTTGAACATCAACGGCTGCTAAATCTTTATCTTTGTCGGTATTAAAAACTGCCGTGATGCTACTGGTTCCACTATTGCTACTACTAGAGGTAATATATCTAAGTCCTTCAACCCCATTAATTTGTCGTTCTAAAATACTGGTAACAGCGTTTTCTACGACTTCCGCACTAGCACCACTATAGTTAGCACTAACTTGAATGTTAGTCGGGCTAATATCAGGAAACCTTTCTAGGGGTAAATTAAACAAGCTAATACTTCCCACCAAGAGAATAATTAAGGCGCAAACGGTGGAAAAAACGGGACGTTTAATAAAAAAGTTGACAAACATAAAATTGCTTTGTTAGAAGGCAGAGGGCAGAAGTACGGTAAAAAGCAGAAAGGGTTATCTAACGACTTAGATTAATTGTTGATGGATAACTATTAACTATTAACTATCAAGCGGTTGAATAGCCGCCCCATCTCTTAAGCGCAAAAGTCCGGCGGTGACAATTTTTTCTCCAGCTTCGAGGCCATCAATTACCTGATAGTTATTGCCTTGTAAACTACCGAGGGTAACTTGTCGTTGTTTGGCGATTAATTGGGGAGTATTAGACTCAGAAGACTCAGAAGACTCAGCCACAAAAACAAAGGTTTGCGCCCCTAAACGAGACACCGCTTCTGCTGGAATTAATAAACCAGGGCGTTTATTCCAAATGACTCTAGCTTCGATAAATTGACGGTTCAGTAAATTTTGTTGAATGCTATTAAACGTTGCTTTAGCTAAAACCAGTTGGGAGTCAGCGGTTACATCAGGAGAAATAAAGCTAATTTGACCCGTAGCGATCGCCTTTCCTGAAATATCTAGAATTTCTACCGGTAAGCCCAATTGCAGTTGAGGGGATTTTTCTAGGGGAATGGATAAGTTGAGTTCTACGACACTATTGGCGGTTAAGGTAGTGAAGGTGTCTCCTTGTTCTACATAGTCCCCTACTTCAACGGGAATATCCCCAATAATGCCAGAAATCGGAGCGATAATTTGGGTTTTATTGATGTTAACTTCATCCATTCGGACTCGCGCCACGGCTTCGGCTACATCGGCTTTAGCTTGAGCGATCACTTCTGATCTCGGTCCGCGTTCAAGTCTTGTTAAATTTTGTTTTTGTCGTTCCACCACCGCCGCTAATTGATTAATATCAGATTGACGATTTTCAATTAGCTGAGCTAAACGTCGTTTAGCTTGTTCAACTTCGGCTTTAGCACGGCGGGCTTCGGTGGTATATTCTTGGAATTCATCGGTGGAAATAGCCCCTTCTTCTTGAAGGTTATCATAGCGTTTAACCCGTTGTTGAGCTAATTCTGCGTCAGCCTCTGCTGCTTCGAGTTGAGCTTGCGCTTGAGCAATTTCTTCGGGTCTAGCTCCTCCTTCGGCATTCGCTAAACGAGCTTTGGCTTCTTGAAGACTCGCTCTAGCTTCAGCGATATCTTCAGACCGGTTTCCTGCTTCGAGTTCTGCCAATCGCGCTTTTTCTCTGGCTAATTGGGCTTTAGCTTCGAGTAATTCCGCTTGCCAGTCACTGCTATCTAATTTAACGATTAATTGTCCTTGTTGAACGCGATCGCCCTCATTGACTAAAATCTGATTAATTCTTCCCTCTATTTCTGGTCTCAGAACTACTGCATCCCTAGCTTCTATGGTTCCCACCACCTCTGAGGTATCTTGAAGGGTTTGTGGGATGAGGGTGAGCAATTTAACGGATGTGGGAGGTTGACCAGCCAAAGCTCCTGGGTTTCCTTGATTTCCTTTGCTGGTAAGCCACCAGGTTACTCCTGTCCCTCCTCCGATGAGAAGTAACAGTAAACTTAGAATTATAGGCCAACGCCTTCTTTTCAAGGAAGATTGTTGAGATTTAGACATATCGTTAGGGTGGTTTGAGGGAGTGGGTTTTGTTGAGGATTGAAGGTTGACCATCTCGGCTGACTTTTAATGCGGACAAGTTTTTGTTAACATTTCTTACTACTTCTTACTATATCAATTTTATATATCAGTTTGATATTGCAATGTTAGAATTAGCTACCCTCGGTTTATTACAAGGTGAATCTCTTCATGGTTATCGCTTAAAGCAAAAGCTAGAATTATTCATGAGCGGGTGTATTAGTGTTAATTACGGTTCAATATACCCTTTATTGAGGCGTTTAGAACAAAAAGGGCTAATTTACATTGTTAAAGAAAAAGAAGGAAAAAAAGGATCGCTCCGCAAAATTTATAACATCACCGATAAAGGACGAGAACGATGGAAAGAGAAAATGATGGAACATCCCCATGAAAGTTGGGTTCATGCGCGATCGCGTTTTATGATTAAGTTTTTCTTTTTTAGTTATCTTGAACCCGAAGAACGGATTAAATTATTAGAAAATCGGATAATTAAATGCCATTTGCGCTTAGAAGATCGAGAACTTAAAGAACTACCGACTGATTCTTATCAGTCCTCTGCTTGGGAAAGATGTTGTTCTGTGATTCAAGATGAAATTAATTGGCTAAATAGACAAATAAAGCTCGAAGGGAAATTGATTAGTAGATAAATCAAGAGAATGAATCAAAACATACTTAATAGACTTAATGAATTTAGTCACTATCCAATACAAACTTGAGGATAAAATTGGACGCAAAGTAGACCTTGTTGAAAAACGATCTATCGAAAAAAGTCATAACTGGATTCGCCGTCAGAACATTTTGGAAGCTGCTCAAATCATTTATGAATCAGGACAAATCCTATCTGCTTGATATCGCTAACTTTTAGATTATATTACCCCTTTACTGCCAACCCCATACATATCTTCATCGAAAATTTGGGTAGAAATCTCGTCCCTTACCTTATATGACGGCTTTATATTTTGTGATTTTCACAGAAAAAGCACCTGGGAGTCTTGCCGTGTTTCGACCCTAAGTGCTTTCTCAAATAACTCTCACACACCACTGATTCACCGATTAATATCGGTTTACAATAAGACTAAAATCACTATCTTTGACATTCAAGAGATAGGAGACAGTTTAAGAATTGTCACAAACAATGACCATCTTTTTACTCTAACCAAGAGAATCTCTAAAAAACTATAAAATCTCACTAATTATCCCCATCTTGTTGTATACAATACAATGACCAAAAATCCATAGGGATTATTAAATAATGAAAAAAACTTGGCAGGTTTTGGTCACTATCCTAGTGACTTGGCTATTAATTATTAGCTATAATTCATTTACGCAAATCAAAGCTCAAGAAAATTTGGTTATAAATAAAGACCAATATCAAGATGTTTTTATTGGTAATAATTTGGAGATAAAAGAATTAGGGATTATTTCCCAAACTCCTAATGAAACTGATAGTTTTAAACCAGAAAACTCTAAGATAACAGAGGAGAAACTATCAAAATTTCCTGTGGTTTTTGATGGAGAAACTCTTTTTAGTTACAGTAGTAAAATTACAGGTCTTTCTTCTGAAGAGAGAGCAAGAGTATCTAGTCAAAGAATTAAAAAATTTGCAGATAATTATTCCCTTTCTATTGATTCATTGCGAGTGTTAAAACTTGAAGGACTTCGAGTGATAGGTACGGATGATACTATACTTGTTGCTCTCATAGAAGCTGATGCTAAAACTGCTAATAAACCCATAGATGAGTTAGCTAATGAATATTTACAAAAACTTAAAAGTGCTATTACTCAGTATCGAGAAGAACGACAAGTTAGTCGATTAGGATTGGGGATACTGAAAGCTATTATTTCAACAATAATTGTTATTTTTGTTTTTAAATTAATTCATTATTTATCTCCCAAAATTCACAGCCTTATTATTTATTGGCGTAGATATTTATTTCATTCTATTAGAATTCAAAATTTTCAAATTATTAGTGCTGAACAGCAAGAAGCTTTATTATTTAAGTTTCTTAAAATTCTTCGCTGGGCAGTTATTCTGATTATTCTTTATTTTTATATCCCTTTAGTGTTAGGATTTTTTCCTTGGACTGAAAGATTAAGTCACTCTATTTTTCGCTCTTTTTATAAGGCAATTGGAACCGTTTGGAGTGGCTTTATTGACTATATACCCAATTTATCTATTATTATTGTTACCGGGATTATTACTTACTATACAATCCGCCTATGCCATCCTTTATTTAAGGCATTAGAAGATGGAAGTATTTCTCTTCCGGGATTTTACCCAGATTGGGCAGAGCCAACTTATAAACTGACTGTATTCCTGATTTTAGCCTTTGCTGCCGCTATTATTTTTCCTTATTTACCTGGATTCGATTCCCCAGCTTTCCAAGGAATTTCGATTTTAATTGGTGCTTTAGTTACCTTTGGGGGAGCAAGTACCATTGCCAACTTAATTGGGGGATTTATTATTATTTATACCCGTGGATTTCAAATAGGCGATCGCATTAAAATTGATCAATACGTGGGTTGGGTTTTAGAAAGAACTATTCTATCAACTCGCATTCGTACCAATGCTAACGAGATTATTACTATTCCTAATGCAACAATGATTGCAAGTAGTATCATCAACTATACCGCAACTTTAAGAGATATTGGCAATCCCCTAATTCTTTATACAAGTATTACCCTAGGCTATGATGTTCCTTGGCGTAAAGTTCATGAAACACTGATTAACGCAGCCCTTGCTACTGATCGAATTATAAATGATCCTCCGCCCTTTGTTTGGCAAACCAGTCTCGATGATTTTTATATTAGTTATCAATTGAGAGCTTATAGTACAGCCAACACAGAGTTAGGATATATTTATTCTGAATTACACCAAAACATTCAAGATAAATGCAACGAAGCAGGAATCGAAATTCTGTCCCCTCATTATGGTGCCATGCGAGATGGAAATCAAAATACTATTCCCGAAGATTACTTACCCAAAGATTATACAGCCCCAGGATTTCGCCTCGATCCTCTCAAAAAACTGTTTAATGATAAATAGTAAATCACCTCAAAAATTCAGGATAAATTTTTCCGAAGTTGCCCTTGATGAGCTAAAAATTTAGTAGCTTAAAGATGGAATTAAAAACTGCTGTGTAGAAATTGCCATCTTGTTGCTCCCGAAAAAAGGCAAAGGGAGTGCCAGTATTGGCAATAAATGGACGCAAACGCCAACCTAACTGCATTCCAACAAGGGCGTACATGACAATCCAAATTCGCAATAGTAAATTATTGAGGGGTTGCTTCATGCGAAAAGCAAGATAGGAACATCCTCGATAGAGGTACTGAACACCATAAACGCCGCAAAGACCAAAAATAGCGACGTGCATCAAGAGCAAAAAGTAATAATTATGGGTTGTGAGTCCAAAGAAAAAGGCAATAGGCGCCAAACTAGCCAGCAAAATTGAAGTCGTGGCGAGAGTCATCATCATCAAAGCCACAGTTTGGAAGATTTGAAACTTTTGTCCGAGTAAAACATTGAAGGTGTACAGAGAGGGAATACAGATGATCGCAGTGAACATAAACAGTATGGGGAGTTTAATCGCCGAAGACAGACTCTGGAGAAGACTATGTTCCAACCCCATCGTTAAGCCATAAATCCCAGAGAGTAACCCACACAAAACGGACATTGAAGCAATAATTCGTCCTAACCCCTGCTGCGTGTGAATCTGCTCAAACAAAGCCGTCTGCGCCCGCAGAATGTAGTCGAGAAAGTACATAGAGAGGCGAAAGAGATTATTTTCTGTCAAAGCTTGACGAAGTCTTTGTATCTCTTGTGGAGAACAATCAAACTGTTGATGAGGAGACTGAGGTGGTTGACCAGATTTCTCCTCCAAGATTTCCGTCTCATGTTTGGCTTCTGATTTCATGGTTTAAAAGGCTATGAAGTGAGTTAGGGGTTTGGAGTTCAAAGTTAGTCGATTTATAGCTAGAGTTTTGAATGGCAAAGTATTATTTACGGCTTTGACTACTTCTTGAATGCCTCTGCGTCGTAACTCTGACTTCTGAGCTCTGACCGCCGAACCCAGGTTTATCCATATCCTAACTGATAGTTCGATGAATATAGAAACATTTTGTCTATTTAATTACAACTTAAGGGATTTTAGTTTTCCTTTGAAAATACCTTAAAGCTCCTTAATTCTTTAAAAACATTGTTCAAAACTCGAGCCAAAACTAATTTTGTTTCGTAAAGTTTTTTATCAATTAAACTAATTATTTCTCTCAAAAAAACTACTCATAACTTCTCTAAAATCCCCAAAGCTTGGCAGCCAATAATAAATTTAAAACCAAAAAATGTAAAATAATTAAAAATTTGAGGTAGTATATCGACAGACAAGAGAATACAAGTTAATATGATAAAAGTAGACTTCATGTTGACAATAAACAAAAAATTTGAGAAATTAATACAATGCTAATAGCTAAAAAAATTAAAGTATGATCACAAAAATTGAGTTAAAAAAATGTCTAAATCCAAAGAAGTTTTGATGATATCAAGTCAATTTTTTGAGAGGGTAAAAGACTCCAAAGTATCAGGTAAATACTTGACTCCATTTCAAAAAAAATTATTAAGTCGAGCATTAACAACTGATTTACGTCATGAATATCGCCGCCGTATTGAAATTATGTTATTAGCAGATTTGGGATACTCTCAGTCAGAGATCTGTACAGAACTAAAGTGTAGCCATGAGACAGCTCGTTACTGGATTAAAGTTGCACAAACTGGTCAAGCACACCATTGGAATGACCGTCCAATGGGACGACCAAAACAAGTAAGTCAAGAGTATCAAAGTCGATTACAAGAATTAATTAATCATAGTCCGCGTGATTATGGATATTCCTTTCATAGCTGGACAGCACAATGGTTAAGCCGACATTTATCTAAAGAATTTGGCGTTGAATATAGCACTCGTCATATCTATCGACTTCTCAAAAAAATTGGGGTTTCTAGCAAGCAGGTGAAAATGGATAACTCTAACAAAAAACAAAAGAAGTTGAGTAAAATAAGTATTGGTCATCTTCAGCCATCTTCCCCACAAAAATCACTAGATATTTAGGTTTGTACATCTTATAAAGCTGAGTTTTTACGATGACATATTCGCGATCAATATCTCCAGATTTAGAACCTTATCTCAATCAACTGTTGGGGCAGCTAGTTTCGGAAAAAGAAATTGCAACCTGTCTCAAAAAAATTGATATTTTAACCCCAACTGCAGGAAAACGTTTCTGGGACTCATCTAATTCTAATGCTGGAATTTATCTAGTCTTGAAAGGGAAAGTTAGATTACTAGATAACCAAGAAAATTTATTAGTCACCCTAGGCGTTGGTGCATCTTTTGGAGAATTAACCCTGTTTCCCCAGGAGTATTTTCAACCCTATTCAGCTAGAGCTTCACTTAATCTAAAAATTGCTTATCTTCAAGAACCTTTACTACAGGATTTATTAAAGAACAATTCAACCTTAGAAACCCATCTGCACCATCAGGCAGTTCTTCGGGATTTGCTACTACTATGCCGTCAAAATACGGTTCTCAATCAGGCATCTCCTCAAGGAATTCTTAAGCTCTTAAATTTCTTAGAAAACCATCAGCTTCAACCAGGAAAACTCCCCAAACACTTTCTTAAGAGTCATAAATTATGGTTGATCCGTTATGGGCAACTTGAAAATGTCTCAGGAAAACAGTTAAATCCTGGGAATATTCAGATTCTTTCTCCAGAAACCCAGCAAGAAAACTGGCAAGCAACCGAACTAACTGAACTTTATAGCCTCAATCAAAATCACTGGGAAAAAGCGATCGCACAGGTTCCCCATCTGAGGGAATTAACACCATCCCCAACCAAACCCCGAAAATCAGTTTTTCGGCAGTCTAGTCCCAGACAACCACGAGAGAGTCCCCCGAGTTCCCCCTCACCTAAGTTAGACCATCATCCTAAAATTCGTCGCGCCTATTTTCCCAGTCCTACCCTGCACGTTACCCATTGGTGGCAACGAGTCACCCGACGTTATCCCACCTACCTACAACAAAGTGCCACGGACTGCGGGGCGGCTTGTTTGGTTATGATCGGTCGTTATTGGGGAAAAAACTTTAGTATTAGTCGTTTACGGGATATCGCCAATGTAGATCGTAACGGGTCTTCCTTGCGGGGGTTGGCGGCGGCGGCTGAAAGCATTGGTTTTGCCACCCGACCCGTCCAAGCGAGTTTAGACAAACTAGCCGAACAGACCCTTCCCGCGATCGCCCACTGGGAAGGAAATCACTATGTTGTCGTCTACGAAATTAGCCCTAAGCGGGTGATCATCGGAGATCCAGCTATTGGTCAACGGAAGCTAAGCCCCAAAAACTTCCAAGCCGGATGGACAGGGTACACCCTCCTGTTACAACCCACGGTAGAGATCAAAAAAACCACCGAAGTCACTCAACCCCTCTGGCAATTCTTTGAACTGGCCAAACCCCACAAATTAGTTCTAGCAGAAATCTTTATTGCCTCGATTTTTATTCAGATTTTTGGGCTAGTAACGCCTATTTTGACCCAATTATTACTTGATCGGGTGGTAGTACAACGGAGTAACACCACCTTAATTGCCGTGGGGTTAGGATTACTCATTTTTGGCTTGTTTAAGGTAGCCATGTCCGGGTTGAGGCAATACCTCCTGGATCACACCGCGAACCGAGTGGATATGGCCTTAATTGTGGGGTTTATCCGCCATACCTTTCGACTTCCCTTGAGTTTCTTTGAGTCTCGTTATGTGGGAGATATCATGGCACGAGTGGGGGAAAACCGCAAAATTCAGCGATTCCTCACCGGAGAAGTCCTATCGGTCATTCTCGATATCCTGACCATGTTTGTCTATGCAGGAGTGATGTTCTGGTATAGCTGGAAATTAGCCCTATTGGTGTTATTAGTCGTTCCTCCTATCGTCTTGGTGACAGCGATCGCCACCCCATTTTTGAAGCGAATTTCCCGCGAAATTTTCCAGGCTGTCGCTACGGAAAACCGTTATCTAATTCAAGCATTGACAGGGGTACGAACCATCAAGTCTATGGCCGTAGAACAAACCGTCCGTTGGGAATGGGAAGATCATCTACACAAACTGGTTAAAAAGCGATTTTCTGGGCAGGTCATTGGCAACCAACTACAAATTATCAGTGGAACCTTGCAAACCGTGGCCACCACCGCCTTGTTGTGGTACGGGGCCTGGTTAGTGATTAACAATGAACTCACCATTGGGCAATTGGTCGCTTTTAATATGTTGATGGGCAATGTCATTAGTCCCTTTCAACGGTTAGCCGGGTTATGGAATGAATTACAAGAAGTGCTAATTGCCGTCGAACGCATTAACGATGTTCTCGACAGCGAACCCGAAGAAGACTTACACCAAAAGCCCCGACAATTTCTCCCGCAATTACGGGGACATATTTGGTTCGATCAAGTCACCTTTCGCTATCACCCTGAAGCCGACGTGAATGTTCTAGAAAACCTCAGTTTCGAGGTACAGCCTGGCCAGATGGTTGCCTTAGTCGGACGTAGTGGGTCAGGAAAAACCACCATTTCTAAGCTGATTTTAGGACTCTATCCCCCCACCGAAGGCAAAGTATTAATCGACGGCCACGATGTCACCGCCTTAGCCATGCGATCGCTACGTCAACAAATTGGGGTGGTCGATCAAGACACCTTCCTCTTTGGGGGAACCATTCAAGAAAACATTAGCCTCGGTCATCCAGAAGCCAACCTAGCAGAGGTGATCAAGGCCGCTGAACTAGCGGGGGCTGACTCGTTTATCAAAAAACTGCCCATGGGCTATGAAACCCGCATTGGAGAAGGGGGAGGCTTGCTATCAGGGGGACAACGGCAACGGTTAGCGATCGCCCGCGCCCTTTTAGGAGACCCGCCTTTACTGATTTTTGATGAGGCGACCAGTCATCTCGATGCTGAGTCAGAAAGACTGATTCAGACCAATTTAGAAACCCTTCTCAAAGACCGTACCGCCATCGTCATTGCCCATCGTTTGTCCACAGTACGCCATGCCGATCTCATTCTCGTTTTAGACCAAGGAGTATTGGTAGAAAAAGGAACCCATGACGAATTAATTGCCAAACAAGGAACCTATTTCTATCTCAACCAACAACAACTCGCTGGCATTGGAACTGAGTAAATCTATCCCCCTTTTGTCCTCAACGATAATTTGGAGACTAAAACCATGACTTCTTCCTATGACTTCAATAATAACCATAAGACCCCCCCATCAGCGTCTACAGCCTCACCAACTCCCATTACCAACTATCAACCGATTCCCCCCACACCTCTCAAAGAACCTTCTCAAGATTGGTCTTTAGCCACCAAAGACATTATCAATGACTTACCTCAAGCCTGGACTCGGGGGTTGCTTTACTTACTCGCCCTGTTTGCTGGAGTAGTTTTGCCCTGGTCAATGTTAGCCAAGGTGGATGAAACGGGAGAAGCTAGAGGACGACTCGAACCAAAAGGCAACACTATCGATCTTGATGCCCCCGTCACAGGGAAAATATCCGTCATTAATGTTAGGCAAGGAGAACCCGTTAAAGCGGGTCAAGTCATCCTAAAGTTGGATGCTGAGTTAATCAAAGCTGAACTTCAACAAGTTCAAGAAAAACTTCAAGGAGAAACCAATCGTTTGGCTCAATTAGACATCCTAAAAAATCAGTGGATGATGGCAGTGCGTACCCAAGAGTTACAAAACCGAGGCCAAGAATTGGAGAAAATGTCTCAAATAGACCAAGCAAGACAGCATTTGGAGTCTTTACGATCTTCCTATGATTTACAAAGGGCTGAAAAAGAGGCACAAATTGCCCAAGCTCAACAAGGGATCAGTTCTAGCCAAGCCTCCTATCGATTGGCAAAAATCCGCTTAGAAATGGATCAACAAAAAGTCCCGCGATATAAGAAAGTTTTTGAAGAGGGAGCGATTTCTGAAGACCGTTTTCTAGAGGTTGTTCGCTCTGAAAAAGAAAACATTGAAAACCTAGCGAAAGCTAAATTAGAAATTGCTCAAGCCCAGTCTCATTTACAGGAACAAAAAGGAAGCTACGACAAAATGTCCCATGAAGCAGCTTCAGAAATTCAACAAGCCATCTTGCAATTACAAGAGCAGGAACAAAGCTATCAAACCATGGCACATTCTGGGAAATTAGCCTTGTTAAAAAATCAAGAACAACTAAAAATAGTTGAGGAAAAAATGACAACGGTTCAAACTGCTATTGCTGAGAGTAAAAGCAAAATTGCTTCTTTAGAATTGCAGTTAAAAGAACGAGTATTTCGCTCTCCCATTGATGGCACCATTTTTGAAATGCCCGCTTCTGAACCGGGGGAAGTGGTACAACCAGGGGAATTAGTGGCTCAAATTGCGCCCCAAGGAACTAAGTTAGTTTTGCGGGCTGAAATGCCTTCTTCTGAAAGTGGTTTTATGAAGGTAGGAATGCCAGTTAAAGTTAAACTTGATGCCTATCCTTTCCAAGATTATGGCATTTTAGAAGGAAAATTAGATTGGGTTTCTCCTGATACGAAAATTGAAGAAACTCCATCTGGTAAAGTGGAAACTTACGACATTGAAGTTACGTTTGACCGAGCTTATTTAGAAACTAAAACTGACCCCATACGACTAATTCCTGGCCAAGGAGCAACCGCAGAAGTTATTGTGCGTCAGCGTCGGGTGATTGATTTTGTTCTCGATCCTTTCAAGAAGTTACAAGAAGGAGGCTTAAAACTTTAAATCTCTTTTGATGTTGGATAGATAATTATTCGGCAAACCTAACTTTTGATGCTGAAATTATTTATGTTTTCAAGGAAGTAGAAAAATAGGAAAAAATGTGATTACATTAAAGTTTCTTCTTTTAGAAACAAAGATAAATTTAATTGGTCTCTGTTACAGAGTTTCCTGATTTTCCTACTATTTTACCTTGGAACACTAAACTAATACTTGTAAATCACAAATCAATCATTGATTAGAGGAGTGTCGCTGATGACAACACTTAAAATTTCCACGCAAAAAATTCTTGATCAAGTTAAATTTTCTTACCAACTTCCATTAATGATTGAAGGAATAGCTTCTCGTCAAATTGTGGCTATGGTAGCAGAAGAAAAAGGAGTTAAAGTCGAGGTTGAAGAACTGCAAAAAGCCGCTGATAGTATTCGACTAGCTAACCAACTGTTTAAACCTGAAGATACATGGGCTTGGTTAGAAAAACACGGTCTTTCTTTAGAAGAATTTGAAGAAATTATTCACCATCAAGTTCTCGCAGGAAAGTTAGCAAAACACCTGTTTGCCGATGAGGTTGAATCCTTTTTTATTGCCAATAAACTTGATTTAACTAAAGCCTCAATTTATGAGGTTGTCCTCGATGATCAAGACTTAGCAATGGAGTTATTTTATGCCCTCAGTGAAGAGGAAATCACTTTTCCTGAAGTGGCACATCAATACATAGAAAATGCTCAACTTCGTCGTATAGGAGGATATAAAGGATTTCTCAACCGCAAGCAACTTAAACCAGAAATCTCAGCCGCCGTTTTTGCCGCAACTCCCCCTCAAGTCCTCAAACCCATCGTTACTTCTGTCGGGGTACATTTAATGTTAGTCGAGGAAATCGTTGAACCTGAATTAAATGAACAGTTGCAACAGCAAATTATGGCTGATTTATTCGGGAAATGGTTGAAGCAAGAAATGGTTAAACTACAAATCGTTAAAGAGCTTGAACAGAAAACGTCTACCCTAAATCAGCAACCAGCTAATTAAGTAGTTATCCCTGACAATGACTTATTAGAATCTTGGGAGATAAAGGAGACACTTCTCACTTATTCTCCCACTCATTCTCAATACCATTTAGACTATCAATACCTGATTCCCATTATTGATAGTGAATGATTTTTTAATTAGTTAAATAAAGATTAAAGAGTAAATACTGAGTATCTTTCTTCAATCTTTTCTTAACCAATTTATAGGAGGTTTTCTATTAAGTTTTTTATGTCAACTTCGTTTATACCTAGCCTCTCTGCTTCTCTACCTATTACTTCTAGAATAGCAGGAGTATTATTCCCTTCAGTTGAAGGAGGATTTTTAACACTGTCTCTGTAAGCAGCATAACTACCACCGATTAAAGCTGTACACTCCTTTTCAGTCAGTTCTCGGAGAAAACTATTATTAGGGTGTTGAGAGTCTGGTAAATTAGAAATCACTAAACTAGACATTGCTAGATCTTCTCCTATCAATAAATAACAGTGTCACAGAGAATATATGTAGCAAGCCAAATAGTCATTATTTGACTTGCAAATCTAAGATTTAATTGCTTTTGCTAACTAATTGCAAGTTTTGAACTAACTTAGCAACATAGTATTCAATCACAATTAGAAGAATAGACCAGCAAAAGCGGTCTGGTCACCAAGGGTTAATTCAAAGCTTAAGAAATTATAAGGTAAGTCACCTTGTCCAGGAACCATTAACGCACTAAAAGTTCCTGGTGGTGGTTCTTCTGTACCGAGGACTTGTCCAGAAAGTGCGTCCCAGAAACCACCAACGACTTCTTTCATGTTGTCATCGCTTACTTCAGCAATGTAGCTATTGGTACGAAGTTCAGAAATTGTGATGTTAGCCATGATCTTTTCTCCTTAGAAAAGTGTTGTCATTAATGTTTTTTGAGCCAGCTTTTTATCTTTTGCTTAACTCTGAATTTAGTATCGCTCGATAATTTTGAATGATCAAGAGGTTATATTGATAAAAATCGTACTCAAATCAATTAATTATGTCTTTTTTTTAAACTATTATAAAGCTATAAAAAGTATCCTAATCTCATAAATAATAAAAAATAAAAATCACTGATTATCTATTTTTAGTTGAGACATAAATCAAGTAATTATGTCTTAAAAAACTAACTTTTATCGAATCAGTGTCTTTTCTCTCAAGACAATTAGGACAGTGGATGAAAGAATCAAGAAACTTTAGCTAGTATCTTAGACGAACCTGACCCTTATCTAAAATAATTATTACTTCTGTAGGGAGACTCACATCTTGCACCAAGCTTAAAAAGTACACAAAACCCCATTTTGAAGGGCTGAAACCCTCTTGAATTCGTTGCCATTGAGGTCAAAATCCAGTTGTCAACGTCAGGTGCAAGATCTCAGAAGACATTTAATGTTAGTCGAGGCAATTCTAGAACCAGAATTAAATGAACAGTTCCCACGGCAAATTATGACAAACCTATTCGGTAAATGGTTGAAGTAAGAAATGGGCAAACTACAAATCGTTAAAGAGCTTGAATAGAAAACGCCGACCCTAAATCAGCAACCAGCTATCTCTTGAAATAACTTATGAAAATCTTGGGAGATAAATGAGACAATTTTGACTTATTCTTCCACTCATCCTCAATACCATTTAGACGATCAATACCTGAGTTTCATTATTGATAGTGAATCATTGTTCAATTAGTAAAATGAAGATTAAAGAGCAAATACTGAGTATCTTCCTTCAATCTTTTCTTAGCCAATTGATTTGAGATTATTCGTTAAAGAACTAATCATGTAGTAAGCACTCACGAATCAAACGTCAGAACTAGATTACTTCATGAAAGCTTTTATAACTCTTATGAATCATCCATGATTGCTATATTACATTGGTAGTAAGTCCTTAATTAATGAGTATATATCAAATTTGTTAGTTTTTAGACCTAGCTCTTCTATTCCTGTACCTTTTAATTCTAGAGTGGCATTCTCTTCAGTTGAAGAACCGCTCTGACGATTCTGAAGAGTTTTAAGGTACTCAGGATAACTACCACCGCCCATTAAAGCTTTACCCTCCTTATCAGTCAGTTCTCGGAGAAAACTATTATTAGGCTGTTGAGAGTTTTGTAAATTAGAAATAACTAAACTAGACATTGTTAGATTTCCTCTTATCAATAAATAATAGTGTCACAGAGAATATATGTAGCAAGCCAAATAGCCATTATTTGACTTGCAAATCTAAGATTTAATTGCTTTTGCTAACTAATTGCAAGTTTTAAACTAACTTAGCAACATAGCATTCAATCACAATTAGAAGAATATACCACCAAAAGCGGTCTGGTCACCAAGGGTTAATTCAAAGGTTAAGAAATTATAAGGTAAGTCACCTTTTCCAGGAACGATTAAAGCACTAAAGGTTCCTGGTGGTGGTTCTTCTGTACCGAGGACTTGTCCAGAAAGAGCTCCCCAGATACTACCACCAACGACTTCTTTCATGTTGTCATCGCTTACTTCAGCAATGTAGCTATTAGTATGAAGTTCAGAAATTGTGATGTTAGCCATGATTTTTTTCCTCAGAAAAGTATTGTAATTAATGTTTTTTTGAGCTAGCTTTTTATCTTTTGCTTAACTCTGAATTTAGTATGGCTCAATAATTTTGAATAATCAAGAGTTTATCTCCAGAAATATCATACCTAAATCAAGTAATTATGTCTTTCTTTTATCAATAAATTAAATAAAAAAACTATCCTAAAGCTATAGGAAATACCCCAATCCTATCAAAATAAGGACAAAAACTTACTTATAATCTATTTATACTTTGAGACGTAAATCAAGTAATTATGTCCGAAAAAACTAAATTCTATTGAATTAATATCTTTTCTCTCAAGAGACTTAGAATAGCTGATGAAGGGATCAAGGAAATTTAGCTATGGCATCATGTATGATGAGCAACGTTGTCGTGAGTGAATTTGAAGGATTCAACCTCTCGACGACCCTCGATCTTTAAGTTGTCCTACCCTTCATGGGTAGTGTTATAGTCTCTTAGATGAACCGAATCTGAAGCTAATATATAGCAATCACTTATGAGACACAATCCCCCTTTGGGTTGATCTCTCTCTCATCTTAAATCTTGTATCAGTACATAAATACTAAATAAACCAAGGTAAAAAAATCTATTTTCTTATAGTTAACGTCAAGTTTAAACATTTCTCCGGCACTCCCTGCTCCGAAGCTTTAACCGACGATTTTTACTGTGGTGTAAGATGCTGAGACTGTAGAACCTTTGATGCAGACACAAAAAAAGTCACCTACTGAGTTAGATTTGTAATCTTAACAAGATAAAATTCAATTTATCTTTAGTTTAAAACAAAGTCCTATTAACCCGGCTAAACCTGCTCCTGCTATTGTTAAAGGTTCTGGAACCCCTACTGAACGAATCGATGCTGTCGCTGATGTCACAGCAACCATAGTCAGATTAGTTTCTGTTTGCGCTATGTACTCAAAAGACCCACCAGTATAAGGCGAATTTAATTCTTGGTGTTTATTCAGGGTTAAGTAGTCAGGTTCATTTAAAATCTGACTCGCATTAATATCTAAAATTGAACTCTCAATGTTATTGTTTTCGTCAGCATCTGAATTTCCGAGCATCTTAAAATATCCAAACCCTTGAAGAATATCAAAATTGAGGAAGTCAGGATTTAGGTCAAGGGTTGGTAAATCAAAAACTAAAGTAACATCATGCCACTCAAATTCAGGATGTAAAGCATAAAACAAAATCAAGTTCATTCCATTAGATTTGGCATTTTGATATTGCGGAAGCTCAACAGTTGAGGTAAAGTCAAAAAAGGAACTAAAATCAACTGAAAAAGTTTCTCCAGCATTGAGAGAAAATTGACTAACACTCATAGACTGACCCTGTGCAGAACCATCGATAAGTTTGTAGTCACCAAGATTATTACTAACTACCTTACCCCCTGCATTAAGTTCAATAAAATTGTTAGCGTTATACGGCTCAAATCCCCAATTACTATTTCCTGTTGCTAGTAAAGTATTATCAGAATTAAATTGTGTAAAAGCACTGACTTCGTTTGGTTTAATATTAGGAGGAGTAAACTGAATAAAATCAGGATTAAATTGTATATTTGCCGGTCCAAAGACATAAGGAGGATCGGTCATTGAGAGGATAACATCTGAATTAGAAAATCCTAAACTAATAGCAGACTCGTATTCAACAATGGACTCAGGATAATGGCTAAAGTTGATCAAGTTTATTTCTGTCTTAGCTATGGATAGGGAGGCTGCACTGCTTGGCTCAACGAAAATAAAAGCTCCCACTGATATAGAGCTAATGAATGATAGCTTACAAGCTGTAAACATATCTATAATCGTTAGATTATTAGTCAATAATTTGTTGATAGATAGCATAATAAATTAAAAAATATGGATTACTAAATTTTTATTGTCTAGAAACTTTTTCAACTAAAATGCAAAACACAAAGCTAAAATCAACTCAAGCTTTAAGTAGGTAAACTTGGGTCGTGAACTCCGAACGCTGTAATGACGCCTCAAATAAAAAATTTCGTCTTCGGGGCTTGAACATCCCATGATACAAAACTTTATTGCTCTAAAGGGAACTTACTGCCAACTTAAATTTATTGTTGATCATCTACTTAATCCAAAGTTTTTCGTTATAAACAAGTCAAACTTTCATTGATAATTCTATCAATTATTTTAGTAAAATCAAGTCAGATTATCTCAGGTATTTTACTGATAAATTACCAAAGTTAAACTTATACAAACATATTATCATATTTTGACCTAATTAACAACAACTATTTCTAAATTTTTAAAAGTTTTAAATTAAATTAATTTGGGTGATTATTTCTAAGATTGAATGATGTTTATTTAAAGTGTGTTGTACTAACTATCCCAGTTAAACTTACTCACCTCTTGCACTAAAGTAAAAATTGTCGGTTAACGCTTCACAGAACTGCTTAAAATTGACGTTAACCATCAGAAAATAGATTTTTTCACCTTAGTTAGTATAGTATTTACATACTAATTAAGATTTGACCTTAATCACCCCCTCACACCCAGTTCTCCAACTTGACACCAAAATGCGATAAAGTAGGCAAGATGAAACGTTTACCCTGGGACTGGAGTCCACATTTAATAAGGAGAGTCAAATAAAATGCTAACCCTAAAAATTGCAGTTTATATCGTCGTTGCTTTCTTCATTGCCCTATTTGTCTTCGGTTTCCTATCGAGTGATCCCACTCGCAACCCCGGACGGAAGGATTTCGAGTAAGTATAGTTGACTGTGTTAACTTAGGTGATTAAGACGACAGGGGCGAGGTACGGCTCGTCCCGATCCTTGTTCTGCTGAGTCACGCTGCAGGTAGCAATTAACCCCTTAAGCTTGATTTTTATCGAAAAGATGCCCCCATTCGTTCCACCACCTAACCCCCCTGCTCTCATTCAACCTGTAGCCCTTGATTCCCAAGGCGATCGCCTAGGAATTCTCACCCAAAACATTGCCCCCAGGTCATCTGTTGGGGAACGGCCTCCCCTGATCTCTCAGATACCGATTTCGGTAGTAGAACCCACCTTACCCGATCTATCTCAGGCATCTCCAACCCCAACTCCTCCGGAGGTCGTTGAATTTTATCTTTCCGATCCCCAACAAATTCCCACTCAGTCTTTGCCCCCTAATCCTTCATCTGAGAGTGATAATGCAGGAGTCTTAGGGAATCCTATTTCGGTGGGTCAACCGTCTTCAACGTCCATTGAATCAAAGAAAAAGACTTCAACTCCCCCCAGTCTGGTTTTAGGACTGAATCAAAATAATCGCACCTCCTCAACTCACATCCATCGCCTCGTCACCCGAAAACGAGGAGGACCCACACAAGAATTCCAGATAACTCCTCCTTCGACACAGAAAAGAGATGGGACATTGATGAGTCAACAGGAATTGGAAATTCCGACCGAATCTTCCTCTGATGGAGATAACTCCCCAACGCCAGAAGAAGCACCAGAGATAGTAGAATTAATTGCCGATCGCCAAGAGTATGATTCTCAACGAGAAGTGGTTTACGCAGAAGGTAATGTGGTGATGCGCTTTGCTAACGGGGTGTTATTAGCTGACCGTTTGCGGGTTAACCTCCCTGACCAATTTGTGGTAGCCGAGGGAGAAGTGGTACTCGAACGTGGAGAACAAACCTTAAGGGGAGAACGCTTTGAGTATTATTTTGTTCAGGATCAAGGGGTGGTTTTTAATGCCAATGGGGAAATTTATCAGCCGACAACCGGAAAAGATTTTGCGCCAGGATTACCCAACGATCCCAGCAATGATCTTATTCCTAACCAAACCCTAAACGAACGCCTGGCAGTTAATCAACCCCTACAACGAATCACCACGACAGAAGGGGTTAGTTTCGGGACTTCTATTGGTTTTGGAGAAGAAGCCCAAGGCGCAGGAACCGAGGTTCCTAATTTACCGGCGACCCAAGTCCCCCCAAAAGGAGGACAAATTAATCGTATCCGCTTCCAAGCCGAACAAATGGAGTTTGATGGGGAGGGATGGCGTGCCACGAATGCCCGTTTAACCAATGATCCCTTTTCACCTCCCGAATTAGAAATTCGAGCTGAAACAGCAACCTTTCGTAATATTGCCCCCTTGGTGGATGAAGTGAAGTTGACCAATTCACGGGTAGTCCTCGATCAAGCCAATTCCTTTCCCACCCAAGACCGATTGATTTTAGATCGGCGCGATCGTCAACCTGGGGTAATTTCCTTTGGCTATGATGACCGCGATCGCGGAGGATTGTATGTGGAACGGGGCTTTAATCTCATTGACACCAACACCGTTAGTTGGGAAATTAAGCCTCAATATTACATTCAAAAAGGGTTATTTCCTGATAGTATTACCACAGACAATTCCAATACCGATTTATTTAGGGCTGATACAGACGAGATCGATGCGATTAGTCCCCCAACCTTCGGATTTGTTAATAGAGTTGAGGCCAACTTAAGCGATAGCACCAGTCTGTTTGCTCGAACGTCACTGACAAGTCTGGATTTTAATGAGCGTACCGAAGAACATATCCGAGCGAAAGCCTATGTTGAACAGAAAGTTCCCTTATTCGGTACAACTAATGATCTGCGGTTTGAATATAATTATCGTGAACGCTTGTTTAATGGCTCTTTGGGGTTCCAGACGGTTCGTGATAGTACCGGGTTAATTTTCGTCTCTCCCCAAATTCCCCTTGATGATCGAGGGTTATTACGCCTGAGTTATCAAGCATCTTTGCAAAACGTGAATGCTGACACTGATCAGCCCGAGTTATTAGCTCCCATTCGAGACAACAATCGGGTGACGCTCTTTCGGACTCAAGGGGCTGCATCTGTGAGCCGACCTTTTATTCTATGGGTGGGAAAACCGCTACCACCAACCGCTGAAGAAGGACTGCGTTACACATCAACGCCTGTATTACCCTTTGTTCAACTTTCCACCAGTGTGACAGGAGTCGCTAGTCTCTATGGTAATGGAGATTCTCAACCTTCAATTTCAGGCAGTATTGGCGTTTCAGGACAATTGGGCAATTTTTCCCGTCCCTTTCTTGATTACACTGGGTTTAACCTCACCTTTAGCCAAGCGTTACGGGGAGATCCTTCTCCCTTTTTGTTTGATCGATTTGCTGATCTTAAAACCATTTCTTGGGCATTGACCCAACAAGTTTATGGACCTGTCCGTTTTGGGGTTCAAAGTGCCTTGAATATAGATACTGACGATGAAATTAATACGGATTTATTCCTTGAATATAGTCGCCGTACCTATAGCGTTCTCTTACGTTACAATACGGTTTTGAAAGTGGGTTCTATTAGCTTACGCATCAGTGACTTTAATTGGAGTGGTAATCCAGGTCCATTTGACGGTACAGGCATCCGTCCTGTTATTCAAGGGGTTCCTCGATAACTGGGATCATCATCAGAAAATTAAACTTGAGCCGTCAGAGCAAGTAAATCTCGCAAAGCAACTGCATTGAAGCACAAACTTAGATCGTGAGGTCTGGCCATTATCTGAGAATAACCCCACTTATAGGGCGGTGAAGATGTCAACCAAAGCGATAGCCAAACCCCCGTACCGTAATTAAATATTCGGGTTGACTAGGATCATTCTCTAACTTTTCTCTCAACCAGCGAATATGAACATCAACGGTTTTGGTATCTCCTAAGAAATCTGGTCCCCATACCTGTTCAATTAACTGTTCACGAGACCAAACCCGACGAGGATAACTCATGAAGAGATCTAATAGACGATATTCTTTAGGAGACAGGTTAGCTTCTTTCCCCCGAACTTCCACGCGGCATTCATCAGGATAAAGGGTGACATCTCGGAATTTACGAATGGGGGCCGAAGATACCTGACTAAACCCTTGGCGACGGATTAAGGCACGACAACGAGCCACTAATTCCCGCATACTAAAAGGTTTAGTTAAATAATCATCTGCTCCTACTTCTAAACCCAAAACTCGATCAGTTTCACTGGCTTTAGCACTGAGAATTAAAATAGGAATAATGTTTCCGTTGTATCTTAAAAGACGACAAATGTCTAAGCCGTTGATCTGGGGTAACATCAAATCTAAGATGATCAAGTCAAAGTCTAGCTCAGGTTCTTTAACCTCCTTATCTTGAAACCAATTTAAGGCTGTACGTCCATCACTAGCCGTTACCACTTCATAACCTTCTTCTTCTAAGGCAATGACGATCATATCCCGAATCACATCCTCATCTTCAACCACCAAAATCTGATGATTATTGACTGTTTTTTGGGAGGGAAAAGCCTGAGGTAAGTCTAGAGATAACATAAAACTACTCTGATCATATGGACTCTAAGTTAAGATATACAACAAAATCGTCAATTTAGTATAGGTTTTTTTTTCTGAGCTTACTATTATCTCAAATAATTTGATTTTATATGCTGCTACACTTAAGCACCTGGCCAGAAGTTGAAAATTATTTAAAGATTTCCCAAGGGATTATTATTCCTATTGGTTCGACGGAACAACATGGACCGACAGGGTTAATAGGAACCGATGCTATTTGTGCAGAGGCGATCGCCAAAGGGGTTGGGGAAGAAACCCAAGCAATGGTCGCTCCAACGATTAATGTAGGAATGGCGTTACATCATACCGCTTTCCCCGGAACGATGAGTTTACGCCCCACCACCTTAATTCAAGTGATTGAAGATTATCTCACCTGTTTAACCAAGGCGGGATTTACGCGATTTTTCTTTATCAATGGTCATGGCGGTAATATTGCTACCCTTAAAGGAGCATTTTCCCAAACTTATTACCATTTAGCCCACCTCAATCTTCCCCAGGCGGATCACGTTCGCTGTCAAGTGGGAAATTGGTTTATGTGTCGTTCTGTCTATAAAAAAGCAAAGGAATTATACGGTGATCAAGAAGGATCTCATGCGACTCCCTCGGAAGTAGCTGTTACTCAATATATCTATCCTGAGTCGATTAAAAATGCTCCTCTAGCTAAGGATGTGGCATCAGGTTATCCTATCTATGGGTCGGCTGATTTTCGTCGGCATTATCCCGATGGCAGAATGGGGTCAAATCCTGCGTTAGCGACCCCAGAACATGGCCAGCAATTGTATGAGTTAGCAGTTAAAGAACTTTGTGAGTCTTATCTTAAGTTTTTGCAAAATGATTAGTGTTGGAAAAAATTAATAATGGTGCTATCAGACATTAAAACCCAGCAAATTCAAGTCAATAATGGAGATTTGGCTATTGATGCTTATTTAGCTATGCCAACCCAAGAAGGCATCTTTCCAGGTGTTATTGTAGTTCAAGAAATTTTTGGCGTTAATGCCCATATTCGAGAGGTCACTGAACGAATTGCTAAACAGGGTTATGTGGTGATCGCCCCAACGATTTATCAACGTCTCGCCCCTGGATTTGAAACAGGCTACACTCCAGAAGACATTAAAATTGGTCGTGTTTACAAAAATCAAACCAAGGCCTCAGAACTTCTCACAGATATTCAGGCTGCCATTGATTATCTTTATACCTTGCCTAATGTAAAAAAGAAAGGGATAGGAGCAATTGGGTTTTGTTTTGGTGGCCATGTGACCTATCTAGCAGCTACCCTCGATGATATCAAAGCAACCGCCTCCTTTTATGGTGCAGGGATTACTAATTGGACCCCTGGAGACGGAGAACCAACCTTGAGTCGTACTCCCGATATTAGCGGAACCATTTATACTTTTTTTGGCCTCGACGATGCCAGTATTCCCCCAGAACAAGTAGACGAAATCGAAGCAAGCTTAAAAAAACATAATATTTCTCATAAAGTGTTCCGTTATCAAGGGGCAAATCATGGATTTTTCTGCGATCAACGCGATAGTTATCATCCAGAAGCAGCTAAAGATGCTTGGAGCCATGTGTTAGAGTTGTTTAGCACCCAATTATGATAGTAATCAGTGGTTTGTTATCACCGCGATCACCTAACTAACTGTTTATTGCTTTCCCTTGTTCATTTAATCACCATGACTCCAGAATCTACCCCCCCTAAATCATCCGATATTGGCTTTTCCATGGATGACTTTGCTAAAGCTCTAGACCAGCATGATTACACTTTCGAGAAAGGGCAAATCGTTCGTGGAATGGTGGTTCAACACACCTCTGACGGAGCTTATGTTGATATCGGAGGCAAGTCTACAGGGTTTGTTCCCTTAAGAGAAGCTGCTTTAGACTCAACCCCTGATTTAGCTGAGGTTCTCCCCTTAAACGAAGAATGTGAATTACTGATTATTAGTGACCAAAATGCTGAAGGTCAAGTTAAACTCTCTGCTCGCCAACTCCAATTGCAACAAGCTTGGGATCATTTAGCAGAATTGGCTGAAACCGGCCAAACGGTTCAAATGCTCGTGACTCGAACCAATAAAGGGGGAGTTATCGGTGAAGTTGAAGGGTTGCGAGGATTTATTCCGCGATCGCATCTCCTCGAAAAAGAAAATTTAGAGTCTTTAGTGGGTCAATCATTAACCGCTAATTTTTTAGAAGTTAATCAGGAGAATAATAAGTTAGTCTTGTCCCAACGTCGTGCCATTATGGCAGCACAAATGGATAAAATTACGGCGGGAACATTGGTAGCAGGAAAAGTAGCGAGAATTCAACCCTATGGAATCTTCGTGGATATGAATGGGGTCACAGGATTGTTACATATTACCCAAATTAGTGGTTCACGGGTGGATTCTTTAAATACACTCTTCAAGTTTGGCCAAGAAATTCAGGTGATAATTCTGAATATTGATGAATACAAAGGCCGTATTTCTTTGTCTACTAAAGTCTTAGAAAACTATCCTGGGGAAATTTTAGAGAACTTTGATGAGGTAATGAAAACAGCCCCAACAAGGGTTGAACAAGCGTTAGAAAAAATACAAAAAGAAGAGTAAGTTATTAGTGAATTAGTTTGGGGGTTGGGGATTATTTTCTAATAACTGATTAGGTAAGGATAAAGGAGTATTTAGTCCGCGATCATAAATCATAATATCCCATTGTCCCCCTCGATTTAATTCAAAGGAAATAAAACGACCATTGCCACTAATACTGGGATGACGTACTTCCCCTAACCAATTTTTAGTGATTTTTTCCGATTGAAAAGTTTGACGATCATAAACAAAGATTTCAGGTTTTCCTTCTTGTTCGGAAACATAAACAATATACCTTCCGTCAGAACTAATATCAGGTTGATCTTGACGACTTTGGGGCTGGTTTAATCCTGGTAACGGTAGAAGACGACGACCTCGAAGATCATAAAGCCAAATTCCCCGTTTTCCCTGTCTATCTGAAGCCAACACTATATATTGGCCATCATAGGAAAAATTAGAATACTCTTCTGCTGATCGCGTATTTAAACCTGATTTTAAGTTCTGTGTTGGTAGGTTAACAAAGTTACCTTGTTGACAGCTACTTAAACCTAAGACTAGGCAACTAACTAACGTTTTTAACCAGTTACCCAAGCTATTAGGAAACCACTTTGCTAATAGCATTCGCGTCAAGGGACATCGGTAAGGAACAGCAGTTAACATCGTTAAGGCAGACTTTACCCCATTGCAACCCCCACCGTACCAGTTCAACCCGATTTTCTGTCTTAGTTTTGGTCAAAATGTTACTAATATGGTTATCAACGGTTCGTTTACTAATTTCGAGTTCCTTAGCAATTTCAAGGTTGGTTAAACCAGTAGCGACTAAATCAAGAATTTCCATTTCCCGACTCGATAAAGAAGCTGCTGTCTGAAACTTCCCACTCACCATAGGTATATTTCCCTTAGTATATTTACTCATCCACTATTCCCATTGTAGAAGATTATTAGACATTGAGATTCATCAAATTTAAAGAATTTGCAAAATTTAGCAGCCATAGCAGAATGCAGAATTTAGAAGGAACAACCTTGTGGTGAGGGAGTATCAATAAGCTAAGGGATGTTCTTCAACCGATTATTGTGTCTTTTTGGGTTCAGAGATTTTTTAATCAATATGCCAACACCGAACGCAACCCCAGTACCTAAGAAGGTCAGGAGTTCAGGAATAGGTTGTGCCGTCCAGGTTCTCGAACCGGTTTCAGGAGAGGCTCCAAAAGATATAACATTTTCACACTCTAAAGAGCTTACTACAAAGCTTTTTTATCTATTACTAGAGAAACACTCCCTTAAACATTGAGCAATTCGTTTAGCGGCTCCCGATCTTCCTAATCTTTTACGTCCATTTTGAGCAATTTGTTGCCATTTTTTAAGATCTCTTAATAAAGAATTAATAGCAGTTGGAACTTGTTGAAAATGGTCAACTAATATAACTGATTCTCCTAAAAGATAGGTTTGTTTTTTGGCAAAGTTTAAGGTAAATTGTGGACCCTTTCCAGGAATAGTAATAGCTGGTTTTCCTAACCCGACAAACTGTTCTGTTGCTGTTCCTGCCATTGCGATCGCTAGAGCAGCTATTTGTAAACAATCTTGATAGGAATGTTGAGTTAATATTAAAGTCTGTTGATTTTTATTAAAAGCTAATTGATGAGGATCATTTAACGGCAATTCACTAGATTTTATCGGTTGAAAAGTCCAACCTTTAGAGATAACAGATTTTTGAAAATCATCAAGATCTAAAGCGGGAGAAATTGCCCCTAAAAAAGTAATAAAATGACTGTGATTATGTTCTATGATTTCCTGAATTGCCTCTAGAATGATTTCCCAGTTTTGTTGTGCTTCTGGACTTCGTGAACCAGGGAGTAATACAATCGTAAATGAATCAGATTTAAGGTTTAAATTGACTGTTGAAGTTGACTCAAGACCGTCCATCATCGGGTTTCCTAAATCAAAAACTCGCATTGGCCATTGCTGTAAAATTTGAGCAGTTAATTGGTCTCTCGGAAATACCGCACGACATCGAGGATGACTCATTAACCAACATTCCCAAGGAAAATACATTGACCCAAAACAACGCGCTAACCAAGACGTTTGGGGTAGCCAATCTTTTTCATCTCGTAAATAATATTCTGATTTAGCAGTTCCTACAAATCCATAATCTGCCCCGCTTAACCAAGCAAAAACTAAAGGAACTAAATCCCCAACGGCTAAGATTTTACCGCCATCTTTTGCCCATTGACGAATAGTTTTATACTGATAATAAGTTAATCCAATTAGACCGCCACTAACATCTCTTAATAACTGTTGAGGATTTTGATTAAACCCACCTGATGGCATTTTTTGAACTAATCCAATAATAGGAATATTACAACTTTTGTAAGCGTGTCCTTCTCCTACAAGGGGTAAAGCTGCTATTTCAGAAACATTAGATAAGTCTTGTAATTGTTCACCAATACGACTCCCAATTACATCTTCTCCATGACCGTTACTTACAATTAGAATTCCCATAGTAGTTTCTAGTTATTATTGAGCAGCTATTATTGATGATCAGGGCTAAAGCCCTAACTACGAACTTTTATATTTAGTTACTTGTGTTTTAAGTTTAACTATATCAAAAAAAGTAAAATAGGATATATATTGCGATAAAAATTACGCAAATATGCAGTTTCAAAATATAATCCCCTAAATGAAAATCAATGCTAACTTTTCCGTTCCCCAATCTCTTGAAGAAGCCAAGCAAATTCAACAGCAACTTAAACAACAAGTGATTACAGAAGATGACTTAACAGAAGTGCGTTATGTTGCAGGGGTTGATGTAGGTTTTAAGAATAACTATCAGCTAACTCAAGCTGCAGTGGCTGTTTTAAGTTTTCCTGACTTACAATTAGTTGAAACCCAGATTGCTTGTCTTCCCACAACCTTTCCTTATATCCCAGGGTTTTTATCTTTTCGAGAAATTCCCGCCATTTTAAAAGCCTTAGAATCAATAGAAATTATCCCTGATATCATTTTATGTGATGGTCAAGGAATCGCCCATCCTCGTCGTTTAGGTATTGCTTCTCATTTGGGGGTATTAATCGATATTCCTACGATTGGAGTGGCTAAATCTTTATTGATTGGTAAACATGAAGAAGTCCCCCTAGAAAAAGGAAGTTGGCAACCCTTAATAGATAAGAGGGAAGTCATCGGTGTTGTGTTGCGATCGCGGACTAATGTTAAACCAATTTATGTATCTATTGGTCATAAAATTAGCTTACCTACAACCATTCAGTATGTCATGGGTTGCTTAACAAAATATCGTTTACCCGAAACAACTCGATGGTCAGATAAATTAGCATCCTTTAAGCGTTTAAATTATTAATAAAATCTCCGACAACTGAAACAAATTCGTTAGGAGATTCATAAGGCATTACATTACGTCCTGCAATTTTACACCCTTGACTATTTGGAAGATGTTTTAAATATAAGTCTAATCGTTCATTAGGGGTTTCTGTTTTTCCTTCTTTACTAATACTAGAAGCTTCTTCCCCAAAAACAACTAAAGTTGGTTGTTGAATAGATTGAATATCCTCAGTATAGTTCCGTCGCCAAAACCCTGCTAAAAAAGAAAAAACAGCATAACGACTTTGAAGATCCGTTGCCCCTTTTTCCAAAAAATCTAACCATTCGTTATCAACTGTTTCTGCTTTAGCAAACAATTGGCGAACTGAAAATGATTGCAAAAATTTACGACGACGGGCATAACGATAGAAACCATTTCCTAACCCGAAAGGAGAGTCAAATAAAAGATTCCATAATAGCTTTTGTTGTAAAGGTTTGGCAGGTTCTGTCATAATGCGCCATGCCGGAGGACCCGATAAAACTAATCCTTTGATAAAATTAGGTTGAGGAGGATGTTTAATTAGTTCAATAGCCACAGGAAACAAAGCACCTTGAATCACCAAAACAACAGGTTTTTTGACAATATTTTCGATAAAATATTTTAATTGTTTTGCCCAATCTTGAGGATAATAACAAAGACGCGGTTTATCACTTTTCCCGCAACCGAGTAAATCAGGATTATAAAGGGTATAATTTTGACCAGTCTTAAACCACGTTTCAGCAAAGCGATGCCAAAATACTCCCGACAAACCGACACCAATAGGATGAATTAATAATAAGGCTAAATCATCATTTTTAGGGGTTTCAGTAGTGTGAATGCTATAAGTACAATTAAAGTTTTTCCAGGTGTAGTCTTGTGTTGAAAAGTTCATAATAAGTTACCAGAATAATAAATGAGATAAATCAGAAATACTTAGGAATATCGAGCATTTAGTATTTATCTATAACTTAAGATTAACATAAATGGCGTTTAATCAGAGATTGAATAAGGGTATTAGAAATTCTAAAATTAGTTTTTTGTAAGCGTTTAATAACCGAGGTTAGATTAATTAGTTGGCGAATTATTGCTAAATCTAAAATTCCTATAAAATTAGATAAAATAAAGGAGAAGTATCTGCAATGACAATCATAAATTGGGCAAATCATTAAGAGTTTCAATATCATCGGCTAAATCTTCTTCTGTATAGTTGGGATAAGCTTGATATTGACTTAAAAATGCTTGGGTTTCCCAACGATAGGATAAATTTAAAATTGATTGAATTTGAGCCGATGTTAAACTTCCTTGACGATAAGCTTCTACTAATACTGACTCTAATGCTTTTTGTGGAATGTTATCCCAGATTTTTGGGAGTTTTTGCCCAATTTCTTCAGGAATTTCTATGGTAATTTGCATCGCTTTTATAACACAATAAATTTCTTAACCAAATAAAGCTTATTCTATTTTCCAAAGGCTATCCAAGCTATATCTAGACCAAATACTTGTGAATCATACCAGGTTTTAGCAACTACTGTAAATCCATTCTCTGTAATCGATCCTTCCTTTATCCAGACATCAATTCTGATAAATTGAGCTCTAAGAGAAGTGAGGAATTTAACAGCATTTCCTAGATTCAGATCTTCATGTCGAACCTCTTTGCTATATATTTCTGTTGCAGCGTCAATCATTTTAAGTGCAATAAATACTTGAGGAGGTTTTTTAAAAGTGTGATTAAAATCAACCCAATGTTCAGCAAATCTATCTCTATCTTCTCGGTAGTTTTGGAGATCTGGAGAGTTTTCTTTGTTCAAATTAAATTTATTTGTTTTAATTATATATTCTTGTTGATTAAGATTTTTAATACTTTCAATTGTTCTCTCAAGTTCAATTAATTGGTTCTGAAGATTAATAGCCTCAGATTTCTGTAAGAATGTTTCCAGAACCTGTTCAACATTTGTTGGATTAATATTTGGATCTTTAATTCTGTCTAGAATAGAACGAAATTGATTATAATCTTCATTAGATTTTTCAATATTTTGCTTCAGTAGATCTATTTGATCATTATGATCTTTAATTTTTTGTTGAGCATTTTCAATCTTTCCTTGAAGATTATTTAGATCAACTATATATTGTTTAATATCATCAGGACTCACGAATCCTGTTATGGGAAGTAAACCTTTAAGTGGTTTAATTTCAGACTTTATATCTTGAATATTTTGATCATACTTGTCCCGTAGATTTTCAATCTCTCTTTCAAGTGCGTCTCGCATATTTGGAATTTTTGTCTCTTCGAGAGTTTGAATATTGTATCCTTGCTTCTTCAGTCTTTGATCGAATACAAACCAAGCTACTGTTCCTGACATAGCAATGGTACCAATAAATTGAAGTATTGGTACTGGTATATCTATTGCTGGTACATTCACCATAATCAAAACTCCTAACTCCTTTGAAAAAATATTCCTTATTTTAATAGCGATCACGTTTAAACTTTTCGTCACACCTCTTAGTAAATTCAGGATAATTGTTTAAATCTTCTACAGAATTTAATGGAGGCATTTCGACCCAATTTCCCTCTTCATGTAGTCTATCAACATAAGCATAAAATGCCTCAGAATTATTTCGATGAGCGAGAAAATATTCTTTTAATTCTTGCTGACTCATCGCTTTAAAATTTAGGTTGATTCATTTTACCCCAAAAACTTAACTAACGCTTCTAATTTTTCCCAAGCCGCCCCACTTTTGAGAATCTCTTTAGCCTTAGTAATTCCTTGATGATGTGCTTCCCAAGGAACAAGTTCCCCTACCTGTAACGCTAAGGAAGCATTCAACGCAACTGCATCAAGTTGTGCCGCCGTTCCTTTACCTTGTAAAACATTCTTTAAAATCGCCGCATTTTCTTCTACATCGCCTCCTTTCAAAGCTGTCAAAGGGGCAGAAGTCAACCCCAATTCTGAAGGCATTACATAACTAGAATTAACGGTTTTATCCTTTAACAAAGCTAAATCTGTAGCATCCCCTAACCCTGCTTCATCGAGTTTTTCTCGCCCATGTAAAACAATGGCTTGAGGAATTCCCAATTGATTCAATGCCTCGGCCATTGGCATAATAAATTGAGGAGAATAAACCCCAATAACCTGTCCCGTAGGACGTAACGGATTGACCAAAGGGCCTAATAAATTAAAAATAGTACGAACTTTTAAAATCTTACGCAAAGGGGCGACATATTTCATGGCTGGATGCCATCCTGGGGCGAATAAAAATGTAATTCCCACCTCATGTAACGCCCCTTCTACTTTCTCCGAGGGGGCAGAAAGTTTAACCCCTAAATACTCTAAAACGTCAGCAGAACCGACTTTACTCGACGCTGAACGGTTGCCATGTTTAGCGACTTTAACCCCTGCTGCTGCTGCTACAAAAGCCACTGCGGTAGAAATATTAAAGGTAGAAGCCCCATCACCTCCGGTTCCACAGGTATCAATTACAGGTTCCCCATGATTGACCTCAGTTTGATGTAACGATTGGGACTGTAAGACTTGCGCCATTCCTGCTAATTCACTCCCAGAGACTCCTTTAGCTTGAATCGCCGCTAAAATTGCCCCCGAAATTACAGTAGGAATTGCTTCTGATAACCATCCTTCCATTAATTGGGCAGCTTGGGGTTGGGATAAAGACTGTTGATCAAGAAGTTGTTGTAGAAGTTCAGGCCAGAGGTTAGGAGAATTTTGGGTCACTGTTTTTACACAAAAGATAAATTACCAAAATATATTGTACAATCCCCTATTATCCCCGATGAAAGCTTTTGCCCTTGGGGAAGGGAAATTTCAAATAAAAGTTTATATTGAACCACCTCCAAGATACGTCAAAATATCAGATTATTACTTATTACTTATTACTTCCTTGCCCCTCAGATGATAGGAAGAAAATTTAGGTTAATATAGTGAGACTTAAACCATCCATACATTACAGATAAAAGAGGTTAAATTGCTGACTCTTGGTGTTAATATTGACCACGTAGCCACCATTCGCCAAGCAAGGCGTACCGTGGAACCTGACCCCATAGCGGCAGCCGTTTTAGCTGAATTAGGGGGGGCTAATGGAATTACTGCTCATCTGCGCGAAGATCGCCGTCATATTCAAGATCGAGACGTGCGGTTATTGCGCGAAACCGTCCGCACCCATTTAAACTTAGAAATGGCCGCCACTGAGGAAATGGTAGCGATCGCCCTTGACATTAAACCAGATTATGTCACCCTTGTTCCTGAAAAACGAGAAGAAGTCACCACCGAAGGAGGGTTAGATATCGCGGGGAATTTTGATCGCCTCAAAGAAGTTGTTGATCAATTACAAAGTGCAAACATTCCGGTTAGCTTATTCATTGATGCACAAGAAACCCAAATTCAAGCCTCTGGTAACACTAACGCTAAATTTATTGAACTCCACACAGGAAAATATGCAGACGCGCCTAATATTACCGTGCGCCAACAAGAGTTAGAAGCTTTAAGACAAGGATGCGAACAAGCCTTAAACTTAGGATTACGAGTTAATGCAGGTCATGGGTTAACCTATCAGAATGTTTACCCTGTTGCTTGTTTACCAGGGATGGAAGAACTCAATATCGGTCATACTATTGTTAGTCGTGCGGTGTTGGTGGGAATGGAACGGGCAGTCCGTGAGATGAAACTAGCGATGAGAGGGGAATTCTAAATTCTAAATTATTAATAATCCCTGACCTACAAAATTCCCCTGGGATTGATAATTGATCTTGGGTAATTGAATATTAATCACTAACCAAATGACGACCTACTATTACGTTTTAGCTAGTCAACGCTTTCTCATAGAAGAAGAACCCTTAGATGAAGTGCTTCGGGAGAGAAGACGGAACTATGAAGAGAAAAACAAAGAAATTGATTTTTGGTTGATTAAACAACCTGCTTTTATCGAAGCTCCCGAATTTGCGGAGATTAAAGCCAAGTGTCCTCAACCGTGTGCTGCGATCATATCTCTCAATTCCGAGTTTATTACTTGGTTAAAGTTACGCTTAGAATACGTCGTTAAAGGGGAGTTTGAAGCTCCATCAGCCTCTATTGCTGATCCGTTAGGGTCTCTTGAAACTGCTTCTTAAGAAAAAGGGGGAGCAGAGAAGGTAATTAGACTAAAATCACTTCTGTTTTGTCCCCTTGTCTTTCTTTACTGAGTTTTTCTCTAATTATCACGGGTTAAGGTAACTTCTTTGACTTCACCGAGATTGCCTAACTTTCGCCCAGGCTGATCATTAACCACTAGGTTAACTGCCCCTGCATTACCTGCTCGAATAATTAAGGTTTCTTGGGCAGTCCAGGTTTGCTGAGTGCCTTTTTCCAAAATGCCTTCATATTCAGTTTTACCGTCTACCTTAACCCTCATCCAAGAGTCCCCTTCTAGAGCAACAGAAGCGGCAACAGGGCTTTCTGAATTAGGGGGTACGGGCGTGGTATTAGTCACATTCGGAGCATTATTAGTCCTTGTCTCTACCCCAGTAGGAGTTGAGGGCTTTTCCTCTCTACCTTCAGATGGGGGTTGAGCTACATCTTGAGTTGATTGAGCCGTATTAGACTCAGGGGTTACAGGTTCAATCATATTTGACTGAACTTGAGGGTTTTGGCTGGCTAGTTTGGTGGTCTTTGTTGACGAGGTTTTTGCCACCTCTGAAGGCTGATTTTGAGGCTGATTTTGGGAAGAAGGTTCAGAAGATTGTGAGCCAGAGAAAAGATAAAACAGTCCTGCGACGGCTCCCCCTAAGACTAGGGTGTATAATCCATAAACCTTGAATTTAGACCCGACGGGAAGAGGGGAACTCGATGGTTGTTCATCAGTGACAGGCATCAGATTTCTCACAGCAGAGGCAACCTTTTTTTGTTTTTTTGTGGTTGTCTGTGTGCGGACTAAAGGGGATGATAAATCTTCTCCCATAGAGTCAACTGGGGGAAGAGTCACTAATTCAGGGGAAATTTCAGAAGACGAGTCTTCAACTTGCTGAGGAGAAATTTGGTGAGCTAACTCATGGCCATCGAGGTTTAAGGCTTCTCCGTAACGGCGTAAAAAGCCTTGTACATAGACCAGTTCGGGTAACTCATCTACCTTTCCTTGTTCTAGGGCTTTAAGAATAGATAGACGAATAAAGGTACTCGTGGCTATTTGCTCTAGGGTTAAGGACTGATCGAGTCGTTGTTGACGCAAATAAGCTCCCAATTCTTGGAGTTGTTGGATTTGGGTGGGATTATAGTTACTCATTAGTCTGTTTTGTTTTTATTTAAAGTGCAATAAAAGTAGATGTTGTCAGGTTTCGAGTCACTCTCGACTATTGTATGGTAGCGTTGGTTATGGTTCCGTCAGGAAGATTGACGGTACATCGATAGTTAACCTGACGTTGTTTTGACCCTTCTAATAAGGTGGCATTTCCCTCTACCCCTTTTTGACTCTCTGAAATATCAAAGGTGTCAACAGCTTGTCCAAATTCTATTTTTCGTCCTGTTCCGATACTGATGCCAAAAATTCCTCCTAAATCAATTTGATTTTGGGAAACTTGTTGACGGATATTCTCTTGACACAGGCGAATGATTCGTTGTTCACTAGCAGTCGAGCGATCGCTACCATCAGGACTATAGGTCAGTTTTGTTACCCGTCCTTCTCGAAGATTGACCGTACAATTAAAACGATTCGGTTGTGACCGATTTCCAGTCTCTTGAACGATGAAAGTTCCTCGCACTCCTTCTTCGGTATTAGACACATAATAGGTTTCTAGGGGATCGTCAAATTCTACTGAACCGTTACGATTTTCCCTAACAGTTTCCTTTAGTTCTTCTTGGCATAGTCGGGTACTTGAAGTCAGTCCGTCTTTTTCTAAGGTGTAGTTCGCTTGAGTCACCAGCCCTTCATTCCTTTTTACTAAGCAGTTATAGGTGAAGGGTTGCCAATTATTCTTAGTCCGTAAACGCGCTGTTCCCTGAATTTTCTGCTCTGTGTTAGAAGTCAGCGATCGCTCTATGGTATCAAACGATATTTCTACTCTTCTTCTAATATCTTCACTAGCTGCTACTTTTACTTCGATAGACTTTTGACAAAGTTCTATAACTAATTTATCCAAGTTAGTTTGAGCTAGGGTCAGATTTGGTGAGAATAGACCGATTAAAATGGCAAGTATGGAAGGTTTGAACCTATGAATAATCAAATTTTTTGCCATAAACATAGATAAAAAAACGATAATCTGCTTGATGTTTTCTAGTATAGAGGCTAAACTCTTTACGGCATAATCAAGTTATTTGACTGCGGTTAATCATAATAATAGCGATCGCGTCCTTGTTTTTTAGCTTGATAAAGGGCTTGATCGGCACTGTGAATGAGATCTTGTATTGATAAATATTGATGAGGAATAATAGTAGCAATGCCTAGACTCACTGTTATATACTCACTAACGTCAGAGTCTTCATGAATTATTTTCATTTGTTGAATTGAGTGTTGAATCTTATTAGCAACTTTTATCGCTCCTTGAGAATTGGTATTAGGCAAAATAATGGCAAATTCTTCTCCTCCATATCTAGCCACTAAATCAGAGGAACGTTCCACGGATTGAGTGAGAGCTTGAGCCACTTTTGTTAAACATTTATCTCCGGCTATATGACCATATTTATCGTTATATTTTTTAAAGTAATCTACATCACACATGATTAAAGAAAAAGGTTGATTCTCTCTCATTAATCTAAACCATTCTTGGCTAATATATTGCTCAAAAAGTAACCGATTAGCTATTCTTGTCAAAGCATCAATAATATTAGAAGCTTTTAATTTTTCGTAAGATTTGTGTAAATTAAATATCAAGAGACCAATGATGACAGCAACAAATATTCCTCCTAAGTAAATCCATTTTTTAAAAGGAGAATAACATGGTTTTTTGTTAGTTTCTATTAATCCTAACTGCCATAAATTATTAGGCAAGCTTATATCTAATATCATAGATGCACGTTCAAAATCATAAGCGTCACCTAATATAAATTGCGTTTTCTGTACTACTTCATTTTTAGATCTAATAGCATAAATATAGTTATAGTTTGGGTTGTATTGGTTATTTAAGATTCCTACTTCTTCAAATATAGTATTGATATCAATACAAATACAAAGCATTCCCCAATAGTCTCCACTTTCAGGAACTCCATTCCGAGGCGTTAAAAAAATGGGACTATAACTCATCAAAACTGTTTTGTTTAGTTGAGCTACATCAGCTGGTTCTGATAACAATGTTTTTTTGGTTATTATTGCTCTGTCAAATAGTTCTCTATGTTGTCGGTTTTTTAAAGAAAAAACGCTTAATTTTTTTTCTTTTTCTGTCGATGGATAGCTATAGCTCCTATAGCTATAATTGCCACTCTTCAATAATAGAACCTTCAAAATTCCTGAAGTATTTCCTAAAATCGTTTTCGTTAAATCGTTAAACTCTTCTTGAGTTAGCTGAGGATTTTCAACTGATATATAAGCAACTAAACCCCTCATAATCAGAATTTTTTTATTTAAAGAATTTTCTATTTTTGAGCGGACAATCGTAAGTTCCTGCCAAGTATGAAATTGATGATGTTTAGTAAATCTTTCTTGTTCTAGTTGTACTAAGCCACCAGTAAAAGCTATAATAATTATTATTGTTAATAAGGCACTAATATAGGGATGACAGGTTTTACTTTTATGTTTAGGAATAGGCATAAACGGAACTGAGAATAGTCTTTAAAATAAATCGAAAGCTAATTGTAAATATTGTTGACCAATTTTCTAGTGAAATTATCTGACAACTTCATTCCTAATTTTTATTAACCATTAAAAAAACAAAATTAGTTCTTACATTATATCACTACTTTAATCATAATTGTAGACTATTTCCGATGATTTGTTACCCTAATAAACCAAAAACTTTGGCTTAGCATAGATGATTACAATTTCTTCCCATTTTAATTATAAGTTTAATATGAGTTGCAATCTTTTTTACGGGCAAAGTTAATCAGACTTTCTATTACTCACATCACAACTAGCTAGTGAATCCCCTATGATATCTATAAATCCTAATTAGACTTTGACACTCCCGCCGTCAAGCTAACGCTGTGACGGGGGATTCTTGATTCACAGAAGACGACGTTCTGATACTTGTATCAGCAAGATTTACATCTTCTCCACAAGCATAGACATCTGATTATCTGGGTTGGAAATTGCGTAATCTCAGAGCATTAGACACCACAGAAACTGAACTTAACGCCATAGCTCCTCCAGCAATCATCGGGTTAAGTAAAATCCCTAAAATAGGATACAAAATACCGGCTGCAATGGGAATGCCTAGGGTATTGTAAATAAAGGCAAAGAAGAGATTTTGTTTAATATTATTCATCGTTGCACGACTTAATTCGATAGCGGTAACAATGCCTTGTAAATCCCCTGAAATTAAGGTGATATCACTGGCGGACATTGCAACATCTGTTCCAGTTCCAATCGCCATTCCTACGTCTGCTTGAGCTAATGCTGGGGCATCATTAATCCCATCTCCTACCATGGCAACAATTTTAGATTGGTGTTGAATTTGTTTAACTTTTTCGGTTTTTTGATCCGGTCTAACCTCAGCAAATACTTGATTGATGCCTACTTCACGGGCGATCGCATCAGCAGTTTGTTGATTATCTCCCGTTAACATAATCACTTCTAATCCTAATTTTTTCAGGGCTTTTACTGCTTCAATTGATGAAGATTTCAACCCATCAGCAATAGCAAATAACCCTTCAATTTCACCATCAACGGCGATCCAAGCCGTGGTTTTTGCTTCCCCTTCCCATCGTTTACTTTGAGACAGCAACTCTTGGGTTTCAATCCCTAAACTTTCCAGCCACTTTTGGGTTCCAATTTGAATTAATTTACCTTCAATTTTTCCTTGAACTCCTCTACCGCCTACGGCTTCAAATTCTTGGATTTTGGGTAAGGAGTTAGAAATTCCTTGGGACTTGGCATAGTTAACAATCGCTTCTGCTAGAGGATGTTCAGAATTTTGTTCAACGGCGGCGGCTAATTTAAGCAAGTTTAATTCATTATTATTACTAATTCCTTTAATAGTAATATAGTTAGTGATGCTTGGCTTTCCTTGGGTTAAAGTTCCAGTTTTATCGAGAATAATTGCTTTGATTTTGTGAGCTAATTCTAAACTATCAGCCCCTTTAATTAAGATGCCATGTTCAGCCCCTTTTCCAGTTCCTACCATAATTGAGGTTGGAGTCGCTAAACCTAGAGCGCAGGGACAGGCAATAATCAAAACACTAACGGTTGTCACCATAGCTAAAGTAATATTTTTAGTCAAAATAAACCAACTAATAAAGGTAATAATGGCAATTACCAAAACCGTTGGCACAAACCAAGCCGTGACGCGATCGGCTATTTTTTGAATTGGGGCTTTACTACTTTGGGCATCCTGAACTAATTTAATAATTTGGGATAATATCGTCTCTTTTCCTACCCGTTCCGCCCGAAATTGAAAGCTCCCTGTTTTATTAATCGTTGCACCAATAACTTGATCACCAGGGTGTTTTTTGACAGGAAGAGATTCCCCTGTCACCATCGATTCATCAATGGTAGATTGACCTTCTATAATTTCTCCATCAACGGGAATTTTTTCTCCTGGACGAACTAAAATAATATCTCCGATTTGAACGGCTTCAATGGGAACATCAACGGCTTCATTATTCCGAATAACTCGCGCTGTTTTGGCTTGTAATCCCATTAATTTATAAATGGCTTCTGAGGTTTTTCCCCTGGCTCTACTTTCTAATAGTCTACCTAACACAATCAAGGTAATAATGACTACTGCCGCTTCATAATAAACGTCTGCATTCAGTCCTTGAGCAACAAAAAAACTAGGAAATAGGGTAGCAAATAATGAATATAAAAAGGCAGCCCCCGTCCCTAATGCAACCAAGGTATTCATGTCAGAGGTTCGGTGTTTTAGAGCTTTAAATGCCCCTGTATAAAAAGATTTCCCACACCAAAATAATACCGGAAGACTGAGAATTAATTGAACCCAAGAATTATGTAACCACGCGGGAATAAAGGGAATAGATAACCCTGTCATCATCGGGAGAGAACCAATCATTAAAATTAGACTTACCCCCCCTGCTAACATGACTTTTTGGGTAAGTTCTTGTTGTTTTTCGGCTCGTTGCTTTTTTTCTAGGTCTTGATGATTATTGCCGTTATCTTCGAGAGGATAAGCTGCATAACCGGCATCACTGACTGCTTGTTTAATAATTTCTAAAGAAGTTTCTTGGGGATTATATTCAACCTTGGCTCTTTCCAAAGAAAAATTTACCTGACATTCTGCCACGCCAACCACTTGGTTAATGGCAGTTTCGATAGCCGTCGCACAAGCAGCACATCCCATTCCTTCTAGACGGAGGGTTTGTTGAGCGTAACTTTTGTCTGAGTAAGAAGGTTTTTTTTGGACAGGAGTAGTCATTGCCTAATATTTCTTTATTTTTCCTTTGTTTCTTCTATGTTAATCAACATCTTTTTAACAGGGACTATCTCAAGAGAATAGTTTGATTAATTGTAATTTTAAATACATTTTTAATTATAAAATCTTTACATACAATCTAAAGTAATTATAAAATATATTAGTGTTTCCTGAAACATCCTCTAAGATGTCTGCCAAATACTTTTAAATTTTTTGACAAAAATGAACATAATCAATCCTGTTATGGTAAATATTGCCTCTAACCACCCTACCTTAATCTTAGAAAATAATCTAGTATTTCCCTTAGATAATCATTTTAAGATTACTCAAACTAACTCTATAAATTATTCTCAAAGCACGGATATAAAGTTAGTTCAAAAAGTTTCTACTGCTTCCAGAAATAATAATGTCGTCGAGGTACAAAATGCTTCTGTTTATACACCAATTCCTCCAACAATCACCCTTGTTTTCTTCTTAGCGATGGGGGCATTAGGAGGATTTTTAAAGCTTAAAATAGTACATACTAGACTTAAACAAAATAAAGTTAAAGTTCAATACAATGGTGACTAGATTAAGCATAATTAGTTAATTTACTGTATTTTCTTGAAACCATTGAGGATAAGCATAGGATTTCTGCGATGATAAGTTATTCTGGGGATAGGTTTGTAGAAATCTTTGAATAGTTTGTAAAATCGATGGACGAACGGTAGCGGTATTTTTTTCAATTTCAATAGCGAAAGTCCACCATTGATGCTGTTCTTTTTTGAGTTGACATAACTCAAATTGAATATTTTTCTCGAAATATAGCCATCGGGTTTTCTCAATCTCAATTACAATGAAACTGGGAATAAAATTAGATATACCTGGCAAATAATGACCGTCTAATGACCATTTTTGCCATTTTTCTAAAAAACCACAATATTGATGGTTAGTAGATAAACCAGGAAACTCGTAATAACCTAAGCACTTGTCTCGCCATTTGCATTCTAAATTTCCTTGACGAATTTTTATACTACAGTGATCTAATAGAGGTAGATAAAAATAACGATCAATACGATACTCACGAGAAGATGGTATTTGGGATAAATTTTTCTTAATAAACCATTGATAAACATTAGCTGGTATTTTTCCTTGGTTAAACCAACGCATCTCTAGGGTTTTTGAAATTGAAAGCATTCTTAAATTGTTGGTTCACTTCATCTGAATTTAAGTTAACAAAGTTTTTTGGGTCTTACCTCTTACCTTTAATATACTTCTACCTAGATAAATCTGCAAAAAGTTTAGGTATTTATCTTTAATCATAAATGGTTTTTAATTTTATTAAATACAAACATTTAATAAGAAATATTAAATTATATTTTTGTTATTAAACTTTACTGATAAATTTGCTTATGATGATAATAAATAGACTCGAAATTATGTCTTAAAGACAGGAGTTAAGTATGGTTAGCTCTACAACAATGGATGGTTTTTTAACGGCTAACCCAGGGGATAGAATCGCATCAAAACCCCAAACCCTTGAGGAAAAAGCAAAGCAAATTGCCGTTGATAAGTATAGTATGACTGGGGAACACATCCAAGTTCCCACCTATTTTATGGTGAAATATCCTAATGGGGAAACCAAAGCATTGCATCATGTTAGGGATGCTCAAGCCATTTCTGATGTGATTCGTCAGATGAATTTAGAACAAGAAGAAACCATTGTTAATCAAAGACGTTCTACTCACTCTAATGTTAATGGTTTACTGATTGTTTTGGGGTTATCAATTATTGGGTTATTGTTAATGACAATGATCATCACTATTGGGATATTTTAATCCTAAACAGTTTGCCTCAACAAATTAGTAAGGTGGGCAATGCCCACCCTAAAAGTTAAATTAATCAGAGACTGTTCCTAAACAAAACATGATTGTTGGGTGTGTTAGGCAAACCACAGTTTTTTGGGTAGTTTCTTTCATTTTTTTAGGTCGTAACGCACCAAAATTTCGTTTTTTGGTGTATTAGCGTAGCGTAATACACTCTACAGTTCTCTTAAGAGTTACTTGACAAACAGTCTCTCAGTTTATTAATAGTATTATGTTGGTACAGCTAATTTGTGTGGTGTATTAACGCCGAACTGCAAATTTATGATAACAGTAACAACCGCTAAATTTTCAGTTGAAGATTATCATAAATGGAATTTATCAAAATAAAATAATCTTATCATTAGAAAACATGGTATCACCCTTGGCTTTTCCTGAGCTAAAAATTGAGGTTAATCAGATTTTTAGGAATTAAAAGCGAAGCGTTCACTACACTGTTATATAACAATCAGAAATGATTCATGAGAAATTTCTTCTTTTGGCGTTCCTCGTAGACTTCATAACTCTTCGAGAATCCCGTTCCGATCACCCCTACCCCCTTAATAAGGGGGATCTCACAACTGATTCCTGATTGTTATAATTAAGCAATGAATCAAAAATATTTATGATACAAATCACTTCAAGTATTACAGATCAAGAATTAAAACAGCTAAGTTCCCAAAACCCAGAATTAAGATTTGAATGTAGCGCAGATGGAACTTTAGTAACAATGACACCCACGGGAAAAATATCAGGAAACCGAGAAGCAAAAGCGATCGCCTCCCTATTTATTTGGGTAGAAAAACAAGAGTTGGGAGAAGTGTTTAGTTCTAGTACAGGGTTTAAATTACCTAACGGTGCGGTTCGTTCCCCTGATGTGGCATTTGTGGCTAATAATCGCTTACCTTTGGGATGGGACGAAGGAGAAGATGAATTTTTTAATTTAGCACCAGATTTTGTCATAGAAATTCGTTCTAAAACTGATAATTTAGATGTTCTCAAAGCTAAGATGGAAGAATATCGAGATAATGGAGTTGGGTTAGGGTGGTTAATTGATCGCCACCACCGTCAAGCATTAGTGTATCGTCAAGATGGTTCGATTACTCAGTATCCCTCCGATGCAGTATTAAACGGGGAAAATGTCGTTCCTGGGTTTACATTACCGCTAAAAATTTTACTTTAGATTTCCTATTAACTTAATTTAACCTAGGAAAATTATCATAGAAATGAAATAATATTAGATTTGACGAATAAACTAGCTATGAAAATCTTAATTCTTAATGCAGGTTCAAGTAGTCAAAAAAGTTGCTTATATGACTTAACGAATAATCAGTTACCAGATCATCCCCCAGAACCCATCTGGAAAGCGGATATTGATTGGACAGTGACTAAAGGTCAAGGAATTTTAACGGTTAAAGCTAACGGAATTAAGCAAAAAATTACTTTAAATTCTGATGATCATCGTCAAGGAATATTTAAAATGCTTGATACTTTGGTTGATGGAGAAATCCAGGTTATTGACAAGCTTTCGGAGATAAATATTGTTGGTCATCGGGTGGTTCATGGAGGGACAGATTATTCTGAAGCAACTTTAATTACTCCAGAAGTCAAAGCCGCGATCGCTCGTTTAATTCCCCTAGCACCCACCCATAATCCATCCCATATCGAAGGGATAGAAGCCATTGAACAGGTGTTAGAAACGGTTCCCCAAGTGGCGGTATTTGACACTGCTTTTCATAGCCGTATGCCCGTAGAATCAGCGGCTTATCCTATTCCTTATGAATGGTTAGAAAAAGGAATCCGTCGTTATGGTTTTCATGGAACCAGTCATAAATATTGTGCTGAAAAAGCCTCCCAACTTTTAAATCAACCCCTAAACTCTTTAAAAATAATTACTTGTCATTTAGGGAATGGCTGTTCTTTAGCCGCAATTAAAGACGGAATTAGTATTGATACAACCATGGGATTTACTCCTCTTGAAGGGTTAATGATGGGAACCCGTAGCGGTTCGATCGATCCAGCTATTTTAATTTATTTAATACGAGAATATAAATTTACGGCTGATCAACTAAATACAATGTTGAATAAAGAATCAGGGTTTCAAGGAGTCTCAGGAATTTCTGCTGATTTACGGGCTATTGTTGAAGCCCTTAATGAAGGGAATTCCCGCGCACAATTAGCCTTTGATATGTACATTCATAGCTTGCGATCGCATTTAGGGAAAATGTTAGGCAGTTTAGGGGGATTAGATACGTTAGTTTTCACCGCAGGAGTGGGGGAAAATTCAGCTATTGTTAGGGAAAAAACCTGTGAAGCGTTTGAATTTTTAGGACTCAAATTAGATTCTGAAAAAAACAATAATTCCCCCGTAAATATGGATATTGCAACGGATGATTCAACCGTGAGAATTTTAGTCATTCATACCCAAGAAGATTGGGCGATCGCTCAAGAATGTTGGCAGTTATATCAATCAAAAATTGACACTTGATCATTAATAATTTATTAATTAAGTTCAATATAGCAATCAGTAATCAGTTGTGGGCAAAGTATCTTAGAAGCGGGAACAGGCTTCGCAGGGAACCGGGAACAGAGATTCTCATAAATCATTTATGATTGCTCTAAGTTGTTTTTGAGAGTCTAACTATCAACTATCAACTATCAACTATCAACTATTAAACCCAAACAGTTAGTAACTTTTCTTGAGTAACAACTTGATAAACTTGTTCCGTTTGTTTAGCTAATTTTGGCCAACTAAAACGTTTTTCTAGATCTTCATAAGCATTATCAACCAACCATTTAGCATAACTAGGATTTCTCAACACTTCTAAGATTCCCCAAGCTAAAGAATCTGAGTTATTTGCATGGGTGACAATACCCGTTTTTGTATGGTGAACGACTTCGGGTAATCCCCCCGTATCTGACACCACAACCGGAACCTTTGCCGCAAAACTTTCTAAAGCAACAATACCAAACGGTTCATATAAACTGGGAAAAACCGCACAATCAGCAACCGTTTGAAACTTATCTAAATCCTCATCGGACATAAACCCAGTAAAATAACATTTATTCCAAATACCTAAATGCCAAGCTTGGGTTTGTAAATGATAGGTACTTCCCCCACCAATAATTACTAATTTAGCCTTTCCTTCGAGTTCCCAAAAAACCTTTGCGGCTGCATTCAATAAGACGGAAATCCCTTTTTCATAGGTCATTCGACCCACATAATAAAGAATTTTTTCGTTATCATTGGCAAAGCGACGGCGAAAACTCTGGTGATCAAAATCAGGATCTCGTTGTTTTTTTTCGGGACGAATGCCATTATAAACCACATCCATTTTATCCCAAGGAGTATGAAACACCCGTTGTAATTCATGACGCATATAATCACTACAAACAATCACCCGCCAAGCATTATAGACCAGGGTTCCTTCCTTACTGGCAATATAGCGTTGGGTTTCCGTATGTAACCCATTGTGGCGGCCATATTCGGTAGCGTGGATAGTAACGATTAAGGGTAATTTAAAATGATGTTTAAGGGCGATCGCCGCATCTCCCACCAACCAATCATGGGCATGAATTAAATCAAAATTCCCTTTTTCTTGAATCAGATTTCCCCCATAATGACCCATGCTATCGTTCATATTACCGATCCAATGGAAGAAATTATCAGCCCCATCCACTGCAAGACGATGAATATGAACCCCTTCGACCACTTCGTACTGAGGTGCTTCTCCAAACTCAACGGTGATCAGGTGAATTTCATGCCCTAGTTTCACTAATTCTGGATAGAGTTCCGCAACGTGACGGGCAATTCCTCCGACAATTCTGGGGGGAAACTCCCAACTTAGCACCAAAATCTTCATAACTACCCAGTCCTTTGCCAATTCGGTTGTATCAATCCAACTTTCCTTAACTTACCATTTTTTCAAATCGATTAATTTCTTTATCTCAGACAAAAAATCAGGAAAATTTGACTAAAACACTGGGTTCTTTTTGAATGGGTAGCACGTCTAGAATATCCGTTTCGGCACAGTATTTTAAGTCTTCTTCACAATTTAATCGTAAAAGTCGTTGGCCGTGACTGGCTTGACGAAACAGTTCGAGTAAATTATCTTGCCATTGGGTATAAAGGGCGATCGCGGCGATCACTTCATCATTGCCAACGGTAATAGCATTCGCTGCCAGTAAACTATGGGCGATCGCTCCTGCACACACCGTATCTTCGAGGGAATAGCCTCCTTGCCATCCTGATCCCACTAACCCGATGGTTTCGGGTTTGGTATCTAACAGATAGCGCACTGTTGCTTGACGGTTAACCATTGCAGAGGTGATCACGGTGGTTGAGTTTTCTACCCGTTGTAAGGCGCGAGTGCCGTTAGTGGTGGTTAAAAACAGCCGTTTATCGGCTACTGTTTCTGGAGTACAATCGAGGGGAGAATTCCCCAGATCGAACCCTTCTACTTGAGATCCGCCCCTTTCTCCAGCGCGAAGCCGTTTTTCGGGTAGCCAGCGATCGCTCACGTCTATTAATTTATCGATCTCACTAAAGGTTTGTACGGCTTCAGCACCGGCATTTAAGGCAGTAGCGATAGTGGTTGTTGCCCGCAAGACATCAATAACGACGGCGCATTCAGGCAAATTATCAAGGGGAGTGAGTTCAGGGGTGTGGTAAACAGAAAGCTTCACGATATGACAAAAGTTATTTTTCACAATAGATGAACACTATAGTAATTCAAAATTGCCCCCATCAGTAGCAGTTAAATTACTGAATGCCTAAATTTTGTCATCCCCCTCTCATTCATTAAGAACGACAATTATCACAATGACCACACCTAAAATCCTTAGATTCTCTCTTAAATCCAAATGCCTTTAATAAAAACTGCCAGCGACAATGTCGGGTCATTAAATATTGTTTGATTGAGGAATCACTTGACTTTTTGTTTTGCTTAAGCTTATTAATTGTTTGGGTTGAAGCTGTTGGCCTAATTTGATAAGTAAAGGGATCTAACCACTCTAATTGTTCCTGACTATGTAATAAAGATAAAAGGCTTTCTCCTTGAAGAAATTCTTTGGCGATCGCTTGTATCTTTCCCTGACGTGGGATTTGTTTAATCAGTCGTTTTGCCTGTTGATATTGTTGCTGTAATTTTTGCTCAAAATATTGTTTTCTTTGCTGATCACTCGGATCAAGCCATCCGGTGGGTTCACTGATTAAAGTTAGGGCATCTGTGGACTTTCCATCTCTACCGCCTCGTCCTACTTCTTGTAAATATTCTGATAGCAAAGAGGGAGGCTGAAAATGGATAATCCAACGCACATTAGCTTTATTAATTCCCATGCCAAAGGCTGAGGTACATACCACAAATTGTAAGGTTCCTGTTAACCATTGGCTTTCTATGTCTCTGCGTTGGTTGGGACTTAACCCGGCATGATAAGGAGTAGTTTGATAACCTAAAGATCCTAACCATTGACTCAAGGTTTCACTTTCTCGACGGGAACGGACATAAATTAATCCTGATTGATTTTTTCTGGGTTTAATAAAGTTTAATAATTGATGGCGACGACATCGGGGAGTCCAAGCAATTTTTACGTTAAGATTAAGGTTGGAACGATAGGGACTTAAACAAAATATTTCAGGATTTTTTAATTGTAAAACTGATTTAATGATTCTCTGATCTTTCGGGTTAGCAGTAGCTGTAAAAGCCGCGATCGCTATTTTGGTTCCAGGCGGTTTTTTGTGTAATAATTCTTCTCTTATCATCCCTAACCGCCGATAGGCAGGACGAAAGGTTTCCCCCCATTGTACTAAACAATGAGCTTCATCTAAAATAAGGCCATTAATGGGTAGTTGAGGATGAGTTAATACTTCCCAAACCGGGAGACTGAGCAAGGTTTCTGGGGAAAGATATAACAACCTTAATTGCTGAGTGGCGATCGCTTGTAAGGTCTGTTTGCGTTGATGTCTGGGAATTTCATTATGAAGTAAGGCAGCCGGTAAGTTTTTTTGCTGAAGTTCCAGGACTTGATTTTCCATTAATGCTACTAAGGGAGAAACCACCAACGTTAACCCCTGTTTCAACAATGCAGGAAGTTGGAAACAAATGGACTTTCCTCCCCCCGTTGGCATCACTATCAAAGCGTCTTGAAAAGCTAACAGACACCTAACAATTTCTCCTTGAGGTGGTCTAAATTCTTCGTAACCCCAAATTTGTTGAAATGTCTGACGCACTTGTTCCCAAGTCGATTTTTCTTGGTTCATTAGAGACTTACAATTATAGTGGGCTAAAGCTAGATTAATTGATTGACAAATTTCCTCATTTTTCTCTAAGCTTAACCCACTTTTTTTAGCTTTTTAGCTAATTCAACGTTGATTTAATTTGAGGTTACGAGGTAACGATTCTGTACAGACGAAATGCCCAGACCGATAGGAAAGCTGCAATAACCAGAATGATCAAGGACATCCAAAAAGGAGCCATTAATGTACCGACACTTGCAGACCAACCAAAGATAACTCTGAGCAGGTGTAAAACACCAATTAGGGCAAAAATAGATCCAGAGATAATTAAGTAAGATCTTTCACTCATTGTCTTGCCTCCGATTAATTAACACTTGGAAGTGTCCACTTTTATTATATCAAATTGAAATAATAACGATAGTGATCTCTTAAAAGTAAAGTTAAGTTAAGAAGTTAATTTTTCGGATAGTAATTGATAAAATACTGGTCTAAGTCAGGAATTTTTGGAGATGAAAATGGAAGAGGTTAATTTTGGTGATGCACCCCGTTGGACTCCTGAAGCGCAGGAAAAACTGAAAAATATTCCTTTTTTTGTGCGGACTCAAGCTCGTCAGCGCATTGAAGAGTTAGCAAGAGAGTGGGATTCTGATGAAGTTACGGTGGAAATGGTAGAACAAGCTCGGTTAGAATTTGGACAGTGATCATCATAAACTTTTTAAATCTGGTGTTTTGAACAGGAGTATTTTCGATCAGATTTGGCTCACTAACTCAATTTTCTTCCGAATTATTAATAATGAAAAATCAGCCAATTTAAAAAAATATTCATCCATGATCATTTGTGATAAGTTAAAAGACTGAAGTTTAAATTAAGACTCATCAATAAAGTTAAGTGTTGAAATTAACGGTCAATTATCTATAATTGGGGCAAATGCTACAATCGATATGAAGCAAAAAGATGAAGATCAATGACCCTACTTGAAGCAGAAGTTCATACCTCACTGCGGGCTTTTTTACGCCAGCAAGGACTGCCTTTATGGGATCATCATCTGACTATGGCGAGGTTAGTGTCAAGGGGGTTACGTTTAGGGCGTTCTGCGGTTATTCAAACGGGAAGTACAATATCCCGTTATGGGTATAGCTATTTAATGCCAGCCTTACTCAGCGATCGCCCTGTTTTATTGGTCGCTTCTCCCCCCATTCAAGAAAAATTATTAATAGGAATTATTCCTAAACTTCAAGAATGGTTAAAGACAGATAAGGCTATTTGGACAGAAAAGGAGGCCTTAACTTGGGATAATTTTCAGGGATTATTAATAGTATCACCCCAAACTTGGCTAAGCGATCGCCTAGAAAAACAAGGTCGTTTCCCCCTAGATATTCCCACTTTAATTGATAGTGCAGATGAATTAGAAGAGTGGACGAGAGAATACCTAACCAGTACCTTTAGTCCTCACCATTGGCAACAATTACAAAACACCTATCCTGCTTCTGGAAATTTAATCCAAGAAGTTTGTCTTTATCTAAAAAAAAGCACCTTAAGTCATCCTAAAAACCCTTATCACTGCTATCTTCTCAACCAAGAGGAATATGAGAGTTTGCAACATTTAGGAGAAGTCATTAATGGAGACTTTCCCGTTAAACAATTTTGGGAACAAATGTCAGCGAAAAATCAATTACTTTGGGCATCCATAGACCCTAACACCCAAAACTTTTTTCTCCATAGTAGTCCCTTGGAAGTTGCGTCTACTTTAGAACCAATTTGGCAACAGTCCCCCGTTGTTTTGATGGGAGGGTTTCTAGATGCAGATAAAGCAGCCACGACTTACCGCAATACCATTGGCTTAACAGACGATATTCTTTGTCTAAAATTTTCTCCTAATCGACAAAATGAATTAATTAAATTATATATCCGCGATCGCCTACCAATGCCTAACACGCCAGAATTTCAAAAAGTCATATTTGACCAAGTTTATCGTCTTGTTGCCTTATGCTGTCACCGGCCACAACTCATTATTATTCTGGTTGATGATGTTCCTTTAAAAGCACAAGTCGGAACTACCTTAGCGGCTGAATTTGGCTCACGGGTACAAGTCGAAAAAACTCAAGTTCCTAATAATGGAATTTTAATTAGTGGTTGGGATTTTTGGCATCATCATCATGAAGAATTGCCCATTCCTCAATTATTAGTGATGGCTACTTTACCGATTCCTTCTTTAGAAAATCCTTTAGTGGCTGCCCGTGTTGACTATTATAAAAAAAATCATAAAGATTGGTTTCGTCTCTATCTTTTACCCACAGCCTTAAATATGATTCAACGGGCAGTAATGCCATTACGAGAATGCCAAGGAGTGGTTGCTTTATTGGATAATCGCGTGAATTATCGCAGTTATGGGAGTCGCATTTTAAGCGCTTTAGAACCCTACGCAAAAATTAATTATCTTGATGTTAGTTGGTTTGAAGACTGATTATTTTTATGGAGTATTCTTTTGATTTTCGTTTATATTCTCGTCCGTTTCGTCAACCTTTAATAACCAGTCACGGAGTTTGGAAAAAAAGAGAAGGAATTATTATTCACTTAACTGATAAAGTTGGTAGAATGGGTTGGGGAGAAATTGCTCCCTTATCTTGGTTTGGGTCTGAAACGTTACAAGAAGCTTTAGGGTTTTGTCAGGGTTTAAATGGTAAAATAACTTTGGATAAAATTAAAGCGATTCCTAATAGTTTACCAGGGTGTCAATTTGGGTTTGAGTCAGCCTTAGAAGGGGTCAATTTATCTCAACTTTATCCACCAAAAGAAATCAAGAAAAACAAGAGAATTAAATATAGTTATTTACTACCAGCAGGAAAAAATGTATTAGAGGCCTGGAAGGATGGTTATAATCAAGAAATAAAAACCTTTAAATGGAAAATTGGGGTCAGTGATATTAAAGAAGAAATGACCATATTTAAAACATTAATTAATATCTTGCCAAAGGAAGTTACGTTAAGATTAGATGCCAATGGAGGGTTAAGTTTATCCGAGGCTCAAAAGTGGCTTGAGATAGCTGATAAATCAGAGATAATTGAATTTATTGAGCAACCTTTATCCCCTCTAGAATTTGATTCAATGGTAAAATTAAGTCAAGATTATATTACCCTTTTAGCCTTAGATGAATCTGTCTCAAATTTAATACAATTAGAGCAATGTTATCAACAAGGATGGCTAGAAATTTTTGTGGTTAAACCAGCGATCGCAGGATTTCCGAGTCGTCTTCGTCAGCTATGCAAAATGTATTCACTAGATCTGGTTTTTTCTTCTGTTTTTGAAACTGCAATTACACAACAATATATTATTAATTTAGCTGAAGAATTAATTCCTCAAGGTCGCCCTATGGGATTTGGGGTTAATGACTGGTTTCAAGATAGTAATAAAAACTGGTTAAACAATTTATGGAAGAACTCTTAACCTCTCTCAAAAACCGTTCAGATAAAAATTGGTTGATAGGATATGATAACCAAAAATTCTATCATCTGATACACTATTTCATCAAAGAGATTCTTGATATAAAACAGAAAAAAAATATTCCTAAAATATTTATCGTTGAAGCGAATTATCATGAATTTTTAGCGGCTTTTTTAGCTTGTGTTATTACTAAATCTCCTGTTTTCTTATGTAATCATCAATGGAAAAAAAAAGAATGGAAACAGGTTTTTAATCTAGTTCAACCCGATTTAATTTTAGGTGATGAGCAATCAAATATTTTACAAAGTCTATCATCTTCAAGTAGTCCTAATAATGCTTTAAATCTCAATCTAGAAAATCTGATAATGATTCCTACAGGAGGTTCATCTGGAGACATTCGCTTTACGGTTCATACTTGGCAAAGCCTATCTAATTCTGTGCAGGGATTCATTGATTATTTTGAAATAAAAACAGTTAACTCTTTTTGTTGTTTACCTCTCTATCACGTTAGTGGTTTAATTCAATTTTTTCGCTCTTTTCTAACCAAAGGTAAATTAACAATTATTCCTTATTCACAACTAAAACAAGCAAGTAATCTATCTCTAAACCTTAATGATTATTTCATTTCTTTAGTTCCCACTCAATTACAATTTTTATTAGAATTAAATCCCCAATGGTTAGCCCAATTTAAAACCGTCTTTTTAGGAGGCGCACCTCCATGGTCATCTCTTTTAGAAACAGCAAGAAACTATAAAATAAATTTAGCACTGACTTATGGAATGACGGAAACAGCCTCTCAAGTTGTTACCTTAAAACCCCAAGATTTTCTAAAAGGAAATAATAGCACTGGCAAAATTTTACCCCACGCCCAAGTAACAATTTTTAATCCAAGTAAAACCTTATCAAAGAATGATCAAGCTGGAATTATTACACTAAAATCTACCTCTTTATTTTCAGGGTACTATCCAAATATAAAACAGCAAACCGAAATAATAACCGATGACTTAGGATATTTTGATTCAAATAGTTACTTATATATTATTGGTAGAAATAGTCAAAAAATTATTACAGGGGGAGAAAATGTATTTCCCATTGAAGTAGAACAAATAATTTTAGCGACAGGACTGGTTAAAGATGTAGGCGTGATTGGCATTCCTGATGATAAATGGGGACAAGCAATAACTGCGGTTTATGTACCCAATACTTGTTTAATATCTTCCCAAATGATTAAAATAGCAATTCAAGAGCAACTTAGTCAATTTAAACAGCCTAAATATTGGATTTCTGTTGATTCTTTACCTCGTAATCAGCAAGGTAAAATTAACTATAAGCAATTACAAGAAATAATAATGACTAACTTAGAGGGAAAAATTCCTCAAAACTCAGCAAAAAATGATATAAGTAGGTAAGCAAAATTAATTGTATGTTTGTAGTGAGTCCTTTAGGACTGATATGATAGGACTAAAGTCCTTACTAAGAACTTTGAAAAAATCAATATAAAAGTTTGTATTCAAGACTTGAGCATCTCCCCATAACAAGCTTTTTTGCCCTAAAGGGAACCTACTACAAACTGATCTTTATTCGATCGCCCCTTCTGCATAATGAACAATATCTCGTAATTTTTCTAAGGTTTCATGAGTAACGTCTTGCCATAATCCCCGTAAATTTGCTTCTAATAATCTTTCGGCCATATCTCGTAACGCCCAAGGGTTTTTTTGATAAATAAACTGTTGAACTTTTTCATCTAATAAATAAGTTTGAGTAACCCCCTCATACATAAAATCTTCCACACATCTAGCCGTGGCATCATAGGCGAATAAATAATCAACGGTTGCTGCCATTTCAAACGCCCCTTTATAACCATGACGCATCACACCCTCTATCCATTTAGGATTCACCACACGGGAACGATAAACCCTAGCTATTTCTTCTTTTAATAACCTAACTTTAGGATTAGACGAGATAGAATTATCGCCAAAATACGTCTCAGGATTTTTACCCGTTAATGACCTAACAGCAACGGTTAATCCTCCTTGAAATTGATAATAATCATCAGAGTCTAATAAATCATGTTCCCGATTATCTTGATTATGTAAGATAATTTGTAACTGTTTTAATCGTTTTTCAAAAACTTCTGGAACGCCATGCCCTTTCCCATCTTTATCATATCCATAGCAACTCCAATTCAAATACGCTTGAGCTAAATCATCTTCATTTTTCCAGTTTTGGGCTTCAATTAATCCCTGTAATCCTGCCCCATATGCCCCTGGTTTTGATCCAAATATTCGATAGCCAGCTTTTAGTTTGGCTTGGTCTTTTGTTAATCCTTGTTTCTCCCAAAAGGCTTGATCTTCCTTGACTTGGGCGGCTAAGGGATTGATTTCTTTTTCTTCCTTTAGACTTGACACCTCGTTTATCGCATTGTATAGTAGTTGTAGTAAGTTAGGAAAACTGTCCCTAAAAAAGCCCGACACCCGAATCATCACATCTACACGGGGTCGCCCTAACGCTGATGGAGTAAGGATTTCATAGCCAACGACTCGACGAGATAATCCATCCCAAATGGGTTGAACTCCCAATAATGCCAACACTTGCGCCACATCATCTCCTCCCGTTCGCATAGTGGAGGTTCCCCAGACAGAAATAGCCAAGGTTTTAGGATATTCTCCGTTTTCTTGGGTATATCGTTCAATAACGGCTTCTGCTGCCTTTCTACCCACATCCCAAGCGGTTTCAGTGGGAATCGCGCGGATATCGACTGAGTAGAAGTTACGACCGGTGGGGAGAACATCTGGCCGTCCTCTGGTGGGCGCACCGGCTGCCCCACTGGGGATGTATTCGCCGTTGAGTCCTTTGAGGAGATTAGTGATTTCTTGGGGAGTTTGACCCAGAGAAGGCAGGAGATGAGTTTGTATCCATTGGAGTTCGTTTTGAGTGGCGTTGAGAGGGCAATTAATTGGGGTTTGAGGGTTGAGAATTAGGGTTTCGATCAGTCCACTAGCGTAGGTTTCTAGAACATCTGTCGCTTGTCCAGTGGTGCGGCATTGGGTTAATTGTTTCAAAACACTATCCCCCTTTGATTGCTTCTGAAAAAAGGGGGTAGTCGGAGGAGTGGTGAGGGGAGAGAAATGGAGATCTAAATCTTGGGCGATCGCGGTGGTCAAACCCAACCGATTAAGACTAGGAGAACGGGCAATGGCTAGGGTTAGTTCTATGAGTTGAGGTAGGGGGGGACATTGTCCAAAAATATGTAAACCGTCTCGAATTTGGGCTTCTTTTAATTCGCATAAATAGCCATCAGCAAGGGTTAGGAATTGGCTTAATGTATTGGGGGTTAAATCAATGCCGAGATCTTGATTAAGATGGGTTTCTTTAATCAGGTTTGTGATGCGATCGCTGATAATTTTTAGACGAGAGGGATCGAGGGTTTGCGCTTCATAATATTCATCAATGAGGGTTTCAAGTTTTTCTAAATCTCCATAGAGTTCAGCGCGGGTTAAAGGAGGGGTTAGGTGATCTAAAATAACAGCATGGGAACGGCGTTTTGCTTGGGAACCTTCCCCTGGATCATTCACAATAAAGGGATAAAAGTTAGGAAGCGTTCCTAGGGCTATTTCGGGATAACAATTAGCAGACAGTGCCAGACTTTTTCCAGGTAGCCATTCTAAGTTGCCATGTTTCCCCAAATGAATTATTGCTGAGGCTTTAAAATCGTGTTTTAACCAATAGTAATAAGCTAAATAGTGGGGCGTTGGTTCTAAGTCAGGGGCATGATAATTTAAACTGGGATCTAAATCGTATCCCCTAGAAGGTTGAATGCCAATAAAGATATTTCCTAATTGAATCCCAGGAATAGGAAAAGATGAGAGTGATTGGGATTGATAAATGGTTTGCCAACGTTGATTAATTTTGGTTTGAATTTGATGGGATAAGGTTTGAAAATAGGCGTTATAGTCTTGTTGAGAGAGGGATTGATAAATAGGTTTTAAGTCTTTTCCTTCAGGATCATTAGTTATTCCAGTGGTTAACCATTCAATTAATTCATCCCCTGTTGCTGGGATATTTGTAACTTTATATCCCGCCTCTTTTAAGGCTTTCAAAATTTCGAGACAACTAGCAGGAGTATCTAAGCCAACCCCATTAGCAATGCGACCATCTTTGTTAGGATAATTAGCCAGAATTAAAGCGACTTTTCTCTCAGGAATAGGAGTGGTTTTTAACTGTATCCAATGCTTAGCTAAATCAGCCACAAAATTAAGGCGATCGCCCACAGGTTGATAAACCACAACATCAGTTTCTAGGTCTTCATTCCAAGCTTGAACTGATTTAAAAGAAACTGCACGGGTGATAATTCTACCATCCACTTCAGGAAGGGCAACATTCATGGCAACATCACGAGGATTTAACCCTTGATAACTTGATTGCCACTGGTCAACTGTTCCCCCACTTAAAATAACTTGTAAAACAGGAATATTGAGAGTTGTCCAAAGGTTTAAATTATCAATATTCCCTGAATCAGAATTAATTTTTGCCAAAGAGAAACTGGTGGTATTAAGAATCAGTTGAATGGGATTACGTTGAAATTGTTGAAAATAGTTAATAAGTTCCCCTTGAACCGCTAGATCTCGTAAAGAAGAAACAAAAATCGGCCAAGGGGTTAATCCTCTTTCTTCTAAAACTTGACAAAGCCTATCAATGACGAGTAAATTCCCTGCTAAATAATGGGAACGATAAAAAAGTAAAGCAATATTGGGACAAGAGTTAACAGGGGTTTTCTCTAAAGAATGCCAAGAGTATACACCAAAATTAGGAACGGTTTTGGGAGAAGAAGGATGATAAGAAGTGTTTTGATAAATATCAGAAATGAATTTTAAAGCATTTACCCAATTTTCTAGACCTCCTTCGGTTAAATACCGCCATAATTGATTACTTTGACTTAAAGAAACGGTCGAATGACTCATTAAATCAGGATCAGGGTGATCATCACCTGGTAAAATAAAAAGACGAATCTTTAGAGAAATTGCTATTTCTTTAACGACTTCTAACCCATAAGACCAATAGGATCGACCCCCTAATAATCGTAAAACAATGACTTTAGCGTGAGACAATACTGTGTCAGCATAGCTATCAATACTCAGTTGTTGTTGTAATTGTAAAAGATTAACTGCCCGTATTGCGGGAAAATTAGGGGGTAAATGGTTGATAGCGGACGCTAAGGTTTGAATATCTGTATCGGCTGCACTAAGGAAAACAATCGGGGCTGAATTTTGTTCAACAAAAATTACGCCTTCATTATTAGGGTTCCAGCCTCCTGGGGTAGCAGCAATTCGATGCATTGAAACTCCTTATCTTTAAAAATTATTAGGTTTCAGCCATAGCGTGGGGATTTAGGTAGATCCTAGATCAAGGATCTTACCTGCGTTGTCTCTAACTGTCTCCAAGATAATGACTCGTTTTCAAGACTCTATGTTACGCAGAACTCTATCGGTTAGGGTATTCGAGGAACTAGGTTCTCTCTGGCGACAACTTGCAGCAATGGAGGGAATCAATGGAATATTAATTACTCAAGAAACAATCTTAGCAGAAATTTCTCATCCTGATGGGAATTTAGCGAAAGAACAATTTTATTTATTACTCTCTTCTCAATTAAGTATTTTATTGCGAGGAAGGTTTGATACGACAGCCTTATGTTATCAAGCTACTATTACCTGGGAAGTTGAAGCGATCACAGAGTTTATTAACTATCTCATACAATATCTTCCCGCTACCTCAGTTTGGGGCGATCGCCTCAGAAACTTTTCGGATAGTCAACTCGTTTCCCTAACTCCCCTACCGAGAGTTTTCATTACAGAATTGGTCAATATTTTAGCCCCCAACTCTTTAGCAGAATCTCAAGAAATTTATTCTGATTTTGGGGTTTGTAAACCAGTAGAAGATGCCTTAAGACAGCAAATTGCCCAAGAAAGATTACTGAATCAAGTTATTGCCCAAATACGTCAAAGTTTAGAATTATCGACTATTTTAGAAACCGCCGTCAGAGAACTCAGAAGTTTTCTTCAGGTTGATCGATTAGTCATTTATGAATTCGGTCATGGAATGTCTGAGGAAACACCAGATCTGACCTTAAAGACAAGTTCGGGATGTGTCACCTATGAATCGAGAATTTCTAAGAGAATTCCTTCTCTTTTAAATGTAGTCGCTGAAGATGGTTGTTTTGGCAATCTTTCTGATTATCAAGAAAAATATCGTCAAGGTTCAATTATGGCAATTGAAGATGTGGAAACGGCTTATTCTTCATCGTTTTGTTTGATAAAATTCTTAGAAAAATATCGAATAAGATCAAAATTAATTGCACCAATTGTTGTTGAAGAAAATCTTTGGGGACTACTAATTGCTCATCAATGTTTTCAGAAACGTCAATGGTTTGATAGTGAAAAAAGCTTTTTAGGACAAATTGGAGAACACTTGGCGATCGCTATTTACCAAGCTCAATTATATGCCCAAGTTCAAGAACAAAAGAAAACCTTTGAACATCGGGTTATTGAAAGAACCAAAGAACTTCGAGATACCTTGTTAGCATCCCAAACAGCTAATCATTCTAAAAGTGAATTTTTGGGAAGTATGAGCCATGAATTACGGACTCCTTTAACCTGTATTATTGGATTATCAGGAACATTATTACATTGGTCAGGAGAAAATAAATCTTTTCCTTTACACAAACAAAGGAAATATCTCCAAACGATTCAAGATAGCGGTAAACATTTATTAGAAATCATTAATGAAATTCTAGAGTTTTCAAAATTAGAAGCTGGTAAATACGTTTTATCTATTCAAGAATTTGAGTTAGAAAGTTTTGCCAAAAATGTCCATCAAAAATTTAGAAAAGAAGCCAATCAGAGAAATATAAACCTAGTCTTAGAGTTTCAAGTAGACCCCCAAAATAGTAACTTTTTTGCTGATCCTGAAAGAGTGCAACAAATTCTTTATCATTTACTTAATAATGCTTTAAAATTTACCTCAGATGGAGGAACAGTTATTTTAAGAATTTGGCGAGAAGGCAATGAAGCTATCTTCCAAGTAGAAGATACAGGAATCGGAATTGCAGAAAATCAAATTCCCCTCTTATTTGAATCATTCCAACAACTAGAAACATCTCGACGACGTACCTATGGAGGAACTGGATTAGGATTAGCTTTAACGAAACAATTGGTGGAACTTCATGGAGGAACAATTGAGGTAGAATCCATCTTACAAGAAGGCTCAATCTTTACGGTTAGACTTCCTAACCAACCGCAACGTCAACAGAAATCATTAGGAAATTTAAAGAGTAAACAGTCATTTTTTCAAGGAAATAGAAGTATTATTTTAATTGAAAGTAATGAAGAAATTGCCACATTAATTGGGGAATTATTAACGGCAGCTAACTATCAATTTATTTGGTTAATGGATAGTACCACGGCTGTCAAAACAGTTGAACTTCTTGAACCTACCGCAGTGATTTTAGATCAAGATTTAACTGATGCTTATCAAATTAGTGAAACCATCAAACAATCCCCGAACCTTAAATCAATCAAAGTGCTACTCCTAAGTTATCAAATATCCTCATTAGATTGGACAGAAATTTCTCAAAGAGGAATCGATGATTATCTCCTAAAACCAATTCAACCTAATCTCTTACTAAAAAGAATTAATGCTTTAATGTCTGATGAAAATGATGAAGAAGATAAGTGAATCTAAGTATTTTTTACAGTTCAAATCTCCCAAACTATTGAAAGACTAAGCTATTGTGCATTTAAACTGGGTGTTATCAGTTTTTAGTACAAACGCTCAAACTTTCTCTCCGAAGCTCCACTTCGACTAAGCTAAGTGTAAACCTGCTCCCATACAGTCTCAACTAACAAGTTAAATGATAAATAGCTTATTACCCTCTATCAAATCAATATATTAATGATGCAGCTTCTAATTGTTTTCGCTTTAATGATTGCTATATTTTTTGTGCTATTTGCTTTGCAAAATGCAGAATTAGTAACCATTGATTTAATTGTGACACAAGTTGAAAGTTCTCTAGCCTTAATTCTATTAATTACCTTAGCATTAGGAATTGTTATTGGTTTACTGGTGTCTAGTTATAGTATTATTTCCAAAACCTTAGAAATCAGCAAGCAAAATAAACAAATTAAAGAACTCGAAAAAAGCTTAAATCAACCAGAAATAAATAAAAAAGTACCAGCCAAAGATCTCCCATCTAATCAAAGTAATCAAAACCCAACAATTAACAATGAAAATCCCCCAGTCTAGTCTTATTGTTTCGTGTCAATCTCCTAGTAATTCCCCTTTACATGACCCCAAAATTATAGCCGCAATGGCTCAAGCATCTATTAATCAAGGAGCAAAAGGGATTAGAGTTGATACCCCATCCCATGTTAAAGCCGTTCGACAATTATTACCTAAGATACCAATTATTGGTTTGTGGAAACGCTACTATCAAGGGTATGATGTCTATATTACTCCTTGTTTTTCGGATGCTGTAGACATCGCTAAAGCGGGGGCTAATATTATTGCTATTGATGCTACGGTTAGAACTCGTCCCCAAGGGGAAAAAATGACAACTCTAATTCAGAAAATTCACCAAGAATTGGGAACCTTAGTAATGGCTGATGTGGATACCATTGAAAATGCGATCGCAGCTAGTAACGCAGGGGCTGACTATGTAGGAACAACGCTTTATGGGTATACTAAAGAAACAGAAACTTTATCCCCTCCTGGATATTCACTATTACAAAAAATGGTTAACCAATTAGATATTCCTATCATTTGTGAAGGAGGAATTAGCACCCCCCAAGAAGCAAAAAAAGCTTTAAATTATGGAGCTTATAGTGTGGTTGTGGGGACAGCGATTACCGGAATTGATTTAAAAGTTAAAGCCTTTAATTCTGTTTTTATGACTTAGATAAATATTGAAATTCTCACTAACTTAAAATTATGTATTCTGATAATGAATCGGCTATTTATCGAAGGTTTCCTAAAGTTCCCCTTGATCGTAGAGCTTATGCTTTTCTGTTAGATTTTCTCAGCATTTGGTTTATTAGTTCATTTTTTAGAGGGTTTTTGCAAGGATTAGTTTTTGTTATTGGCTGGTTAGCATTGCGAGTTATTCTAGTAGAAAAAAATCGAGGGCAAAGTTTAGGAAGTTGGGCATTTGATATGAAGGTAATTGATGTCCGTTTTAGTAAAATTCCAGGGTTAACCGAATTAGGAAAACGAGAAGGAATTTTAGGCGGTGCAGCTTTACTGGCGATGATTGGACTTAAGATTAATTTTCGTAATGGTTTATCAATGTTGTTATTAATAGCCCCCTTATTAGTAGACTGTGGAATAGCCTTTGGCGATCAGGAATTAAACCAAGCATTTCATGATCGTATTGGAGATACTGTCGTAGTACAAACTCGTCGAGGATTTTCCTTAGATTTACGGCTAAAAAAACTCTGGTTTATCATTAAGGGTAAGATACAGAGTCGTCAGAATCGAGATGAGGATAGATATTAGTAAAATCAAAACTTAAAAAGAATACTATGACAGAATTTAGAATTAAAATTTTACCTTTGTCTAATGCTTGAGGGACTGTTTGCCCTCAAGCAAGCTTAGAAGAGTACGTTAGGGTACTTCAAATCACGAAGTAAGCTTAGTCTTCTGATGGAATAGTAATCCCTCGATTAGTGAGAACTTCTTGTAGTTGTTCTTCTTTGTCTTTTGTTAAAGAAGTCCGTAAAACTTTGCCACCAAAAGGAGCAATTTCTTCAAGCACTTTATCAGGGGTCACTTTACGAACCAAAACAAATAAAGCAGAGGTTTCTGGTGTCATGGTTTCTCCGAGTTCCCGCATGAAATCATCATCAACCCCGATATCACTTAAAGCACCACTCAAAGCACCACTGGCTGCACCTACTGCTGCACCAACGATAGGAGCAAAAAATAGAGTTCCAATTAATAGTCCCCAAAAACTCCCACTTACTGCACCACTAGCAGTTAAATTGATAGCTTGTTTTAATTTCACTTTGCCATCTTTGTTTTTAACTACAACGGCTGCATCTTCGAGTTCAATCAGATGTTCTTTTTGCAGCTTAGCGAGGGTTAAACGGACTTCTTCAGCTTTAAATTCGTCGTCGTAAGCGATAGCAATCAAGTCACTCATGTTGATTTATCCCCTATGATTATTGGGTTTAAAGTCAAATTAATTGTACCTAGTTTAGTGTCGTCACGGGAAACAAGTACATCAGAAAAAGTTATGCAACATGGATTGATTTTCCTTACAATCACGATAACCAGTAAAGGACAGGTAAGGTTCCCACGACTACGCTACGCTAAAGTCGAGGGCTTTCTGTAGCCCTCCATCTATCGCACAAGACAATAAATGGTTGCCTCCAGGCTGCCTTACACTCAGCCCCACTAAAGCTATCATCAACGAACCATTTAGATCCGCATCTCCAATCCAACCACAAGCTTTATTACTGCACTTAAAAGACTTATTGTTTCTAAGTCCTATATGTAGATAACAATGACAAGTCTGGCTAGTATATCTAGGGTTAATCGCTATTACCTCAATCCCTTCTTTAATTCCTTTATATTCTAGAAAAGTTCTTAACTGATAAAAAGCCCATGAATTAGAACGTCTTCGTTCAGTTTTATTTCTAGGTTTTTGATTAGTTCGTTCTCGAATTCCTGTTAGGTCTTCAATAGATACAAAGGATTGAGTTTGTTTAGCTTCGTTGATGATTGCTTTAGATATATTATGGTTTAACCATGCCTGATATCTTCTTTCTTTCCCTGATAGCCGTTTCAAAATCTGACGACACCTACGCCTTGTTGATCTTGTGCCTTGGGATGCTTTTTGTTGCAAAGAAGCTCTGACACGATTAAATTTATCTCGTTTTTCTTGAATCTCCTTTCCTGACCATGATTTATTAGTTGAGGTAACTGCTATGTCTCTTCTACCAAAATCAACCCCAATCACCTTATCTGATTTGATAGGCTTCGGAGCATCGGATTTTAGTTGAATATGTACATACCAATCATCATCTTTGTGCTGACAAATTTGTTTGGAGCGATCACCCGACAGGCAGGATCGTCTCATACGGTAACTTTTGACTGTAAGCTTAAAAATGAGAACGGATTTGATTGTCTTTCGTAGATCACTTATAACGATCGCCCCCTATTTCTAGAGAGCGATCGCTTCATTTTTTCAATTCACGAGAACTTGAATTACTTAACTAATCCTTCACCGCGATTATAAAGTTCGCGGGCGTAATCAGTCCAAGTTCCCTGTCCCCAATAGCGGAAACAACTGGTTTCTACTAACATCGTGTAGAGTAGCGCTTCCTGATATTCAGGGGTTTTAGTCACTCCAGAATCTTGTTGCACTAAAGAATCGAATTTCCGATGAAAATCAGCACTGAGTTGATTCATGGGTTCTAAGACGTTCTCATAGCCAGAAACCCAGCTTAAATCATTAGTCCAAGAAGCCCCATCCATATGAAACTGATGATCAGTGGCTTGTAACTCTTCAACCGCTTTAGCAACGGCTTCTGGGGTAACATTATTGAGATCAACTTTGTTCCAGATTTTGTGTTGTCCCACCGCCTGACAAACGGGATAATCATCAGGGTTAACGCCAGCCGCTTCAAGGAGTTCAATATATTCGGTTCCGTTGAGGCCAACCACATCCCCTTCTCCTTTGATTTGATCCCAAACAGGATTAAATCCATTGGGGAACTCATTCATCATGACTCCGCCGTTTTCCCCGTCAGCAATTTGGGAAACACAACAGGGAACTTCTACATCCCCAATTTTTTGCCGTCCCCGTGATTTGGCTTCATGGTAGGGCTGCATTTGGGCTACTAATTTAGTATCAGACCCTTGGGTTTTAATCAAGGCGGTGATGCTGATGGTTTCCCCGTGAGAATTACGCGCCACTAAACGGTTAGGAACGTATTTATCATCTCCATTTTGGTGTAAACTCGCTCCATCTAAGCGTTCTACCGAGTCTTCTTGTACCAATAACCAACGATAACCACACTCTTTGAGAGCTTTAATGTATTCAAAAAGGGTATCGGGGTTGTTGGGAAGGTGCATTTCCGGTGGGGAGAAACCTTTCACCCGCTTGAGGGCATCATAACCGAAAATTGAGGCAAAATGGTGTTGCCACGCTTGAATCTGGAGTTTAAGGTCAGGAATGGGCGTTGAAGGGGCCACCGCATGACTCCACATCGTCCCTAACCATTCTACATAGGGTTGATATTGAGGGTCACAGGTGATGCGCTTGAGGTCATTAAGAATATCATCGCGCTGCATTTGCTCGAATCCCCAGAGAAGATTCCCAGAATAGTCCAGCATAATTCTGGGATTACCGCCATTATTAACGATTTCAGGGATAAATTCACCCATACGGCGATAACACCAAGCAAAGACTCCCGCGTTGTGGTTGTCTCCTACTCCTTGGTTTTCAAACATATGTTGGAGATTACAAACCAATTCACCATTGTGTCCCGCGGGAATTGTGGGTTGGTGCATATGAAGGGCGCAAGCAAACCCTGCTTTAACATTGTCTAAGGTGATGTTAGTGGTGGGTAAAAAGACTGGGTCGTTGTGTTGAACTACTGAGGCGATTTCTTTTTCCCAACCGCTAATAGGAGGTAATTCGGGCTTTATTCTTTGTATATTTTCTGCATTGGACGATGGTGCTGTTGCAATCATACTGCTTTCCTTCGATTCTTAATACTGAAGATGTCGATACTCCTCACCACTTTCTCTGAAGTACTTTTCTCCATTACTTTGAATCATACAATACAAATTAGAGAATTCCATCTTAAAAGTTACTGAAATTGTCAGGGTTTTTTGATTTTTTTGATTTCTTAAGCAATTCCTTCCATCTATTTGTTTTTCGACTATCGATTGTTTGGGTTTGTGGCGCGATCGCTTCCCCCGTGTAATAAAATCGACCAATATATTTTATATTTTTGTCTTTTGTTGACAATTATAGTCATTTCAATTTAAAGTGAGACACTTTTTTAGCCTCGAACACCGGAATAGTAAAGGTTCTCTCGTCTCATTCTTATTTGAAACAACTATAAAAAGGTCAAAACCTTTACTTAGACTATTGTATGGGGTTTATTCAACACACCACACCTTGAAATATAAGAAAATCTTATATATTAGAATGAGTTTAGAAACTAGATTGATTTTGGGGATGGCATTGATGACCTGATTATTGGGGCATTTACTGCCGACTCCAATGGCAATACCCAAGCAGGAGAGAGTTATGTGGTCTTTTGCGGAGTCGCTTTGATGCTGTGGTTGAGCTAGCCCAGCTAAGTAGTAATAAGGTAAATGAAAACAGTCCCAATGGCACTATTATTGCTGACCTAAGTACCACTAATGCTGATGCAGGAGACACTCATACCTACACCCTCCTCTATGATGCAGAAGGACGCTTTGCTCTTAATGACAATCAATTAGTCGTCGGTAATGGCAGTTTATTAGACTTTTAAGCACAACTCAAGTAAGCGAACTCAAGTTTTCTAGGGTTGAAATATTGACCGCCTATCAACCCGAATCTGACCTTCGATATATAGTGGGATGATAGGCGTTAAGCTAAACCCAGAGAATTTTCTAAGGCTTCTACTACGACATCAGTGATCATTTTAATCCGATAATTACAAGCGATTGTTTGACCAGAATTAAAAGTTCCATTTTCCCAATATTTATTACTTCCTGCGCCACCGCCACACAACCCAAAATACTCACAAGTTTGACGACAAAGATTAACCCCTGCGGTCATATCTTGATGAATTTTTTGGAACTTTTCACTATAACAAACTGATTCTAAGGTATCGGTTAAAACATTGCCTAAAATAAAATCTCCGTAGAGTTCTGTTTGAATGGATAATAATTCTGGATCAAAAGTAGAAAAATTACCCTGATGATCAATATTGAGGATACGAAAGGCTTGATTCATTTCGGTATTGATCATGCGATCGCCTGTATAAATCAAACTGCCAATAAACTCAAATTCTCTTAATCTAAATTTTCCATTATTTTGAGCAATTAACTCCCAAAAATGCTTCATGAAATTTCTATATTTTTCTTTAATTCCTTTCCCCTCTAAGGATGAATTTTTATTGATTCCTTCTGTTTCCTCCATATTAAATCCTACATCTTTAATCCCATTTTCCATAAAAAAGTTAAAGATTTCGTCAGGATAATCAAGAGAATCTTCTGTAATAACTGAAATCAAACTATGGGGGATATTATTATTTTGTAAATAACGGAGTCCTCGCATTGTTAGTTCATAACTTCCTTTTCCATTACGAGTTTTACGATGAATGTTATGGAGAAATTCTGGTCCATCTAAACTCACACCAACATGAACAGGGTATTGCTTAAATAAATCACACCAAGCTTGGGTTATCAAAGTCCCATTGGTTTGAAAAGAAAGATCAAAATAAACCTCATTACTATTGTATTTTTCAGAGGCTTTATTAATAGCTTCAAAAGCAGACTTATAGAAGGCAATAGGAACCGCTAGGGGTTCCCCTGCGTGCCAACAAATACTAAAATCTGAAGTACAAAAAGGACTGGTAAAAATTGTTTTAAAAATGGGATCAATTAAGTTTAAAGATAAGCGATTTTTTAACTGTCGATTTGGTAAATAACAGTAATCACAATTCAGGTTACAAAAGGAAGTCGGTTGAATTACTACTAAATTAATTGGACCAAAGTTATCTAGATTAGGTGATTTTTCTGTAGAGGAGTTAGAAAGTTGAGAGGGAGTAGTTATCATTTACTTTTATTATTAATTAATTATCAAAACAATTATCAAAAATTAACGCCAACGACGGTTAACAAATCCACCACCACGGTTACGAAAACCACCGCCGCCACCGTAGTTACGAAAACCACCACCACGGTTAACAAATCCACCACCACCGCCACCATAGTTACGAAAACCACCGTAATCACGCCAACCATTACGCCAGGGATTGACATTAACAAACCCTCCCCCTCTATTTCCATTTCCCCAACCGCCACGATTAGTATTAACAAAGCCTCTACTCCCTCTACCATCTCCCCAACCAATAGCAACATTATCGGGTTTTAAAGGGGAATTAGGTAATTGATTTTCTTTCAATTTTAAGGTACTCGAAATCCGAGATAAACGACTTTCTAATGATTGAGATGTTGCTGTTGCAGAAGAACTATCAATAGCATAAGAAGCGTGAATATTCAACGCAGATAAAGTAACTAAAAAACTCAGCCAACTTGTGGTTTTAATTTTCAAATTCGTTCCTCTAAAACTTTATTTAGATAATAATTATTGCTTCCAATTATCTCATGGTTAATAATGAATTAGCGGTTAACAAATCCACCACCACGGTTAGCAAACCCTCCGCCGCCACCACGGTTGGCAAATCCACCGCCATGGTTACGAAAACCACCCTGATCAGCCCAACCATTACGCCAGGGATTGACATTAGCAAACCCTCCCCCTCTATTTCCATTTCCCCAACCGCCACGGTTAGTATTAACAAAGCCTCTACTACCTCTACCATCTCCCCAACCCCTAGCAACATTATCGGGTTGATTTAAAGGGGAATTAGGTAACTGATTTTCTTTCAATTTTAAGGTATTTGAAATCCGAGATAAACGACTTTCTAATGAGTTGGATTTTTCGCTTGCAGACGGATTATTAATAGCATGAGACGCGGAAATATTTAAGGCAGATAAAGTGACTAAAAAACTCAGCCAACTGGTGGTTGTAACTTTCAAACTTGTTTCCTCCGACTAAAACTTAACTCAATCTAAAAACTTTTATTGATTAGCAGATTCTTGGGATAAGGGAATTTGTTCTCGACTCATAATCGTGTAATTAAAAAAGTCTTTAATTAAATCAACATTGGTAATCTGAACAATTCCTTCTGGTCCAATCCACCGATTAACCATTTCTTGGTATTCTTTCTCCCCAACTAAATAGCCTTGCATTAATTTAACGATAGAATAGTTCACTAAATTTAAAAAGGTCGAGTTATTTTCAGGAACCATACAAGCTACGCCATACCTTGCATAGGGGTCTTTGGGAACTAATTTATAATCATCACCATCGAGTCTTTGACGTTCCCCTTCTAAGATTAAACTATCTCCTGCGATCGCGTCTACTTGTCCTGCTTTCAGTGCTTCTATTGCTTCATTAATACCCTTCATCGCCACTAAATTTGCTTTGGGTTGAACTAATTTTATAGTATCTTCAGTAATGGTATGGGGAATAATCCCAATCCGTTTATTTTCTAAAGATTCTCCTGATCCTAAAGAACTATTTTTCGGCACTAATAATCTAATACCAGAAACACTATAACTAACAGAAAAATCAACAAATTTATCCCGTCCCCATGTAAAAACTGTGTCACAACTAATATCAATTTCTCCTGTTATTAATTTAGGAATTCTTTCGGTGACTCCTTCAGCTTCAATAATTTGTAATTTGACTGGTTTGTCTAATTGGGTTTCAATTTCTTCTCTAATTAGGTTAAGAACTTGTAAAGAATAACCATCTAAGTTTCCCTGGTCATCAATATAGGAATAGGGAATTAAATCAATGCGAGAACCAACGGTTAATACTCCTGTTCTAGCTACTTTTTCTATGACTGTTTCTGCTTTACTTGTCTTAGCTGCGATCAAAACTAGAAGGAGACTGATCAAGGTTAAAGAAAATTTTTTTAACATTAATATTCCTGCAAATCGCTGGTTTTAGAGTATCATGTTTCCTAATTATTATAAATGAAGTCTAGAATTTGCAGACAAATTATCTTGCAAAGTTTTATGGAGCAATGCTAAAAAAAATGAATTTATTAATATCTACGCCTTTCTTGTGTTAATAATTTAGAGCTTAAATAGTAAGTAGGTAGGCAAAAATAACCTCAAGTTTATAGTAAGTCCTTGATAGACAATAAGGCTTATTATAATATGAGGGCTAAAGCCCTTACTACAAACTTTTAAGTGTTCGTTTTAATTATACATGATAGGAGAAAAATGAACCAAGACATTTGGATAAAACCAGCAATAATCGAGTGGAGTCAACTATTATTAAACAGTTATAATCAGCTATTAGGAAGGCAACTTATTGAAAGAAATAGTAATCCAGAAAAGGAAGCTGAAGCACTTTTTTTTGCTCCGATGGTTATTGTTTCCCATGGAAAAGAAATTAATCCAATTTTAAATTATGGTAATCAAACTGCCCTTAATCTTTGGGAAATGAGTTGGGAAGAATTTACCCAAACCCCGTCTAAAAAAACTGTGAATTCTCTCAATTCTGAGGAGTTAAAGCAACGGAGTCAAATGTTAGAAGAAGCCCAAAATAAAGGCTTTATAGAAAACTATCGTGGTGTTCGTGTTTCTCGCACAAGAAAGCAGTTTTTAATTGAAAATGCCATTATCTGGAATGTAATTGCTTCTAACAACCAAAAATTAGGTCAAGCAGCAACGTTTTCTAGTTGGACTTATCTATAAAAATAGTTTTTTTGCGTATTACCCTACATTAATACGTCCTACAGTTTTTTTGAAATTTACTTGATCAAAAATACCGTACCGTAGGGTGGGTTAGGCAGTTACCCATCCACCGTAACCCACCATTTTTTAGTTAATCACAAAAAATTCCTGATCAACATAGCAGTGATCAGGAAAAATTCAAGATAAAAAATCTAACTAAAAATTAAGAAGCAGCTTGACGTTCTTTGACTTCAGCGATCACTTCTTCAGCGACATTATTAGGACAAGGAGCGTAATGGGAGAACTCCATAGAGAATTGACCACGACCTGAGGTCATGGTACGCAAGTCTCCAATATAGCCAAACATCTCGCTTAAAGGAACATCAGCCTTGATCCGCGCTCCCATAGGAGTTGAATTTTGGGACTTAATCATTCCCCGACGACGGTTAATATCGCCGATCACATCCCCCATATAATCTTCAGGAGTGAACACATCCACATTCATGATGGGTTCGAGGAGTTGAGGCCCTGCTTTGGGAATAGACTGACGATAACCAGCCCGTGCCGCAATTTCAAAAGCGATCGCCGAAGAGTCAACCGGGTGGAATGAACCATCGGTTAGAGTCACCTTCAGATCCACACAAGGGAAACCGGCTAAAACCCCTTTATCAATACTGTTTTCAAATCCTTTTTGAACCGCTGGCCAAAATTCTCTGGGAACGTTACCCCCAGTTACCTTAGACTCAAAGGAAAAACCGCTACCAGGTTCTCCTGGTTCGATTGTATAGTCGATCTTACCGAATTGACCTGACCCTCCAGATTGTTTCTTATGGGTATAGCTGTCGTTAATGACCTTGGTAATGGACTCACGGTAAGCTACCTGGGGTTTTCCTACTTCCACTTCAACCCCGTGGGTTCGCTTGAGGATGTCTACCTTAATATCGAGGTGAAGTTCTCCCATTCCCTTCATGATGGTTTCACCGCTTTCTTTGTCGGTTTCCACATAGAAGGAGGGGTCTTCTTGAACCATCTTGCTGAGTGCCATTCCCATTTTTTCGTTGTCCCCTTTCTTCTTAGGAGAGACAGAAACAGAAATTACGGGGTCAGGAAAGACCATCGGTTCAAGAGTAGCTGGAAACTTAGGATCACAGAGGGTATGACCTGTTTGAACGTTTTTCATGCCTACAATTGCCACAATATCCCCAGCCTGGGCGCTTTCAATTTCTTCACGGGAATTAGCGTGCATTTCTACCAAACGGCTGACCCGTTCACTTTTTCCTGTGGCGGTGTTAAGTACAGTATCTCCCTTGGAAAGGGTTCCAGAATACACACGGGTGAAGGTAAGCGCGCCAAAGCGATCATCCATGATCTTAAAGGCTAAAGCCCGTAGGGGTTTTTCGGGGTCAACAACAGCAAACGTCCCTGTTTCGTTGCCTTCGAGATCAACCTCTGGTTGGGGTTTAAGTTCGGTGGGGTTGGGGAGATAGTCTACAACAGCATCGAGAACTAATTGTACCCCTTTGTTTTTGAAGGATGAACCGCAGTAGGTGGGGAAAAAGGCAAGCTCACGGGTTCCTTTACGAATACAGGCCTTAATTTCGTCGATGGTCAGTTCTTCCCCTTCGAGATATTTTTCCATCATCTCGTCATCTTGTTCAACTGCCGACTCGATCAACTGTTCACGGTAGGAGGCAACTTGATCAGCCATGTCTGCGGGAACTTCTTTAATTTCATAATTCATGGGATCGCCTGAATCATCCCAAATCCAAGCTTTTTCGGTGAGTAGATCAACAACCCCACAGAACTCGCTTTCTATCCCAATAGGTAGCACCATCACTAGGGGTTTAGCCGCTAGAATATCTTCGACTTGCTTGACAACTGAAAAGAAATCGGCTCCCGTGCGATCAAGTTTATTAACGTAAATAATTCGAGCGACTTTGGAGTCGTTAGCATAACGCCAGTTGGTTTCGGACTGAGGTTCTACACCACCTGAGCCACAGAATACCCCGATACCTCCATCAAGTACTTTAAGGGAGCGATACACTTCAATGGTAAAGTCAACGTGACCTGGAGTATCAATAATGTTGAGTTGGTGATCTTTCCAGAAACAACTCGTCGCAGCCGATTGAATGGTGATCCCACGCTCCTGCTCTTGTTCCATGAAGTCTGTGGTGGCCGCACCTTCGTGAACCTCACCGATTTTGTGGATTTTTCCGGTTAGTTTGAGAATTCTTTCGGTGGTTGTGGTTTTTCCCGCATCTACGTGGGCGAAGATGCCAATGTTACGGTAACGAGTTAGGTCTTTTTTCATAGATCTACAGGGTTTAGGTCTTACAAATGGTATTTATTCGGCGTTTACTTCATAGCCAGCACAGGAGGCTGGAACTAAACCACTCGGAGCGTTCGACCTTCGAGTGATGTCTATGACGACACCAGTAATTGGTGACATACCTACGCACGTCGCTAAGCTTAGGTACGAGGCTTCCTCTTTCACCGGCTGATGCCTCTACAAGAAAATTCTAGTGTTGGTCTTACTCAGCCTCCGCAGGTTTTGCTCACCTTAAGTGGCACTTACTGGCGTAGTAGAGAACTACTACCGAGGCAGACTCCCTGTGTCCCAAGGAGTATATTTTGTTGTTTATCTTGGCTGCTTTATGTTAAGCAATTTTACACTTAAATCATAGTCAAAGTTTGTTTCCTCCTCTAGTTGTTGTGACTATGTTCAAATTCATAGACATAGAAAAGTCGGCTTAATTTTTTGAGTAGGTAGCCTACAATTACTAAGATAACCGCTCCAGCGATCGCTACCCAAAAACCTAATGGAGGAGCTACCCTTAGCAAGGAGTGAGTCTGGTCAATTGCTTGGGTGGAGAGCTTTAGAGCAACGGCGCGGGAGTCTAGGAGAATTCCGATGATCAAACAAATTGCAGCACCGACATAAGCGGTGATAGTGGCGCGATTAATATTTTTTAGAGCATTAAGACACACACGACAATTCTGAGTATGGGTTGTCCAAACATCAAAGAGTTTTTGTTTATCTGTTTCGGGGGGGGGAAGTTCAAGACTCCCATCCGTAGACCAAGGAATTCCACCTCCTGCTCGTTTCTCTATCCACTTACGCAAGGTAATTACCATTTTATCTTGAGGGTTGGGGGTGTAGACAGAGGATAACCACCCTTGTTTTCCTTGTTTGGCTATAATTTTTTCTTGGTAGTGAAGAAAGACTAAATCTTGATGCAGAAATAAGGAACTTAAAATATGACCTAACCAAGTTGGCATAGGAAGAGCGAAAAATGCTATGCCTTTCGGGGCTTTTCCTTCATTATTTTTGACCAATATTTGACAACCAATCTGACGACACCATCCTGGTCGGGTGGGACTGGCATATAAGGCTAGAATAAATTTGCCCCCATCTTTGAAGGTTGAAGAAATTCTCATGTGACAGGGAGGTTGAAAGTCATGGATCGTTTTTTCTATGGTGGGTGGAACCGGTTCGATAGAAAAAGCAAATCCTTCTTGAGTCGATATTTCTTTTTCTCGAATCATGTCGTAGTATTTAGCATCTTTGTAGCGACTTCCCATCATTCCGTGGTGAGAGACGGGAACATGGGCAGGATCGGCGACATTTTCCATGAAATAATCCCATCCATAGGGTAAGTCCCGTACACTCCAATAAAGTTTAACGACTTTATCGGAATTTTCTTCAAGTTCAGGGATAATTCTTGGTTTTCTAGCCTGGCTTTCGATCTTAGCTTGAGATCCTGATTCTGGCCAAACCCAGATTAATCCTTGACGTTCCTGAGTGGGATAGGCGATCGCACAAGATTTAGGATTTTCTATATTCTTCGTTTCTGTTGTCTTATCCTGAGACTGGGGAAGACTGACACATTTTCCTGTCTCATCAAAACGCCAAGCGTGATAAGCACACATTAAAGTCCCGTCGGGTTCAACTCTTCCTTCTGATAGGGGAACTAACCGATGAGGACAACGATCCTCAAAACAACGCCATTGATTCTGGCGATCGCGCCAAATTACTAATTCTTTCCCCAATAATTGTAGAGCATGGGGGCGAGACGAATCGAGAAATTCAACAACGGCGATAGGATACCATTGTTTTGTCCATTGAAAGGTGGCTTCTTCTGTTGCGGGTTTTGTCTCTTGACTAATATTTTCTTCTGGTCGGCTAATCTGAGTCACCATGATAATTACTGTTATCTTACCCCTATATTTTTATTTATATTAACAAAATTTAATACAAATCACCTAAAAAATAAAAGTTCGTAGTAAGGGCTTTAGCCCTTTTAAACAGCTGTATGTTATTTGACCTACTTAAAACATATTTAAGGTATCTTTCATGTAATGAGAAACTTAATCGTTAACCTCTACTTTTAAATTCAGACAATTCTCTCCCAACCAGAGTAAATATTAAACCGTTTCTCTCGCAAAAATCCGATTAAAGTAACATTAAATTCTTTAGCTAAAGTAACAGCTAAACTACTAGGTGCAGAAACAGCACAAATAATCGGGACATTGGCTGTAATACACTTTTGTAAAATCTCAAAGCTCGAACGACCACTAACCATAACGATATGATTATTTAGAGGAATTTCGCTACTAAAAAAAGCAGATCCAATCAATTTATCTAAAGCGTTATGTCTCCCCACATCTTCTCGTAATTTTAATAAATTTCCTTGAAAATCAAATAAAGCGGCAGCGTGTAATCCTCCCGTTTTAGTAAAAATTCCTTGGGCAGAACGCAATTTTTCAGACAGAGTATAGATAAGGTTTGGAGTAAGGCTAAGATTACTTTCAATAGGAGAAAATCCTTTTAATTTTAAAGATTCAATACTCATTTTCCCACAAACTCCACAAGCACTAGAAGTGAAAAAATGTCGTTCTAGGGTATGTAAATCAGGCTGTAATCCTTCTCTTAAATTAACATTAACGATATTATATCTTTGCTCTCCGTCAACATTTGGGTCAACACAATAACTGATCTGTTGGATATCCTTTTGATGATTAATTATCCCTTCACTATATAAAAAACCTGCTACAAGATCGAAATCATTTCCAGGGGTTCGCATGGTAATAGCCACTGTTTTGGAAGGGTTGACCAGGCGAATTTCTAACGGTTCTTCTGTGGCTAAATTATCTAAACGGGATCGCCTTTGACTATGGTTAACCACCAAAATTTTCGACTTAATTTGACTCTTTTGACGATTGAACATAAGTTAACAAGTTTATTTTTTTATGATAGGTGATCGCTCTGATGTTCGGGAACTGAATAATTAAAGTGTGTATATAGTTGTTAATCGTATAAGGTAAATTTGGTCAAACCAATATAATGAATTAGGACAAAGTAACTGTTGGATTTATGATGCGTCGTCGTCGTTTGTTAGAGTTCACAGGGGGATTAACCCTTTTCCCACTGATTCACCAAGTATCAACCTCCGTACTAGCTCAAAATCCTTCAGAAGAGACAATTACGCTTCAGGGATGGGATTTTCAGGGTAATCCTTTAGATGAGTCTGGTTGGAAGAGTCTTTACTTTCTAGATTTAGAAGATAACCCAATTTTGACTCCTCCTCGTCGCGTCGAAAACGGTCAATTGGTGTCTTCTGTTCCGTCTTTTCCGGTGATTATAGCTATTGGCTTTAATGTCTATGGTTTTGGAAAAGTCTATCTTTATGCGGATAATCGAGGAAAAGGCTACACTATCAAGGATTTTCCTCTTAATCTTAACTTAGAACTGGTTCAAACTCGTTTATATCGGGTTGAATCAATTATAAAAGCATGGCAATTAGAAGGATACTCATTACCTGCAACCATCACAAACCGACTCCATAAAGCCCGTGTTTATCTGAAAAATGCTCAAAATAGCCAAGAGATTAGACAACAGATGAGATGGTGTCAGCAAAGCTTATATGAGAGTCTATGGGGGGGTGAGGAGGCGGTTTTAGCCCATGCAAGGGACACCATTGCTAGGAGAGGAAAGCGACCTAATTTTCTCTTTGGCTGCAACTTTTTTGGGTTTCCTGATGGGGGACAAGCCTATGAAACGCGCTTTGTCCAATTATTTAATTTTGCAACCATTCCCTTGTATTGGCGTAGTTTTGAGAGGAAGAAAGGGCAAAAAAACTATGAAAACCTCAATCAAATGTTGGAATTCCTAGAAAAACATCAAATTAAAGCTAAAGGTCATCCCTTGGTTTGGTTTGCAGAGTATGGCATTCCCTACTGGTTGGAAGATACGAGTTTTGACTCGATGAAAGGGAAAATTGAAACCCATATTCAAGAAGTTACTCAATATTTTGGCGATCGCTTGCCGTATTATGATGTGATAAACGAGGGTAGCGGACTAGCTTTTGCTAATGAACCTGGTTATACCTTATCGCAATTAATTGAACTATCGCGGGTTGCTTCCACCGCTTGTCATCAAGGAAACCCCCAGGCGTTTCGTCTTATTAATAACTGTTGTTTGTGGGCTAAATATCGCACCAGAGAAGAATCAAATCCTGATACTCCTTATCAATATATAAAAGCTTGTTTAGCGGCTAATATTCCCTTTGAAGCCATAGGTTTGCAACTCTATTATCCGAACCATGATTTATTAGAAATTAATAGGGTATTAGAACGTTTTGGACAATTAGGAAAACCGATTCATATAACAGAATTAGGGGTTCCTTCAGATACCACAGAAGATGAAAATTCTTTTATGAAAACTCCTTTTGGTTTATGGCATAAACCCTGGTCTGAAACAATCCAAGCTGATTGGATTGAACAGTTTTATACCCTTTGTTATAGTAAACCCTATATTGATGCCATTACTTGGTGGGATTTCTCTGAACAGGTTAACCATTTTTGGGCGCATGGGGGATTTCTCAAACCTGATGGACAGCCAAAAGAAGCCTTTTATCGCTTAAAAGATTTGTTAAAACGGTGGCAAACTGACTAAAGTATAACCACCTTTGAAGGTTTGATTGTTATTATTTCTTTTCCTCTTGCCACGGCTTTTTTAGTTGGAATAGTGTCGGTTGTCCGTTTTTTAAACTGTCATAAATAATAATAAATTTATAATCATCATTGGTTTCTTCGATAACAGTTATTCCTTCTGCTTTAGCATTATCAGGTGTTGGAATTTCTCCGAGTGGGATAAGAGCTACTTTTTCTACTTTATCTGTCCCAGGGATACAATCAACACCGTTCCAGAAATAAAGCTCATAAGCACCAAAACCATCCCCCACAGGACCTGCGATAATCAAAAATCCATTTTTAACTTTGGTTATGGCACGAATACCATTTCCCCTCAAATTGACAAAACGTAGTTCGTAATCTGATGCGTCTTCAATATCTTCTATTACCATTACAGGGACATAATTCTCCCTGAGAACTGGACCTCGAAATCCAATATATAAAGTATCTCCCTCAGAGGCAATTCCTTCAATATCAACACCATTCTCTTTACTGGGAATTTTAGTAAAAATACCTAATATACTGTCATTTTCGATGATTTCTTTAATCCGAATAATTTTTCTTTTCTTCTTATTTTCTTCACCTGTTTTACAATCAACTTTCAATCTGAAAATGGTATTTCTCCTATCTTCTGATATCACTTTCGTCATTCTTTCACGGTTCTGACAGTAAGTTTTATCATCTTTAACTTTTAATCGTTTTAAGGAATGAGAGCCAATGACAAATAAAGTATTTTCATCACTAATTGACATTCCTTCAATATCAATTTCTTGCTTTGTGTCCTCGCAGAGATGAGGAAGTTTAATTTCTAAATCTTCTTTGACTTTATAGACAATTTCCTGATTTTTTTGTTCTTTCTCTTTTTCTAAAATTTGAATTTTTCGTTTACTTTCATCAGAACCAATGGCTAAAAATTTTCCCAAAGAGACAATAGCACTGATGTCTTTGTCTTCATGTACATTTCCTTCAAATTTGATGTTGCCTACTTTTGTGATCATTATTTTGTCCTGACTCAGTATTTTTCTCATGAGAACATCCTGTTTTTGTAAAAGCATTACCCACAGTAATGACAACCGAAAGATTTCAGTTTTTCTTAGAATAATTAAAGTGCAAAATTGAAATGTTTCCGTGCTAATTTAAGTAAGAGTCTTAAACTCATTATACACTAAAGATTCTAATTAATTGAATCGAATTTATCAGGTAAAAGCAACTTTTTCTAACCAAACAATAGCATTATAGTTGGGAATTCCAGCAACAGGCGATCGCTGTTTTTTATCTAATAAAATATTCCCTTCTGGCCAATGAATTTGTAAGTTACTAGGTTGTATCGGGGCGATATAAATTTTCCCTTGATATTCCCCTGAATCATTTTTTAAAATGACAGTATCTCCCTGTTTTAGCCCTAATTTTTCAGCATCTAATTGACTAATTAAAATTGCTTCTCGGACTGCCCCTGTAATAGCATCTTTATCTTCTTGTACCATACTATTAAACTGTTTACCCCGACGAGTTGCTACGGCAAAATAACCATCAGGTAATTGGGTTTCTGGGGGAGACAAAGAAATAAATTTAGCTTTATGATTAGGAGTGGGAAAATTCCATCCAAAACACAGATAAGAACCTCCATATTGAAACTGATCTCCTGCTTCTTTTAAATGTTGAATTCCTGCATATTGAGGAATGACTTGAGCAATTTCTTGACGAATAGCTTCCGTATTTTCAAATGATAGTTTATCGGTTAATTTTGGATTAACTCGTTGCGCCAATTCTTGAAAAAATTGCCATTCAGGTCGTGCTTCTCCAATACGACGGCCAGGGATTTCGGGACTAAAGATAACCCGTCTTTCTGTATTGGTTTCAGTTACTCCCCCAGGAATTTCATAGCGTGTTGTTGCTGGTAATAAAATTACAGTTTCTGCGGGGTCGAGTAACATTTGTGGTGAACAAATAATATCAACATGAACTCTTAGAGGAACTTTTTTTAACGCAGTTTCTACATAGTCTGGATCGGGTAATACTTCTAAAAAATTACCTCCAACTGAGACTAAAACATCTAAGTTACCATCAGCCGCAGCATCAACCATTTCTGATGTAATTAACCCTTTATTAGTAGGAACCTCAACCCCCCAAAGATCGCTTAATTGTTGGGCATTTTCATTATTAATAGGTTTACCTCCAGGAAACACCGTGGCATAACAGCCCATTTCCGCCCCTCCTTGTACGCCAGAATGTCCCCTAATAGGCATTAAACCACATCCTTCACGCCCGACAAATCCTTTCGTTAGGGCTAAATTAATAATAGCTTTAACATTATCTTCTCCCCAAGGATGTTGGGTAATTCCCATACTCCAAACAAAAACGGCTTTTTGGGCATTTTGAATCAGTTTAGCAAACTCATACATTTGCTCCCGCGTTGCCCCTGATAGCTGTTCTAATTTTTTCCAAGGTTGATTATCAAGGGTATTTTTTAAGTCATTAAATCCAGTGGTATGTTGGTTAATAAAATGATTGTCAATCCAATTATTTTCAATTAAATGTTTTAGGGTTCCATTCAAAAAAGCCATGTCACCCCCGACATTAACTAAAAAACAATCTTCTGCAAATTTGGTTCCAAATAAAGCACTTTCGGGAATAGAAGGAACCCAATATCTTTCCATTCCTGGTTCCCGATAACTGTTAATCATTACAATGCGAGTTCCAGCTTTTTTAGCCCAGTGCAAATATTTAACCGTCACGGGTTGATTATTAGCCACATTTGAGCCAATAAATACTAATAAATCAGTTCCTATCCAGTCTTTATAGGAACAAGTTGTTGCAGCCACACCAAGGGAAGTTTTGAGTCCTGTTGTACTGGGAGAGTGACAAATTCTCGCTGCATTATCCACATTATTTGTCCCCATTGAACGGACAGCTTTTTGTGCTACATAATAGGTTTCATTAACCGTTCCCCGACTGGTGAGATAATAGGCGGTACGATCAGGACTCGTTTGATGAATATGGCTGGCAATACAGTCTAAAGCTTCATCCCAACTAATACGACGGAATCCTTTGTCTTCTTTATCCCGTCTCATGGGGTAGGGTAGTCTTCCTAGTTTCCGTAGGTGAGAACTTCGTTTACTGGGTAATAAAGAGACATCCTTGAGACATTCGGAATCTAAAGCAGCCATAGTATTAAGGCGCAACAGTCGCAACCTTACATTACATAAATGGAACCCCTCAACCGTCCAGTCTTTCATTCCTGTGGTTCCCAAGGCACAACCGTCACAAACCCCTTTATTGAGGATATTCCAAGCATAGGGTAATTGATCCCGGTTTTCCCAAATAGTTCGCACCAATTCCCAATAGTTATTAGGATATTGTTCCCCTATTCCAAAGGGTTTCCAACTCGCCCAATGTTCAGGGTTCCAAATTTTTGGGGGTTTGTTTAGCATAGTAGTGAGTTAGTTGATTCTTATTTATTTTGAGTGATCTTGAATTTTTTTAAATTCCTTAGTTTCTTGTTTCCAGAATTTTAGTGGTTATTTTCTTATTATAAGTAATCCAAGTACGGTTTAGGACAAATTAAACCCTTAAAAAATCATTGCCATCAATAATACTTTACATTATGTTGAATTTTATTATGGACTTTTCATACAATATTTTTAATCGTTTTGATTTTATTTTGTAATTGAATAAGGAGTAAATGAAATTACTAGTGTTCAAATTTTTGAAATATCCCCTTTAAAAGGTCAAATAAAAGATTTGCCTGAAAATATAATTGGTAATATTCGGGGAGGTCAAGAGGAAACTATTACTGAAAGTCCTTTAACATGTATAGGAACGTTCTTAATTCAACTCTCTGCGCTACTCAATAACGAAACTATTGATCAAGCGGAAATTGTTACACTTAACGGAGAATTTGTGCAGTGTGTGGATCAGCTAAAAACCAATATTTAAGCTTGTTTAGAAACAAGGATAATAATAGTAATAATGTTTCTGATTAATTGACCATCTTCGGTTTCCTATCTACAGAGGGATGGAGCGATCTTAATCTCACAAGTAATCGCTCTCTTTAATATGTTTTTACTGTACTCTATATTGAATATTTTGTAACTATTAAAATTTTGCCCAAAAATTATCTTATAACAGTTATTTTTCTGACCATAAACAGGTCAAGCTGTACTAGAAATTAGGGGCTTAGGTCAAGTTTCACCATCAGCTTGATCAAGAAATAATTAGAGATTCAAAAGCTTCTTTTCCATTAGCAACTACTTCCTCATAACTCTCTCCATAAGTTCACCAATATTGATCTGGAAAATCAGGTAATGTTACCAAAAAGCAAGCATCTTCATTAATCTTCAAACAATGGTTAGGTAATGCGATCGAGAAGTTGACGACGTTTTTGTTCAAATTCGTATTCTGAGACTAACCCCTCTTGCCGCAACCGATCTAATTCCCGCAACCCTTCGGCGATCGCCCCTACTTGAACTGGTTCAGTTATGGTAGGATTAAGGCTGACAGATTGGGTATTAGTCAATGATAACCCGTTAAATTGGGCGTTAAACTGTTCTTCTCCTTGCACAACGTACCAAACCACATCAATAGCGCAAGCAATACGGGGGATAGGAGTATTCCACAACAGAAAATAGATGACTCCCCAGACAGGTTGTCCCAGGTAAAATTTATGGAGTCCTGCTATGGGCCAGGGGACAATAGTAGCAAGTAAAGCTAATATAATCCCCACTTTACGGCTTTTTTGTGTGTTTAAAAGCTTTTCTAAAAGTTGCACAGTCTTTTCAGTCAAAGAGTAATAATTGAGACATTTATTTACTTTACCCAACATTTGGGTTTAAGTATTGTCGTGATCAAAAAATCCCCGCTCTAGAAGACGCGGAGACAATGTTAAAAGTGCCTGAAAATGGGTTGGAAAGATCACAAGGTCTTTTGTTTATTTGAGATTTCCCTAGTCAGAAATTATCTAACTGAGGAAGCAACGGTGGATCGTTTGTTATCTTTCGTGACAAAATCCTCATGGTAAGAGCGTTCAGTATTGACTTGCCACAAATTATGTTTCGCCCCCATAATATTTTCAGCCGCCAATAGTGCTGATAACATGGAATGATCTTGGTTATTATGAACAGCCTATCTATACTTAGGAAGGGGAGGAAGGGGAGGATGTTAACCCAATACGATAAAGATAAGAAAATAGTCCGTTTTTCTCTAATAATTCGGTAAACTTACCTTTTTCTACAATCTTTCCTTGATCTAAAACAACAATTTGATCAGCTTCTTTAATAGTCGAAAGGCGGTGAGCAATCACGATAATGGTACGATTTCCTCCTAAATTATCAACGGTTTCTTGGATAATTTGCTCAGAAATTGTATCTAAAGCATTGGTAGCTTCATCTAAGATTAAGATATCAGGATCTCGTACAATAGCTCTAGCAAGAGCAATCCGTTGTTTTTGTCCCCCCGAAAGTCTAACACCGCGATCACCGACTTTAGTATCGTATGCCTGTGCCATTTGACAAATAAAGTCGTGAGCGTGAGCTTGTTTAGCTGCAGCAATGATTTCTGCTTCTGTTGCATCTAAACGACCATAGGCGATATTGTCTCGAATGGTTGTGCTAAAAATATGTATATCCTGACTTACCATGGCAATGTGCGATCGCCAAGAAGCGAGATCTAATTGTTTTAAAGGAGTATGATCGATGTAAATTTCTCCTTCTGAAACCTCATAAAAGCGACAAATCAACTGAATTAACGTGGATTTCCCCGCACCTGATGTTCCGACAAAGGCAGTGGTTTTGCCTTTGGGAATATGGAGTGAAATATTTTCTAAAACAGGATTTTCCGTAGGTAAATAGCGAAATGTCACTGCTTCTAAGGTGATACCTGATTCTAACCATTTAAAAGGTCTCGAACCTGAAATAATATAGGGTTTGTTGGTTCGCTCTAAAAAAGAGATAACATCATTAACAGAACTACTTAAGGTTAACAAACTAACCCGACTGTTATCTAATTGTTGAATTTGGGGTTGAAGACGGTAAAGAATGAAGAGAAAAGTCAATAAGGAGGGTAAAGCTGTACGATCATGAATCAAAGCAATTACTAGAATTCCTAAGACTAAAAAAGCAGAAAAGACTTCATATAAGGGATTAACAATATTACCAATCAAACCTAATTGAAAAAAGCGACTGCGAACCTTTTTTGATGCTTGATTAAAACGCTTTTGTTCGTATGTCTCTCTAGCAAAAGCGCGAATGGTTTTCATCCCTGTAAATCCTTCGTACATCCGAATTCCTAATCTTGAATTCGCATCTACTGCCAGATGACTGAGATGACTTGATTGACGAGTTACCCAACGGGTTAGCAATGAAGTTACAAGTAAAATAAAAGCGACGACTAATGTTAATCGCCAAGAAATTAGGAAGAGTAAAATAATATAAACAATAGCAATAGAAAAACTAATACTTAATCTAACCAGAATCCCTAAAGCTTCATTTGTTCGCCAGGTTTCAGTAGCTAAGGTGTTGAAAAGTTTTCCTGATTCTTGTGTATCTAAAAAACGATAGCTAACATTCAACAGTTGATTAAAAACATCACAGCGTAAGCGATGGCTAATCCGAGAATTTAACCAAGATAAAAGTGATAAATTAGCATAAGATAAGCCATTCTTAATAAGAATAAAAATGCCAATTATCAAAGGAATATAAATTATTCTCTGAGATGTAGAAAAATTACTAAATAGCGGATTAAGCCATTGAATTAAGGTGTTTTCTTGAGTAGTTTGACTGCTTTGAGAATCCAAACTTTGTAAAAAAGGAATAATTAAGGTGATACCAATTCCCTCGGAAAGAGAGGATAAAATCCCTAGGGTAAAGATTGCCGGAATTGACCAAGGATAATAGCCAAATAAAGGGAGTAATTTTTTTATAGATTTAATTTCTTGCATTTATTTACCATACAATTGATCACTTATGTTTTTTTAAATAAATTATTCTTTATTTCTTGCTCTAGAGAAAAACATAACAAAGGAATGAAAAACATTCTCTACTCCTAACATTAGTTGCAATTTAAGATTTTTTTGTGTCAGGGTTTTTATATTGAGATTTGGTTGATTTGGGGGTATTTTGTTTAGGTAAGGAGAAATAGTTTCATTAGAATTTGAAGATTGACTTATTGTTTTTAAAAAGCTAAAAATACTTAGATAATATAATCCAGGACGAATAAAAGGTGTAAAAGACTCGGCTTTGATCGCTTGTTTTAACCAATAAGAAGTTGAATTATAATCTTTGGCAAAATAGCTTTGATGAGCAAAATATATAGACAAATTACTTTTAGATAAACAAAAAAAGAAGTTAGGAATTTCAGGATGATTGGGCTGAACTTTGTCCATAACTAAAGCATGGGATCTGGCCATAGTTTCATAATTGCGAGACATACTTCCTGGCAATTTTCGATAACCTACTAGAAAATTCTTAACGACTTTAATTTGATAAGATTCAGCAATTTTCAAATACAATTCCCAATCTTCACATCCTTGGGCATTTTGTTGCTTTAATTCTGGATTATATCCCCCTAATTCTTGAACAATAGAACGACGCATCATCGAGCAGCTTGCATTTCCCAAAAAATTGTGACTGACTAGAGTTGGATAAATATTGCCTTCAATTTCTGCCGCCCGAAATGCCCCAGTGAGGATATCATTTTCGTCAATATCAACCGACCACGAATACACTAATCCTACCGTTTTTCCCCCTGATATCATACAGTTAACCTGTTTTTCAATATTCTCAGGATACCAAATATCGTCAGCATCAACGGGGGCAATAAATTCCCCTTTAGCTTCACTAATTCCTAAATTTCTAGCTGCTGCTACTCCTGCATTATTTTGTCGTAAATATTTAATTCGTTTATCTTGTTTTAAAAATAAGTCAACTTTATCTTTTGTCCCATCTTTTGACCCATCATCGATGACAATAATTTCAAGGTTTTGATAGGTTTGATTGATAACAGAATTAAGAGTTCTGCCAATGAATTCTTCCGCATTATAAGCGGGAATAATCACGGACACTAAAGGCGTATTGCTACTATCCATTATTTGTTCTTTTGTCGTCCTAAAAATGCTTGTAGTTGTTGACCGACTGCTTCTAAAGAAAAAGCCGTTTTGATCCGATTACGGGCGCGTTGTCCCCATTCACGGCGTAAACCTGGATTATCTAATAAATCTCCTATGGCCTTTGCTAAAGCTGCTGAATTTTCTTTGGGAACAATAATTCCTCCAGATTCTTCTTTGCCCTCTAAAATATCGGCTACACCTGGAACATCGGTGGTGACAATCGGTAAACTACTTGCCATCGCTTCTAAAGGCGCAACAGGAAACCCTTCATGACGGGAGGGCAAACAATAAATATCGGCTGCCGAGAGATAATTAGCCATTAGGGTACGATCTAAAATAAATTGATCAATCCAGACAATATTGGTTAAGGACTTTTGAGCGATCGCTATACGTAACCACTCAGCATCATTCCCTGTTCCCACCAATAATAATTGAAGAGGGCGATTAGGACGAGTGTTGCAAATCTCTTGCCAAGCGTCCAGAAGAATATCCAATCCTTTGCGGTAGCGTTCGATTCGTCCATGATAAACAACTACTTCTGCGTCGGGGGCAATTCCCAAGTCTAAACGAGTTTGCTGGCGATCGCCTCCTGTCCAATCATTAAGATCTAACGGGTTAAAAATTTGGGCAATTTTTCGGTCAGGAATACGATAGCAGGATTTGACTCGCTCAATTTCTGTTTGGGAAGCAATGATCAACCCTGCACAATCACCTATAGTCAGGGGACGAATCCATTGTTCGAGCTCCCAAATTTGAAAATCTCCCCCTTGAAAGCTAGCAAAAACAGGGATTTTAAGCATTTTTCCCAATAAAATACAAGCATCAAAACGAGGATATTCATATTCTTGACACAAAATAGCTTGACAACCTTCTTGCTTAAGTTGTTGGGCTAATGTATTTAACGGAGTCGTAAGATAGGGAGATAATTGTCGTAATAGTGCAAAAAAGCCATAATATAGTCTAGGTACTTCTCCAAATACTTGCTTAACTGATGAACCGTAAGCATAGACCATACGACGGCGAATTTGCCTATAACTTTTACTGACAGGTAAAAGAAAAATCGTTGCACCGGTTGGTGGATGAAGACGGCGAGTTGGAGTGATAACTTGTACTGAGATACAGACTAAGATTGTTTGGATACCCACTCGTTTTAGGGCTTCAATATAGCCAAACAACCAGCCTCCTGTCATGTCTGTACAGAATTTTTCGAGGGAAATGTTGATACTGTCTAAATAATCTTCAATGACATTTCCCCAAGGTACAAAGGCAATAGTTTGGTGTGTGCTGTTCTCCATCGAACTGTTTAGGTTAGATTGAACCATGACGTTTCAAGTGCCATTGCCAAGCATGGGTCATAATCGTTTTTAAATCAGGATATTGAGGTTGCCATCCCAAAACTTTTTGAGCTTTTTCGCTACTACTAACCAAAATAGCTGGATCTCCTGGTCTGCGATCGCCTTTTTCTACTGTAATCTCCCTTCGGGTGACTTCTTTAGCGATATCGATGACTTCTTGTACTGAAAACCCTTGGCCATTGCCCAGATTAAAAATTTGACTATCTCCGCCGTTTAATAAATACTCTAAACCGAGGACATGGGCTTGGGCTAAATCTACCACATGGATATAGTCTCTGATACAAGTTCCGTCTCTAGTGGGATAATCACTACCAAAAATAGAAATTGCTTTTCGTTTTCCGAGTGCTGCATAGATGACTGAGGGAATTAAATGAGGTTCAGGATCGTGATCTTCCCCTAAGTCTTGGTCAGGATGAGCTCCTGCGGCATTAAAATAACGGAAACAAACATACTTAAGAGCAGAAGCTTGACTGATGTCTGTTAAAAGTCGTTCGACCATCTTCTTGCTGGCACCATAGGGATTAATCGGGACTTGAGGAGAATTTTCAGTAATAGGAAAGGAATCAGGGATACCATAAGTGGCACAAGTAGAAGAAAACACAAATTGATTGACACCTGCCGTCGCCATAGCTTCTAACAAAGTTAAGGTTCCAGCCACATTGTTACGGTAATATTTAGCGGGAGATTTGACGGATTCTCCGACATAAGCATAAGCGGCAAAATGAATGACAGCACTAATAGAATAATCCTTAAAAATTTCCTCTAAAAGATTTTTATCGGCCATATCTCCGATAATTAAAGGAACTTTGAGAACTTGCTCAACCACATCTCGATGACCATTGATCAGATTATCCAAAACAATGACTTCATACCCAGCAGCAGTCAGTTGTCTGACGGTATGGGAGCCAATATAACCAGCTCCCCCTGTCACCAAAATACAGGGCTTTTTTGTAGTAGACATAGAACATTTTTTATTGATTCAGATATCTGACCGTATCACGATAGTTTTGGAAACCCCTTCAAATTAGGGTTTTCCTCCTACTTTGGTTATGATATCATTACGCATTTATATTTACTCAAAAAATAGGTTAAGAGACTGCTGGTTAAGTAAATATTAAAATAATGGTAGGGTGTGTAGAGTGTAAGAAAGCACCTAAAACTAATTCATTTTGCTGGGTTAGGGCATTATTTAAACTCAGTTTAAGTAGAGTATCAATTGATGATGCAGATGTGTCAGTGAAGAGGAAGCATATCTAATAATGGGACTTTAGCTAGAAACTAAACTCAACATTTCGCTAATATAGCTAGGATAGGCGTTTTAGGTTGATAGCGATTGTACTTGTTCCCATGAGAGAAACAATTTCAACAGCGATGCCTCCTTGCTTCGATAGATGGTGTAAACGTTTTGATGATATTTTCA
>NEED01000074.1 GCA_002110465.1 unicellular cyanobacterium SU2 | reverse complement strand
AAGGATATTTAAGGGAACGGGGATTAGCCCCAACTACGATTAATCGTAAAATTAGTACGGTGAAATCGTTTATTTCAGCAGCGAATCGTTTAGGGTTATGTCAGTTTTCGTTAAAAGACGCGGTTTCGTCAGAGAAGTTGAAACCCTATCGAGATACATCGGGTATTACCCCATCAGAATTTAAAAAAGTGTTAGGGTTGTGTGATGCTTCTTGTTTGAAAGGAAAACGAGATCTAGCATAGAAGAATGTTGTTATGGTCAAATGCCCTGCGGCGTAATGAGGTAAGTTTGTTGAATGTGGGAGATTTTAAGCCGTCAAGCGGTCATTTGTGGGTGACAGGGAAAGGGCATAATGAAAAACAAGCCGTTGATCTTTCGCCGAAAACGATTGAGGCGATGTGTGAATGGTTAGAGAGTAGAGGAAGTCGTGGCATTACTTATGATGCCCCCTTATTTATTGCGCTAGACTCTAAATCAGCCGGCTGTCGTTTAAGTGGAGATGGCATTTACAAAATTGTCCGTCGGTATTGCAAGTTGGCTGGGATCAGCAAGCCCATGTCTCCCCATCGAATTCGGCACTCGTCGATCACCACGGCACTCGATAAAAGTCAAGGAAATGTCAGGAAAGTTCAAAAATTATCGAGGCACAAGAATTTGAATACCTTGATGATTTACGATGATAATCGCAGTCAAGATCAGCTTGAACTGAGTGAACTGCTTGAATCGGATTTTTAGTGATTGTATGATCAACGATTAATGAGTAAGGAGGAAACAGGAGATCGCTAGATATCGAAGAAAAAGAAGTTCAGCCAAAGATACTTTTACTGATGCTGAGTTTGATCAATTACTCTCACAATCTGTGGCCAAAAGACAAGTTCAAACAGTAGATGTTGAAGTGGTGACAGATGAAGATGAGAGTCAACGAGAGTCAGGTTTTGACCCCCTAAGTCCATCGGAGTCCGCACTCAAGCAAGAATTAGAATCGATTGTGTCAGGGGCGGTGTGGAATGCAGGATTCGCCTTGCAACAGTTACGAGACAAGCGGTTATATCGGGATACCCATTCGAGTTTTTCTCAATATTGTCGGGAGCGATTCGGTCATTCTCGTCAAAAGTCGGATTATCTAATCGCTGGAGCAAATATCTACGAAAATTTGACATCAAATCGTTGTCAGATTCTACCAACGACAGAATACCAAGTTAGACCCTTGGGGGTCTTAGAACCATTAATTCAAGTCCAAGCGTGGGAAGAGGCAGTAGCGATCGCCTCTGAGAAAGTGCCATCTCATCAAATCGTGAAAAAGGTGGTCCGTCAACTGACAAGACAACCAGGGGCAAATTCTTTTGAATTGGGGGAAGTGGTGGGAATTATCTCAAAAGATAATCCTCAGTTACGGGGTAAAAATGGTTGTTGGGCGGTGGTTACGGCTATCTCATCCGATACTTGTGATATAAAGTTATGGGATAGTGAAATTGAAGCGGTTGACATTGAGTATTTGAAGGAGTTGGATTATACAGAAGAAGACTGTGAATCAATCCGAAAGCTTCAGGGGCGGATTGAGCGATTGCAACAGTCGAAGGAGTTAGAAGCAACAGCTAAGGGAATCTTGGGACTATTGGGGAAAATTGAGCGTCCTTATTTGACTCCGTTAGAGGAAGAAATGCTGAAAGTGTTAGAGCAAGCTTATGGTTGAAGATGAACAAAAGTTTAAGAAATTATAGTTATTCTTAATATGTCAAAAAATTCTTGAATTATTACTTATCGGTTTAATCTTCAAAAATGGCTTTAAATATTTGATAATTTACCCGAAAATTAATCCTCTGTAATTGTTGATAAAATTGCTCAAGATTATCAAGTTTAACCTTTTGTTCCTGTTCCATCTTTTTGATTATTGCTAGTGTTCCTTTAACTTTTAACCCTAATTTAATTGCTTCTTTTCGAGCCGCATTATCATCAATAATAACATAATCAGATTGAAGTTGAATAGCTAAAGCGATCGCTTCTGATTCTCCTTTTCCTAATCTCTCAGTTAATTGATTGACTAAAGAGGAGGAAGATAGCTGAATCACTTGTAGTTGATTGTTAAGAATCAAGGCAATCACTTGACTATTAGCTTTATCGTTTTTTTCTTGAATTTCTGAGGCTACAGCTTGAGAAATATAGTTTTGTCTTTCAGTGTTAAAAAAAGTCTCAATCCAATTAAGTTTGGATAAGAAAATCAAGGGAGAAGAGTCAAAAACAATTTTCACATTAATTTACCAGTGTTTTTCAATTTCGATATCTTCAGAGGATAAGTAAGAAAAGTCAATTTCCATTAAGTCTAATATTTCTAAAAATTTATCAGAAGTCATTTCCATAATTTCGGCTGCTTTTTTCAAACTAATTAATCGAGAGGTTAACGCGCCAACAATAAAGATAAATGTTTCTTTTTGTTCAAGGCTATCTAATAATTTTACTTCCGAGGCTATTTCTTGAAATAATTTTTGTTTAGTCATTTTGGTTATTTCCAATTTTTTCGATTTTAATAAAAAATATAGAATCCTTGAATTCTAATTTTTCTTCCGTTAAGCAATGCGCTAGTTTTTTTTTGCGATCAGTTAAGTTTGTAGAATTTCTTCTATTTCTACAAGTTTTGATTCTAATAAATTTTTCAACTGTTTGAGTTGCTCATCAGACGTTGTTCCTATTGTTTGACGAGTTAATTTTTGAAGAACAGAGGTAATCTGCTTGACTGTTTTGTTAGGAGTAGAATCCCCTTTGTATTTGGCACGAATTTCCTTGACCAATTTTCGGGTTTGTGTAGCTGAAAGATGTTCGGTTAAAACTTGTTGAGTTGCTTGTTCTCGAATGGAAGTAGATTTCTGAGTTGATAAGCCTAAATTCTTAGCATTAAGAGTTTGTAAAGCCATCGCATGACTTCCCTTTAGTCCTCGCAGACGAATAGCTTGTTTGAGATCTTTTGACAAGCTTAACATTGGGAAAATATTAGCATCAATTGAGGCAGGATTTAATTGTAAGTCAAGAAGGACAGCTAAAATCGACTGTTCTTGGGAATTAAGTTCAAGCTCTTCTAATTGTTTTTGTTGCTGTTTGTTGTGTTCTGGTAAGAGATTGGTTAATTGAAAGATCTGTTTTTTTTTATTAAATCGACGAATTGTTGTTGAAAGAATGCGGGGGATTTCCTGTGAATCTACAGAAGTTTGAGAAGCTATTTGAAAAAGAATTGCCTCAGCTTTATCTAATGGATTTAAGTCTTCTCTATGCAAACTCGTCAATAAAGCTTTTCGATGTAAATCTTGAGGGGACTGAATAATAACAGCATTAAGAAATTGCCAATTAAGTCTTTTAGCCCCACGCCATCTTCTTTCTCCATCAAGTAATAAGTAATAATCGTTTTCTGTCTCAATTAAAATAACTGGATTAAGTTGTCCTTCCTTGTCTAAAGAAAGAGACATGGCTTCAATACTCTCTGGTAAGAATGTTTGTCTAGGTTGATTAGGATTCGGCTTAATTATTTCAATCGGAATTGATTGCATTCCTGATTGTGTTTCTAATTGTTCTCTCAAATGAACGATGGATTGTTCGAGTTCTTGAGAACTAAATTGCTCGGAGCGAAGGTTTTCTATTTGAATTGTTAATGCCTGAATTTCAGCTTGTGCTTTGGCTAATTCGGATTGAGTAGACTCAAGCTGTTGAGATTGTTTGGCGTTACTAAACCAGTTATCTACGGCAAATTGTCGATTACTCATGGATTTAATTCTCTTTTATTAATTTAAGTAAGCTCGAAACGATCGGAGTAAAATCTTTATTAGCACGATGGGCTGGTCGATAAAGATGCAGTGGAAGACCCATCCCACTTGCATTCACAAATTCGGCACTTTCTCGAATGGCTGGAAATGTAGAAATCTTCATACTTTCTAGTTGTTGAGGTAAAGCGGTTAAAATTTGCCGATGAGCCGCACGATTTTTGTTGTACTGATTAGGGACAAAACCTAAGATTTCAGGGTAAGGATTAAGTCTTAAATAACGACAATGAAAATAGTACCATTCAAGTAACCTAGCCGCACCTTGGATGGACTTAGGTTCTACTTGAACTGGAATTAATAAATGAGTACAAGCTGTTAAAGCAATTAAAACTAATGGTCCTAAAGTGGCAGGACAATCAAAAATGACGAGTTCTTGGCTTAATGGATAATCTGATAAACAATCTTCGAGTAAGTAAGCCCCTCGTTTATGTAAAACTAATTGATCGGCTGTTTGTGTCAATGTCATTCCACCTTGACAAGCACTTACATAATCTGTGTTGTCCTTCCAGCAAGAAATTAAGGGCCAGTTTCCCGTAAAATCCTCTTTTAGGACAGCACTCAAAGTATCAATTGGTTCTGGCGGCGACAATCCACAAAATAGTGTCAAAGAACCTTGGGGATCTAAGTCCATTAACGCGACCTTGTATTTATATTGTGCTATGGCATAAGCTAAATGCACCGCTAAGGTTGACTTTCCGCTTCCTCCTGCATTACTTATGATGCCTAATCTAACTTGCATTGTTACCCCCTTTTCTAAAGAAGCTCGCTTTTCATATATTGATATATGAATCATATATCGATATATGAACTTAATTTTAAAGAATTGATGTTTCGTCTTTAAGTTCCAGTTAGTTTTTGGAATTGGGTTGCACTTCTAGATTATTCAATCGCTCAACTAACTGGGTAGATCAGGTGTTTGTGGTGAACTGGTTTTAGGGAAAGAGCGATCGCCAATGGTAAGGGCTGTAATGTTTATCCTTACTAACTAGGGTTTGCTGAAAAAGTTTCTCCGAAATTTATGCGGCCAAAAGCCGATAATTCCCCTGCCAATTAATAATTTTTCTTTCTATAAATTTGCTATAAATATAATTTTTATTAATATAATTGTGGTTGAATAGTTCATCAGTTTTAATATTAATGAATAACCACAAATAAAGCCACAAAAACTGCCGAAGCAGTCTGGAAAGATTGACAACTAGAAAGGTAATGGCAATAGAAGTTTCTGAGGTTTCAGGGAGTTTAGTCATGACGAGATTCAAGCTAAATCTTCGTTTAGCTTGTCCAAATTTTCCCTCAATAGCATTTCGGAAACTTTCGTCTGAGCGAGCTTGTTTCTTCTCTTCTTCACTGACATTTTTCGGAGGTCTTCCTAACTTCGGACCACTAATTCTTATTCCTCTCTCTTTACACCAATTTCTATTTTCTCTAGTTCTATAAATTTTATCAACATGAACAGATTCGGGATAATAGCCAAACATTTCTCTATACTTTTCTACTTGTTCTTTTAAATGACAAGATTCATTGAAGTTTTCCCAACTTATTCGGTCTAAAAATATATAATTATCCACACAGCTAACCGAGAGCTTAGCTCCAAACTCTATTGGTTTTCCTGCTTTTCCTCTGACTATAGGACGAATATGGGGTTGAGTTAAACTTACAATTCTTTGGGGAACACTCTGGGTTTTATTCTCCCACATTACTCGTTGTTGTTGATAAACTTTCTTGATAGTTTCTAGAAGATTTTTCTGTCTTTTACTCAGATTTTTGAGGGAAGCCCCAGCTTGATTTAAGTCTTCTATATGCCCTAGATTGTTCTTAACGTATTTCAACTGTTTTTCTAGAGCTTTTCTCCTTTCTTGATAAGAAACTTTTCGTTTTTTAGCTACCTTTAAATATTCTTTTCTGGCAATGTGTCTAGAAGTTCTCGGTTTTTTCCTCAGTTTTCCTCTTAAAGCTTTATAAAGATTGTCTATTATTCTTTCTGTCTCAATTCTAGCTTGATTTAATATTCCTAAATCTGTCGGATATTTTATATCGGCCGGCGCACAAGTTGCATCTAGTATTAGTTTACCTCGATTTTTTAATTTTTTTCCTTTTTCTTGGGGTAAATCCTTTTTTTTTATTTCTTTATCAAGCTTTTCTTTCTCTTTTTTTACTATTTCTTTATTAATTTTATTCACCAAATCTACATCAATCCTTTTCCTAAAATGAACTAGCATTGAAGCTTCCACTGGTGGCTCTTGTTGATAACAATTTAAACCTATAAAGTATTGTAGATAGGTATTTTCTCTGATTTGTTCTATTGTTTCTCTGTCACTTGTTCCCAACTTTTCCTTAATAATTAATGTCCCTAATGCCATTCTAAATGGTTTAGCGGGCGCACCTTTTTCTATTGAAAAAAGTTTCGCATATTCTTCTTCAAAATCATCCCAAGGTATGAGTTCAGCCATGATCACCCAACGATTATTTGGGGACAATTTGCCCTCGAAGGGCAATTCAAATTTTTCTGGGGGCGGTGAAGGTTGCTCCTCTTTTCGATACATTTGTTCTTGACCAACAACTGCGAGGTATTTCTACCAATTTTAGCGGTTTTTAGCCTACAAAGCTGATCTTTTTTCCTCATCCAATATGAGTGTAACCTTTTTATAACGGGGGTTGTGCTTTTATTCAGCAAACCCTAGATTTATCGCCAATAAAAGTAGCATCACTTGATGAACTATTCCATACAAACCTTCCTATTTTAACAGGAGTGGATAATCATTCTAGCTACTGTTTTCTTCTTGAAGAGGCCCAACACCGAGATGAAGATACTTGGGGATGGCACTTGCTAGAAGCCATAGAACAGGGTTTAGCTCCTAATTACATCATAGCTGATGCTGGCAAGGGGATTAGAGCAGCACATAGAGCTATCTGGGAGAATAAAGTCTGCCAAGGCGATCTTTGGCATATTTTAGACCAAGCTACCACTTTAGTCCGTAGTTTAGCCAAAAAAGCTCAAGGGGCAACCACTCAGCGAGAGAAACTACAGGCTCAGATGGAAAAGACTAATTTAGGGATTATCAGTGGCTCATTATTAAATAAGTTAACTAAAGCCATTAAAAATGAACAGAAGTGGCTCAATTTAGCGTCGGATGTCAAAATATTAGTTTATTGGTTAAGAATGGACATCCTCTGCTTGGCTGGAGCCAGTTGGTCAGAACGAATGGAATTGATGGATTTCGTGATTGATGAACTTAAAATTAGGGAAACCAAAGCACATAAAGGGATGAAAGCTCTCAGAGTGGCTCTCTCAAATCAAAAAGATGACTTACTTGCATTTTCTAATCTAATTGACCAAAAGTTGTCAGAGATCGCCCTTCGCTTCAAAATCCCTTTATCTTGGGTACGAGAGGTTTGTTTATTGAGGAAAAAACCCCTTTCAACTAATCAGGATTGGCAAAAATGGAATGAATTACACAAGAAAATGTCCCATAAGTTTTGGGAAATTAATCAAGCTGTAGAATTCGCTTTAAACTCAACACCAAGAGCTAGTTCGTTAGTTGAAAATCTCAATTCTCGACTCAGAAACTATTTCCCCCTGAGAAAACATCTTGGTTCAGACTATCTTGAATTGTTGCAATTTTTCCTAAATCATCGCACTTTTATGGAAAGCCGAAAACCAGAACGAGTAGGGAAAAGTCCAGCCGAATTGATGACAGGTGAAAAACATCCACATTGGTTAGAAATGTTGGGCTTTGAGATGTTTCAACGAGCTTGATTTTAAACTCCTTTAGTTAATACTAATGCTCTAAAAACCAAGGGGGGTCTTGGTTCAATTCATGCTGAAAGTGTTACCCAAAAAAGCCTATTTTTGAACGACGCCATAATTACTAACTTTGTACACAATTTAAGTTAATTTCCGATTAAGGAAATCTTTTGGATAGATTAAGAGATTAAGGTGACTCAGGCTCAAATGTAAAAAAAAACAAAAAGATGTAAAGAAAGTGATTTTGTGGATAAAATCAAGCTATCCTGTCCAAAGAGAGTGTCTAACTTTAAAGAAGATCTAATTTTTGATCAAGGGGTAACTCCTAAAAGTTTAATTATGACTACTAACTTCTTAAAAACTAATCCTGGCATTGTCACAGATCCATCGGGAAAAACCCATCGGATAGAACAAGATCTAGTGACGGGAAAGCTACTTTACTCGCAGTATGATGAAAACGCGGGCAAGTGGATAAACGGACAATATCTCCCTACTTCAGACGATTCTGAAGATTTGAATGGAAAGTATAATATTAAACTTTTGTCAAGCTCTAATTTAATTCAAGATGGAACAGGAGGACTTGTTCCCGGACTGGTTGTAGTTTGGCAAGAAAATGGGGGGAATGATTCAGAACTAAAATATGCTGTAGGAAAATGGACAAGTTTAGGGGAAATAATTTGGTCAGAACCAATACAAATAACTGATAATGAGGTTGCTGACCGTAATTTTAGTGCTGCGTTACGAGTCAAGTTAGGGCAGAGTAGCAGTCAATCTCAATTGCTGATTTCTCATCAGAAGTCAGATGTTCAAAATTTGAGTGAGGATAGTGATTTATATTACACAACAATAGACATAGATACTAGCGAATTACAATTTGTTCAAGGGACAAATTATGTGGCTCCATTAGAGCCACCGACCTCTGAAGTTCAAGCTCCATTTATTAATACTGTTACTGTGGAGGAAGAGAGTGAAGATAGTGTAGAAGCAGCCAATGTTGTTATTCTATCAAATAATCAAGAAGATAATAACGAGGTAACTTTACTATCTGAACAACCAACCGTATTAGCTTCAACTTCATCAACCAAACAAGTTTCTATTATACCTTTTGTAACTGGTTTTGGGGTAACGATATTACTAAAAGGTCCATCACGCAATGGCGTGGATGGGCGTTCTTTGAAACCAACTTATAAAGCGCCAAGTAAGGAAAGCGGACAAATAACAATTGTAGTTCCTTTTAAAGACTTTTCCGGGAAGGCTTATTCAAGATTATTTGGAACAAGAAAAGGAGGCGGGCAGCAATTAGATGTCGATTCACAGAGTGGACTATCATTTGACTATACTCTATCAGATAACGCATACTTTACCAATGTTAAAATACCAAGAACCCAAGGTTTTTTTGGGCAAGCTATTTATAGAAGAAAAGTGAGTTGGAAACCTGATAGTGAGACAGGAGACGATACCAAATATTATCCCCAAACTCTAAAAAATCTTGGGATTTTTGATGTAGGTTATTTTAGAAAATACAAATACTCAGGCGGAGTACAGGAAGGTTCATTAACTTTCAAACTAGGAACTAGGTTGTATGCTGGGACAGAATGGTCAAGAGATGTTGATGATGCTTCAACAGTAATCACAGTTTCTAACAACAAAGGAGAAAGACTTGATTCTACGTTGGATAATGGTGGAGTAGGTGATTACTTTCTCAACCCGCTCGGCACCAAAAATTTTAGAAAGCTATTAGCATCAGTATTTGACGATGATGATTGGAAGAAAGAAGCATCTATATATGGCATAGCTCTCCCATTAATACAGCTAGAAGGAAAGTATAAAAATAAAGCATTGTTCTCTTCAGCCAGTCTTGCTGGTCGAACAATGTTGAATTATCAGTTGACAAATCAGCCGGGAGCAAATGAACAAGAACTGAGTTTAAAATTTAGAATTAGAGCAACACTGAACGTTTCAGCGGCTAGTTACTTTTATGATATTTTAGATATCGAGACAGTTCTGTTTGAAGCTCCACAAGCATCGTCTTTGTCTTTATCATCTAATAATTCACAAGAATTACCAACAATTGAGAGTCCAGAAGACCTTTACTATCCTTCAGAGGAATATTTACTTGCTGTATTAGAAGAAAGAACTAGCTCCCTCAATGAGAAGATTTTTGAAATAATAGGCAATAACACTGATTATTCGACAGAAAACGTTAGTAGTGTTGTGGAAGATGTTAATAATCAGGTTGAAGATTTTACAGAAGATTATCGTCCTTACCTTGCACAACTACAAACGGATCAAAGTGTTGCCAGGATGGTGTGGGCCAAGAGCGTAGAATCAGAACAGCCACTAGGAGAAACCGCAATTTATACAAGATTATATGATCCCACCTCTTCTAGTAATTGGAGCACTCCAGTCATTATTGATGAAAGTTTAGGGGGATTTAACTCATCTCCAGTATTAGATTATGAAACAGATGAAACGGCGATGGTTGTTTGGATTAATACCGACACCAGTAATCTGACTTTTGACTCGTCTATTGAGCAATTTAGGAATGTTTTTAATGAGTCTCAACTATATTATTCTACAAATGATAGTCAGAATAGTAACTCACAATGGACAACTCCGGCTCTTGTCAGTAATAATTTTCCCACAGTGGGAGAGATTCAAAGCTTAACCATTGGGAAAACGGCCAATGAACAGTTAATTATTAGTTGGATACAAGATTTAGGCGTAGGGAATAATCGACTTTATTACTCAACTTGGGATGAAGACACAAAAATTTGGAGTCAACCAGAATTTTTGGAACGAACCCTTGAGTGGCAAGTTAGGGAACTAGATCCCAATTTAAACTTAGATCAAAGTAATCTGCTTTATGGTGACTTTAATGATGATGAGCTAAGTGATATTGTTAGTCAATCTTTAAGTGAACAAACCTTAGAACTTAATACCTCTTTTGGGGAACGAGCTAATTTTCTGGTTACTGATATAGATGCTTCCGTTCTCAATTCAGAAGTAATAGTAGGAGATTTTAATGGGGATAATATTGATGATTTGGCGGCGCAAAATCAAAGTAATTCCATTATTACTATTTATTTAGCTGATGGAGAAGGAGAATTTAGTTTAGACGAATCAAAGACAATTACGGCTAGTGAAAACTATGTATCCTTATTTTCGGCGGATCTTGACGGAGATGGAGTTGATGAAATTTTGGGAGAATCAGCATCAGAGGTAGTCGTCTTTTCTTTTGCTGAGAATGGTTTAATTAATACCAATAGTGTGAGCAACACTGATATAGGAGCGATCGCTGACTTTGATGGAGACGGAAATGAAGACTGGATTAGTCAAGAAGGAATAGTATATTTAGGAAGTACCTTAACCGCTATAGATTCAGGTTTAGAACTTAGTGAGCCAGAAAATGGGATTTCAGGACAAGGAGATTTTAATGGAGACGGAAAAGGAGATTTAGTCATAGAAATGGGGTCTGACCTGGGTATTTACTTGGCAGATGTTACCAATAATGTATTAAGTTTCAGCTTAAACAAAACTTTTGCGGGGGCTGGAGCCTCCGACATAATTAGAGAAGACTTTGGGTTCGTAAATAGTAGTCAAGAATTAGGGAATAGTAGCAGTTTAAATGTTGCCTTAGGAGACTTAGATAATGATGGAGACCTAGATGCCTATGTAGTTAATACAGATTTGTCTATTGGAGGGGATAAGGTTTGGTTAAATGATGGTGCTGGCAACTTTGAATATAATGGACAAAGTTTTGAAAGTGGTACTTTGCCCGCAAGTGGGACATTAGGAGATGTTGATGGAGATCTGGATTTAGATATTTTGATTGTCAATGCATTCCCCAATGATCGAAGTTTAATTTTGCTCAATGATGGTCAAGGAAATTTTTCTCAAGGCCAACAATTTGATCAAACATCAGATGTAGCAGGAAATTTAGAGGATATTGATGGAGATGGAGATTTAGATGCTTTAATTTATAATAATACTGAAGAAAATGGTAATGCGAGTACAGCTAAATTGAATGTCTGGTTAAATGATGGTAGTGGACAATTTACCATTGAACAAAGATTAAACCCAGATTCATTTGTCAGTTTTGACGGAACTAATAACATAGTGTTAGAAGATATTGATAATGATGAAGATTTAGATGTTTTCATGTCTTTTGGTAGCACCTCCGCTGTAGGCCGCGTAGAAGACACTATATTAACTAAATTGTGGTTGAATGACGGGAATGGAAAATTGACCGTTAGTAATAGGAGGATAGGTCTTACAGGATATGAATATCCCTATGGTACAGTTGTGGAAGATATTGATGGAGATCAAGATTTAGATATTTTATTGTTAGGACGTCCTTATAAGACTAATCAACTTTTTGAAGTTCAAGTTTGGCTTAATAATAATGGGATATTTATAGATAGTGGTCAATATTTAGAAGTACCAAACGTACGAGACGACGAACAAGAAACATTTGTCAGAGGATTAGAACTAAGTGACTTAGATAAAGATCAAGATTTAGATTTATTAGTCACCACGACTGAAGGAGTTCGGGTGTGGAGCAATGATGGCAGTGGAGTTTTTGCTGATAATGGATTATTAATAACAGTACCTAATCAAGAAACTATGGCCACTACAGCGAGTGGATTAGGAGATTTAGATCAGGATGGATTTCCAGATGTGTTCGTTACTAATACTTCAGGTACATCCCCAATCGCCAAACAGCCCAATGAAGTTTGGCTTAATACAAGAAGCTCTGTTATTTATTCTGCCAATCTAGTAGTTGGAGATTTTAATGGGGATGGACTTGATGACTTTGCTGTAACTACCGACAATAGCCTTGTTGAAACATATTTAGCCAAGAGTGATGGCAGTTGGAGTTCTCCGATAACGATAGAAGATGATATTAGTTCAACAGAAAATATTAATCTAACCGCCCAAGATTTTAATGGAGATGGGATTGATGATTTGGTGATCCAAACTGACACGATTAGTAAGCTGTATATGGCTCGTATAGGAGGAATAAATCCTGCATCCTTGACAGATATACAGTTAGGAGTGGTAGGAGACAATACCACTATCTTTTGGGAAGAACAGAATCAAGAATCTTATATCTATTCAGTATTTAATGATGGACCGATCCTTTATTACCCACTTGATGAAACAAGCGGAACCATTACAGAAAATATTGGCCTTTACGCAGGTAATGCCGATGAGCCATTTAACGGGATTTATTCAGGTAGTTATACATTAGGAGAAACAGGAGCGTTATCCCCAGGTGATACCAGAACAGCAGTTAGTTTTGATTCAGGGATCATTGGGGTACAAAATAATGAGACAGAAGACTTACCTGATGAAGAATTTACTCTAGAGTTTTGGGTTAAATTTACTGAAGAGGCTGGAGCAATTACGGCAGGAATGGATTGGTATTTAGATTTATCTCCAGAGCAATTAATTGTCACCTTTGATAACACAACTATTACGCAGAACATTGATTTAAGTTTAGATCGTTGGCATCATGTAGTCTTAGCATATCAGCAAGAGGTCATTATCCCGGATTTAATGACCGATGGAAGTTTGGTAACCATTCCTGAACAAGTCTACGCTTACATAGATGGACATCTAGTTCTTAATCAAGCAGATATCACTCGTTCTAATGCTGGAGAAGATTTTGTTTTCCAAGGTTCAGGAAATACTGTCGTTGATGAGTTAGCTTTATACGACTATAGCTTACCTTATCCGAGTACCAGTGAGGAAGTTACGGCTACGCCAATAAGGGATCATTATGGCGCACGCTTACTAAGCCTATCCTCAGCTAGTTCTATCAACCATCAAACCATAATATTTGAAGATAATGAAGAAACATCAAAAGATTCAGAAATTATAATAGACGCAGAAATCACTCCGACTGAACTACTGTTAGAAAGAGGAGTCGAAGTTGACATTCTTTCTCCGACAAATCTTGAACCAAATAACAATAAAGATCTGCACTTTTCCTTAGTGTTAGAAAGTCTAGGAGGTCAGACTATTATAGGGATTGAGATTGTGGGAGCCAATTCTCAAGATACTAGCATAACGCCAAAAACATGGTCATTAGGAAATGAATACAATAGTGGGGATAAATTACTCGCGTTAGTTCAAGGGACAACCTTGATTAATGAGCGAAATCCTGACAATTGGACAGACTTAAACCGATATATTTTTAGCAATGCTGAAAATTATGATATTTACGTAGATGCAACGGGAATTGATACAAGTAACTTTGATTCCTACCGAGCCAAAATTAACTTTACAGATGGGAGTATTCAAAGTCAGACCTATCAATTAACCCTATTAGAAGGTAATAGTCGCAGTGTTGATGGTAGCCTAGATTTGACAACTCCGACTCTTGTGACCGATAGTCAACAGACTTCAAATACGGCCAGTAATGGAGTCGTTGATTTGCACTTCCAAACGACTGTTTCTAATCCAGGTCAAAACATTGAAAGTATAGTGGTTAATTTAACCGCAGGAAGTGGAGTTTCTAATACAACAAGAGTAGCATGGGTAGCGGGTTCTACAGATAACTCAGGAGTAGTAGATGAAACTTATGTAATGGCTTTAGTGGTAAATGATCAACTGGAAAATCCAAGTGCGTTTGTCAATTCTTCACTTGATTATAATTTGCGTTTCGATAATGAAACCTTGGACTTGTATGCAGATCCGTCTGATTTATACAACTTGGGTTTAAGCAACGCGGATATTGAACAGGGTGAATATTTATTAACCGTTAATTATGATGACGGAACAAGTTTTAGTGAAAATGTATTGCCAATAGGAGGGGATGTTGTAGCGTCTGCCTCTATTCTCGAAGATGAAGTCACCGATTTGAATGAAATAGATAGTGGGGTTATTTTAAGTATTGAAGATCCAAGAACACTTACGACCGGAGAGGTAAGTTACACCAGTGGTTGGAGTGTAACCAGTGGAGAAATTGAAGGAGATGGGGATATAACCCCCTATGCAGCTATTTCTGACCCCAGTTATGATGGAAAAAATGGGGGGGTTTTTGTCTTAATCGGAAATCTCAATGAAGCGAAAAATTTAGAATTAGGGAATGTTCCAGATAATGGAATTTGGATTGATAGTAATAATGCAGAAGGACTTGGGTTTAAGGTAATAACGGGCGATATTAATGGTGATGGTTTTGATGAACTGATTATCAGTGCCACTTACGCTAATGACTATACAGGGAAAGTTTACGTAGTCTATGGAAATGTTCTACAAAATTACGAAAACTCCACTATAAACATAGATAATTTGTCTCAGGACAATAATGGGATTGGTTTTGTTATTAATGGGGTGAGTGAAAGTGGACTATTTGGTTATGCTTTAGCAACAGGGGATATAGATGGAGATGGAAAGGACGATATTGTTATTGGAGCCCCTTATGCTGGTGATAGTTATGAAGGAGAAGTTTATGTTGTATATGGTGGGGACTTAAATAATGAATCAGGGCAAATAGATGCTAACTTAGTCAACAAGATTTTTACAGGAAAGCCAAATACGATAACAACCGAGGACGGGAGTTCTTATGGACCCTATGCCTATGCAGGTTATTCGGTTAGTGTAGGAGATGTCAATGGAGACGGTAAAGATGATATTCTGATAGGCTCCCCTGCTGTTTATGGAACCTATACTTATAGTAGTTCGAGTTCAGAAGTAACCGACGATGTCATAGAAGACGACGATTTTGCCGATTTCTATGAAGACAATGTAGGGACAAGCACCGACATAACCCGTTATGTTCAACGTGGCCTAACCTACTTAGTATTTGGTGGAGATCAAAGTACACTCTCACAAGCTGATGATAATAATGAATTTGTAACTATCGAAGCAGATGTAACTAAAGAAGGAGCTTTAGGCGTTAGTGTTAGTAATGAGTCGGATCTCAATGGGGATGGATTCAAAGATTTAGTAATAGGAGATCCTGCTGCTGATGATAATACTGGTAAAGCTTATGTCATTTTTGGACACAAAAATTTCAGTCCAGGAACAATCAATGTCTCTGATGATAGTGATGTAACCCTTCTTGGTACATACTCAGGAGACCAAACTGGAATTGGGATTAGTGGGATAGGGGATGTCAATGGAGATGGTTTTGATGACTCTATTATTACTGCACCTTCCGCCTATTTTGCTGCTGGTCGTAGTTATGTCGTGTTTGGGTCAGAAAGCTTAGCTGGAGAGGTGAACTTATCCCCAACCGCTCCAGGATTTAGTTTGATGTTAAATGGGGGAAATCCCTTTGATTATGCTGGAGCTGCAGTCACTCCCATTGCAAGTGTTGATGGGGATGATATACCAGATTTTATAGTTACCGCCCCCAAAGCACAACAAACTTATGTAATTTTTGGGAAAACTTATTTAGCAGCGGGTGGGTCTCTAGATTTATCCAAAATACGAAACGACAATGGTTTTTCCTTTAATTCCAATGCAGGGACTGATACCTATTCAGTGCAGAAAATATCAGATTTAGGAGATATTAATGGTGACGGGTTTGCAGACATACTCAGGATTGATAGTTTAAGCCAAACAGAAACCCAACAATATGCGGTAGTAACTTTAGGAGCAAGTACCCAAGAATTAATCAACGCTAAAGCAGTCGGATTTAATACATTGCCGACCGATGAACAAGAAAAAATTCAAGCCACAGGAGGGAATGTAGTCGGAGATTTTGATGGAGATGGGTTTGATGATTTCTTAGTTAAAAATGGAACAGAATTGAATTTAGCCTTTGGAGGCGAATCAGAACTTTCTTTCAGTAATGAAGTAACCATTACGAATCCTGATAACAATCAATTTAATAATTTTACAAAATTTGCGATTTTTACTGCTGATGGAACAGCACGAGGCAGTAATGTCTCAGTATTTTCTAGTGAAGTAAAACACAATAATGGTGAAGGAGATTTCGATTCAAGGTCAGTTGCTGGAGACTTTTTCAGACTCGGTAATCAAAGTTATAATGCTTCTGGTGTTGGTTTAGGGGACTTGGATGGAGATGGGGATATTGATGCTTTTCAGATTCATGATGGGCAACCCAATCGAGTCTTTTTTAATACTGGTCATGATCAGTTTGCTCCTGATGGACAAAGATTAGGCTCTGGTCAAAGCAGAGGAGTTGCTCTAGGGGACTTGGATGGAGATGGAGATCTTGATGCGTTTGTGGCTAATAGTGGAGATAACCGAGTTTGGCTCAACGATGGGACTGGTAAATTTACCAATGACTGGACAGGAGATCAAGGCAGGGATAGTCAAGCAGTAGCCCTGGGAGATTTAGATGGAGATGGAGACTTAGATGCGTTTGTGGCTAATAATGATCAAAATAACCGAGTTTGGCTCAACGATGGGACTGGTAAATTTACCAATGACTGGACAGGAAATCAAGGTAAGAACAGCCGTGATGTAGCCCTGGGAGATTTAGATGGAGATGGAGACTTAGATGCGTTTGTGGCTAATAATGATCAAAATAACCGAGTTTGGCTCAATGATGGGGATGGTAAATTTACCAATGACTGGACAGGAAATAACGATAGTAAAAATAGCCGCTCTGTAGCCCTGGGAGATCTAGATGGGGATGGAGATCTTGATGCTTTTGTTGGCAATAATGATCAAAACAACCAAGTTTTATCCAACGATGGGACTGGTTCTTTTTCTAACACCAGTGAGACCAACAATAGTGAAGAAACATCTGGGGTAGCATTAGGAGACATAGATGGAGACGGAGACTTAGATGCTTTTGTGGCTAATAACTCAGGCGAGTCTAATCGTATCCTAAAAAACAATGGGAAAGGGTCTTTTAGTAATTTTTATTCTTTTGGAGATAACCGTCATAGTCCTGATGTTGCTGTCATCAATTATGATAGTTCTGATAAGTTGATAGTTGATGATCTTAGCTCTTTGGGAGATTTTAATGGGGATGGGTTAGAAGATTTTGCGGTTATTTCCAACACAGTTAAAAACAACTATGTTTATGTAATTTATGGAAATAAAGCTGGAACTTTGCCTGAAGACTTGTCTAACATAAGTGAAGAAGAAGGATTCATTATTACGACCATAGGCGGCGAATTAACCAATGTGACTAAAGCAAATGATGTTAATGGAGATGGCTTTGATGATTTAGCTTTTGGTTGGAGGAATTATTCTTATTATTCTAGTTCAATCGTTCTGTTAGGGGGAGATAACCAAACCAATCTTAATCTGGGAACTTATGATTTAGAAAGCCTTAATAGTAATCCAGAAATTGTTGCTTTTAGTAATAGACAATCGGGATCTATAGATACTTTCGGTTCTTTAGTAGAAGGAGTAGGGGATATAAATGGGGATGGCTTCGGCGATCTTAGTCTTCATGGGAATGACTATACAACAATAACTTTATTAGACCAAGATTTTTGGGAAAATCCATCTTTTTCTGAGAATTATGCCCCCTCGTCTGGTGTCAAAATCTACAGTAGTAATACGTACAGTAGTGACCAGTTTGGTTATAGTGTAAGCCATGCCGGTGATGTTAATGGAGATGGAATTGATGATTTTATCATCACAGATCCTTATCAAGATTCTGTGCTTAACGGAAGTGTTATAACAGATACTGGTTTTATTTATGTAGTTTTTGGAAATGATGAATTTAACACATCAAATACTTCAATTGAAACACTTGTTGAAAATAATCAAGCCTTTTCTATAGAAGGCCTTCTTGAGAGTCAATCAGGCTACTCTGTCAATGGAGGGGGAGATGTCAATGGAGATGGTTTTGATGATATCATTGTCTCTACCCTTTATGCCGATAAAAGTGGTCAAACGCCTACTTTTGTCATTTATGGAGGTGATTTCACTGGTAGTCTCAATCAGGTTGGTAGCATCGGCAATGATACTCTTCTTGGAACTGTTAGTGGTGACAACATAATCACGACCAAAGGAGAGGATCTGATTTATGGTAATGGTGGAGCCGACGTAATTTATGCAGGGAAGGATGATGACATCATTGCTGTTGCTGATGAAAATTTCGCTTTAATTGATGGTGGACTTGATACTGACACCTTATTACTACAAGGTTACAAAGATCAAGATTGGAATTTAGAAACTTGGTTACAAAATGGTAGTATTCGTGACATTGACATTATTGACCTCAGTGACTACGGTAGTAACACTTTATTTATGGGGGATGATCTTTGGCTGTTAAGAATGTCATCTGATTCTAACCTCATTACTATTACTGGGGATAGTGAAGATTTTGTGGCATTTCCTGAAGAAGTAACTCTCGAATCAACTACCATCGACAATGTTACTTATAACCTTTACGAGAACGGAAACCTACAAATTTTACTTGACACTGATTTGCAGGTAACGACAAAAACTGTTTCGAGTCTGAGTGTGGCTAACAGCTTAAGTACAAATACTCTATCAGATACGACGACTGATAATAGCCTCAATACAGCCACAGAATTTGAAGAAACAGATGAGACACAAGAAGTTATCGTTCAACCAACCCGTTTCTTTGTCAATGAACCAGTCGTTTCCGAAGCAGAAGGAGTAGCAGGGATAACCATTACTCGAACCGGTGATAATTCTGATTATTCACTGGTACGATATTCTACACAAAATAATCATTTAAGTTTTTCAGGAATTGACTATCATCCCTTAGCTGGATTCATGATTTTCCAGCCAGGACAAACAAGTCAGACTGTATCCATAAATTTAGTTGACAATAACATTGTCAGAACAAGTAGCAGAGATATTAGTTTAAATCTACAGCCTTATATGATTGGGTTAGATAGTATTGTTGAAAATTTAACTGATTTGTTTGGTGGTGATTCTAAAGTCCCAGAAAAAATAGAATTGAAGGCTTTCTCGGAAGAAAACTCTCAAATACGTCGTCTTCAGCACAATTCAAATTTGTTTAGCTTAAATTCATTCGTTGATAGTGAGGGAACCAATCAAGAGTTTAAATCATTCCTAAATTTAAGTTTTGACGTAACTGTTCCTTCAGAAGATGATTCCACTACCACGGTGACTTTTGAAATTGAAGAGTCGTTAGTTACTTTGATTGCGGAAAATTTTGAATTTAAGGAGAATTTTGAATTTAAGCTGATAGATTTCGATCATATTGACCAGAACTGGAAAGAATTTAACAACGAAGGAGAAACTCATCATGAACTAATTGATACCGATAATAATGGAATCATCGACCAGATTCAGCTTCATTTAACTGATGGGAGTACAGGGGATAGCGATGGAATAGTCAATGGAATCATTTCTGAACGTATTAGCCTTGGCGTTGTCCCAACAATAAAATCACTTACTGGCACAGATAGTGCTGATGTTCTAACAGGATCTAGTGGCTCTGATCTCATTGTCGGGAAAGGCGGCGGTGATATTCTTTCTGGGAATGGAGATGATGACATCTTTAAATATCAAAGTGTTACAGATGCAGGAGATTTTATCACCGACTTTAACCAGGGAGATCTCATTGATTTGAGTGAATTGTTAAGTAGCATAAATCAAACCGAAAGCGATCCTTTAGGATCTGGGTTGGTAGGAGTTCAAAAATCACCTTTAGGGACAACTGTAACTCTTTTTGGGAATCCTTTTATCGTTGTTCAAAACGTATCTGTTGACGACATGAATCAGGCAGCTAATTTCATTTTTAGTTAGTGAAATTACTTTATAAAGTGAGAGTAGATTTCTCTAACGTTTTTGTCAATCCTATTCTAATTACATTGTCACAATCATGAAATTTCTTTGGTCTAACATCACCCCCATCTTCGCTATTGTTGCTACAACTACGACTTTTTTGAGCAGTCAGCCGGCTCAAGCTTTCAACTCTCTATGGGAATTTAATTTTTCTGGAGAAATTACTGGTGATGGTCTCATCAAAATAGATAAAAACCAATATGATAATGTCACACAAAGTTATGAAGTGACAGAGGTTAACTTGACTTTAGATCTTGGAACTGAAGTAGATCCTCAAATCATCACCTTAGCTAATTTTCCCAGTTACACCCAACCTTTACTTTTTTCTCCTAATTCTTCTTCAACTGAATTACTACATACCTCCTTTTTTGCTCAAATTGGGGGTTTAGAACCCATTCAACCAGAATGGATATTAGGCATGATTCCTGATATTGGGGGACTGACTCTCAGTGGCAGTGGGGAAGGGGTTGGTACTCCTGATGATCCTCAAGGAATAGGAGGGACTATTATTTTTACCTCTGCGGGAACCTCTCCTGAAATTCGTTCAGGAACCTGGACTGCACAACCAATTCCTGAACCTCTAACCATCTTAGGAGCCGGAATGGCGATAGGTTTTGGAACTTTGTTTAAAAAATCTCTAAATCTCTGAACACAAAAAAACAAACAGATTCTAATTAATAAACCTGAGTAATGCACTGGGTTATATCTATTTTGATTACTACTTTTAAGTAGATATAACTTAGTTAATTAAGTTTGAAGATAAAAGTTATCTTTGACAAGAAGGAATAATTTGTAAGTTGAGGAAAATTTTTTATAATGGCACAATCAAATCGAAACTCCTCTCATAGTCATAATCATAATCACGCGCAAGGGGGAGATTTACAATAAACAGAAAAAATACTATATAATTGATCAATATTTGATTAAGCAAAACTCAAAAACCTAGTCAATAAACTTTTATAGTAATGAGTAACTTTTTAGAACAGAGACCAGCATTTAACACGGATACTAGAGGAGTAGAAAACGTTGTTTGGGAAGATGATGGTCTTTTATGGCACGCTATCTATGATGATAACGGACAAAAATGGGTCGAGGCTCAAACTATTCCAGGAACAGATACCAATGGAAAGTACAATATTCAACTACTATCTAGTCCTCAATTATTTCCAATTAGCTCAAATTTACGCAGCCCAGGGTTAGTCGTAATTTGGCAAGAAGATGTAGATAATAACTCAGAATTATATTACTCCGTAGCTCGCTACACCAACACAGGTGAGTTAGAATGGTCAGAAGCGATCGCTATTACTTCCGATGCAACAGCCGATCAAAATTTTAGTGCCTATATCGAAAATGGAACTGGTAAAGACCCCAGTTCTCTGATTATCGCTAGTCAAAAGATTGATAGTGATGATCCTGATGAAGATACAGATTTATACTATATACAGTCAAAAATTGAGCAAGAAAATTTAGTTTTTCAATCAGCGACTGCCAATGTAGCAGAAGTTAACTTACCAGGACTAGAAGCACAAACTCCTTATGTAACTGAAGAAACAACAAGTATTACTGAAGATAGTGAATTAGGAGGATTTAACCAACAAGAATTCAAATGGGGATTTGAACCAGGGTTTAATGTTGAGATTAGACTATCTCCAAAAACCAATCAGGAAGCTTCTCAAGCTAATAATCAAAGTAACTTTGCCAACTATTTTGGTCAGTTAACAGGACTAAATTTTAAATTGTTACCTGAAACCTGGCCTAGCATAACCCTTGCCGCTTTTGCTGAAGGAGAAGAAAATCAGAAAAAAATTGAAGAAACTTTTGGAGCAAGTGTTGGTCTAATTTTTAGCGAAACAGAAAGAACAAAGCTCCCTGGGGGGGCGCAAATCAAGATTGAGAGGGGTTTGGAGTCTACTGTTGGCTTTAGTGACGCGACGACTTGGAAAATAGAGAATAAAACATATCAGAAAGATGAAAATACTTTAGAATTCACTCTCCTAATTGATTTTTTTCGAGAGTATACTATTAAAGTCCCTTTTATCGCTCAAGGCAGTATTAAAGGAGATATTGGCTTACTTTATTTTATTGGTCTCACAGAAGAATTTAATCAAACATCTTCTTCAAACCTCAGTAGTGGTTTAGGTTCAGGGTTAGAAATTGAAGATCAAAATGGCAATACAACCGTTGATGAAAACACAAATATTGGTGATATCGATGTAACTTTTGGTTCGGAAAACACAGGGATAGATGCTCCCTATGTAGGAATATTAAAAGTTGATGAAGCGGAATTAGGAAACAGTCGTAATATTTCCAGTCTTGGCTTTTATATTGTTGGTGATTTAGACGTAAAAGGTTCTCTCTTAGGAGGACTCTATACAAAAGCTGAAGGAGATGTAGAGTTTTTCTTTGGTCCAGACTTTGAGGAAGATGTTACCGAAATTGGACTAGCATTCGATATTAGTGTCACGGCTGCAGAATTTATCACAGTTGAATATAAAACCAAAAAAGTTTGGGAGTTAGGTCAAGGAGCAAATAGTTCACAGATTTTAGATAATGCCCTAAACTCTAGTAACACAGAAGTTACTGTTGGTTATAATCCTACCATTGGCAATACTAATATCTATACTCTTAATGAAGGTACATATATTACTCAAACGAATAACACCACTGATAGTAACTTATCAGTTGAAGAAGGGAATTCGGAATCTAATTTAGTTAATGATGGACCTCCAGTTATAGTGAGTCCAGATCAAAGTATAGATAATACTGTCGCCTGGTCACAAAGTTGGGAAATTGAAGACACCAATAATCCAGGTGTTCCTACCAGTAAGATTTATGCGATGAAATCGGCCGATTCGCCGATTGTTTGGAACACTCCTGTGTTAATTCCTAATCAGGAAAATGTTAATATTGACCCTGTGGTTGGGTTTTATGGCGACACAGATAATATTCAAACCCTAGTAGTTTGGATTAATCAAGATACCAGTGAAATCACCCCAGACAGTACATTGACTGAATTAAACTCAGCAATGACTTCGAGTCAGATCTACTACTCAACTACCACAGGAGAATCAATCGTCGCTTATAATGATGCCGCTCCCATCGTTGATGATTTCCCCACAGGTAGAGCGATCAGTGGCTTAACTTTAGCAGAAACCTCTGATGGAAACTTGATAGCAAGTTGGATTCAAAATCTTAGTAGTGACCAATTAATCCCTGATATTAACAATAATAATCGAATCTATTATTCTATTTTTGATACTGAGGAAGAAACTTGGAGTTCTCCTGTTTATATTTCTCGAACTTTATCCTGGCGAGAAGGAAATTTAGCTGATAATCTAGAAGGCTTAACGGTCTACACAGGAGACTTTGATGCCGATGGTTTTGACGATTTACTAACTCAAGATCCAAGTAGTACATCCAATCCTATCTCTATCTACTATTCTAATCAGGCCAATGGTTCTTTTACCATTGATACCCTAACCCTTAGCGGGTTACTTCCTGCTTCTGAGGCCAATCTTTATGTAGGAGATTTTGATGGAGATGGTTTTGATGACTTTTTGCAACAACAAACTACTGGTGACTTAATAATTCAAGTCTATTTATCTAGCACTGAACAATTGAATTCGGTGACGACAGATGAAGCCGATAGTCTAATTTTAGTAGCTGATTACAATGGAGATGGGTTTGATGACTTCTTAATTCAACCCCAAAGTAGTCAAAGCACTAACTTATCTGTTTATTTAGGGAGCGAAAGTGGGGATTTTACTCAGCAGCAAGTCAGTTTCAATGAAGCCCAACCTAGTTCAACAACAACACTCAGAACAGGAGACTTCAATGATGATGGTAAAGCGGATTTATTGAGTCAACAAAATGCCAATATTAGTATTTATTTAGCCACACTTTCAGAGAATAATCTCGTCTTTGAACTAGATGAACAAATAACAGTTGAGACAGATGATGGTAATGAAGACCCAGCTGACTTAGAATTCACAAAAACGAATCAATCTTTAGGAAATAGTGACAGTTTTGATGTTGTTTTGGCAGATTTTGATGGGGATGGGGATTTAGATGCCTTTGTTGCTAATTACGGACCGAACAGGGTTTGGTTTAATGATGGAGATGGAAATTTTACAGAAATTGGTCAACCTTTAGGGAGTAACAAGTATAGTGACAGTGCAGAATCAGGAGATATAGATGGGGATGGGGATTTAGATGTTTTTGTAACTGGAGGATACCAAGAAGATAATGAGATTTGGCTCAACGATGGATTAGGAAATTTTACAAAAAGTGGCCAATCTATAGGTGGTGGTGCCTATAGTAGTCAATTGGGTGATATAGATGGGGATGGGGATTTAGATATTTATATTGGTAACAGAGGACCAGACAAGGTTTGGTTTAATGATGGAGATGGAAATTTTACAGACAGTGGTCAATCTTTAGGGAACAATGATAGTATAACATTCTCAGCAAGTCTAGGAGATATAGATGGGGATAGGGATTTAGATGTTTTATCAACTGATTTTCTCGGAAGAGTTATCGTTCGGCTCAATAATGGAAGTGGCAATTTTAATAGAACCAATCAAATTCTGGAAATAGGGGAGAACTTATTCGATATAGAACTAGGTTATCTAAATAATGACGAGTATTTAGACTTGGTTGCGGTTAATACTCAGGGAACTCAAGGCAGTTCCTTTACACCAGACAGTCAAGTTTGGCTCAATGATGGTGAAGGAACTTTTGTCAATACAAATCAAGAAATTGGAAGTTCAGATACAGTTGGAGTGGATGCCTCTTTAGGAGATATAGATCTTGATGGGGATACAGACATACTTCTTACAGCCTTGGAATCAGATCAGGTAATTTGGCTTAATGATGGCGATGGCAACTTTTCTAATGGAGATCAGTCATTATTTTCTTCAAATACTGAAACGGTACGAGGGAAGTTGGGAGATCTTAATGGGGATGGGAGTTTAGATGTATTTTTAGCTAATGAAGCACTAGATGAGGATGTCAATAATCTCAATAACGCAAACTTAGTCTGGCTTAATTCTTTATCAATACCCCCAGTCTCTAAGGTTCAGACTTCTGTCATAGGAGATTTTAATGGTGATGGTTTTGATGATTTTCTCACCGCATTTGACCCAGGCGATGATAGTGGAAATGTATGGCAAATATATTTTAGTAACGACACAAGCGATGAATTTGAGCAATTAGCAACAACAATCTTAGCCAGTGAAACTCTAACAATAGTAGGGGACTTTAATCAAGACGAAGTCGATGATGTTATTACAGAAGACGGTCAGACGATTTATCTATCTAATGGTGATGGAACATTTACGGCTCAAAGTTTTACTAGCAGCGATGATTCAGCTAACTTAATTACAGGAAATTTTGACGGAAAATCTGAAGATATTCTCATTCAAGGAAGTGAGCAAAGTATTGTTTATCTAACGGATCTAGAAGGAGCAAATCCAGCTACAGGGGCAGATATCCAAATAGGACAAATTGACGAGCAAACAGCCATCTTTACAGAAGTTTGGCAAGAAACGTCCTACTTGTACAATATTATTCAAGATGAACCCGCTTTATATTATCGTCTCAATGAATCTGAAGGGACAGAAGCGACAAATCAGGGAGTCTTGGGAGAAGACGGTTTTACCGGGATTTATGAGGGTGAATTCGAGTTTGGGCAATCAGGTGCTTTAGCCCCTGGTGATCAAAATACAGCCATTAAATTTAATAATGGTAGCTTTACAGTATCCAATACCGGAGAAGCTTTACCTAATCAAGATTTCAGCATAGAGTTTTGGGTGAAATTTACTGAAGATGATAGCACAGTAACTCTCAACAGAGATTGGCAAGTAACAATAACGCCAGAGGAAATAAGTTTTGATTTAGGAGGAGATAATCAAAACCTAACTGAAGAACTTAACTTACCTCTTAATCAATGGCATTATGTCGTAGCAGGTTATTCAACAGAATACACATATACAGAAACAGATGAGGAAAATAACGTCTCAGAAACTTTAACTGTTCCCTCTAAAATGGCAGTCTATGTCAATGGACAGAATTTAGCCAGCACAGAAGGTGTTACTCGCAGCAGCAATGGGGAAGATTTAACAATAACTGCAGCCAATGAGATTGTTGTTGATGAGGTAGCTTTGTATAACTACGCGCTGCAAAAAGTAGAAGATGTGAGTAATCCTCAAACTTCAGATCAAATAAGCGAACATTTTTCCTCTCAATTGCGTCCAATCAACTCAGGCACTTACCAGATTTATCAAGGTATTGTAGAAGATATAGATAGTAATAGTTGGAATAATACAATCATCAAACCCCAATTAGAGTTAGTTCCCACTGAACTATCTATCAATAGGGGGGTTAGTGACTATGATTTAGTATCAGAAAGTTCTTTAGAACCCAATGGAGAAACAGATTTACACTTTTTACTTACCCTAGATTCTAGTGTGGTAGGAGAAGAAATTAACTCAATCCAACTACAGGGATTAGATGGTAACCAGGAGATCGCCACCTGGGAAATTATCCCAGAAAATAGCGATCGCCTTTTAGGAGTAGTGCAAAATAGCACAGAATTACTTAATAGTAGAAATCCAGATGTAACCAGTTTTAGTCATGTAGTAGTAGGGACTCAAGAAAGATTTGACCTTTATGCAGATGCCACAGGAATAAATAAAGACAATATCGATAAATATAATGTAACTGTATCTTTTGTCAATAATTCTGATAAATCTTACTCAGTTAATGTTTTGAGTGGGAACAGTTCAAATTCAAGAGGGGATGCAGATTTTGTTTCTCCCGATAACATTGCCAGCAACAACATTATTGATTTACATTTTCAAGCTAATATTTCAGCACCAGGAGAAACTATTAAGAATGTTAAACTATCTACAACCACAACAGAAAATATTATTTGGGAAACAAGCACAGATAATCGAGTTTTAGATGTTCAAGTTAACGATGTATCCCAAAACGATAAAGATAATGATTTCTCTGTCAACTATACTCTACCTGGCTCTGCATATAGTCTCACTATTGATTTATATGCAGATCCCGATGATTTAGCTTTGACAGGAGAAGAAACTTATCAAGTTGAATTCACTCTTGAAAATGGTGAAACTATTACTCAGAATGTAGTCCCTATAGGTAATAGCTATATAGCCACAGCAACTGTTTTAGAAGACGAAACCACTTCCCTGGCTGAAATTGATAGCGGTGTTATCCTCACCACCGACGAATTGAGTGCAGGGAATAGCGTTGTTAGTGGTGAACTGGGGAATGGAGAGCGTTACGTTTCACTAGGTGTACCAGGCTATAATGAAGAAAATGGAGGCGTATTTGTATTAACTGGGACAATCTCAGCCAAAAATCTTACCGCCGGCAGTTCTCCCTCTAATGGAATCTGGATTAGTGGGTTAGATAATGCTGGAGTTGGTTACAGTTTAGCCACAGGAAATATCGATGGTGATGGGATCGATGATTTAGTGATTGGGGCACCTAAATCTGGTAAGGGGGCAATTTATGTAATCTATGGTAAAGCAATTAATGCGGGCAATAATGTCGATCTTAGTAATCTTAGTAGTAGTCCCAGTGAAACAGGTTTCAAAGTAGAGGGAGAGAATGATAGTGAGGAATTTGGATTTGATGTAGCAGTAGGGAATATTGATGGAGATGGGTTAGATGAAATTGTTGTTGGTGCGCCTGCATCCCAAGATAGCAGTGGTAATACAATAGGACGAGTATATGTAGTTAATGGCGATAAAGAAACTCCATCTCCACAACAAATTTTTGCAGGATCAACTACAAAGGCGATCGCTAATAATCGAGTTGAACCAAATCCAACAACAGTAGATGTCGGCAGCAGCGCAGGTTTCTCCGTAGCTATTTCCGATGGCGATAGTGATAATCAAGTTGATTTCAACGGGGATGGTTTTGGCGATATATTAATAGGTGCGCCAGGCTATTATCAAGCTTATACTTATACTCGTCCCACTGAAGATGTGGTTTCTGGTGTAGGAGATACATTTTCGAGTATTAGTGATACTATCAACGAAAATCAACCCTCGAATACCCTCTATCTAAACACAGGTCGATCCTATATCATTTATGGCTCTACCGATATTGGTAACTATACCCCAGATACCTTAAATAGTGATAGTGGTTTTACTTTAGCAGCCAATCCAGACAATCGTTATAGCAATACAGTTAGTGGTTTTGATGTTTCTTTTATAGATATCAACGGAGATAAACTAGATGATGCAGCAATAGGTGCGCCTGGAGCAAATAATAATAGAGGTGCAGTATATACAATTTTCGGCGATTCAAGCAAAAAGTCTGAATCGGTTAATATAACAAGTGAAAGTGATTTAACGATTAACGGGGACTCCAATCAAAGAGGACAAACAGGAAAAGCGATCGCCTCTGCTGGAGATGTGGATAATGATAATATCGAGGATTTAATTATCGCGTCACCTTTTGCTGGATATAGTGCAGGACAAAGCAACGTAGTTTTTGGGGATACTAATTTGACAGGAGAGGTTGATTTAACTAGTTCTGCTCAAAATAATGCTCTTGTCTTAACAGGTGGTATTCCTCAAAACTTCTCAGGGAAAGCGGTTTCTGGAGTTGGAGATGTCAATGGAGATAGTGTTGATGATTTTGTTGTCAGTGCGCCTCAAGCAAAAGAAACATATATAGTTTTCGGACATCCTTGGTTAGAAGAAGATGGCAGTCTCAAACTTAACACTCTACAAGCTGATAATGGTTACTTTATTGAAAGTAATTCAACTGACGCTTATTCTATAACTAATGTAGCTGATTTAGGCGATATTAATGGTGATGGTTTTGCTGATCTCCTACGCATTGATAGCTTAGATGAAAGCGAAAGTCAACAATATGCTGTAGTGGACTTAGGAGAAAGTAGCGATGAGTTGATTAAAGCTGAAGCAGTTGGTTTTGATACCTTACCTCAAACAAATCAAAGCTCCATCAAAGCTACAGCCGGGAATATAGTAGGAGATTTTGATGGTGATGGTTTTGATGATTTTCTTGTTCAAGATGATACTAATTTAAAAGTTATTTTTGGTGGAGATTCAGAACTGTCTGAAAGTAGTTCATCAACAATTACTAATCCTAATTCTAATAATAGTTACAGTGAATTAGTTGAATTTGTGTTTTTTGCTAATTATGAGGATGATCACAAAATTTATTTTAATGATGGGAATGGCAATTTTACCTTAACTCAATCTATTTCTAATAATTATAACAGCTATGATGTAGCCCTAGCTGACTTAGATGGCGACGGAGATATGGATGCTTTTGTTGCTAATGGAGATGGTAAAGGGAATCAAGTTTTCAGAAACGAAAATGGAAAGTTTGTTAATACTAAACAAAGTTTGGGTTCTGGAAACAGCAGGGGTGTGGATTTAGCGGATTTAGATAATGATGGAGATATAGATGCCTTTGTTGCCAATGATAATGGAGGTGACAATAGCGGTTCTAAAAATACTGTCTGGCTTAATGATGGTGATGGTGGTTTTTCTCAAGGACTTTTTGATGATAATCAAAGAAAGAAAAGCCGTGATGTCAGTTTAGGTGATGTCGATAACGATGGAGATATCGATGCCTTTATTGCAAATAATGATCAGTCTAATCGCCTCTGGATTAACGATGGAAGTGCTAACTTTTCTAATCCTTGGAATAGTAATGATAGTAGAAACAGTCGAGCTGTTGAATTAGTTGATCTTAATGGGGACAATTATTTAGATGTAATTGTTGGTAATGATGAGGGGGAACCTGATGAATCTTGGTTAAATAACAAAGATAAAACTTTTACCCTACAAGATTGGGGACTTTCTGACGACGACGAAGAAGATAATGAGAAAGATACAAAAGCGATCGCTGTAGACGATTTTAATGGAGACGGGAACATCGATTTTATCGCTGGGATTGCTAATAGTAATGTTAATCGGAGTTGGACAGGCGATGGTACGGGCAAATTTCCCGAAGACAAAAATGATGGTAAGGATTACAATACTTATGGTTTAGCTTTTGGGGATATAGAAGGAGATGGAGATCTTGACTTATTTGCTGCCAATAATGGTGACAACAATGTAATTTACATTAACAATGGTGGTGAAGTATTTCGTAATAGTGTGAAAACACTAAGCAATAGTGCTTATTCTACCAGTGTGGCCGTAGCAACTTATAATGGGAATGTAGGGGATGAGTTAACGCTAGGAGATATAAGCCCTCTCGGAGACTTTAACGGCGATGGACTCGAAGATTTTGCTGTCATTGCCAATACTTATAGAAATAACTATGTTTATGTTGTCTATGGAAACAGTAATGGGACGATTCCTGATGACTTCAATGATCTTACTGAAGATCAAGGGTTGATCATTACTACCACTGGTGGAACTTTAACGAATGTTACTAAAGCAGGAGATGTTAATGGTGATGGTTTTGATGATTTAGCTTTTGGTTGGGGGAATAGTTATGGAATTAATCGTGCTTCTGTAATTGTACTTGGGGAAGAAAAAAGAGAGAATATTAATCTTGGAAAATTAAATTTAAGCCATATAAATAATAATTTTAACTCTCAAGGAATTGTTGCATTTGATTCTAGTAATAGTGAGACTAAGACCATAAAGTCGGTAGTAGAAGGAATTGGAGATATTAACGGAGATGGCTTTGATGATCTGAGTCTTTATGGTGATAACGCAAGTTTTATAACTTTATTAACTCAAAGTTTTTGGGATAATCCAACGTTTAAATCTTCTAGCCAATTTGATTATCTTCCTTCTACTTATTCACTAATTTATAATGAATCTGCTTCAACTTCAGAGTTGGGGTCGTCAGTTAGTAATGGAGGAGATATCAACGGAGATGGCTTTGATGATTTTATTATTGCTGCTCCTTATGCTACAAATTTAGATGGAAATATTCTAAATACTGGAGTAATATATGTTGTTTTTGGGAATAGTTCTTTCCAAGACGAAGCCAATAGCAATAATAACATAGATATTGATGACCTAGTTTCAGACAATCTAGCCTTTAAAATAACTGGTTTAGACTCTAGCTATTCGGGAATATCAGTTAATGGTGGAGAAGACATAGACGGAGATGGCTTTGATGATGTGATTATTTCGACAAAAGATGACAATGGTAAAGATCCTACTTTTGTTATCTTTGGTGGAGATTTTACCGCCAGCGTCAATCAATATGGAACTTTTGATGGTAATGATGTAATGATCGGTACTCCGACAGGAGAAAACATGATCGGTGCTAGTGGTAATGACATTATCAAAGGTAATGGTGGTGCTGATTATCTTCAAAGTAGTCGAGGCGATGATGTCTTGATTGTTGCTGATACCTATTTCACAAAAGTTGATGGTGGAGATGGGAACGATACTTTAGTTTTCGCCGGCTATACCGATCAAGATTTCGCTCTCGAAGATTTAATCGCATCAGGCAAAATAGAAGGAATAGAAGCCATAGACTTAAGCGATTATGGTAGTAATACCTTAACTTTACCAGAAACCATTTGGTTACTTAAACTCTCTGATACTTCTAATACCATTACGATTACTGGAGATAGTGAAGATATAGTTGCTTTTCCTAAAAATGTAACCCTAGAGTCTACAATCATTAATGATGTTCTCTATAATGTTTATAGAGATGGTAATTTAGAGATTCTCCTTGATACAAATTTAGAAATTACCGCGGCGACAACAACAAGTAGTCTGGTTACTAATAGTTTCAATGCTTTGGAAGCTACAACTACAGATATCAGTTTAACAAACGTAACAGACTCAGAGGAAGAAGAAGTAGAAACCACGGAATTTGCTATTCAACCGACTTATTTATCTATTCCTAGATCAATTGTTTCTGAATCTGAAGGCGAAATTGAATTTGTTATCACTCGCACTGGTGATTTATCAGAACCTTTAGTCGTGAAATACCACACGGTTGATAGTACAGGAAAAGCAGGAATTCACTATCATCATGTAGGAGGATTCACTGTTTTTGAAGCTGAAGAAGCTCAGAAAACTGTTACTGTTGATTTAATTGATAATGAAATTAACACTGGTAAATCAGTTGACATCGGTTTAAGCGTTGAACACTTTGGTAGTCGAACTGATTTAGCTCAAGAAATAGAAGTAAAAGCTGTCTCTGAAACTGATAGTCAGATTCGCAGTTGGGATATTCTTCCTCTACCCTTAATTGAATTAGAAAATAAGAGCATAACTTCTTTGGTTAGCTTTGACTATAAGTTAACGACCCCCCTAGATAAAAACCCTGTGATTGTCACCTTAGAAGTCCCAGAATCGGCGAAAGTGAATAGTTACTTCAAATTTGATTTCGACAGTCAAACATGGTCAAACTTTGAGTACGATGGAGAAACTGGAGCCGAGTTTATTGATAGTGATGGTAATGGTTTAACCGATCAAGTCCGTGTACATTTAGTTGATGGACAAGACAGCGATAATGATGGACTTGTTAATGGCATTATTTCCGCTCTTGCTACTTTTGCTAATATAAATAATGTTCCTGATGACATTAGCATTACTAATCTCTTCGTTACAGAAAATGCTCCAGATAATACTTTAATTGGTCGATTAAGCACGATTGATCCGGATGTAGGAGATAGCCATACCTACACCCTTTTAGATGATGCCCAAGGTCGGTTTAAAATTGTTGGGGATGAGTTACAAGTAGCAGATACGAGTCAACTCGATTTTGAGAGTGATCCTGATTTAGATATTCTTGTTGAAAGTACCGATAGCGGTGGACTGAGTGTTGAAAAAACCTTTACTGTTAATTTGATTGATGACCGTGATTTCGATGTAACTGGTACTCAAGGAGATGATTTGATTAATAGTGGAATTGGTGGGGAAGTAATTACTGGACTTGGGGGTAAGGATACTTTCATCTATGAAAAAATTAATGAATTTGGTGATATTATCACCGATTTCAATGCCAATAATGACGATTTAATTGACTTGAAACCCCTCTATAATTCCTACACTTCTTTTGGATACGACTTTGACACAATTTTAGGGGAAAATCCTTTTGAAGATTTAGTCAATGTCACTGCTATTGGTAGTAATGACTCTCGAATATCTGTTTCCCCCTATGGTCAATTGTTACCTGACTACCAACTCCCCCTGGTTACTTTAGAAGGTGTAACTCCTGCTCAAATTGATAAAAATGATTTCATTTTTAGTTAGGTTTTGCTGAAAAAATTACTCAAAAATTTATGCGGCCAAAACCGCCTTTGTAGGGGTTTGAGTAGGTGCGATTCGTTGATGTCAGGAACTTCTAGAAAATAGGAGCGTATGGATATCCAGGGGATGATAGAGAGAAAACTATAAGTACCCTGAACTGATACTAAATCCGATTGCCATACCTGCCTAACCATTTAGGAAAATTGTAGCCAATGATAATGAGTTAAATTTCTAATTTCTTCCTTCATGTCACTAAGAACATTACAACGCTTTACCAGAATTTCTTCAATTTCATCAATTGTGTCAAAATGCTCGTTAACTAACGGTTCATCGACTAAAGTCCATAGTCTGCTTGCTCCGTCCCTATGTCTGAGGGAACCTCAGACGGGGCGGTGCGCTTTCTGCCGGTTGTAGTTCTGGGGAATATGGCGGTAAATAATCCACCAAAAGTCCTTCAGGAATTTCCCCTTTTTTGCTGTGATGCCATCCCGCATTATCTTCTATGAGTAAGACCTTTTTCTTTTCGGAAATTCCTACATCTTTAGCAAAGTTTTTATAAACAAGATTCGGTAGTGATTCCCATGTAGTGAAAGAATTTTGGGTAGTTTATTTGTATTAACTAGAAGAGGAGAGGAGCGAGGATTAGTTGGATTCAGTTATAATAAGCTTATATCCCATCATAAATTTCATTTTTCTCTTTTTTTATTAATGTTGAACTTGTTAAATACTCTTTTCTTTTTACTCATAGTATTGCCTTTGAAAAAGCTTGAAGATTCTTGTCCTAACTGTGGTTCAAATCGGTTGACGAAAAATGGAAGTATTCATAACAAAAAGCCTAAATATGGCTGTCAAGATTGTGGTCATCATTTTGTCAAGAACTCAACTAAAATATGGATTACTCAGCAACAAAAAGAACTGATTGACAAGTTACTTCTTGAGAGAATTTCTTTAAGAGGTATTGCAAGAGTCGTTGGAGTTTCATGGCGATGGTTACAAAACTATATTAATAAGAAATTTGAGCAAGTACCTCGCCAAGTCAAGGTTTTAGATAAGCCTAAAGTAAAATTGATAATTGAATGTGATGAATTATGGTCATTCGTTGACCACAAAAATAATAAATACAGTCTCTTAACCTATCTATAATATTTCTTTAGCTAAAGATTAACTTAAATTTTGTATAAGGTTAGTAATTATATTTATGAAAAATATCTATGTCTAACTCTAACCCCAACTTTTTAACCCCCAGTACCAACCCCTTCGGTTTAACTGATGTAGTTTCTGATACCAGTCCCATCTTGGTAGACATAGATGGGGATGGAGACCTGGATGCTTTTGTGGGTAACCGTGATGGCAATATCTTCTATTTTGAGAATACGGGGAATGCCTCTAGTCCCAGTTTTGCTACCTCTACGACCAACCCCTTCGGTTTAACTGATGTGGGACAGCTTTCAAGCCCCAGTTTGGGGGATATTGATGGGGATGGAGACCTAGATGCTTTTGTGGGTAATAGTAGTGGCAATATCTTCTATTTTGAGAATACGGGGAATGCCTCTAGTCCCAGTTTTGCTACCTCTACGACCAACCCCTTCGGTTTAACTGACGTGGGTTCTTTGGCCAGTCCCAGTTTGGGGGATATTGATGGGGATGGAGACCTCGATGCTTTTGTGGGTAATAGTAGTGGCAATATCTTCTATTTTGAGAATACGGGGAATGCCTCTAGTCCCAGTTTTGCTACCTCTACGACCAACCCCTTCGGTTTAACTGGTGTGGGACAGCTTTCAAGCCCCAGCTTGGTAGACATAGATGGGGATGGAGACCTAGATGCTTTTGTGGGTAATAGTAGTGGCAATATCTTCTATTTTGAGAATACAGGAAATACCACCAATCCCGCTTTTGCTACCCGTATTACCAACCCCTTCGGTTTAACTGATGTGGGTTCTAATGGCATTTCTAGCTTTGTTGACCTTGATGGGGATGGAGACCTAGATGCTTTTGTGGGTAATAGTGACGGCAATACCCTATATTTTGAGAATAATCAATCACCAATATTAGAATCTATAGCCAATGTCAACCTAGCAGAAAATGCCCTACCGAATAACTTAATCACCATAGCCGCAGCTAGTGACAGTGATGGAGATACATTAACCTATTCCTTAGACTCACCTCCTACTAATGGCACTAACCCTTTATTTGCTATTGATAGCAGTAGTGGAGAAATTACCCTAACCGAAGCAGGATCTAATTCTATTGATTTTGAATCACAAAGCAGTTACGAGCTAACCGTAGAAGTAAGCGATGGTAGTTCGACTGATAGTCAAACTTTCACCATCAATCTAACGGATATATTTGAAGGAGAACCCAACTTTCTTACTGCTAGTACCAACCCCTTCGGTTTAACTGATGTGGGACAGCTTTCAAGCCCCAGCTTGGTAGACATAGATGGGGATGGAGACCTAGATGCTTTTGTGGGCAACAGTCAGGGAAATACCCTGTATTTTGAGAATACAGGAAGCTCCACCAGTCCTTCTTTTGCTGCCCCTACTACCAACCCCTTCGGTTTAACTAATGTGGGTTCTTTTGCGAGTCCCCGTTTTGTCGATATAGATGGGGATGGAGATCTCGATGCTTTTGTGGGTGAACGTTTTGGAAAGACCCTGTATTTTGAGAATACAGGGAATGCAACTAATCCCCAGTTTGCTGCTCGTATTACCAACCCCTTTGGTTTAGATAATGTGGGAGATTGGGCCAGTCCCAGCTTGGTAGACATAGATGGGGATGGAGACCTCGATGCTTTTGTGGGTAACGTTGAGGGTGATACCCTGTATTTTGAGAATACAGGGAATGCAACTAATCCCCAGTTTGCTGCTCGTATTACCAACCCCTTTGGTTTAACCGATGTGGGTTCTGTGTCCAGTCCCAGTTTTGTCGATATAGATGGGGATGGAGACCTCGATGCTTTTGTGGGTGAATTTTATGGAAATACCCTGTATTTTGAGAATACAGGGAATGCAACTAATCCCCAGTTTGCTGCTCGTATTACCAACCCCTTTGGTTTAACCGATGTGGGAGATTATGTCAGTCCCAGTTTTGTCGATATAGATGGGGATGGAGACCTCGATGCTTTTGTCGGTGAGAAGTATGGAGATACCCTATATTTTGAGAATAATCCAGCACCGACATTTGAATCTATAGCCGATGTCAACCTACCCGAAAACGCCCTACCGAATAGCTTAATCACCATAGCGGCAGCTAGTGACAGTAATGGAGATACATTAACCTATTCCTTAGACAATCCCCCAACTGATGACACTAACCCTTTATTTGCTATTGATAGCAGTAATGGACGAATTACTCTAACCGAAGCAGGAGCTAATTATATTGACTTTGAATCAGGGATAACCAGCTATGACCTAACCGTAGAAGTAACCGATGGAAATTCCACAGTTAGTGAAACATTTACCATCAATTTGACAGATATTGTTGAAGAAAATCCTAACTTTTTAACAGCAAGTACCAACCCCTTCGGTTTAGATAATGTGGGCTCTTTTGCCAGTCCCCGTTTGGTCGATATAGATGGGGATGGAGACCTCGATGCTTTTGTGGGTAATCAAGACGGCAATACCCTATTTTATGAAAATACAGGAAGCCCCACAAATCCGTCTTTTGCTACCCCTGAGACCAACCCCTTCGGTTTAACTGATGTGGGAGGGAATTCAATACCCAGCTTGGTAGACATAGATGGGGATGGAGACCTGGATGCTTTTGTGGGTAATCAAGACGGCAATACCCTATTTTATGAAAATACAGGAAACTCCACCAGTCCGGCTTTTGCCTCTCGTATTACTAACCCCTTCGGTTTAACTGGTGTGGGACAGCTTTCAAGCCCCAGCTTGGTAGACATAGATGGGGATGGAGACTTGGATGCTTTTGTGAGTCGGTATTATGGCGATATCTTATATTTTCAAAATACAGGGGATGGAAGTAGTCCCAGTTTTGCCGCTCCTATTCCCAGTACGAATTCAAGAACCCATCCCTTTGGGAGGTTTATAGATGTGGGAGATATTGCTGGCACTTCCTCTTTTGTAGATATTGAGGGAGATGGAGACCTAGATGTTTTTATCGGTAACAATTATGGCGAGACTTGGTTTCTGGAAAATACAGGAAGTCCGACCAGTCCCCGTTTTGCTGCTCCTGAGACCAACCCCTTTGGATTAACCGATGTAGGAAATAATTCCCATCCCGATTTGGTAGATATTGATGGAGATGGGGACCTAGATGCTTTTATAGGTAATCAAGACGGTTTTGGAGGTAATGCTCGAGGCAGGATCATCTATTTTGAGAATAATCAAGCACCGACATTAGAATCTATTGCTGATGTTAACCTAGCAGAAAATGCCCTACCCAATAGCTTAATCACCATAGCAAAAGCTAGTGACAGTGATAGAGATACATTAACCTATTCCCTAGTATCTCCCCCGACTGATAGCAATAATAACCCAATATTTGCCATAGATAGCAGTAATGGACGAATTACTCTAACCGAAGCAGGAGCTAATTATATTGACTTTGAATCAGGGATAACCAGCTATGACCTAACCGTAGAAGTAACCGATGGAAATTCCACAGTTAGTGAAACAT
>NEED01000073.1 GCA_002110465.1 unicellular cyanobacterium SU2 | reverse complement strand
TCGATATCTTAGGCAAGAATTTCCAGAATTATTAAAACTTCCCTCCCTTTGGACTCATTCCTATATGTTTGATACAACAGGAAAAGTTAGCACTCAAATCATATTAGAATACATTAACGATCCTCATAATGGTTGACTGCCAGATAAATCTGGCTATTCGCTTATATCCCCTGGATAAATCACAGGGGCTTTACGCATCACGGAAGGTAAATTCCTTGCTCTTTCTTATCTTCAGTAAGGGTCAACGACCATTGACCCCTACTTTTAATTTAGGTCATGAACAGCTTATTGGGTCTTATTTAAGCTAAACAAGCGGCTAAATCTTGATCAGGAGTTGTAATAGATTGAAGGTTGTAGGTTTCGGATAATAATTGGAAAACATTAGGGGTAATAAAAGCGGGTAAGGTTGGCCCTAGACGAATATCTTTAATTCCTAAATAAAGTAAGGTGAGGAGAACAGCAACGGCTTTTTGTTCATACCAAGAAAGAATCATGGATAAGGGTAGTTCATTCACTTCAACCTGGAAAGCTTGAGCTAATCCTAGGGCAATTTTTATGGCAGAATAAGCATCATTACATTGCCCAACATCCATTAATCGAGGAAGATTTCCAATTTCGCCTAACTGCTTATCAAAGAAGCGAAATTTTCCACAAGCTAGGGTTAAAACAATACAATCTTTGGGAACTTTTTCCACGAATTCAGTATAGTAAGTCCGTCCAGGTTTTGCCCCATCACAACCACCAACGAGGAAGAAATGTCGAATTTGACCTTGTTTAACGGCTTCAATCACTTGATCGGCTACATTTAACACACTATTATGAGCAAATCCTACTGTCACCTCTCTTGGGGTTTCTTCTTGGGTAAACCCTGGCATTTCTAGGGCTTTTTCGATGGCTGGAGTAAAGTCAGGAATGTTAGTTTGATTACCAGGGAGATAGTTAATTCCTTGATAGCCAACCGGACCAATGGTAAAGAGTTTTTCTTCATAAATTTCATGGGGAGGCATTAAACAATTTGTAGTGATAATAATTGCCCCTGGAAACTTAGCAAAGTCTTTGGTTTGGTTTTGCCAAGCGGTTCCATAATGCCCGTAGAAATGGGGATATTTTTCTTTTAAAATTGGGTAACCATGGGCGGGTAATAATTCACCATGAGTATAAACGGTAACCCCTTTATCAACAGTTTGTTCGAGAATAGCAGCTAATTGTTTAATATCATGACCAGAGACTAAAATTGCTTTACCTAGACGAGGGTTTAAAGGAACTTTTGTCGGGATAGGATGGCCGTAGGTACTGGTATGACCTGCATCTAATAATTCCATTGCTCTTAGATTTGTTTTGCCCACATTTAAGGCAAGATTGACCCAATCGTTTAAACTAAGATCATTACGATCTAAGGCGGCTAAAGCTTCTTGAATAAAGGTATAAACTTGGTCATCTTCTTGCCCTAATTCTTGAGCATGAAAGTTATAAGAAGCCGTTCCTTTTATGCCATACAGAACTGTTAATTTTAGGGAGAAGATATCAATATTATTGGTTTCTTTACTTATAAAAGTTAGGTCAGTGTTTTGACCTTGTTGCACTAAACTTTCGGTGAAGTCAGGGAAATAATTAGAAATTTCTGGCCAGGAAATAGATTGATTTATTTGGTCTTTTAAATTTTCTCGAATTTCAATACAATTACGAATATATTTCGTAAAGCGTTTGTGATCAAAGTTGACATTAGTCATGGTGGCAAATAAAGCTTCACCGGTAAAAATATCCGCCTGATGGGTAGAAATATCTAATGTTTTGGCTTTTAAAACAACTGGAGCGAGTCCCCGTAAACAATAAACTAATAAATCTTGTACCGCGTTCACTTCAGGACTTTTTCCACAAGCTCCCCATTGATGACAACCGTTTCCACTAGCTGTTTGTTCACATTGTTCGCAAAACATCGTTTAATTTTCCTATTTATTCTTACAAAGAATGAACTATGAATATACTTTTAAGTGATTAGGCATAGTTAGCGTGAAAATAGAAAAGTTCGTACTTCGGCTCCGCTCAGTACCAAGTAGTTGGGGCTTGAGCATCGATGATGGAACACTTTCTTGCTCTAAAGAGCTTACTACAAACCTTCATTTATGCCTACCTACTTATTTTAATATTTTCCTAATTAAACTACTGTTAAAAAACAGATAATTTTAAGGTTTGATCCTTCTTTGTGTGGATCAACAATTTAAAAATACAATAATAATGAGCTAACTAAAGAATTGAAAGTTTTTCTAAGATTAAGTTAAACTCCCTAACGATGTGAAATCTATTAATTTCAGTCAATATAGGGACATGAACAAATAATCCATGACTGTAAGGATAAGATTGTTGTAAATGAGTCAAAACTTGATAATAAAGTCCCTCACAGACGAACATACCTGCATCGTGACTAATAGACGTATCTGACAACTGGGAAACTAATTTTTCTAGGTTAATCGTGGTTTCAAGTTTTCCTCTTTTTCCCCGAGCATTTGATTCTACGGTTAATTGTTGGCGTGACTCCGCCATTCCGCAACAAATCACCACTTGGGGTTGAATTTCATCAATAGCCGCGATCGCCTGTTGACTTGCTAGGGAGATATCCACCGGCAGTTGTCTTAAAAAGCTGAAAAATACCCCTTTAATCTCTTGGGATTTTATATACTCCAAAAGATCATCCGAGGAATTAGAGACTTGATGAGGTAGCCAAGTTTGAAATGAAGTTAACAGAATCTTAGTCATGAGATCTCATACCCTAGAATAGAATCGAAGAACTTATTTTATTAAACATTGCAACATGGGCTTTATTGCCGTTATTGACTACGATATGGGAAACCTGCACTCTGCTTGTAAAGGACTCGAAAAAGCAGGGATAACCCCAAAAATCACTGATTCTCCTGATGAAATTGCTCAAGCTGCTGGAATTGTCTTACCTGGAGTTGGATCGTTTGATCCGGCAGTTCAGCATCTGCGATCGCGTCACTTAGTTGATCCCATTAAACAGGCAATCGCTGACAAAAAGCCTTTTTTAGGAATTTGTTTAGGGTTACAAATTCTCTTTGATGCTTCTGAAGAAGGGAAAGAACCAGGGTTAGGAATTATCCCTGGAAAGGTACGTCGTTTTCGTTCTGAACCTAATCTTACTATTCCTCACATGGGTTGGAATCAATTGGACTTTACTCAACCTGATTTAAGTTTATGGCAAGGTTTACCAACCAATCCTTATGTGTATTTTGTTCACTCTTATTATGTTGATCCTATCGATAAAAATGTTACCGCAGCAACTGTTACCCACGGAACCCAAACGATTACAGCAGCTATCGCTTTTGATAATCTCATGGCAGTACAATTCCACCCTGAAAAATCTTCAGATTATGGCTTAAAAATTCTATCTAATTTTGTTAGGTTGGTTAAATAAATACAATTCTACAATCATCTATTTGGAGACTGATACAATGACTCAAACTCCAGTTACAATAACTTACTCACTCGAAGAAATCTTAAAAGAGATTAGTAGTAAACTAGATAAAATTGATGAAAAATTTGAGTCTAAAATAGATAAACTCGATGAAAAGTTTGAGTCTAAGTTAGATAAGATTGATTCTCGTTTGACTAATTTAGAAGTGGGACAAGCAAGATTAGAAGAAAAAGTTGATGGTTTAGGAAAACGGATAGATAATCAAGAGTTTATTAGTCGTGGGGTTTTAATTGGTTTAATTGTTGCACTTTTAGGTGGATTAGCCAAGCTTTTTGGATTGGTTGGTAGTCCCTAATTAATTTTAATATATAGTATCAATTAGAGAAGAATATGATGAGTCAAACTCCGATTACCGTCACTTATTCACTCGAAGACATATTAAAAGAGATTAATGGGAAATTAGATAAAATTGATGAAAAATTTGAGTCCAAGTTAGATAAACTTGAGTCTAAAGTAGATAAACTCAATGAAAAGTTTGAATCTAAGTTAGATAAGATTGATTCTCGTTTGACTAATTTGGAAGTTGGACAAGTTAGACTAGAGGAAAAGGTTGATGGTTTAGGAAAACGGATAGATAATCAAGAGTTTATTAGTCGTGGGGTTTTAATTGGTTTAATTGTTGCACTTTTAGGTGGATTGGCTAAGCTTTTTGGGTTAGTTGGTAGTCCCTAATTAATTTTATTGACATAGTATCAATTAGAGAATAATACGATGAGTCAAACTCCTGTGATAGTCACTTACTCGTTAGATTAAATTTTAATGGATAATTAAATATTTTTTCGCAGATTGAGTCAACCTCGTAAGTCATTTAACCAGAATGAAAACGATTCGATGGAATCAGGAAAAGAATAAAAAGCTTCAAAAAGAACGAGGCATAACATTTGAAATGGTGTTAGTATCTATACAGAAAGGAAATCTTCTTGATGATGTGGAGCATCCGAATAAGGTAAAATATCCAAATCAACGAATGATGATTGTCAAAATTGACAATTACGCTTTTCTAATTCCCTATATAAATTCATCTTCAGAACTCTTTCTCAAAACAATTATTCCCTCAAGAAAGGCAACTAAAAAATATCTCGGAGGAACAATCATTGATGACTAAGCTTAATTCAGAAGAACAAGAGATTCTTGATTCCTATGATAATGACGAGTGGTATTCTGTGGGAACCCCAGAGAGACTAGCGGAGTTAAAATCTTACGCAGAAGCAACTTTGATTCAAAACAGAACAATCACTTTACAATTATCTTCTTTGGATTTAGAAGCTATTCAAGCTAAAGCAAAAGAAGAAGGGATTTCTGATCAAACCTTGATTTCTAGTATCCTACATAAATATGTTACTGGGAGTCTTGTAGAAATTCCTCAATAATTTCCCATTATGTTCTATTTACTTAAGCTATCTACTATCAATTATTCACTATAATGCGGATTTATGGAAATCGATTATTAACCACTTTACCTGGACAATTAACTCGTCCGACTTCTGCTAAGGTTAGAGAAGCGTTATTTAATATTTGGCAAGGTTCAATTATAGGGTGTCGTTGGTTAGATTTATGTGCAGGGAATGGTTCAATGGGTGCAGAAGCTTTATGTCGTGGTGCAAGGGAAGTAATAGGGATTGAAAAATATGGGAAAGCTTGCGGTATTATTAAGCAAAATTGGCAAAAAGTCGCTACAGAAAATCAAGAATTTAAAGTCATTAAAGGCGATGTCATTAAAGTTTTAAAAACCTTAGACGGGCAACAATTTGATCATATTTATTTTGATCCGCCTTATGCTAGTCAGTTATATCAACCTGTTTTAGAGGCGATCGCTACTTATCAACTCTTAGCAAATGACGGAGAAATTGCAGTGGAACATAATCCTAAATCATGGCAAGCAATAGGAATTAAAGGATTAGAAATTCGTCAAGAAAAACATTATGGGAATACACAATTAACGTTTTATAGGTTTCAATTTTGAACTATCAGTTTTCTGAAGATAAATAAACTATTTCTGAATTATCCCCCCAACAAACGACGTAACCAATTCCTAAACCAGCGTAATAAACGTTTAAACCAGTTTCCAGAACTTTGAGAAAGCTTGTTAATCGCATCATCACACATTTGAACATAACTATCAAGTCCCATTTCTTGGAACAATTGACGAGCATTTTTATAAGCATTAATTGCGTTTGATTTTTGTTTTATTTTTGATAACGAATTTCCCAAATTAAATAAACTATTGGCTTCTCCCCTGCGACCGCCGATTTCTTTGGAGATTTCTAACCATTGCTGATGATAGTCAATGGCTGTCTGGTACTGTCCTAGGGAGTCGTAAGCATTGCCTAAATTCCCTAAACTATTTCCTTCTCCCAAGCGATCGCCGATTTCTTTGGAGATTTCTAAATGTTGCTGATGATAGTCAATGGCGGTTTGGTACTGTCCTAGGGAGTCGTAAGCATTGCCTAAATTCCCTAAACTATTTCCTTCTCCCAAGCGATCGCCGATTTCTTTGGAGATTTCTAAAGATTGCTGATGATAGTCAATTGCTGTCTGGTACTGTCCGAGGGAGTGGTAAGCATTGCCTAAATTCCCTAAACTATTTCCTTCTCCCCTGCGATCGCCGATTTCTTTGGAGATTTCTAAAGATTGCTGATGATAGTCAATTGCTGTCTGGTACTGTCCGAGGGAGTGGTAAGCATTGCCTAAATTCCCTAAACTATTTCCTTCTCCCCTGCGATCGCCGATTTCTTTGGAGATTTCTAAAGATTGCTGATGATAGTCAATTGCTGTCTGGTACTGTCCGAGGGAGTGGTAAGCATTGCCTAAATTCCCTAAACTATTTCCTTCTCCCCTGCGATCGCCGATTTCTTTGGAGATTTCTAACCATTGCTGATGATAGTCAATAGCTGTCTGGTACTGTCCGAGGGAGTGGTAAGCATTGCCTAAATTCCCTAAACTATTTCCTTCTCCCAAGCGATCGCCGATTTCTTTGGAGATTTCTAAAGATTGCTGATGATAGTCAATTGCTGTCTGGTACTCTCCTAGGGAGTCGTAAGCAAGTCCTAAATTCCCTAAACTAGACCCTTCTCCCCTGCGATCGCCGATTTCTTTGGAGATTTCTAACCATTGCTGAAGATAGTCAATAGCTGTTTGGTACTGTCCTAGGGAGTAGTAAGCATTGCCTAAACTCCCTAAACTATTTCCTTCTCCTCTGCGATCGCCGATTTCCCTAGCGATATCTAAAGATTGCTGATGATAGTCAATTGCTGTTTGGTACTGTCCTAGGGAGTCGTAAGCATTGCCTAAATTCCCTAAACTATTTCCTTGTCCGTAGCGATCGCCGATTTCTTTGGAGATTTCTAAATGTTGCTGATGATAGTCAATGGCTGTTTGGTACTGTCCGAGGGAGTCGTAAGCATTGCCTAAACGATTGAATACCCAACCAAAATTCTTTTTTTCTTCATTGTCTTTCGGTTGCCAATTCTCGACTAAAGGTTGATTGACTTCTGTGATAGTGGAATAGTAACCCCGAAGAGAGAGAAAATTATCACAATAACTCAAAATTTCGTTTGCATTAGCATATTCTTCTAATTGACACTGATGATAGACAATTTCTAGGTATTCTTTTACGTCTTCTAGGGTTTGCCAAGGTTTTTGTTTAACCTTCTGTGCAAAATAGGCGATCGCCTGAGAATGTGCCTGATTTTGATTTCCTGCTTTAAATTTGAGATATTCTAACACCACAGGTTGAAAGGAAAACCGTTCTTTCGGAGTCAATTGTTGTTCTAATAAAGATCGTTTAACAAATTGTCTCAACTCCTGTTCAATGTCTCTAATTTCTTTGGGTAAAGCATCAGACTCATCAACTTGAGTTAACATTTGCTTTGCTGCTTCCCCATCAAAACTCCCCCGATAAACACTTAAATTTTGTAACCATTTTTGTTGCCAAAGGGTGAGACGATTAAAACTCGCATACAACACCAAAACCATCCCCACATTTTCGCGGCGATGTTGACAAACTACTCTTGAATCTGTTAGTAATTGCTGTAAGTTTCCTAATCCTAAATCTGCTAACCGTTCAATATTTGGGTCTTGGGAATATTCATTTTTAATTAAATTAGCGACAATTTTTAATAATAAGGGATGACCATCTACTAATTCAGAAAAGGCAGTTACTTCCCCTGTAATTCCCAATTCTGTGAGTAAATTAGCCCCTTCTTCCGTTTTTAACCCTTTTAATAGCAACCATTCAAAACCCATTAATTCTGGTCTTTCTCGCGTTGTAATTAAAATTTTACTGTTGCTACCAAACTCAAGCCAACTATTAAAAAAATCTTGATAAAACTGACTTTTCCATTTTCTCTCTATGGTTAAAAGACTTTCTAAATTATCAATCACTAATAAATATTGACGCGATCGTAAACATTGAATTAAAGCATTAACCAATTCTAATTCATTATCAGGAACCGAACTACCAAACTCTGTTAAAACTCGTCTCGCTAAATCACTAAAAAGAATTGCACCTGATGAAACATCCGCCCAAAAACGTTTTGGAAATTCGTCAATTTCTTCATAAATTTTACTGGCTAAAACTGATTTTCCTGTTCCACCAATTCCTTCAATTCCAATTAAACAAATATTATCATTAGTTAACCATTGATAAATTTGATCAATCTCATCTTTTCTTCCTTGCCAATATTCAATTCTTTTAGGTGAATCTCCCGTTTTCAGAACCCTAACCGATTCAGATTCACTACTTTTCTCAAGTTTATCAAGTAAAGGGGTTGCTGACTGATCGCCAATAAAAACTTGATTTGCTTCAATCTTTCCAATTTGAGTGAATTGACTGCTTTCGTTGGCAGTTCCTTCCATTTCTATGTTATTAGAATTACTAGGATTTGTTTGTTCTGCCATGACTCTAAAACTTTCACATAAAGACTAACCTTGAAAAAATCAATCAATCAATCAATTCTAAAAATTAACCTCATTTGCGTCAATTTTACCTACTTGTTTAACGGTACTTTGATCATAAGCATTAGCATTCATTGAAATATTATCTTGACTTTCTTTGTTTATTTCTTGATTGAATTGTTGAGCAATATTTTGAATATCCTGTTTAAAGTTGGGATCTTTAATCATTGAAACTTGTAAAAAAGGAACAATTTGCCGTTCTAAAACCTCCCAAGATTTTTGTTGTTCTACTTCAACTAAAATCGCCTCTGTTACCCCTTCTTCCTTAACTTTGCCTCGAATTTTTTGCCAAAGTTGTTGACCTTTTTCAATCGCCTTTTCAGTTAACTTACCTGTTCCTGTTTGAATAACAGCATCAAAAACCAACTTTGCGATCGCTGCTGCGGTTAACCCTTCAATCATTTGACGTAATTCTCCTCAATTCTGGGATTTATAATCAAATTATAGCCTCCTAACATAGGCATTAATCCAATCAAAAGTCAAAATCATCTACTTCCTGAAAATTTCTCTTTGAACGTCTTCTAGTTGAACGTTTGGGAGATTTCCACAACAGAGGAACTAATGACCCCACAACCATTCCTCCCCCCACACAGAAAGATAGTAATACCCCAACGGGAAGTTTAATAGATTCAAACGTCAAAAACTTCAAAGAAACTTCGGTAATATTTTGAATAGAAAAAATAGCGATCGCTCCCAACCAGAGAGCAATAATTATCGTGTTTATTAAGTTGGTAAAATTTTTCATAATGACAAACGCCCTCTTAACTAAATCCTACTTTCTATCTTACTCCAGAAGAAAAACCATAGTCACTTTATTCGTTAATAATAGATAAGGTTTTTTGAATTACATCAAGGGGAACATTAGCAAAATATTGATACTGAAATTGTTCTTCCTCAACTACTTCTATAAATTCGTTTACTTTTTGTTGGATATTATTAGGGATTTTTTCTTCCCATTGAAATTTTAAATTATCGTTGATTTGATTATAACTAAAACCTAATTTAGATAAAGTTTCCAACCCCAATTTTAGTGTGCGATCGCTGAGTTCTAATTTTTTCCTTATTTGTCCTATGTTTACAATCTCTTGAGTCCGACTGTAATGTTTAGCAATTCCTAATAATTGTTGCCAAATTTGTTGAGAATTTAGAGATTTTGGAGAATTATAGGCCAGAGCAAGTTTAAGTTTTTCTTGCTGAATTTGATGATATATCTTTAGTAGCTCATTCCAACTATTAGGACAATCTTGTAACACTTGACAGGAAATATCTAGCATTTCTGAAGGTTCTTGATTACGCCAATCTAATAAATAATTATCATTGCTAGTTTCGTGATTAATTTCAATATCAGCTATATGGTCTCTAATTGCAATCAATCTAACTTCATAGCGTTTTTTATAAGCATTAAAGTCTAATTCAACAATAGCATCCTGGGGTTGATTGACGGGAATATCATCTTGATAATGTTCCCACCAAACGCCAGGAAATCCTTTTTTTGTAGAATGATCATAAATTTCAAAAAATGTTCTTATATATTGTATTTTCTTTCTTTTCTTGTCTTCAATATTCTTATTCCAAACATTATCAAACCAGCAATTCTGAATTAACAGTTTAGGAACAGAATTTCCCATCCCACAGGGTTCTAATAATTTTAGTTCCCGAAATAGGTCTTGTCCCAATTCAGCCACACTAACTATTAAATCTACTTCTATTGTTGCTTGTAATGAATTAAGATTATTAATTTTTTGTCGTAATTTTTGATTGATACTTTCTTTAAACAGAGTTAAATTTTCTAGGGGTAAACTTAACCCTGCGGCGAAAGGATGTCCTCCAAAACGATGTAATAAATGTTGTTGAGAAGCGACTAATTCATATAAATCTATTTGATTAACTGAACGCGCTGACCCCCTAGCCATTTTCGTAACTGTATTTTGGTCTTTATTCTCTATTTCTGTGATGGTTAATAAAATCGTTGGACGACCATATTCTTGAGCAATTTTTCCAGCAACTAAGCCTAAAACGCCGCTTTCCCATTGGATATCTTCTAAAACGATAACCCCTACTGTTGATAAGTCAATTTGAGAGAGTTTCTTTTGAACATCTTTACAAACTCTTTGTTGTATTTCTTTGCGTCTTGTATTGGCTAATTCGGTTTCTAAAGCGAGTTGATTACAAAGGGTTTTATCACGACTGGTTAACAATTCAACCGCAAAGGTAGCATCGCCATGAATGCGACTAATGGCATTAATTCTCGGTCCAATCCCGTAGGAAATATCTGTGGGGCGATCGCCGTTACGTTGACATAATTCTAATAATTTAGCAACCCCTGGACGAGTGGGAAATTGTCGCTGTTTTTGTAGCTGTTGAATGCCTTTTTGTGCTAAATAACGACAGTCTCCTTTTAACTCAACTAAATCAGCAATTAACCCAATAGCGACTAGATCTAATAATTCTTCTAACGGTTGTTGAGGAACATCTGGTAATATTTGATAAAACCCTTCAACTAATTTATAAGCTACTGCTACTCCTGATAAATGAAATAGGGGATGATTAGTGGTAAAGTAGCGAGGGTTGATAATAGCAATAACAGGAGGACGATCATCAGGTAAAGTATGATGATCAGTGATAATAATATCAATGCCTAACTCATGAGCATAGTCAATTTCACTTAAGTTGGTACTCCCCGTATCACAAGTTACGATTAACTGAGTTCCTGACGCTACTAATTTCTCAATTCCTTGACAATTTAATCCGTGGGATTCTGTGAGACGATTAGGGATGTAATAATTGAGTTGAAGATGGGGAGAAAAAAACTGTCCTAGTCCTTCCCAAAGGACGCTAGTTGAAGTAATTCCATCAGCATCAAAGTCTCCCCAAATAGTTACTTTTTCTTGATTAACATAGGCTTTTTTCAGGCGTTGAACAGCCCATTTCATCTCTTGTCCAAAAGCAAAAGGACTGGTAGGACAATAAGCATTAGGATCAAGAAATCCTATCAGTTCATCTTTGTTTTGAATTCCCCGTTGCCATAACAATTGGGCGGCATATTTTCCTGTTGAATTAGGAGTGTAGGTTTTAACGATGTCTAGAAACCACTGAGGAATTACGGGAGAGGGTATTATTTGCCATTGAGGTTGCAGGGAATTCATTGTCAACAATAATCTTATCCTTTCAACGTTTGGGGAACCTTGAAACCGAGTAAAATGGACCTAAACACCATAAAACAAGTTAGGGCTAACCATAATAAATCACTGTCATTTAACTGCCAAGCCATCACAGCTAAAGGAACAAAGCCCAAGAAAGTAGAACTCAAGGCCGTATTCCGTAACATTACCCCTTCAGCTAGTCCTAGAAAATAGCCATCTAAAATAAAGGCAATAGAACCAAATACTAACACAGGTAAAAGCCAATAAACATGAGCATTAAGGGAGGGAAATATTTCCTGATGGTTAGTTAATAAAGTGAATAAAGGTTCAGGAAAAAGAATAAAAGCTGTAGCAGATATTAAGCCGACACTCAAGCCAATCGTTCCTGCTAACTTTAACAGAGGTTGTAAGTCTTGTTTGGCTGCTTTTCCTTTAAAATTTCCAGCTAAAGATTCAGTCGCAAAAGCTAACCCATCAATCAAATAAACGGCTAAGGAAAATATTTGTAGTAATACAGCATTTTCGGCCAACGTTTCTGTTCCCATTGCGGCACTTAAATTAGTAAATAGAGAGAAGGCAGACAAAAGAACTAAAGTACGGATAAACAGATCTCTATTGAGGGTTAAAGTGTTTCTAAAAGCACTCGGTTTGAGCCGTTTACTTACCTTAATTACATCAGATAACTTGACCTCTTTAAGCACAAAAATTATTCCTACTAATGCCATTAAAATTTGACTCATAGAAGTTGCTAACCCTGCGCCACCACTTTCTAACCCCCAACGCACAATCAACAGATAGTCAAAAACAATATTAGCTCCATTACCGACAATGGACATTAACAAAACTTTTCCGCTTTGTTCTCGCCCCAAAAACCAGCCAATGAGGACGAAATTAAGAAAAACGGCCGGCGCACCTAAAATTCGGGCATCATAGTAACCTTGGGCTGATGCTTTAACCATAGGGGCTGCACTGAGGAGAGAAAAACCTACTACCCTCAAGGGATATTGTAAAAGAAGAATTCCCAATCCTAAAGCTAAGGCTAATAGTCCATTGCGTAACAAAGCCAAAAGCACATCATCTTTAGCATCACGTCCGACAGCTTGGGCAGTTACCCCCGTTGTCCCCATGCGAAGAAACCCCAAGGCGCGGTAAAGATAGTTAAAAACAATAGTCGCTAAGGTTACACCAGCTAAGTGATGAATCGCTTGCAAATGGCCTAAAAAAGCAACACTGAGTAACCCGGCAAGGGGAACCATCAGATTAGAGAGGATATTGATCAGTGCCAGTCTCAGAAAACGATTGAAAAATGGAGGAATATTAAAATAGTGAAGAAAAGAGTTGTGATTAAGCCAAGGCGCTGTCTTCTTAAGTTGAGATTCCATAAAATAGTTGAAAATAGAGTATTAAACAAGATACTCTTTTATTTTTTCTTAATATTTATGTTAACTCATAATGACCGAGGCTCGGAGCCTCCTGCCTCCTTCAATTTACGTCATACCTTAGATAATGTGAGTTCGACGAAAAGACTAAAAGGAATTTATGGATAACTGGCAATAAGTTTGAAGAATAACTCCTAACTCCGAACCCCGAACTCCTAACACTGAACTCACGTTTTAACCCTAATGCTAACTTTTGTTCTGGACAATGGGAAGCGATCGCTGATTTAAACCTTGTCTATCTTGAATGTTTTAAGGTTTATAGTGAGGGCTAAAGCCCTTTAATAGAGTAAATTTCAGAATACTATACAGTAATTAACTTTGTGTGAAGCGGTTCAGTTTTTTTTTAGATAAAATTAACAATTTTTGAATTTTTTTGATAATTTTGTTCAAAATTAAATGATAATCTTAATCTTAGAAAAATTTAGATGCCATTTGTGAGACTTTAAAAAATTCATCCCTCTACGAAGCACGGAGATTTGACAAGTGACTAACACAAATCCTGATGTCGAAGTGTTTGGCATCGTACAAGCACCGATCCACGAAGTTTGGGAGTTATTTAGACCGTTTGGCCAAGAAAACCTAGAATGGTGGAAAATCTACGAAACAATGGAGATTCTTCCCCCTGGAGAAGATCAAGTTGGTTGTACCAGACGATTCAAGCTCAGTGATCAAGGTACTACGTTTGATGAATTATTAGTAGCGAGGGATGATCAAAAGTTCTGCGAACAATATGACTTTGTAAACGTAGAACCCCCTATTCCTGGCTTAAAAGCCATATCTACCTTTGTAGAATTTAGTCCTTTAGCCGATCCCATAACAGGTAAAGAAACCGCTACCAAAGTGAGATGGTATTCCTATACCGAAGCATCTCCACCAGAAGTGAAACAAGCATTGATGGCCACACAACATCAAGCTTACGTTGGTGGAATTTATTATTTGAACAGTGCATTTAACCCTTTAGGAGAATCCAAAACTATGAGTTTACCTGACTGGAATCCGGACCGAGTTGCTGGGATCATGACAAAATTCCAGCAGATACTCAAAGAAATACTTGCTGATATTTTGGTTAAGCAATCAGAAACATGGGAATATCAAACCTACGAAAATAACCCACAGTTGCCAGGTGTGGATTTAACCAAGCTTCCTCGCGCTGTGAAAGGATTGCCACATTCTGAGGCACTAGATCCCACAAGACAGGGTATGTTTTTTAAGCGACTCAATGAGGTTCTCTACACTGAGATTGGTATCAAAAATCGTCTTGCTAACTCAGGTAATATTTATCAAGCGGTACAAGGGGGATACATTGGGGAAACTCCATATATTAGAGAAAATTGGGATCAAGATAGGGAGTTTGCCCGACAGTTTTTAAATGGTTTAAATCCTATGGTCATCAAGGTTGTAGGTAGTGTTGACGAAGTTCCTGCCAAGATGCGCGCTCTTAATTATAAGGGGGAACCCATAGTCAATTTGATTGGTGCTAAACGCCTCTTGATGGTGGATCTACCAGAACTAAAAAACGTTAAGCCATACCTTGATATGTGTACCTATCCTGCCACTGCGCTGATAGTACAAGATTGTGAGGAAGGAGAAACATTTGTAGATATGGTGGGTATCCGACTCAATGATGAGCTTCCCGTATATACTCCCCAGTCACCTAAAAACCGATGGATGCTGGCCAAACTACATATGAAGAGTGCTGACAATCAGATTATGCAGTTTATTTGGCATCTGGGATTCGGCCATATTGCCCTAGAACCTTTCTCCGTTGCTTTTCATAATTCTTTTCCACCTAGTGTGGATCACCCCATCAGAGACTTGCTTACGCCTCATTTTAAAGACACCATTGGCATTAATTATGTGGCAAGACATACCCTAGTCTCCAATGTGATGCCCTTTACAGATCGGACATTTTCTACGGGAACTGCCCAAGGTTTGGAGATTATACTCAACGCCTGGCTTAAATGGGATTTTGAAGCCTCAAGTTTCCCGCGACAACTTGCGGAAAGGGGATTTGATCGCCAGCAATCTGATGGGATTAAAAATTATTACTACCGTGAAGATGGTTTTAAATTATGGGATGTCTTTGGAGAGTATACAACGGACTTTGTTAATGCAGCATATGCTAATGACGAGGATGTGGCCAATGATGCCATGATCAAAGCCTGGATTACAGAAATGAGAGATCCCCATAAGGCTGATATCCCTTCCTTTCCTGCCAGCATTTGCACTAAAAAGCAATTAGCTGCAGTCCTACAAAATATTATCTGGAAAACTAGTGCTGGACACGCTATATTGAACTTTGCTCAATTTGATTATGGTTCTTATATCCCCAATTCTCCCATCGCTATGTTAGCACCGATGCCAGAGGGAGAAGATGAGATTTCTGATGAGTATGTGAAAACCGCTATACCTCATACCTTAGATCGCATTTTATTCCAGCTTACCTCGGCTTATCTGCTCACGGACCCTTCTCGTTATCGCTTTGCTGGTCCTTTAGCGATCGCACCTTTACAAAAGAGATTCCCAGAAGTACAGAAACGAGCTAATCTTCGTTTTGCTGCTCTTTCGGCAGATATCAAAGTTCGCAACCTGAAACTTCAAGATGCAGGTAAACCCATTTACCCTTATTTAGACCCCGAAAATCTACCCCCCAGTATCGATATTTAATTCTTTGCAATGTTCTCACAAATTTTCTTTTCTCATTAATTGAATAAAGCAAAGGACAAAAGAATCAATTTGACCCTCTGTAAAGGGGCAATTAATAAATTGCCCCTATATATAAACCGAATGTACGATCTATAGGCAATTAAAGCAGGATGAAAAATTATGGGTTGTAAGATGACTCCTAACACTGAACAGGAAACAGTGGGTGTTTTGTTGGTTCATGGTATTGGTGAAACTAAAAAATTTGAAAACATAGAAGACGTTGCCAAAAATATCGCTGCTGCTTTACTTGCAGACAGTTCAAAAAGTTCAGATAGTTTTGATGTCAAGGTAATCATCAATAGTAGCGACGATGGAGAATATGGATCTAGTCAACAGACTTGGTTAGCTAATCATGATAAGCAAGGAGCAGTTGTTATTGAGATTAAGGAGCCTGATCCTAATAATAAAAATCAAGCTAAAAAGGTGACAAAATTAGTCTTTAAGGAAGCTTGGTGGGCCGATCTCGGAAAATCAGATAGTATTCCTTCTCAGTTATCTTTTTGGGGATGGGGTTTATCATTATGGTCAAGAAAACAATTTCTCGGTAAACACGAACAAAAGTATGACAAGAGTGTGTTTGGAACTCTCGATCAAACCCATCTCCCAACTACTGTTCAAGATAGACTGCCTTCGATTAAATGGTTTGATCGTTTACGGTTTTTTGTTGTCTCTTGGGTGGTGCTTCTAATTCTTACCTTAGCTTCTTTAATTAACTTTGTTTTTCGACGAATTTTAGGCCGTGGTTTACCTATAGATATTTTAGCAACGTATTTAGGGGACATTCAACATTATCAACAAGCAAAACGACAAGGAGCCGGATATTTAATCGATATTGGTCAACCGATGCGGGTTTCTATACGACGACGTATGATTAAACAATTGGTGAAAATGGGACTAGGAGAGTACGATCGCTGGTATGTTTTAGCCCATAGTTTGGGTACGGTAGTGGCTTTTAATGGTTTAATGGAACCAGATGCTGCTTTACCTAATTACATCAATGAAGATTTATGGGAAAAATGTCAAAAGTCTCCTCATATTAAGACAAAAAGTCTCACTAAACTAATAAAAAAACAAGCTGATGAAATGTTCCCTAGTCGCCCTTCTTGGCTGGATTTAGATGATATTATTTCTCGTAAAGATTTATTTAGAAATCTTCGAGGATTTATGACTTATGGCTCTCCTTTAAGTAAGTTTGCTGTGGTTTGGCCTGCTATTGTTCCTATTAATAATGATAATTCTGTTTTTCTTCAAAACTTTGAGTGGATTAATGTTTATGATCCTAGCGATCCTGTAGCGGATAAAACTAAATATTTTGACTTAGAAAAGTATGGAGGAAAAGCCCCAAAAGAAATAGGTTATAAAGCTGATTCATTTCATCTTTTTAGTCATATTAAATACTTAAATTTTAATACCAAAAGACAAAATCCTTTGGTTAAACAAGTGGCTAATTGGTTGTGGAAAGGGAAAACATTTCAAGCAATATCAAACGAAAGGTGGAGATGGCCAACTGAGGAAAATATCATCAGATTATATACAGGTATTCGTTATTTGATTTGGTTGGTCTTTGGATTACTATTTTCTTGGCTGTTGAGTTATTTGGCTTCACAGTTATTGCCGACTTCAATCAAAAATATTATTCCTCCAACAAACATTCCTAATTTCTTATTATATTTTGTGGGATCAGCTGTTATTGTTTTCTTGTTTGGTGTTCTTGCTCGATTACTACCAGCTGTTATTGTTTTCTTGTTTGGTGTTCTTGCTCGATTACTACCAAATGATAATTGATAATTCAGTCTCCATAGAGACGTTTTATAGACTCGGTAGCAACCTCTTACTCATATCTTGCACCTTCGATCAAACTAGCTAGTGAGGATAGGCAATAGGCAATAGGCAATAGGCAATAGAATTTTATTTTGAGTCCAACTCCTTGAGAATTGAGTGTCTAGGTTTTAGTTATTAAGTTTTCTTGTACTGCTGCAAGATCCATATTTGTAGTCCAAGTTAATGAAAATGGTATCGTAAACTTTCAATAAAAATATAGTCAAATATAGTCATTCATGTTAATATGTAGACATGAAACTTTCAGACTATGCAAAGAAAGCGGGAATAAGTTATCGAACAGCCTGGAGGTGGTGGAAACAAGGTAATTTGAGAGGTTATCAATCACCCACTGGTACAATCATCATTCTGGATGAAGAAAACTCCAAATCTGACTTGATAGCTTGTATTTATGCGAGGGTTTCTAGTGCAGAAAACAAAGATAATCTAGATCGCCAAGCAGAACGACTCAAAGATTACTCCATAGCTCGTGGCTATAAAATTTACAAAATAGTTAAAGAAATAGGGAGTGGGTTAAATGATAATCGGAAACAATTAGGAAAGATTTTAGTAGATCCAAATTATAATGTCTTAGTAGTAGAACACAAAGACCGATTAGCCCGATTTGGAACTAATTACATAGAACTTCTCTTAAAAGAACTGGGCAAAAAATTAGAAATTGTTAATCACAGCGAGGATAAACAAGATGAACTGATGGAAGACTTAATCGCAATTATCACCTCGTTTTGTTCTCGGATTTATGGACTGAGAAGGTCAAAAAGAAAAACAGAGAAAATCATAGCAGAGTTAAAATCAAAGGTCGAAAAATGAAATTAGCTGAAAGACATATTATTAAGAAAGGACATAAATTTTGGGCTGAGATAGATGAATTATCTTGGCAGTCCAAAAATTTGTATAATGCAGCTAATTACATAATTCGTCAGAATTTCATTTATGGTCATGGCTATTTAACTTATAATCAGATGGATTCTCTGATGAAACAGACTCCACAATATAAAGCCTTACCAGCTAAAGTTTCACAGCAAGTATTAAGAGGATTAGAAAAAAACTGGCAGTCATTTTTTAGAGGTTTATCAGAATATAAAGAGAATTCAGAGAAGTTTCTAGGGAAACCGAAAATCCCAGGTTATAAAGATACAGAAAAGGGCAGAAACTTATTAGTCTATACCATTCAAGCTATGAGTAAAGTATCTCTGAGAAAGGGATTGATTAAACTATCCAAAACCACCATCTCGTTTCCCACGAGGGTAGAGAAATCAATAGCGGAAGTGAGAATTGTCCCAAAATGTGATTGTTATGTAATTGAGGTGATTTATGAAGCAACTGAACAGTTCTTAAAACCTTCTCTTGGTGCGCGTTCCCTGGCTCCCTGCGAGGGAGCGGGGTCGCACCGCAATAACAAGATAGCTGCTATCGATTTAGGTGTAGATAATTTGATGGCTGTAACTTCAAATCAACCGGGTTTTATCCCTTTGTTGATTAATGGCAAACCATTAAAAAGCTTAAATCAATTCTACAATAAACGTCGCTCATTCTTACAATCCCTACTTAAAGGTAATCGACAAAGTTCCCAAAAAATTCGTCGTCTTACTAGATGTCGAAATCAAAAAGTTGATGATTATCTTCATAAAGCTAGTTGTTATCTCGTGAATCTTTTAATTGCTGAAGAAATTACCACATTAGTAATTGGCTATAATCCAGGTTGGAAACAGGAAATTGAGTTAGGAAAAGTCAACAATCAAAAATTTGTGACTATTCCTCATGGAAGACTAATTGAGATGATTACTTATAAATGTCAAAAAGAGGGAATTAAGGTAATTATTACTGAAGAATCTTACACCAGTGTTTCCAATTTTCTCAACTTAGATCCTCTTCCAGTCTATGGAGAAGAAACAGGAAAGCCAATCTTTACAGGGAAAAGAATTAAGCGAGGTTTGTATAAAACTGATCAAGGCTTTCTTGTACAAGCAGATGTCATTGGCTCCTACAATATTTTAAGAAAAGCATTCCCAAATGTGTTTAATCGCTATGGGATAGAGAGGTGCGTAGTTCACCCCAGGAGAATCAATCTCTCAAAGTAAAAAAGAAGGGAATTTCTGAAATGAAATTCAGTCTGTCTATATTTGACTATATTTTTACTAACTATAACATCTCTACATTTTGATTTGTTACAAACCTAAACACGATTCCATATTAGTTTTATGCCGCAATGACAAAATTTATCCCTTCGCTAATTGTACACTTCCTCTAACTGATGTTGATTCCAAAGAGACTGATACAATCCAGGTTGTTGCAATAAAGTTTGATGGGTTCCTGTTTGAACAATTTCCCCTTTTTCCATCACTAAAATCCGATCTGCTTGCGCTGCGGCTGATAGATGATGGGAAATAAAAATAACAGTTTTGCCCTGTCCTGTGGAAAGACTATCTAAAATCTGGGTAGCCGTTTTATTATCAACACTCGATAAGGCATCATCTAAAATTAACACCGGAGCATCCATCAATAAAGCCCTAGCTAACGCAGTACGCTGTCGCTGTCCACCAGAAAGAGTAATCCCCCGTTCCCCAACCAGCGTGTCATACTGTTGGGGAAAATTCATAATTTCTTGCTCAATTTGGCTTTGCTTCGCCGCCCATTCTACCTCAAATCGCTCTTTATAAGGATCGCCGTAACGGATATTATTTTCAATGGTGGTACTAAACAAGAAGCTATCTTGAGGAACATAGGCGATCGCTCCCCGCAACTGGGCTAAAGGTAATTCAGTGACATCATGACCATCTAAAAACAATTTTCCTGGGGCGATATCAAGTAAACGGGGTAAGGCATTGGCTAAGGTAGATTTTCCACAACCAATCGGCCCAACAATAGCGACAGTTTCCCCAGGATTAATCACAAAGTTAACCTCTTTCAAGGCAGGAGTTGTTGACCCAGGATAGGTATAACTCAGGTTACGGGTAACTAATTGACCTTTAATCTCTGATGGGGAGACAGATTTTAGTCGGTCTTGATCCTGAACTTTCGGGTGTGATTGAAAGATGGCTTCTACGCGATCAATACTCACTTCTCCCCGTTGATAAGCAGTAATGGTAAATCCTAGTAACGCGGTAGGAAATACTAACCGTTCTACTAAAATAATTAGAGCAATAAAATCTCCAATACTAATAGTTCCTTCGGTGATCGCTTGGGTTCCAAAGGCTAACAACAACAACAGACTAATATAAGATAGTCCTTCGATCACAGGGAAAAGAAAGTTACGGGTTTGGGCGAGTTTTAGATTAGCTTTTAGTAGTTTTCGGTTTCGTTGATCAAAAGCGCGGCGTTCGTTAGCTTCTTGGGCATAAATTTTAATTAAAGCCATCCCACTCATGTCTTCTTGAATTAATTCACTAATCTCAGACAGTCCTTCTTGTACCTTGAACTGTTGATTTTGCAGTTGTCTACTAAAAAACTGTACGGTAAACAACATCACGGGATAAACAGCAACAGCCAAGACACTTAAGGGGATGTGGATGGCTAACATAGCAGGAAGGGTTAAAGCGTAAGCAAAAACAGTATTAATTAAACTCAATACCGCAAACCCAACCAAACGGCGAATATTATCTACATCACTGGTGGCGCGGCTGATTAGGTCTCCGGAGGTATTGGTGGAAAAATAGGCGGGTTCTAGGGTCAGTAAATGCTCAAATATACGTTGTTTAAGGTCAAATTCTACCTGACGACCTACCCCAAAAATTAGAAGGCGCGAGATCATGCGAATTATCCACATAATCGTTGCCAGCACTAACATGACAATCACATAGAACAATACTTGATCAAAGCTGAACGCCTGACGCAAATCGTCGATACTATCTCGAATTAATAGGGGAATATAAACCCCCAAAGCGTTAACCACAAATAATGTACCCATTCCCCATAACACTTGTCGCCAGTGAGGACGGAGATATTGACCCAGTTGTCGTAGTCGTGAAGTTGCCATGCGATCGCCTTAAATTGCCTCTTTGCTGATTATAGGCAATTTTCTATGCAAGTTCATTCCCCACTTTGATCAAATGATAGGAAAAAACGCAGAAAAAACTTTTAGTTTCGATTGAAATTAGTGTAAATTATCCGCGACGTTTTGGACTAATATCTCCTGTCTGTCGCTCTTGTTTTAGTAATTTTTCAACAAAGCTCTTTAGTAACGTCGCTCTAATCGTTTTTTGTATTTGATTGTTATACAAGTTATGCTTGTATAATATGCGGGGCTATCAGAGTTAGAACTATGGATACTGAAACTATAGTAATATCAAAAATCTATTTAGGGTTTGGTTAACAAGTTCAGGCTTTTGGGCATTCGATGAAACTCTACAAAGGAAAAAGAGCTAAATGACTCAACCTTGTGGAAAACCTGTGGAAAAATTGTCAGACTTGTTGAAATAACAATAACACCATCATTGACTGTCAGGTTACTCGATTGTCTTCAATATACGCTCGTAGGAATTACTCAAGATTAGAATACAAGGCAGATTAAAGAAACCAATTTTTAATGGGTTAATTATTAAAAATTTGAAATTTATCAACACTATTAATCACTAAAACTCGATTATTAACAAAATCTATAGAGGCAATCATACTGCAACCCAACTTGTATCAGCCAATAGAGTATAACTTAAGTCGTCTACGTTAATATCTAAGTCGCAGTAATAAGGATAAAACTCACGATGGGTTTTGTAAGAGAAATCGCCCAGATATCCATTAGATACTCCAATATAATCATTAACAATCCTATATATTTCAGATTTTCTAAGCATTGCTTCTATTAAGAAATCAATAAACTATCAAAAAGCTAAATTTTAAGATTCAGCAAACATTGATTGACGCTTATCATCGGCTCTCCAATCTTCATTTTCACCGCCAATAATTAATTTATTAATTGTTACATATTCTTTACTTAATTGACCTAAAGCATTAATCAAAATATCCAAAGCAATTAAATCACTGGTTCCTAAATCAAACCAACAGCGTCCCCAAACTCCTCGATATTGAAATTCTGCCATATTGTGCATGGGAGCCATCATAATACTGTTAGCTGTACTCGTCTCATAGTCCATATAACTAATATCAACTCCCTGGTCTTGTACCTGTAAATTTTCGGCATTAAATGCCCCTAATTTTCCTAAATAAAACCAGGAATTAAAGACCTCTTCAATATATTGCTGTTCCATGGGGGAAGGAATGGTTTCAAATTCTAACCAAATCCATAGATCAAAAGGATTAAACTCTCGAAATTCAACTTCCATATTTAACTTATCAATGATGAATGAACAATCAATTAAACAGTTATACACTTAAATCAGCTATTGGTTAAGTATCAACAATAATTGACCTACATTAGTTGTTAACATTTTCACTATGGACTATCAACTATCAACTATCAACTAGAAGGTAGTCCCACCGACTTACCAATTTTCCACAAGCCACTCGATACTAAATTAGTAATAATATGAGCCACAATAGGAACCACTAAATTACCCGTTATCAAAGCACTATAACCTAACGCAAATCCTACTATCGTTGCCCAAATCACATAAGGCCACTGTTGCGCCCCACTCAAATGAAGCACCCCAAAAATAATACTTGATAGAATGACTGCTAGTAAATTTAATCCCAATGCGGGTAACATGATTCCACGAAACAACAGTTCTTCACTCAAACCTGGTAATAATCCTAACCAAATTAAATCGGGCCAAATTAATGGCTTAATTACCAATTCTAAGTAAGTATCCGCACTCTGACGATAGGCTGGCCAAAGACGATAAATAATGCTACTAGCAATGATAATTCCTCCAGCTACCCCTAAACCAACAATAAAAGCATGGGAGGTTAATTGAACACTCAATAGGGTAACAGACCCTAATTTTTGCCAAATTTTAGCAATAACAAGTAAAATAACTGCCGTTACTCCCATCACCACTAAAATTTGGGTACGGGTTAACGGTTCCATATCAGATGAGTTAGGATTAGTCACAGATTTTAGAGAAACACTTCAGAGACGACACAGTAGGACGCAAGGCATTAACACTGATTCCAGCACGATGAGCGACTAAAATACCTAACGCCTCTAAATACGAGTTTACCTTAATTGCCTGTATTCCGAGGGATTCTGGAGTAACTTGTAGTTGGGTTTGGTTTTCTGCAACCGTAATAATACGGGTATTATGCTGGCTGAAACTGAGAACAGAACTTCCTCCACAAGCTGTCTCAGGAATCACTATTGCATCCACTTGATTTCCCCAAATTACATCTGAAGCAAGTCCTAAATTAAAATCCTCTCCCCCTCTCCCCCTCTCCCCCTCTCCCCTTCTCTTAACAAACCGAGGCGCACGACTCAACCCCACTAAAACGCAAGGCAAGAAAGTATAACCGAGTTCTTCGGCCGCAGCACGGGGGGAAAGATTCGGATCAAGGGGTAAGGGATTTAAAGCAGGGGCATGGGCGGCAGGAATGCCAAATTGACGGACAATTAGGTGAGAAATGACCGCTTCTGCTCCCGCTAAGGGGTCAACTCCTTGACCATGACGGTAGTTATCTAAGGCTGAACTGTCAAGATCATCCCGAAAACGGGCAACAACCGCGATCGCCTGGGCTTTAGCTTGGGTAATTAATGTTTCTGCTGCCCTGAGTAAACTGTCTGGGTTGCCAATGGTTCCCCAACTTGTCCCAGAAGCGGCAGTGCGTAGTTCGACGTTTAAGGGGGCATCGGTAAGGATATAATCGGTTAAATCCAGTCCTAGGGTTGCTCTGGTGGCATCGGCAGCCTGTAGGTGACGCATCCGTAATTCTGGTTCTATGCCTTGATCTAAAATTAGTCCCACTCGGTTTTGATGAACGGGTTGTAGTCCCCAGTCTCCTTGGGCAAAGCGATCAAGTCCGTATCCCTCCACGTAGAAAGCATTAGGAAGATTCCAGTAGAGTTGCGCCCCGTTGAGAACGTTGGGATGAGTGATCAGGCGATCGCACACTTGGGAAATAGCACGGGCAACCGGAAGGGCATCCCCCGCGTAACCCCCAATGGCTGCCCCAATTCCGGTGGGAACAATTAATACAACGGTATAAGGACGATTAATCACTATAGTTAATAGTTGATAGTGAATAGTTAATATTTATTTATTAATTAGGTAGGTATAAATAAACGAAGGTTTGTAGTAATAAGCTCTTTAGAACTTAAAAGTGTTGCATCATCGATGCTCAAGCCCTAACAACGAACTTTTATGTTTTACATTTAATTATGCCCACTTACTTAACTATGCAATGATTACTATTTGTGACTGTCTGCTGTGGTGACAATTCCTTCTATGTGGGCGGTTTGTTTTTCAGTGTCTACTTCCGTAATCGCCCAGCGAAGAGGTTCTCCTTGTTTTTCGAGTTCAGCTTCGATCTCTTTTTTTAATTTTAAGGGACTTTCTTGAAGATTGATTTCGGCGGTAATAAAATGGGTTGTCATTGCTGTTAAATTCATGGAGGTTATTTTATTAGTTTACCATAACAGCCATTTCTTTAAACAATAACTATTGTTAGGAGCAACAGTGGTTGATCTTTATCAATTTAATTCTGATTATAAATTTTTCCATCTGGCATAATAGTCTCTCGTAAATCTGCATTAATTAGACTGGTTCCGGTTAAATCGGCTCCCCTTAAATCGGCTCTAATTAAAATAGCATAGCTTAAATCGGCATAACTCAAATCGGCATTTTGTAAGTTAGCTTCGGTTAAATCTGTTGGAAAAGGTGAACGGTAATCTTCTCGACTTAGTTTCGCTCGACATAACTTAGCCCCTGCTAAATTAGCTTTATATAATAGGGCAGCACTAAGATTTGCATAACATAAATCGGTTCCCCTTAAATCCGCTTCTCCTATGTTTGTTCGTCGTTCAGAAGTCGGCCGTAAATCTGCATCAAATAAATTGCTATTAATTAATTTTGCGCTTGTTAAATTGGCTCCGCATAAACTGGCTTTACATAAATAAGCTTCAGTTAAATTAGTTTCAATTAATTTTGCTCCACTTAGATCAGCATCCCGTAAAATCGCTTGAGATAAATCACTTTCTCTTAAATCAGTTCCCCATAAAATTGCTTCACTGAGATTAACTTTTCTTAAATTAGCTTGACTTAAATTACTTTTTCCTAATCTAGATTGACGTAAATCTGCTCCCTCTAAGTTAACCCCCATGAGATTAATATCAATTAAATCGATTTCCCTTAGAATCATCCGTGAAAAATCTCGTTCACCCCTAGCATATTTCTTAATAATATTATCCAAGCTCATTATGATTTTTGATTGACTTTATGTTTGATTATTTTCAATATTTCTTATTTTATTCTACTATGCCAAACACCCTAATAGAATATTTATTCCACAATATTTTAACTTTCACAATAATATCAATAACCTGATAAAATTGAGGAAATATTTATAGAAATTAATTTAATATAGAATAGCGATCTCCTCAACTTGGTGCGATCACCTCAACTTTATCGATTATGACAAGGAACTAGGCAGTAGTTCTAAGAAGGCATCAAAGTCTTGTAAAGCCTGAAGATAGTTGGTTTCAGCCGCTTGCTCATCATAAACTTCATCTGCTTCATTGATGCGTTCTAAATGAATGAAGACTTCTGTGGATACAGCCCACGCTAAAATGCGATCGCTTAACGCTAGTTGATCAGTGACACTCATCATTTTTTGCTTTAAGTCAGGTAATAGTCCTGCCACATCTTTGTGAATTTCTGACCATTCTTGTTTTTCAATAGCGGGTTGAAACGCCTCTAAACGACTTCGTAAAGCTTTAACGTCTTTTGCTGCTTTTTCAATTTTACTCAATTGAGAAGCAGAATAATTTGTCTGGCTATCGACTTGTTCTGTTGCACCGGGTAATTACGCTATCAAATGCTTGATTAGAGCGTTTTCTCAACTGTTGCGCTAAGATGCCGTATTTGGGAGCAAAAATCATCGCAATCACAAATAATGATGTTAACAAAACGACGATACTGCCTCCAGTCGAAACATCGAGATGATAGCTAAGATAGGTTCCGAAAACACAGGAAAAGACACTGCTGATCACAGAAATGACTAACATCTGATCAAAGCGATCGCTTAATAAATAGCCAATCGATCCAGGAGTTACTAACATAGAAATAACTAAGATGATGCCGGCGGTTTGTAAGGCAGCTACAATAGTTAGAGCTAACACAGAAAGCAAGGTGTAATACATCATTTGCGTATTTAAACCAATGGCTTTCGCATGATTGGGGTCAAAACAAAACAGCAGTAAATCTTTACGCCGTAACAAAATAACAACCAAGGTAATGATTCCTGCAATTAACGTTTGGATAATATCCCCTTGAGAAATGCCTAAGACATTGCCAAAAAGAATGTGAAATAAATCAATATTACTGGGAATTTTGGTGACCAGAACTAATCCAAAGGCAAAAAATCCTGTAAAGACGATCCCAATCACTGCATCTTCTTTGAGTCGGGTATTAGACTTGATATAGCCAATGGCAACCGTCGCCCCAAAGCCAAAGATAAACGCCCCGATCGCAAAGGGTATATTCATAGCATAAGCTATCACTACCCCAGGTACTACTGCGTGAGAAATAGCATCTCCCATGAGTGACCAACCTTTGAGGGTAATATAACAAGAAAGTACCGCACAAACTAAACCCACAAAGGCACTCACCCAGATCGCTTGCACCAAAAAACCATATTGCAACGGTTCAATAAACCAGTTCACAATATTAGTTGCGATTAAATAATCCAAACATCTACCTCCTATCCATCATTTGACTGAAGTTAGCCACAGGCAACCCACCAAAAGTTACCTCTAAATTCTCTTCTGTAAAAGTTTCTTCTGTGGCACCAGAAGCCAAAATAGTGCCGTTGAGGAGAATAGTGCGATCGCAGAAAGTAGAAATAGACATTAAATCATGGGTCGACACCAAAATAGTATGACCTTCGTCTCGCAACTGCATCATCAGATCGATAATGCGTTTTTCTGTTTTTACATCCACCCCCGTAAAGGGTTCATCCAGTAAAATCACTTTCCCTTCTTGTGCTAACGCCCTGGCTAAAAATGCCCGTTTTTTCTGTCCTCCTGACAGTTCCCCGATCTGACGATGGCGAAACTCCGTCATACCCACTCTTTCTAAGCTTTCCATCACTAATCTTTTATCTTTGGCACTGGGAATGCGTAATAGGTTCATATAGCCATAACGTCCCATCATCACCACTTCAAAGACACTGATGGGAAAGTTCCAGTCTACTTCATCTGCTTGGGGTACATAAGCCATCCACTGCCGTTTCTGGGCTTTTTTGACAGGAAAACCCCCGACCAAAACTCGTCCTTGACTGGGGGATAAAAACCCCATGATTGATTTAAACAAGGTGGACTTACCGCAACCATTGGGACCTACTAACGCAGTAATCGAACCGGGTTCTACGGTACAACTGGCATTGTACAGGGCTAGTTTCGCATTGTTGTAGGTAACACTGAGGTTATCTACTGTGATATTGAGTCGTTGGTCTGTTGATGACATCATTGTGAACTAAATCCTTAGATGGTTTGCATTAGAGACTGTGAGAAACTATTGCGTCTTGCTACCAGCGAGTAAACCGTTAGAAATAACCCGCGCATCGTATTCGAGTAAGTCTAAAAAGGTAGGCACTGGCCCTTCTTCGGTGGAAAGGGAGTCTACATAAAGGTTGCCCCCAAACCGCGCCCCAGTGGTTTTGGCTACTTGTTTTTGGCCTTCGTCACTGACGGTACTTTCACAAAAAATAGTGGGAACCTGATTGGTTTTTACCTTATCAATGACGTTTTTGACCTGTTTAGGAGTAAACTGTTGCTCAGCATTAATCGGCCACATATAAATTTCTTTCATATCGTAGTCACGGGCTAAATAGGAGAATGCACCCTCGCAACTGACTAAATATCGCTTATTTTCGGGGACTTGTTCTAGATCTGCTTGTAATTCTTCGTCAATAGCTTTAAGCTTTTCCCTATACGCGGCGGCATTTGCGTTATACGTTTCTGCATTATCGGGATCGAGTTCTACAAATGCTTTACGAATATTTTCCACATAAACCAAAGCATTTTTAGGGGACATCCAAGCATGGGGGTTGGGTTTATCGGCGTAGGGACCCTCTGCGATGGGAATAGGTTCAATCCCTTCTGTCAACAGCACTGAAGGAACATCTTCAAGATTGCCTAAAAATTGCTCAAACCAACGCTCTAGATTCATGCCATTATATAAAACGAGGTCAGCGTCTTGAGCTTTGGTAATATCACTGGGAGTTGGCTCATAACCGTGAATTTCTGCCCCTATACGGGTAATGGACTGTACGTCTAATTTATCCCCCGCTACGTTTTGAGCAATGTCCGCTAGTACCGTAAAGGTCGTTAATACTTTCTTTTTTCCCTGATTATCAGAAGCTAACTCTGTGGTTTCGGTATTGTCTGTTTGAGTGGAAGGGACGGTAACTTCACTTGAAGTACAACTGATTAACCCCACCCCTAAGGCTAAACTGAGGGTGAGGACAATGCCCCGTGAAAAGAATATAGGTATCATTGCAAAATTGCTTGGCTATACCTCATAATCTTATCATAATTTTATCATTATTGTTTCATAATGGGTTGAGACAAATACAAGAAACTGTACCAAATACTAACAATCCTGATAACTTGATAGTGATTAAACCAACCAAAACCAAGTTCCCAGGATCGTTGTTTTGACAATTTGTTGAGTTTACTTTCTGTTTTGTGAATTATTCAGCCGTGGCTAATTCGGTGCTACCAGAACTACGACGGCGGGTTAAGGTATTAAAGAGCATAATACCAATGGCTTTAATCAGATTTCCTTCTAATTCTTGGAACATCTTCATATTCATCCCAAAGGCTGCATTAGCTTCTTCTACAATGCGATCGCCTGTTTCTTGATCAATGGGTAATTCATTCAAGACCTGACGATACTTGTTTTTAAAGGCTTTTTCATCAGAAATGGTGGGAAATTCGTAAAAAGCCGTTCCCCCATCTTCTCCCAAATTCATGGCTCTTTGAGCAATTTTCTTGAGAATTTGTCCCCCGGATAAATCCCCTAAATAGCGGGTGTAGGAATGGGCGACCAATAATTCAGGGGAAGAGGTAGCTAATTCTCGAATTCTCTGTACATAGGCTTCTCCGGCTTGAGAGAGGACAATCTCATTACGCCAGGTCGCTCCGTAATAATAGTACAAGTCTTGCTCTAATGCTTGTTTACGATTCAATTGGGGGAAGTAAATTTTCGAGACTATCTCATGATCACTAAGTTTCTCCATTTCCTCTTCCATTGCTGAGTAAACAAAGTAGAGGTTAGCGACCAATTTTCGGTAGGAATTCTTTTCAACAACTCCTTTTAAAAAACACTTGACAAAACCAACATTTTCTGCCATGGTATGGGACTTTTTTGTCCCTTCCCGTAACATGGTTGCTAAATTTACGCTCATGTTATCTTTTCCTGTTTCTTAATGGTGGACACTAGATCGGTCACTTATTACAAACGCTTAAAAAACCGCCTAATTGCGTAGATTAAACTGTTTTGATGAGAATTTTCATTAAGATTTTTTACAAGATAGCATGGAAAATTAATTCTTGATAGGAGTTAAGGGTTTGTAATTCCCTTTTCATCAAGATTTTAGCTTTTTCTCTACTCAGGTTCAGAAGTAATATTACTGGTGTTTTTGTGATTAAGTTTTGTAACTTGCCTAATCATCATCAAGACGCAACCATTAAACCGCTACGGGAAGGCAGACTTAAGGTTAAACCAGTGTCATTCCAGTTAATTTTTCCGTCTCCATAAATTAGTTGGTCCGGTTTAATCTGAAACACTGACTCTCCTCTATCTCCCATAGAGACGTGAACTTCTTGAGGATTTGTATCTCCATTAACGGCAATAATTAACACTTCATCCTCTAAAATACGAGCAAAAACATAAACCTGTCCTTGAGCATATATAGTATGATATTCTCCAATCCGTAACGCTTTGTAGGTGTGACGTAAGCTAATTAATTGACGATGATACTGTAAGACTTCTTGATCCCATTGATCTTCTGAGGGAAACCCTCGCCGGCAGTCTGGTTCGTAACCCCCTGATAAGCCAATTTCATCCCCATAAAAAATGTTAGGGGTTCCTGGAAAGGTAAATAACAACAAGGTGGCTAATTTAACGGTAGTGCGATCGCCGCCTGCTAGACTTAATAATCTTGGGGTATCGTGACTATCAAGTAAATTAAATTGGGTTAATTCAATTTCCCAAGGATGGCGTTGCAATAAATCATTAATGTCCTTTGCATATTGCCTTGCGTCAATTTTATCTAAGTGATAAGATTCTTCTTCAATGGGAGGATAGGGTTTATAAAACGAAGGGACCTCTTTTTGAACAATGCGATCGCCTGCGATAAAGGTGGTGGTTGCTTTAGCGAAGGGATAATTCATCACCCCATCAAATTGGGTTCCATCTAGCCACTGACTAGCATCTCCAGCGATTTCTCCAACAATATACGCCTCAGAATTAACTGCTTTCACTCTTTCTCTAAATTCTTGCCAAAATCCTTCAGTTTTGATGCAATCAGGCACATCTAATCGCCAACCATCAATCCCATAGCGTAACCAATATTCTCCCACCTGCATGATGTATTCTCTAACAGCTGGATTATCATGATTAAATTGGGGTAAGGCGCGATAATCAATCCAAGAAACGTAATTGGCTGCTAAATTTCCGTCATAGGCAGACAACGGCCAATCAATAATTTTAAACCACTCTAACCAAGGAGAATTTGGACCATTTTCTAAGATATCATTGAAGAAGAAAAAGCCCCGACTAGCATGATTAAACACCCCATCAAGAATCACTTTAAAATTCCGTTTGTGGGCTTCTTTTAAGACTGTTTCAAAGGCTTCGTTTCCCCCTAATAGAGGATCAATGGTATAGTAATCATGGGTATGATAGCGATGATTACTGGCAGACTGAAAAATCGGATTAAAATATAAGGCGTTGATGCCTAAATCTTGTAAATAATCAAGTTTATCAATTACTCCCCAGAGATTTCCTCCTTTATATCCTTGAAAGGTTGGCAAGGCATCCCAATTTTCTAGGGGAACATTTAATAACCATTGCTGATGGGAAGGGACTTTTCTGGCAAAACTATCAGGATAAATTTGGTAAAAAATAGCGTGTTTAACCCAATCTGGGGTATAAATTGACATAGTTAATAGTTGATAGTTGACAGTTGATCGTTAATGGAAACTAAGATAGTTACTATTGCCTGTTTCCTATTCTGGCGTTTCTTATTAGGGATAAAAACATAATGTAGGTAATCCTAGGGTTTGTTCCCAACCCATCATTAAATTTAAACATTGCACCGCTTGTCCAGCTTGACCTTTAACTAGGTTATCGATAGCAGACATAACAATCACACGATCAGTCCGGGGATCGGTTTCGATGCCAATATAACAAAGATTGGTTCCCCAGGCCCATTTTGTTTGAGGATAAACACCATGGGGTAAAATTTTCACGAAGGGAGAGGAACGATAAAACGCGCTATAAATTGTTAAAATATCATCTCTAACTAAGCCAGGATCTCGCAAAGACGCATAAACGGTTGCCAGAATTCCCCTAACCATCGGGAGTAAATGAGGCGTAAACTGCACCCTAATCTCATTTCCAGCTAAGTCTGAGCAAATTTGTTCAATCTCTGGGGTGTGACGGTGTTTAGCCACCCCATAAGCTCCAAATGAGCCTTCTGCTTCAGCGAGTAAAAGATGGGTTTTGGCTTGACGGCCTCCTCCTGATGTTCCTGATTTAGCATCAATGATGGCAGTTTCTGGTAAAATTAAACCTTGTTTGAGAAGAGGAGACAAGGCCATTAAACTTGCTGTAGGGTAACAACCAGGACAACCCACCAAAGAAGCTGATTTGATTTCTTCTTGGTACAATTCCGGAAGTCCATAGACGGCTTTAACGGCGGTCTCATGATCGGTACGCTCTTTGTTGTACCAAGTGGTGTAGGTTTCTAAATTACGGAAACGATAGTCTGCTGATAAATCCAGAACTTTACAGCCTTTTTCAAGTAATTGAGGAGCTAAATCACAAGCTAATCCATTAGGAAGTCCTAAAAATACCACTTGACAACGGGAAGCCACCACATCGATGTCAATAGGTTCGATAGTCAGATCAACGCGATGGGCTAAATGAGGATATAGATCCCAATAGGGTTTTCCAGCACTTCCCTTTCCTCCAAGATAAACAATATCTACGTTGGGATGGTCTAGTAAGATTCTTACCAGTTGTACACCACCATACCCTGAAGCTCCAATAATCCCGACTGGTATTCTTTCTGACTCGCCCATAAATATTATTTCCTAGTAAGCTATATTCTCTATTGCCCCTTGGCTGCATTTTAGTATTAAATCTAGTCTTTGAATCGAAAGTTTTGCTAAAGGAAAACCGATCAAGATCTCGAACACACCCTAGAGTTAACAAGGTTGAATAAAGAATCCCCTCGCCATGATAGCAGGGGTGAACGTTAATTGTGGAAAAACACCCAAAGAAAGCAACGGTCAGATACTCCTTAAAGACTCAAAAATTCTGAGTCAGAATTAATTGATACTTTACGCAAGTTTGTATCAAATAACACAATAGAATAATGTAAGTATCACCCCAGTCTAAATAAACGAACTCCCAAAGTTGAAGGAGAGAACACTTGTGTTTTTGTCAAAAATGCGATCGCAATCGATTAAATCCCTTTGTCTATCTTTTCTGTTCCTTTTCCTGAGTTTGGGATTAATCAGTTGTAGCGATCGCCTAGAAACCTCCCAATCTTTAGTAGAACCCCTCCCCGAACCTGTCGTCACTAACCAACTGGCAGAAGTAGCACCACCAAGGGTTATTCAAGAATTACGCCAAACATTAGATCAATATCAGCCCCAAGTTAAGATTATTAGTCCCGAAAGCGATCGCGTTTTCTCTGAACCTAATATTGCTGTCAAACTCGATGTTAAAGACTATCCTCTCTTCAAAGATTCTGACCTAGGACTAGGACCGCATCTTCATTTAATTCTTGATAATGAACCCTATCAAGCCGTTTATAGTGTAGATGAACCGATTATTTTAGATGATTTAACCCCAGGAACCCATACGTTGCGAGTGTTTGCCTCTCGACCTTGGCATGAAAGTTTTAAAAACGATGGAGCCTATAGCCAGACAACCTTTCATATTCTGACAAAAACAGAAGATAATAACCCCGATCCCTCCCTTCCTCTCCTTACCTACAGTCGTCCCAAGGGAACCTATGGAGCGCAACCAATTATGTTAGATTTTTATCTAACTAACGCCCCATTACACCTAATCGCCCAAGAAGATCCCAATGATGACGTTGCTGACTGGCGCATTAGAGCAACTATCAACGGAGAAAGCTTTTTAGTCGATACCTGGCAACCTATTTATCTTAAAGGTTTTGAAGAAGGAACCAATTGGGTTAAATTAGAATTCCTTGATCAACAGGGAAATTTAGTCAATAACGTCTTTAACAATACGGTTCGACTGATTACCTATCAACCCAACGGTCAAGATACCCTGTCTAAATTAGTGCGAGGAGAACTCTCCGCCGAGGTTGCTCGATCTATTGTTGATCCTAACTACAAAGCTACAGCCTCCCCCATAACGCCTGCTGAAAAAGCTCAAAGCGAAGAGATAGAATCTTCTGTTGAAGAACCATCATCCCCTATCGAAGAAACCCCAACCGAAGAAGTAGAACCTTCTAACGAAGAGATAGAATCTTCTGTTGAAGAACCATCATCCCCTATCGAAGAAACCCCAACCGAAGAAGTAGAACCTTCTAACGAACAGATAGAATTTTCTGTTGAAGAACCATTATCCCCTATCGAAGAAACCCCAACCGAAGAAGTAGAACCCCTAACTGAAGACATTCCGTCAACTCCCGAAGAAAAGCTCACAACTTCAGGTGACGCTATGACTATTCCTGAATCTTTGCCATCATCCAAGGAAGAAGTTAAGGAGGATGAAGTTACATCAGTTCCTGAAGAGTCCCTAGAAGCTTCTGAACCTTCTCCTGAAAAAAGTAAGCCATCGGGAAAAACAGCAGCAATACCTCAAGAAAAAGTTATAAAATCTCAGGATACACCTTCTGATAGTACAATTTCTCTAGATGAACAACCTCAATGGCGTAAAAGTCTCTCTAATGCCCTTGGACAAATCAGTGAACGTATTTCTCAATCATTAGAAGATCTCAAAGACCGAGTAAATCCCTAAAGATTAGACAAATTTTTCAGTAATCTTAAGATTGATATAAAAGACTTATAAATTTATCTTTAAATTTTATGGTCTATATCTGGGAACTGAATTAAGCTAAAAGCGTCTACGGATAATTTACTCATAAATCAGTTGGAGTGAGGTTATCGTGTTTACGAAAAAACCCAATTTATTAGCAGGACTAGCTTTGGCTGCTATCTCAGCCTTATCTGTTGCTCCTGTCCAAGCAGAACCCGCTAACGACGAAATTCTCATTAGTCAATTGCGCGGTCATACTCTAGAAGATCCCATCGAAGTTTACAAACAAGACTGGGTTAAGTTTAAGTTTGAAGACTACGCTATCGGACGCATCAGAGGTGTAACCGGTGACGTAGCTCAAGTTCAAACAATCTCTCCTCCCTACGTTACAATTGGTGACGATGAAGTATGGCGTATTACCACTCGTCTTCCTAAGCACTGGCCTACTTTAGTGGCTGGCTCTGACGTAATCATGAAAGTGGTTGACGGAGAATGGGTTGTCATCAGCGATGATATAGCGGAGTTCGAGTTACTCTATGATTATGCTATGCCTCAATGGGTATCTCGCTTAGATCTAAGGGAAGTAGCCCTGATCGAAAGAACAGCCATTGATTGGAGTCGTCCTGATGTTAGCTTACCTCCTTTAGCACCCAGCACTGCTGTAGTTGAACCTGTTGAACAAGCTCCTATTCGGGGTATGTGGTAAGATTTTTGCCCTGATGGAAGTTAGAGTATTTGGTGACAAGAGCAAAACATAAATATATTTAGTAGCGTTACTCGATCAATAGAAGATTGGGTAACGCTATTACCTTATAAAGTTTCTAATGGCTCAAATAAACTTACATCAACTAAAATGAAAAAAATTTTAAGTATCATTGGTATTATTTTAACGATTTATATTTCATTTCATGTATCTATTTTTGTTCATGGGTATGGATATCTTTTAGCTGCTAATATAAAGAACTTTTATCCTAAAAAGGAAACTTTGTTTACGTCAATCCCTTTGATATCTTGGCGAGGAGAAAGAGGAAGTATTAGTGTTAATTGGGTTGACTATAATAATGATGGGTTTCTTGATTTATGGATAGCTCCTCATGCCATTAATTCTTTCTTAAATGAAGTCATTTTATTAAAAAACAATGCTGGAGAAAATTTTACTAGACAAGAATTACCTAATTTAATTAGGCAAGGAGATACTCACGGTAATTCTTGGGCAGACTATGACAATGATAACGATAAAGATTTGTTTATCGTAACAGGTGCAGGAGGCTTAAGAAGTAGCACTGGATATAATAGATTTGTTGAAAATAATCAAGGTAATCTTGTCGAAAAAGATATCCTTGCTAATGGCTTAGCCTATGGCTATGGTGCTGGTCGAGGAATTCTTTGGTTAGATTATAATTTCGATGGAAAACTTGATGTCATTGAATTCACAGAAAAAAGACCTGATGGACTCGGTCAAACAGCTTTATTTGAACAACAATCAAACGGAACGTTTGCACAAGCTACAGATATTGGTTTTGACTTACCAGACGGAGCCGTTTTTGGGATAACTGCTGATTTAAAAAATGATGGCAATCAAGATTTAATTGTTATTAACGACGAGAAAACAGTTAAGATCTTTGAAATCAAAAATGGTCAATTTAAGGAGTGGGAATTATTCAACAAACAGCCGAAAAGCTTTTATCCAAAATATGTAAAAGATATTATGACTGGTGATTTTAATAATGATGGTTACTTAGATATATTTTATACTAGAGTAAAAAATACACCTACCAACGTGCAGGTATTAGAAAAAACCAAAATAAATCAAATTTTTAGTAAATTAGCAGTTGATAAATCTAAAAAAAGTAATGGATTTAGTTTTCAATCAAAAGGAGAGATAACCATTGATTTTTTTGATAGTAGATTCACTAAAATTATTGCTGATACCGGTAATGTTAATTTAACTAATCAACAAATTTTTCTAGGTTATAACCAACAAAATCCTCTGACTTCCGATGGAGAAAGTCTTAATCTGAATAGCCAAGATTTAATCGTTCAAGGAATTGTTAAAACTCAAGAAAAAAATCAGCCTGGATTATATATCGGTAATGATCCAAAATCCTCTAAATGGTCAATAGAATTAGTTGGTTTGCCCCAAATATCTCGACCTCGTGATGCACAAGATGACAGTTATTTAAACAATATTCAAGGCATTAGTTTAGCTGTTAAATCAACTATGTCGATCAATGAAATAGAGACAAATTTTGAATCTTTTGATTTAAAACAATTAGCCCTTCAACCGATATTATTTCTTTATGAACCCCAACAAAAAGAATTTTTTGATGCTAGTCAAAAATGGCTCGATGATCTGCCAATATCTTCTAAATCAGCTATTAGTGGTGATTTTGATAATGATGGAGATTTAGATATTTATTTAACTCAAGATACGACATATACAGTAGAAGAACCAATTTATCTGGAAAATAGAGGTGATCACTTTAGAAGAATTAGAGAAGCAAGGGGGGCAACTTTTCAGGGGGGATTAAAATTTGAAGATTTTAATATCGGTGTTAATACAGCCACTGCTGATTATAATAATGACGGTTTTTTAGATATAGTTGTGGGAGCATCCACATTTAAAACGAATGATCGAGCAATTTTAAGAGGGAGAGAATCTATCCTAGGAAATGATTATCATTTATTCCAAAATCAAGGTAACGAAAATAATTGGCTGATCCTAAATTTAGTTGGTACTAATAGTGGAGTAGAGGCTTTTGGCACTAAAGTTTATCTTACCAGTGGTGAAACTACTCAGTATCGAGAATTGACATCAGGTGCTCATCGTTTAGCTCAAAATGATAATCGTATTCATTTTGGTTTAGGTTCTAACGAGATGATAGATAATCTAACAATAGAGTGGCCGAGTGGAACCGTTCAAGAATTCCAAAATCTGAAGGTGAATCAAATATTTTCTGTTACTGAAGCTGCTCCTAAATAGGGCTGGCAGCAAAAAATAGCTTTTAGATCCAAAAAGCAAGTTTAGGTTTTATTGGGGGTTAATTGTTATTTAATTCCTATTATGTTAGAAAAAATTTACAACAATTTTTCTCGCTCTTCAATAGCCATTCCATGGGCAGGAAACTCCTCATAATTAGCTAAGGTTTGGGCCGTTTGTTTAACATTATCAAAGCCTTCAGCCGTTAAATAAGCCACCGTTGAGCGTTTGAGAAAGTCAAATACCGACACCGCCGAATAAGACCTCGCAAAGCCTCCTGTAGGCAAGACAGCATTAACCCCAATGGCATAGGTAGCCGCCGAAGAGGGAGTATATTTTCCTAACAAAATTTCCCCAGCGTTGTTAATTTTTCCCAGTAAACTGAGGGGATCTGCCACTAACACTTCTAAATGTTCAGGGGCATAATCATTAATAAAATTAATCGATTCTTCTAAACTAGACGTTAAGATAATTCCCCCATAAGCAGCTAATCCATTTTCACAAAATTCTCTGCGCCATTGAGGAAGTTTTTCTAGATATTCTAAGGCGAATTTCTGGGCTTTTTGAGCAACTGTTTCACTATGAGTCACTAATAATGCTGCCGAGTCGGAACCATGTTCAGCTTCAATTAATAAGTCTAAAGCGGCTAATTGCGGATCGGTGGTTTCATCAGCTAAGACAATACCTTCACTCGGTCCTGCAGGAAGTCCCACATCTACTGTACCGACTAAAATTCGTTTAGCGGCTGCCCCATAGATGCTACAAGGTCCAATCAGTTTATCAACTTTCGGTATGGTTTCAGTTCCCAAAGCGATCGCCCCCAATGCTTGGATGCCACCAAGTTTATAAATTTCCTTTACCCCAGCCATTTCAGCCACGAATAGGGAAATAGGTTCTACATTCCCCTGTTTATCAGGAGGAGTACAAACCACAATTTTTTCCACCCCTGCTACCATCGCTGGAATAGTCAGCATTAACATGATTGAGGGAAACGCGCCGCGTCCCCTAGGAACATATAATCCTACCCTAGGAATAGGGGTAATTTTCTCTCCTGCGAAAATACCGTTATCAATTTCAGCCAAGTGTATTGGTTCTGGCATTTGACCTTGATGAACCGCTTTAATGTTGCGAAATGCTTGTTCAACAGCAATTTTAACGTCTGGTTCAACTAATTCTCTTGCTTGGGCAAATTCCGCTTCTGTTACTTTAATATTGTCTACCGATGCCCCTGGATAGTCGAACTTACGGGCATATTCAATCACCCCAGCATCTCCTTTTTGGGCGATCGCATCAATTACCTGTTTAGCAATGGGTAAAACCTGATCAATATCCAGTTCCGCCCGTCGGTGTAATGTGGCGAGTTCTTCGGGGGTTAATTGGGCAAGTTTAAGAATTCTGACCACGATCGCTACTCCTAAATGCTGCGTCCATCTTTTTATTATAAGTTCTGATTATATCTAGTGTTGAGACTTCTTAGAAAAAATTGGTGACCTAGGTGTGCATAAAACTGAGTACCCGAATCTATCAATAATCAGAACACAAAACATTTTGTAAATACTGAAGATCACGAACAATCATTGTATTTAGAAGAGACAATTCCAGTTAACTTTTTCAATTATAGTAACAATCTCTTTAGTTTTTCTTGCTTTGATAATTGAGGAAAGCAAACAGGGAAAATAAGCTAAATTATATGTTAATTTGCAGATAATCAAGCTACCATGATTTAGAGCATTTAAGCAAATTTCACTCCATCATGGATTTATTAATCGCCGCTATTACCCTACCGTTTGTCTTAGCTTTTGGAGCATCTATTGGCAGCTTCCTTAACGTTGTGATTTATCGCTTACCAGAGGGGCTTTCTCTACTCCATCCGCCATCCCGTTGTCCAAAATGTCATCATCAATTAGGAAAAACGGAAAATGTTCCGGTGTTAGGGTGGTTATGGTTACGAGGGCGTTGTCGTTGGTGTCGGACTTCTATTTCGATGCGTTATCCTTTAGTAGAAGCGGCGACCGGACTTTTGTTTTGTTGGATTTTTTGGCAGTTTGGCTTTACCCTAACCACCGTGGGTTACTGGGTGTTAAGTAGTTGGTTAATCGCCCTTTCTTTAATTGATTGGGATACCATGACCTTGCCTGGCGTTTTAACGAAATCAGGGTTAGGGTTAGGGTTAGGATTTCAACTGATTTGGGGGTGGCAAGCAGGCAATATTCCTGATTACTTAATGAAAGGGATTAGTGGAGCCGTCCTCGGAATCTGGTTATTTAATTTAATTAATCTGGTGTCTATTGTCTTCATCAAACAATTAGGAATGGGAGATGGTGACGCATATTTAGCGTCTATGATTGGTGGTTGGTTAGGCTGGAAGTATGTATTGTTGACAAGTTTTTTGGCCTGTGGAATTGGAGCGTTAGTGGGGGGAGGAGCTTTAATTTTAGGCTTATTAAGCCATCGCCGAGAACCTTTTCCCTTTGGTCCGTCTCTAGCTTTAGGCGCAATCTTAGCAATGTTTTGGGGAGATCAGATGCTAGACACTTATACTAATATATTTTTCCCACCCATATAATTTTTACTTGAAGTTCAAAGATTATAAATGACTCCTGATAAAATAAACTTGATATCTTGGATTACGGTGAGGACTACTAGGTCTCGTTGGGAAGCTGAATTTATGCAACAAATATTAGCTGCCTATGATATCCCCAGTCGTGTGATTGACATTGGCATTGGGGTCTATTGTGGCCAAGGGTCTCAAGCTGCCCTACAAGTTCGTTCTTCTGATCAGTGGACGGCTTTGCTATTATTAAGTTCACCTGAAGAAGATTAAATCCACCGTTGATCACAACTTTATTAGTTAATTTAATTGCTTAAATATATATGTCTCTATTAGATTGGTTTGCTAACCGAGAAAAATCCGAACCCATTATTCAAAAAACACAAGAACGGGAAATTGCTGATGGGTTATGGACTAAATGCCCTGCCTGTGATGTTCTTACCTATACTAAAGATCTTCAAGCTAATCAACTCGTTTGCGCTGAATGTGGTCATCATATGCGGGTCAATAGTGACGAACGCATTGCCCAGTTAATCGATGATGATACCTGGAAACCATTGAATGATCATCTAGAACCCACTGATCCTTTAAGCTTTTGCGATCGCAAACCCTACAGCGATCGCCTTAAAGATACCCAAGAAAAAACGGGACTAATCGATGCAGTACAGACAGGAACAGGATTAGTCGATGGTTTACCCCTTGCCCTCGGGGTGATGGATTTTCGGTTTATGGGGGGAAGTATGGGATCAGTAGTTGGGGAAAAACTCTGTCGTTTGATTGAATATGCTACCCAAGAACGATTACCCGTTGTGATTATTTGTGCTTCGGGAGGGGCGCGGATGCAAGAGGGAATGTTAAGTTTAATGCAGATGGCCAAAATTTCTGGAGCCTTAGCATTACATCGAGACAAGAAATTACTTTATATTCCGGTATTAACCCATCCCACCACCGGGGGAGTTACCGCCAGTTTTGCCATGTTAGGGGATATTATATTAGCTGAACCCAAAGCTACCATTGGGTTTGCTGGACGACGGGTGATTGAACAAACCTTACGAGAAAAACTACCCGAAGGCTTTCAAACTTCGGAATATTTACTCAAACATGGCTTTGTGGATGCGATTGTTCCCCGTACCCAATTGAAGAAAGTCTTAGCTCAGCTAATTAGTCTGCATCAGCCTTTTTTTCCCGTCCTTCCTCCCTTGAAGGGGGAAACACTACACCCTGAATCAGAGGTGTTACTCGAACTTGATAGAAAACAAATTTCCTAGCCGATGAACATAATCTATAAGAATACTGTTCAAAGAAGATGGTAAACTGTTGTATCAGGCACAAATTATCAAGATCAAATGGTCTAGAAAGCATCAAGATCTGGTACATTTACCGAAAATTGGCAAAATAATTTATTGAGTCAGTATGAAAGTTCTGGTTATTGGCGGTGACGGTTACTGCGGTTGGGCAACCGCGTTATATCTTTCCAACAAAGGATATGAAGTTGGGATTCTCGATAATTTAAGTCGGCGATATTGGGATAGTAAATTAGGGGTAGATACCTTAACTCCTATTGCCCCAATTCAAAAGCGTATCCAACGCTGGAAGGATTTGACGGGGAATAGCATCGATCTGTTTGTGGGCGACATTACCGATTATGGTTTCTTGAGTGAATCTCTACGCCAGTTTGAACCAGAGGCGATCGTTCATTTTGGAGAGCAACGATCAGCCCCTTATTCAATGATTGATCGTGAACACGCGGTTTTCACCCAAGTGAACAATGTGGTAGGGACTCTCAACATTCTCTACGCGATCAAAGAGGACTTCCCCGAATGTCACCTGGTTAAACTCGGAACCATGGGAGAATATGGAACCCCGAACATTGATATTGAAGAAGGGTATATCACCATCGAACACAATGGACGGAAAGATACCTTACCCTATCCCAAACAACCTGGTAGTTTCTATCATTTGAGTAAGGTTCACGATAGCCACAATATTCACTTCGCTTGTAAAATTTGGGGCTTAAGGGCTACCGATTTGAACCAAGGGGTGGTTTATGGTGTTCTGACTGATGAGACAGGAATGGACGAGATGTTCATTAACCGTCTTGACTATGATGGAGTGTTTGGAACCGCGTTGAACCGTTTCTGTATTCAAGCCGCTATTGGTCATCCTCTGACGGTTTATGGAAAGGGAGGACAAACTAGGGGATTTTTGGATATTCGGGATACCGTGCGCTGTGTAGAAATTGCGATCGCAAATCCGGCTGATGCTGGTCAATTCCGAGTCTTTAACCAGTTTACTGAATTATTCAGTATTGGGGATTTAGCCCTAATGGTTAAAAAAGCAGGCAATTCTTTAGGGTTAAATGTAGAGATTAATAACTTAGAAAACCCCAGGGTTGAATTAGAAGAACACTATTTCAACGCTAAAAACACTAATTTACTCGATCTGGGATTGCAACCCCATTATTTATCTGATTCTCTCTTAGATTCGTTGCTGAACTTTGCTGAGAAATACAAAGACCGAGTTGATAAAGAACAAATCTTACCCAAGGTCTCTTGGCATAGAAAATAATTCAAATAGTTGATTGGACATCCTCCCTAAGACCATAAAACTGCTGGAGGGTGTCAAACAATTTGAGTAGGAGTCTAATCTATGAGTCAAGTCCATAATATCCCTGAAGTCACGAATCTTTATGAAACAGACTTTTTTAAATGGACACAAGAACAAGCAAAAGCGTTAGGCAAACACGACGTTAAAGCACTTGATTGGGATAACTTAAAAGAGGAAATAAAAGACTTGGGAAATGAAAAATTAAACGCTGTCAATAGCTTTTTAAAACGGCTTATTGAACATCGTCTTAAGCTTGACTCTTGTCAAGAAATTTTCCCTAGAAATCACTGGATCAAAGAAATTAATAATTTTCAAGATGAGATTGAAGATAGAGCTACTCAAACGCTTTTAAAAAAAATTGATATAGATAAACAATATGAACGCGCTAAGCGGCTAGTTTTAAGTGAATATAAATTAGACCTTCCTAAAAAATGTCCTTACACTTTTGAAGAATTAATGACTAGAATTATTCCAGAATAATATTTTAAAATTAACGTTGAGTTAAGCTCGATGGTTCTGCGGTATCATTTATACCAAACTATCATAAATAATGGAATTGAACTCGGCAAGAGTTAAGCGATACAAACAAAAGTTGCCTACGCAACCTATTAATTTAGTCCACCCTCGCGGACTTTGTGTTGGTAGAATCAGGCTTTAGTCTGTTATTAATTATCAGCTTAGCATAGTAGATACGGGAAAACCAGCTCGATGGTTGTTGTTTCCTAATGATCTAGGGTGGGCGATGCCCACCTTGTTTGATTTTATTTATTGGATGTTTTCAACTGCACGGTGTAACATTTTATCTTCTATCGCTTCCTCGTGTTGACGTTCTTGAGTTAATAATTCCCTAGCCGTTTCTTCTAGGTTTTTTTCAGGATAAGCTTCCTCAGCTTCCACCGCACGACTTACCATCTTTTCATGGCGTTCCTCGTCCGCAAGGCGTTCTTTAACCATCAGTTCTCTGGCTTTGTCTTCGGTAGTCATAATCTACTTCACTCCATATAGATAACTTGGCTTACTTTTAGCCTGACATATAGATTGGGATTTTGTAACATCGATGACAGAAAACTTTAGAATACCGCTGCCACTTCTAGGGCGTGTCTGGAAAGTGTTAAAAGCTTAAGATTAATCTTTTTGACCACAGAGTAACCCAAAGCGAATTAATCCTCGTTCATATCCCCGACTCATTAACCCTAAAAATAATGCTCCTTCTATGGTTTTCCAGCCACTTTTTAATAATCCAGTTATGGCTTGAATATCCAAAGCAGAGTCAATTACAACATCCCAAAAAGGCGCAACTGCTATTGACCAATCATCAGATTTAATTGCTTTAAATCCACAATCATTGGCAATTTTTTCATATTCGGGTAAAGAAATCACATAGGGTAAACAATAAACCCGATAAATTTCTGCTAAATGTTGTTTTTCATCAGGAGTTAATTCACCTGCTAGGGAATTAGTAGGACGATGACACCAAGTAGCTAAAATAAAAGTCCCCCCTGGTTTAAGCACTCGATAACATTCTTCAAGAAATTTTGTTTTATCAGGCATATGTTCGCCACTTTCAAGAGACCATACTAGGTCAAAATTATTGTCTGGAAAGGGGATATTTAAGGCATCAGCTACTTGGAAATTAACTGTTTCTTGCAAATTAACATTTTTGGCTCTTTCGGTAGCTCTAGCAGCTTGTACAGGGGATAGGGTGATTCCTGTCGCATTAGCGTTAAATTTTTGGGCTAAATAGAGGGTACTTCCTCCAATTCCACACCCCACATCAATGAGGTTTTCTCCTGTTTTAACATCCGCCCAAGTCAGTAATTCTTCAATTAAATCAATTTGGGCTTGACGACGATTAATTTTATAGTTACCGGCTTTACCGTAGTAACCATGGTGCATATGTTCACCCCAAATTTGCTCCCACAGGTTGCTAGAAGCGTCATAAAATTGGGCAATTTCTTGGGAAAGTAAAGAACTCATTTTGATAGTTTTTTCTTCAATACAAACTTAATTAAAAAGGAAAAGAGGGAGAACATAAACGGATATAAATATCTCGTTGATCATCAATGATAGTTCTTCTTCCGTGCATAATTCTAGTATTGTCTATCATTAAAATATCTCCTTTTTGCCAAGCAATTTCTGTGGTTATTTTCTCTCCAATTTGATAGAGTTCGGACATGATATCATCGGTAATTTCTGAACCATCATCAAAATTGACAATGTTGGGGTCGATCTTTTTAGCGGGTAATAAGCTACCGATAAAAGTGGGGTGGTTTCCGTCTCGGCTAGGATAAATTGCTGGACACATATATTCTAAGTTAATTGATTCATCTTCATTAACTTTGACCTGTGTACCATTATTGGCACAAGTTTCCTTGACCACTTTTAAATCAGTGGTTTTGTAGCGTTTTTGCCAACCTTCTTTATTCCAATAACTGACATATTTTAATTTCTTTTGATTGAATAACACTTTCATGGACTCACTCAGTTCCTTGAAAAATTGTTGTGCATCACAAATAATTGTTTCGCCCTTTTCTACAGGAGGAGTAGCACAGAAAAACCACAGCATTAGGGGTTGAATTTTTTGATAGTACATTTCCCCATGTAATTTAATCTCGTCTTTGAAATCATTGACACTTAAAACGGTTTGATTATTATTGATAACCCGACGATTAAAAACCCCTCCAGAATAGTCAAGAAAATTGGTACTTAATGAATTACTAAACTCAGTAAAGGTATTAACATCAGCCTCAAATCCTCTAAATAGCAAAACCCCAGAGGATTTAAACAGATCAATAATTGCTTGTTGATCTAAGTCTAAAATACTAACCTTATCAAGATTTAGAATTTTTTGTCCTACTTTATCAGATAAAGGTTCCCTATGAAGTTGGGTATTAATCTTCATAATTGTTCTATAAAATTAATAGGCGAAATGGATTAATCAAGTAAATCGGGTTCTTGGGAAACAATCATCTCATACAATGATTGAAAACTAAGCCACCCTCCATAAGGATAACCAATTTGACTAGCGGTTAAACGGGCGGTATCAGGGTCAATTAATTGGGGGATTCCTGCTGCTTCAGCCATTAATTGGGCTTGACAGGAACGATCCATGGTAATAAACCACCAAGCTGCCTCATCCACCGAGTGGCCAACGGTAAGTAAGCCGTGGTTTCGTAAGATAATAGCCTTTTTTCGGCCAAGAGTTTGGGCAATTCGGTCTCCTTCATCGGTTTGTAACACCACTCCCGTATAATCGTTAAATAGGGCATGATCTTCATAAAAAGCACAAGCATCCTGAGTTAGAGGATCCAAAAGTCTTCCCAAGGTAGACCACGTTTTACCATAAAGGGAATGGGCGTGGGCTGCAGCCTGAATATCAGGGCGACTTTGATGAATCCTAGAATGGATGGCAAAGGCAGCTTGATTAACCGGTTTAGTCCCTTTAACCACCTCTCCATCATGATTAACTAATAATAAATCTGAGGCGCAAATATGGCCAAAATACATCCCAAAAGGGTTGACCCAAAAGTGATCTAAAAATTCAGGATCACGAACGGTAATATGTCCTGCTACCCCTTCATCAAATCCATAACGGGCAAAGAGGCGAAAAGCTGCCGCTAGACGCTGCTTAAGATAGCAACGTTCATCTTCTACTTTTTCAAAAGTAGGCGGTTGAGGAAAGTTTTCGGGGATCATAATCTGACCTAGATTGATTAACTATTAACAATTCACTAATTTAGTAAATTGAGGATTTTGCCATAAAGAAGCAAAGACAGCATTATTTTTAGCTAAGTCAATATAGATTTCTGGGTAGAGATTAATGGCTTTTTCTAAAGAAGCGATCGCCTCACGCTTATAATTTAATCTGGCTTGACAGCAGGCTTGTTCATACCAAGCATAGTCATCTTGTGGTTCAGCATTCAGGGCTTTTTGGTAACAGTCAATTGCTTCATGGAGACGATCTAGCTGTCGTAAAATTTGTCCTTGGCGATACCACGCCCAATAATCATGGGGTTTAATGCCTGAGGCTTTTTGATAGTCTACTAAAGCTGATTCAAGTTTTCCTAATGCTGAAAAACAATCTCCCCGACGATAGTATGTCCAATAATCCTGGGGACGTATTGCTAAGGCTTGGTTAAATTCACTAATTCCCTGTTCATAGTTTTCTAATAAACGATAAGCTTCTCCTTTGCGATATTGCGCCCAATAATCGTTAGGATAATGGGTGAGAGCTTGGTTAAAACAATCGAGGGCTTTATTATATTCTTGTAATTGCTCAAGATAAACACAGCCTTGATCGTACCAAGCCCAATAATTATTCGGTTGCACCTCTGAAGCCTTCTCGTAGCTAACGATCGCCTCTTCATAGCGTCCTAATTTTTCTAACGTCATACCCCGTTTGTACCAAGCCCAATAGTCATTAGGATAATATTCTAAGGCTTTTTCGTAACTTATTAACGCTTCTCTATATTGTTGAGTCGTCCGCAACAGGTTTCCTTGTTGATACCATCCTGCATAACTATCGGGACGGCATTCGAGAGGACGATAAGGAATGGTTGTCTGTTTGGCTTTCATGGAGTTTTCAGAGTGAGTTAGGGTTAATTTATTATTGACTTATTGATTGCTATGCAAAAATTGCATTTTTTTATTCAAAATATATAAGTATTATGTTGCCTTCTGACTTATTGATTTACCGTTACAGTGGGGAGTCTATTGTTCCTAAAAAGCTACCTTTAGATCGTAACGCGATCGCCCTTGCTTCTGAACAAATTGATTGTTTTCAAGATAATTTAGGAACTACCCAAGGACTATTAAATCAAAAACTTCTAGAATTAGAAGGGGACAACCCAAATTATCGGGTTAAACGAGGCTTAGCCCACCTATTAAAAAATAATTTCTCTACTTTTGAAATTATCAGCCCCCTTGAACCTCAACAACTTCGACAACGGGTATTTAGTCGCGCCGCAGAATCTCTTCCTATTCCTTCTAACCGTCCCTATCTTTTAGAAAATATGGCGAGTTTATTAAGTGAGGAATTAAATCGAGAAGTTTTACCGAGTGAAATTGAACGGGGACTCTATGCAGACTTACAAGAAAATCGAATTTTAACTAACTTTGACGTTCCTACTTCCGAGGAATTAATCCACCGTTATAACTTGTCACAGGTTCAAGGGATTTTTTATCGTTCTAGTCATATTATTATTAATGCCCATCGCAATGATCCTGGGGAATATAAATTACTTTTTCGTTATCTTAAATTGTTTCAATTAATGGCTTATATTGAAGGGGATGCAGATACAGGATTTACCATTACCATAGATGGACCAACGAGTTTATTTAAAGCGAGTACCCGTTATGGGTTAGCCTTAGCTAAAATGATTCCGGCTTTACTTCATGTTAGTAAATGGAGTCTCAAAACGAAATTACAAATAAAAGATAGTTATACTGGGGGGATAAAAACCAGTTATTTTAGTTTAGATGATCGCTGTGGCTTAGTGAGTCATTATTCTAAGGGAAAAACCTATGACAGTATGTTAGAGGAATCTTTTGCCAAACGATGGGCTAAATTAAAGACTCAATGGCGACTAGAAAGAGAAGTCGATTTAATTCCTTTACCTGGGAGTGTGATGATTCCAGATTTTCGGTTAGTACATCCTGATGGGCGAGATTTTTTATTAGAAATTGTTGGGTATTGGCGACCAGAATATTTACAAAAGAAATTTTATCAAGTCCGAAATTCTGATGTAGATAATTTGATTTTAGCTGTATCTGAACGATTGAATTTAGAAAAAGCAGGGGTCAAATTTACAGATACTCCTGCCAAAATTATTTGGTTTAAAGATAAACTTAATCCTAAAAATATATTAAGTTTGTTAGAAGACTGAAGTGGTAAAAACTATTAGTTAATAGTTAATAGTTAATAGTTAAACACAAAAGTTGATAGTCGGGGCTTTAGCCCTTCTTTAAAAATGAACAATTAATAATTACTGGTTCTAAGGTATCAGTTATGCTAAACTATCGCAAACAATGGACTTGAACTCAGCAAGAGGGTCAACGGCCGTTGACCCCTACCAGACAAACAAGGTACGAACTTTTTTAATACAGACTTTTCAATTTGACCTCGATCAAACCTACTTACTTAAGTGACTTTTCGCCTTATTCACACCTATTTTAAATAGGTTTTAGTTTACCAACGCCAAACTTGTTGATATTGTTCAAATAAATTAGGTAAATCTTGACGAGATAACTTTTCAATACCACTGAGTAATTTGGCTTCAGGGATACCCCGTTGGGCGATATCTTCAGCGATCGCATACACCTTTAACCCACTATCGAGGGCTTGTTGTAAATCTTGATCGACTTTTGCCGGACAAGTTTGTTGCCAAGGGCCTAAAGTTAACCCATCATTTCCTTGGCCACTAACCGCATAATTAACGGCATTTCCCCTTAATAAAATATCGACTTCTCCACCAGCCGTTTTGAGAACTTGAACAATCCAAATAGCCGGATCATCCTGTTCTTCAACGATACAACGATAAGCTGATTCAATAATTTGTAATGCTTTCATGGTCAATCTTTGTTGTGTAAGTGCCAGGAACAATTAACAGTTAGAATGGTTTTGAGTAGGTCGGCAAACATACAGCTAAGTTTGTAGTAATTGATAATTGGGCTTAAATTCCTTGTCTTACTAGGGCTAAAGCCTGAACTACGAACGTTTGTCATAATCGGGCTTAATTAGGGCTAAAGCCCAAACTACGAACGAACTTTTATGTTTTACGTTTAATTTATGTCTACTTACTTATCTAGTGCCAATAACTAAGGTCGATGTGGACTCTGTCACCCATTGCCAAAAGTCTTTAGGTCCACCGCGACGACATCCTTCGATCGCCTCTTGTACGCCTCTTTCATCGACACAAAGACCACAATTGACCCAATCAAATTCACAGCCTTTATCTTTAGCTTTAGCTTGCATAGCCGCCACCCAATCTTTAGTTAAGGGGTGATTTTCTTCTTCAAAAGTACGACCATGAACACTATTGGCATGGGGTTTTTGATGGGAAAAAGCCAACGAAACTGCCCCTTCATACGCAAAAACATTGACATTGTAGCCCTTATCTAAAGCTGCATCCATTAGTCGAAAAGCGGTGGTTGTTCTCGCTTGTTCAAATGGTCCGTCCATCAAAAGAAAGGTGAGAGTTGTTGTACTCATTTTTTCAATAATCAGTAAACAGTAATTAGTCGTTAATTTGTCGTTATCAGCAATTATCGGCTGATGGTTGCCTTGTTTATAACCATAAGGTTTTTTGTCCTTGTCCCATAGCATCTGCTACTGATGTAATAGCAGCAACTTCGATGCCAGAACCCATTTCAGAAGGTTCAATTCCTCTCTCTTCGAGGGAAAATCCATCAGCTAAGACTTTAACTTGACTAAGATTGGCTAATTCACTAGGAATAATCCCTGAACGGGTCGCCAATACCCCATTTTCTACTAAAAATAAAGTAACTTCGTGGCCGGACTTCGCTAAATCAGATGCGAGTTGATAATCGTGTGTCACCTCTGTAGACTCAAAGGGACTTTTGGACTCAATGAGAAAATATTGACCCATAGACTCTCGTTTGAATAGGTTTGCTTGCAACTATCTCCAACGATAGATTTGAATTCTCTCTCACTAGACGAATTTAATGCTTTCTTCAACAGTCATGCAGAACTGAGAATTAAGAATGCAGAATTTAGTAATAGTTAGATTATGTCCCAAATCCCATTTTTTTTGTGATCTCTGTCACACTCAGTGTATTTAAGTAATTAAACAGAACTAAAAATAATTTAAAGTTACGCATTTTCTCTGTAGTGGAAATACAGGGAAACGATATATCATATAATTGTAGAGATTAAACACAGGAGACTAAAAATGAAATTCCATACATCCTCCGTCGCTGCTTTTTCTATCCTTCTAACAGCTGGAATCAATATTTCTTCAGTTGCTTCTGCGGCTCCGATAAAAGTTGAAAAACAAGATAAAGTCCAATCTTCTCAAGTTGAAAGAAACAAAAAATCTGAAACTAATACGACTAAAAAGTCTCGCAACGATTCTAAGAAACCTGCTGCTCCTACTCAAGGTGGGAAATGTAGTTTCTGGGGTGGATGCTAATCATAATTTGTCATTCGCAAACAAGTTTTTCGTTTAAGGATAACTTGGCAAGGTTGAAATAGGTTCTATAATTCGAGGATAGGTTTAGTCGAGGTATATTGCCCTAAATACTAAACTCGTCAATAAAATACCTAACCATTGTGTGATGAGTGCCAGTTATTATTTAACTCCTAAGCATTATTTTGTTAGTGCAACTATCCTAGCCACCAGTCTAACCACCAGTTGTTTAATTGTTGTTCCTATCGCTTCGGCGCAAGTATTGAGTGATGGAACGGTGCAGACCCAAGTAACCCCCACAGAAAATCAACTTGTAATTACGGGGGGAAGGGAAATTGGAACTAATCTATTCCATAGCTTTGATAAGTTTTCTGTACCCACAAATTTTGAAGCTTATTTTCAAAATTCTCTAAATATTAACAATATCATTAGTCGTGTCACAGGGGGGACACTTTCCACTATTGAGGGAATAATCCGCGCCAATGGCACGGCTAACTTGTTTTTAATTAATCCTAATGGCATTGTTTTTGGTTCTAATGCGGTGGTGAATATTGGAGGGTCTTTTTTAGCTACTAGCGCAGAATCTCTTCAATTTGCTGATGGTTCTCAATTTAGTGCCACGAACCCTCAGTCTTCGCCATTATTAACCATGACAGCCCCAGTGGGGTTACAATTTGGCTCTAACCCTGGAATTATTGTTAATCAAGCAAGCAGTCTGAGTGTCAGTCCTAATAATACTCTAGGGTTGGTTGGAGGAGATGTTATGTTTCGAGGGGGTAATCTCAGGCTTACACAAGCACGGGTAGAATTAGGCAGTGTGGGAAATAATAGTTTTGTTCAACTGACCAATACGAATTCTGGGTTTGAGTTAGGGTATCAAGGGGTCGAAAAATTTCAGGATATCTCCCTATCCCAACGAAGCACTATTGAGGCCAATAATTCAGCCATTCAGATACAAGGAAGAAGGATTACCATTAATGAACAGGCCAGAGTAATTAGTACCACTAAAAGTTCAGAATCTGCTGGAGATGTAACCGTTAATGCTTCTGAGTCTCTTGAAATTACGGACAGTAAAACACCAAGGGCAAGGTTTGTAAGTAGTTTATTAGCTCAGGTTTTTCCTCAAGCTACCGGTCAAGGGGGCAATATAGAGATCAACACTAAAAGATTATTGCTTCAGAACGGAGGATTAATCTCAGCCGAAACTTTTGGATTAGGAACAGGAGGTCAGTTACAAATTAATGCCTCAGAGTCTATTCAACTAATAGGAACCGGTTTTTTTAATCCCAGTTTGTTGTCAATTACTACCAGTAATGCAGGGGATGGTGGTGAAATCATGATCAATACAAAAGGATTAATTCTTCAAGATGGCTCACAAATAACGGCTGTTACGATTGGTGAAGGTAGAGGCGGAACAATAACTATTAATGCTTCTGAATTAATACAAGTGAGTGGTCAGGGAAGAGTAGACAGTCGCGGTGTAGAAGCGTTCAGTCGCATCACTACAGAAACAGGATTTCAAGACTTAAACTTTCCAGGTGTTGCCCCAGGAGGCAATCTCAACATCAATACCAATCAACTAATAGTCACCGATAGAGGCTCAATTACCGCCGGAAGTCTTGGGGAAGGCCAGGCCGGAAACATTGATATTACTGCTAGTACCATCTTTTTAGACAACCAAGGAATTATCACCGCTTCGAGTAACGGCACAGAGAATGCAGGAAATGTCACCCTCAATACCGACCAATTAACCCTCAATAATCAATCAGAAGTCGCTGCTAGAAGTTTTGGATTTGGGAATGGGGGTAATCTAACCATTAATGCCAATACCATCTTTTTAGATAACCAAGGAGTTATTACAGCTTCGAGTGAAGGTACAGGAGATGCAGGGAACATCAATCTTGAGACCAACCAATTAACCCTCAAGAATCAATCAGAAGTCGCTGTCAGAAGCATTGGATTTGGTGAGGGGGGCAACTTAGATATCACTGTCGAGACTATCTTTTTAAAAGATCAAAGTCAACTCACCGCTACCAGTAACGCCTTAGAAAGAGAAGTGGTCCAAGACTTAAGGATTAATCCCAAACGATTACCAAACGATGACACTATCGGTAATGCTGGAAATTTAACCCTCAACAGTTCCTCAATAACCCTCAATAATGACTCTCAAGTCACTGTTAGTAGTTTTGGAAGCGGAAATGCAGGAAATATAGAAATTAACGCTCAAAATCTCACCCTAGACAATAGCAGCGAACTTACTGCCGAAACCGCATCGGGAGAAGGAGGAAACATAACCCTAAATTTAGCTGACTTCCTTACCTTACGCCATGAAAGTACCATTTCCACTACCGCAGGACTCGAAACAGGAGGAGGAAACGGAGGTAACATCGATATTCATGCCCAATTTATGGTTGCTGTTCCCACAGAAAATAGCGATATTGTAGCCAACGCTTTCATGGGAGACGGGGGCAATATTAACATCACTTCTGCTGGAGTATTTGGAATTGAAGAACGCGAAAGCCTCACCAATTTAAGTGATATTACCGCCAGTTCCCAATTTGGCCAAGTAGGAAGGATTGGCATTAATCGACCAGACGTTGACCCTCAAAGGAGTTTAGTGAAACTTCCGACTGAAGTGGCTGATGGAAAAAATTTAGTCTTACAAGCTTGTAGTCCTGGGGGAGCATTCACCAGAGGAGAATTTACCATTACTGGCCGAGAAGGACTTCCCCCAAGCCCCAATCAATCAGTACAAACTGCCCCTGGTTTAACGGAATTGGGCTATCCTGAGATAAAAATTCCTCATCAATTACATAACCCACAATCTAGCCCATCCTCAAATGACTCTTCAGGGTTAAATCAGCGCGATCAATCTGAATCTCTCCCAATCGTGGAAGCTCAAGGCTGGATCATAGACAAGAATGGTAAAGTAATTCTGACGGCCCAAGCATCTACTGTAACCTCCCAAGATTCGGGGTTTATGCCAGCCCCCTGTTATGATTTCTCAACCCGTTCCTTATCCTTGTCTCAACCTTTCTCTAATTCTCCTCAGCGCGATAGTATGGCTGAGTAACCCAGGATATGGACGGTTACAAGCGCAAACGATCAAACCAATATCGACTCCTTTTAATAATCCCACCTATCCTAGTCCCCCCCTCCTAGTCCCCCACACTCTCCCCCTCCCCCTTGGGCTGAGTGACAGTCAAAGCCCCACTCCCCCACTCTCCATTCCAGGGACAATTACGGTAAAAAAGTTTGAATTCCAGGGGAATACTGCCTTTAGCGATCAAGAATTAGGTCGAGTTGTTGCTCAATTTAGCGATCGCCCTCTTACGTTTGCCCAATTACTTCAAGCGCGATCAGCTATCACCCAATTTTATGTAGACCAAGGGTATGTGACATCGGGGTCTTATATTCCTCCCCAACCTATCGAAAATGGGGTTGTTACCATTAAAATCGTCGAAGGTTCTTTAGAAGATATTCAAGTCACCGTTGAAGGGAAACTCAGTCCTAATTATGTCCGCGATCGCCTGGCTGTAGCTGGACAAACCCCGCTTCATGTTCCCAGTTTGCTCGAAGCGTTACAATTACTTCAACTAAATCCCCTAATTGATCAAATTTCTGGTGAACTTTCTGCTAGTCCCCAACCAGGTCGTAATTTGCTCAGGGTTAAAGTAGTAACGGCACGCTCTTTTTATCCTAAATTACTGTTTGATAATGGTCGTAATCCCCAGGTAGGAGAAATTCGTCGCGGGTTGGCAATTTCTGAAAATAATTTGATGGGTATTGGCGATCAAATAGAAGCAACTTATTACAATTCTGATGGCAGTGATGATGTTGAAGTTACCTATCGTCTTCCCGTGAATGTTTACGATGGAACCATTGAAGTAGGATTTAGGAATTTAACAGGGGAAATTATTGAAAAACCCCTCGACGTTTTAGACCTTAATTCTGATTATCAAAAGTATTCTTTAAAGTTTCGTCAACCTCTGATTAGAACTCCTAACCAAGAGTTAGCGATTGCCTTAGATCTTGATCACCAAAAAAGTAAAACCCTTTATTTAGACGGTATTCCTTTTCCAGGTCGAGGAACCGATACCAATGGACGTACTCACATTTCTACTTTGCGCTTTTCCCAAGAATGGGTAGGCAGAAGTGAAGAACAAGTATTAGCCTTGCGATCGCAGTTTGACTGGGGACTAGACGCTCTAGGAACGACTACGCCCTTTGATATTAATGTGAATCCAAATACGCCTGAATCCACTTATTTTTTATGGCGTGGTCAAGGACAATGGGTTAAGGTTTTAGCCCCCGATATGTTATTTATCATTCGTTCTGATCTTCAAATTGCTGATCGCCCTATTGTCTCTTTAGAACAGTTTTCTTTGGGGGGGTTGGGAAATGTGGAAGGATACCGTCAAAACTCTTTGTTAACTGATAATGGTATTTTTGCTGCGGCTGAAATTCGCATTCCTGTTTATCGTCAATCTCAGGAAAATTTGGTGATTCAATTAATCCCTTTTGTTACCTATGGTCAAGGGTGGAATAGTGGTCAATCTTTAGATCCTCCTATCAATGAATTAGGCTCAATTGGATTGGGATTACAGATACAATATAATACATTTCTAACTGTTCGTATTGACTTGGCTAATCGTTTAGGAAAGCAGATTTTTTTAGAGGGGGATTCTTTGCAAGACCAAAACCTGGTTTTTACCATTACTATTAATCCATAAACCTAATTAAATCAATTTTTTGGCTAATTGTTCAGCCGATTAGCTTATCTTTACCTGAAATTTTAGGAAACATTAAAACATAACGGTAGCCTGACCCTGAAGACCTTTTAACCATAATATTTCCACCATGACTTTCAGCAAGATGACAAGCTAATAATAAGCCCCATAATTCTTGGGAATTATTTTGCGTAATATCGTGAATTTCTTGACCATTAATCATGGTTTCTAAGGAAACAGCGGTCAGAATATAATCATCGAGATGAGAATGGGGAGTTTGTTCTAGGGACAAAGAAGGGAAAGATTGAAGTTGATTAAGACGATGATTATTAGAAGAAAAATCAGGGTCAACGGGGGGTAAGTTATGCGCTAACAAAGTATTCGCTAACCAAACCGAAATATTGATAGTATGACTAGGGCGAGAAATGTGGATACGAATTTCTTCTCCAGCTTCTGATGAGTGTAAGATACTGATAACGAGATAATATATTGACTGTTGGACTTTTTCTTTATCTAATAACCAAATGAGTGATCCAGGTTCAACAGATAACTCAAGCGTCTGTCCTTTTTGTTGGGCTATATCTTTTAAACTCTTGAGGACTTGTTGAGCAAGCATTTCAATATTGACAGGGTTGAGTTCTAATTCAGGTGTGTTTTCAGAAGCAGCACCCAACTTAAGACTTTGTTGAACCAAAGAGGTCATCTGCTTACCACTAGCATGAATAATGTCGATATATTCTTTTTGTTTACCACTCAAAGACCCAAACATTTTTCCTTGTAAAACCTTAGACATCCCAACCACTGACGTAAGAGGTGTGTGGAGTTCTTCGAGCATTTTGTGCAAAAACTGAAGCTTAATTTTATTAATAGTGTGGGAAAACTGATCTGGAGAGGTGGAAGGATGAGAACCATTACAAGCTATATTTGGGGAATAACCAGAAATTTTTTGCCCGATAATTGTAGATTCTTCTTGAGCAGTGAGGACTTGATGTTTGAGGAGATAATCCCGTTCAAATTCCCGTAAACACCACCGAGCGGTCAAAGTCAAAAATTCTACATCTTTTTGACTAAACTCACGGGGGACTAAATCCATTACTGCCAAGGTTCCGATACATTGGCCCTCAGCCGTGATTAATGGGGTTCCTAAAAACGCCCGAATTCTATACTGTTGCGCTAAGAGACTATTGGCAAAAGTTGAGTCAGCTAAGGTATCGTTGATGATTAGCGATTGTTCACTATCAACCACATAGGTACTCAGAGCCTCTTGACGAGGAATTTGTCGAGAGGAGGCTAATTTGTTCATCAGTCCTAGTCTCGATAAACCAAAAGCAGCTTTGAGCCATAGGTTATCATGAACCATCAGTCCCAGAATACAGATAGGAGTTTCAAGAAAACTGGCAGCAGTTTGAGTTGCTTCGTCAAAAACGGGAATGGTTTCAGTTTCGAGTAATCCTAACCTTTTTAAGGTATTGACTCGTTGCTGCTCTCTTACAACGGGTTTCATCCCATTTAAACGGCAAAAAAGACGATTATTGATAGTTGACATATTGCCATTTATCCTCGAATCTACTGCGTTGACTTGCATTACAAAATCCCATCGATTAAAGCATTGGAGAGGTTATCAGAAATTATCCTCAGTCTGGGGTAAGGAGATGCTTATCCCTGGACAGGAGAAATTTGTTTAAATTTTTAATTTCCTGAATGAATTAGGAAATAGTCACAGCTAAACTGTTAACCGATTTGCTTACTTTTAAAGTTCCCAAAAATTTCTAACAATAAACATCTTGCGCAAAAATCGGGTCAAGTTCTGATGGTTTCGGTAAAAACACTGAATCAAGAAGGCAGTAGTAGATTCTCAGAGTCAGAAAAGATCTGCTAGTTTAAACTCGTAAGTCAGACTTGCGAGAAGTATTTACTTAACTTTTGGTAGTTGGCTTTCCGTGTTCTGCTTACTGTCCATGCTCTGAGCAGTTTCCATAGATGGTTGTCTTCACTATTGAAGGTTTTTTTATTAGATACCGTGCAATAGTAGTTACACCATCCACGAATTATAGGATTCAATTTTCCTATTACTGCTGCCTGTGGGGCTGTTCTGTGAGTCTTAATGACTTGTTTAACGGCTTGGTGGTGAGCTTTGATTGCTTTATCACTTGGTTTTATGATTGTCTTGGATTCCAATATCTTGGGGTTTTTACCACCTATTTTTCCAGCGTGGTGTTTACCTACGGGGTATGACCGTATATTGAATCCTAAAAAATCAGAACCTGGTTTAGATTTATTCCCGTCTATATCTATTTCATTAAGAGTCTGACATATTCGGGTTTTTTCAGGTTTAAGAGTTAATCCAACCTTTTCTAACCATTGAGTGATTAGCATCTTGCATTGTAGAATAACTCCAAGTTCTTTGTGAAGGACTACGAAGTCATCGGCGCATCTGATGATTTTAGGACGATAGTTTTGGGTAGTTTTTCCATTTGATGTTATTGACCTTGGGAAACTTTATGAAGTTCCTTCAAAAAATGAAGGGTATTGTCGTCACTCTCAGGAGTTCCCTCCTTTGAATCCGAGTGTGCTTCCTTTAGGCAACTAACTAACAGTTGTAAGGCTAGAAGCCTTACGAGATGTACGTTTTGGGGATAATTCCCTAGACTTTCCATCTCAACGAAGCGCACATCGTATCGTGAAATTGTCAAATAGCGGTTAAATGGAATTCGTGATGGTCAACAGCGGCCTTGACAAACCCTAAAAATAAGGGATGAGAATTGTTAGGACGAGACCTAAATTCGGGATGGAATTGAGTGGCAATAAAAAAAGGATGTCCAGTTAATTCAATCATTTCTACTAACCGACCATCGGGGGAAGTGCCACTGATGACGTAACCTGTTTCTAAAAAAAGACTCCGAAACGCATTATTAAATTCATAGCGATGGCGATGGCGTTCATAAATGACTTCCTGTTGATAAAGGGAAGCGGCCAAAGTCTCAGGCGTTAAACGACAAGGATACAATCCTAGACGCATGGTTCCCCCTAAGTCCACTACATCGTGCTGTTCTGGTAACAAATTAATCACTGGATTAGAAGTTTCTGGGTCAAATTCGGCGCTATTAGCCCTTTCTAGATGAGCCACATTTCTCGCCCATTCAATCACCGCGCATTGCATTCCTAGACATAACCCTAAAAAAGGAATTTTCTGTTGACGAGCATATTCAATGGCTTTGACTTTTCCATCGACTCCCCGAATGCCAAACCCTCCAGGCACAATAATGCCACTGACATTGCTTAAGAATTTCTCAGCTCCGTGTTCTTCAATATCTTCGGCATTGACCCATCGTAATTTGACTTCACTTTCAACGGCAATTCCCCCATGGCCTAACGCTTCTACTACCGAGAGATAAGCATCACTTAACTGAACGTATTTTCCCACTAAGGCCACTTCAATTTGTCGAGTGGGGGACTGCATTCGGTCGATCAAGGTTTGCCACCAACTTAAATCCGGTTGACGGGGTTCGAGGTGTAAGAGTTCTAGGGTTTGTTGGGCGAGTCCTTCTCGTTCTACAATGAGGGGGACTTCATAGATACTGCTGGCATCTTGGGCCGTAATCACCGATTCTACGGGAACATCACAAAATTCTGAGAGTTTTTCTTTCATCCCTTCTTTAAGAGGGCGATCGCAGCGACAGACTAAAACATCCGGTTGAATACCAATTGACCGTAACTCTTTCACCGAATGTTGGGTGGGTTTGGTTTTCATCTCCCTAGCGGCTGGAATCCAGGGAATTAAGGTAACGTGCATATAAACCACGTTAGTGCGGCCGACATCTTTGCGAAACTGGCGAATGGCTTCTAAAAAGGGTAAAGATTCGATATCTCCAACCGTTCCCCCGATTTCCGTAATCACGACATCAGGGTTGGTGTTTTTGGCTACCCGATGAATACGTTCTTTGATTTCGTTGGTAATATGGGGAATTACTTGAACCGTTCCCCCCATATAGGCTCCCCGTCTTTCTTTGTTGATCACCGCTTGATAAATTGACCCTGTGGTGACGCTATTGAGGCGAGACATGGAGGTATCCGTAAAGCGTTCATAATGCCCTAAGTCTAAGTCCGTTTCGGCTCCATCTTCTGTCACAAAGACTTCTCCATGTTGAAAGGGACTCATCGTTCCTGGATCAACATTAATATAAGGATCGAGCTTGAGAATTGATACGGAATAGTCCCTTGATTTGAGAAGGCGACCTAAACTAGCCGCTACAATCCCTTTTCCAATACTCGAAACTACTCCTCCCGTAACAAAGACAAATTTAGTCATAAAAATTTACACAACTATGGCGAGTGTTGCTATCTCACCGCTTATTTTAACCTGTTGTCTGGGGCTAAGAACCTAGAGAAATCATTATTGTGGTGATATAAATCACATATTCTCTGTAATGTTGATGTCTTATTTTTTTATCAATTAAACCAAAAATTTTGGCAGTTTTTTTAAAAATAAACTTGATTAATTCCGTGGTTATACAGATGATTAAAATAACAAGTTTTAATCAGATAGGAAAAGTTTCAATTAATACTCATACAAGGGTTTAAACCATCTAGAATAGTTATGATTAAATATTAGTCAATAAATAAATTGGTTCTAACTAATCAACCCGTTGCCTTCATTAAACTTAATAAAAAATCTTGACCCTGAGCAGAATATTGAAGGCTTAAGTGGGTACTCTAAATTAGGATAACAGTAAGCTCAAAGTACATAATCATGTTTCAAAGTCACGAAGCAACGGAACTGAATCAACGATACCAAGCTGGTGAAAGAAGCTTTCGCAATATTCAATTACGTCGATTGGACTTGAGGGGTATAGATCTCAGAAATGCTGATTTAAGGGGAGCCGATCTTAGCTACAGCAATTTAAGAGACGTTAATTTGAGTGGGGCAAACTTAAGTGAAGCTTATCTAAACGAAGCAGATCTAACAGGGGCTAATCTTCAAGGGGCTAATTTACAAAATGCTTCTTTAATTAAAACCTATCTAATTAAAACTAATTTGCAACAAGCTAATTTAGAGAAAGCTTATTTAACGGGAATTTATGGAACCAAAGCGAATTTTCAAGACGCTAATCTTAAAAGTGCTTACCTAAATAAAGCCAACTTGACTGGAGCTAATTTACAAAATGCTCAATATAATGAAAAGACCTGTTTTGAAAAATTATTTGATCCCATCAAATCCCGAATGAAGAAAGTAGAAAAAGACGAATTAAGTCAATCGATTAAAGGGGTTAATAAGCAGACCGAGGACACTAAGCTTGATGGAATTACTGTCAATCAATTATTGGGAGTTTTGACTTATATTATCAATGTAAGTAATCATTATTTAGGTCAAAAAATGACAATAAAGTATTGGCAATCTTCACGTCCTGAAGAAGAATGGTTAATACAATTTCAGATTGATAAGTCAGGAGTCATTACTTTTTCTGGAGATGTAGATATACAATTAACGTCTACTCAATTACAGTTAGTAAGAGAATGGTTAAAAACTTATATTAAGTCCTGTTCCCAGATTTTTCCAGGATTTTCTCAAATGATTGATCGTCAAAAAGTAGGGTTGGTATTTCCCCCTTTTAAGTCAGGTAATAATCCTAATTCTTTGAAAGGATATCTGAATAGTCAAAAAGGGAAAACTATCCCTAATTTGCTAAAAGCGTAGGGGTTAAAAAATTTTTGGTTCTACTTATAAAGTAAATTTTAACATGATATTTAGGCTCGTAGTAAAGGCTTTAGCCTTTAGAAATCAACCCTCAAGGGTTGACCAGCAACCGATAAGACGACCAAAATCAACTTAATGTTTTGTTTACCAACACTCTCTTTAGACTCGCTTAACTCTTTAGAGTTTAAGTCTATTATTTTTAACAGAATTATCGGGATAGGATAACCGACGATATTGTTCTTGATTAATCCGTCCTGCTTCATATAAAGTCTCGGTAATTTCTGAAATTTTCAACACAGAATAAGCTTGATAACCATGACTATTGATTTTATCCATAACCCCCTCTTCATGGTCAATAAATACCACAATATCCTCCACTTTTAACCCAGAAGACTGTAACTTTTGAGATCCTTCTATGACACTTTTGCCCGTAATTAAAATATCATCCACAACCACGGCTTTTTCCCCTGGATTAAAATCTCCTTCAATTAAACGGCGAGTTCCATGGGCTTTAACTTCTTTGCGCGGGTAAATCATCGGACGGTGTAAGATTAAAGATAATCCTGTCGCTGTGGGCAATGAACCGTAGGGAATACCCGCAATGCGATCAAACGTTAGTGTTTTCAGAATATCTGCATAAGCTTTTAAAACTTGATGAAAAATTTGGGGATTAGAAATAATCTGTCTTAGGTCAATATAATAAGAAAAAGTTGCCCCTGATGCCTGAACATATTCCCCAAACAATAAACACCCAATATCGTACAATTGTAAAATCAACTCTTGATGGGGATGGGAATTAAAGAAACAAACATCAGGAGTCCAAAGTTGACAGCTAGTTCCCTCAGTGATAACTTGGTTGCGAGTTTCATTAATTTCTGCATTAAGATTCTGAACTTGTCGCGATAAATTGTCCTGTTTTAAAAAGTCTTGGGGAATAGGAATCAGAATTCCTTCTCCATTAGGGTTTAAACTGGTTTTTAGAATATCAGGAAACTGCTCTTTTTTAGACCAAATACTGCGTAATAATAAGACTCTTTCTGGAGCAGCTAAGCGAATTTTTTGTAGAATATTAAGATCTGTAGTTCCTACTTCTAATAATAATTGTTCAGGGGTTCCCCACATTTTTGCTTCTTTGACCACTTGTAAATAAAAAGGAGTTTCAGAGGTCGGATATTCTTGTAAGGCGATCGCCCCAGGATTAGACGTATGACAAAGAATAAAAACCCCTTTGTCAGGATAAACTAAAAAAGGAGCCACATGATCATGGCCAGTGTAGGGACTTAAGGTAACCGCATCCACTTTCCACCGTTCAAAAATAGTTCGCGCAAAAATGGTACTGGTATTAATATCTCCATGTTTAGCATCTAAAATGATAGGGATATCTTGGGGAATAGCAGCAATAACTTGAGCTAATAATTCTAATCCTGATGTCCCTAACGCTTCATAAAACCCTAGGGTCGGTTTATAAGCACACACTAATCCAGAGGTTTCAGCGATAATTGATTTGAGTCGAGTTGCCCAGTCTTTGATAAGAGAATCTGGTGATAAATCGATATTTGTCGTTGTCGTCTCAGAGATCATTTCTGGGTTGGGTTCAAGTCCCATCACCAGTAAGGTTTGATATTTAGCGATCGCCTCTGTTAATTTTTCAAAAAAGCTCATAATTAGGAAAAAATCTGAATTTTAGGGGAAAAAGTGACGACCCAAACCTTAAGTGATCTAATTTTGCTTGATATTAATCATGCTTACCGCTTAATTTCCTGTTAATTTCCTGGGGAAAATCAGGAACTAATAGGGAATGGTCTAATTCACCCTGTTTATTATAGAATTTTATTTGACCTTGCTCATTGCACAGCCACACTTCAATCGCTTGAGCTTCGAAATATAATTTTTTTTTAATTGTATTTCATCTAATGTATTACCCACTGATTTAACTTCTATACAAATTTCTGGGGCAATAGAGGCTGACACTTCCTCTTCAATTTGATTAAATCGTTCCTCTGAACACCAAACCACATCAGCAACTTTCACCCCATCTGACGTATTAATTGCACATTTTGGCATGACTTCTCCTGTCTGCCATCAAGATTCTAATGCCCGTTGAATTCTTCCTTGGTAAAAAGAATGCTTAATCTTGACTGGACTCATTACGATTTGTCCCCATTTATTCAATTCAATCTTGTAGGGTAAATCTCGTAACTGTTTATTTTCACAAACTTCTTCCCATTTCATAGTGAGTCGCCTAGTATATGTTTAGGTTTTAGAAATATTCTGGCAATATCAACCCTTGAGACTGAATTATTTTGCTTTTCACAATTTTGTATAATTTATTAAAAAAATTTGGAGTAACCTTAACAGTATCATAAACAGAAGATATCAACTAAACAAATTGTTCTAGACACCCGAAACGGATCACAGACATGGATTTAATTGCGCTACAGAATTTCCTCGACAATACTTCATTTCTAATATTATTCCTGACGATGCTTATATATTGGGCTGGGGCAGCCTTTCAGGGAATATCTATTTTACCGACCTTGGGAACAACCGGAGTTGCTATTGCGAATCTGTCAATGGCGGCATTATTAGCAGCCCGTTGGCTAGAAGGGGGCTATTTCCCCTTAAGTAATCTCTACGAATCCCTGTTTTTTCTAGCCTGGGGCATAACCGCCGTTCACCTGATTGCTGAACAAATGAGTCGTAGTGGGTTGGTTGGAGTGGTGACAACCCCTGTCGCCATGGGAATTACTGCTTTTGCCGCCTTGACTTTACCGGCAGATATGCAAACTTCAGCCCCCTTAGTCCCTGCCCTCAAGTCTAACTGGTTGATGATGCACGTAAGCGTTATGATGCTCAGTTATGCGACTTTAATGGTTGGTTCAGTATTGGCGATCGCTTTTTTATTGGTTACTCGGGGTCAACAGGTGGAATTACGGGGAAGTTCAGTTGGAACTGGGAGTTACCGAGATAAACTCAACCGTCTACAACTTTCAGAAACAGATAACAACGACAAAGTTCCTGTAATGACCATCGCTGAGCATAATAGCAGTGGGGGAACAGCTATTCTTGATCGCCTTGATTCACAACTATTAACCACTAATTTGCCGTCTCTTTCTCCCCAAAGGCTCAATTTGGCTGATACTCTCGATAATATTAGTTACCGTATTATTGGGTTAGGTTTCCCGTTACTGACGATTGGTATTATTGCCGGTGCTGTATGGGCTAATGAAGCTTGGGGATCATATTGGAGTTGGGACCCCAAAGAGACTTGGGCGTTAATTACCTGGTTAGTGTTTGCCGCCTATCTTCATGCTCGCATTACTCGCGGTTGGCAAGGACGTAAACCTGCTATTTTGGCGGCTAGTGGTTTTGTTGTGGTTTGGGTTTGTTATTTAGGGGTTAATTTATTAGGGAAGGGGTTACATTCCTATGGTTGGTTCTTTTAACCCTAAAAAGTGATCTATAAAATGAACTAAAGTTCTCCAAAACTTTTAGCCTAAAACGGGAGAGGGAGTGGGTGGCAAATGTCACCCACTTTTTTAAAAGCAAGATAATCATTATCGCTAATAAAATCAAGTTATTTATATATTTTTTGGACAATTTTTCAAGGTTGGTAGTGAGGGCTTTAGCCCTATAAGAGATTTCAAAAAATTCAAGCTAAAATAATTAAAAATATTGTTATTAACTCAATTCGAGGAGACTACTTTATGTTATTTTGGGTGTTTATTTGTCAATTTTTTCTCTCTTTTTTACCAGAAATTGACTCAAAATTCCCCTCTCAAGCAACTTGGAAACCCCTTTACGAACCAGGAGTAGGGGGATGGCTAACGTCTTTAGCCATTAGTCCTCATCATTCAGATATCATCATTGCTGGGGGGGATATTCTAGGAGTTGCCTATTCCCATAATGGCGGTCAGAGTTGGTCAAGAAGTCATGGGTTACAAAGTTGGGAAATTGAAGAGATTACCTTTCATCCAACCGATCCTCAGAAAATTTGGTTGGCAACCAAATCAGGACCTTATTTATCAGTCGATAAAGGAAAAACTTGGATAGAAAAAAGAAACGGACTCCCTAACTTAGAATGGGGAAAATATGTCGCTCCTGTCCAAGAAATTTTGATTAATCCTAATAATACTAACCATTTGTTAGCCTTTACCGGACATCAGCGCATTGATCAAGCAACTGAAACCCGTTTAGGGGAAGTTTATCAAAGTTTAGATGGAGGAAAAACCTGGAGGCTTCTGTCTGAAATTGGGTCTCAAGTTGAAAACAATATCTATGATGTTGATTTTGCCGCCAATAATTTTTATCAACTAGTTGCTACGACAGATCAAGGGTTATTTCGGAGTATAGATGGCGGTAAAAACTGGACAAAAATCGGGGCTAATTTGCCGACAGGAACCCAAAAATCTTTAACCACCCATTCTACTAATCCTAATATTTTGTTAATCACTGTTAATGGTCAGGGAATTTATCGTTCGACTGATGCTGGACGGACTTTTTCGGCGGTAAAAACTGGCTTAAGTATTTCTAATCAAAGTCAATCATTTTTTGATCAGATTAAATTTGCTCCCAATAACCCTAATATTGTCTTGTTTGGAGAGAGAAAAACCGCCGCTAATTATCTCAGTCAAGATGGGGGGTTAAGTTGGACTAAAGTCGATGGATATCAAAATCATGCTTATCCGATGCAAAATAAATATTTTCGAGCTTTTGATATTGATCCTAATAACTCTCAAAGAATGGTTGGAGGGACGGGAGAAGGACTGTGGTTAACCGAAAATTTAGGGAAGACTTGGAAAGATATTGCTAGTACAGAAACTGCTAGGGGTCATTGGAAAGGTAACGGTTATTCGGGACTGGTTGTCTTGAATTTTCGATGGGACCCATTTCATCCAAATCAGTCTTTTATTGCTGCAATGGACTCAGGAAAATGGATGAGTCGAAATGATTTGAAAAGTTGGGAATGGGGAGGATCTCAAAGATTTAATGGAATGTCAGATTTTTCAGGTTTAATTGATGTTTCTTTTACCAAAACTCCCCCAAACCAACAAATAATTTATAGTGTGGTAGGACAATCTCCAAAGAGTTCTAGTAAAGGCGTTTATGTGTCTTTTAATGGCGGAAAAACTTGGAAAAATCAAGGTCAACCCCTTAGTCAAGGAGAAGGAACAAGAATTGTTGCTCATCCCACAAAAACGCATCAATCTTGGTTAGTTTGGCATAATAAACTTTTCTTTTCTAATAACTATGGTAAAACCTGGACTCAAAAATTGATGGCTGCTGGTAAGGTGTATGAATTAGTGCCTGATTATACTGGTGAAACTTTCCAAATTTATGTAGGGACTCAAACAGGTTTATGGCAATCTGACGATCTCAATAGTAATCATTTTAATTTAGTTCCTGGTTCTAAGGTTGATGTTTGGGGAGTAACTCGGATTGAAGTTGTTGATCGGGATACTTTGTATGTAGTGAATGCTAAACAAGATAGTTATGCTCGACAGGGAATTTGGAAATATGATCAAGGAATGTGGATACAATTGACTAATAATAAAAAAGATGGTCAAACCCCATTTCGTTTTGCGACAGATATTGCAGTTGACCCTCGTAATTCTCAGATAATTTTAGCCGCAACCGATCAAAATCCTTTCTTATCTGTTTCACAAGCTACAGGAGTTTGGCTATCAAAAGATGGAGGAGAAACTTGGGATGAATTTAACGAAGAACTTCCTTTCCTCAGAGTTAAAAATGTCCAATTTAAACCGGATAAGTCAGGAAGAGTGGTGATTGGAACCACTGGAGGAGGATTATATCAAACCCAAATTAAAGGCAATTAATCAAAACCTAGTTACAATTTTTAGAAAAAAAACAATAAAAGTAGACAAACATAAACCGTTTCAAGTTAAATTAACTGATTTGTTTGTAGTTTTTAGAAAAAAAATTATTAATCTAATTTAGTAAAAATAACCATTTATTAAGGTTTTGCTAGGAATTTAAGACAATTTATCAGAGGAATAGTTTTGCTATATCATTAGTGATTTGATAACCTATGGTATGATTAATTTTGAAGAAAAATTTAACGAAAAAACCTAAGTTAAGTAAACAAAAAAATGGTAATTTCTGCTCGAAAACAGTCAAAATATTTGACAAAAATAGATACACTTACAAGAATTTGACTAGATTAAATCAAAAAAATAAAAGAAAGTTAAGCGTATGAAAATGACAATTATTTAGGTAAAATGATTCAGACAACCCCGTCGTCTTTACTGTCCATTTTAAAACGAAGAAAATGGTTAGGAATTAGTACCTTTGGTTCTGTTATTATCGGTGCGATCGCCTATCTGGCCTTAGTTCCTTCTGAGTACAAAGTAAGAACGCGGTTAATGATTAATGCTCAAGAATTTGGGGTTTCCGAATTAGGACAAAGTTTAACCGAGTTATCAGATTATCAATTTGAAGAATCGAATCCTATTGCGACTCAAGCAGAATTAATCAAATCGAAGAAAATTTTAGGGGAAGCCGTTCAAAATGTTTTTCCTCAAGGACTTGAGCAAACTAACCCCCCCTTTTCTATGAAAAACCTCAAGAAAAATTTAAATATAAAAATTATTCCAGGAACTAATATCTTAGAAATTAACTTTAAACATCAAGATCCAGAAATTTCAGCTAAATTAATTAATGAAATAACTCAAGAGTTAGTCAGGGAAAATCGACAAAGTATTCGTTCCCAAGCCACATCGGTCAGAAAATTTTTGGAACAAGAGATTCCTAAACAACAAGAGATCACAGAAGCAGCAACGTTAGCCGAAAATCAATATCGAAAAAAATACGGATTAGTTGATTTAGAACAACAAACTAAGAATTTAGTTAATAGTATTGAAGCTCAAGAAAATCAAAAACGCTCACTTATTTCTAAAATCAAAAATAATCAACAAAAGAGTAAAGAATTACAAAGAATTATCGGATTACAAGACACTAAAAATGCCTATCTAGCAGGACGAGTAGCACAAGATGAAGTCTTACAAACATTACAAGATAAGTTAGTAGACTTAGAAGTGAAAATTGCTCATGAAAGTTCACGCCTAACGGAGAATCATCCCACATTACTTGCTTTATTAGAAGAACAAGATAAGATGATTAATCTTTATCAAGCAGAATTAAAGCAAGTGTCTCCTAATTATGATGAAAGTATTAATAAAAAAGTGGCTTCAGATGAAGATAGCCTTAGTCAAACTTTAACCAGTCAATTTATTATAAGTCAAGTCGAAGGGTTAGCACTACAAGAACAATTACAAACAATAAAAAATCAACAAGAACAGCTAAAGAATCGTCTTGAAAAACTACCAAATCAACAACAAAGTTTGTCAAAATTGGTAAGAAAACAAGAAGCATCAGTTAATAACCTAAAATTTTTAGAAGAAAAATTAGGAGAAGCTAGATTAGCAGAAGCGCAATTACTCAGTAACATTCGTATTCTTGAATTAGCCGAAGTTGATCTTTCTAATAAAACCCCTTCTAAAAAAGCTTTATTAGTTTTAGCGGGATTTTTTGGCATCTTTTTCACCATAGGAATAATCTTATTACAAGAAATATTAGATAATACTTTATATGAGGATTTTGATCTAGAAACATGGCTCAAAGTCCCTGTTTTAAATAAATTACCTTATTTACCAGAAATTTCCTTAAATCCTGAACTTGATCACTTATTTTTAGATAAAGCAGATTTGATTGAACCCTATAGAAGATTACTTAAAAGATTAAAATTTTCTAGTAAAAACAATCTAAAATCAATTGTTGTTAGTAGTGCCTTATCTGGAGAAGGAAAATCAGTGATTGCTTCTCATTTAGGGACAGTTGCAGCGATGCTATCTCATCGAACGTTGATTATCGACGCAAACTTATATAATCCCCAACAACATAAATTTTTTGATATCCCTTATGAACCTGGATTAAGTGATATTTTAGATGATAGTCTTTCCCCAATCGATTTAATTCAGGCAACTAGAATTGATAATCTTTCAATTCTTCCTTGTGGTCAATTAAAATCTCAACCTTCTCATGTTTTAGAATCTAAAGAAATCAAATATTTATTAAAAGAACTAAAAGAATACTATGATTTAGTTATTATTGATACTTCATCTATAAACAACTATGCAGATGCTATTACGTTAAGCGAACTAACTGAAACATTTATTTTAATTGCTCGTTTAAATTTCACCTGTAAAAATATCTTAAAAGAAACTATTATGGATGTACAAAAGAGTGGTGTTTCAGTTACAGGACTGGTTGTTAATGCTCCTCCTTATACTCCTAAATCCCCATCTTTGACAAAGAAAAAAATTCAAAAAAAAGAAGAGACAAGTAATTTTTTTATTCTAGATTAATCTAATATTTTTATTCTAAGCTTATGTCACTTTATTATAAAAATAATACTAAAAATACCAAAACTCTTTTAGCAACCTGGATAACTTTAGGCGGCATTTTAGGCGGAATTCTGATTGGGTTAGGAGTAGCCATCAAGCCACTTTATGTAGGAGTCTTGTTAATAGCTGTTCCGCTCATGATTCTTTTCTTTTCAAACTTTGAAAAAACAGTATTAGGTCTATTAATTCTCAGAAGTTCTTTAGATATTTTTTCTGCTCAGCAAGTCCCCGCAGTTTTCGCTGTAGGAATCGTTGGTTTAACTATCCTTTATGTCATTATCCAATTATTAACTAAGCAACCAATACAAACTGATGAATTTTGGTGGTTTTTTGTTTTATGGATTGCATTACAAAGTTTGTGGCTTATCTTACTTATTGTAGGAGGATTAGGATTAGATAGCACTTACTTTGGTGTGAGTTTTAGAGAATGGTTTCGCCTTTTTTCCTGGTTAATGGTTTATCTTTTGATCATGCAGCTAAGAGATAAAATACATCCTAGTAAAGTTGTTGATGTTCTATTTTTGAGCCTTATTTTACCACTAACTGCTGGATTTTTGCAGGTATTATTACCCGCGTCTCTACTCCCCAGTTTTTTAGTACCAAAAGGAAATGTTTTCTTTGATATTGAAGGTGCATCTCGTATCAACGGAACGTTCGGTCATCCTAATACTTTCTCTAGTTTTCTTCTTTTGTTTATTGGTCTTACTTGTTGGAAACTTGAGGAGAAGAAGATGAGTTTACCTTGGTTACTACTATTAGGTGTATTGATTTTTTTTATGGCTGCTACCAAAGCGATAGTTGGTTTAGTGATGACTGGAGTTTTTATTATGGCCTATATTTCTCCTAAGTTATCTTTAACAAAACTCATTGGTGGTATTTTGTTGGTGACTATTATTGTCACTTTATATATAAGCACTGACTTTGGACGAGAAAGACTTATGTCCCTTTATGATACTCCCATTCTCAATCCAGATATCGATATATCAAAGGCCATCTTACTTAAGCCTCAAGGGAACAGTTTTAACTGGAGAATAGCTCAATGGACACATTTATTAAGAGCATGGCAAGATGCACCATTATTAGGCTATGGTTTAAACACAGCGACATATATTGGACCACTCCAAGCTTATGCTCATAATGATTATATTCGCTCCCTAGTCGAAGGTGGTTTGCTAGGGTTTTTTGCTTTTATTTTTTTACTCAAAATCTATTTATTCCGACTTGCTAGTATCTTATTAAAATCTTCGGAAAAAAGTAAGGAAAGAAATCTATGTTTTATTCTCATTGCTGTCTTAATTTCCTTAATGGTTGCTATGGTTACCGAAAATATTTGGAGTCATACTACTTTATTTTTTTATTGGTTAACTCTTATGGCAATAGTCGGTTGGAATTGGAATAAAGAAACTATTGAGGAAGATTTTTCAAAATGAAATCAACTAATATATAAATTGTTTACGATGATAATTTTTTATAAAAATAAAGTTAATTCAAAATAAATATTTTCCCATGAGAAAGCTACTAAAAAAAATAATTTATTCTCGTTATTTGCTTCCTTTTGCTAATCTTTATTTTATTTATTCATTTAATTTGAGTTTAGTTGACAAACTTTCGGTATCAACTTTAATGAGTAGCTTGTTATCAACTACAAAAAAAATATCTAATCAAAAAAGAAAAATAATATTATTTTATCCCGATCTACCTAGTCCTAAATATAGAATATCTCAAATAATTTTCTTTTTAGGTTATTCAATGATCAATAATCCTAAGCAAAAATTTGATTTTATTATTAAATGGGAAGATAATACGTTTTCTGAAAAACATCCTATTTTATCAAGCTTAGTTTCTCAAACAAGTAGTATTATTAATATTAATTGTGTAGACATAAGTAAATCTTATGTTGACCAAATCTTTAGAAGCATTTTTGGTTATGGAGTTGAGATAGATCCTCTTAATTACGATCAACAATGTGTAGTAAAATCTAACTTAAATCATAAAAAAAATGCTGAAATTATATCTTGTCCAATTAGTCAAAAAAGTCCTAATCTTGTCTATAATAAACTCATTAATAATAGAATAGAAGAAAATATGGTTCTTGATATTAGAGTTCCCATATTCAAAAATTCAATTCCTTTACTTATTCTCTATAAGCGTTCTATCGAAAACCGTTTTGGAGGTTTTGGTAATCTTGTTTCTGCTGAAATATTTTCAGTCGAGGAACTTTTATCTGAAGAAGAAGTTAGAAAAATTTTACTCTTTTCTGAAAAGATCGGGCTAGAATATGGTGAATTAGATTTACTAAGGGACGAAGATGATAAGAAAGTGTATATTGTTGATGTAAACAATACTCCTTATTCTAATATGTTATTTGGAAAATTTTTAAATATTGATCAACGTATAATTATTTTAGAAAAGTTAGCTAATTCTTTCCAAAAACTACTAATTTAACACTATAAACTTAGAAAAAATGGCAATTAACTCCCTCAAAATATTTCTATTTTTTTGATATTGTTGACTTTCTATTAAAGGTAATGTAAGATTTACAATATGATATATGATCTGTGTTTTTATAAAGGTGAAAAACTAAGTTCATCACTTAGAGAAAATTTTTAAACCTTACCAAATAAAGCATATTTTATAAAACTATGTCAGAAATTTTTGAAAAAATTACCCAAGATGCAAACCTTCAGCTAAATGTCAAAATTCCGATCAAAATTAATTTTGATAATTTATTATCAGACTTCAACAATGTATACTCAAACTTTATAGAAAATAAGCAGTCAGGAAAATATAATGATGGGGGTTGGAAAGCCATTGGTTTAATTACAAGTGGTGGTAATGTAAATGAAGACAGAAATAAATATGCTGTCGGGAAACCTTATATTGCTACTCCTGCTATGGAGTTCTGCCCTTACATAAAAGAATTACTAGATATGCTTCCTGCTAAGAAAAATCGGGTTAGATTTATGTCTTTACAACCTAACTCTGACATTCACTGGCATACAGATGGTAAAGATAGTATTGATAAAAAACTCAATTCTAACTCAGCACGCTTTCATATTCCACTTATTACCAGTGACAAGATAGAGTTTAAAATATGTCATAACCGATGTGATTGGCAACCTGGAAACTTATATTACGGTGATTTTTCTTTTCCTCACAGAGTCAAAAATAATTGGGAAAAAAAAAGGATTCACTTAGTTATAGATCTAGAACCCAATGATAAAATTAGAACTTTATTTCCTGATGTTTTTTTAAAAGAAGAGAATAAACGTGCAATTTTGAGAAATATGTGTAAAGTATCTTACAAAATATATTCAATTAAAAAAAATTTTTTAGCTAAGAACAGTAATTTATGAAACTTAACAATATTTTGGTTACTGGCGATAGAAATATGATTAATCGTCATAAATACTTATTCAAAGTTATGTCTGACAATATCAGTCAAATAGAATATTTAAAAAATGATAGCTTTACAGCTTCCAAAAAATTGAAAAATTTAGCTAAATTAGTTTACAAAGCTATTCCTTTTCTCCCAGTTATTAAAGCTACTAACTTTCGTAAAAATGACAAAATATTTATTAACCAATCTCGGAAAATAGAACAAAAAATTAGTAAATTACCCAAGACTCCAGATTTGATTTTTCATATTTATGGTATGTTTAGCCCTTTTTGGGAAAGTTTTAATATTCCCTATGTTATTTATTTAGACTACACCATGGTAAAAGCCAGAAAAAATTGGCTACCTTGGGCTCCATTTAAAACTGAAAAAGATTTCTTTTCTTGGGTAGAATGTGAGAAAAAAACCTATAATAATGCTGATCATATTTTTACTAAAAGTAATTGCATTAAACTCTCACTTATTAATGATTATGGTGTACCCGCTAATAACATTACAGTTGTCTATTCTTCTGGTCAATTTTCGGAAATTTATCAAGAAAAAAAAAGTTTCGGTACTAAACAGATATTATTTAATGGCTCTGATTTTCAACGAAAAGGAGGTGATCTTTTATTAAAAGCATTTCAACAGGTAAAAAAAGCAATACCTGAAGCAAAATTAGCAATTGTCGGACAAAACCTTACTATTAAAAATGAGGGAGTTGATAATCTTGGTTATATTTCTTTTAGAGAGGAAATGGAAAGGATTTTCTTAAATAGTGATCTTGTGGTTTCTCCTGCTCGTTGTGAACCGTTAGGACTTTTTTTAATTGAAGCGATGAATTATGGTATCCCTTGTATTGTCTCTAACCAAGATGGAATGCCAGAAATTATTGAGAATCAAGTTAATGGGATAGTCCTAGAAAATCTCAATACAGATGTTTTAGCATCCCATATTATTCAGTTACTTTCAAGACCAGAGGTTTTACAAAATATGTCAGAAGAAGCTAGAAAAAAAATAAAAACTCAACTAAATTGGTCTGTAATTGCTGAAAAAATAACAAATGTATTAAACAAAATTTAACTTATTAATTATGCCAAAAGTATCAGTAATTATTCCTGCTTATAACTCAATGCGCTTTCTCCCAAAAACAATTGAGAGTGTATGGGAACAAACTTTTAGTGATTATGAAATAATTGTTATTAATGATGGCAGTTCAGATAAAATAGAGGAGTGGATTGCTACTATTGATGATCCTAAATTAAAATTAATTTCACAGAAAAATCAAGGGGTATCTGTTGCTCGCAATACTGGAATAAAACATAGTAAAGGAGAATATATAGCTTTTCTAGATGCAGACGATCTTTGGCATCCTACTAAACTAGAAAAACAAGTATATGTACTAGATCAAAATACTGATGTTGGGCTAGTTTATGCTTGGGTAAATTATGTTGACGAAAATGGAAATATTGGCGGAAAAATTTCTAAAAATTATGCCGAGGGAGAAGTGTGGGAAAAACTAATTGAAGGTGATCTGATAAAGTGTGGTAGTGTTCCTATGGTTCGTCATAATTGCTTTAAAACTGTTGGATTATTTGACACAAAAATCAATTATGCACAAGGTTGGGAAATGTGGCTTCGTATTGCAGAAAATTATAAATTTAAAGTTATTAAAGAGCCATTAACTTATTATCGATCACACCCTGGAAATAAATCTAAAAAGTGGGAAATTATGGAGGAAAATTATCAAATTATTTTTGACAAAGCTTTTGCCAATGCTTCTAAAGAGCAGCTCAAATGTAAAGATTATGCTTATGCTCTTAGTAGAATTCGTATTGCCTGGAAAATACTGCAAACTTTGCAAAAAGTTGATAAAAAAGTTATTTATTTTCAAAAGCAAGCAGTCTTACAATCACCAAAAATTCGCTATTCAATAGAGTATTTACGGTTGCAATTAGCTATAGTTTTGGTTCGCTTTTTAGGTTTTAATAACTATCAAAAAATTCGGAAATATATTAAAAATCATAAAAGATATATATCAAATTTATCTAAAAACAATAGTTAACTTTGGCTGGGCAATTATTATAAAATTTATTTTTGCCTACATTCAAATATTTCTGGTTTAATTAATTATTAACAAAAACAATTTTATGAAGCCTCCTCAAGATTTTAAATCTAAGATTATTAAAGGTGGGTTATTTTTAACCATAAGACAAATCGTGACAACCTTTTTATCCTTGCTCAGTGCTTTAGTAATTGCGAGGATTTTAGGTCCACAAGTCTATGGAATTGTAGCGACCTCTTTGGGGATTTTTTATTTCTTCAAATGGACAGGAAGAATAGGAATGCACATTTATGTTGTGCGAACACCTGACTTTAATAAAGTGGAAATAGAACAAATTTTAACCTTTTATAATACCGTTGGTGTTGGGGCGTGTCTTCTATTGTGGTTAGCGGCACCTATTTTTGGTTCGTGGACAGGAAAAGCTGAGGTAACTCAAATCTTACGATGTTTAATCCCTGCAATCTGGCTAGACATGATAGGAGGGCTATCTACGGGACTTTTAGAAAGAGAGTTGCGCTTTGCTGAAGTCGGTTTGATCGATGCAGTGGCTCAAATTACTAATTATTCAGTATCTATTCCCCTTGTATTAGTTGGCTGGGGTTATTGGGGTCCTACAACAGGTTATTTTTTGCAATTTCTCGTTTTTGCTATATTATCTTACTATAACGCTCCCATTAAATGGTGTTGGCGATGGAATTGGAAGACCGTTCAACCTGCTTTGCACTATGGACTAACTTACTATAGTTCTAACTGGATTTTTACATTTAAGTCTCTCACAGTTCCTCTAATTATTAGTCGATTAGGGGGAATGGAAGTGGCGGGAATAACGAGTGTTTCTATTAGAATTGTTCAGCAACTTTCTCTACTAAGGCAAATTATTGGTCGTATGTCTATTAGTGTAATGGCCAAGTTTATCACTGAGCTTTCAAAAATTCGTCGCGTTATCACTAAAGGAATGGCTTATCAAGCTTTAGTTATGGCTCCCGTTTGCGCGACTTTCTCTTGTTTTTCTGCTTGGATTATTCCCACTTTTTTTGGTGAACAATGGCTTAGCAGTAATCAATTATTTCCACTGATTGCTTTAGCTGCATCTGTCGGGGCAATCTTTGATTTACACAATTCAACGCTTTATGCAGCCGGTCATAATTCTGAGGTGGCTTTTCGGAATTTGGGTTATGTTGGTTCCCTATGGTTAGGGTCGTTAATTTTTACTCCTATGTGGGGTGTTTTGGGCTACGGTGCTGCTGAGATTTTCGCTTTACCTAGTTATTTTCTCATTCATAGATCTCTCGTAAACTTTTGTGGAAGTCCTAATTATTGGAATGCTTTTTGGATTATTTTAGCCTCTATTCCTGCCCTGATTGGAGCGATTTGGCTCCCTCCTTTATTATCTTTTAGCCTATTAATTATTAGTTATTTAATTTTGTTAGTTCTTAATGAATCAGTCCGATCTCTTCTCCTAGAATTATGGTCAATGATCCGAAAACGTAAAAAACTAAGCTAACAATTATAACTAGGCAATTAACTTTTTATTGATGAGGAAAAATCATGAAAATTCACTCTATATGTGTTGCTAAAAATGAATCAGATATTATAGAAGAAACTCTTATAGCTGCTAGTCATTGGTCTGATTATATTTATATGTTAGATAATGGCAGCACTGATGGAACTTGGGAAAAAGTTTTAACCCTTTCTGAGAAATATCCTCAAATTATTCCTTTTCAACAAAAATTTTGTGTGTATTATAATGGATTACGCCAAGAAGTTTTCGAGCATTTTCGAGAAAATAGTGAAGCGGGTGACTGGTGGTGTCAATTAGATGCTGATGAGATTTATATTGATAATCCACGAATTTTTTTAGCCAAGATACCCAAGAAGTATCAAACTGTTTGGAGTGCTAGTTTTGCTTATTACTTTACTAATAAAGACTTAGAATTATATGAACAAAATCCTGATTTATATTCAGATAATGTCCCCATTGAAGAAAAGTGCAGATATTACATAAATAATTGGTCTGAAGCAAGATTTTTTAGAGATGATGAAAAGTTAGTTTGGGAGGCAAAACGTAGATGGCCTTACACAGGTGCTGTTTATCCTATTAGAATCTGGCTTAACCATTATCAAAATCGCTCTCCACAGCAAATTAAACAGCGTCTTTTTACCCGTCTTGAAGCTCGTCAAAAAGGGACTAAAAGTTTTCTTCATCTAGCTGATGATTTTCAAGAAAATATAGATAATTCTTCTTCATTAATTTTAGAGGATTTATGGAAAAAAAGCATTGTAGATGCTAGTTCATTAAACTACGATAATCACGATAATAGATATATACTACGGGAAGATCTCATGCCAAAACTACCATTAATAAATTCTTTTTTGGCTAACAAAACAAGAAATTTTAAGAAATATGTTAATCGCATGACCTTTGAAAAATTTCTACGTTTTACCAGAAAATTAAAAAAGAGGAATCCATAAACAAGTCTTTCAAGAAAAAACTGATTGGCACAGAATTAGAATATTTTTTGGATTTTTGGACAATTAAGTTTTTTTATATTAGATATGGCAGCTAAAAATATAGACTCTCTTATACTGACATCTTGCACCAGTACAAAAAAACTTGAGAAACAACGGAGGTAAAATCAATGCTGATGAAGAAATTATCAATTTTTTTCACTATTGCCTATTGCCTGGTTACTGAGCTTGTCGAAGTATTGCCTATTCCCCACTAAAACAATTCCCTTTTTGATGAGGTGCAAGATCTGAGTTATCGCTAATTAAGTCATGAAAAAACCTATTTTAACCATTTTTTATCAATTTAATCCTTGGAATAGTAGCATTGGTGGTATACAAACAGTAATTTGTTCTTTTCTTAAATATGCTCCTAAAGAATTTGAGGTTAGGTTAGTCGGAACAGGTAATTCTCCTCAAGGACTAGGAGAATGGCAAGAAAAAGAATTTTCAGGTCAGCTAATTCAATTTATGCCCTTATTTTATCTACCAAATGATGATATTCGGGGATTAATTCCAACGACAATTAAATATACCGCCGCTCTATGGAGAAAATATTTTACCTCGGATTTCCTCCATTTTCATCGTTTAGAACCTACTTTAGCAACGTGGAAATTGCAGGGAGAAAAAACCCTGTTTTTACACAATGATATTCGTCAACAAATGGCAGCACAAACAGGCAAAAAAGCTATTCTTTGGCAATACCTCCCTATGGGATATTTTGCCCTAGAACGATTATTGATTCCACAATTTGAGCAAATTTTATCTTGCAACACTAAGACTACCCATTTTTATCAAAAAAAGTATCCACAAATTGCCCATAAAATCACTAATATCAAAAATGCTGTTGATGGGGAAATTTTCTATCCTTTAACCTCCGAAGAAAAAGAACAACAACGAAAACAATTAACCCAAAAACTTAACCTTTCGCCAACAACTCAATTTCTTTTATTTGCCGGTCGTTTGCATCCCCAAAAAGATCCCCTCTTATTAATTCGTTCTCTTCAGGCGTTAAATGATCCGAATGTTCATCTTCTCATTGCTGGAGATGGAGAGTTAATCCCTCAAGTCACCGCCGAAATTGCTCAGTGTCACCTCTCAAAACAAGTTACTCTACTAGGTTGCCTTACGCCAGATCAACTCGCTGCCTTACATCGTGTGGCTAGTGCTTTTGTTCTCACCAGTGTTTATGAAGGATTGCCCCTAGTTGTTCTCGAAGCCTTATCTTGTGGAACCCCTGTGATTACCACTCCCTGCGGTGAAACTGTCAATGTATTAACGGCTAATACCGGTGTTGTTTGTGCCGAAAGAACCCCAGAAGCGATCGCTGATAGTTGGCGTAAGGTGTTATCACATCCAGACAACTATCCTGCCTCTGCCTGTATCCGGACAGCCCATCCCTACCAAGCTCAAACAGTGATTATCGATATCTATGAACAGATGTGGAGACGTTGGCAAAAATCAGACTAGGGATTGTTGTTGAAGACGAAAGATTAACCCTTTTAACCTAACCATCCTTTTTATTAATGCTTTGGACTGCTAATTATCGATCAACTAATATATACCAATCCTCTTAAAATATAGATAATTGTTGAATATATTTTTTTATTTTTCAGATAAAAACTATAATTTTGTTCAATTTTATCGCTACTTTTTTTAATTTTTGTCTAATTTTTTTAGAAAAATCATATTAATAAATTTTTTTTAAACGAAGATAGTTTTTTAAGCTTAATTACTTGTGTTCTTTGTTTAACAAGCATTTTTGGCTATTTTTGTATTAATAATTTAATGGATTATTCCTAAAAAATCTAACCTAGGACGTAGAATATCTCAGGTATTAACTAAGTTAAAAGTGTTAAGTTAAATATCAATAGTTGAATCTATGTAAATTTATTTACTATTATCGACAACCGACCATGACGACTCAAAAAATAGCTGTAATTGGTGCCAAAGGTTTACCGGCAAAACAAGGTGGAATCGAACGTTACTGTCAAGAAATGTATCCAAGAATGGTGGAACAGGGATATTTAATTGATTTATATGCTCGTGGTAGCTACACCAATTCCACAAAATTTTTGACTAATTACTGTCACGGAGTTCGGGTTATTTCTATTCCTTCTATTACGATCCCAGGATTTGATGCTCTAACCAATTGTAGTTTAGCGATGATTATTGCTATTTTTGCTCAATATGATGTGATTCATATCCATGCTTTAGGACCGGCTTTATGGTGTTGGATAGGAAAATTTTTTACCAAATCCAAAATTATTGTCACTTGTCATGGGTTAGATTGGCAACGATCTAAATGGGGTAAATTATCTTCTCAATTAATTCGTTTAGGGGAATGGATGGCGGTTAAATGGGCTGATGAAATTATTGTTGTTTCTCAATATCTCAAAACCTATTTTCAGCAAACTTATGGGAAAAAAACCAGTTATATTCCTACAGCCCCTGGAAATTATCTTCCTTGTGATCCAGGATTTACCTATCTTAAATCTTTAGCATTAGAACCGAAAAAATACATTTTGTTTTTAGGAAGATTAGTCCCTGAAAAACGTCCTGATTTACTGATTAATGCTTTTGAAAAACTACAACCGAATGACTGGAAACTGGTATTAGCCGGAGGACATAGTGATACTCAAGACTATTACATCAAATTAAAACAAAACGCCGCTAAAAATCCTAATATTTGCTTTACGGGAGAAGTCAAAGGAGCTTTATTGTCAGAAATTGTTCGCGGGGCGGGTTTATTCGTCCTTCCTTCTGATATTGAAGGATTACCATTAGTGATGTTAGAAGCAATGCGCGAGGGAATTCCAGTGGTAGCTAGTAATATCGCTCCTCATCAACAACTCATGGGAGACAATCGGGGATTATTGTTTGAAGCGGGTAATCTTGAATCTTGTATTAACTGCTTACACCAAGCGTTGGCCTCTCCTTGTGAATTAGAGACAATGTCAAAAAAATCGCAAGATTATATCAAAAACTATCATAATTGGGAGAAAATTGTCGCTAAACATTTGAGTCTTTATGGTTCTATTCAAGGCAAAAGCCAAAAGGCAATACTTCGACCCTTTGACAAGCTCAGGACAAAGCAGGCTCAGTAACCAGGCAAGAGTTAATAAGTTTAGAAAAGGAATAAAAATCTAAAATACAAAAGTCAAAAAAAGCTCAGAACCTAGGCTCTGGGCTTTTAAATCTCTACCATGAAACTTAATTTCTAGTTATCAATTGCGTTAAGAACGAGGAACCTTGACCTGACGTGCCATGTTCTTAAAGTTACTTAAGCTAGGACCTGGACGACGACGGCCACCAGTAGGCATAATTAAATATTTAGTCGCAAATTCAACTTCTGTCGGTTCTGGCTTTTTGGGGGCTTGTCCATTATTTACCCCTGAAGCAACCGGTGCCGGTGCAGGTTTTGCTGCTTCTTTTTTGATAGAGGTTTTCTTACTTTTCTTGGCTTTTGGTTTTTCTTCCGTAGGTTTTTCGGCTACTGTTTCTGATACTTCTGGTTTAGGTTCTGGCTTTGGTTCTGGCTTTTTAACTTCAGCAGATTTAGCAGGTTGAGTCGGTTTAGAGTCATCTAACTCTACGAAAAACTCATCTTTTTTGTCACCAAATAATTTTTTCAACATTCCTAGAAATCTCCCAAAAAAATACAGTCAAACTTGATTAAACAAACAAAATTAATGTTAGTTATCTGAATAATTTTCCCTTATTGTGTCACATTCAAACACAATTTTTGAGGAAGCTTTTCAGTTAACAACTAATGAAGAACGACACGACACCTATGAATCACGTATCGATTATAAGGTTATAAGTGCTTTCCTTATGATTGATCAAACCAGACAACGTAAACCTTCGCAATATTTTGTAATATAACTTAATGTCATCATTGAGTTTACCAATCCTCAAAACTTCTTGACTCAAAATTTTAGTGAGATCCCCTAGTGAGATCCCCCAGGACTTAATCATGAATTGAGAATGAGTTGAAAAAAGATGAAAATAAATCCACTCATCAAGCCAATATGAGGAAGGTTATAATTCAGAGGACGTTGCGTAATTTTAAATAAAGGAAAAAAGCTCAATAGCCAAACTGATAATAATGTTACCCCTTGGAGAAAAATAGCAACATCCATACTCCAAGTAAGAGTTGGTAAACTAGCACACCTAAGACCAAAACTTTGAGAAATCATGGGAAAAATATCACCCGCTTCCGTTATGACTGACGGGATATAATAAGCTAAATTTATCCCTAATGCCATAAGTAAATAAGCATAAATAACTGTTAGATAATCAGGCTGTTGGGGGTCAAATAGACGGGTTAATTGATGGGTTAAATAAGTAACAACCAAAGGGATGCTTAATAAAATAGTAACCACAGGGACAGCAATCAATAAATGTTCTGAATCAATCGATAAATTGCCCCAACCTATCCAACTAACAAGGCGTTGGGAATAGTTTGGCAATAATATATCCGGTGTTGAGGTAATGAACAAGACGGACTCTTTCATCCTCAGTTAATAAGTGGACATTATCAATGAGTAACGTCGGCTAAATCTTGATTTAGGAAAGAATTAATCACACTTTATTGGCTTTAAATTTGATGATTTTTCAGGATCGAGAGCTAGTTTGAAGGGATAAGTCCCAAAATCAAATATTTTAGGAAATGCTATTGCCTGAGGCAATCAATCATGATGCTCACACCAAATATAAAAAAATTATAAAGGAATGAGGGGCTTTTTTCGGTAGTCAAGGACACATTTAATGAATTGACCTTGTGTAGAAGATTTGACCCGAAAATTAGGTTAAAATTTCAAACGGGACGTTGCCAAGACACACACCTACACACACATTTTTAGAGAAGATCATATGGATATTCGTGGGATAGAAACACCACTATTGGATTGGACTGGAGATACCTTAGCTTTGGGTCTTTTTGAAGATGCCATGGAACTAACAGGAACCTTAAATCAATTAGACGAGAAATTGACCGGAACCCTACAAGAATTAATTACAGAAACCGAATTTGAAGGAAAATCTGGTAGTAGTGCAGTAACCCGCGTTGGTGGTGGTAGTCCCATTCGCAAGATAATCTTAGTGGGATTGGGAAAAACTGAAGATTTGACCTTAGATACGGTGAGATTAGGGGCTGCAACCATTGCCCGTCTTGCTAAACAAGCTAAGGTTAAAACCCTCGGTATTAGCCTCTCGGTGGTGAATGATGATCCCGCGAGTACCGTGAGTGCGATCGCTCAAGGCATTATTTTACCTCTCCATCAAGATAACCGTTTTAAGTCTGAACCAGAAGAAAACGGACTAAAACTCGAAACAGTAGAAATTTTAGGCTGTGGAGAACAACCAGAAGCCATTAATCAAGCTGAAATTCTTTGTTCTGGGGTTATCCTTGCACGGGAATTAGTGGCTGCCCCCGCTAATAGTGTCACCCCTGTTACTTTCGCTGAAACTGCCCAAACGATGGCTAACGACTACGGACTCGATATTGAAATTTTAGAACAAGAAGACTGTGAAAAATTAGGAATGGGAGCCTTTTTAGGGGTCGCCAAAGCCTCTGATTTACCCCCGAAATTCATTCACTTAACCTATAAACCCTCCGAAACTCCTAAGAAAAAACTGGCTATTGTTGGTAAAAGCTTAACCTTTGACTCTGGAGGACTCAACCTCAAAGGATCAGGAAGTGGGATTGAAACCATGAAAATGGACATGGGGGGTGGGGCTGCTACTCTAGGGGCGGCCAAAGTGATTGGTCAATTAAAGCCCGATGTGGAAGTTCATTTTATCTGTGCGGCGACCGAAAACATGATTAGTGGTCGCGCTATGCACCCTGGAGATATCCTGACCGCTTCTAATGGGAAAACTATCGAAGTTAATAACACTGATGCTGAAGGACGGTTAACCCTGGCCGATGCCTTGGTATTTGCTGAAAAATTAGAAGTGGATGCGATCATTGATTTAGCAACCTTGACAGGGGCTTGTATTGTCGCTTTGGGGGATAATATTTCAGGGCTATGGAGTACCGATGAAACCTTAGCAACCCAAATTAAGGAAGCTTCAGCTATAGCAGGGGAAAAATTCTGGGAAATGCCCCTAGAAGAGAAATATTTTGAGGGGTTGAAATCTCCTATCGCAGACATGAAAAATACAGGCCCTCGCGCTGGTGGATCAATTACAGCCGCCCTATTTCTTAAACAGTTTATTAAAGAAACCTCTTGGGCCCATCTTGATGTCGCAGGACCTGTGTGGCTAGATAAAGAAAATGGAGTGAACAATGCAGGGGCAACAGGATTTCCCGTGCGAACCCTGGTTCATTGGGTCTTAAATCAATAGTCAAGTTCGTAGTAGGGGCTTCAGCCCCATTAGACAAGCCCTAAAAGGGCTTACTACCAACCGACCATTAATTTTGTTTGAAGATCCTAACCCGACCAACTAACCCAATTGGCTGACTTGGTGGATAGGGGTTGGGACAATTCACACTGTTGAGTTCCTTCTAAAGAAGCCCCCGTGGTATCAGCTACACTTAAATCGGTACTGGCAATAGTCGCATTACAGAGGTTCGCACCACTTAAGTCTGCCCCATCGAGGTTAACTTCTTTTAGGTTAGCTTTAGCTAGGTTAGCATTGTGTAAATTAGCACATCTTAAATCAGCCTTGGTCAAATCAACCCCCATCAGGTTCGCCCCCGTTAAATCTGCCCCAATGAGGTTAATTTCCGTTAAATTCGCTCCTACTAGATTACAGTGGCACAGATCAGCATCCGTTAGGTTGGCTTGGGCTAAACAAGCCCCACTTAAATCCGTTTCCTTTAAATTAGCACCACTCAAATCAGCACGGGTAAGATTAATTCTTTGTAAATTAAGCCCCTCTAAGTCAGCTTGATGTAGGGTTTCTTCAGTAAAATCTCGTTGATTTTTCAGATAATTAGTAAATAAAGTTCTCGCTTTCATAACTTCTTCCTCCTTGTAAGCTTATAGGTTTCATTTCCGCTTTAATTGATAACAAAGGAAGATTTCTAGATGGCAAATAAGTTAAATTAGAGCTAAAATGTCACCATTCAATGACTCAATTTTAAAGAATTTTTCTGGAAATTATCTAATTAACAGGCTTCAAGTCAACATTATTTAATAAAATTTTATATTTCTAAGTATATAAAGGTCGAAGAAAATCCCGATCCTCTTCTAAAAAGTAGTGATAGCATAAGGGAAGAATAATCGTTCTTTGTCCATTTCTTTAGACAAGGGAAACCCTCTCAAAAATAACTGACAAGAGACAAAAATATGTGTGGTATTGCTGGAATTTGGGGAACAAGTGATCAAGTAAGTGTTAAAACGATGATGGATGCTTTAATTCATCGAGGACCAGATGCTAAGGGAATTTTTGCGGTTCCTAATGGTTCAGGAATTTTGGGGCATCAAAGACTTAGTATTATTGATCCTGAAGGGGGAGATCAACCAATTTACGGCATTGGTCAAGGGAAAGCGATTATTGGGAATGGAGAAATTTATAATTATGCTCAACTGTTACCAGAATTACAGCAAAAATATCAGTTTTTAACTAAAAGCGATACAGAAGCAATTTTATATTTATATGAAGATAGAAAAATCACGGCAGTAAGAGAACTTGATGGAATGTTTGCCTTTGCCATTATTGATGAAAATACATTCGTTGCTGCCCGTGATCCGATTGGGATTAAGCCCCTTTATTATAGTGAAAAAGAAGGCAATTTTTGGTTTGCCTCCGAACTCAAAGCCATCACCAAATTTTGTGAAAAGGTTGAAGAATTTCCCCCAGGGACTTTTTTCTCTTCAGAAACTGGATTTTCTACCTATTACACCTTACCAGATATTCCCCCTGAAATCGATGCTAACCTCGATGATCTCATCAAAGAAATTCAAGAAACCGTAGAAGCGTCAGTGGTTAAAAGGTTAATGGCAGATGTTCCGTTAGGGGCTTTTTTATCTGGGGGGCTAGATAGTAGTATCATTGCTGCTTTGGCTAAAAAGCACAAGTCCGAATTACATACCTTTTCAGTTGGTATTGACGGGAGTAAAGACATCAAAGCAGCCCGTTTTGTCTCTAATTATTTAGGAACCATTCATCACGAATATTTGATTACCCCAAAAGAGGCGATCGCTAAACTGCCAGAGATCATTTATTCTTTAGAATCCTTTGATCAAGACTTAGTGAGAAGTGCTATCCCCTGTTACTTTACCTCACGTTTAGCGGCTGAATATGTGAAAGTTATTCTGACCGGAGAAGGAGCCGATGAACTATTTGCGGGTTATACTTACTACAAAGATATCCCCAATGATGAGACATTACACACAGAATTAAGACGCTCGGTGAATAGCTTACACAATATTAATTTACAGCGTGTTGATCGTTTAACGATGGCGCATTCGATTGAAGGAAGAGTGCCATTTTTAGACCTAAAAATGATTGAATTAGGACAAAGAATTCCGGCTCATTTCAAGTTAAAGGGCAATCCACCAGTTGAAAAATGGATTTTAAGAAAAGCATTTGAAGACATATTACCCGATGAAATTGTTTGGCGGAAAAAAGAACAATTTGACGAGGGAAGTGGAACCGTAGACTTATTGACAGAAACCTTAAAAGATGTCATGAGTGAAGACCAAGCAAAACAATATCAACAACAACACTCGGATATAAATTTACGATCTGCTGAAGAATGTTATTACCATCAATTGTTTATGAATGCCTTTGAAAACCCATCGGGAATTATTAATAATGTTGCCCGTTGGGCCGAACGTCCTGTTTAAGGAATGGGGCAATTAATTGGTTCAAAAATATGTAACCGAAAATGCTCGGACAATTCCTCACAAACTTTAATTCCACGAATACTATTGCCCCGTTTATCCAAAGGAGGAGAAAATACCCCAATTCCCATCACCCCTGGAACCACGGCTAAAATCCCACCACCAACGCCACTTTTAGCCGGAAAACCCACCTTATGAGACCATTCTCCAGCAAAATCATACATTCCGCAGGTAAACATAACCGTGAGTAAGTCTTTGATGAAATCAGAATGGATAGCGCGTTGACCGGTGATGGGATTAATGCCATTATTAGCTAAAGTCGCCCCCATGATAGCTAAATCACGACAGTTGATAATAGCCGAACATTGTTGGAGATAGAGATCGAGAGTCGGTTTAATCTCCCCAGAAATCATATCAAAATTGCGGAGTAAATAGGAAATTGCCCAATTGCGATCGCCGCTTGTTTGTTCAGAAACCAGTGCTGAAGTATCCACATAAACCCGACGACCCACATAACGTTGATACATTTTTAAGACACGTTTTAGGCGATGAGCGCGACTTTTACCTTTAATCAAATTGGTAATAGCGATCGCCCCTGTATTAACCATGGCATTGTAAGGACGTTTAGAATTAGCCTGCACTTTAATAATGGAATTATAAGCATCCCCTGTGGGTTCTACATCCACTTTTGTCAGAATGTGTTCTCTCCCATGATCTTCTAAGGCCATTCCATAGGCAAACACTTTAGAAATTGACTGAATTAAAAAAGGTTTTTCCCAGTCACCCACCGTATAAACTTCACCATCAACTGTTGCTAAACAAATGGCAAACCAATCAGGATTAATCTCAACTAAATCAGGTTCACTCACATAAATCTTGCCTTCAGTTAACGGCAAATATTTTTGATGAATCACCTCTAAAAAAGGCTGTAAAGAAGGTTTATGGAGAAAAAAATCAGGAGCAAATTTGGACTTCTTATTAGGTTTATTGATGAGACTAACAGGATTAAAAATATGTAGCTGAAATCGCTGGGAAAGTTCCTCAAAAATTTTTACCCCTCGCACACTTTTGTTATGTTCTCCTAAAGGAGGAGAAAAGACAGCAATTCCCATTTGATGAGGAACCACCCCAATAATAGCCCCTGATAAACCACTTTTGGCCGGCAAACCTACCTTATAAGCCCATTGTCCCGAAAAGTCGTACAAACCACTGGTAAACATCACACTCATTAAATGCTTAGCATACTTTCCATCAAGGGCTTGTTCTCCCGTGATAGGATTCAGTCCGGCATTAGCTAAGGTGGCTGCTATCAAAGCTAAATCCTGACAATTAACCATCACAGAACATTGTTGAAAATAAAGATCCAAAATTTCTTCAATATTGCCCTCAATCAGTTCAAAATTAAGCATCATGTAGGCAATAGCCCGATTCAAATTATCTTGAGTTTTTTTAGCCCAAAATATCGATTGATTAACGTCTACTTCTCGCCCTAAATAGCGTCGAAACATCTCAAATAAACGTTGCTGTCGTTCGAGTAAGGTATTTCCTTTGACTAAACTGGTCGTTACAATGGCACCAGCATTCACCATGGGATTATATTTGCGTTCTTGAATTTCTTGGGGATCGATAATGTCATTAAAAGGTTCTCCTGTCGGTTCAACCCCAATTTTATGAAAAACAGATTCCCATCCCCAGTCTTCTAAAATCATTCCATAAACTAAAGGTTTCGCAATCGATTGAATCGCAAAAGGAACCCCCGTATCACCAGAGCTATAAATTCGCCCCTTGGTCGTTACAATACTAATTCCGAGTAAATCGGGATCAACTTGCGCTAACTCTTGGATATGGTCGGCATTCTTTCCGTCTTTGATGGGTAAATAGCGATCGTATAAATCTTTGAGAAAAGCGGAAACCGACTCCTTAACCCCTGGTTGATCAGTGGCTGCGATTGGCCAAGTTTCTGGCTTGCTAATGTCTACCATTGATAAAAAATCCCCTAATTATCATTTTTTCACAACAATTTGCCCATCTTTAAATGTACAAATACAATGACAAAGGTGTTAGATAAGAGTAAGCTACTAGAGAATTAAGAACTCTCAGGCCATTTATAACCCTTGAGGGGGACAATCACTGTTTATTGGGAAAAGTCAATGAAACCAGCTAAATTAAATGGATTCAAAACCTATACACAAGCTGTCCAAGAGGGAAAATATGATCTGTATGTTGGTAATCTATTTGGCAAATATGATAACGTTCGCACCTATTGGGAAGATCAACTAACCCGAATTGTACTACGTCCTTTTTTAGGGGAGTTAGTAGACAAGCAACGTAATAACAATCAAGGTGTCAGAATTGTTGACCTGGGGTGTGGTGCTGGTCAAGGTTATGATATCCTGACCAAAATTGACCGCCGCGATCTAGATTTAGGACTGCAACATAAGCGAGTGTTACCTAGCGATGACCTCTCTCTTTTCTTAGGGTTAGATATTAGCCAAGCAATGGTAGAAAAGGGGCAAGCTTTGTTTGCTGATCAACCTCACGTCCAATTTAAACAAGCTGACTTGAGTGAAGGACTCAGTGAGATAAAAACCACTGAGGCTCCTTTTGATTTATATTTCTCATCCTATGGCTCATTATCTCATTTAGCCCGAAAAGATTTAGTTAATTTATTACAAGATATTTGTCATCATGGTAAACAGGGTAGTTTAGTGGTGATGGACTTAATTGGACGATATTCGATTGAATGGCCTGACTTTTGGTATGCTCAGTCGGAAGAGGAAAAAGTTCGCCAATACAATATGGGCTATCTTTATTCCGAACCTGTTCGTCAAACCATAGATATTGAATCGTTTCCCATTCGTTTTTGGACGGGGGCGGAAGTCAGAGAATTAGCTCAGGAAATTACGGCTAATACAGGGGTTAACCTCGAAGTAGTAAGACTCGTTGATCGCTCGGTTTTAGTAGGTCGGCATACCGATACCAAGGCTTTTAATCCCCAACTTAAGCAAACTCGCCGCTTTATTAATTGTCTCCACGAAGATTATTTGCGGACTAATTTAGAAGAATTGATGTTAGATACGAGTATTTTTCCAGAGCATGAGTTTATTACTCCTTTTCTCAATGAACTGATTAACTGTTGGAATATTCTGATTGAGTTTACTCAGCATCGTCTATCTCATAATTTTTCTCTCCCTGAACTTAAAGGATGGGATGAGTTTCCCAAACCCTTGCAATTTGCTTTAATGACCATGGATCGAGTCATCGCTGATGTGGGTTGGATGTGGTATGGTGATCCTCGTGCAAATATTATTGAACCCCAGTTAGGGTATGCCCTCAGAACCTTAGAATATGAAATGCAACAAGGATGGGGTTGCGGCCATGGTTTACTGGTCGTACTGAAAATAAGCTAGTCCATGAACCAAAATAGGAGCTTAATTGTATGAATTAAGCCCCTAATTCAATGGTTATTCTTGAGAAATCAACGACCAGGCATCGTATATTTAAAATCCGTTGGTCCCTCATATCCAGAGACTTCAGCTAATTTTCTAGGGAGTTGGGTTCCCCGCAATACTTGTCCTTTAATTTCCCAAGTAGGATAGGATTGAATTCCTGCAGCAACGCAAGCCTGTGGGTTAGGATTTTTACCATTAGGGTCGCATTCGATGTAATCAATTTCTTTAAAGGCTTCTTTGCCCAATAATTGCTTCTGTTCAAAACAGTGGGGACACCAAAACGCGCCATAATTTTTTGCCCCAATGGCAGTGAGATGTTGGGCTAAGGCAATTTCTGCATCCCCTGATGTGGTGGTAACATTCCAACCATTGGGTGCCTGAGGTTGAGTATTCGGCACTGGAATAGGGACGCGACCATCAGCAGTAGGTCCATTAACATTAGCATACACCCCTAGAGTTCCCACCAGAGTAATCATAGCTACTACGATAGGAATAAAGAAAGTCTGGCCAACTTCTTCCCACTCCCGTCCAAAAATGGTTAATCCCATTAAACTCAAAGAAAATATCGCTGAACCAATACAGTAATAACAAAGGGTTTGCAATTCTGTCGCTAAAATATACATTAAATAGCCACTAAAGACAGCCATGGCAGTTCCTCCCGCTAACAGAAGTAACCAAGTCCAGTCTTCAAGTTGTTTTCTGAGGCGTTTATTGTTTTCAGCTTTAACAAATAACGGTCCTAAAGACAGGGTTCCCATACCAGTATAGGCGAGAAAACCAAATAAACTCAAAGGTAAGCCAAAAACCGTAGCATAGGGGCTATCTAGGACACTTTTGCAACCAGTAGCCCCAGTTTTAGCAGCTTCAACCCCACAGGCTACCTCTCCCCCCATCAATTTAGTAATGGTTAAATAGGCGGTTAATATTGCCCCAGCAACGGCGATCGCCCCAATAATCGGACGAGACCAGCGATAAATCCAAGGAATAGAACGTCGGCGACTCATAGTAATGATTTATTAGAATTTAGTTCTTATCTGTGATTTTAACAATGTCTTTTCTGAGGACGGGAGAAACAAAAAAGAAAATAGGGATTCAAACAGAGATAGGGATAGGTTTCGTAGACATTTCACCACCACTTCTCGTGAAACCCCATGAATCAGATTAATCTACAATCTACTCATTTCGTCGATTCTGAACGATTAAGTAAACTCTTGGTTTTGGTTTTACTGTCAATCTTGCCATTTAAAATTTTTTAGGTTATCTTTATAATCTTCGATTTTAAAAATAATCTATTATTTTCAAGAATTAATCAAAATCTACTGGTAGTGTTAAGGGAATTCCATAGCACTTAGCACTTAAAGATATTATTGGTCATGAAAAAGTTGTTTAATACCCAATCAAAAAATTGGGTTCAATCTGTCAGCTTTGTCGGGCTAGTTAGTCTAGTCTCAATAGGATTTGAATTCCCAGTTTTCGCAGCTAATTTAGATTTGAACACCTGGGAACAATCAGGGGATGTAAAAGTAGAGAGTTCTGATCAAGCTACTCTGTCAACTGATGGTTTAGTTGCAGATGATCAGGAGTTAGGGGCTAATAACGGCGATTTTAACTTTTCAGGAGAACCAGCCTCAATGGTTGGTTTTGGAGGGTTAGAAGACTTTCTTAACATAGAAGCTTCCTTATTAGATATCGAAGGATCTGCTTATGAAGGGTCAGCCATCAAAACTAATTTAACCGTTAATGCCGGCGATCGCTTAATCTTTGACTGGCAATTTTTTACTAATGAAACATCAACTCTTCTAGCAGAAGAACTGCATCCATTGAATGACTATGCTTTTTTATTAGTCAATGGAGAAATAGAAAAGTTGGCTGACTATCAACACGCTATTAATTCATCACCGATGTTTGATCGTCAAACAGAAATCGAAACCTTTGACTATCTCTTTGCAGTAGGAGGAACCTATTCCATTGCTTTGGGTGTAATTGACGTGGATGATTTTTCTATTACCTCAGCTTTGTCAGTAGAAAATGTTCGCCTAGAACCAATACCAGAACCTTTGACAATACTGGGAGTTGGAACAGCGATCGCCTTGGGAACCGGATTCAAAAAAAGTATCGCCAAAAAAACTGAGAAATAACTTTTCGTCAGGAAAAAGTTAGGAGATTTATCCTTTGATTCTAAATTTTTATTCATTTTTCAGAGACAACAACCTTCATCGCCCTTATTAAGTGACGTTTTCCCAACCATGCTAAATTCGACCTTTCCCCAAGAAAACACTAATCCTATCGGACTTCCTGACAACTCTCTCACTTCACAAAACACACTAGAGGGAGAAAATGATTTTTCAGGAGTATCTGCCTTAAGTAGCCTAGAAGAGAGAGAATTCCTCGAAATTCTAGGAACGGTAGGGAGAGATATTCTAGAAGGCACAGAAGCAAACGAGAGAATAACTCTCTTCTGTCACTCTAGGCAGAAGAATAACAAAAGTCATCCCAAAGATTGATAAGATAATAAAGACAGTCGAACTGATTTATTAGAGCAATAAGCCTTGGAAAACCTAAAGAAAGTTGAGGAATTGGGAAAACTTTTAGCCATCGACTAATCAGATTAAAGCTAACATAAGGTTGAAGGATTAAACGAAGATTATTAAGCAGATTTTTCCAGCTCTGTTTCTGATTCCACAAATCATGTTTTTGGAACTGTTCTGGTACAGGTTTAACTGATGGATTGAATACTTCACTATGAAGAGAAACCATTAAATAAGCAGACATTACTAATTGCCACCATTTCTCAATATGAGCATAATAGGTCACTCGAAAGTCTGCCCATCCTAATTCACTTTTAATTTGCTTAAATCCATACTCTACCCAAGCTCTTATTTTATAAATATTCCCCACATCTTTATATTTTATGTTAGATATCTTCGTCATAACAAACCACGTTGATTTTTCTGGTGTAGTTTCTTTATCAGTTGTAATTTCCCAATATTGAATGGCTCTTCTTTTTCCATATATGATTTCTCTAATGTATCTTTTTTCAGTTTTTCCGTCACTTCTTTGATGCTCAAATTCTCGCCATTTGTTGGCTCTGACTGCTTGCTCCGTCTTTACGCCGAGGACACCTCGGCGCAGGCGGTGCGCTTTTTGCTCTTTTGGCAGCCATACTTCATGGTTAGAACGAATTGCGACTGCATATTCTATTTTTAATTCTTCGATTACTGATAAAAAATTACTCGAACTTTCTCCATAAAGACTACACGTTATCATCAAAAATAATCTTTTGCGAAGCCCCCCAAAACTCATTATAAACACCATCTTTTACATAACGATGAAAACTCGAATATTGCCAATCCTTTGAAGCATCTATACCCTAATATTTCGGTGGATAACGTTAAAATTTACTATCATAGATCTATATTTGTGAAGTAGTTAAAATATGAAAAGTAGTAATTTTAGTGGAATTTGAATGGGATATTGATAAGAAAAAACTAAATCAAAAAAAGCATCAAATCAGCTTTGAAGAAGCAGCCGCAATATTTCGTTATCCCACTTTTGAGGAGCTATAATAAACTTATTATTCAATGTAAAAAAAGATCAACTATGACTAAATTAGTAGAACAAGCATTTGCTAAAGTTTCAGAATTACCTGAACAAGAACAAAATGAAATTGCCAGTTTAATATTAGAAGAAATAGCTTATGAAGAAAAATGGCAAAAAAGTTTTACTAATTCAAAAACACAATTAGAAATGTTAGCTGAAGAAGCATTACAAGAATATAAACAAGGCAAGATTCGTTCTTTCCCATCATGAAAAATGGAATCTCAGATAACAGATCGTTTTTGAAAGGCATACGATAAACTACCTTCTTCTGTACAAAAAACAGCTAACAGAATATATCAACGTTGGCAAAAAAATCCCTATGATCCTAGTTTAAAATTTAAACAGATACATCCTGTCAAACCAATATATTCAGTCAGAATTAGTTTAGATTGGCGTGCTGTTGGTATAAAGCAGGAAAATACAGTAATTTGGTTTTGGATTGGCTCTCATGCCGAATATGATAAATTAATATCTCAACTATAAAGGGCGATTGCCTTCGTAGGTTGGGTTGAGGGGACGAAACCCAACATAAACCCCTTGATTCACACTTTAAAAGCTATAATTAATAAATAATCAAAGGAAATTATCATGAAAGCAGAGTTTACCGCCATTATTGAACCAGCAATAGAAGGAGGATACTGGGCTATTTGTCCTGAAGTACCCGGTGCAAATGGTCAAGGAGAAACTATTGAAGAAGCAAAAGAAAGCTTAAAAGGTGCTATTCAACTAATTTTTGAAGATCGTTTAGCAGATATTCGTCGAGGAGTATCAAAAGAAGCGATCGAGGAGACAATTTCCATTCCATGAAACGTAAAGAATTAAAAAAGAAGTTACGCAGAGCAGGATGTTATCTTAAACGAGAAGGATCTTCTCATTCTCTTTGGATTAATCCTCAAACTGGAGTTACTGAAGCTGTACCAAGACATACAGAAATCAAAGAATTTTTAGCTCAAAAAATCCTAAAAAACTTAAATGCCCAATAGCGATCATTGTTTGGAAATTGAAGGGCGATTTTTTTTGAGGGCGATCGCCTTCGTAGATTTGGTTGACAACAGAAACCCAACATTAACCATCTTTATCCATGTTATGTATTGCGTTTTACTATGGTTTAACCCAAGCTACCGTTTTATTATTTGTGTTCTTATTACCCCGTGATTTAAGACGAATTTTATAAATGCCATTGTGTCCTCAGATCAGGAAAGATTTTATAATGATTTTATGACAATTTCCTTAAACTCAAAACAGGTAGCTAATTTTAAGTGATAAAGATATTCTAGATAAAATTCTGTTTGATTTAGCAAACCCTTTATTAACTCAGCCCCTTTCTTCTGAGTCAGTCCAAGATTATTTGACTCAATTAAATAGCAATGTTTATGTTTAAACAATATGTTTTTTTGAACAATACCCGATAGAGTGATCCGCTTCGCCGCGATCGCATCGCCTTCGTAGGTTGGGATCGGTACTCAACCCAACATGAGACATGATCCTCAAGCTCACGCCTTATTATTTTGCAATTATTCGTAGAATCCACAGGATTATTATCTTTGATGGAACGATTAGGACATTTTGCTGTTCCTTCCATATTCTCTGCTGGTACTGAGTATGGTTGAAGTGTTCCCCTGAAACAATAGTTTAGGATGTCCTAATCAACCTGGCAGTTGCTATCAATAGGACTTTTAGAGAATAAAGTTATCAATCTTGCCATTTAAAATTTTTTAGGTTATCTTCATAATATGCAATTTTAAGAAAATCTTTCATCTTCAAAAATCAATCAAAATTTACTGGTAGTGTTAAGGGAATTTCATAGAACTTAGCACTTAAAGATACTATTGGTCATGAAAAAGTTGTTTAATACCCAATCAAAAAATTGGGTTCAATCTTTCAGATTTGTCGGGCTAGTTAGTCTAGTCTCAATAGAATTTGAATCTCCAGTTTTGGCAACTAATTTAGATTTGAACACGTGGACAAAATCAGGGGATGTAAAAGTAGAGAGTTCTGAGAAAACTACAGAGAAATAACTTGTTGCCAGGAAAAAGTTAGGAGATTTATCCTTTGATTCTAAATTTTTATTCATTTTTCAGAGACAACAACCTTCATCGCCCTTATTAAGTGACGTTTTCCCAACCATGCTAAATTCGACCTTTCCCCAAGAAAATACTAATCCTATCGGACTTCCTGACAACTCTCTCACTTCACAAAACACACTAGAGGGAGAAAATGATTTTTCAGGAGTATCTGCCCTAAGTAGCCTAGAAGAGAGAGAATTCTTCGAAATTCTAGGAACGGTAGGGAGAGATATTCTAGAAGGGACAGAAGCAGACGAGAGAATAATTGGAGGGTTTGGGCGAGATATCCTTAATGGAGGGGATGGGTTAGATATCTTTGTTTACCAAAATCTAAGGGATGCAGGGGATATTATCCGAGAATTTGAACGGCAACAAGACAAGATTGATCTTACGGATGTCTTGACGGGGTTTGGTTATACAGGACTAGATCCCCTTGAAGATGGTTATGTTGCGCTACGGGATTACAATGGGGGAACACAGGTATTACTTGATGCAGATGGATTAGGAGGACGGCCAGGAAGACCATTCATTTTTGTTGAAAAGGTTACTGCTGATGAGTTGGGAAGTTTTAAGGAACATTTTTGTCCTCATCCAATTGTTGAGAATGAACCCCCTACTATTGAGTTAAATAATCTCGTTGAAAGTCTCAATGAAAATGTAGATACAACCAATTCAATCAAAGTAGCTGAAATTATTATCAATGATGATGGAGAAGGGGAGAATACTTTAAAGTTAACAGGAGATGATGCTGACTCCTTTGTAATAGTTGGGGGTGAATTATTCTTAAAAGCAGGAATTGATTTAAACTTTGAAGACAAGTCAGTTTATGATGTCACTGTTGAAGTTGATGACACAGAAGTTGGAACAACCCCTGATGATGCTGTTGATTACAGTTTAAGTATTACTAATATTAATGAACCTCCTAGTGTTGAGTTAAATAATCTCGTTGAAAGTCTTAATGAAAATACAGACACAACCAACTCAATCAAAGTAGCAGAAGTAATTATTATTGACGATGGAATTGGAACCAATAATCTTAATTTAACAGGAAATGATGCTGACTCCTTTGTAATAGTTGAGGGTGAATTATTCTTAAAAGCAGGAATTGATTTAAACTTTGAAGACAAGTCAGTTTATGATGTCACTGTTGAAGTTGATGACACAGAAGTTGGAACAACCCCTGATGATGCTGTTGATTACAGTTTAAGTATTACTAATGTTAATGAACCTCCTAGTGTTGAGTTAAATAATCTCGTTGAAAGCCTTAATGAAAATGTTGATACAACTAATTCAATCAAAGTAGCAGATATTATTATTAATGACGATGGAATTGGAACCAATAATCTTGATTTAACAGGAAATGATGCTGACTCCTTTGTAATAGTTGGGGGTGAATTATTCTTAAAAGCAGGAATTGATTTAAACTTTGAAGACAAGTCAGTTTATGATGTCACTGTTGAAGTTGATGACACAGAAGTTGGAACAACCCCTGATGATGCTGTTGATTACAGTTTAAGTATTACTAATGTTAATAAACCTCCTATTGTTGACGAAAATAAAACAATTACTGTCTTAGAAGATAGTGGAGAAAATCCCTTAAATATTACCCCACCAACCGATCCCGATAATGATCCATTAACCATTAGTATCACAGAAATTCCTGATAGTAGCCAAGGAATAATTACTTTAAATAATAATCCCGTTACTCTCAATCAAACCTTAACCAGCGATGAATTACAACAATTAGTTTTTATTCCAGCAAATGGAGTTAGTGGAAATGGTGGAACCTTCAGTTATCTTGTAGAAGACGGACAAGGAGGAAATGATACTCAAACCATTACCTTTAATATTTCCCCTGTTGTTATTACTTTACGAGAAGAAGATAACTTTAAAGTGGTTCATGAAGAAACCATTACCATTCCTGAAACTCCCTCAATAATTCGCTTTACTTATGAATCTTTAAGTTTTGATTTCACAGACACTAACTCTATTAATGATGCGTTTGAAGTTGCTTTGTTAGATAGTAATAGTGACAGTTTAGTTTATACTATTGACACAGATAAAGATGCTTTCTTTAATACAACTGAAGGACAAGAAATAGTTATTGCTAATGGAGTAGAAATAGACGGGAATACTATTAGTGTAGATATTGGTTATTTACTGGCAAATACTGAAGCCACCTTAGTCTTCCGATTAGTCAATAATGATAGTGATACAGAAACCTCTGTCCGTATCAGTGATTTAGAAATCGTTGAAAATGAAAATCCAACAACAACAGGAATCACCCCAAATACCAACCTAGTCAATGTTAACAATACTCTTAACTTCTCTGTTTTAGAAGATGTTTCTAATAGTGTTGAGTCAGAATATAAAATTACCTCATTTAACGAAGATAGTAAGATTCTATCAACAGAAATAAACCTCAAAAATAGTGGAACTTATGGATTAAATAATTCAGTCATTGTAGCTATCGATAACATCAGCAATCCTAACATTCGAGTTGTAGGTGCAGATGGAATTACCCCCGAAGGATTACCTTATTATGACTTTACTAATCTACTCAATAACGGGAAATTAGATCCTGGTCAAAATAGTGGGAGTAAAACCCTTAGTTTCTTTAACCCTCAAGAAATACAATTTGATTATGAATTAGTATTTTTAGCCCAATTAAATGCCCCCCCTGAATTTATCACCACACCAAACACAGAAGCGATCGCCGGACAAGAATATCAATATCAGGCACAAGCAAAAGATCCCGATGAAGATCCGCTAACCTATAATCTGGTAAATGCTCCCAAAGGGATGAGTATCAATACCCAGACAGGAGGCATAACATGGACACCTGAAACAGAAGGCCTAGGGAACTATCGTATCTCCATAGAGGCTTTAGATGGACGAGGAGGAGTCACGAACCAAGAATATACCCTAAGTGTCATAGAAGCCCCACCCAACCGACCTCCGATCTTTACCTCTACCCCCATAGTCGATGCTCGAGTAAACCGTGATTATCAATACCAAGCGATCGCCACCGATCCTGATGGTAATGACCTGACTTATTCTCTAATACAAGCCCCTACAGAAATGAGTATTAACCCGAATAATGGCTTAGTGACTTGGTCAGGAGACGATATTGAGATCGGTAACTATCAAGTAGAAGTAGGAGTTGATGATGGTCAAGGAGGAGTAGCACAGCAAATCTATGATATTGTCGTTTTAGCAGAAGAAGGCAATAATCGCCCTGTATTTATCAGTACCCCAGTTACTGAATATAACTTACCAGCCCTGAGCAACCCACCAGTGGGAGAAACGACTCCCAATCGCTTGGATCTCAGTTTATCCCTAGGAGAAACATTAACCGAAACCGTATCTTTAACCTTACCCATTGAAGGAGGGATTAACTCGGCCGATGTGGTTTTTGTCGTAGATGAATCAGGATCTATGGTAGGTGAGCATGAATGGTTAGCTGATATGGTGTTAGATCTAGATCAGGCACTGCAAGCACAAGGAATAACCAATAATCGTTATGCACTAGCAGGTTTTGGAGGGGGAGGAATTCGTGAACCTGGACACTTATTTGGGGTGGGTAGTGACTTTAATATATCTCTATCGCGTTTTAGTAACGAGATTGTTGATAGTGCTAACTTTGGCGAAGTCATTCAACCTTTACAAGTAGAGTTAATGAATGATGGGACTTATGCAATTATTATCGATAGCGATGCCGATCTCAGTACCATTGACTACGAATTCACCATTACAGATATTACTGAAACTTTGGTCACACCCAGTGGGTTTAATCAGCTAGAAAGTGGAACCCTTGCTCCAGGAGAAGAAAGGGTATTTAATTTAACGGCTTCGGCAGGATTACCAATATACTTTGATAGTTTAGATGCTAACAACGGTGCGATACAAGTTGTCTTAACTGATGCCAATAATCAAGCTATTTTCCGCACGACTGCTTCAAGGGATACTAATCCCATTATCCTAGAAAATTCTGGAGAATACACCCTGACCTTAACGACCTTCACCGGAGGTGATTATCGATTTCGGTTACAGGAATTCAGCAGTGCAGAAGAATTAAACTTCAATCAAGTTATTAATGAAAATCTGGCAGCTAGAGCTACTAAAATTTACCAATTTACTGGTGAAATTGGCAATAAAATTTACTACGATGGTCTAGAAACCGATGAGGATACTATCAATGCCAGATTATACCAGGCTAACGGCGATCGCTTGTTTACCATTAATAGTGAAAATGACAATAATTTAATCACTTTAGAAGAGAGTGGACAATATTATTTATTGTTAGATAATAATCAAGATAGTGAAGGTGATTATAATTTTCAACTTCTCGATACAGCTAATGCAGAAATATTAACCCTTGATACACCAACCCAGGGGATTTTAGCTAACGGGAGAGAAACGAAAATCTATCAATTTGTTGGAGAAGAAGGACAAAGATTCTATTTTGATGCAATGGGGTCAGATAATAGTGGAAGTTGGAGTATTTATAGTAGCAGCAATAATAGGATAATCACCAATTCTTTAACCAGAGATGCAAAGGTAGCGTTAGATTATACCGGTGATTATACTTTAGTTATATCAGGTAATAGCGAAAACCCAGTTAACTATAACTTTAACTTAGTCGATGCTTCAACTAACAACAATAATTTAACCTTAAATCAAGTCATTAATAGTAATATTGCTAAACCAGGGGAACAAGATCAATATAGCTTTACAGGAACGATTGGACAGAGACTCTACTATGATGCTATTAATAATGCCAGTGGGATTAGTGGGCAATTAATTAGTCCAAGTGGTGCTACAATTTTCAATCGAATTACCACAGATACAGATACTTTTACCCTAAAAGAGAATGGAACTTATCGCCTAATTTTTGATGGGAGTAGTGATAATACTGGAGAATATAGCTTTCAACTATTAGATAATAATGAGATTAATAATCTTATCTTAGACACCCTCATAACAGATAGCTTGAACCCAGGAAGGAGTACACAATTATATCAATTTACTGTAGAAGACAATCAACGTCTTTATTACGAAAATTTAGGGTCGGATAGTGGGAATTGGGAAATTTATAATAGTGCTAATGAAAGAGTAGCTAATGGCTCTTTAGATAGAGATAGTGAGTTTACCTTAGACAATGGTGGTAGCTATATCTTAGCAGTACAGGGAAATAGTGAGAATCCAGTTAACTATAACTTTAACCTAGTCGATGCTTCAACTAACAACAATAATTTCACCTTAAATCAAGTCATTAATGGTAGTATTACTAAACCAGGAAAACAAGATCAATATAGCTTTACAGGAACGATTGGACAGAGACTCTACTATGATGCTATTAATAATGCCAGTGGGATTAGTGGGCAATTAATTAGTCCAAGTAGTGCTACAATTTTCAATCGAATTACCACAGATACAGATACTTTTACCCTAAAAGAGAATGGAACTTATCGCCTAATTTTTGATGGGAGTAGTGATAATACTGGAGAATATAGCTTTCAACTATTAGATAATAATGAGATTAATAATCTTATCTTAGACACCCCCATAACAGATAGCTTGAACCCAGGAAGGAGTACACAATTATATCAATTTACTGTAGAAGACAATCAACGTCTTTATTACGAAAATTTAGGGTCGGATAGTGGGAATTGGGAAATTTATAATAGTGCTAATGAAAGAGTAGCTAATGGCTCTTTAGATAGAGATAGTGAGTTTACCTTAGACAATGGTGGTAGCTATATCTTAGCAGTACAGGGAAATAGTGAGAATCCAGTTAACTATAACTTTAACCTAGTCGATGCTTCAACGAACAACAATAATTTAACCTTAAATCAAGTCATTAATGGTAGTATTGCTAAACCAGGAGAACAAGATCAATATAGCTTTACAGGAACCATTGGACAAAGACTCTACTATGATTCTTTAACAGATATCACTGGAATTAATGTTGAATTATTAACTCCTAGTGGTGCTAGTGTCTTTAGTACAACAGTTAATAGAGATAGGGATTTATTTACTCTGACTGAAAACGGAATTTATCGCTTAGTAATTGATGGAAGTAATCTTAATACAGGAGATTATCGCTTTCAACTACTAGATGCAGAAACAGCAATTAATCTAGACTTAGACACCCCAATAATCGATAATTTAACCCCAGGGAAAAGCACCCAATTATACCAACTTACTGCAACTGGGGGTCAAAATCTTTACTTTGATGATTTGGGATCGGATTTTGGTGGAAATTGGAAAATTTATGGAACCAGAAATCAGTCGTTAATTAGCGGTTCCTTGGGGTCAGATCGTCAGTTTAATACGATTAATTCAGGTTCCTATATTTTAGCTATTCAAGGTAATAGTGATAATTCAATCAATTATAATTTTGCGATTGAAGATCGATCTAATCCAAATACTGTACCTAAAACAGGATTTAATGAAGTCATAACCGGAACAGTTAATAGTGGAATAGAACAAGTCTATAACTTAACTGCTTCCACCGGACTACCCATTTATTTTGATAGCTTAAATAATAGTAGCACTGGTGTCCGAGTAAGATTAGAAGATAGTAATAATAATCAAATTTTCAATCTTAATAGCACCAGCAATAGTAGTCCTATTATTCTCACCGACTCAGGAGAATATAGATTAATTGTAAGTGGGAATGGTGATTATAGCTTCCGTTTATTAGATTTAACAACCAGTGAAAATCTAACCGTCAATCAAGTTATTAATGAGGCGATCGCCCCCTTAGAGACTAAGATTTATAAAGTTAATGGGACAGTAGGAAAGAGAATATACTATGACGCGCTAGAAAGTGATAGAGATAATATTACGATTAACTTATTGACTCCTAGTAACCTAAGACTAATTAATAATCAAAATAGTGATAGTGATAGTAACCTATTTACTCTCGAAGAAAATGGTAATTATTATTTGGTTATAGAAAGCCAAGAAAATAATTCGAGTAACTATCATTTCCAAATAATAGATACTCAAGACGCAGCTAATTTACCCTTAAGCAACTCAATAAATAGTAGCCTAAACCCTGGTTATTCTACTCAATTTTATCAGTTTAATGCCAGTGATAATCAACGGTTCTATTTTGAAAACTTAGGGTCAGATGGTGGTAATTGGCAAATTTATAATGATGCTAATCAAAGAATAACTAGTGGTTCTTTAAATCGAGACAGTGAATTTATTATTAATGATAGTGGAAGTTATATTTTAGCTATACAAGGTAATAGTGATAGTCCAGTTAACTATAATTTTAGTCTAGTCGATGCTTCTACAAATAGTGATAATTTAACCTTAAATCAGATTATTAATGGTAGTATTAGTCAACCAGGAGAACAAGATGAATATACGTTTGAGGGAAATGTTGGACAAAGATTATATTATGACTCATTAACTAATATTAGCGGAATAAATGCTCAATTATTTACGCCCAGTGGAGTTAGTCTGTTTAATACAGCAATTAATAGAGATACCGATCTAATTACCTTAGAAGAAACAGGAACCTATCGTTTAATTATTGATGGAAGTAGTGAGAATATCGGAGATTATCGCTTTCAACTACTAGATACGAATAATGGGAATAACCTAAGTTTAGATAACCCCCAAGAAGACAGTTTAACCCCAGGAAATAGTACCAAGCTTTATCAATTTACCCTGAACCAAGGACAGCGTCTCTACTTTGATGACTTAGGGTCAGATAGTGGTAGTTGGCAAATTTATAATAGCTCTAATCAAAGGGTCGCTAGTGGCTCTCTCAATGGAGATAGAGAGTTTATTTTAAATGATAGTGGAAGTTATATTTTAGCTGTTCAAGGTAATAGTGATAGTCCAGTCAACTATAATTTTAGTTTAGTCGATGCTTCTACAAATAGTGATGATTTAACCTTAAATCAAATTATTAATGGTAGTATTAGTCAACCAGGAGAACAAGATGAATATACGTTTGAAGGGAATGTTGGACAAAGATTATATTATGACTCATTAACTAATATTAGCGGAATAAATGCTCAACTATTTACGCCCAGTGGAGTGAGTCTATTTAATACAGCAATTAATAGAGACACCGATCTAATTACCGTAGAAGAAACAGGAACCTATCGTTTAGTTATTGATGGAAGTAGTGAGAGTATCGGAGATTATCGCTTTCAACTACTAGATATGAATAATGGGAATAACCTGAGTTTAGATAGCCCCCAAGAAGACAGTTTAACCCCAGGAAATAGTACCCAGCTTTATAAATTTACCCTGAACCAAGGACAACGTCTCTACTTTGATGACTTAGGGTCAGATAGTGGTAATTGGGAGATTTATAATAGCTCTAATCAAAGGGTCGCTAATGGATTTCTCAATGGAGATAAAGAGTTTATTTTAAATGGTGGTGGGAATTATATTTTAGCTATACAAGGTAATAGTGATAGTCCAATCAACTATAACTTTAGTCTGGTTGATGCTTCTACGAACACTATCAACTTAATCTTAGATCAACCCATTAATAACAGTATTGCTAAACTCGGAGAACAAGATGAATATATTTTTTCAGGAACTATTGGTCAACAAATTTATTATGATGCTCTCTTAGATAGTTCTAGTAATATCAGAACTCAACTAATTTCTCCTAGCGGTCAGTCTCTTCTCAGTAATCACCAAACTTCTAGAGATATTGGTCCATTCTCCTTGACTGAAACAGGAACTTATCGTTTTATTGTTGATGCTAGTTTTGACAATATTGAAGAATATAGTTTCCAAGTTCATGATTTAGCTAATACCCCTCTTATTACTCCCAACACTACCCTATCAGATACCTTAGAACCTTCTGAAGAAGTCAAAATTTACCGCATAGAAGGAACAATCGGTCAAGAATTACTATTTAATCTAACTGAGCAATCTTTATTCGGAACAGCGTCTGAATTGGCGACTTTGACCGAAGTGTTAGAACTAACAGGAGGGTTTGAAGATGGTTATGATGGTATTGATGAAGCTTTAAGCACTTTACCGTTTAGAGATGATGCTGCGGTTAACTTGATCTTAGTGACTGATGAAGATCGTGATATTTTAGATGAACAACTAACCTTTAGCACCATTCTGACAGATTTAGAGGAACGTCGCGCCTTACTAAATAGTGTGATTAGTGGTAGGTTTATCGGAGAAGATGACCAAATTACCCTAGGAACCGATGCAGAGGGTAACGCTTATCTTGCAGATGGGAATGGAGATTACACGACAATACCTCTTGTTTTAGCTAGCGGTGATGGAACCACCAAATCAGACTATATAGATTTATCCTTAGCGACTCAGGGGGCTGCTTGGGATATCAATCAACTACGAGAAGGGGGCAATACGGCGACATCCTTTACTAAAGCGTTTGTTGATATTAAAGCCAGGGAAATTCTAGAACAGTTAGAATTAACCGTAATTTCTTCAGATCCCACCGTAGAATTTAATAACCTGACAGGAATAGTTTCGGGGGTAGCAGGAGGAGAAGTTGCTCAGTTTGAGGCAGAATTTACAGGGGATGGTCTTACTAGAAGCTTTGATTTACTCTTTGTGCGTCCTCAAACCGGTACTATTCTTGGTTCAATTCCTGTCACCATTAATAATGACTATCTCTACCTAGCTCAAGCCGTCGATCCCGATGAAGATTCTCTAACCTACAGTTTAATTAATGCTCCCAATGGCGCAACCATTAACTCAGAAACAGGAGCAATTGATTGGAAACCCGAACAAGGAGGAGATTATCAATTTACCATTCAAGCTGATGATGGCAGAGGGGGAATTGCCACTCAAGATTACCTCGTTACCGTTACTGTCGGAGAACCCAACCAAGATCCCACCATTACTTCTATTGCTCCTAGTACCAATGCAGCAATCTTGCGAGAATATAACTATCAAGTAGAAGGGACAGATCCTGACGGTGACATTCTCTCCTATTACCTTAATCAAGCTCCTGAAGGAATGGAAATTAATCGCCAAACTGGGTTAATTACTTACACGCCAACTAGAAGGCAGCTAGGAGAACAAACGGTAGAAATATTAGTGTTAGATGGTCGTGGGGGAGAAGCAACCCAAACTCTTACCTTAGAAGTAACCCCTGATTTTGATAATCAAGTCCCAGTGATTAACAGTAACCCAGTTACTCAAGTTAATTTAGGGGAAATTTATCAGTATCAAGTCATAGCCACTGATGGTAACGGCGATCGCATTACCATAGATCTACCCCTAAAACCCGAAGGAATGACGATAGACAGGGAAACCGGATTAATTATTTGGGAACCGCAAGCTAGTCAAATTGGTTCTCATGAAATTGTCTTAAGAGTTAAAGATGATTTTGGTGGATTAGAGTTACAAAGTTTTACCTTAGAAGTAATCGTAGCCAATAACGCTGTCCCTATTTTTACCTCCATTCCCCCCCAAGATGCTACCCCTCAGATTAATAAACCTTTTACTTACCAAGGGAGTGCCATTGATCCAGATGGGGATGAGGTTAGCTACAGTTTAGGGAGTTCTAGCTTATCTGGGGTCAATATTGATAGTGAGACAGGATTATTAACTTGGCGACCCAATAATAATCAATTAGGAGAACAAAAGATTACGATTATCGCCAGTGATGGCCAAGGTGGCAGTAGTCAACAGATTCTTAATTTAAGGGTAGTAGAAACCCTTCCTAACCGAATTCCCACCATTACTTCTACTCCCAGAACTCAAGCAAGAGTAGAAACGCTTTATATTTATCAACCCATTGCGACTGATCTTGATGGAGATCCCCTAGAATTTAGCCTAATTACTGCTCCCGATGGCATGAGTCTTGATAATGAGCAACGAATCATCTGGACTCCTACTGCAACACAAATCGGAGACCATCAAGTGGTTGTAGCGGTCAATGATGGTCAAGGAGGGGAACAAAACCAGTCATTTACCCTTAAAGTCCAAAATAACTTCAGTAATCAAACTCCCACGATCACCTCAGCCCCTCTTACACTAGCCAATATTGATCAACTATATCAATACCAAGTCTTAGGAACTGATCCTGATGGAGATTATTTAATCTGGAATTTAGAAAACTCTCCCGAAGGGATGGTAATAGAAGAAGAAACGGGAGTAATTAGCTGGCAACCCCAATCTTTCCAACTAGGTAGCCATGAAATAACTGTTAATGTTAGTGATCCGTTAGGATTCAATGCACAACAAACCTATACTTTAGAGGTAATTGGTAGCAATCTCCCTCCTACGGTAACTTCTATCCCAGAAACCACTGCTGCAGTTGGGGCAACCTATCAATATCAAGTATTAGCCACTGATCCAGAAAATAATCCTCTAACTTATCGTCTCGATACCCCTCCGGTGGGAATGACCATAGATTCTTTGACGGGAGAGATTCTCTGGAGGCCAAACTCTTCTCAACTAGGTTTACAATCGGTAACGGTACTTGTAGATGATGGCCGAGGGGCGATCGCTTCCCAAAACTACGGGATTTTTGTCCTCGATAATCCCTCTAACCAGTCACCATTTATTACCTCGACCCCATCGGTTAATACCTTAGTAGACCAACTTTATACTTACCAAGTCACTGGGGTAGATCCCGAAGGTGAAAACTTAACCTTTAGACTAATAGAAAATCCCAATGGCATGACGATCAACCCCAATACAGGGTTAATTCAATGGACTCCTACTCGTAGTCAAGCAGGTTTAAGTGATATTACAGTAGAAATAGTCGATCCCCTTGGGGCAACTGGTCAACAACGTTTCCAAATTCTCAGTATTGGCAATAACCAAGCACCTATTGTTACCTCTCGTTCCCCTTCAGTGGTCATAGCGGGAGAAACCTATCAATATGACGTGATAGCAACTGATCCTGATGGGGATTCTTTAACCTATACTCTTGAACAAGCCCCCAATGGTATGAGTATAGATAATTTGGGTCGTTTGCGTTGGTTAACGACTCCTACAGATGCAGGTATCATCAACGTCAGGTTGAGAGTTAGCGATCCTTATGGTGGAATAAGTGGTCAAAACTTTAGCTTTAATGTGGTTAATGATACCCAAGCACCGCAAGTGTCCATTGTTACCGATGCTAATCAGGTAGATGTGGGTGAAACAGTCACTATCACAGTTAATGCTGTAGATAATACGAGCATTGATAACCTTGTCTTCTTCGTTGATGGTGTAGCTACCAGTTTAAATGGAAATGGACAAACTCAGTTAACGATTGAACAAATAGGTGCAGTAGAATTGGTGGCCAGTGCAACCGATATCGCAGGGAATACAACAACTGTTAATGAAACTATCTTGGGGATTGATTCTTCAGATACTAATGCTCCTCAAGTCAGTATTAATAATCTAGAAAATGGTGATGTAATTACGGCTCCCACCGATATTATTGGAAGTGTAATTGATAATAATCTGACTGCCTACCGTTTAGAAATTGCTCCCATTGGTAGTAGCAACTTCACCGAAATTGCCAGAGGAAGTAATTCCGTTACCGATGATGTATTAGGAGAATTTGATCCCTCAACCTTACTTAACGATAGTTATATTTTACGTTTGGTCGCAGAAGATGCAGGGGGGAATCAATCCGTAGAGCAAATTAACGTTAGTGTAGCTGAAGAACTCAAAATCGGTAACTACCAACTTTCCTTTACGGATTTAACCGTTCCCGTCACCGGTATTCCTATTATTTTGACTCGCACCTACAATAGTCACAATGCCCAGAATATTGATGATTTTGGCTATGGTTGGCGTATGGAATTACGGGATACTGATTTGCGTACCAGTGTCCCCGAAACCGGATTTGAAGATTCCTTAATTTACAATCCCTTCTTTGATGGTGCAAAAGTTTATGTTACCCTTCCTGGGGGACAACGAGAAGGCTTTACCTTCCAACCCCAACCCGCACCAGGATTAAGAGGTGGCTTTTTAGGAATTTGGCAACCGAAATTTGTGGCTGATGCTGGAGTAACCAGTGAATTAACCGTACAGAATTTTGATTTATCGAGAACGAATACGGGAGAATACCTCGGATTTGCCTCTAGTTTAGGTTACAATCCTATTAATCCAGCTTTTGGTGGAACCTTTACCTTAACCACGAAAGAAGGTATCATCTACGAGATTGACGGGAATACGGGAGATACCAGAACCATCAGAGACAGAAATGGCAATCAATTAACCTTTACGGATGGGGGTGTCTTTAGTTCGACAGGACAAGAAATTACTTTTGAACGAGATGCTCAAAGGAGAATTACAGCCGTTATTGATCCCAATGGCAATCGTATTGAATACGGCTATGATGATAATGGGGATTTAACTACCGTAACTGATCGAGAAGGGAATGTTACCCGTTTTGTTTACGATGATGTCTTTGAACATTATTTAGAAGAAGTCATTGATCCTTTAGGTCGTACCGGTGCCAGAAGTGAGTATGATGAAACGGGTCGTCTGGTTAAGATTATTGATGCTGATGATCAAGCTGTTGAATTAATTCATGATCCTGATAATTTTGTTCAAACCGTTAAGGATCAGTTAGGTAACGAAACCATTTACGAATACGATACCAGGGGAAATGTTGTTACCGAAATTGATGCAAGGGGTGGAGTCATTACTCGCACCTATGATGAGCAGAATAATCTGCTCACTGAAACCGATGCGTTAGGGAATACAACCACCTTGACTTATGATAATCGTGCTAATATTCTCACCGAAACCGATCCTCTGGGGAATGTCACTCGTTACACTTATAATTCCTTTGGGGATATCTTAACCACCATAGATCCGTTGGGGAATACGAACACCAATATTTATGATCGCAACGGGAATTTAACCTCTATTTCTGGTCAAGCAAACGGTCCTACTACCTTTACTTATGATGGCAGTGGTAATTTAACTTCCTTTGGAGATGCTGCAGGAGTACAACAATTTGAGTACGATAGCCTCGGTAATATTACTCGTCAAGTCGATGCAGAAGGCCATGTTACGACTTTCACTTATGATGCTAATGGCAATCAAATCACCCAAACTCAGACGTTAACCACTCCCGAAGGCTTAATTACTCTGGTTACGACCACTGAATATGATTCAGAAGGACGACTGATAAAAGTGACCGATCCTGAAGGGGGTGTTACCGAAACTATATACGATGCAGTTGGAAACCGCATTGAAACTATTGATCCTCTGGGTCGTTCCACGAAATATGTTTACAATGACCGAGGGGAATTAATCGAAACCATCTATCCTGATAGCACACCAGAGGATGATTCTGATAATCCTCGCACTCGCACTGAATACGATGCAGCCGGACGAGTTATTGCTGAAATTGATGAGTTGGGTCGTAAAACTCAGATGACCTACGATAGTCTGGGTCGCGTTATTGAGATGATCTATCCCGATGACACATCCAATGATGACTCAGATAATCCGCGTACTCGCACAGAATATGACTTAGCCGGTCGAGTTATTGCTGAAATTGATGAGCGCGGTAACCGAACTGAATATCTTTATGATGAGGCTGGCCGTCAAATAGCGACGATTCTACCAGATGATACTCCTGATACGTTAGATGATAACCCCAGATTTACTAATAGCTATGATGCGGCAGGTCGTCAAATTGCTCAAACTGATGCTCTGGGAAATGTCACACAATCCTTCTACGATGATTTAGGTCGTCTCATTGGACAAGAATTTGCTGATGGCACTACTATTGGTTCTGAATTTGATGAAACGGGTCGTTTAACTGCTCGTACCGATCAAGATGGTGAAATAACTCGTTATGAATACGATGCTTTAGGCAGGTTAACGGCGGTTATTGATACTTTAGATCAAAGAACGGAATATGGTTATGATGAGCAAGGAAATTTAGTTCTTCAAAAAGATGCTAATGGTAATATTACTCGGTTGGAATATGATGGTTTAGGTCGGCGTGTTGCAACCGTATTACCCGACGGTCAGGGATCAACTACTGAATATAATGCTATCGGAAATGTTATTCGTACAACTGACTTTAATGGCGATATTATCACTTATGAATATGATGAGCGTAATCGCTTAATTGCGGAGAATTTTCCTGATGGTAGCCGTACCATCTATACTTATACCCTCGATAGCCAAAGAGAAACCGTCGTTGATGAACGGGGAACCACTATCTATGAATATGATGCTCAAAACCGCTTAATTGAGCGTATTGATCCCGATGGGACGGCGATCGCTTATAGTTACGATTTAGCTGGAAATCGCACCTCTGTAGAGATTCCTTCTGGCACAACCAATTATACTTTTGATGAGTTAAATCGTTTGGAGACGGTTATTGATACTAATGGTGGGGTTACGACTTATTTTTACAACGATAATAGCAACCTTATTCGCACGGAATTCCCCAACGGAACAGTTGAAACCCGTGAATATGATACTCTCAATCGTTTAACTTATATTGCTACCACAGATATTAATGGCGAGATTATTAGCAGTTTTCGCTATGAACTTGATGCAGAAGGACACCGCACCCAAGTTACGGAACAGGATGGTCGCCTTGTTAAATATTATTATGATGACCTTGATCGCCTAACAAAAGAAGAAATCTTTGATGTTGGTGGGACAGACGCAACTCGTACCATTGAATATACTTATGATGCGGTCGGAAATCGTCTCAGTCGGTTTGATTCTGGGGAAGGGACAACGCTCTACACTTACGATAATAATGATCGCTTGTTGACTGAAACAACCGATGGAGTTGTTACTACTTACAGTTATGACAATAATGGCAATACGGTTAGTAAATCTACCAACGGGGTAACGGTTACTTATGAATGGAATGCGGAAAATCGACTGGGAGGTGCAGATACGGATGGTGATGGAACCGTTGATGTTACCAATGAGTATGATGCAGATGGGATTCGGGTTGCTCAAACGGTTAATGGGGAAAAAACTCGCTTCTTAGTTGATGTTAATCGTCCTTATGGTCAGGTATTGGAAGAATATACTCCAGGAGGCATTATTAAGGTGTCTTATGTTCATGGTCATGATTTAATTTCCCAAGAACGTAATGATGAAAAATCTTTTTATCATGTTGATGGGTTGGGTAGTACCAGAGCATTGAGTGATGAAAATGGTTTACTGACTGATAATTATATTTATGATGCCTTTGGTCAAGTTTTAACTAAGATTGGTGATACTGAGAATTCTTATTTGTTTGCGGGTGAGCAACGGGATTCTAATTTAGGTTTGGATTATTTGAGAGCAAGATATTTAGATGTTAATACAGGACGGTTTGTTAGTCGGGATTCGTTTGAGGGATTTGTTCAAAATCCAGTTACATTGCATAAATATCTTTATGGTAATGCTAATCCAGTCAATAATATTGATCCAAGTGGAAACGTTACTTTAAGCGGTCTAGCGGTTGCTTTCGGTGTTGTGGCAACATTAGCTACTATTGCTTTAGGAGGATTTACTGCTGTATATCTGTTCAATAACTCTAAAAACATACCATCAGTAGGACAAAGAATTGATGAAATAATGACAAGGATTAAAACCACTGAGGAAACAAGAGAAATCACCATAGATGATGGATTGGGAGAAGTTATCAGATCCATGCCTAATATGCATAATGAATTGGCTTATTTATGGAGAGCTCGCCAAGAAGCTGAAAATATGCGAGGTCAAACACAAGTTGGTAGTGAAGAATGGTTGATTGCTAGGGATGTAGAGTATTATTTCGTTGGCAGATATTATTCAGCGAGATATGGTGCTCCAGCTACTATAGCAGCATCATTGTTCTATGATTATGTCAAAGTTGTAACTTATCCTCTAAATAACTGGACGTTTACGCGTGCCAATCCAAATGATCCCAATACGCCTCCAGGAGGATGGGTTTGGGCACTTACCGGTGTATACGATGGTAGATTAACTTTTTCGGGTACGGACTTTTAGTGCGATCGCTCTTGTAGGCGAAAATGGGGAACAATTTGGCTGACGGGGTGACAACAAGGTTAAGGTGTAGACTAGGTGTGGGGTGTGGGTTTTAGTCAAAATATGCAATAAATCCCCCTTTTTTCGGGGGATCTTAGCTTCTATCATTAATTACCCCAAAATCTTAGAAGAAGCGGCAATTCCTGCCCCTGGAGTTGCTCCTTGATAACCAAGGGTGATTAAGGTAGATTCTAAAGCCGCGATCGCCGTTAAGACATCGCGATCGCTAACGAACCCCAAATGACCGATGCGGAAGATTTTCCCTTTGAGGTGATCTTGTCCCCCGGCTAAAGCAATATCAAAATGCTTTTTCATGGTTGACCGAATGGCCTCAGCCTCAACTCCTGTTGGCATTACGGCAGTTACGGCGGTACTCGTCACTTCATCAGCCGCTAACAAAGGTAACCCTAACGCTTTCACCCCTGCACGAGTGGCTTCAGTTAGACGACGATGACGGCTAAACATTCCTTCTAAGCCTTCGGCTTTCATCATTTGTAATGCCATCTGTAACCCATACATTAGGTTAACAGGAGGGGTAAAGGGGGAGCTATTTTTATCCGTTGCTTTCTTATATGCCCCTAAATCTAAATAAAACTTAGGAATTGTTGCGGTTTCATAAGCTTTCCAAGCTTTGGCACTCACTGAGACAAATCCTAATCCTGGGGGAATCATATAGCCTTTTTGAGCTCCTGAACCCACCACATCTAACCCCCAGTCATCAACGGGAACATTGAACGCCCCTAAACTGGTAACAGCATCGACAATAATCAAAGCTTCTCCGTGATCTTTGACGTATTTATTGATGGTTTCTAAGTCATTGAGTACCCCTGTGGAGGTTTCTGAGTGAGTGATAATCACTGCCTTAATGCTTTTTTGATTATCAGCTGCTAATTTTTCTCGAAAGGCTTCAGGATCAAGGGCTTTTCCCCATTCAGCAGTAATTTCTTCCACTTCTAATCCAAACGCCCGACTAATCTTTCCCCACCGTTCGCCAAACTTTCCGTTATTCCCCACTAGCACGCGATCGCCAGGACTCAAAAAATTAATAATTCCTGCTTCCATCGCCCCAGTTCCACTAACCGTTAACATCAAGACATCACTCTGGGTTTGATGCAACCATTTCAGATTTTCGGTAATCTCTGCAATAATCTCACTAAAATCACTACTGCGATGGCCAATAGGATGTTTAGCCATCGCTAACAAGACCTTTTCGGGGACAGGGGTGGGTCCTGGGATCATTAACATATGTTTATCTTCCATTTATTCTGGCTCCTGGTTCGGGTTGCGATTCTTCCAAATAGTCAGTTTACTTCATTCCCATGAACCATAAAAAGTTAAACTGATGGCTTTGGTTATTTTTAAGATTTAATTCAGATTTCTTCATGACTCACTCCCTGACTGGTGAGTTGATCAGTGGTAGGATTTAAGGGATTATCGATACTATTAAGAGACCAATAATGTTCAAAAGGAATGTGAATTTGCTCACAAATCGCTTCAAGTTGTTTTTGTTGGGCGCGGGCTTTGCGTAACGTGATAATTAATTGTTGAACCTGTTTTTGTAAAGCTGGTTGTTCATAGGCAATCCTTAAGCTTTTTCGTTCTAATAATTGCAGTAAAAGTTCGTAGTGGATTAGAGAAGGAAGAGGAAGAGATTTCATATTAATTTTAGTAAATTAGTTATCAGTGATGACTGATAGCCTTATCGCTGTGATTGAGGTTAGATAGACAACTCTATAGCAATTCTAACGATTTTGAAGGTTAAACCGCAGGAATTGTTCCGAATTTTTCCTTCAAACTATCAGTCAACTGGTTTAAAAAAACAATTGAGCGATCGCTTCACTGGGATCAGGTTGTTTGACTAAAGATTCCCCAATTAGTACCCCATCAGCCCCTGCTTGTTGGACAAATTTTAGATCTTCACGGGTATGTAACCCTGATTCACTAATAATTTTCATCCCTCGTTCTTGAATTTTATCCTGTCGAGCGGCTAATAACGCTCTAGTGGTGTTGAGATCTACCTCAAAGGTTTCTAAGTTACGATTGTTAATGCCAACCAGAGATACTCCTTCGATGGCTAAGACCCGATCTAATTCTTCTAGGGAGTGAACTTCAATCAAAGGGGTTATCCCTAGTGATTGAGCTATTTTCACAAAGTAGGTTAAGTCTCGATCACTTAGAATAGCAGCGATCAGTAAGACTCCATCGGCCCCGTTAGTTCTAGCGAGGTAAATTTGATAGGGATAGAGGATAAATTCTTTGCATAGTAGAGGTAAATCAACCGTTTCACGTACTAACGCCAAATTCTCGAAACTGCCTTGGAAAAACTTAGCATCTGTTAGCACCGAAAGACAACTTGCTCCACCCTTAGCATAAGCTTGGGCGATGGCCACTGGATTAAAATCTTCACGGATCACCCCCTTACTCGGAGATGCTTTCTTGACTTCTGCAATTAACGCGGGTTGGGTTTTCCCTTGGGTGATAGCAGCTAAAAAATCTTTGGGAGGAGGTAAGTCTTTGACTCGTTTGCGTAATTCTAATAGAGAGAGACGTTCTCGTAGACGATCAACTTCTTTCTCTTTATGCCAGACAATTTCTTCGAGGATATGTCGCGGTTCGGCCTCTGGAACAGGAACTTGATAACGGACAACATCAACATCTAAAGCAGGATTCGGAGAACGTCTTCGGATTTTCATAGAAATTAGCCGCAAAAATACCAAATTATGTTGAGCAATTCTAAGCTTTGTGATCTTATCACAACCACTTCCTTGAAGTTGGTCAATCACTTGGTCACAATAGTTCATAAAAATATAGTTTCTTCATACCTCTCCCCAAACCGTACGTGACAATTTCTCGTCATACGGCTTTCGATCATTGTTACCCTTTATCTGACTATGTTTCTGTTGAATGTTTACGATACTTGTTGTGTGCATCCAGCTTTCACCATAGCCCAAATTACCTGATATAGCTACAATAGAAGGTATATATAGTTTTTCTATAAGCCTCTTATTCTATCTACGTTTAGTTATATCTCACTATGAATACCATTAAAGAAAGAATCCAATCGATCTTGAATCAATTACCAGATGATTGTTCAATTGAAGATATCCAGTATCATCTATATGTACTTGAAAAGGTACGTCAAGGATTGTACGTTGCCGATCAGGAAACCACCTTACAACAGGAGGAAGTCGAGGGGCTTCTAAACAAATGGCTTATCGAGTAATTTGGTCTTCCAAAGCAGTTGAGGATGTCGATGCAATTGCCACATACATAGCACGTGACTCGCCCTCTTACGCGGCGGCGGTCGTTCGTCAAATCTTAGATATTACCCATAGGCTTCAAGAATGTCCCTTAGCTGGCTCAGTTATTGCCGAGGGGGATAATTCAACCATTCGTGATAAATTAGCTTATACTTATCGCGTGATCTATCGGGTTCAAGACGAAACGGTTACGGTGGCAGCAATCGTTCACACCAAGCGGTTGTTAGGATTTGTTAATTCTTGAGTAGGTAAGGGTTAAATTTGACCAGTTACCTCTTCCCGAAAAACCAAAGTCGAGTTTTAGCGATCGCATGGTTGATAATTCAATCTTGGGTTAAGTTAGTCAATTCTAAAGATAATGCATAGATTTGACGACGATTGAGAGAGGTTACTTGGGCCAGATGACGACTGGCCTGCGATCGCGTCATTCCTTGGGTTAACAATTGTATTAATTCTTGCTTTAATTGTTCCTCGGTTAATGTCAATTCAGAGGTTGGCTGACATCCGGCGACAATCAGAGTAAATTCCCCTTTAAGGTGTCGTGAATCTTGAAAATAGGCGATCGCTTCCCCTAAGGTTCCTCGCCACAATTGCTCATACAATTTCGTCAATTCCCTAGCCACGGTAATTAAACGATTATCCCCAAAAACGGCTTCTAAATCGGTTAAAGTTGGTAATAAACGATGGGGGGACTCATAAAAGATTAGGGTACGAGTTTCCGTCTTTAAAGACGTTAGGCGATCGCTCCTTGTTTTGCCTTTTGTCGGTAAAAACCCTTCAAAAACAAAGCGATCTGTGGGTAAACCGGAAACCGATAGGGCAGTGATGGCAGCTGTTGCCCCAGGAATGGGGATAATAGGAATATTCTCATCAATACAAGCTTTAATTAATTCATACCCTGGATCAGAAATCCCAGGCATTCCTGCATCGGTAACTAACGCAATGGTTTTTCCTTGCTGTAGATACTCAATTAATTCTTTTTGACGAGACAATCGATTATGATGATGATAACTTATTTGGGGAGTGTTAACGTGGAAGTATTGTAGGAGTTTTCCTGTGTGACGGGTATCTTCTGCGGCGATCAAATCCACCAATTTGAGAATGCGGATCGCTCTTAAGGTAATATCTTCTAAATTACCAATAGGAGTCCCGACAACATAAAGGGTTCCTTTTTGTAAGGTTTCATTGCTCATTTTTACGACTCATGAATGGATTATTTGTCGGTTTAACGACCCTAGACTTAATTTATCTTACCGATCACTTCCCCCATAGCAATGAAAAAATTGTCGCTATTGATGAAACGATTGCTGCGGGTGGACCGGCGACGAATGCAGCTATTACTTTTGGTTATTTTGGTAATCAAGCAACTTTATTAAGTGTGATTGGAAATCATCCCATTAGTCAATTAATTTGTGCTGAATTAGATGATTATTCAATAAATGTTTTTGATTTGAATCCCTATCGAACTAATCCTCCTCCAAGTTCTTCAATTATTGTTAATCAAACCACAGGAGAACGGGCTGTTATTTCTATCAATGCTACTAAATCTCAAGCCAAAATTAATAATAAACTTTTTTGGGAAATTTTGCAGGGAATTGATGTTATTTTACTAGATGGTCATCAAATATCTACGAGTGTCATGATTGCCAAAGAAGCGCAACGGTTAAAGATTCCCGTTGTTTTGGATGGAGGAAGCTGGAAACCTGGATTAGAGAAAGTTCTTGCTTACGTCAATTATGCGATTTGCTCTGAAAATTTTTATCCCCCTAATTGTCTTAATTCCCTTGATGTATACAACTATTTACGTCAACTAAATATTCCTTATATTGCCATTACTAAAGGAGAAAAACCTCTTCAATATTGGACTGAACAAGAAGCAGGAACTATTGAAGTTTTAAAGGTAAAATCTGTTGATACCTTGGGCGCAGGGGATATTTTTCATGGGGCTTTTTGCCACTTCATTCTAGTACATAATTTTCAGGATGCTTTAGTCAAATCTGCTCAAGTCGCCTCCGTTGCCTGTCAGTATTTTGGAACTCGTCAATGGATGTCTAAATAGTTGATAGTTGATAGTTAATAGTTAAAGTTTCTTTATAATTGATAAAACTTCTTGATAATTAGTTTTTTTTTGTTATATTCAAGGTTTATAATTTTATCTTTATGGTACGAGATAAAAAACCCTTCTAAAGTAGAAGAAAGGGAAACATAGGGGCGTTTCTCCTACTGAGAGGTAATTATCATGAAGAGAATTTTCAGCCTATTGATGGGTATGGTTGCTGTGATTTCTGTGACGACCATAACCAAAGCTCAAACTGTTCGTCAATCTAACTTAGAGGAGAGAGCAGCAAACCCAACCTTAGAGTATAATTCTCTCTATCAATCAGGAACTATCGTTGGTACAATTTCGGGTCCTTATGGTAGTGTTTTATTTGTCAAACTCGAAGATAATACAAAATTGAGATTTCATCATCCAGGGACATCAATTGAGCGAGGCGATCGCGTTCTTGTTTTTAAGAGAAATGGGGAGTATTTTCTGATTGAATCAGGTACGCCAGAGTAAGAGTGTCACACTAAAGATAGTCAAAAAAATTCGACAGATTGAATGGAAACCAAAATACAGATCAATCCTTCTTTATCCCTCCCTATCATGGGATGTGGAACTTGGGCTTGGGGAAATCGCTTGTTGTGGGGCTATGATGAGAGCATGGACAAGGACTTACAAGCTGTTTTTAACCTCGCCGTTAGTCAAGGTGTTACCCTGTTTGATACCGGAGATTCCTACGGAACCGGAAGACTCAATGGGCGTAGTGAACTGCTTTTAGGACAGTTTTTAAGGGAATATCAAGGAACACACCAAGAAGATATCTGTATTGCCACCAAATTAGCCCCCTATCCTTGGCGATTAACCCGGAATTCCATGGCCGCTGCGGGGAAAGCATCGGCCAGGCGGGTGGGGCGGAATATTGATTTAGTGCAGATGCACTGGTCTACTGCTAATTATGCCCCTTGGCAAGAATGGGCGTTATTAGATGGGTTAGGAGACTTGTATGAACAGGGTTTAGTCAAGGCTGTCGGGTTGTCTAATTATGGTCCGAAACGACTGAGGAAAGTTCATGAAAAATTGGCATTACGAGGTATTCCCATTGCTACTTTACAGGTTCAATATTCCCTGTTATCGACTTATCCCGTAACGGAATTGGGGGTTAAGGATGTTTGTGATGAATTGGGTATCCAATTAATTGCTTATAGTCCTTTAGCGTTGGGTTTATTGACTGGTAAATTTTCTGAAGATAAACCATTTCCTAAAGGGTTGAGGGGGTTCCTTTGCCGTCAATTACTCCCGAAAATTAAACCCTTATTAAACTGTTTGCAGGAAATCGCTTCTACCAGAAATAAAAGTATGTCCCAAGTTGCTATTAATTGGTGTATTACTAAAGGAACGATTCCCATTCCTGGGGCAAAAAATATTAAACAAATGCAGGATAATCTAGCGGCTATAGGTTGGCGACTCAGTGACGGGGAAATGACAGAACTTGATCGAATTTCTCAGAATTTAGAGAAGAAAATGGTACAAAATATTTTTCAAACTAAGTAGACCTGAGTTCGACATAATGCAAATAGCATTAAAACAATCTTAAATTGAGAAAAGATGATATTAGATAGTGATCGCTGCTCAGGAGAATTCGTCAGTTACAGCAGTCCATCCATTAACTCCATAATTTTGATACTTTCTGGAGATAAACCAGATGAAGAAGAGTGGTTAAGTAAATGATTTTCTAAAATGCCCTTGAGGGCAATTAATTTCAGGCTGTTTTCAGCTAACGTTTGGGCGATCGCCTCGGCTCCTTCGACATAACCAATGGCTCCCAAATCCATCATCGCTGAACGACGTAATTGGAGATCCTTCCCCTTCAAAGCCTTTACCAATCTCTCAGCATGACTTTGGTCATTTGTCAACTGATACATTGCCCTGGCTGCGGCATATTGAACTTTTTCCACAAAATGCTCTAAAAACGGCTCAATTAACGATACTGCTGACTTAGCCTGTAAGGTTCCCAACGCTTCAATAATTGCCTCGTAAGGTTGCACTAAATGGGGTTTTCCCTCAACTTTTTGGGCAGTTTCTATTCCCCCTTCTAATAACTTAACTAAAGGTTGAATTGCTCTCTTATCCCCCAACATTTCCAACGCCTGGGCAACAGACTCTCTGACATAATAATCCGAACAATCGAGGGCGTTAATTAAAGACAGAACCCCTCGGCGATCGCCTAATTTTCCTAAAGCTTTGGCGGCATTGCGTCGTAGAGGATAACCACCATCAGGAGAGCGATCGCTGTCATCTTCTAAAGCCGTTAACAAAGCTTCAACAGCTAGCGTATCCGTCACCCGAAATCGACCAATCCACCAAGCAGCATAGTAACGTGCGCTGGGATCGGCAGTTTGTTGCAAATTTTCTAACGCTTTTTCTACAGTATAAGCTGGATTATCGACAGAGGAAGACATAAGTACCGATGCAAAATTCTTGGTATATGTTTGTATCTACTTTCTCAAAGTTTGTCGTGAGGGCTAAAGCCCTTTCAAAAAAGCCTTAATGGACTTATTCCCAACTTAATATCAATTTTGCTTATCTATCTATTGAATTGGAACGTTTCGAGACGAACCCAAAACACAACAGAGGCTACATTGTTAGGCTCATCATGGCTTGAGAACGCCCCGACATTTAGCGATTAAAACCTTAGTAATTAAGCCTCAGAGGTTGCGGGCTTAATATTAACAATGGTGCCACCCATGCGGCTAATACGTTGCATTTCTTCATTCATTCTTCCATAAGGAACCTTAATGAAGACGCTGCCACTACGACGAACAGGATAATTATTTTTATCGTTCTCGTCATTTTGACGTAATCCAGTGACTTCATAGACGAAGACACGGCTAGCTGATGGGGTATTGGCGGCTCCAACTAATGCTGATTGACCTAACATGACTGGCAATTTCCTAAACGTTTATTGAATAATAGAAACTGGACAACTGTATAACCTAGGGGACGCAAATTAATTAGTCAGTTAAATTTGCGCCCCTATTTCTTTCTAGAGACTAGCGGGAGTAATGCTTGCTACTTTACCGCCAGAGCGACCAATCCGTTGTAGAGTAGCTGAAAGTTCTTTGTAAGGAACAATGATAGCTTTACTGCTACGACGAACACTGGGATATCCAGGTTGACGAATAGCAGAAATTTCTACTCGATAGGCTTTTCTGTTGTCATTACCACCAAAAGCAACCGTTCCCCCTAACGCTTTACTGGGAGTTGCACCAGATTTGGAAGATTTAGAAGGACGATACGCCCAACCGTTATTAGAACCAGAAGGTCCAATCACAGCAGAAGGACTATTTTGACCTAATTCAGTGGCTAAGCGAGTAGAATTTCCTTCGAGTTGAGAGCGATCGCTGTTAGCATAGCCCCGATAGAGACGGAACATCCGCGTAAACCCGACGGTTTTCTGTCCGGTTTGGGTCGCAAATCCGCGATAGTAGGGAACAATATTTTCCCCGAAGTTTTCTTGATATTCGACGGAGTCAATATAGGAGTCAATATCAGCCTCAAATCCCTCATTTTGGTAGAGATCTAGGTGATAAATCACCTCAGACTCATCATAGGGAGCGCGTCCCAACAGGTGTTTATAGTTGAGTTCAATAACTCGTGTTTGGAAGTTATTGTACAAAAACTTATTCTTGTATAGGTCTGATTTCGCTACAGCGCGGACAAATTCTCTGACGCTAATAGACCCATTACACAACAAGGACTCTGCACTCTTAAGACGCTCGGACTGCATAATGTAGTCATTGCCCAATACCTGACGGTAAACGGCACGGATCACTCCTTGAGCATCTTCTTTTGCCCAGTCTGGGCGAAGTTCTACGGGGGAGGTATCACTAAAAGCTGATGTCCCAAGACGGGAAGCTGCTGTTGTAATTGCCACTTAAAAATTCTCCTTTTTTAGACCACTATTAATTAGGGATTACGCCAGGGTAATATTGGTCACTTTGCCACCCTGACGGTTAATTTGTTGTAATTTGCTCGATAGTTGCTCGTAAGGAACCAGATATTCCATCCGACTGCGACGTACTCGCGTTCCCCTTCCTAGGGTAGCTCCTTGTACGACACGAACCCGATAAAGATGTCCTCGATCGCCTCCGCTGGTTCCTGCTAGGACTTCTGCGGTAGTGCCAATGTAGACGGGAGAAGCATTATTTCGGGCGACCTCTTGGGCTAATGTTCCTTGGTTCCCTTTCCCTTGAGCGCGATCGCTGTTGGCATAGCCGCGATAAACCTGAAAAATTCGGCTAAATCCTACCGTTTTTTGGTTCCTTTGACTGGCAAAGCCACGATAAAAAGGAACAATCAACTCGCCAAAACTTTCTTGATATTCTAGAGAGTCAATATAGGAGTTTATTTCAGCTTCATAACCCTCTTGATGATAAAGATCGCTGTGATAGGCGATTTCTGATTGATCGTAAGGAACTCGTCCTAACAGATGTTTGTAATTGAGTTCAATAAAACGGTTTTGTGGATTGCTATGGAAAAATTTATTACGGTATAAATCGCTTAAGGCGATCGCTCTGACGAAATCTTTTACAGATATGCTGCGATTACGCAACAAAGACTCAGCACTGGTGAGTCGTTCACAGGACATCAGATGCTCATTGCCTAAGACTTGGCGATAAGCTGCCCGAATAGCGACTTCGGCTTCTTCTTCAGTCCAATTATTCCGTAATTCGACTGGGGATGAGGTGACAAACGGTTCAAACCCTAGACGTTGGGCGGCCATTAAACTCGTCATAACTTAAACCTCCTAGCTCTGGTTAATTTTAGATACAGCAAGACCTGGAGAAACAGATGATCGCTAACTTTTTTTAGCTAACAACCCCCTGCCTTTCCAGGTCATTAGCACCTTCTAGAATTAATTACTAGCTCAGTGCATTAATAGCGTAGTCAATGTAGGAATTGGCTTCAACAGCAGGATCGCCAGATAATCCATGGTTAGCCTTGATATACTTGAGAGCTTCAACATACCAGCTAGGAGATAAGTCAAAGGTACGGTTGATTTCGTCGATACCAGCGATGAGGTACTCATCCATGGGACCGGTTCCACCAGCAACTAAGCAGTAGGTAACCATGCGGAGGTAGTAACCGATGTCACGAGCGCACTTGTCCTTACCACGTTGATCCGCAGCATAGTTAGGTCCTTGCATTTGGGTGGTGTAAGGGAACTTGGCGTAAACTGCGTTAGCCGCGCCTTGAACTAATTGTCCTTGCTTCTCAGTTAAAGCTTTAGCCGCTTGGATGCTGGCAGAAGCTTGGCGAAAACGTCCAAAAGCAACTTGGATTTCGGTGCTGCTTAGAAAGCGGCCTTGAGAATCAGCGGTTGAAACGGCTTCAGTTAATGGGGTTTTCATTGTTTTGGTATCTCCCGATTGTTTTACTAAGTTTTCCTAGAAACGGTTTTGAAAGCGTGTTGTGTTGGTTAACCCAAGTCAATAGATATTGACTAGGCAACAGCAGCAGCCGCGCGATCAAAGTAGCCAGCGATTTCAGATTGTAGGGCGTTGCAATCGCCTTGAGTGATGCCTGTGGGGTCCATCACGATAGAAAGAGCAGCATCTTTCATTTTTTGAACGCCAGCAGCAACAGAAGCTCCAGGAACACCTAGGGCAACATAGGTTTCACGAAGGCCGTTTAAACAACGATCTTCAAGAATACTTGCATCACCAGTGAAGGTAGCGTAGGTGACATAGCGTAGGATGATATCCATATCGCGTAAGCAAGCAGCCATACGACGGCTGGTGTAAGCGTTTCCACCGGGGTTGATTAATTGGGGTTGCTCAGCAAATAAGGCACGAGCAGCGTCAGCAACAATGGTGGAAGCGTTGCTGGTGATACGGTTTACGGAATCCATACGCTTGTTGCTTTCTGCAACCATTGCACTTAGAGCATCAAGCTGAGAGCCTGATAGGAATTCCCCGCGAGCATCAGCTTGAGAAACAACTCTGGTAAATGCGTCAAACATTGAATTAATCTCCTACTTGACTTTTTATGTATCAGATGAATCTAGAGAACGATTCGCCCGTTTGGGATGATTATGTTGCTCTAACTTCCCGAAGGATTCAAAACAAATCATAACCTTGGCGATCCTCCTAGTTCTTTGCCAAATTTTTTTAAGAAACCTGAGAGAACACTAAGGCAATCTCAGAAATCATTAAAAGGCGTGTTGAAGGATAACCCAAAGAAGAACTACGTCTATCTTCGTTTTCCCTTCAAGATACTTTTATACAATGCTATCGCCCCTTTATTCGTTACATATTGTTAAAGATTTCGGCGTTTTTCTGTAAAGAAACGTTAACAGTGACCGTCATTTTATCCCTGAAATACTGTCTTAAGAATGATTTTAGGGATTTGGGGTGACTGTTGAATGTAGGGAGAATTGCACTCGAACCTTAACCGCTAATTCTGCCTCAGTTTCTAGCATATCATTGAATCTTGCTAAAATTTGGTCTATCAATTTTGAGGGTGTTTGACTCACACAACAGAGTAAATTTTCTAAACTTACTACCGCAGCATACCTTACCACCCATTCAGGATCGTGAGAAACTTGAATCAGAGTCTTGATTACTGTTTTCTTTGCTATGGCAACTTCTGTATCTGATAGGTGGGACCAACGGATATTACCCAGTCCCTTGGCTGCAGAACGACGCACACTTAAGGCAAAATCACTTAAAGCAGCTTCTTGTAGTAAACTCATCGCTTCGGGATGGCCAATACCCGCTAACGCACGGGTAGCCCAGGCTCTCGCCCCATAATTATACCCGTCAATCTGTTCAAGGAGAATGGGAACTGCAACATCTCCTAAATTAATTAATCCTTCAACGGCTGCAACGGCTGCCCCTGGGTTATTATATCCTAAAACTTCAATCAAGGTAGGAATGGCCGCCTGATGACGGGCTGTCCCTAAGTCCCTCACGGTTTTCAATAATTTATCGGCAGAGTCTGCTTTTCTTACCGCTTCAATTCGCCGTTGGATGTCTTGCTGTTTATCGACTTCCATTTTTACGTTATTTCCCCTAATTAAAATTCCCAATTGACAAAATTATACTTCTGCCGCTGCCTCTTTTTCCTTCACTATTTCCTTTAAGGCTTTTTTTAAATATTTTCCTGTATAAGAATTAGAATGATTAGCAATTTCTTCGGGAGTTCCTACCGCCATAATTTCTCCTCCTTTATCTCCTCCTTCTGGACCTAAATCAATAATCCAATCTGCACAACGAATTACATCTAAATTATGCTCAATGACTAAAATAGAATTTCCTTTATCTACTAAACGTTGCAAAACATTTAATAAGTGATGAACATCATAAAATGATAGTCCTGTAGTGGGTTCATCAATCAAATAAAGGGTTTTTCCTGTTGCCCTTCTCGATAATTCTGAGGCTAATTTAACCCGTTGTGCCTCTCCTCCCGATAAAGTTGGGGCTGACTGTCCTAATTTAATATAACCCAACCCAACATCCACTAAGGTTTGTAATCGTTTCACCGCTTTAGGAATATTCTGAAAAACCTCTAATGCTTCTTCAATTGTCATGTTCAAAACATCAGCAATAGAATAATTTTTATACTTAACCTGTAGTGTTTCTCGATTATATCTTGCCCCTTTACAAACCTCACATTGCACATAAACATCAGGAAGAAAATTCATCTCAATCACATTCACTCCTTGACCGCTACAAACTTCACATCTTCCTCCTTTTACATTAAAGGAAAATCGACCTTGTTTATAACCCCTTGCTTTGGCTTCAATGGTTTGGGAAAAAAGCTCCCGAATGCTATCAAAAACCCCTGTATAAGTAGCAGGATTAGATCGGGGTGTTCTGCCAATGGGAGATTGATCAATAACAATTACTTTGTCAATTGCTTTCAATCCTTTTATTTTATCTAGTTTTTTAGGGAAAGGAACATTACGGGTTAAATGATGTTGCAATGCAGGATATAACAACTCATTAACTAATGTAGATTTCCCTGATCCTGAGACTCCTGTAACACACACTAATTTGCCTAAAGGAATCTCAATATCTATATTTTTTAAATTGTTTTCTTGACAATTAATTAAGGATAAAAATGCTCCATTTCCTTCACGACGTTTAACTGGAGTTTCTATGACTTTTTTCCCTGATAAATAATCAGCCGTCAAGGATTCATCAGTTTTAATTAACGTTTCTAAATTTCCTTGACAGACGATTTTTCCGCCATGAATTCCTGCTAGAGGTCCAATATCAACAAGGTGATCAGCACTGCGAATTGTGTCTTCATCATGTTCAACAACAATTAAGGTATTACCTAAATCTCTAAGTTTTTTGAGGGTGTTTAATAAACGGCCATTATCCCGTTGGTGTAGACCAATACTAGGCTCATCTAATACATATAATACCCCTGTCAATCCTGAGCCAATTTGGGTGGCTAAACGGATACGTTGTGCTTCCCCTCCTGATAAAGTCTTCGTTCCCCTATCTAAAGTTAAATAATCTAACCCTACATCTAGAAGAAATTGTAGTCTATTTTTGATTTCTCTGAGGGCTAAGTTTCCAATTAATTCTTGTCTTTTAGTTAATTGCAATTCGTGAATTTTAGCTAGACATTTATCAATCGGAACACTGGTCAGTTCATCTATAGTATATTGTCCTAATCTAACTGATAAAGATTCTGATTTTAATCGCTTTCCTTGACAAACTTCACAAGTTCTATCAACCATATATTTTTCTAATTTTTGTTTGATAATATCTGAGCTAGTCTCCTGATGATTCCGCTCCAATATACCTAAGATTCCTCCAAAACTTCGATAATATCCTTCACTTTTTTTGCCACGAGAATCATTTTTAAATAAGATAGGTTCTTCAGTTCCATAAAGTAAGATTTGTTGCTGTTCTTTAGTTAATTTATTCCAAGGAGTTTGGATATCAAAATCGTAAGCTTGACCCACACTATACAAAAAAGAAAGATAATAGGAATTATCTTTATCTGACCAAGGGGCGATCGCGGCATATAAAGGGGCGCAAGGGTCAGGAATAACTAAATCAGGGGAAAATTGACGTAAACTTCCTAACCCATGACAGTTAGAACAAGCACCATAGGGAGAATTGAAGGAAAATAAACGAGGGGATAATTCTTCCATGACTGCCCCGTGTTCGGGACAAGCAAAGTTTTCAGAAAACATAATTTCTGATGGTTGTTTTGCCTCCCTATTATTATCAGTTTCCGACTCTAAAATATCAATAATTGCTAGACCCTCTGACTGCTTTAAACAGGTACTTAAAGAATCAGCTAATCGTTCTTCAATCCCTTCTTTTTTAATCAGGCGATCAACAACAATTTCAATATTATGGTGGTGGGTTTTCTTTAACTCAATGCTATCGGAAAGTTCGCGGACTTCCCCATTAATTCGGACTCGAACAAATCCTTGGGAAGCTAAACTCGATAATAATTGTTTATGAGTTCCCTTTTTTCCTCTGACTACCGGGGCTAAAATTTGAAACTTGGTGCGATCTTCAAGTTCCATCACGCGATCGCACATTTGATCGATGGTTTGGGGGGTTATACTGCGATCGCATATCGGACAATGGGGTTCTCCAGCGCGTCCAAATAATAACCGTAGATAATCATAAATTTCCGTCACCGTCCCCACCGTAGACCGAGGGTTATGGGAAGTGGACTTTTGATCGATAGAAATAGCCGGACTTAACCCTTCGATCGCATCCACATCAGGTTTGTCTAATTGTCCTAAAAACTGTCTCGCATAGGCACTTAAAGACTCTACATAACGCCGTTGTCCCTCAGCAAAGATGGTATCAAAGGCCAAAGAAGACTTACCCGACCCCGAAACCCCTGTAAACACAATCAGGCGATCGCGGGGAAGATCGAGATCAATATTCTTTAAATTATGCTGTCTTGCGCCACGAATGCGAATAGTATTGGAATCAGACATAAACAATTAGACATAAGTTAATCTAGTCAACTTACTATCATAGCTTAACAATACTTAATGTTGTTTTTGGCTTGTTTAATCCCTATTAACTATCATGAGCAATGATATCAATCAGCGATCGCCTGAAGAAAAAAGACAATGGTTCCTCAATGAAATAGAGAATAATTCTCACTATAATGAAGCCCTAAAAGGAGCAGATTTAAGTAATATTGATTTAAGTAATATTGATTTTAGTTCTTTAAATATTAGCTCTACTTTATCCTTTGAAAATAGTTGCCTTAAAGGAGTAAATGTTAATTCAAAATTTAATTTAAGCTTATTTTGGAGTTCAATATTCATAGTAATTAGTGTATTGTTTAACAATATCTTTAAACTCAAATAAATGCAGTTGCCAAAGATGAAACAAAATATTAATAATTTATTATTAGCAAATTTAGAAAATTATCTCCAAAAATAACAATGGCAAGATGCTAATAAAAAAACAGAAAAGATACTTTTAACAATGTCAGAAGATGGTTTTGAAACAGGCTTTTTAGATACATTTGCTCTTTTATCTAAGATTTAACCCAGGTTATTAACGATTAACTTTATTTGTGCCAATTATTTTCTGCTTGTTGAAGGACATAGGCTGAAACTGCTTGGATTTCCTGGGGACTGAGGCGATCATTATATGCAGACATATTATTTTTTCCCTGGGTAACTAACTCAGCGATCGCCTCTACCGAGTCCAGTTTTCTTCTGCGTAGGGTTCTTAGTTTCAAATTTTTCCCTCGTCTAATAATATTATTGCCATTGGGATGACAACTGGCGCAATGAATTTCAAAAATGTCTGCCCCGTTATTGCTATTAATTGCTAAAGCAGGAAACTGAAGACTAATAGAGAGTCCAATGGTAATTAGAACTATCAGTATCAGATTAACGAATCTATATTGTTGAATCAACGACATCCTAAACTATCCCGTGTAGCGACTCCAGTCACAGGGTTAACTCCCTTAGCCCTTTCACACATTAAAGAAACTTGATAACGATCAATCACTGCGTTAGTAAAATCTGCCCCGGTAATAGTTGCGTCGTAAAAGCGGGTTCGAGTAGCGATCGCATCGATTAAAATAGCATCGGTTAAATCAGCAAAATCTAGAGTCACGCGATCAAGAAGAGATCCTGTCAGATTTGCCCCCCGCAAATTAGCCTTAAGCATCACCCCTTCCGTTAAAATCCCGTAGGATAAGTTTGACCCTTCAAAATTAGCTTCTCGCATATTAGCAGCCGCAAATACTCCCCCTTCTAAGTCTTTATGGGAGAAGTCTTGACCCTGTAATTCGGAAAAGGTATAGTTAATCGTCTTATCCTGGGCTAAGGCTGGATGGGCATCTAATAAAACCCATAAACTGGCGAGTAACAACAGCCCGATTACCCCTAACATACGCCATAATAAACCCTGAACTTGTTTCATGGAGTCTCATCAACGGAACGACTGGGTGGTTTAAGAAAACTATCCTCTAACATTAAATCCTTGGCATCAAAACCTATCCGGAGGGTTAATTGAGAATCTAAATCTCCTGTAGAGGATGCTTCTACTCTACCTAGCCCGAGAACGGTTTGCAAGTGTTGGGCAGCTTCTCTATCTCCTTTCTGTACCACAATTTCTGTTTCCCCCAATAGTTGGGGCGCGTCTTTGATCACATACACATTATGAAAGTCATGCTTAGCTAAGTATTCCACCATTCGTTTAGCCAACCCAGGATCATCGGCGGCATTCTGAACAGCAATTCTAACTCGGTTCAGGGAACGATGACGGGAGGGTTCCCATTGAGGGGCAACATCAAAGTATTCTTGCATAATCTGATTAATTCCCCCAGGAGAAAGTACCCAATAACTACGAGAATCAAATTCCTCTTCCTGGCTAAACCGTCCGGGTAGCATGACCATTTGCACGTTTTCCCGTTCTACTTGCCGTCCAAAATTGGCTAAGGTTAGCATTTCTTCCCAAGTTAAATTAGTATCAATGCTTTGTTCAAGGAGGCTAATCGCCTTAGGAATTTGGGGCAGAATCGCGGGGGTATACAGGCGTTGTCTTAAGGCTTTAAGTAAAGTTTGCTGTCGTTGTACCCGTCCAATATCGCCATAACTATCTTTGCGAAAACGGGCAAAATGTTCAGCCTGTTCCCCATTAAGAATTTGCCGTCCTGCTGGAAGGTCAATTTTGAGGTTTTGGGTTTTGTCTTCATATTTCATGGCATAGGGAACAAATACTTCTACTCCCCCCGCTAAATCTACCATCTGTTTAAAGGTGTCCGTGGTGACTCGAACATAGCGATCAATGGGGATGTCATTGAGGGTTTTACTTAGAACCCTAGCGGTTAAAGCTGGCCCGCCATGGATGTTAGCATCGTTAATTTTGGTATACCCAACTCCTGGGATATTAACTCGACTATCCCTAGGGATAGAGAGCATTTTTACCGAATAGTCCGTTGGATCAAAACGTAACACTAAAATCGTGTCGCTTCGTCCTCCAAAAGCATCTAAACTTCCTGGTGGGGCATCAAGTACCCGATCAATTCCTAAAACCAAGATATTGACAGGGCGAGATAATCGATATTGTAGTACGGTTTTTTCTTCGGTTTGTTCAACTTGGGGGGGGTTAGAGGATGGGGTGTCAGTGTCGGGGTTAGGGGTTGTTTGTTGCCAAGGAACTGTTGTCTGTTGAATTAAGGGAACTAAATGTTCTGATAAAGGACTTAATAGGGTGAGAGTTGCCCCAACAGTAGCCGATAGGGCAGCCGTACAACCAAAGGTAAGGCCCCATAACAGTCCGCGATAAAAGGGGGCAAGTCCTTTTGAACTGGGACTTTTTAGGGGAATCTTTGATGGGGGGGTATTTCTAGACTTCTGGGAAAATTTACCCGACTGGGAAAACTTTCGAGAAACTCGAGTTGATTGGAGACCCGAACCGGTAGACACTCTTTCATAACTATTGGCCATTTTTACCTCATCACCACAAACCGCCCTAAATGAAATGCATTGCCGAGACAAATGTCTGTTAAATAATCTAGATGTTAATCTCTGGTTAAAGGTTCCCTAATTCTTTACGGTCGTGATTTATTGCATTTTATGAAGCAACAATTAATCGAATTAATCAATTATCAATTGATAAGCAGTTGCGAATTGATATTAATATTGGTTAAAGTTGATCAAAAATGATACATACTAGGTTATTCTTGCCTTTTGCCTTGCTAAAATACCTTTTAAATATTTTTTAGCTTAACTGAGTCCAGTCTATCTCTGGTAGCCTTTCTAAGGTTGGTTTAGCGAAATAGTACCCCTGCATATAACGTATTCCTTTATCTCTTAAATATAGATAATCTTCTCGGGTTTCAATTCCTTCAGCAATTACTTCAATCCCTAATTGTTGCGATGTCATATTAATACCAGCAAGGATAGCTTGTTTGACTTTATCTTGACTGATTCCTTGGACTAATTTCATATCCAATTTTAAAAAGTCAGGTTGAAACTTGGCCAGCAGATTTAACCCAGCAAACCCTTGTCCAAAATCATCGATCGCGGTACGAAAACCCATGCGGTGATAGGTTCTAAATACATCAAGTAATAGTTTATGATTTTCGATTTTTTCGCTTTCGGTTACTTCAAAAATAATTTGGTCATGGGGAAAATTTACCTTTTGTGCTGTCTGTAGTGCGCGAGATAAACAAGTCTCTGGTTCATAGATAGCGTTAGGCAAAAAATTAATATTGACTGTTGCTGAGGTATTAAGTTTAGCTATCTCTTCTATGGCGGCGATTCTACACTGCTGGTCAAAGATATATTTGTTCTCATCGGTTACTTTAGAAAATACATAGCCTGCACCTTGACCCGCTTGCCCTCTAACTAGAGCTTCATAAGAAAATACTACTTTATTTTTAACATCGACTATTGGTTGAAATGCCATCCTAATTCCAAATCCTAGGATTCTACGGCATTGACATTGATTGCATTGTTCCACTGATTTTCCTCTAACTCACTTATCAAATAACTCACTTATCCAAGTTTATCAAGGTTTTATGCAATCTTATCAAGATTTTATGCAATCTTATCAAAATTTCATGCAATCTTGTCAAAATTTATGAATCCTCCCGACTTTTCTCAAACTATCTGTAAAGTAATGATCTCTTATGAGAGAAATATTTCCTATCCTCACAATGATGCGATATGATTAGAAACGGTATGTTTATCAAAAAATTCTAAACTGAAGACTTATGGCTAAAAAATCAATGATTGAGCGAGAGAAAAAACGCGCTCGCCTTGCCCAAAAGTATGCAGCAAAACGCGAAGCGTTAAAAGAAGAATTCCGTACAGCTGAGACTTATGAAGAAAAAATGGAGCTTCATCGTCAATTGCAACGTCTTCCCCGTAACAGTGCGCCTAGTCGCCGCCGGAACCGTTGTCTGGTAACAGGTCGTCCTAGAGCTTATTATAGAGATTTTGGTCTCTCTCGTAATGTTCTACGAGAATGGGCTCATGAGGGATTATTACCTGGGGTGGTTAAATCTAGTTGGTAGTGAATCACCCATAGTTAAGAGAAATTAGTGGCCAGTTATCTAGCAAGAGATGATTGGTCTTTGTTTATTCGTTTGCGCTAATTTTAAGACCGAGATATATTTTCTCTTTGACAAGTTTAAGTCTTTACTCTTGGCCACAACAACGGTCAATACCTAAACTATCAAGAATCAAATCACTCACCGCATTGGCTACAGCGAACTCACTAAAAAATGTCTCTCGGAAGTCAAACGCTTGCATTTCCGTTACAATAGCAATTACGAGAGAACCTAAATCATTTTCCCCCTCTAGTCGCTGGCGCACAAAAATTTGAGCCGCTCGTTGGGCTATATTTTGATTAATCGATTCAGGAATAAATTCTTGATCTAGCCAAGTTTGCAAGGCTTGCCTCAACCATTGTTCTTCCTGGGAGGGATCTTGAATCGGGGGTAAAGTAATCGGAGGAATAGGTTCAGCGGCCATAAAAATTTGTTAATTGAAACAAGCGACAATGGAGTTTGCTGAAGATACTAATTCTATTATACAGGGATATGCCCAAGGTTATTTTTTAATGGCCGATGAAATGGGTATTCTAGGGTGGTATTCTAGTCGTCAACGGGCTTTAATTCCTCTCGATAACCGTTTTCGTTATCCCAAATCTTTACGCCGAATTATAAATCAAAAACGGTTTTCAGTCGCAATCAATCGAGATTTTTTAGGGGTTTGTCGAAAATGTGCTGAGCGAGAAACCACTTGGATTTCACCCCAATTAATTAAAATTTACTATAATCTTTATCAAGAAGGTTGGGCTTATAGTTTTGAAACCTGGCAAGGAAATGAGTTAGCTGGGGGAATTTTAGGAATCGCTATTCGAGGGGTTTTTATTGGCGAATCCATGTTTTACAGAATTCCTGATGCTTCTAAAGTAGCAATGGTTAAGTTAGTAGAACATCTCAAAAACAGGGGTTTTGTCTTGTTTGATGCTCAATTACAAAACCCTCACCTCGAAAGATTTGGTTCTTATAAAGTGAGTGCTAAAAAATATCAGATTTTGTTGCAAAAAGCCTTAGAAAAAAACTTGATTTTTAGTGAAGTTGAGCAAAAATTGCCTAAAAAATTACTGTAATAAAATTAGGGTCAATGGTTGTTGACCCTAGTAACCAATTATAAAAAAATAATTTAGCTTAATTCCATGCCACTTTCTTCAAACAGTTTCACCAGATCTTCTCCCATTAATTGGTCTTGACGTAACATCACTAAACAACGTTTAGCAAAATGTTCATCGTTTTTAATTTTTTCTGTCAAGAAATTTTTGACTGATTCTGGATTAATATCTTGAGGCGCGTACAATTTTTCAATCGCTTCAAAACTTCGATGGAGTAAAGGCTCAACCTCATTGACTTCATCATCATAAATGACATCTTTACTCATCCACTCCCAATCAACCCGTTGAATCCAAATTTTTTCTCCTGAATAAATGGAATTGATATTAATCGTTAGGTCATCTGTGACCCACCAGTAGGTATTAGGATCGTCATAAATATGCCCATGAATACTATTAGGTAACGTCACATGATTACCTGAAAAATTACGGATATTTACATTGGCATTTTCTGTGGTTCGATAGGCTAATTTTAATCGTAAATAAAGTCCTTCTTTAACATACTTATCTTTTTTAGGAAGTAATTGAAAAAAACTAATAGCAGGTCCTGCTTCATAAATTTCAACTAAACCTTGTGAGTGATCAACATACCAATTATCTCCATAAATCGTGGCATTCGTTGCCCAAGCTGTCCCATATTGTCCTAAAACATCGGTTTGGGGTTCGATATAAGGACGGGGCATCACCGTTTTTTTGACAGTGGGAAAAAATTCTCTTTGAAATTCCATCAACTACCTCATTGTTAATCCGAAATTAGCATTAGTTTATAACCTGTCTCCACTCATCTTTAACGGAGTCATTCTAAACAGGTTAGATTGCCATATCATCATGATTAATCATGACATTAATCGTGCTAATGTTATCGTTTTCTTTTTCCCCCTTGTTAGATGGCGAGTGAGAGATAACCGAAAACACAATAATTAAAAATGCCAGGAGGCGGATTTGAACCGCCGACACGAGGATTTTCAGTCCACTGCTCTACCAACTGAGCTATCCCGGCAACTTAGTTTTTTTAAGCGCTTAACAAGCATAGCAAAAATTTAAGACAATTGCAAGAGGAAAAAAAATTTTTTCTAACACCCCTTTCGAAGGCTATCTGGTAAGCGATCGCCCTCTACAATAATAAAGATCCCTTGACCGTTCCCAATGACCTATGATTCCTGTCTCCCAAGCTGAATCGATTATCCTTGACTTAGTTCAACCCCTCAACGACATAGAAACCGTTCCCTTAGACGAAGCAGTAGGACGAATTTTAGCCCAATCCGTCACCAGTCAATTAGACTTTCCTTATTGGGATAATTCGGCTATGGATGGCTATGCAGTGAGGTTTGAAGATGTCGCTAATTGCACCGCAGAAAACCCTACTAGCTTAGATATTATTGAAGAAATTCCGGCGGGAATTCAGCCCTTAAAATCCCTGCAATCTGGCCAAGCTTCTCGTATCTTTACGGGGGCTATGTTACCCAAAGGTGCAGATACAATTGTGATCCAAGAGAATACCGAAAAAAAAGATAATAAGGTGTTATTCTTATCCCCTCCCAACTCTCCTCAAGCCTTCGTTAGAAAGCAAGGAGAATTCTATCAAGCAGGGAATACTTTATTGTCTCCAGGTATAGTTATTAATGCCCCAGAAATTGCCGTCTTAGCAACTGCTCAATGTCCTAAAGTTACAGTATATCGTCGTCCTCGTGTGGGGATTTTTTCCACGGGAGATGAATTAGTTACCCCTTCTCAGCCTTTGCAACCTGGACAGATTGTAGATTCTAATCAATATGCTTTAGCAGCTTTTGTAAAAAATCAAGGAGGAATTCCTATTCAATTAGGGATTGTTCCTGATGATATTAATCTTCTTAGAGAAAAAATGATAGAAGCCATTAAGGGGTTTGATGTTGTCCTTTCTACGGGGGGAGTTTCTGTGGGAGATTATGATTATGTTGAACAGCTTTTAACTGAATTAGGGGGAACAATTCAGATCCGTAGTGTGGCAGTTAAACCAGGAAAACCTTTAACAGTCGCTAAATTTAGTAATGGATGTGTTTATTTTGGAATCCCAGGAAATCCAGTTTCGGCCTTAGTGAGTTGTTGGCGATTTGTACAACCTGCATTGAAAAAATTATCAGGACTATCAGGTAATTGGCAACCTAATTTTATTAAAGCAAAATCTGGTCATATCTTACGTTCTGGAGGGAAACGAGAAACTTATCTTTGGGGACAATTACAGTTTGTTGATGAGGGGTTTCAATTTGAGTTAGCTGGGGGAAGTCATAGTTCAGGTAATTTAATTAATTTGGCGGGTACTAATGCGTTAGCTATATTACCCATAGGAACAACAATTATTGAGCCAGGGAATCAGGTTTCGGTAATGTTAGCTGGTGTTTAGATTAGGGAATTTTTAGTTGTGATATTGATCACATCGTATTGTTTTGAAGCAACATTTAATATATAGTAGGAAATAATTAGGAAAATACAATGTTGAAAAAAGAGGCGATTAGCCTAGCTAAAAGTCATGGTTGGACGGCAAAAGATGCTGAAAGAGCCTACGCAGGACTTGATTTTAACAAAGTCAGTCAAGAACAAATTGTTGATGCCCTAGTAAGATTTGCAGGACCAGAACTTTTAGAAAGACAACGGCTTCAAGCAGCACAAAAAGCTCAAGTAACTCGCAAGAAAAATCATATCAAAAAGATTGAAATCGAGTTCAATGAAAAAATTGAAGAAGGAGAAAAGAAAATCGCAGAAATGCGTAGTACATTTCTTCCTCTGATCGACAAAATTTATAATTTTGCTAAACCTTTTGGACTTGAAGATCCTTGGATAGAAGCCCTTCTAGCTACTTGAGCATATTAAGCCAATTTCTACTCATCCTCACTTAGCATTACAGACTAATAATCTACAACTTACCCACGGAGAATGCAACAGTAAAAAAGCTCATTAAACACAAAAATTAAATATCTGTAGATTAAGCAGGATGAGATGATCCCCAACTCTTAATCACAATAATTGATAAAAATCCCAATAAAGTCGATATTCCTACAATAGATCCTCCTTTAGCATAAGCTTCTGGTAACATAGTTTCAGAAATAACTGTTAACATAGCCCCCGCAGCTAAAGCCCCCAAAAACGAAACAACTGATTCAGGGACATTGGCAAATAAAATACTACCAAGAGCAGCTAAAATACCGGTAATTAACATAATTGAACTCCACATGATTAAGATTTTAGAAATAGAAAACCCTTGTTGTTTCATCCCTTGAGAACTCGAAAAGGCTTCTGGATAGTTAGCAATAAATAAACCCGCTAATAACGAAGGACTTAAAGGTGCAGCTACCAAATGTGCGCCAATGGTTAACGCTTCAGGAATACCATCCATTAATAAACCAAGCCAAATTGCCATGGGAGCATCTTTATGTTGGGAAACGGTGTTAGAGATGGCACTAACAGAGGGAATTAAATGGCCAGCATTCATACTTTGACAGGCTTTTTGTATCCATTTTCCGGCTTGATCAGAAGTAAAATTTTGTTGCTTTAATAGATATTTTTGAAGTTTTGGCTGTTCTAAAAAAGATTTGAGACTCTCTTCGAGGTTTTTTGATTGTTGTATCATTTCCTCAAAATCCTGTTTCCTTAATGCCCAAACTTGAACATCAGTTAAGGCGATCGCACTAACAGAATGGTTAGCCCCGGTAACAAAAGATAATTCTCCCACTGTATCCCCTGGTTCTAAGGTTAGAGGAGGTTTTTGTAGATGATGAGGGTAAACAATTTCTATTTGTCCTTTGTGAATAATAAAGAGGCGATCAGATGATTCTTGAGGCTGAAAAAACACATAGCCATCACTTCGGTAATGATAGGTTAAACGTTCAGCCATTTCGAGAAGTTCGTATTGATACAAATAACGAAAAATAGGTAAGCGACGAATTTGTCTCGCTATCTCCAAAAATTCTGGAACATGACGATTAATTTCAACGGCTGGCACAATAACTCCTTCTGAATTTAGCTTTTCAGTAGCTACCTTTTGCCAATCATTCACTTGCTCAACCGTAAGTTCTTGACGTTTTTGCAAATACTCGGACAGTTCTTTACTTTGCAAAAATGATTGAGTTTTTTCAGAAAGATAGGGAGAAGTTTGTAATAACTGCTCAAAATCAGGACGAGGTAAAATATCCAGTTGAGTATCTTCTGTTGTTTGAGCAACGGTTTGATGAGGAGAACCGACCAAAAAAGAAAATTGACCAAAAACATCATTTTCTTCTAGGTGTTTTAGGGGTTGAAACTGAGCTTGGGGATCTAACAAATCAACCTTTCCTTTTTTAACAATATAAAGACTTTCACTTGGATCTCCTTGACGATAAATTGCTGTTCCTTTGGGATAATTAGTTTCTAGCATTACCTGTGCTAATTTTTGTCGGAGAGAACGAGGAGATTCATCAAAAAGATTAACTCGTTTAAGATTCAAAACTCTTTGTTGCAATCGTTTAGATTCTTGTTGAGTTAGATGACTAAGTGTAGTTGAAGGTTTTCTTAAAAACCCCCCAGAATTATTCACTAATTGATTAATAATAGTAAAAAATAAACTGCCTAGAATTGAGCCAATTACTAATTGAATAATATGTCCTTTTTCAGTGGCACTTCCCACTAAATCAATTACTAACGCTGCTAATAAAGCACCGCCACCAAAAGCAGTTAAAAAGGCTATAATACGAGAAGCTGGACTCCATAAAAAAGCGGTGATTGAGCCTAAAGGCATAGAACAAGCAGTAAGCATTCCGTAGGCAAAAGCACTCCAAACTAGAGACTGTGACATAATTTTATCCAAGTATTGTATAGCGAAAAATAATTTATCCCTAATTTTATCGCTTGTACTCCATTTAGGAGCTTAACTTAAGGAAAATAAAATATAAAAAAACTGAATTAACAGTTCGTTAATAAACAAAATATTAAGGACTTGGCTAAACTAAACAAAATGAGATATCCTAACAAGTTAGTGCTTGCGGCTTTTGTTAACAGATAACTTTTTTTGTGGATATTTTATGAGAAATTTCTAGTTTTATCTCTTAAATTAACTATAATACTAAGTAAGTAGGCATAATTAAACGTAAAAAATAAACCTTCATAATTAGGGTTTGAGCATCGATAGTGCAATACTTTCAAGCTCTGAAGAGCTTACTACAAACCTTCGTTTATTTTTAGCAACCCACTTAATTTAACTATGTTTAAATGAAATACTTAACCCAATCTCAAAATATACAACAATTGTCACTTTTTTCTAGCTCAGAAGATCGGAATAATATCAAAGCTTCTCCTGTGCTAAAATGGGCAGGAGGAAAAACACAATTATTACCGCAAATTAAAAAACAATATCCTTTGGAATTGCAACAGGGTTATCTTACAACTTATATAGAACCTTTTGTTGGGGGAGGCTCAGTCTTTTTTGATATTTACCATCACTTCAATATTGAAAAAGCTTATCTTTTTGATATAAATATTGAATTAATTATTCTATACAAAGTCATTAAAAATGATGTTGAATCACTCATTAATAGGTTATCAAAAATCAAAGAAAAATATCTCAATTCAACTGAGGAAAAAAGAAAAATTTTTTACTACCAGTCTAGAGAAAAATACAATACTTTTGATAAAAAAACTGACACCAATACTTATAAAAAAGATTGGGTAGAACGTGCTGCTTTAACGATTTTTCTTAACCGTACTTGTTTTAATGGTTTGTATCGAGTTAATCGGAAAGGTTTGTTTAATGTTCCGATTGGTAGATATAAAAACCCAACGATACTTAATGGTAGCAATCTTCGGGCTGTTAGTAAAGCTTTTCAAATCGCAGAAATTCAACAAGGTGATTTTTCTGAGGTGCTAAAATATACGAATAAAAATACGTTTGTCTATTATGATCCTCCTTATCGTCCCATTAGTCAAACCGCTAGTTTTAATGCTTATAGTTCCTTAGATTTTAATGATGATGAACAACGAAGGTTACGGGATATTTTTGTAGAAGTATCTAATCAAGGAGCTTATCAAATGTTGAGTAATTCAGATCCGACTAATTATGTTGAAGATACCTTTTTTGATGATTTATATAATGGCTTTAATATTCAACGTATTTCTGCTTCACGAATGATTAATTCCAAAGGCAATAGTCGGGGTAAAATTAGAGAAATTCTTATAACCAATTATTCAGATTATATCAATGAAATTTAATTCTATTTTTCGGAAAAAATTTAATTATTATCATAAATCATTAATCTAAAACATTCTAAACAAATTCCTCTTGAAGAAATTGAGTGAATAATTGAACTTTAGTAGACAGGTGGCGATTTACAGGATAAATTAGGCACAGAGTTAGTTCTGGCGATTGATAGTTAGGCAAAATAATTTGTAATTCTCCTCGCTCTAATTCTCGCTCTACAATAAAAGTTGGTAGGATAACAATTCCTAACCCTTTGACCGCAGCATCCCTTAAAACTTCTCCATTATTGGAACAAAAAACCCCATCAATAGAGACTCGTTCTTCTTGTTCTTGATTAATTAATTGCCATTGACAGCCTGTTGTTAAATAGCCATAATGTAAACAAGAATGATTTTTTAATTCATTGGCATTGCGGGGAATTCCTTTGGATTTTAAATAACTAGGTGCTGCACAAATAACGCGAGGAATATTAGTTATGGGATGAACTACTAAACTAGAAGAATTAAATGGTAAACCAATACGAATAACTACGTCGTAACCTTCACTGATAGGATCTACAAAACGGTCTTCTAATGTCAATTGAATTTTAATTTCTCTATAGCGAGTCATAAACTCAGCTATTTTGGAACCTAAAACAGAAATACCAAAAGACATGGGAGCATTAATCTTAAGGATTCCTTTTGGTTGACTATGTTGCTGTGAAACCGCTAATTCTGCTTCTTCTAGGCTACTGAGAATATCAAGACAGCGTTCGTAAAAAGCTCGACCTGTTTCTGTTGGTGTAACTTGGCGAGTAGTACGATAGAGCAATGGCACTCCTAACTGATTTTCTAAATTAATCACCAGTTTATTGACTGCTGAACGAGATAGCTCCATTTTTCTTGCAGCCGCAGCAAAGCCACCCTCTTTAACGACTTGAGTAAATGCACGCATACTTTCAAACTTATCCATAGTGGTTTTATTGTCAACTATTCAGAAACAATATGTCATTTAAAAATCATATTGTCTTTTTTTGACAAACAATTCATAATAAAAAAGTAATTCTCAAAAAAGAGGAAATACAAACGATGATTACTGTTCGTCCATCCCAAGCAAGGGGTAAAGCCAATTTTGGTTGGCTCGACAGTAAACATACCTTTTCCTTTGGTAGCTATTACGACCCTAATCATATGGGATTTGGTCATCTGCGGGTGATTAATGAAGATCAAGTGCAACCAGGTCGAGGGTTTGGTCCTCACAGCCATAGAAACATGGAAATTATCTCCTATGTTTTAAAAGGCGCATTAGAACATAGAGATAGCATTGGCAACGGTTCGGTAATTCATCCCGGGGATGTACAACGGATGTCTGCCGGAACAGGAATTGCTCACAGCGAGTTTAATGCTTCTATTACCGAGTCGGTTCATTTTCTGCAAATTTGGCTCATCCCTAATACAAAAGGAATTGAACCAAGCTATGAACAAAAACATTTTCCTTTGTCTACAAAACAGGGAAAATTAAAATTAGTAGCTTCTCCTGATGGTAGGGGTGATTCTGTCAAAATTCATCAGGATGTTAATCTCTATGTTGCTGTTTTAAATCAAGGCGATCTCGTCAATCACGGTAGTAACAACAATCGATCATTATGGCTTCAAATTGCTAAAGGTTCTTTAGAGATTAATGGCCAAACCCTAAACACGGGTGATGGTGCTGCTATTACTAAAGAACCAAATATTGAACTTGCTGCTACTAGCAATGATACCGAGGTCTTACTGTTTGATTTAGCTTAACTAGCAAGAAGATACACCAGCTTGCTTAAACTTTATTGGGAAACTTATTGTTTCAAGCGTTCAACTTATCACGAGGATTTTTACTTCATGAATACTTTAGAGGCAATTTATCAACGTCGCTCGGTTAAAGGTTACGATCCTAACCATAAAATAACGCCTGAAGAAGAACAGAAATTGCTTGATGCAATGATTCAGTCTCCCACCAGTTTTAATATTCAACATTGGCGTTTTGTTATTCTTCGAGATCCAGAATTACGACAAAAAATCCGCAAAGAATTTGGTAATGATCAAGCTCAAATGACGGATGCTTCTTTGCTAATTCTCTTTACCGCAGATATGAAAGCTTGGCACAAAGAACCCCAACGTTATTGGCGTAATGCTCCCCAAGAAGTGGCAGATCTATTAGTTAATTGGATGGGACCATTTCATGAAGGACGGGAATGGTTACAGCGAGATGAAGCTCAACGTTCCATTGGTATGGCAATGCAGACTTTAATGTTAGCCGCTAAAGCCATCGGTTACGATTCTTGTCCAATGATTGGTTTTGATATTGATAAAGTAGCAGAATTAATTAACTTACCCGATGATTATGTTATCGGTCCCATGGTTGCTATTGGCAAAAAAGTTAAAGATCCTTGGCCTAAACCTGGACAATTACCATTAAGTGAGTTAGTGGTTGAAAATAAATTTTAATTAGCTAATTGTGGTCAGAAACTGATTAATCTTTATGAAGAGTTTTAGACCCCAGTCAAAATTTTTGTATACATAATAGGAGGATAAATTATGGCTTACGATATCACCAACAAAGTTGTCTTAGTAACAGGTTCTAATCGAGGCATTGGCAAAGCAATCGTAGAATCTTTTATTGAACAGGGAGCAGCTAAAATCTATGCTGCTGTCCGCAAAGTAGAAAGTGTTAAGTTTCTAGTAGATAAATATGGAGAAAAAGTTATCCCTGTTAAGCTTGATTTATCTGATGATACTTCCATTTATGAGGCAGCTAAAATTGCTAAAGATGTAGAAATAGTGATTAATAATGCTGGTACATTTAGAGGTGGCGAATTGTTTGCAGACGATATCATTGAATCCTTAGCGTTTCACATGAGGACTAATGTTTATGGTGTAGTGACGATAGCTAAAGCATTTGCTCCTGTCCTTAAAGCTAATAGTGGTGGTGTATTTTGTCAGCTTAATTCTATTGTTTCTATGAAAACTTTTCCCAATTTTCCTGCCTATTGTGCATCAAAAGCAGCGTCTTATTCCATTACTCAATCCCTAAAAGAATTACTAGGTCAACAAGGAACTAGAGTCTTGAGTGTGCATCCGGGTCCCATTGCGACTGATATGGGTGATGCGGCAGGTTTAACTGAAATTGCTGAACCTCCTACTGTAGTTTCAGACGCAATTATAGAGGCGTTGAAAGGTGATGATTTTCATGTGTTTCCTGACTCAATGGCCAAACAAATTGAGAGTGCTTATCACAGCTTTGCTCAAAATGTGGTAGAAGCTAATTTCTCTGAAAGTTAATTTTATTGAGCGTTGCTGATCGAGGATTTCAGCAACGTTTTTATTGAGTTTTTTCTATAATTATTTTATCATTAATGTTTACGTTTAAGTTGACTAAAAATTGGCAAAGTATTTTCTTGGTTGGTATTTCATTTTTTTGTATTTCTTTGCCTGCACCTAGTTTTGCAGCCGAAAAAATCAATATTATTTTGGAATCTCTAAAATTAACTCTTGAAGTAGATTCCTTAGAAAAGTTTGCTAACGAAGGAATTGTAAATAAAGAGTTAGAATTTTATTTTGAAGCGGCAGGTTTGGAAGATAAGCAAAAAGAAACTTTACGAAAAGTATTAGTTACAAAATATTCTATTGATGGAGTTAAATTATCTAGGTTTCTCAATACCCCAACTGGAGAAACACTCTTAGAAAAAATCGGTATTTTAGTTTCTGTTCCTGGGGGGAGAAACGGAAAATATATATTAAGAGGTGCATTAGTTCAAGCGGCATTAGATTCAGAGAAAGGATTTACTTTAATTGATTTTTTACACTATTTAGCTACTGATGTTCAATTGAATGTAGAAGCAATTCAAAAAACTTTAGATTACCAAAAACGTTTATTTTTAGCCACTAATTCTTTAACCCAAAATGCTTCTGAAATATCCGCTCAGAAAATTGCTGAGTCAAATCAAGATTATACAAAAATCAAAGATATTAGAAAACAAGGAGAATATGGTGTTAAACCTGTTGAAATTATCAAATTAACTGATAACAAACGTCAGCGAACTTTTCAACTTCATCTCTATCAACCTCAACGTTGGAAACCAGGAAAAACACCAGTTGTTGTAGTTTCTCATGGTTTAGGTTCTCACCCCAATGATTTCAGTGCATTAGGAAAACAATTAGCTTCCTACGGCTTTTTAGTCGCCATTCCTCAACATATTGGTAGTGATACAGAAAAATTAGAAGACCTGATCAATGGTTATTCCCGTGAATTGTATGACTTGCAAGAATTTATTAACCGACCCTTAGATATTAGTTATGTTTTAGATGAGTTAGAAAACAGAAATAAAACAGAATTTAGTAATAGATTGAAATTAGATAAAGTTGGGGTTTTAGGTCATTCTTTTGGGGGTTACACCGCTTTAGCTGTAGCGGGTGCAACTTGGGATTTTGATAATATTAAAAATTATTGCGATCGCCGAGTCTGGGAAGCTAATATGTCTATGTTACTCCAATGTCAAACCTTGGACTTACCCATTAAAGACTATAATTTTCGAGATCCAAGAGTAGCCGCGATCGGGATTATGAATCCTGTCAATAGTGTTATTTTTGGTTCACAAGGATTGAGTAAAGTTGATATTCCTATTATTATCGGTGCCGGAACAAATGACCCTGCAACTCCGCCAATTATTGAACAAATTAGGACATTTGCTTGGGTTACAAGTCAAGATAAATATTTATTTGTTATGAAAGGCCAAGCGCATTTGTTAACCCCTCCTGATCCGAATACTCAAATTAATAATTTAATTAATCTTTTAGTTAATTTTCAAGATGTAGACGATAATTTGTTTACAATTTACAGTAATGCCCAAGCGACTGCTTTTTTACAATTCTATATTGCGGGCGAACAAAGTTATCAAACTTATTTTGAACCTGGTTATTGGCAATATATTAGTAATGAATCTTATCCTATTTACTGGTTAGATAAATTGGCAGTTAATGCTTTAGTTAAGACCTATAATAGTTTTAAACCGCTTGAAATTCCGACTTTATATTCTAATTAGAATCGACTAAATTACCACGCATAGCTAAACCCCTGCTACAAAGAAAAGATTTGTTCTGCTGTCAGGTTTAATTCTGGGGATGCGGTAGATAAGATGCGCAGCCGAAGGCTCCCGGGAGCGGGATCGCCCTTCCGAAACGTTTGGCATTCATATTCTTCATCCACCAGTGGACAAACCGTAACTATTGGTTGCTTTGGCGACACAAGCTCTTTAACTTAATCTTAAATTAAATTTAATAAGATAAAAACCTTGAATTTGAGAAATAACTATCAACATTTATTGATTTTTTGAAAAAAGATTAGGTATAGTTAAGGGGGTTAATTACCCTAAAGTTTCTGAATTATTATTAATCCTGAACCTGTATTTATAATGACTAATATAGCTGCTCCAATTATTACTGATAATCTTGATGATATTTTGGCGGTCAATAGTAGTGATAGTACCACTATTGATTTATTCAACCATTTTGATGACCCCTTCACCACAGGACTTGTCGCTCGCTTTGAACTGTATGACCAATCTCTTGCTGGCGGCGTTACCGAAGTATTATTATTTGACCAAGCCGAAGCCGGCGCACCTCTGACAGTTGCAAACTTTTCAAACTATGTCAACGATGGAGACTATGTCAACAGCATCATTCATCGATCTGTACCTGGTTTTATCGTTCAAGGGGGTGGCTTCACTGTTGAGAATCTAACGGTGGATGTAGTACCAACAGATGAGCCTGTGCAGAACGAATTTAGTGTTGATCGCTCTAACATTCGGGGTACGATCGCTATGGCTAAGGAAGATGGTGATCCTGATAGTGCTACAAGTCAATGGTTTTTTAACCTGGACGATAATGGAGCTAACCTGGACAATCAAAACGGTGGTTTTACCGTTTTTGGTGAGGTCTTAAATGATGATGATCTAGCCGTATTAGATGCGATCGCTACAGTCCCTATCAGCCAACAGTTTAGCTCACCTTTTCAGGATTTACCTTTGATTGGGGTTGATACTGACAATGATGTATCTGACCTTGACGAAATAACAAGTGACGAAAACTTTGTCCGTTACCAAAATATCTCTCTAGTTCAACGGGATGAATTAACGTTTGAGGTAATCAGCAATTCTAATCCAAGTTTGGTTGATGTTAGTATTAATGACGAAAATCTGTTGTTAGATTATCAGTCAGATCAACTAGGAACAGCAGACGTTACGGTTCGTGCAACTAATCTGGTTGGAGAATTAATCGAAGATACCTTCACCATTACAGTTGAGGAGGGGAATGAGGCTCCCACCGCGATCGCTTTAGACAATAATAATATTGACGAGAATAGTACCTCAGATACGGTAATTGGAACTTTAACCACCACCGATCCTGATGTAGGAGACAGCCATACTTATGAGTTGATTGAGAATGCAGGAGGACGCTTTACTATCAATAATGATGAATTAACCGTTGCTGATGGCACTTTACTCGATTTTGATACCAATACCAACCACAGTATTACTGTCAGAACCACTGATAGTCAAGGATTATTGTTTGAACAGCAATTCATCATTGAGGTTAATGATGTTAATGAGGATCTTCCAACCATTGTCTCAGGAACCCCAGATGATGATAATTTTGATGCTACCTTCCCAACAGACAAGGAATTTGTTGGAGAGTCTCAAATCGTTAATACAGGTAGTGGTTCAGATCAAGTTAATCTTACTTATGCCCCAGGAGATAACACGGTTCAGACCAATTCAGGGGATGATATCATCTTTGCAGGAACTAATGACCGTATTGATGCGGGGACTGGTGATGACCTGATTTTCTTAGGTTCCGATGGCGGAAACAACCTAGTTACAGGAGGTGAAGGCGCGGATATCTTCTATTTAACTCAAGATGATGACCTCTTACCGGCTAATCCCAATATTATTGGTGATTACAACTCATCCGAAGCAGATAAAATTGGGTTCCTTGCCACTAGCTTAGAGTTTGGTTCAAGTGAGTTGAATTTCCGTCAAGATGGCTTAAACACCGTGATTGAAGCCTTTGGACAAGATGTAGCTATTCTCAATAATATTGATGCCTTAAGCTTGACCGAAGACAATTTCGTGTTTAACAGCTAATTTAATTAGCTTATAACTTGACGTTCACCCCTGCTAAATACCAAGGCAAAATTATTTGTATACTTTTTGTTCATTTTTTAAAAGTTCGTAGTAAGGACTTTAGTCCTATCACAGCAGTCCTCAAAGACTCACAACAAACATATCATTAATTTTGCTTACCTACTTATCACGGCGAGGGGATTCTTCATTCAACGAGTTTTGGTTAGCCAGCGGGATTTCTGCAACTAACTTTTCATGCTAAATTCTACATTCTAAATTCTACATCCTTCTATATTTAAACCTACCTAATTAGTTCTTTTTTATTACAAAACTCTCTTTCGGTGAACGCAATTCTAAATACACCAACAAAGCGTTAATATCAGCCGGGTTAACCCCCCCAATGCGGGACGCTTGACCTAGGGTTAAAGGTTTTACTTTTGTTAATTTTTCCCTGGATTCCATTGACAAAGTTTCAATTTTCATATAATCCAAATCAACGGGTAATGGACGATTACTGTGACGACTAATTTGGTCAATTTGATTTTGTTGGCGTTTCAAATAACCTGAATATTTAATATCAATTTCTGCACCTTGTTTTTCCACTAAATTTAGTTGAGAATTTCCTAATCCATAGCGTTCTAAATCAACATAATGAAACCGTGGACGGCGCAATAAATCTGCTAAAGTAATTGACCCTTTTATCTTCTGTTGAGTTTCTGTTGCAATGGTAACTCCCACTTCATCTCTTTCTTTAATCCGGGTTTCGTGAAGACGTTCTTTTTCGGCGATAATATTGTTTTGTTTGTCTTGAAAAAGTTGCCAACGACGATCATTAATTAACCCAATTTCTCGACCTAAAGGCGTTAACCGTTGATCGGCATTATCTGACCTTAAAATTAAACGATATTCCGACCGAGAGGTTAACATTCGATAGGGTTCTCGTAAATCTTTGGTACACAAATCATCAATTAAAGTTCCTAGATAACTTTCTTCTCGTGGGAAGATAATCATCTCTTTATTTTTAACTAACCGAACCGCATTAATTCCTGCTACAATGCCTTGGGCGGCTGCTTCTTCATATCCCGTCGTCCCATTGACTTGACCGGCACAAAATAACCCTTCAATTTTCTTAGTCATTAGGGTCGGATAACATTGAGTGGCAGGAAGATAATCATATTCCACCGCATAAGCAGGCCGCAACATTTCGCACTTTTCTAACCCTGGAAGAGTTCTTAACATAGCTAATTGAATATTTTCAGGAAGTCCCGTGGAAAACCCTTGAATATAAAGTTCAGGAATATCTCGGCCTTCGGGTTCAATAAAAATTTGGTGACTTTCTTTATCTGCAAACCGAACAATTTTATCTTCAATAGAAGGACAATAACGGGGACCTTTGGAGTCAATAAACCCCCCATAAATTGGCGATAGATGTAAATTATCTTTAATGATCTGATGAGTCTGGGCTGTGGTTCGGGTTAAATAACAGTGCATTTGTTCTCGCTCGATCCAGACTTCGGGATCAAAACTAAACCAGCGTACCTCATCGTCAGGGGGTTGAGGTTCTAAGTTACTATAATCTACTGATCGCTTATCAACTCTTGCAGGGGTTCCCGTTTTCAGTCTTCCGGTTTCAAACCCCAATTTATTCAAGGTTTCTGTTAGTCCAACGGCCGCAAATTCCCCTGCCCGTCCCGCTTCCATCGATTTATTGCCGATCCAAATACGACCCCCTAAAAAGGTTCCAGTGGTTAAAATAACCGCTTTAGCCCCAAAACAAGTCCCAAAGTAGGTTTCAATGCCGATCACTTCATCATTTTTCCCCAAGATTAAATCTGTTGCCATTCCTTCTCGGATGGTTAAATTCTCTTGGTTTTCAACAATTTCTTTCATCACTGCCGAATATTCGCGTTTATCGGTTTGGGCGCGTAATGCCCAGACAGCAGGTCCTCGTGAGGCGTTGAGGACTCGTTTTTGCAGATAGGTCCGATCTGCCATTTTGCCAATTTCTCCCCCTAATGCGTCTACCTCATGGGTGAGTTGAGACTTTGCCGGTCCCCCCACTGCGGGGTTACAAGGTTGCCACGCAATTTTATCTAGGTTGAGTGTTAACATGAGGGTTCGACATCCCAGACGCGCACTGGCTAAAGCTGCTTCGCATCCCGCATGGCCTGCGCCAACGATGATGATATCAAATGTGTCTTGGAAGTCGGTGGTCATAGGTACAAGCAAAATGTAGGGCTTCTTTCAGCTTATAGGATAACAAATCTTGAAAGTCGTATTATTCTTGTTTAAGAAAATGATAGAAATAATCACAAGACAAATTTTTGGGGATGGTTTAGATTAAACCCACAAAATCAATCAAATTATCTAAGATTAGAGAGAAGGATCTGTTTAATAAATATTTAAGTATGTAGGCAAAAATAAAGGAAGGTTTGTCCTAAGCTTTTTAGAGCCGGAAAGTGTTGCATGATCGCTCCTCAAGCCCTAACGACGAAATTTTTGATTTTACGTTTAATGATGCCCACTTAATTATTTTCTGTATTAGACTATTTTTTGGCTAAACAAAGTCACTAAATCAACAATTTTATTCAGTTTTTTAATTTGATTTAACCAATGTGCAGGGATTCCTTTTAAGCCGTAATAAATCCCCGCTAACCCTCCTGTCACTGCTGCGGTTGTATCCGTATCTTCTCCTAAATTGACAGCCGTTAACACAGCATCAGCATAATTATCAGTTGTTAGTAAACACCAAAAAGCGACTTCTAAGGTATCAACAACGTAACCACTAGAAAAAATCTCTTGTCGTGGTAAAGTATGAATATTACCTTTTAAAATCCGATGAAAGTAATCTAATTGAGACTCATAAGGTGGTTTTTGATACAGTTTTCTAATGATATCAATACAATTTTGATAAGCGTCTTGGGGAGTTTTTCCTTGTAATAATTCTACTGCGATCGCAATATAAATACCACAAGCTACATTCGCACGAGGATGAGCATGAGTAACACTACCAACTTGATGGGTTAATGTTATTAATTCTTCAAAAGAAAATTGCTTATAGTAAAAAGCTAATGGCAAAATTCGCATTAAACTCCCATTACCATTATTACGTTCTTTAGTGCCACCACAAACCAAAGGAGAAATACCTTGTCTCAAGCGATCCGTTGCTTGCATGGTTGTCCCCCCAATATCATACGCATAACCAAAAGGCGTTAAAAAACCTTCGTCTATCCATTGACAAAAATTTTGGGTGAGTTGACGCCAAAATTGTTCTCTTTGCTGGGGAGATACCTTAGTTAAAGCATCTACTAAACAAAGGGTTAATGATGAATCATCTGACCAACTACCAGGAGGCAGATTAAATACCCCATACCCTATCATTTCAGTAACTGGTTTAGCATCTCTCGCTGAACGTTTTTCAAATTGTACGGGAAGTCCTACAGCATCTCCAACAATGACACCTAAAATACCTCCCATGATGGGATTTTTAGAAATAGTTGACATAATTGGTTCATTATCTCCAATTTAAGACGATTAAATCAGGGACTCGTTTAAATTCTCTAACATTAGAAGTGACCATTGAGAGATGATTAACTTTCGCTGTTGCAGCAATCAATAAATCATAATAATCAATGGGAGTTCCTTCCGTTTTCAGAATACTACGGATAGAAGCTGCTTCAACCGCTTCTTGCTCAGAAAAAGACAAAATTGTTACAGATTTGAGAAAATCTTCCATCACTTGTCGAATTTTATGCGCTTTTTTGGGACTAATAGCTATTCCATAACGAATTTCCATTAATGTGATCACACTAATAAATACCTCAGAGGGAGAAACCGACTGAATACGAACTAATGTATTAGGTTCACCCTTGACAAAATCACTAACAGTGCAAGTGTCCAATAAATAAGTCATGAGAAAAGATCATCGTCAGTCGGTGGCAATAACTCAGTACGATATGATTCAAAAGGAATAATATCGGGTTCTCCTTCAAAATTTTGGATCGATTCTGGCCATTGAGGGATAGGATATTGAGATAACCAAGATAAAATAGCTTCACGAATCAGCGTATTGCGCTTTTTACCCGTTAATTGACAGATATTTTCTAGCTTTTGACCCAATTCATCTTCAATATAAATGTTGAAATTCATGACTTATCAATAGTTTATATAACATATTATAACAGGTGGTTATAATCCTTCAGCAGATCTGGTTTGAGGTCATCTGAGCAGGTTAAGATAAATGCTATGAAAACATTATTCTCCCTCCCTAACATTCCCCCTTGCGCTTGGAAACGTCCCATTGGTAAAGGATGGGATAACCCCTATACAGTAGGAAGAGCCAGTAATATAGACGATGGACCCAACCATGGAATGCCCCTAGGTGGCTTTGGGTCAGGTTGCATTGGCCGTTCCCCCCGTGGTGACTTTAACCTGTGGCATCTCGATGGAGGGGAACATACATTCGGTAGCATTCCCGCCTGTCAGTTTAGTGTTTTTGAACAACCCGAAGGGGAAAATGCCCAAGCTTACGCCCTGTGTAGCCAACCTCCCGAAGATGGAACCCTATCCCGTTGGAATTGGTATCCCACAGAAAAAGGAACCTATCACGCCCTTTATCCTCGCAGTTGGTACGAATATCAAGGGGTCTTTCAAACTCAGCTAACCTGTGAGCAATTTTCGCCGATTATTCCTCATAATTATCAAGAAACCAGCTATCCCCTGGCGATTTTTGAATGGACTGCCCACAACCCCACGGATCAACCCATTACCCTCAGCATTATGGTGACGTGGCAAAATATTGTGGGATGGTTCACGAATGCGATTAAATCTCCTGAAATTACCGTTAGAGACGATGGGAGTCCCGAATATGAATATCAACCTCGATGGGGACAGAGTACGGGCAATTTTAATCAATGGGTGCAAGATAACTTCCGTGTTGGGTTCATCCTCAACCGCATTCAACTCCAGGATCAAGTTCAGGAAGGAGAAGGTCAAATTTGCATTGCTAGTGTGACTAACCCTAGTGTGGAGGTTTTTTATCTAGGAAAATGGAACCCCAAGGGTGATGGTTCCGAGGTTTGGGACAATTTTGCTATGAATGGGTCGTTACCAGATACTGAAGATGAAACCCCCGCAGAACCCGGAGAACAAATTGCCGCAGCTATGGCGATACGGTTTACCATTCGTCCTGGAAGAACTAAGAAAATTCCTTTTATTTTAGCCTGGGATTTTCCGGTCACAGAATTTGCTCAGGGAGTACAATATTATCGCCGCTATACTGACTTTTTTGGCCGCAATGGTAAGAATGGTTGGGCAATGATTAGAACCGCTTTAAAACATTCTGATGTTTGGTATAACAGAATTGAAGAATGGCAGTCTCCTATTATTAAACGGGATGACTTACCCGACTGGTTCAAAATGGCGTTGTTTAATGAATTATATTTACTCACTGATGGGGGAACGTTATGGACAGCGGCCTCAGAAAATGACCCTATTGGACAGTTTGGTGTCCTCGAATGTTTGGACTATCGTTGGTATGAAAGTTTAGATGTTCGGTTGTATGGTTCCTTTGGGTTAATGATGCTTTGGCCGAGAATAGAAAAGTCGGTTTTAGAAGCCTTTGCTAGGGCAATTCCAACTTCTGATGATACCCCTAGAATTATTGGATATAATCAGGCAAAAGCCATTAGAAAAGTTAAAGGGGCAACCCCTCATGATTTAGGTGCGCCTAATGAACATCCCTGGAAAAAAACTAATTATACTAGCTATCAAGATTGTAATTTGTGGAAAGATTTAGGCAGTGATTTTGTCCTACAAGTGTATCGGGATTATTTATTAACGCCAGGCAAAGATACAGAGTTTCTAGGAGAATGTTGGCCAGCAATTACAGACACTTTAGCCTATCTAAAAACCTTTGATTTAGATAATGATGGTATTCCCGAAAATTCTGGCGCACCGGATCAAACTTTTGATGATTGGCAATTACAAGGAATAAGTGCTTATTGTGGTGGATTGTGGATAGCTGCCCTAGAAGCGGCGATTAAAATTGGTCAAATTCTCTTAGAAAACCCTCCCCAAAATTTAGACTTAGAACCAGAGTTCACTGATGATTGTATCACAAATTATCAGGATTGGCTACAACAATCTCGCTCAATTTATCATGATACTTTGTGGAATGGAAAATACTATAAACTCGATAGTAAAAGTGATTCTGATGTGGTGATGGCCGATCAATTGTGTGGTCAATTTTATGCCCGTTTATTAGGATTACCTGATGTTGTAGAAAATCAATATATTCAGTTAGCTTTAAACAAGGTTTATGAGGCTTGTTTTTTAAAGTTCCAAAATGGAAAATATGGGGCAGCCAATGGCATGAAACCCGATGGAACTCCTGAAGATCCTAATTCAACTCATCCCCAAGAAATTTGGACGGGAATTAACTTTGGTTTAGGGGCATTTCTGGTACAAATGGGACGCAAAGATGAGGCATTTAAGTTAACGGAAGTGGTGGTTAAACAAGTGTATGAAAATGGCTTGCAATTTCGGACTCCTGAAGCGATAACGGCTGTTGGAACCTTTCGGGTATGTCATTATTTACGGGCGATGGCTATTTGGGGAATTTATGGAGTCTTAACTCATTTTCGTGCTTAACTTTCTTTATTGTAAGTCAGAAGGACTAAAGCCCTCACTACAAACCTACTAAGGTTATTTTAACTCCTCAAAACTATGTTTATTACTGTTAATCAAGATACTTTAACCCTCACCCCAGGAAGTGTAATTATCCTCCAACATCAAAGCTGGAAAGATTATGAAAAACTCCTAGATATTCGTCAAGAAAACATCCTTCCCAAGATTTATTTTGATGGAAAAATTCAAGAAATTCGTCTCATGTCACCCTTACCTAGTCATGGAAATCGTATTGATACCCTTCGAGATTTAGTCAAAAGTTTATTACGGAAACAAGGGAAAGATTGGCACTATGTTGATCCCATTACCCTTAAATCTTTTAACCTCGCAGGAGTAGAACCTGATACCTGCTTTTATGTGGAAAATAGAGAGGCTATTTTAGGAAAAGAAAAAATTGATTTAGCTATTGATCCTCCCCCAGATTTAGCCATAGAAGTTGATTTTGCTTCCCTAACCAATGTTGAATCTTATCAATGCTTAAAGATTCCCGAACTATGGATCTATCGTCAACCAGAATTAAGCATTTATCTGTTAGAAGAGAACAGCTATAAAGAAAGTTCCGTTAGTCTAATGTTTGCTAAGATTAATGTTAAAGAAATCCTGCCAAAATATATTGAATTAGCCTGGGATAAAGGATCTAGTGTGGCACTGAGGCAATTTGAACAAGATATCCTTAGCTAAGTGATAATCAATCATTTTCTTGATTGGTGACAGGGGCGATCGCTTGTGTAGGAGGGAATTTATTCTATTAGATTGAACTGTCGAAAAAATGAAAATACCATTAAAATTCCCTAATCTCTTTTCCCTTTTGAATCAAGAGTTGTTAGAATCAACGGAACTCTTTCATCATCGATGAACAGAGAACAAAAAAACTATCTGAATTAACGGATAGGGACAAATTCATATTGTTAAGGAAATCATAAAATGTTTAAAAAACTGCTTTTGGGAGGATTTATCGGAACTTTACCTTTAGTGTTGGGGGTGGGAGGACTTCCAGTGTTGAGTCAAACCCAAGAATCCGTCTTAGGAGGTGCATCTGAACAGATAACTAAAGGATATACGATAGCTCAGGCTGCTGAAAATATTAGTGAACAAGATCTTGAAAAATTTGCAGAAACTGTGAAAAAACAACGGGATTTAGCCCAAGAAACTGAACGAAAAATGCTTGAAGTCCTTGAAAATGAAGGATTAAGCGGACAACGTTTTCAAGAAATTGCTAAACAAAAAAGTAATCCAGCAGCTTCTACAGGAAACTTTTCAGATGAAGATCTTGAAAAATTCGAGAACGTTTTTCCCGAAGTCAGGAAAATTGCCCAAGAAGATCGACTGAAGCAACGGGAATTGGTTAAATCTCAAGGGTTTACCATCCAAGAGTTTAATGCGATCGCAACTAAAGTTCAAGACGACCCCTCGCTACAACGAGAAGTTCTTAAACTGATGAGCAACTAACTTTAGTTTAAGTTGATCAACATTTCATTGGCATACTAAACCATCATCTTTAATTTGACTGGGAAGTATGTCAATAATTGTATTAATTAACGTGAGAACCAACTATCAATTGAGAAAAAATTATTCAAAACTTAACCTAATTCATATCTCTTCTTAACGTTAATAAAAATTTAAGATTTCTTCAAGGAAATTCTAAGAGCAACTCATTCTAAACTGAGAATTATATATCCTCTAATAAAGAAGATCAAAAAAGCCTCATGACTGCATCTTTATCAAAACAATTCACTATAGAAGATGATCGTACAGGATTAGAGATAGAAACCCTTCGACGAGCAATCCTCGACAATCTTTTCTATATTCAAGGAAAATTTCCGGCTATTGCCACGAAACATGATTTCTACATGGCGTTAGCTTATACTGTCCGCGATCGCCTCCTGCAACGCTGGTTAAATACGGTACAAACTTATCTCAAAAAAGACGTTAGAACCGTTTGTTATCTATCAGCAGAATTCCTAGTAGGTCCCCATTTAGGTAACAATTTAATCAACTTAGGTATTGAAAAAGAAATTCGTCAAGCAGTAGAAGAATCAGGACTAAATCTTCAAGAATTAATCGATACAGAAGAAGAACCAGGGTTAGGCAATGGGGGTTTGGGAAGATTAGCCGCTTGTTATATGGACTCTTTGTCCAGTCTAGAAATCCCGGCTATCGGCTATGGAATTCGCTATGAATTTGGGATTTTTGACCAAGAAATCCGCAACGGTTGGCAAGTTGAAATTACTGACAAATGGTTACAATATGGCAACCCTTGGGAAATTGCTCGTCCTGAAGCTTCAGTTACCGTTAATTTTGGGGGTCATACCGAACCCTATACCGATGATTATGGAGCCTACAGAGTCCGTTGGGTTCCTGCTTACGTGGTTAAAGGCATTCCCTACGATACGCCTATTTTAGGATACAGAGTTAACACCGCCAATACCCTACGATTATGGCGATCAGAAGCTTGTGAATCCTTTGATTTTCAACGCTTTAATCTAGGAGACTATTACGGGGCAGTCGATAGTAAGGTTCACTCCGAAAATCTCAGTAAAGTCCTCTATCCTAACGACGAACCCATTCAAGGGAAAGAGTTACGACTACAACAGCAATATTTCTTTGTATCCTGTTCCCTACAGGATATGATTCGTATTCATTTAACAGAAAATCCCAACTTAGATAATTTTCATGAACAATGGGCGGCTCAACTTAATGATACCCATCCTGCGGTGGGAGTTGCTGAGTTGATGCGGTTGTTAGTGGACATTCATCATTATGACTGGGATAAAGCTTGGGAGATTACCCACAACACCTTTGGTTATACTAACCATACCCTATTGCCTGAAGCCTTAGAAAAATGGCCATTGAGTATTTTTGGTCGGTTACTTCCCCGACCTATGGAAATTATCTATGAAATTAATCAACGATTTCTTGATCGAGTCCGCATTAAATTTCCAGGGAATGGATCTAGGCTTTCTAGTCTTTCTCTCATCGATGAAAGTGGGGAAAAATATGTCCGCATGGCTAATTTAGCTTGTGTGGGTTCCCATGCTATTAATGGAGTAGCTGCCTTACATTCAGAATTACTCAAAGAAACTGTATTGCGGGACTTTTATGAACTGTTTCCCGAAAAATTTACCAACGTTACTAATGGGGTTACTCCTCGTCGTTGGATGGTTCAAAGTAACCCCCGACTCACCCAATTAATTACCAGTAAAATTGGGGACAATTGGATTAAACATCTTCATGAATTACGACAATTAGAAAGGTTCGTCGATGATCCTTCTTTTCGTCACCAGTGGCGTGAGGTTAAACAAGGGGTGAAACAAGATTTAGCCAATTACATTCAAACCAAAGTAGGAATTACCGTTAACCCTGCGTCTTTGTTTGATGTTCAAGTGAAACGCATCCATGAATACAAACGCCAACATTTGAATGTCTTACACATTATCACCCTTTATAACCGTCTCAAGCATAATCCTGATTTAGATATTGCCCCTCGTACCTTTATTTTCGGTGGTAAAGCGGCTCCTGGATACTTCATGGCCAAGCGTATTATTAAGTTAATTACATCGGTGGGGGATGTGGTGAATAATGATCCTGATATCCGTGATCGCCTGAAAGTGGTCTTCCTTCCCGATTACAATGTTACCCTAGGACAACGGGTTTATCCGGCGGCTGATTTATCCGAACAAATTTCTACCGCAGGGAAAGAAGCCTCAGGAACCGGTAATATGAAATTTTCTCTCAATGGGGCGTTAACCATTGGAACCCTTGATGGTGCTAACGTAGAAATTCGGGAAGAAGTTGGAGAGGAAAACTTTTTCCTGTTTGGGTTAACCAGTCCAGAAGTGACTCAAGTCAAATCTCAAGGCTATTTCCCCCGCAATTACTATGAAGGACATGAAGAATTAAAAGGGGTTATTGACTTAATTAGTTCTGGGTTTTTCTCCCACGGAGATTGTGATTTATTTAAACCTATTGTCGATAATTTATTGTATGATGATCCCTATCTTTTATTAGCGGATTATCAAGCTTATATTGACTGTCAAAATAAGGTAGATGAAGCATACAAGGATCAAGACTATTGGAGTCGGATGTCTATTTTGAATGTAGCCCGAATGGGTAAGTTTTCTAGCGATCGCTCTATCCAAGAATATTGTGATAATATCTGGAATACTAAACCCGTCACCATTAAATTACAATCCTACTCCCAAGATAATGCCGGATTAAAGGTTTAAATTCTAAATCTACGGTCGGGTAGTCAATCATTGGCTACCCTTGATCAATAGGAAACCTATTGATTCCTAATAATTCCTCAAGACGATTGAAGGATCTAAGAAATCCACACAGATAAGTCTTTATCGATTAAATCTTGAAGCTTTAAGATATCTTCTTTATACTCTTGTGTTAATTCCTGACGTAGCTGAGGGTCTAATTTCGGTTTCCAATTATTTTGCTTGTTAACAGAAGCTACCAAATTTTTACGCCAATTTTTAGGAAAGATATTTTTCAATGTATCTTTGATCACATTCGGTTTATTAAACATTCCGTGTAAGAGTTGATTTTTAGGAAACGAACGAACATTATATTTTTGATTTACATTAGACGTGAAAGTTGTATCAACCCCCAGGTATTGATAGATATTTTTCATTAAACTTAAGGAATCTTTTTTTAATTCGTCATATAAATAAATTTTCATTTGACTGATATCAAACAGGGATTTATATCGTTTAATTTGTTGATAATAAAATCCTTGCTGTTTATAGTGCCAACTTGGTCCCCAGTTAGAGTTGATTCTCTGGTTTTCTTGTTTTAGTGCCTCTGGAAAACTTAAGGGTTCATGACCTAACCATTTAGTATGTAAATAGTGAGAAAATGCTCGATCTGCAGGATGTCTTAAAATCGCGATTAACTTGACTTGGGGAAACCGCCGATAAATTCTTTCTGGGGCTTCTTTATTATAGAGATAGCTAACACTTGCTTCTCCAATAGCAATTTCATCTTTTACCTCTGAAAATAATCTTTTGTATTCATCAAAGGTTTTAATGGCATCATGATAAATCTTGTCATCTAATTGTGTTGAAAAACGTCTAGTTTCTCCATCCCATTGAAAAAACTTTGGTTCTTTTATGGGACTCATATAAACCTGTGGGTGATCTTTTAAATAGTTATAAACAGAGGTTGTTCCTGACTTCACAGCACCAATGAGAATAAAATTAACCAGTTCCATAAATATTTCTTAGCCCCATCAATTTTATGCAAGCTCTCAAAGTATTTTACTTAGAGAATATTAGAGCAATACTATCATTTCTCGCATCGATGATCAATTAACTAGGTAAAACTGACATCTTGCAGCAGTACAAGAAAACTAAAAGCCAGACATTATCATATTTTTCCTACACCCTGCCTCAATTTTAAGCTGGTTATCACCCCGTAAGGTATGTTACTCAAGAGATAATTGAGCAATTGTATCTCGAATTTGAGAAATCATAGGGGGATTAATACTCAATTCATTCACCCCTAAACCCAGTAAAATAGGAATAGCATCAGGACTAGAAGCTAACTGACCACAAACACTAACTTTAATACCTTTTTCTTGGGCAATCCTAACACTTTGCTCAATACATCTTAATAAGGCTGGCGGCAAACCAGTTGTTAAATTAATCACTTGAGGATTAGTGCGATCAGCTGCCATTAAATATTGGGTTAAATCATTGGTTCCCAGGCTAAAAAAATCTACTTCTGAGGCTAATTGATCAGCTATAATAACGGCAGCAGGAACTTCCAGCATAATCCCTAGGGGAAGTGTTTCATTAAAGGGAATCTTTTCTTGTTGTAATTCTTGTTGGACTTCTTTAATCAATTGTTTAGTCAGTTTTATTTCTTCTAAGCAACTAATCATCGGTAACATTACCCGCAGATTAAACTCGGCACTCACCCTTAAAATGGCTCTTAATTGTAGTTTAAAAAAGTCAGGGTTTGCTAAACTTTGACGGATTCCTCGCTGTCCTAAAAAAGGATTGGCTTCTTGTTCAAAATTTAAGTATGGAACCGATTTATCTCCACCGAGATCGGCAGTGCGAATCGTTAGAGGATAGGGATCAATGATTTGGGCGATCGCTTGATAAAATTCCACTTGTTCAGCTTCTGAGGGGGGACTCCGGCGATCTAAATACAAAAATTCTGTTCGCAGTAACCCCACCCCTTGAGAGCCATGACTCATGGCTAACTGAGCATCCCTAACGCCTATTATATTAGCCACCAGAGTGATGTGATGACCATCACGGGTGATACCCGGTTGAGGAGAAATTGAAGGGTAAGACGGCTCAATTTGGGCGGTTTCTGGTGAGGGATTGAGTTGAATTACTCCTGTGGTTCCATCGATTTTTAAGGGCGTATTGGGCGTTAATTTTAATAAGTCTTCTCCCACCCCAACTACCATGGGAATTCCTAATAAACTTGCAATGATGGCACTATGATCCGTAGCACTGCCAAAAGCCGTAGCAATTCCTAACACTTGTTCAGGGTTAAATTGAGTCACTTGAGAGGGGGCTAATTGAGAAGCAATAATAATACTAGGAACGTCTAAAATAAAAGGGGGAATTTCTACTTCCAATAGGATTTTTAGCACCCGCTGACCCAGATCAAGTAAATCAATGGCTCTGGCTTGCAAATAGTCAGTTTCTAAGGTTTTATACTCTGTTATCGTCTGATCAATGATTGTTTTCCAAGCAAAAGCAGCCGTGTATTGTTGCTCAAAAATTAACTGTTTTGTTTGCTTGTGTAAGTCGGGATCATCTAAATATATTAAATGAGCTTGAAAAATGGCATTATTGGTGGTGTTTGTTGTAATTAAACTTTCAATTTGTTCTTTAGCATTGTGTATCGCTTGTTGAAATTTTTGCCATTGGGTTTCAGGATTTTGACTGATTTTTTCCGTTACTTCGGGTAAGGTTGGTTGATAAAATTGACCAGGGGCGATCGCGGTTCCTGGTGATGCGGGAATCCCTCTTAATTCGTCCCTTGTAAGGGGCAATTTTTGGGGTTTAAGGGTTAATGTTAATGGGGTTGATAACCCATCAGTTTCTAGGGAACTTTGTTCTATTACATCTTGTAGCGAGGTTAAAGCAATAGATGCATTTTCTCCCACCGCTTCTATCTCAATTTCTTCTCCTTGTTTAACTCCTAATAACATTAATTGATTAAGGCTTTTTCCATCAATAAATTCACTAGATTTATTTCTTTTTCTAACTTTAATTTCTGTAGCAAATTCATTAGCTTTTTTAACAAATTTTGCCGCTGGACGAATATGTAATCCGTCCTTAGTATTGACTTTAATCACTCTAGCTAAAGAGTTTTCTGATAATGGCTTTGATGGCTCTAAACTGGGGGTAGGTTGACTGGTTTCTAACTGGGATAACTTAGGGTTTAAAGCTTGTTGTGCTTCTGTTGTTACCACCTCAAGAGAGGCTCCTGTAGAAGCCATAATTGCTGCTGCTATTGCCCCTTCTACTAGGGGCGCAGCCGATAATTTAACCTTGGTTTGTTGTTCAGGATTGAGGAATTCTACGGCCATTTCCGCGCTTAAAACCGCACTTCCTAAATCCATTAAAACTAAGACACCATCATCACTATAAACTGACTCAATGGCTTGTTGAATATTAATAACATCGGTTCCCCAAGGATGATCTGGATCATCGACTCCAGCAGCCACAGCAATTTTCACCAAGTCTTGAACCATTTGCTCAATTAATGTGACCAAACTTTCGGCTAAAGTTAAACTATGGGAAACGAGAACAAGGGAAACCATTAATTAATTGCTTAAAACTTTAATTAGAAGCTTTTCCTATCTCTATTTTAAGGTTTCGATTCAAGGATTGTCAACAAAGTTTTTAACATTAAATAGGAAGAAGTTGCCCCTGGATCTTGATGTCCCATACTTCGTTCTCCTAAATAACTTGCTCGTCCTTTTTTAGCGATCAAAGGAATTGTGTTTTTCATGCCTTGTTCAGCCGCGTCAACTGCTTTTCTTAAAGCTTCTAAAAGCTCAGTTTCTTGTTGATAAACTGTGACTGCTGGGGTGAGAGAATCGATCATAGTTTTATCGTCTAAGTTGGCTTTTCCTCGTTGGATAACCCCTTCTAATCCTGCTTGTAAAATTTTCCCTAATTCTTGTTTATTTAATTGCTCTTTGTTGGCAGTTTTAGCACTTGCTTTTAGAAAAAATGTGCCATAAAGAGGCCCACTTGCCCCACCAATACTAGAGATTAAAGTCATACTAACAGTTTTGAAAATTGTTTCAATATCTTGATTAACTAAAGTTGGGATCTTTTCTTTAACTTTTTGAAATCCTCTATTCATATTGATGCCATGATCTGCATCCCCGATCGCCGCATCTAATTCTGTTAAATAATCTTTGTTTTTAGCCATTACCTCAGCTAGAGATTGTAACCAATCAATAATATCTTTTTGGGTAATTATCATAATTTAACCATCAACTATCAACTATTAACTAGATTAGATTCCCCAACGTAAAGCAGGAGTTTTAACAGGAGAATCCCAGAGTTTAATTAATTCATCATCCATCTTTACCAAAGTAATAGAACACCCTTGCATCTCCAAAGAAGTGATATAATTTCCGACTAAGTTACGCACAATTTTTAACCCTTTCTTTTGACATATTTCATTCAACTTACGATAAACTATATATAATTCTGAAAGCGGTGTTCCACCTAAACCATTAACCAAAGCAAGTATAGAATCACCATTCTTTAAAGGAGGGTCAATTAATTCTATTTCTGACCAGGTTTCTGACTCAATATTCCATTGCTGAACTCGGCGAGTGTAACCTTGATCTTCAATAATAGAAAGGGCTAACATTTCGGTGATTTCATCTGCACTTTTTAGGTTGATTTTTTCCCTTCCTGGTTCACCATGAATACCAATTCCCATTTCAATTTCTTGTGGACTTAATTCAAAGGTTGGACTTCCTTTAGCAGGAATAGTACAAGAAGTTAAAGCCATCCCCATACTACGACCATTAAGATTAACTTGACTACATAAAGTTGCTAATTGTTGTAAATTATATCCAGTTTCTGCTGCTGCGCCACAAAGTTTTTCAGCAATTAAAGTTGTACCAACTCCCCGTCTTCCTTGGGTATAAAGACTATCTTTCACCGCCACATCATCATCAATTAAAATATTGGAAACGAGAATTCCTTCACTCATGGCTAACTCCACAGCCATTTCAAAATTCATAACATCCCCACTATAATTTTTAACAATATAAAGAACCCCCTCACCGCTATTAACTGTTTTAGCTGCTTCTAACATTTGATCAGGAGTTGGGGACGTAAAAATTGCCCCTGGACAAGCTGCATCTAACATTCCTTGACCAACAAACCCCCCATGTAAAGGTTCGTGACCACTTCCTCCACCAGAAATTAAGGCAACTTTGTTAATAATTGGTGCATCCAAGCGATAGATAAAATCAGGATCAAAGTTTACTTTTAGTAAATTTTGATAAGCTAAGGCCATCCCTTCTAAGCTTTCGTGAACAACTGTTTCAGGATTATTAATTAATTTTTTCATTTAGTTTATGATTCCTCAAAAATGATAATCTTATCCCAAGTTTACAATGAAAATAAAGCTACTTAGAGATCAGGATAAAAATTTTAATACTCGTCATGAATTTAAGGTCACAAAATATGAGGTAACCCAACTTTTTTAGGATCGACAAACTTCCCTTTAAAATCAATTGTTTTTTCTTCGTTTGTAGCAGCATCTTTAATCGTTCTCGCCTCAGCTAATGCTTTACGAATTTCTGCTTTTTCCAAATCATCCTCGACCCCACCCAATAGATAAATCATTAATCGAGTAGCTAATTTTTTTCCTGAAACTTGTATTCTTTTTTTCATAGGATCATAGAAAATACCATACCAAATTGATCTTGAGTTTTCTATCCCATCAAACCCGCCTTCTAGATCAAATCTTCGTAATTTTTCACAGACAGTTTTTAAGGCAACCCCTTTTCTAAACACTAAAAATCCTAATGCTTGTAGTAAAGCAATTTGACCCACAGGACGAAATAAAATATTAGCCTCTCCTCCTTCTCCTTCATGGCTAAACCGTCTTAATGCAAAGGTTTTGTAACCATGTTTTAGTCTTTCATAACTGGGAAGATTAGCTAAATAATTAAAGACTTTTTTAGCTTCTTTGAAACCCTGTTCTAATTCCTTTTCATCAGGTCTTAAGGAAATTAAATTCTTTTTATCTTTGTTTTTCCAATGGTCAAATTTATACCCTAAATACCCTTCTACCATATCTTGTAATGCTTGCAATGTCGTTAACACAGTTGACTTACTAGAAATAGTTGCACTATCCCAATTTACTCTAGGTTTCCAGTCATCATTATCTTGATCTTTAAATAGAGGATGACTAATTGCAATGCGTCTGGCAATAATAGCAAACCCATCATCTTCATTTAATAATACTAACTGTCCTTTACTTAAAGAAATGGCCATGCGGTTCACATGAACAAATACTGATCTTACCCGTCTTCTCGCTTCTTCATAGGTTTCTCCTTTAACGACTGCGGGTATGATTTCAATTCCTATTTTTTCTTGGGCTAACTTTTGTAAATAGGCAGAGTTTACCCCATATTCTTTAATTAAATCATCAATGGTAATGATTGCACCTGTGGGCTTTTTATATTTATTATAAACCTCTAATTTTCCTGTTTTTAAAAGTTCCATTAATCCTTGGATTCCCATCAGGCGATGTTGTCCATCAAGGGCAAAAATTGAGAATTCTTCGCTAATATTCAACAGCCCCACAGTGTTTTGTTGATCTAATGGGATGAAATCGGCTACAGTACGAATAGCTTGGCGTTCGGTGTCCCATTCTTCTGCATCGGGATCGTTAACCCATCCCCCACTGATTACCACCAACACAGGGGGAAATTTATGATTTTCAAGGACAGCTAAATATTGGGCTAAATGGGACTGACGCGACCAGTCTAGGGGACGTTGTTGGAGTTCTTCGACGGTTTCAGCATCTCGGATAATATTATCGGTTTTATGGTCGTATTTTCGTTGAAATAAGGGTAGTTGTGCGGCAAAACGGACTCGACTGGCTAACCATTCTAAGGACACGGAACCGATATAGCCTTGGGTTGACCCCATCTGAGTTTTTTGAACCAATAATTGATCATGACGGGACAAATGACGGTCTAAAAGTAGGGATAAAACCTGTTTTTCTTCGGTTTCCTGCTGCAAAATTTGGTTAACGAGTTCGTTGGAGGTTTGGTTCATTTTTGAATGAGAGGGTGAGGGGGGAAGGGGGAGTGGGAGAGTGGGGGTACAAGGGAGACAGTTTAACTCCTAACTCCTAACCCCTAACTCACGTTAATTTAGGGTAATTCTGAAATGGGGTGGGTATTTTTAAAATTAAGCTATTTGAATTTAAAAATCAACTTTAGTTTTTAAAAACTTAATTTAGTTTTTAAAAACCAATACGATGTTTCATGGCATAATAGCTCTATCTTTAAACGGAGATCAAGACTATGACTGGGTTTGAATATGTTTTACCCGTCATTCGTGGTATTCAGGCAGAACAAGAATATTATGTAACCATGTGTCCCTTGGGTATTCTTCCGAAGTTGTTTCCGTTACCCAATTACACTTTGGAACCTCAACAGCGAACGCAACGGCGTATAAACAAAAGTAGGATTAATAAAATAGCCAACTATGTCCTAAAAAATCCACAAGATTATGTTTTTGGGTCAATTACTGCGACTATCGACGCTGATATTATTTTTGAACCCTTGGGAGAGGTTGCAGAAGAACGCAAGTTAGGACGGTTGCGTATTCCGATGGATGGGAGTTTAACCATCAATGATGGGTTACATCGTCGGGTTGCGTTGGAAGTTGCGTTACGGGAAAACCCTAGTTTGTGTTATGAAACTATCGCAGTGGTGTTGTTTATCGATACGGGGTTACACAGGTCACAGCAAATCTTTTGTGATCTTAACCGTTGGGGGGTGACTTTGCCATCTTCGTTAACCCTTCTCTACGATCATCGTGATCAATATGGGTTAGTAACACAAGCTATTGTCAAACAAGTTTCTCTATTGCAACGGTTAATTTATCTTGAAGGAAATACTATTCCTAAAAATTCAGATAAATTGTTTACCCTCAATAGTTTATATTAAGGAACTGTTGAATTATTGCGTCAATATCAAGAGAGAAGTATTGAAGACAAAATTAACTTAGGGGTTTCCTATTGGCAAGAAGTCAGTCTTTATATGGAAGACTGGAAAAGAATTAAACAAGGAAGTTTAACCTTAGAGGAAATACGAGATAATTATTTATCGGGACAAGGAATTATCTTGACTGCTTTAGGGAAAGTTGGACAACTGTTATTAGAAACTTATCCTGATCATTGGCAAGAGAAGTTATCACAGTTAAAACGGGTTGATTGGTTATTGTCTGAAACTTCAGTTGATTTAGATGAAATCATCACTTATTTACTAGGATATTTAGATTAGTTTGATGGTCAATGATTAATTGGTTTTTTAGTGTTTAAAACTGTTTAATCATCTATAATTAGTCTATATATTTCGTAAATTTGCCCATCCTACCGTCTTATTTTTCTTCCCCATTCTGTCCTATAAGTTTGCTAATTGGACTCAGGAGGAGTTACAACCAATGTTTAGTGTTGATGAGTTTAAAAAATCGAGACTTTATCAAAGTATCCGTGATGAAGTTCTTGAAAAAGAAAAATCAGAGATTATTGCTAACTTGTTAAATAAGGGGTTTACAGTAGAAGCGATCGCGGATATTGTTAACCTAGATGTTGATAAAGTTCGGGAATTTATTGAAAAGCGATCGCTAAAAGCGCACCTTCGGTGAACGCAGCAAAATTAATCATGACTTTTGACAGTTTGACTATTCCTCCTCAATTTAAAATAACTCAAGAACAATTTGAAGTGTTAACGCAGGTTAACCGAGATTTGCAGTTAGAAAAGACTGCAACAGGAGAATTAATAATTATGCCACCGACGGAGGGAAATACGGGTCGAAAGAATCTAGAAATAGAGGGACAATTATGGTTATGGAACCGTCAAACGGGTTTAGGAATTGTCTTTAATTCTTCAACAGGGTTTTATCTTCCTAATACTGCTATTCGTTCCCCTGATGTGGCCTGGGTATCGCAGCAAAAATGGCAACAGTTAACCCCCCAACAACAAGATCAATTTCCTCCTTTATGTCCTGATTTTGTGGTGGAATTACGGCCTAAAACTGATAGGATAGAAGAGTTACAAAAGAAGATGCAGAAATATCTTGATAACGGGTTACGGTTGGGGTGGTTAATTAACCCTCAGCAAACACAGGTTGAAGTGTATCGTCAAAACCAAGAGGTTGAGGTTTTGGACTTTCCTGTATCTTTGTCAGGGGAAGACATTTTACCAGGGTTTGTTTTGGATATGCGACAAGTTTGGTAAGGGAAAAAGGTATCGTTAAAGGTTAAGTTAATTACCTACAGTTGGAGTTAAAATTTTTCCCTGTTGTTCACTAAAATAAAAAACTTCATAGCTTGATTTAAGTTCTTTTTGTAATTCTTTCCAAAGTTTAACTCCTTCTTTTTCAAATTCTTGTTCTTTCATTTCGCTAGAAAAGTCTGATGATGAAGGATCATTTAAGTTTAAAATATCATCATATACTTGTGACCAGATCAATAAGCGTTTTATGGTTTCCTTTTGTAAGGGTAATTCATTGGGATCAATATTATCAGGTTCTTCCATATCCCAAAGCGGGTAATAATGATAATCTGCCATTAATTTTATTTTTTTGATCATAATTTATTTAGTATTAGAATAAGTTAGGAGTTTGTGGGGGTTGTATCCAACCTAAATGAAGTTTTACTTGATCCACTGCAATTTTGACTGTACTCATGCTAACGGATATTTTATAAGGTTTAGCAGGGTTTTTAGGATTAGGATCAATGGTAACAATATTACCTGACCACAGTTGACTACCTCTAGACCAATCTAGTTGAGATAATTGAGTAATTTTGACACTATCAAAATGACAGTCATCTTTATTATAAGCACTGTTGAGTAAACGACCTAACACTTCGAGTCCAACATAACGACCTAACAAACAATCTTCTTTAAAATCACCCACCTGTTCAATAGTCAAATATTCGATAGGAATTTCAAAAATAGGTCGAGTATGACTGCATTCAGAGAAAAACTTATTTAAGCAGCTTACTAACGCATTAGTTGCTTGGTCAACATCTAAATCTTCTAATTCTACCTTGGTATTATTAGCAAAAGCACAACTCACCATTTGGGCGATAAAATTGGTAGTATAGATGAGTTTCTTTTTAGTTGAGGGAGTGTTTTTAATCGTTTCTGTTTTATTAGTAAACAGAGGTACTTGTTGAATTAAATTCTTAGTAATTCCTACCCGTCCCTCAAATTCCCCAAAAGACAGCAATAAAGACTTATCTAACGCTTTACTTTGCGCCATATCTCGGAAGTCACTTTGACATTGATTAAAGTCTTCTTCTAATACTAAAGTAATGGGAAAGTCATTATCTCCTATCAATTCTCCCTCAGAACTTTCCACCAATTCATGAATAGCTTGTTTTCTATGTTGTCCATCGGTAATATCTAATTTAACACCACGGGGAATAACCACTAACCCAATTCCTCTAGCTAATTCAATTAGTTCAATTCTTTTTGGATTAATATTAGCGGTGAGGGTTCCTAATATCCACGATTTATCCCGTTTGATACGTTTTAAAAGATAATCTTTAACTTCATCTGCGTGACCAGCAATAACAGGGCGATTTTTTCCTGAATCGGGGTCATTATTCTCTGAAGGTTTCGCTTGTAGTAAAATAGGTAAGTCATGAGCAGGAACATTGATTTGTACCATCTTCCGCTTCCCTTGCTTGAAAAATAGGCCAACATAGCATTTTTCTCGATAATACTGGGCGAAATAGGTTTCTAAGGCTTTATTCAGATGTTGGCTAATTTCGCTATGAGGTGTTGAATCTAACATAGATGATGTCAATATAGAAGAATTACTACCCTTTCTCATCATAGGTCAGTTAACAACCCTTAAGAAATCCAGGGAAACACTGACTTTTCGCTATGATAGATATACTGATTTCTCTTATTTCTTCGTAATTGTACCGAGTGAGTAATTCATGGTTGAGCATCCACAGGATAATAATTCTAAAAATATAGTTGATTATTGTGAACTATTTTCTAAAATAAAGGTTAATAAATCGAAAAAAAGAGGAGAAGCCCCATACAAACCGATATTGTTATTATCCGTTATCGATTTAATCAGTCAAGACTTAATAAAAACCAATAAAATATACATTTCAGATGAACTTATCAATACTTTTAATCGATATTGGAATATATTAAGTCCAGATTCTTTTAACGGAGGACTTGCCCTTCCTTTTTTTCATTTGAAAAATGACGGATTTTGGAAACTTAAATTTAGTCAAGAATACGATGGAGGTCGTCCTCAAACCATACCTAAATTAAAAGAGGATGTTGATTATGCAATAATTGATCAAGAATTATTTGAGTTATTACAGTATAATCAGTCGAAGGAACAATTGACAGATACACTAATAGCAGCTTGGTTTCTATCAAGCAAAAAAAAACTGGAAGATATCCTAAATATTAATCAAAATTTAGAAATCAATAGCAGTATTGAAGAAAAAAACAAAAGAATATATTTCAAAAAATCTATTATCAGAAATGCCTTTTTCCGTAAAGCAATTGTACATCTTTATGATTATCGATGTTCAGTATGTAGACTCAAAGTTATTCACTCATTAACACAAAGTATAGTAGATGGCGCACATATTAAACCGCTTGCTAAATTTTACGATAATCAAGTTAATAATGGGATTTCACTGTGCAAAAATCACCATTGGGCATTTGATCAAGGGTTGTTTAGTTTAGATGAAAATTATAGAATTATTGTTGCTAAATGTTTCATAGAAGAATCTACAAATGCTAAAACTATACAAGATTTTCAGAAGGAATTAATATTACTTCCTAAATTGGAACAACACTACCCAAAATTAGAAGCTATTCAATGGCATCAAAAAAATGTCTTTCGAGGTTAATCAACTATTAAATAATTGTTAATTATGGCAGAACTTCAAACATCCTTATTTCCACCTCGTACTGTTTCTGAATTAGTTGAAGATATAAAAATACTAACTCAAGAAATTCAACAATTATATCAAGAAGATATCCCTATTGTTGTAGGCTGGAGTGGAGGTAAAGATAGTACAGTAATTCTTGAACTTGTTTGGAATGCGATCGCAGCCCTTCCACTAGAGGAACGAACAAAAACGATCTATGTTATTACCAATGATACCTTAGTTGAAAATCCCATAGTTTCAGCTTGGGTTCGCAAATCGTTAGAAAAGATGCAATATGTAGCGCGAAAAAAACAGATACCGATTAAAACTCATCTAACTCATCCCGCAGTTCAAGATACTTTTTGGGCTTGTTTGATAGGAAAAGGATATCCAGCCCCTAGAAATAGATTTAGATGGTGTACTGAACGGATGAAAATTAGCCCGACAGATTCATTTATACGGGAAGTTATTAGAAAGCATGGGGAAGTTATCCTTGTTCTTGGAACTCGCAAAGCAGAAAGTGTCAAACGGGCGAATAATATGGCTAAACATAGAGAATGGAGGATAAAAGATCGCCTGAACACTAATCCAAGCCGTCCTAATTCTTTAATTTATCTTCCTATTGAAGACTGGAGAACTGATGAAGTTTGGTTGTATTTAATGCAATGGGACAACCCTTGGGGAAGTAATAATAAAGATTTATTTGCTATGTATCGAGGGGCAACAGCAGATAATGAATGTCCTTTAGTCGTTGATACTTCTACCCCTAGTTGCGGTAGTTCTCGGTTTGGTTGTTGGGTTTGTACAATGGTAAGTCAAGATAAATCGATGGAAGCAATGATACAGAATGATGAAGAAAAAGAATGGTTACAACCCTTATTAGATATTCGTAATGAATTAGATCTTAAAGAAGATAAAGACAAAAGAGATTTTAGACGCATTTATGGCAAGGTAGAACTTTTTGAACGCAAGAAAGAAGAGGAAACCGAAATTGTTCCCATCCCTGGACCTTATACAAAATACTGGAGAGAATATTGGTTAAGACGAGTATTAGAAGCGCAAGTTGAAGTTAGAAAAAATGCCCCTGAAGACATGAAAGACATCACCCTTATTACTCCCGAAGAACTCAGCGAAATACGACGAATTTGGTTAGAAGAAAAACACGAATTTGATGATAGTTTACCCCGCATTTACGAAGAAGTAACTGGAGAACCCTTTAATGACTCTCGGCCAGGAGTAGGTCACAGTCTTCTGGGTAGCGATGAATGGGACATCCTATCCGAACTGTGTGGGGACGATACCATGCACTTAGAACTGATGGCCAAACTCCTCGACACTGAACGTCAATTCTATACTAAAACCCGTCGTCTAGGTATCTACAATAAACTCGAAAAATGTTTTGAAACCAGTTCCCGTGGTGAAGATGAAGCTATTGATAACGCACACCTCAAACGGAAACTAAAAAAAGCCTCCGCAGAAGGAGACATTACCGAAGTCAAACAACAACTTAAAGAGAACTTTAACCCAGAAAAAGAAACCCAACCGAAACAACTATCTTGGGGCGATCGCAAATTTGGAAAAAAAGTTGATAGTTAATAGTTGATAGTTAATAGTTAATAGTTAATAGTTAATAGTTGATAGTTAATAGTGAGAGAAACCCGATGATGAGTTATACCCTAAACCTAGATACTTTAGGTAAACTGAGTGACCAACAGTTTTATCAATTGTGTCGTCGTAACCCTGAACTTAAACTGGAACAAAACGCCAATGGAGAACTCATAATTATGTCTCCTACAGGAGGAGAAACAGGAAATTGTAACGCCGAACTACTCATTGAATTTGGACTGTGGAACCGCCAAACTAAACTCGGAAAACTTTTCGACTCTTCCACCTGTTTCAAGCTTCCTAATGGGGCTAACCGTTCCCCCGATATTGCTTGGATAAAACAAGACAGATGGGATAGTCTAACATCAGAAGAAAAAGAGAAATTTCCCCCCATTGCCCCAGACTTTGTATTAGAATTGTTATCCCCTACTGACTCCCTCAAAAAAACTCAAGCCAAAATGCAAGAATATCAACAAAATGGAGTTCAACTGGGTTGGTTAATTAACCGTAAAATTCAACAAGTAGAAATTTATCGCCAAGGACAAAACCTTGAAATTTTAACCTCTCCTACAACTTTATCAGGAGAAACTATTTTACCTGAATTCACCCTTGATTTAAGTCTTATCTGGCAACTATTTAATCAATGATTTTTACTGAACTTATTCTACAAAACTTTGGTCCCTACGCAGGAAAAAATATTATTAATCTTAATCCAAAAACTGATAATAACACTCGTCCTATTATCTTGTTGGGTGGTATGAATGGTGGTGGAAAAACAACCCTCATGGATGCCATTCGTCTCGCTTTATATGGACCACGCGCTCAATGTTCCACTCGCAACAATTTAAGTTACAATGACTTCCTAACCCAAGCAGTAAACACCCAAACCCCTCTTCATGAAAACACCCGTATTGAACTTGCTTTTAAACAGGTAGTTGATGACGACTGGCAAGAATATCGCATTGTTCGGACTTGGACAAAAAACCCAAAAGATAGCAAAGATACCCTAGGAATTCTCCACGGAGACTGGCCTGATAGTGCCTTAGCCAATACCTGGGATGAATACATTGAAACTCTATTACCTTTAGGTATTTCTAATCTCTTTTTATTCGATGGAGAACAAGTTAAAGAATTAGCTGAACAAGAAACCCCACCTCAGTCTGTCATTGATGCCATACAATCTTTATTAGGATTAGAATTAGCAGAAAAGTTGTCTATTGACTTAGATGTATTAGTCTCGCGAAAAAGAAAAAAATTAGCCGATACTTCCCAACTTGCTAACTTAGAAGAAATTGAAGCAAAACTTAATCAATATCGACAACAATTAGAGGAGTTAAAACAAAACTCAGCCTCCCTAAAAAATCAAAAAGAAAGGGCTAAAGATAAGTTTGATCAAGCATCGGAAAAGTTTCATACTCAAGGAGCAAAAATTGCTGCCGAGAGAAGTCAATTAGAACAGGATATTAAACAATTAGAAACCTCTTTAGATAGCCAACGCCAAGAAATGACTAATCTTGCTGCTGGTAGCTTACCCTTAGCTTTAATTACTCCCCTTATAGTTCAAGCAAAACAACAAGCAGAAACCGAATTAAAACACCAAAAAGCTAACATCGCTAAGGATATTTTGCACCAACGAGATCAACGTCTTTTGTCCTATCTTGAAGAGTTACAATTAACCTTAGATAATATTGCTAAAATTCAACAGTTTCTTGAACAAGAACAACAAACTCTAAACCAGGATGCAGAAAGTCAAGTAAGTCCTTTTTTAGGAGTGGGAGAAGAAGAGTTAAAACAACTGACAAATTGGTTAGATCATCAATTACCTATTCACCTAGACTTAGCCAAACAACAAGTTGATTATCTCAAAAAAATTGAAGTTAATTTAGATAACAAAGAACGAGAATTGAAGGTTGCTGCATCTCCTGAAGATTATCAAAAATTAAGTGATGCGTTAACTAAAGCACAAAAAGAATTAAGTCAATGTCAAACTGCTTTTGATGCTGAACAACAAAAAGAAAGACAAATTGAAAAATTGATTCAACAAACCATTAAAGAATTAAAAAATTATAGCGAGGAATATATTGATCGCCAAAGTAATGAACATCTGATAAATTCAGCAGCAAAAGTTCAAAAAACTCTGGCACTTTTTAAGGAAAAACTAACCTTGAAAAAACTGAATAAGTTAGAAGGGGAAGTTACCGAATGTTTCCGTTATTTATTACATAAATCTGATCTAGTCCATCGAGTGGCTATTGATACCCATAACTTTAGTCTTTCTTTGTTTGATCCCAATGGACAACCTGTCCCCAAACATCGTCTATCCGCAGGGGAAAAACAACTATTAGCGATCGCTTTTTTGTGGGGACTCGCAAGGGTGTCTGGTCGTCATTTACCCATCGCTATTGATACTCCCCTGGGTCGTCTCGACTCCTCCCACCGCAGTAATTTAGTTGAACGCTATTTTCCCACCGCTTCTCATCAGGTTATCTTACTTTCTACCGATACGGAAATAGGCGAAAAAGAAGTCAACCGACTCCGAGAACAAGAGGCGATCGCTCACCAATATCTGCTAAAATATGATGCTAATAATCGTCAAACAACCGTTATTCCTGAAACCTATTTTTGGTGATTTCTCTTAGATTAAGTTTTGAAAAGATGATGTAAAAATAGGGGCTAACCCTTGACTTTTCGGTAGATTCGTGGGATTATTGTTTTAATAATGGGAGTGGTTGTGGTTATGAGTATATACTTAGAATCCCATTATAAAATATATTTTTATCTTCTCAAAAAATTCTCCCCAAGGCAACCCCCCTTCTTTAACTGAAACAATAATTAACAAAAAAATGGACAGTCCCATCAAACAGATTCGTCTATCTCAAACTGCTAGGGATCAACTGATTAAACTAAAGAGATACACCAAAATTGAAAATTGGAACACCCTGTGTCGTTGGGGGTTTTGTCGTTCCCTCGCGGAACCGAGTATTCCCTCTCCTGTCCCCATTCCGGCTGATAGTAACCTAGAAATGACCTGGAATGTGTTTGGGGGAAACATGGCTGATATCCTCTTAATTGCCCTCAAACAACGGTGTCATCAAGATGGACTAGGAACCGATAAAGAAACCTTAGCCACTCAATTTCGTCTTCATTTGCATCGAGGAATTGGCTATCTCGCTGGAGATCAGAACCTTAAAAAAATAGAACATTTAATTATCATGGCCGAACAGTACAATTAACAAACTGTCCATCCCACATCTAACTATCGAGTATAGATGGAGGAAAAATAAATAGAGCTAGAAAAAAGCTAGTGACTTGCAAATTTTAAGATGACTGTGTTAACGTTTGAAAAAAATTGAAATTAATATATATTCATCAATAAAGGAAGTTATCTAATGCTTAAATCAATTTTGGTGGGAGGAATAACGGGAATTTTATGCTTATCTGTGTCCTCGCCTGTCCATAGTCAAATTGAAGCTGAAACCACCCCATTTTTCGGAACCACTCAGTCAGAAATTAGCCCCTTAGAACTAAGACAATTTGCTCAAATTATTCAACAATTTCAAGGAATTGACTACAGAACCCAACGAAAAATGGGGCAAGCAATCAAAAAAGGGGGGCTGAGTTATGAGCGGTTTATGGAAATTGGAAAAAGCAAAAATAACTATAACTATGTAGCTGGGGTTCAAGCTTCACCAGATGAACTAGAGAAATTTCAAAAAACGTTAACACAAGTTGAAGAAATCATCACCGAAACCGAACAAAAGAAAGAGCGCATGATCAAATCTCAGGGATTAGAAATCAAGCGTTTTCGGCAAATTGAGACGATGGTAACTCAAGATCGAGATTTACAACAAAAAGTGCAGCAGATGGTGGGTAATTAAAACTTGCTCAGTTATTAGCAATATTACTCATTGTATTTTAGGGTTAATTGATGAATTAGCCCTATTTGTATTAAGGAGATATAGCAATCACCGAATGATTTATGAGATATCTTTTTTCTTATTTGTTCCCCGTTCCCTTTTACTTAAACTTAATTCTCACAACTGACTACTGATTGCTATATTTAGAAAAAGAGTCACCTTTCCTGTCGGGATATATATCACCCAACTAGATGAACGCATTGGGGGAAGATTTTCTGCTGTCTTTCCCAATAGGATAACTTTCATCGGTTATTTTCAAGGACGTAGAATATTCTCATAAAGTTAGGAAGAATATATTATTTCTAATTTCAATATTCTATAACAAAGAAAATAATAACTTTCATCAATGTTGTGCTACTAACCGAGGAATCAACTCACCATGAAACATCTTATGATTAGTAGTGTATCTGCTATGATTATTGCTACATTAGGAACTCCAGCATTTTCCTCTGAAGAAGTCGCGGCGGTTAATCTTCGTGGGAGTAGAACCGTTAGAAATTCCTTAGCCCCTATCACCCTAGTTCAGTTAGCTTATCAAGGATATTTTAAACCATTTGGGATTCCTAGTCATGGAGGTTTTAAAAGAGCCATAATTTCTAATCGAATTGATGCTGAAGATTTAGTGAAAAGTGCGATCGTTAGGGGAAGACTCTCTGCTAGTGTTCTGAATAATCAAGAGTATCTGAATATTGTTAAAGCGGAATTATATAGTCTAAGATCTCGTTAATTTTTATTATTTTCAACATCTAAAATGAATAGGGGTCAACAGCTTTTGATCCCTCCTGAGTAGGAAAGAGAGAGAAGAAGGAATATCAAGAAAAAGGTTTGATCCAACGACGATGGAAAGCAAGATCAAGACAAAAACGAGCAATAGAAAAACAAAGAATACTTTCAACAGCCAACAAACTTAATTGACCTAAATTATTGATTAAATTAGCAGACATTTCCACCGGAACCAACCCTCGAACCAACCCAAAAGCCAAAACCGCCCCATCTTTGAGATGAGAGTTGTGATCGCGGCGAATAATGTAACGGTAAGTAACAGAGAATAGAAATCCACTCAACAAAGCGATCGCCACTTTTAATCCTACCGTAAGGATTTCTAAGGGATCTGATTCGATGAGAAAGGAATTAATGAGCATAGCGATCAAGTAAGTTCCGGTAAAAGCGATCGCCCCTAAACTTCCTGCTTTAAGAGATTCAATCCGTTCTAAATCTGACACTTGTTGTACCATCGTCTTCCACAAATTTACCAATGTTTATCGAACCCCTAAAAACTTGTGCATTTGTAGACTAATACGCCAATCAGGATATTGCAAAACAAAATCATAAATTAACTGTTGACTGTCAGGGGTATGCCATTCCGGTTGTAAATATTTAATTGTCCCTAACGGAACTTTTGTCCCTTGTTGTTGCGCCCATTGTAAATCCAATTGAGAGGCAATAACGACTTTTAATTCATTCACCTGGGGATAAATACTGTCATGGGGTAACTTAAATGGTTTGGGAGAGAATGTCACCCAGTCAAAATGACCACTAAACTGATGAGTTCCTGACGTTTCCAAATGAAGCTGTAACCCTAACCCCCGTAATTGCTTCGTCAAGGGGTCTAAATCATACATTAAGGGTTCTCCCCCTGTAATCACAACAATAGCGGGATTGGCTTGTTTAGCTAACGTTGCTAACTCTTCTACAGACTGTTGGGGATAGGGTTTAATCGTCCAAGACTCTTTTTGATCACACCAAGGACAGTGAACATCACACCCAGCCAAGCGAATAAAAAAGGCACTTACTCCTGTCCATGACCCTTCTCCTTGAATTGAGTGAAAGGTTTCTACAATCGGGTAAGTTATGGTGGTCGAGGCGATCGCTTTCATTTAAGATAACGGTAAACTGTCCATCCTCTATTATGAGCCTTGAAGTCTCCATGTTTTGAAAAACATGGATTCTAGTCGTTAAGTTCCGACAGGCTAAAGCCGTGTCTCCACTTGTTGACTTATTAGATTTTCATCTAACTTAATGCCCTTCAACAGACATCTACATCCCTCGATTTGATAATAATTATCAAACTGTGGTCTTACTTTTAGGTAATCACTTTGCTTTCCGAGTGGTTGTACCAACACTTACGGCTATAAATCACTTCTTTTTGCTGCGTTGCTTGCCTGTCCCATAGTCGTAGGATTTACCCCGTCTCTTACTGGCTGGAATTTCACCTTTATCTAGCAAAATATCATCATGACCAACCTTGTTCTTACTCGCCTCCCTATTATATAACAGATACAAGGGGTTTTAACCCCAGTTCGCTCCACTGCCCGCCGTTAAAACGGACTGGCTAACCCTCGCTCACGGCTTTTTAGGTTTTTATAACAGATGAGTATTTCCCGCAAAAAACGATTAACGATGGCGTATCGTTTCGGTAACGGTTTAATGGGGTTTTCTTTGATGTCAGCAAGCTTGGTCGGTTGTCAGTCCTTTGAGAAATTCCCCTCACTTGAAGGATTTCCCTCAACCGTGATCCTGAAAAGACCCCCTACTTCGACCGTAACCGATCCTAATTTTCTTCAGGCGATCGAACAAGCTATTTATGATGAAATCAATCAACATCGCGTTTCCCAGAATCTTCCCCCTCTTCAATTGAATCCTCAAATTACCCAACAAGCTAGAATTCACAGCCAAAGAATGGCTAGTGGACTCATGGAGGTTGATCAAGATAATCTTCAAGAAAAACTGACAATGATTGGTCGTCAGATTCCTTATCACAACGGTGTTGAGAATTTAGGGGTTCATCACAATCGTAATGAACCGATACAAGCAATTTTGAAAATATGGCTTAATAATTCTCAAAATCGCCAAAATATTCAAGGTGATTTCGATTTAACTGGGGTAGGAGTCGCTCAGAATCAGTTAGGGCATTATTACTTTACCCAAATTTTTATTAAGGAAAAGCCGCCTTTAATTTCTCAAAAGCCAGATTTAGGATTAGATAACCTTCCCTTTAACCCAAAAATTCCCAATCTTTTTCCAGAAAAACCTTTAAACCCCTCTGAATTATCAGAAAATAATTTAATTTCCCTTGAACAGAAAATTCACCAACGAGTTAATGAGTATCGTCAGTCTCAGGGGTTACCTCCATTGACCTTGAATGCACATATTAGTCAAGTTGCTAGACTTCATAGTCAAAAGATGGCCGGTAAAATAGCGACTTTTAGCCATGATGGTTTTGATGAAAGAGCTAAAGCCATTGGGGTAAGAATTCCTTATCAATCAGTGTCGGAAAATTTAGCTTACCTTAAAGGATATCCTGATTTAGTGGCAACAGCAGTACAAGGTTGGATTAATAGTCCTGGCCACCGTCAAGCAATGGAAGGAGACTTTAATTTTACTGGGGTTGGAATTGCTAAAAATGCCTCAGGGGAATATTATTTTACACAGCTTTTTGTGTTAAAACGTTAAAGATAATCAAACTATTAATAATTTTGGCTTTATTATGACAGCTTCAACCAACTTTCAAGTGAGCGATCGCGATTTATCTGATGATACTTTATCTCGCTACTTAGAGGCTTCAGCTATTGCAGTAGATACGGAAACCATGGGATTGATTCCCCAACGCGATCGCCTTTGTTTGGTACAATTATGTGATCCTGATGGGTTTGTCACTGCTATTCGGATTGACCGAGGACAAACAGAAGCCCCTAATCTAAAACAGTTAATGGAAGCTCAAAATGTCCTTAAGGTTTTCCATTATGCCCGGTTTGATGTCGCTCAATTCCTGTATCATTTTGAGATCAACACTCAACCCATTTTCTGTACAAAAATTGCCAGTAAATTAGCTCGTACCTATACCAATTCCCATGGATTAAAAAGTTTAGTCCAGGAATTAGAAGGGGTTGAATTAGATAAAAGTTCTCAAAGTTCAGATTGGGGAAATTCTGCCAATTTGTCTGAGGCACAATTGAGTTATGCGGCGAATGATGTTCGCTATTTACTATCTGTTCGAGAAAAATTAATTGCCATGCTAAAACGGGAAGAAAGATGGGAATTAACAGAAAAATGCTTTGATTGTATTCCAATTTTTGTGGATTTAGATATTCGACAATATAAAGATATTTTTGAACATTAAAACTGTCGGGTATAGATAATGTCGAGGATGTATCTATAGAGTATCCTCTATTATTTAAAGAGAGAGGCACTTCCCTTAACTGATATCTTGCACCAGTACATAAAAACTCGACAAGAAACTAAAGAAAATAAATTCTCAAGCAGTTACAGTCAAAATAAACCCTATTCCTATCCCCCCCCTTGTCAAGGGGGGTTAGGGGGGATGGGGGGATTAACTAGCTAGTTTGATCGAAGGTGCAAGATGTGAGTCAACAAACACTATTAATTATCAAACCTAAAAAAAGTATGATCAATTAGGTTGGGATAACATCTTTAAAATCCAAGAAATTTATGACAAAAAATGCTTACAAATGCTGAGCTTCGCGTTACGATGGCAATAGCAGCAATTTAAAGAGTCACAATAAGAGGTTAACAATGGAAGCAACAATGGCACTCACCCCAGAAAACGTTGAACAAGTGTTAGATGAGATGCGTCCTTACTTAATGGCCGATGGCGGTAATGTGGAATTGGTAGAAATTGACGGACCGATCGTTAAACTTCGTCTCCAGGGAGCCTGTGGGTCTTGTCCGAGTTCAACCATGACCCTAAGAATGGGAATTGAACGACGTTTAAGGGAAATGATTCCTGAAATTGCAGAAGTCGAACAAGTTATTTAGATAGAACATTTAATCTGTTAACTTGGCTCAGGGTAAAATTCTAGCCTTTCACCCTGAGCCATATCTTTTAAGCTAAAAATTAATAAAAATGAAAAACCTTTGGGCGTCTTGCCGTGTTTCGACTCCAAAGGCTCTTTCATATCACTCTTACTCCTCACACACAATCTTAAATTACCAGAAGTAGTAAGAATACCTAGTGCTTTGTGTGACAGTTTATTGATTGTCATAAAGAAATCACCAATCTAAGCCTAAGACAACAGAACTTTTGACAAAAATTAATAACCACCTGAGTCAAGAATGGGTGATTTGAGGATAATCTAAGGACAATTTTAGAAAAATATTAAGTATAATAACCCATAACTATCTAACATTCTTCCTCATTAACCACTATGAATTGGTCTAAATCATTACGAAAACCCCAGTATTGGATAGTAGCTTTAGCCGCTGCCTTAGCAACCCTTCATTTAACTATCCTTGATCAATCTGATAAACCCAATTTAATGAGTTTAAGCATTCTGGTATGGTTGACGATTGCGTCCCTTGTTTGGGATAAAAAAGATCAACTAAAACTAGATAGTGGAATATTTTCAAGCTTTTTAGGGGGAACTCTGATCGTATTTGTCTTACTCAGAAGTATTTCCCCGGCGGGTTATCATTTACTCATTTCTCCCTTTGTCTCTGGACTCGGATTAGGATTAATAGCATCAGGAGTCAAGGGATTGAATCAATACTGGAAAGAGCTATTTATCCTAGGTCTTTTAGCTTTATCTTCTACCCTAGAATCAATGTTGATGGCGATAGATTTACCACTTTTAACCGCTAAATTTTCTAACATTGTTTTATGGGCAACAGGGTTTAATTCCTATAGAGAAGGACTCTCAATAATTTTACCAACAGGACGAGTTGAAGTTTACGGAGCTTGTTCAGGGGTTGAGAGTATTATGCTGATGTTTTTTATTGCTATTCTCTTTTTATTTATAGTTCCCCTCAATCGAATCCAGCAAACTATCTGCATAATAGTAGGAGTTGTCTTAGGCTTTTTGGCTAATGTTATTAGAGTGGCTATCATGGCAGTTTTGGTGGCCTTTTCTAATGAAGAAGCCTTTAAGTATTGGCATGGAGACGATGGCAGTCTTGTCTTTGCATTAGTTTCGGTATTAATTTTTGGGATGTTTTGTTGGTTGACCTATGTTCGTCCCATAAGTCTTACTACTCATTCAGAAGAGGATGTTAATTTTGAATAATAGTAGTTTTGTCAGGAACAAAATCAAAAAGAACCATGATTCTAGACAAAGATTGTTTAGAGTCAAATCAAAAAAATAGAGGAGTAAATTTGGATGGAAACAACTTCAGGAAACAAGGCAAGACTTGGATTATTAACTTTTCTTTTTGTGGGTGCTATGGTTGCTGTTATTCGGGCTTTGCTAATGTCTTCTGGTGAAGATGATAAATCTGCGGTATTGCCCTTAGAGACTCCCGCTTCTGTCCCCTTAACACAATGGCAGATAGTGGAGGGAAACTTTCCAAAAGTAGAAGAGGAAAGTTACAAATATCAATATATTAGTAATCAAAAGAGTAGTAATAAGAACCAAACCCTAGAAGTCCAAACCAGTTACCGTAAATATGATGGGGGAAACGTCAGCCGTCTGCTTTTTATAGAAGCGTCTATTCCGCCAGCAACGGTGATGATGAGGATGAAACAAAAAGAAGGGATGGGATTTTATGGAATGTTTGAATATGATAATAAAGCTCATATAACAGGATGTATCAATCGGGCTGGGGAAAGTAGCGTAACTAACGCACAACACACTCAAAATAAGTATAAATATGGTTGGGGAATACAACGAACGTTGCTGTGGTTCATTGGTTACAAAGATTTATTCGAGACAGCGTGTTTGTGGACTTTAATATCAACACCAGTTACTTCAAATTTAGATTCCACTACCTTAGACAAAACCTATGAAAACTTAGAAACAGCTTGGGTTGAATGGTACAGTTGGTGGAAACCCAAATTAGAAAGCAAAGAAGTACAATAGGAAATTATCGTCGAGACGTTTAAAGGATATGGAAACCACAGAACTGAAACGAGAAATTGAAGGTGTTAGTACACGCCTGGGGAAAACCCAGGAATATCTTTGACTTAGCCGCCCTTAAAGCGAACATTAAAGATTTAGAAATGTTGGCTGCCCAACCTGATTTTTGGGATAATCCTGAAACCGCCCAAACCACTCTACAACGACTCAACGACCTTAAATCTAGTTTAGAGCAGTATCAACAATGGTTAAGTCAATTAGAAGATACCAAAGCGATCGCTGAATTACTTGAGTTAGAAGAAGACTCTACCCTTAGTCAAGAAGCCGAAGCAACAATTACTCAACTCAACCGTGAACTTGATCGTTGGGAATTACAACAGCTACTATCGGGAATTTACGATACCAAGGGAGCCGTCCTAACCATCAATGCAGGGGCTGGAGGAACCGATGCCCAAGACTGGGCGCAAATGCTATTAAGAATGTATACTCGTTGGGGAGAAAAGCAAGGGTATAAGGTACATTTGGCTGAACTCTCTGAAGGAGACGAAGCAGGAATTAAGTCAGCTACCCTAGAAATAGCTGGACGCTATGCCTTTGGTTATCTCAAAGGAGAAAAAGGAACCCATCGACTGGTCAGAATTTCCCCGTTCAATGCCAATGGAAAACGACAAACAAGTTTTGCCGGAGTAGAAGTGATGCCAGCCCTAGAGGAAGAAGATATTACCATTGATATCCCCGAAAAAGATTTAGAAATTACCACCACTCGTTCTGGCGGTAAGGGGGGACAAAATGTCAACAAAGTAGAAACGGCGGTTCGTGCGGTTCATCTCCCTACGGGTATTGCCGTTCGTTGCACTCAAGAACGATCCCAACTCCAAAATAAAGAAAAAGCTCTCGCCCTGCTTAAAGCAAAATTATTAATTATTGCCCAAGAACAACGCGCTCAAGAAATTGCTGAAATTCGGGGAGATATGGTAGAAGCTGCTTGGGGAAATCAAATTCGTAATTATGTCTTTCATCCCTATCAAATGGTTAAGGATGTGCGGACAAATGAGGAAACAACCGATGTCAGTGGGGTGATCGATGGCAACCTGGATGCTTTTATTGAAAGTTATCTCCGTTATAAAGACCTTGGCCAGAATTGATCCGCAGTCGGGGAAACGGAGTGATCTAACAATAAATACAATCTAGGCAACCCTGCTCTTGTGATTAGGGGATAATGTTATGGACAAGGAACATTTATAAAAGAGTTGAGGTTATATTTCGTGCTTTACCCAAAATTTTACGATTTTGTCCTAACATAGAATATCTAGTCCTTAATCACGAAGATGAATGTCTTTGTTAAGAGCAATGGACTAGGAAGTTTAGGGATAGTACCGCTAATAGTCTTGGCTGGATTAACCCTCACTGACAATCTCATAAACCTTGATCGTATCAGTGATTTTGACTTCACTCTCTGTCAAAAAGCGTTAGGGAACCTTGATACGGAAGCTATAACCGATAATTCTACGATATGGTGAATATATAGGATAGCTTTCGATAAATCCTTGACAAAATAAAAATTATTGTTACTTTTTGGCGTGATAATCCCTATTATATCTATCTCTAGATAGAGGATATGGAAGACGATTTTGGGAAAAATATGAGAAAAAGGTGAAAAAAACTAAAAAATCAATGGTTAGATAAGTTTTGACGTTGTAAGTCTTAATTTTTATCGATATCATTAGTAAAGGTAGTTTCTCAATTACTTCTCACACGGCACAGCCGTTACAATTATGGAAAGCATACAACTGATTAATATTGGGTTTGGAAATATTGTGTCTGCTAATCGGGTCATTGCCATTGTTAGCCCTGAGTCAGCACCAATTAAGCGGATTATCACCGATGCCCGCGATCGCGGTCAACTCATCGATGCTACCTATGGCCGACGAACTCGCGCAGTAATTATGACAGATTCAAGTCATGTGGTTCTGTCAGCCATTCAGCCAGAAACCGTCGCCCATCGATTTGTCGTCAGCAAAGATACCCATGCTAACGGTAATTAAAGGTAAAACTCCCCCATGTCATCAGGACAGCTTATCGTACTGACGGGGCCCAGTGGGGTTGGTAAAGGGACGCTTGTTCGTTCCTTGCTTGCTCGCCATAATGACCTTTACTTGTCTACCTCCGCTACCACTCGTTCTCCTCGTCGGGGGGAAGTTGATGGTAAAGATTATCACTTTGTCACACGCCCCCAATTTGAGGAGATGATTAATCAAGGAGAATTGCTCGAATGGGCTGAATATGCTGATAATTATTATGGAACCCCTCGTCTTGACCTAGAAGAAAAAATTAACTTGGGACTCAAAGTTTTATTAGAGATTGAGGTGGTAGGAGCAAGGAGTATTAAAGAAACTTTTGCTGATGCCCTCAGAATTTTTATTCTGCCCCCATCTATAGAAGAATTAGAAAATCGTCTGAAGGGACGAGGGAAAGATTCACCCGAGGCTATTACTCGCCGTCTAGAAAAGGCAAAAGAAGAGTTGGCAGCTAGTGGAGAATTTAACCACACTATTGTTAATGATGACTTTAAACAGGCATTACAACAGCTTGAAACTCTCATTTTTCCTATTTAGTAGAGAGGGTTAACCTATTGAGGGTGGGTTCAATCATCCACCCTGAGCATAGTGACCAAAAATTGACTTTAATTATCTTTTTTATTCAATTTAAAGACCACGGCACTTAACGCAGGAACCGTCACTTCTAGAGCGTAAGGCCAAGGATTAGAATTCCATTGATGGGTCTCAATAACTGGCGGATTGATGGTTCCATAACCACCATAAACGTCAGAATCAGTGTTGATTAATTCCACATAAGATCCAGGTTGGTGCACCCCGACCCAATAGTTTTGATAGGTGTTGGGTTTAAAGTTGCAAACCGTGGTGATCATTTCATCAGAATTTTTATCTTTACGAATATAAGAAATTAAGCCACGGGCGACATCATGACAGTCGATCCATTGAAATCCATTTTGGGTAAAATCATCGGTATAAAGTGCCGGTTCTTCTTGATAAATCTTATTGAGGTCTTGCACCAATTTTTTCAGTTTTTGAAAAGGTTCAGCATTAAGTAATCCCCAATCAAGATCCACATTGACATTCCATTCATGGGTTTGACCGAATTCCATCCCCATAAATAAGGTTTTCTTCCCTGGATGGGTAAACATATAGGTGAATAACAAGCGTAAGTTAGCTAACTTCTGCTCATCATTGCCAGGCATTTTTTGAAAGAGATGGCCTTTTCCATGCACCACTTCATCATGGGAGAGTGCCAACATAAAATTTTCATTAAAAGCATACCAAAGACTAAAGGTAATTTGCCCATGATAGTTGGAGCGATCTGAGGGATTAATTTGGAAATACCGCAAGGTATCATTCATCCAACCCATATTCCATTTAAAGTTAAATCCCAATCCCCCCATATCTGTCGGACGGGATACATTAGCCCAAGCAGTAGATTCTTCAGCAATAGACAAAATCCCTGGGTACTTCCCAAACAATGTCTCGTTTAATTGACGAATAAAAGCCACTGCTTCGATATTATCGTGTCCCCCATGTTGGTTAGGAATCCATTGACCAGGTTCTCGGTCATAATCAAGGTACAACATCGAAGCCACTGCATCGACTCGAATTCCATCAATGTGATACTTATCAAACCAAAATAGGGCATTAGCAATCAAGAAATTGCGGACTTCATTGCGTCCATAGTTAAAAACCAAAGTTCCCCATCCCTTATGTTCTCCTTTGCGGGGATCATCATATTCATACAAGGGAGTTCCATCAAACATGGCTAACCCGTGAAGGTCTTTAGGAAAATGCCCTGGAACCCAGTCTACAATGACCCCTATGCCGTTTTGATGGCATTGATCGACAAAATACATAAAATCATTGGGAGTCCCATAGCGAGACGTAGGGGCATAATAGCCCACCACTTGATAGCCCCAAGATCCGTCAAATGGATGTTCAGCTACAGGAAGGAATTCAATATGGGTATAGCCCATTTCCTTGACATAGGGAATTAATTTATCAGCTAATTCACGATACGTGAGAAAACGCGCCCCTGACTTGTGGGGAACCGGAACCGCCGAACTGGTTTCAGGGACAGGATCATAACTGGTGTGCAACCATGACCCTAAATGAACTTCATAAATGGAAACGGGGATATCATGGGGGTTAGTTTGCGATCGTTTATCTAACCAATCTTGATCGTTCCAAGTGTAGGCTAAATCAGTGACGATAGAAGCTGTGTCAGGACGTAATTCCTGTTGATATCCGTAGGGATCAGTTTTATAAGTGCAGTGCTTATGAATATTTTTGATGGCAAATTTGTATTTTTCCCCAACCGTAAGATTGTCAATAAAGAGTTCCCAAATACCCATTTGGTTGGGTTTCATTAGGTGACTATCCGGGTTCCATTGGTTAAAGTCTCCCACAACAGCGACCTCATGAGCGTTGGGGGCCCATACAGCAAAGTATACCCCTGAGACAGAGTCAAATTCAACAGGATGCGCCCCGAGTTTTTCGTAAATCTGGTGATGGTTTCCTTCCCCAAATAAATAGAGGTCAAATTCACTCAGTAAGCTGTTTTGGACTGTTTCGGTCTTGTTCATCGGATCATTGATACTCGTTTTTAATGTTCGTTTATTGTAAAGCTTACAGAGATAAGCGACATAGGGGTAATGGGGATTTGTCTCAGTTTCAGGAAGTTTTCCTGAGAAAAGACGGGTTTAAAGGCGATCGCCATCCATCCAACTAATCTTTTTTAACTAACAAAATCAACCTTGTCATAAATATCTAATAGTTCAATTTCAAAATCAATAGATTTCAAAGATAAAATATGATTTTCTTGTTCATATTCTGAGAAAATCCACTTGTTCGGTTCAGTTTTATAATAATGGTCAAGACGTTTAAGGGCAAAATTTAAAGCAGCATAGAAATTCCCCGTAATTGTATTATGGTTAGGGGTTCCTCCTGACACGGTGATAATCTCTCCATTGATGTATTCATGACGTTCTTCTGAATTAATTTCTAATTCGAGATATTCTTCTGGGCTAACGTAGCTTTGCTTTTCTACTTGTGCAATCATTGATTTTTAACTCTCAAAATTTTACTGTAGGGGTTAGTCTTTATTTTAAATCGCCAAGAAGAAGACTGAAGCAACAAAGAGAATTGAGAATCTTGAACAATTCATCGATTCTTGAAAAGAACTTTAGAGTTTATTTGAGTTTGATTGTACCGGAGTAAGATGAGAGTAAAACTTAATGAAAACAATAAGAGTGATCCCTCTAAATGATCCTTAAGGTAAAATACTTTAAATTTTAGACAGACGACTTATCAAGGAAACCCTCAATGGAAGTACCTCAAGAAAAGGAGAGTCGAAATTTAGTCTTAGATTATGCTCTCGGGGTCTCTATTTTAGGGCTGATTCCCATTTCTGGTCTGCTAACATTAAAATTGTTGGTTGCTATCAGTTTAATTGTCAAAATGCTGTGGGATATTGGCGTTAAATGGAGATTTGTCAAAGGACAAGATATCCTAGCGATCGCTGGTTATCTCTTTAGTTGGCTTGGTGCCTTTGCCATGGCGTTTATGGCTTGGTTAAGCTTACTCGGTATAGGCCTATTTGTTCCCTATATTAGTAGTTTTAGAGTGGCTGCTGCTTTATTTACCTTAACGTGGATGCTCGGACAAAGTACCAATCAATTCTATGCTATTGGTCGAAGTAGATTAACAACAAGGAGACCGTCTCGTGAGATTTAACCGTAGACAAATGTTAATCGGTGGTGTGGTTGCTGGAATGGCTGCTACAACCGCTAAAGATTATCAATTTCACCGAAAACAAAAGCAGTTACAAGCATTAGCTAAACAACAATTGCCTCAAGATCAAGAAAGTCTTTTAGAAGCGGCTTTTCAAGCTGATGCTGACAAAATTTATGAAGGACAGCAAATTATTGATTCGTTGCAGTTAACACCGCCAACTCTTCCCTATGATCGAGACTTGTCTAAACTGTTAATTGAGTGCAGTAAAATAGCAACGCAACAATATTTAACAGGAAAAACTATCCCTACCTATGATGGTTCGATTAAAAAACTTCCTGCTTACACATCCAAGCTTGATTCCTATACTCAAATTGCCTCTTTTAAAGGTAAAGAAGCTCAAATATCAGAAACCGTTGCTGTTAATTTATTAGCTAATAATCCAGGTAATTTCTCAGATCCTCTCCAGGAAAGTCTAGATACCACTGAAGATCAAGTCGGACAAGCGATTCAGAAAATGGTGAAATTGCGCAAAGAAATCCCCGTTTATTTGGGGTTTGTCCTCTCTTCTCCAGAAAACAACATTATTGTTTTTCGGGGAACCCAAACCAGAGTGGAATGGATTAATAATTTTACGGCGATTCAAAAAGACTATACTGATCCCATTTCAGGTCAATATTTTGGTAAGATTCACGATGGATTTATCAAAAATTATCTCAGGATTGTTGAACCAATTCCTCGAAAAATAGCCCGAACACTTGATTCCACGGTTCCCTGTTACGTGACTGGCCATAGTTTAGGGGCTTCTTTAGCGGTTTTAGGCGCGTTAGATATTGTCCTTAATGTTCCTCAATTAAAGGAACAAATTCAACTTTATACCTATGCGAGTCCCCGTGTCGGTGATCCGACTTTTGCGAAACTCCATGCACAGTCTGTCCCTAATAGCTACCGAGTTTTTAATTTAGCAGATATCATTACCTTAATGCCTCCAACTCAATCAGTAGGAACCTATGTTCATGTAGGACAAGAATGGTCGTTTTTATCTCACCAGAAAGATTTTATGCCTAATCACGTGGTAGATACTTATAATGCTGCGATTCACCAAGAGGTTGAAACTAATCACTCCCGTAATTATCCTATGTCAGGGTTAACTTAATTTATTGTATTTTTGAAACCGTTATCAATCGATAATCTATAAAAAAAGACCCATTTTCTCAACTTAATAAAGCTCAAGAATATTAGATACATTTGTTAGAAACTTTGGTTGTTTAAAATGCCAATTAATCTGCTCGTATTCATTGCCTCATTATTAATCGCTTTATTGATTTTTAACTGGCTAATTAAAGTTATAAAAACCAGTGTTAATACTGCTATTATTATTGTTATAATTGTTATGATTTTACAAATTACTTTAGGGATTTCTCCTCAAGAAGTATGGAATCAAGTTATTAGCTTTCCTCAAACTATTTATCAAGTATTCCAATAAAACTATTGAGAAATATGTATAAAACAAAAATTTTTCAGGGACAAATAATTTATCTTAGATCAAGTTGGTATTCTCAGTTGATTTATCCTCTTGTTTTAGTCAAAAACTTATTTCAAAGCATCTATAATTTTTTATTACATTTGATTTGGCAAGAGTTAATTCAAGGTAAAAAAGTAGATAGTGAAATTGCTAGTTTAATCGCTTTTATCGTCTTTTGTTGTATTTCTATTTTAGTTTATCATGCTGAAGCATATTCTGAAATAATTCTGATCGGTTCTTTGATTATTTGGTATCTAGATCAACTAATTTCTCGTCATCAATATTATCAAGGGAACAATAAAATAAATGTTACCCTTTATTCCGTGGCTAAAGATAAAATTTTATTGACCTTAAAGAATTCCCTAAAAACACAAGAATATAGATTTTTAGTCACAGAAGTCGATCATATTTCAATCAAAAAAAAACTGTTTTCGGCGGTGCATTCAAAGAAGTTTTAGGAGTAGTTTGGCAAGTTCAAATCAATTTGTCAAATAGCAATATTTTGATTATTAATGAAACACAGACGATTAATAAAGCATTAAAATCAGCCCACGCTATAGGAAGTAAACTTAATACATCTATTTTATTTTTAGATAGTCAAGGGAATAACAATTATGCCTATAAAAAACTCGATAATAAGAAATTGAAATTAATAAAATTTGATCAAGAAACAAGTATTAAATCTAAAAAAAGTCCAAACAAATGGCATCTTTATACTCAATGGGATCTGAGAGATTCTTGGCAACTTCTTAAGCAAGTCTTTCATCAATCTGGATTTTTTGTTTTTCTAATTTTTATATCTAAAGTAATGATTGAATTAGGGCAATTATTAGATAATATTATTCAGTGTTTTCAAGGAAAAACAGATATAATCTATTTACCTTCACCATCTGAATGGCTGATCCCCAATTGGAATGGGACAAATACAGTTGAATTATTATTTATTATCGGTTTTGTCATCTATCAAACCTTTCATATAAGTCTAGTTAAACATATTTATCTTAATCAAAACTATATTAAGTTTGCTATTAATAATAAGATCATCACTAAGCTTAAAATGCAGGATGTTAAACTTACTTTATTTTTTAGTCATCCTTTCCCAGAAATTGTTATCCTATCCTCAGAGAAAGCTATCATTATTAATCAATTTAACCCAAAAATTGGACAAGAGTTGTTAGTTAGCATTAATCAAGGTATTGATTTTTTTCAAAATAAATAATCCTCTATTTTCTAGATTTAGATACTAGATTTAGATAATGGATAACCTGAAAATCTCGATGTTTCTATGTAAAAAGATAAAACTAAAACTCAGCACTCAAAGGGGTTCTTGGGAATGGAATAACATCCCGAATATTGCCCATTCCTGTCATAAATTGCACTAACCGTTCAAACCCTAAACCAAACCCTGCATGAGGAACAGTTCCATAGCGGCGTAAATCTAAATACCACCAGATATCCTCTTCTAAAATCTCTAATGCTTCTATTCTTTTTTGCAATACATCTAACCTTTCTTCCCGTTGGGAACCGCCAATAATTTCACCAATTTTAGGGGCTAAAACATCCATTGCTGCTACGGTTTTTCCATCATCATTTAAGCGCATATAAAAGGCTTTAATGCCCGCCGGATAATTAGTAACAATCAAGGGTTTTTTAAACAATTCTTCAGCTAAATATCGTTCATGTTCTGATTGTAGATCAATTCCCCATTCTACGGGATATTCAAACTTACGTTTAGCCTTTTCTAATAGTTTAATCGCTTCAGTATAGGTGATTCTTTCAAAGTCATTATCGATAATGTTATTAGCTGTTTCTAAGACTGTTTTATCAATACGTTTATTGAAAAATTCCATATCTTCTGGACAGGCTTCTAAAACCGATTTAAAAATATATTTTAGGAACGCTTCAGCTAAGTCTTGGTCTCCTTGAAGATCACAAAAAGCCATTTCCGGTTCCACCATCCAAAACTCAGCTAAATGGCGGGAGGTATTGGAATTTTCCGCCCGAAAGGTTGGACCAAAGGTATAGACATTTTGAAATGCCATGGCCATCACTTCGGCTTCTAATTGACCACTGACGGTTAAATAAGCCCGTTTTCCAAAAAAATCTTGACTATAATCGACATTTTTTTCTTTATTTTGGGGAACTTTATTTAGGTCTAAATTCGTTACCGTAAATAATTCCCCCGCCCCTTCGCAGTCACTAGCGGTAATAATAGGAGTATGAACCCAGAGAAAGTCTCTTTCTTGGAAAAAACGATGGATTGCACTTGAACAAGCGTTACGAACCCGCATAACAGCCCCTAGGGTATTAGTCCGCGATCGCAGATGTCCAATAGTCCGCAAAAATTCAAAAGAATGGCGTTTTTTCTGGAGGGGATAGGTTTCAGGATTAGACTCCCCATAAACTTGAACAGAGGATGCTTTAACTTCGATGCGTTGTCCTTTTCCTGGGGAGGAAACTAAGGTTCCTACCACTTCAACAGAAGCCCCCGTATTCAAGCATTTGAGAACATCTTCATAGTTGGCAATGGTAGCATCGAGAACCACTTGAATACTCGCCATAGAGGAACCATCATTAACCTCCATAAAGGCGAATTCTTTCAATTCTCGCTTGGTGCGTACCCAACCTTGAACTGTAACAGTATCATCGGGTTGACCATTGCGTAAGATGTCTCTAATGCGTTGCGTGGGCATATCTTGTCTTAGGGTTTGTTGGGAGCAAATGTCTCTAATATTAACACTATATGTATTTTGAGTGGGTTGATTTCTCCGAGATCAGATTAAAATACCCGATAAACTCACAGAATAAGGATTAATTTTATGCCTCTTTTACTAATAAAGCCACTGCATAAACGGAGATTCCTTCTTCTCTTCCAGTAGGTCCTAATTTTTCATTTGTCGTTGCTTTAATACCAATTTTATCAGGTTCAATCTCTAAAGTTTGGGCTAACTTTTCCCTCATGTCTGAGATGTGAGGTTTCATTTTCGGACGTTCAGCAATAATAACCGAGTCAATATTCCCAATTTGCCAACCTTGCGATCGCACTAATTGATTAACTTGTTCAAGTAATGTAATACTATTTGCCCCTTTCCATTGGGGATCAGAAGGGGGAAAATAATGACCAATATCCCCTAAACTTAATGCCCCTAACATAGCATCCATAATGGCATGGGTTAGCACATCAGCATCACTGTGTCCCAACAAACCGACGGTATGGGAAATCTCAATTCCTCCTAAAATTAAGGGACGACCTTCAACTAAACGGTGGATATCATACCCATTACCAATGCGAATGTTCATCTTAGCAGCCCTCTTGTAGCTATTAACAGTCAGGTTTAGATTAAGAAGTAAAGAATAGTAAACTTTTCTAGTTCTTGGAAGTTACTATTGTATTTTACCTACTAATGTTCCTTTTTAAAATTTTACCTTTTGCTTTAGTAATGACCTTATCTCAACAAGAACAACAAACCTTGTGTCAAGCTGCTGAAAATGCGGCTAAATCAGCTTATTCTCCCTATTCTAAGTTTAGGGTAGGAGCAGCTATTTTAGGAGGGCAAAAAATTTATGTGGGAACCAATATTGAAAATGCTAGTTTTGGCTTAATTTTATGTGCAGAAAGGGCTGAATTTGCCCATGCTATTGCCAATGGTGAAAGGGAATTTAAGGCGATCGCGATTGCTTGTATTGATGGAAAAAACATCAATAATCTTAACACGATGTCCAGTCAAAAAGGTAAATCTGTTACCTTTCAACTGGGAATAGTCTGTTGATATCGAAAAGGTAAAAGGGGAAAAAAAGGGGTAGAATATTTAGTCTATTTTGTTCATAAAGTTAAAACCAGTTTAATTCATATTCTACAGAGTTATCGTCCTATGAGTATCTCTAAATAAGGGGGTTACAGCGAATTCAATGTTAACTCAAGGTTTTAATTTACTAATTCAATATGATAAACAATTCGATAACCTCCTTGATTGGGTCTGTATGCGATTTCTACTGATCGATTATTTAGTTTTGCTGCAAGAGCAACAGCGAATATATGTTTATCACGCTCATCGATATTGTCAGGATTCATTTGTATATAGTAATCTCTATCTTCAATCCATAATATATGACTACTAGCACTTCTTCGAGTACGAAGTTTTTGAATTTTTCCAGATGCGAAATTTTCTTCTGCCATTTTTAAACTCCTGCTTTTTGTTTTCACGCTTTAACTTTAAAATTTAAGTTTTTGTAGTAATTAACATAGAATACTTAGGATAGTTTCTAATCACAATGATTGAGGTGATGGTTCGGGTTGAGTAGTACAGTTTATTTCAGGTTTATCAAGAGTCGGTATATCATTCAAATTACAGATAGTATAACCATACGCATCTCTTAAGATTTGGGCATCGAGCGGCGAAATCATTTGGCGTATACTTGTTGTTAGTGGAGTACCACTCATTAGATCAAAAGGCTGAGGATATGCAACTAGATTTGATGGTAATGTAGGGTTATATCCAGGCCAAAGATGACCGCCATTAAAGGTTGCTCTAGTGGAGTTTTCATGAGAAACTTCTACAAAGTTTTGAAGTGCAACAATTGCTGGATTAGGATTGTCTGAATCAACTGGTGTCAAATGTTGACCGATAGCTAAGGCGGTAGGAAATGGAAATGAGAAACCGAGGGCATGGCCTAATTCATGGTGAATTACGGTATAAAAATCAATTCCAATTATCTCTGAAGAGTAGCCATAGTAGTCATTTTCCCTTGAGGAAAAGTTATTGATCCATTCGTGTGCAAAAAACCAAGGACCCTCAACACTATCAGCAGCATCATCATCCATCTTAATTATGGCTGCAAATGGCTTACCATTTACGTCAACTTCTATAGAAGCAGGATTAACGTATCCTCCGAATCCTTGGGATCGTGGATCGCTTCCAAGATTTTCTGCAATTATAGTCAGTTGATATTCATTAGGATGAGTAGAATCCGAATAATTAAAATCTTGAATCACTGAAGACCAGTTATTAATAGCTAAGTCTACTAATTGGCGTGCAATAGTTGCCTTAGAACCATAAGACTCATCAAAACCATCATTTGAACCTCGATTTATCCAATTAATTTGTGACATTAGGCATCCTTTAAACTCGCTTTTTTGGAATTTTCCCATTACTGAACGCGAGGGATTCCTAGCCCTCACGAGTTATTTTTTCTGTAACCCTAAAATCTCATCTTAAGATTTATTTTAGGAAAAGTCTCTTAGAAGACGGATAAGTTAACAGTTATCTAAGTAAAGCCCATTTAACTTTACATTCAAACAAATCATCACTAAGACGATCTCCATAAAATATATCCATAGGATGAGAGATATTTTTTAAATATTCGTAATAAAACTTTGGGTTCTTATAAATAATCAAACTAAATACCTTTAAATATTTGATGTTTTTTATAAATTTAACCAACTTGATATTCAAACTAAGTTTCCTAAATTTGGTAATAAAGAGAAATAATAATTATCAGTTCGAATAAGTATTTTACTGTTTATCTCATTGGGAGATATAGGCTTTTTGCTTGAGCATGATTTAGAGCCGTTTTTTGTTGCTTCATTATTCCTTCGTTGAAGATTTCCCAACTCCTAACTCCTAACACCGAACTCAGGTTAATCACGCAATCGCCCTAACCAAAGTTTAAATAGTTTATTTTTTATCAACTCAAGAAAAGTTTTACTTTTTTTTGGGGCTATACATTATTAATTTTTATCCTGAAAAAAGTGAAAGATAAAAAAGTGGGACTTAGATATCTCTTAGCCCCAACTCTTACATTTATTTAACTGTTATATGTTAGTTTTAATCTTGATTAGAATCCAGCATAACCAAAGGTAACATTAAACTTACGACACCATATGGCAACAGATTCAAAATTATTAATTTGAATATTATCAGGAATAGCATAACGTTGTGTTCCTTCGGTACTCTTTAAGGGAGCAAGGGTGATATAATCTGCTTTAGAAAGATTAACAGGAACAGGTTTATTACGATGGAGAATAACCTGAACATCGGGACCACTAGCGGTTCCAAATGCAGCATCAAATTCTAGATAACGTTGTCCTCTTTCATTAACAATACTAGCTTTTCCTGTGGTAGGATGATCTTGTTCAGTGGTGACAAAAGATCCTGAACGAAGGACATTCTTAGCAACTAATTGAACGCTAGAATTGCGGTCAGATAGAGATTCATTGGCAAAAGTTATATCCGCTTTGATTAAGGATGCTGCCAGAGTGCTAAGTAACAAAACAGAAGTTGTTGCAGCAGTAGCTAATTGATGAAGTTTCATAGGAATTCTTTCTAATGTGATTGGTTGCTTGATTATTATTATTAACATCCGATCTTAAAAGGGGCTGGGAGATTTCTGAGACTTTTCTCAGAGAAGATTCAGAAAAAATTATAATTAATAGAAATTTGTAGAGACGTGATAGACAACATCTCTACATTAAACATCTAACTACACTGGGTTTAGTGTTAACTCTGCTGAGGTTCCACTAAATTATCTAAGCCATCAATAACAGAAGCTGAGATAATCTTATCCTTATCAGTGAGCTTTTCTAAGACTTCTTTTCCATCAACCAAATAGCCGAAAACAGAATAACGACCATCCATCAAATTAAATCCAGGGGGCGTTAATTCACTATCAAATTTAAAGAAAAAGAATTGAGACGAACCGCCATTAGGATCAAGACTGGGACGGGCTAAAGCAACCGCACCATAGGCATTAAACGGCAGGGCAAGATCCGGCAAATAAATTCCTACATCTTCTAAGGTAAATTCATAGATAGGTTCTTTATCCCCTTTGACCAAAACCTCAATGGGAATTGCCCGATATTCTCCCGTTTCAGGGTCAATAAATCCGGCATCAGAACCTGGGGGATCTCCAGTTTGTAGGGCAAAATCATCCTCAGAATCTAGGAAAGGTAAGCCATCATAAAACCCTCGTTGGACTAAATCAACGAAATTTCCCCCATTAACCGGCGCACTATAGCCATCAACCACCACTGTTAAATTTCCTTTAGTGGTTTCGATTTCTACGGTAGCCCGTCCTTTAAGTTGGGGTAAGTTAGCATATTCTTGGGGAACTTCAAACGGAAATCCCGTGACCATCAATTCTTCAATATCAGTAATTTTGCTGAGCAAATCTCGCCGTTTTAGGTAAACTTGTTCCTTATCCTTGTTGTCTACCGCTTCTCGCAGTTGAGTCACCCCTTCTTTGATTTCTTCTAAGAGGGTTCCTCCTTGGGATTTGCGATCGTCAGGAATACTATCCAAAATTTGGTTGCTTTTTAATGTCAAGACAAATGAAGCCTCTTTGACATCTTTAACAATGGGAGGCCAACGTTTTCCTCGCAAATGATTGGAGATATCTTCGATCGCTCCTTGAATTTTGCGAATAGGTTCATTATCAATAGGTAAGGCGTAGCGTAGGATAGCATTAGGGTCAGTAATCGCGTTACCTCTGGCCAAAACGCTGATTAACATTGGTTCAGAGGTCGTGGTGTTCCATCCTGCCCCAGACAGACTCACCGAAAGGGCAACTAATACTAGGGTCAGGGTACTGGTTTTCCACCAAAGACGGATTTTGCTCACGATATTAGACCAAACACTCTGTGTGGGTTTCATCACTTGAATCGTTCCTATCATTTTGTTTTCAGAGGGAGGATAAATATTTATGGGATTCTTTACAGCAATTAGCACCCATCAACTCTTTAACCAATGTATCAGTTACCCTGGCCTTAATCGTAATTAGATTTTTAGATTTATGCAGAAGACAGAAGACAACAGAAAAACGTCCTAACCTTAATCCGTAGTGCTATGTATCTGCTTTGATTTTGTTTATATATAGGAGAATATTCCGTCAGAATCTCTGATTTGACAGTGAGGGGGTGAATTATTCAGCAATCTCTAACTAGCGTCTTGGAAAACGACGTTTTTGCAAAAAGTCTGGAATATCTAACCCGGCGGGTTTAGGGGGAGTGGGGTCAGGAGATTTTGGGGTAGAGGCATCAGGAACTTTACGGGTTGGACTGGTCGTCGCTTTTTTTGAGGACGTGCCTTCAGATTCTCCACTAAAACCTGTTGCAATAACCGTAATGATCACTTCCCCTTGCAACCCTGAATCAATTACTGCCCCAAAAATAATATTGGCATCGGGATCAACCACCTCAAAAATGGTTTCAGCCGCAGTTGTCACTTCATGGAGGGTCAGATCATCTCCACCCGTGATATTAAAAACAACGCCTTTTGCCCCTTTAATCGAATGTTCTAGCAGGGGAGAAGAAATTGCCTGCACTGCCGCATCATTGGCACGGGATTTACCTGAGCCTGTTCCTAGCCCCATTAATGCCGATCCCGCATCAGCCATCACTGCTCGCACATCAGCAAAGTCCACATTCACCAATCCAGGAATGGTAATAATATCTGAAATCCCTTGTACCCCCTGCCGCAGAATATTATCAGCCGTTAGAAACGCTTGTTGTAGGGGGGTGTCTGGGGGAATGACCTGTAATAATTGATTATTAGGAATAACAATTAGGGTGTCAACATTATTTTGCAGATTATTAACCCCTTCTGCTGCTTGAGAGGTGCGTCGTCGTCCCTCAAAGGTAAAAGGACGAGTAACAACTCCCACCGTTAGACAGCCAATTTCCTTAGCTACTTCAGCGACGATCGGGGCGGCTCCTGTCCCCGTTCCTCCTCCCATTCCTGCCGTGATAAATACCAGATCGGTGTTTTCTAGAGCATGAGCAATTTCATCTCGAGACTCTTCAGCCGCTTGAGTGCCAATAGAGGGATTTCCTCCAGCTCCCAGACCCCTGGTTAATTTCTGTCCGATTTGTAAACGTTGGGGGGCTGCCGACTGGGCGAGGGCTTGAGCATCCGTATTGATTGCCCAAAACTCAATGCCAGTTAAGGAACTTTCTATCATCCGATTAACTGCATTACATCCACCGCCACCAACGCCAATGACTTTGATTTTGGCAACGTTATTTGGCACTATCTGGTTTCTCCTGATGTCTTCTCTAGGGCTTTGTGAGGACTCATTAAATTGAGGTAAAAATAAATTGTTATTATGAACATGATAATTGTCCATCGCATTCAACGACTCAGGAGATTCAGTATCACCAGCGATAGAATAGTTTAAGTTCAACTTTTCATTGGAGGTCATTGTAATTCACGATTGCTTGAGAAAAGGTTACCGAGATTTGGGGAGTGGTTTAGACAATTAGTTTAAGATATGGTGAATTAATTTTTGATTAGCTAAGCTCATACCGCAAATTAAAACATTACCATATGTTAAAAGCTTACTATTTATATAGAACCATTTCACCTTATAGACTAAGAATCTAGTCAGGGTTTGTCAATAATATCTTTATGTTAGTCAACAATATCAATTAAAAGTCCACTTAGACAATGGTATAAAAATACTAAATTATTTGGGGGAAAATCGGGAGATCAGCTAAGGTTTTAGACGAACAAAAGGAGATTGGGGATTAGTTAAATCGAAATAAACAATTCGCTGTGCAGAGACGCGAGAAGGAAGTTGTTTCATTTTGGCTAACGCTTGCAATTGTTGGGGAAAGCGATCGCTATAAGGACCACAATGAACGGTTCCCAAGTCAGTTTTTAAGATCAGATTACTGGGATTTCGCCAATCTACTGTCTTAATTTTGATAGGTGATTGAAGAATTAGCTGATAGACTTCAAGCCAGTGAGAACGATACTGAGGTTCAAAACCAAGGACGGTGAGGTCTTGGGCTTTCTCTAGTTGGGTGTCTTCGTGATAGAATTGCGCTGGAATCCAAACGCCATTAGCATCTAGATAACCCGCTCCTTGAGAAGAGGTCGCCTTAGCAATCGGTTGTCGTTCTTTAACCGTAATGGTTACCTGAGTCGGGAGAAGCTGACGGGTTAGATAAACATCTTTTAGAGGAGGTTCAGCCTTAAGTTCTTCTGTCAACTGATGAAGGGGCAGTTCCCAGATCGGCTGAGGATAGGATACTTGTAGAAGTTCTCGAATTTGTTGTTGAGAAAGTAAATAGTTTCCGGCAATTTTGATTTGTGATTGATCCCGAATTAACCAATGAGGCCAAGTGACCATCCACATTAATCCTCCTAGCATCCCTGACAGAGCTAAAAAACGCCACACTCCCTGCCATGCTTTTAATCGTCGCTGAGTGCGTAAGGCTTCACGCTGACTTTTTAAGGAATCAATATTAACCAATGTACTATTTGTCATGGAATTACTTTACCTACCTTCAAAAAATGTTATAACTGAGGTGAACAACTCTACCGAAACAATAACTCACTGTCTATTTCTACTCATTCAACAACTTAAGTACAAGATCTACTGAGTTAGATCTTTCATATAAGTTCCAGTGTTACAGTTAGCACGTAATTAGCAAACAAACTCCTTACCGTTTCATCTTTGCATAAATTTAGGCTTATGGTTAATCAAAAACGTGGTCTCATTCTAGGCGCAACAGCAGCAGTCTTAACCGCAGTGGCAGTAACAGGAGGGGGACTTCGTTTCTCCCAAAGTCAAGCTTTTTTTCAGGATAATCCCAAAGAATTAGTCGATGAAGTCTGGCAAATTATTAACCGCACTTATGTAGATGCGACGTTTAACCAAATTGATTGGCGAGCTATTCGTCAAGAATATTTAAAGCGTCCCTATGCCAATAAGGAAGAGGCTTATACAGCGATTCGGGAAATGCTCGAAACCCTCGAAGATCCCTACACTCGTTTTATGGATCCTGAAGAATTTAAAAATATGCAAATTGATACTTCAGGAGAATTAACTGGGGTTGGTATCCAAATTACTAAGGATGACGAAACTAATGAATTGGTTGTGGTTGCTCCTATTGAAGATACCCCAGCGTTTGACGCTGGAATTTTATCTAAAGATGTCATTGTAAAAATTGATGGCAAAACCACTGAAGGGATGGAAGTAGAAGATGCGGTTAAATTAATTCGGGGTAAACCAGGAAGCAAAGTTACCCTAACGATTCGCCGCAGTGCCAAAGAAATTGACTACCCTATTGTTAGGGCGCGTATTGAACTACACCCTGTTCGCGCTCGTTCTCAAGAAACCCCCATCGGCTCGATTGGCTATATTCGTCTGACTCAATTTAGTAGCCAAGCCGGTCAAGAAATGCGAGAGGCTATTAAAGAATTAGAAACCAAACAGGTTAACGGCTATATTTTAGATCTTCGTTCTAATCCTGGAGGATTGCTCTATTCCAGCATCGAAATTGCTCGGATGTGGCTTGATGAAGGGAAAATTGTCTCAACCGTTAATCGGGGTGGCGAAGAAGAACAACAACGAGCTAGTAACCGTGCCTTGACAGACAAACCCCTAGTCGTATTAGTCGATGGTGGCTCAGCCAGTGCTAGTGAAATTCTCTCAGGAGCGTTACAAGATCATGAACGCGCCATGATTGTGGGAACTCAGACCTTTGGCAAGGGCTTAGTGCAGTCCGTTCGAGGTTTAGGAGATGGCTCAGGGTTAGCTGTTACCATCGCTAAGTACCTCACCCCTAATGGTCGAGACATTAATAAAGAAGGAATTAAGCCTGATATTATTCTCGAATTAAGTGACGACGAACGTAAAGCTCTTCAACTTGATCGTGATCGCATCGGAACCTTTGGCGATCCCCAGTTTGATAAAGCCTTTGAAGTGCTTAAACAACAAATCGCCGACTCCAAAGGAAACAACACCCAGGCAATCAGCCAATAGTCTAAAAAATTGAATATATAGTCATTTCAAATAAGAATGATACAAAAATTGAGCTATGAAGACTATTATTACAAGCAGCAGGTGTCTCACTTTTAATTGAAATGACTATATCTAATACTGAAATAGGGAGAGAAAGTACAGACTTAACTGTTTTGTTTTTTCTCTCCTTTTTGTTTGGATTATAGAAAAACCCATTAGGCAATCTATTGAATAACGGTAGTTCCTGTAACGGGTAAACTTTGAATCAAAGAACGAATAATTTCTGTTTTGGTTTTGCCACAGTCCATACAATAAGCCTCTAGATGCAATAAGTCTTTCTCAGGAAGACGGATGGTTAACACCTTATCGGATTTAGGTTTGGTTCTAGCCATGATTTTTGTACTAACACTGTACTTTAATTGTTATAACAATATTCTATCACTTCAGATGGAGGATGGCTAACACATCTGATATCATGTTGTTAGTACAAAATGTGTACTAAAGCTTGACAATGTATGAAAATAATGTTATTGTAGTAACAACGAAATGACATCGTACTAAAAAACAGCAAGAATATGAAAACAGCCATTAATCATTTAGAATCTAACCGTAGTGATGGGAGTGAATTAATTCCAGCAGAAGTAGCCGCCAGAGAGAGGCGCGAAGGAAACGAACCCCCCAATAAACCCATTCCTCAAACTCGTCAAGAGAATGATGATAACCCAACAACTACAGGGGGTTACACAGTTTCTCAAGAGGGGTTAGTTAATAATTATCCTGTCACCCCCCCAATGACAGGAGCTAGATATCCAACTCCTAACGAGAAATTCACTTACCTAATTTTGGGAGGATTAGCTGCCACCTTTGTTGGGACTTTAATCCTTATTGCTTTTAGTGTCAGCTAATCTTAAAGCAAAAATATTGAAATATTGTTGAAAATCTGATAGGAGGTATCCTTTATGTCTACTCAAACACCTACTAATCCTAAAACTGAACAAAAACAAGCTTACGAGGCTAAGGTTGAAGCACAATTAGACAAATTAAACGCTCAGATCGATGAACTAAAAGCCAAAGCGGAGCAAGCCAAAGCAGATGCGGCCGCCGAGTATCATGGTAACTTAGAAGAATTATATGCCAAACGCGATGCAGCCCGTCACAAATTAGAAGAACTGCAAAAAGCAGGAGAAGATGCTTGGACAGAAATTCAAGCCGGTTTTGAGAAAGCTTGGAATGATTTAATTCAAGCGTTTGATAAAGCTGGGAAAAAGTTTCAATAGAAGTTTCTTGGTTCAATAGTTTACTGAGAAAATAAAAAACTTAATTTTGTTGACTAACCCCACTTGCGAGATTTTAGTCTCGCATTTTTCTTATCGATACTATTTTTCTTATCAACCATAGCAGAATGCAGAATGTAGAATTAAAAGCCTTATTATAGATTGAGTTTTAGCGATTTAATTTGTTCTAATCTTAAGGGGGACTACTATCTCTTAATTGTTTGTCCTAATTCGTGTCTCTCTATGAATAGATCAAATTAACATAACATCACGTTTCTTCATAAAGTGTTATAATCCCAAGAGATCAAAATTTTAGAGCCAATAGAAATAGTATTGTCGAAAAAAATGAGCATCATTATGTCAACAGTGGTAGAGAGTGTTAGTGAACTTATTGGTAATGCTATCAAGGCGATCCCAGCCCTATTGTTTGCTATCATTATTGTATTGTTAACTCGCTTTTTAGCCAAGTTTATTGAAAAAGTAGCCACTAGGGTAGGTCAAAAAACCATTCGTAGTCAGTCTCTGCGTTTATTATTTAGCAAAAGTGCTTACATTTTATCCTGGGTAGTAGGAGTTATCTTAGCAAGTATTATCGCCTTTCCAGGGTTACGTTTAGGGGATGTTGTTGCTACTTTGGGAATAAGTTCAGTAGCCATTGGTTTTGCTTTTCAAGATATTTTTAAAAACTTTTTAGCGGGAGTCCTTTTATTAATTCAAGAACCTTTTAATATGGGGGATCAGATTATTGTTGGTGAATACGAAGGAACCGTTGAGACGATCAATATTCGGACAACTCAAATTCGGACGTATCAAGGTGAACGTATTTTATTGCCTAATTCAACTGTATTTACCAGTGCAGTACAAGTGCGAACAGCGTTTAATTCTCGACGAACAGATTTAGGAGTTGGAGTCGATTACAATACCCCGTTACCTCATGCAAAAGCAATTTTATTAAAAACTGTTGACAGTATCGAAGAAATTTTAAAAACTCCCGAACCTGAAGTTGATTTAATCAGTTTTGGAGACAGTTCAATAGATTTAGTTGTACGCTACTGGACAAACCCTTCTCAAGCAATAGTAAGACGAATTCAAAGTAAGGTGATAATCGCAATTAAACAAGCCTTTGATCAAGAAGATATTACGATTCCTTACCCTATTCGTACTGTTTATCATTTTGATCAACAAGAGTTTAATGACTATTTGGTCAACACAGAAAAAAGTGATGTAAATTAAATACAATATTTTTATCATCTATATTTTTTTTAAAAAGAGCCAATTAAAAAACTGTCATTTATCCCCGATTCTTACCTAAAGTAATAGTATTAAACTGAAAGCTAAGACTATTTTGATGTTTGTTACAGCAAGGGAAGAAGATTAATGGCGAAATCTAATCGTAACCAAGATCATAGTCCAGCTTGGATTATTCAAACCTGGTTATCATTTATTGTTGCAGTTTCTGCAACCTCAATGGGGATCATTTATTTACCAGTTGACACATGGATCAAGGGTTTTATGGGAATGGGTTTAACCTTTACCATCGGTTCCACCATTAGTTTAGTAAAAACCCAACGGGATATATACGAAGGGACTAAATTAACCTCCCGTGTTGAAGAAGCTAGGGTTGAAAAACTTCTCAGTGAACATAATACAATTTAACTGTTCCCTCTAACTTGTAAAAAGTTGGGGGATTTTTATTCATTCTCCAACTTTTTTGATGATGAGGATAGAGTTTATACGTGAGACATGAATGTTTTTAAACCACTATTAATAATTAATTTTAGGTCTGATTAATTGCCAAATTCACCAAAGCTATGATATGAATGCTTCTGTTACCCTAAAATGCAATTAAACAAAATAGGGTTATTGTTAAACCAGGGAGTATTCATGGGTAAAAAGTATCACGTTTACGGTGTTGGTAATGCTTTAGTAGATATGGAGTTTGAAGTTTCACCAGTATTACTTCAAGAATTAAACATCGATAAAGGAGTGATGACTCTCGTTGATGAAGTTCGTCAAGGGGAGTTAGTCCAAAAGCTAAATGGACAACTATGTAAGCAAAGTGGTGGGGGATCTGCGGCTAATACCATGGTTGCCATTAGCCAACTCGGTGGTCAAGGGTTTTATTCGTGTAAAGTTGCCAATGATGAAGCAGGACGGTTTTATTTAGACGACTTGCGTCAGTGTGGGTTAGATACCAATGAACACAACGGCGATGGGGAAGAAGGAACCACGGGAAAATGTTTAGTGATGGTTACCCCCGATGCTGATCGCACGATGAATACGTTTTTGGGAATTACAGGTAATTTATCTGAACAAGAATTAGTCCCCGAAGCGATCGCCGACTCTGAATATCTTTACTTAGAGGGGTATTTAGTGACTTCCCCAACGGCTAAAGCAGCAGCTATTAAAGCTAGGGAAATTGCCCAAGGTGCGGGAGTTAAAACAACTTTTTCTTTATCTGATCCTAATATGGCCGAGTTTTTTAAGGATGGTTTGTTAAAGATTATTGGATCGGGGTTAGATTTTATTTTTGCTAATGAAGCAGAAGCCCTAAAAATCTCTGATACTGAGGATTTCTCGGAGGCGATCGCCTATTTCAAAACCTTAGCCCAAGGCTTTGCGATCACCCGTGGCTCAAAGGGATCGTTAATTTTTGACGGTCAGGAATTACTTGAAATTTCTCCTTACCTTGTAGAGGCTGTTGATACTGTGGGTGCAGGAGATATGTATGCGGGGGCATTCCTGTATGGGATCACCCACGGGATGACCTATAGCCAAGCAGGGGATCTCGCTTCACGAGCGTCTTCTCGCATTGTTACCAATTATGGTCCTCGTTTAACCACGAAAGAATTAAAATCTTTAGTGACATCCTAAATTACGATTGAGTTCCCCCCTTAATAAAGGGGGGTTAGGGGGAAGTAAGAACACCGAAACTTGGGAAACAATTGAATAGCAGAAGTTCTCAAGCGGATTGAGGATAAATTGGAAGGGAATCAAAAAGAGACTAACGAGAAATTGAAGGACTTGTCCCAAAAAATGGATAAGCAATCCGAAGATATTGGGACGATCAAAATAGAACTCGCTGAACTCAAAACAGAAGTCAGCAACCTCAAGGAAACCGTTAGGGATATTAAAACGGTTCAAAATACCTTAGTCACTGAAGTATCAGACCTGAAAGGGGTTAAGTCTCTAGTTATTCCCATTGTCGTGGCCGTTTCCACCGCATTGTTAACCTTGCTGTTTCGCATTCTGCCAACTATTTCTCGGTAAAAGCCGCGTGGTTGAGGGATCGTCGTTTAAAACCGACACCTGATTTGCCAAGGCTTCCACGAATTCCGTCGGTTCATTCGATAGTATTTTTATTCTACTTTTCCCACAAATCGGCTCCACTGGACAAAAAAGTACAAGTACACTATTATTGATACAAGCTTACTGATTTGCTAGTTGGTGAAAATATTTTCACAAAAAACCAGCCCCACCTTTACACTATTTATTTCTAAAATGCAAAAACGAAGACCCTCAGCTATGCTGACGGGATGAATTTTTGCCAACAAACATTATCCAGAAGTATTCAAGGAAACCCTGAAAAAGTTTGACCATCAAAAGGATACCGACTTGTAGGAGCACATCGAACAACAGCCCCAACGCTTTATCTCTCCAGGTAAAGCATAACTCTCACACTCAGGACAATTTGAAGCCTCTCGATATTTAGCCTTGATCACACTGACGAACCCCTCAAAAGCCTTTTGAGGGGTTTTTCCTTGCGTAATTTCCACGTTCATCCTCCCAACCAATATAGCTGAACTTCCCCCCACAAAAAATGATAAAACCCTTACCTAGAGGTAGTTATAGCGATTTTTGTCCTACCCGTTACTGGGTACAATCTCTCCGAAGCGTCTATGAAGTGGGTTTGAGGGAACTGCACCTATGTGTTTCTACAGTACAGCGATCGCCAAAATTTTGTCAACATATCTCTTTTGTATCCATACATGGACACAAAAGAGATATGCCCCAAAAGCCTATCTATAGAAGGTTTTGGGGTAAAAGTAGTATATAAATATGGGGGGAAGTTCAGATTTACCCCCTACAATCAACCCTAAAGGGTCGATCAGCAACCGATAAGACGACCAAAATAAACTTAATTTTTTGTTTACAAACACTCTCTAAGACTTAAAATCTTCTAACCATAAAAATAGCCAAAAAAGTCGCAGCAAATCCCCAAAATAAACTAATCAGTGTGTAACTTAATCCTAATAAATATTCGTTGTTTTTTAGCAATAAATGATTTTCATAAGAAAAAGAAGAGAATGTAGTAAACCCACCACAAAACCCTGTTGCTAATAATAATGTCCAATTAGGATGTAATTGAAACCGTTCTATTAGTCCGATAAAAATCCCAATAATAAAACAGCCTACAAGATTAACTGTCAATGTAGCCAAAGGAAAGGTTGATTTTAATTCTAATTCATTACTAATCACTTGACTTACAAAATATCGGGAGCAACTTCCTAAGCCACCCCCTAAGAATACCATCAAAAATTGTAAGAATTGCATTGTTTGTCAATTCCCAATCTTAACAATCGTTAAGGTCTTTGGACTATGATTCCACACTATTAACACGGTGAATATTAAGAATGTCACTCAGATTTCTAATTTGACTAATAACACATTCTAGTTGTTGGCGATCGCGGATATCAATTCGTAAATTAATCATCGCTGGTTTATTACGACTGGTTTTTACCCCCGCATTCCGAACATTGATGTTATTATCACTCAGACGAGACAAGATATCTTTAAGAATTCCCACACGATCAAGGGCTTCAATCGCAATATCCACGGGATAGGTTTTATTATTGCCATTTTCTTCGGTCGGATTCCAACGCACCGGAATCAATCGTTCCCCTGGTACATTTTCTATATTAGAACACCCTTGACGATGAATGGAAATTCCTCTAGCCCCTCTGGTTACTATCCCAATAATGGGTTCTCCAGGGAGAGGGTGACAACAACCTGCGATGTTGTAGACTAGCCCTTCAACCCCCATAATCGGTGATTTACTTTGTTTGGCTGGACAAGAAGCCGGAGGACAAGGGTTAGAAAATCGAGTCTTCTCCGCTGGAATTTCTTCTTCTTGGGTCTTAACGGTAATTTCCCTGAGTCGGTTAACAATCTGATTGAGGGTGACTTCTCCATACCCCAAGGCGGCTAGTAAGTCCTCCACACACTGGTAATTCAACCTTTCAGCCACACTTTGCATCGGATCAGACTTAAGTAAGGCTTCTAAGCCACTTTTGCCTAATTCCTTCTCTAACATCTCCCGTCCTCGGGCTACATTTTCGTCTCGATGCGATCGCTTGAACCATTGGCGAATACGGTTTCGCGCACTAGGCGTGACGACAAAGTTCAGCCAGTCTACGCTAGGGTGGGCATTTTTCTGGGTAATAATCTCCACAATATCCCCATTATTGAGGGGCGTATCTAACACTGACCATTTTTCATTAATCCTTGCCCCTTTCATATGATTCCCGACTTCGGTATGGATGCGATAGGCAAAGTCAACAGGAGTAGCCCCCCGCGCTAGGGCGACCACATCCCCTTGGGGGGTAAAGACATAAACATCATCATCAAAGAGGTTATCTTTGAGAGTATCGACATACTCTTGGGCATCTTGGAGATCTTTTTGCCATTCAAGGAGTTGACGCAACCAGGTAAACTTCTCATCCTCTTCTGACAGGGTTGTATGGTAAGATCCCCCTGTTTCTTTATATTTCCAATGGGCAGCGATCCCATATTCAGCGATATGGTGCATTTCTAGGGTGCGAATTTGCACTTCTAGGGGACGACCTGTTAACCCAACAACGGTCGTATGGAGGGATTGATAGCGGTTCGGTTTGGGGAGCCCAATGTAATCTTTAAAACGTCCAGGGATCGGTTTAAAGGCATCATGAACCACCGCCAAGGCGCGGTAACACTCTTCATTATTTTGAACAATAATTCTCAGAGCAGCGATATCATAAATTTGATGAAATTCTTTTTGCTGTCGCTGCATTTTGCTATAAATTCCGTACAGGTGTTTGGGGCGGGCTTGTAACTCCAACACTTGAACCCCAATGCTTTCTAAACGTTGCCGTAGGGTTTCTTTAATATTTTCTAAACGGGTTTCGCGATCGCTCCTTTTTTCGGCGACTAGGGTCTGTATTTCTCTATAGGCTTCTGCTTCTAAATATTTAAAAGATAAATCTTCTAATTCCCACTTAACCCGCCATATTCCCAGACGGTTGGCTAAGGGGGCAAAAATTTCTCTCGTTTCTAGGGCTATTCTTTCTTGTTTTTCCGGTTTGAGGTGTTCTAAGGTTCGCATATTGTGGAGACGATCCGCCAATTTCACCACAATTACCCGAATATCTTGGGCCATGGCTAAGAACATTCGCCGAAAATTCTCAGCTTGATGTTCAGTCTTACTCGAAAAATTAAATTTAGATAGCTTAGTCACCCCTTCGACTAAGTGTCGTACTTCTGCCCCAAATTTTTCCTCAATCTCTTCTGGTGTCACCTCCGTGTCTTCTACCACGTCGTGGAGAAATCCGGCAGCGATCATAGCCTTATCTCCGCCCAAATCTCGCAATAATCCTGCTACAGCGATGGGATGGGCAATATAAGGTTCTCCTGATTTACGAGATTGTCCTTCGTGTAGTTGGTAGGCAAAATTAAATGCTCGACAGATTAGGCTCAGATCTTCACTGTCTTGATTCGATTGATAGGCGATTAGACATTCGTTTAGCCAATCAGGAAGGGGCAATTCTACCGGTTTGGGGTCAGGATAGGTAACTACGTTCATAGAGGGGTTGATAGGACAATGATGAGTACGATAAAGGTTAGCTATGATAGATCTAGGGAGATTCACTCTTTAAAAGACGATTAATGACTCTTTTATGAAGAAATTAATATGAAATTGAGTAGTAATAACCCCCAAGGTACTAATGTGTATTTCTTTTTTGTACCATTGGCAGAGGGATTAACTCGAAAAAATAAATGCTTGTCTTAACAATTCCAGTTTAAGAAGAGGTTTAGATCCGATCTAACAACCTCTAAGTTTAATATTAGTTAATATATTTTAGCGCGATATAGTTATCTATGATACCGAAATCTTATCAAAAATCCTATCAAAATTTTCATGATTCCTTGACTAACCTTGGGGATCAAGTCACCGTAAGGAATATAGATATTGGGAAAATCTCCCAAAATTTTCAAGCCGTGCAGGGAATTTTCCAAGAGCAGATTTTGACGTTGACCACTGACGAGTTAGCTCCGTCAATTGCCTCTCGTTATCAGTCTATCCAAACTGAAATTTATCGGACGTTGCGCTTGTTGGGAACTGATCTCCTGTTTTTACGGTCTTCTCGAAAACAGGGGACAACCGAGCAACGGTTACAGATAGTACGCGATCACCTAGAACAACTCATGGGATATTGTCAGGTTATCATTACCGAAGAAATCTTTGAAAAAAAATAATTGGGGAATTGATGGTCTTTTTATTCCCCGAAACGAATATTATTGACTCTTCGGTAAAATTCGGCCAATAGTCCGATTTTCAGGGGTAAATGTTTCTGTTGCTACCCGTTGAATATCGGCTGCACTCACCGCTTCAATAGCCGTTAATTGGTCAAAAAGATTGCGCCAAGTTCCGGTTTTCACCTCATATTCGAGCAAAGATCGAGCCATTCCTAAATTAGAATTAAGCGATCGCACTAAAGCCGCCCTCAGTTGAGTTTTTACCCGTTGCAATTCTTCATCAGCAACCGGTTCGGTTTTCAACCGTTCAATTTCTTGTTCTAAGGCTGCACCCACCTGATCTACCGTAGCACCAGGAGAAGTTTGAGCATAGAATAACATTAAATTAGGGTATTTATCCCCTGGAAAGCCATTAAATCCCTGAGCAACTAACGCTACCTGTTTTTCTTGAACCAGAGACTTATAAAGGCGAGACGTGCGACCCGAACTTAATAAAGTTGCCATTACCTCATAAACAGCGTGATCGGGATGCGTAATGGCTGGACGGTGATATCCTTCAAGATACCAAGGTTGGGAAGGTAATTCTAGGGTAACTTCTTTTGTTTTGGTTTGTGGGGGTTCTACCTTAGTTACTTTTGGGGGTTCCGGTTTAGCCGAATAACGACCAAAATAAACTTGAGCAAACTGTTTCACTTGTTCGGGATTGACATCTCCCACAATAGCAAACGTTAAATTATTTGGACCATAATAGGTATCAAAAAATTGCCGTACATCTTCACGGGTTAGATTACGAATATCTTGGTTATAACCAATAACAGGACGTTTATAGGGATGTTCTGTAAAGGCTGTATCGAGAAACGCCTCCACCATTGTACCAATAGGGCTATTATCAGTTCTCAGACGGCGTTCTTCTAAAATAACTTCCTGTTCTTTATAAAATTCTCGGAATACAGGTTCTAGAAATCGTTCTGACTCCAACGACATCCACAATTCTAGTTTATTAGAGGGAAAACTATAAAAATAGGTTGTCCAATCACTCGAAGTCGCCGCATTCATCCCCACTCCGCCAGCCGTTTCCACAATTTGACCAAAGGCATTTTGTTGGACGTATTGGTTCGCTTCTTCTTGAACTTTTTGGAATTCTTGGGCTAATTTTTCAGCTTCTTCTGTGTTACCCGCAGCTTTAGCGGCTTTGATCTGGGAAAACAGGGTATCTAATTCTTCTAAAAGGGGTTTTTCTGCGGCGTAATTAGTAGTTCCAATGTCTTTAGTTCCTTTGAAGGCTAAATGTTCTAAAAAGTGAGCAACTCCTGTTTTCCCATCGGGTTCATCTACCCCTCCCACATCCGCATAGGTAACCAAAGACACCACTGGTGCGTCATGATTTTCCATGACAATAAATTTCATGCCATTATCGAGTTTAAATTCTGTTACTCGCTCGATCGCCCGATTCAGATAAGGTTGAATTGATTGACTGGCTACTAGAGTTGGGGAAGTATTGATAGGTTGGGCAATAACTGGAACACTACTCCACAGCAGAAATAACAAACTGAGGGTTGCAAAAGAAGAACGAATAGGACGCGATCGCGTGAAAGAGTTTATAACCATTTGATGCTATCAAAGAAAAGAAACGATCTCTAGAATTTCCTTTCTAGGATATCGAGATTTGAAATTGATCGCATAATCGTCTTTAGCTGAGATCTTGCACCTCGTTTAAAATTAGCTAGGGGAGGCAACAGGCGATCGTCATAAGTTTGACGCTTACAAGGGACTGCAAACAAAGCCCACGCACGTCAGCCGTGAGATGTAGTTTGCCTAACTGTATTTGACTATGACTCGCGTCCTTGAAAACCAATAATCCCGAAACCCAACACCCCACACCTGACCCTCAAACTCAGGTTATCATGGGATAATTCTGACTCAATCACCTTGCCAACTAAAACTTAAAATGAGATAATAATTGTTTGTGTCTCAATCTAACTAACTACTCATTTGTTCAAAATAAACTATGGCTGCCAAAAAAGGAGTCCGCATTATTATTACCCTAGAGTGTACTGAGTGTCGGACAAATACTAACAAGCGATCACCAGGAGTTTCTCGCTACACTACCAGCAAGAACCGCCGTAATACCACGGGGAGAATGGAAATCAAAAAATTCTGTCCTCACTGTAATACTCACACAGTCCACAAGGAAATTAAATAGTTTTTGTAAACCATAAAATTTGTCAAAAGTCAAGTCAAAAATGAGTTACTATCGTAAGCGTCTTTCCCCGATTCCTCCAAGTCAACCCATTGACTACAAAGATACAGAACTTCTCAGGAAATTTATCACAGAAAGAGGAAAAATTTTGCCGAGGCGGATTACAGGACTAACCGCTAAGCAACAAAGGGACTTAACCACTGCGGTTAAACGAGCCAGACTAATTGCTTTGTTACCCTTTGTGAACAAAGAAGCCTAAAGGCTCAGGGATCAACTCAAAATCCCATCAATTGAGGGAAACAGGGATAGGGTAGAGTTTGGCAGTCCCTTGTCCCTAAAAACTGTCTAAAATTTGATAGAAGTAACAACAAAAGAAAAAATATTGAGGATTTCATTAAGATCGATACTGAAATTGAAAGTAAAAATTCAAACCCCTCAAGCTAGACTGAAAGTAGTAGAATCATAAGACTCCTAAATTAAGGAGCAATGTTAATAATCAAGGCAGCAAAGCGGGTGGAAAAAGGAAAGCTTATCGAATTTAGGGTACAGGGAGAACGTCGTCTTGCAGTGGTTGATCGTCCAGAAGGAAAAAAAGATTGGATGGTCATAGATGTCGGGGGTCAGTCCCACAAAATTCGACCCCAACGGGTAGAATATGAAATCAACGGAAGTTCCTACACAATAGGGGACATACCCGACTTTATGCGAGAGGTTCAACCTTACCTTGATCCCTCTAGTTTAGAGGTTGCCTGGGAGTTGCTAGTAGAAGATGGACAAAGTGTAACCCCTGCTGAAATGGCGCAATTACTGTTTTCGGAAGGGTCTTCCGCCCAGTGTTATGCAGCCCACAGCTTGCTATGCGATGATAAAATCTATTTTAAGAAAAAAGGAAATAGCTACGAACCAAGAACGAGTAGTCAAGTCGAAGAAATCAAACATCAACTAGAGGTTGAGCAGCAACGCCAGCAAGAAAAAGAAAACTTCTTTACAAATATAGAAAAAGCACTAGCAGGAGAGGTGGTTGACTGGACAGAAAGCGATCGTAACCGTTTAGAACTGTTAGAAAGGTTTATTTTACAGCCAGAACAAACCCATCGAAATGCTCAAGACATTCTGAGTGAAATTGGGTGTTCATCTACACCAGAATCAGCTTTTGAGTTATTAATAGAATTAAAGTGGTGGAGTCGCCACGAGAACCTATTTCTACGCCGTAGTTCTTATCCGATACAATTTCCCAAAAAGGTACTTGACGTGGTGAAATCCTATTTACAAACTCCTCCCCCCGATCAAGACAGCGATCGCTTCGATTTAACCCATCTCAAAGTCTATACAATCGATGATGAAAGTACCAAAGAAATTGACGACGGGTTAAGTGTGGAATTCTTAAGTGAGGATCAAGTCAAACTCTGGATTCATATTGCTGACCCCACTCGTCTGGTGAGACCAGGGGATGAATTAGACCTTGAGGCGCGCAGACGAAGCACCACTCTCTATTTACCCACAGGCATGATTTCCATGTTTCCCGTGGAATTAGCCACCGGTCCGATGAGTCTACGTCAGGGACAAATCTGTCCAGCATTGAGTTTTGGCGTAACCTTAGATGAGCAGGGGGCGGTTTTGGATTATTCAATTCATGCCAGTTTAATTAAACCCACCTATCGCCTCACCTATCATGATGTAGATGAGATGTTGCAATTGGGCATCAAAGCCGAACCCGAGATCCCTATCCTAGCTGATGCCTCCAAACAACGTTATCTCTGGAGACAGTCTCAGGGATCGATTAGCATTAAAATGCCAGAGGCAGTCATTAAAGTTAAATCAGAAGACGAGATTATCATTGAACTACTCGATAGTTCGCGATCGCGGCAATTAGTAGCAGAAATGATGATTTTGGCAGGGGAAGTCGCAGGGCGTTATTGTCAAGAACATAATTTACCCGTTCCCTTTCGAGGACAGCCTCAACCAGAATTACCCCCAGAAGAAGAACTACTCTTGTTGCCACCGGGTCCAGTGAGGGCTTGCGCGTTGCGCCGTTGTATGCCCCGTAGTGAAATTGGAACCTTACCCAACCGTCACGCCAGTTTAGGATTAGATACTTATACCCAAGTCACCTCACCCATTCGTCGCTATACAGACTTATTAACCCATTTTCAGCTTAAAGCACATTTGCGGGGTGAGCCGTTACCATTTGCCCTTGATGTGATGCAACAAATCCTTTATAGTGTTACTTTATCTGCCCAAGAAGCAACCTTAGTCGAACGACAAACTAACCGTTACTGGGGATTAGAATTTTTGCGGCGTAATGCGGATCAGATTTGGCAAGGAGTAGTTTTGCGTTGGTTGCGCGAAGACGAAAACTTAGGAATATTATTACTTGAAGAATTAGGATTAGAATTACCTCATCGCTTTGAAAGAGGGGTGTCTCTTGGCGATCGCCTTTTAGTCCAAGTAAGTCGCGCTGATCCCCATCGTGATGAAATTCGCTTTCGAGAAATGCTCGAACATGAAATCCAGTCAAGCATGATTTAACATAGCGGAAATGGCACCATTTCATCCGAATCAAATTGTTAGTTTAGATCATCATGCTTCCCATCTGTATGGGGAAGTGATCCAACTGCTAGAAGACCGTGATGTATGTTGGTTTCGTCCCTTATTTTTAGTCATTGTCGATGATAACGAATCAGAAATAAATTATTTATTTACATCTAAAACACTCATTGACGTTCGTCTGACTTCTGATTTATTCTATCCAACGAAAATGTTTAGACCCGCTTTAGATACAGAAGTTATTGCTTGGTTAGATCACTTAGAAAGCCAAGATTATTCGACCGAAAGAATTCAGAAAGCACGACAACAACTACACCAATTTATTCATCAACTTTGGCAAGATTATAAGGAGAAAAACCCCTAAAATGAAAGTGCAAGTTAAAGTTAAACCAAATTGTAAGCAACAAAAAATTGAAGACTTTCCTGATGGGGGGTTAGTAGTTCATTTAAAATCTTCCCCGGTAGAGGGGAAAGCAAATCAAGAGTTAATTAAGCTATTAGCTAAACAGTTCCAGGTTGCCAAATCAAATATCATCATTAAATCGGGAATTTCCTCTCGAAATAAATGGATTGAGATCAAACCATCGTGATCTAAATTCACCCTAAATAACTGGAGTATTGTCAATTAATCTGGGGTTGATTTTCCATTAGAGACATTGCTCTCTAGTCCTTGAGCTTGCAATTTAGGGATTAAATAAAGATTTTGCAGTAACACCCCTGCACCAGCTACCCAAGGAGGAACAATTAATGCTCCTAAAATTCCCAAGATTTGTACCCCACTCAACACCGCTAATAATTGGTATAGGGGAGGAACATTGACTGAAGATCCCACTAAAAGCGGATCAAGGACATAGGTTTCCACGTTTTGAATGATTACAAATAATAATAACACCCAAAGAAATACCCAACCTCCTTGGGCGATCGCCACAATTAACGCGGGAATTGACCCTAAAACTGGACCAAAAAAGGGAATTAAATTAGTAATTCCAGCAATAGTTCCTAACCCCAGGGCAAATTCGGAAATTCCTAGGAATCTTAGCCCTAAAGTAATGGCTAACCCTAAAATAAACGACACTAAAAGTCTCCCTTGAATATAACCTCCCATCCGTTGACTAATGGGAACTACTTGAGCTTCTAAACGTTCATCCCAAGGGTGAGGAAATAAACTAACAATTCCCCCAATTAACTTTTTTGACCCTGATAACATATAACCAGAGAGCAAAACTGCTAAAATCACATTAAAAACACCCCCTATAATTCCCCGTGTCACTCCACCCACGCCGATGAGGAATTTTTGGCTGTAGCGCAATGTCCAAGATACTAGGGACTGAAGATCTAACAGTTGGTTAATGAAATCGAGGACTTCAGGTTGAGTAAAACCTCGTCTCGTTACCCAGTTTTGGAATTCCGTTTCTAAAATATCCAAATATCCAGGTAATTTTTGTAACAACCGTTGAATTTGGGCAATAATCGTTGGTCCTAGGAGTAAACTAATCCCAGTTACCAAGGTTACTAAGCCTAAATACACGAAAATCACAGCCAACCAACGGGGAATCCCTCGTTTTTCCGCACTTTGTACTAAAGGAGCTAGGGTCGCAGCAATAACCACTGCGATCATCAGAATTACCAAAAGATTCCGCAGTTGCCACAGTATGATTAACAAAAAACCCGCTCCTACCAGTAGTAGCAAACTAGATAGGGAAATAGAAATTTGTCGCTTAGGTATCATAGTCTTGTTAGACTCAAATTGATTTATAAAGAGTTAGCTAATTGTTCTAAATTACGACTATAGACCATCTCACTATAATCATCCCATTGTTGTTGTGACCAGTAATGGTTTTCCATCGTTGCTTCTTGGATTTTTTCCATAAACGGACGGCGAATTGTTTCGTATTTAGCCCATTGTTTAGAGATAAATTCTTGGTCATCGAGCCTATTATTCTGAATAATATTAGTAATTAAAGGGGCAATAACAGCCGCATCTTCTAATCCTTGGTTTGCTCCTTGAGCCATAAAAGGCGGCATTCCGTGGGCTGCATCTCCTACTAAAACAACTTTTCCTTGACTCCAAATTGAGTGATTATAATTGGAAATGTTAGCTGGATGAATATAATAAGGACGCTTTACTAAGTTGTCAGGATTAGATAAACTGACTAATTGTTGAATAACTGATGGAAAGGCTGATTTTTCTAATACTTGCAACATTAATTGTATCAGGTCATTCGCTGATTTCTGGGACAAAGACGCTAAGGAGAAAGGACTATGAATAAGATAACCAAGATGATGAGGTTTAAAGGAAGTTAAAATAACTCGTGGTGATTCATCTAAGGTAGAGTTTTTTTTGATTTTATCATTAGTTACAGTTATTATTGACTGTCCTTGAAAATATTTAGTGTTCAATTCCTCCGTGATAGACTCAGGAACATTATCTAAGGAACGACAAGCGATCGCTGTCCAACCAGAATATTGAGGTTTTGACCATTGACTTAAATTTGTATCCTCATAAATAACCTGACGAATGGCTGAATTAATGCCATCAGCCGCTACCACTAACTTTGCTTTAAACGCTTTATTCTCTAATAGATTAGACTTGTTTTCTTCTGTTTTATCCTCATTTTTTAGAGAAAATCTCTGCATCTCCCAATGGGCAAAAGGATTATTTTCGCTTACTGTGTTTGAAACACAATTTCTTTTAATATAATCAGGCTTTTTTTCTAAATTTACACAACGATAATTTATCTTAATTAATTCTGGCGGTAAGAAACTTCTTAAAGTGGTTTGCAACTGATACCAAGGGATAGAAACGCGACCTTCCCCATACTGATCAAACCAAGTTTTAAAGTCTAACGGAATCGAACGAATAATTTCTCCGTCTAGGTTTTTTTGAGACCAATATCTCTTTTTCAGTGAGCTTTTTTTCTGATCAGTTTTGCTATGTTGGTCGTCTAAGTTTTTTTCAATTGAAGAATTTAACAAATTCAAGCTAATTTCTTTGATTTTTTGATAAGCAAGAGACTCTATAGACTTGATAGCCTTTAAACCATTAGGTAACAGATCAAGGGTTTGTCCCACTTGACGAAACTCATGGGTTTTGTCGATGACTAAAATATTATTAACACCCCGTTTTCGTAAACTAATAGCTGTTGCTAATCCCACGAGACCTGCTCCAACAATTAAAACATCATAAACCTTTCCTGGTGAAGCATTAGACTTTAAATTCATATTAGTTTCCTTGAATCATTGTGATTGAACTTAAGTACACCTTTAACAATTACTTTCTAGGGATAGACGTAGTAACGAGAAAACTTTTTAAACAGATCTTCTGTTAAGAAAAAAGGCTAATTTTTTACTCAAATATTCCTAGCTTGTTTCTTATTTTAATCATCAATTCTCAACGCTCCTGCACGGCAATCTCGTAACCATAAACGAATTCCTTGGCCAATCGCCCCATTACTAGCATCTTTGGGAGGTAGGGGTAGATCCCCGTCATTAAGGGACGCTAATTGAGAAAATAAGCTCACTGATCGCCACCCTTCCTCAGTTTGAGTCAGAAATAACCAATAATAATTTTCTAGTTCAACCACTCTTTGTTCCCCATACTGACGTTCTAACGTGGTAAAAAACACCTGTTGGGCTGTATCTTTAAGAACAGGTTCATATTGTAGGTTAGTTAGGGGTAAAGGCTCAAATTCTGGCCTCCCTGCCACTAACACATACAGAGAAGGAGGAAAAGGGCGATCGCGTAATCTTTCCCGTTGAATGACCCTGTTAGCGTAACTGGGTAAATCTTTCAACATCAACTCTGTTAACCTTTCGAGATCAGACGGACAAGAAGTTGACTCACGAGTGTTCTGAGAATAAACCCCTGACAGTTGGCTTAAACAACCCACTGTCATTAACAGTCCTATCAATCCTCGTTTCATGACACCGTTTCTAATTCTTCGCAAATTTTCCCCCATGCTGCTACTGGATCATTTGCCATTGTAATGGGGCGACCAATCACTAAATAATCGGCCCCCGCTTGCATCGCCTCCGAAGGGGTCATTACCCGCCGCTGATCTCCTTGATCAGACCAACTTGGTCGTATCCCTGGACAAACTAGCAAGAAATCATCCCCACACACCCGCCGTAGTTGACTCACTTCTTGGGGGGAACAGACAGCCCCATTGATGCCGCATTCTTGGGCTAACATTGCCATTTGTAGGGTATATTCTGGTAACTCTAGGGGAATTTTGAGATCAAAAGCTAACTCTCGTGAATTCAAACTGGTTAGCAAAGTGATAGCTAGTAATTTAGGAGGAGATGGCGTGTCACTAATGGCTTTTGTGGCTGCTTTTAGGGCGTTTCGTCCAGCAGTAGTATGGAGGGTGAGTAAGTCTACTCCATACTGAGTAGCACTCCCACAAGCTCCCGCTATAGTATTAGGAATATCGTGAAATTTTAGGTCTAGAAAAATGCGCTTTTCTCGTTCTTTGAGGATAGTCAGAATATCAGGCCCTGTGGAGACAAATAATTCTAGTCCTACCTTCCAAAAATTGACTTGAGGTAACTTATCTAAAAGAGCGATCGCCTCAGTTAAATTTGGAACGTCTAGGGGAACAATAACCCGATTGGTTTGTGGCATTACATTATATGTTGACTTTGTTAAATATCTATGGTATTGTTCGAGGAAAAAAATAGAAAATAAAAAAAGATTAAGTGGCAATGAAATACCCAACAAATACTCTCTTTCTATCATTTTGTATCCTTATATCTACAGTAGCATCAGCAGGAGCTGTTAGCTTATCTGGGACTTTTGAGCAATTTTTTCATGAATTTAATGGCGTAATTGATCCTTTTGAGATTTCTTTAGATGGAGGTGAAACTTTCTTAAATACAGGGAATGTAACTTACCGTTTAAACCCTGATAAAAATCCATCAAGACAAAAATCAATATAAGATTTTGACTCAATGACTTACAGTTATGAAGTTGACCTATTAGTTAATGCAACTTTACTTGAAGATTTAGGTGAATCAGAACAAACTATAGTTTACCTAACGCACTCTACTTAATATTTTGTTTAGGAACAGTCTCTTATTACTGAGGTTCGGTTCAATTAAACTAACCTATCAGTACCACAATCGCCTATATTACTATTGATCATCGAATAGTAAATCTTATGCGAGTTGCCTTATTTACAGAAACCTTTTTACCCAAAATTGACGGAATTGTCACCCGTCTGCGCCATACCGTTGAACACTTACAACGTAAAGGCGATCAAGTATTAGTCTTCTGTCCTGATGGAGGTGTCACCGAACACAAAGGGGCTAAAGTTCATGGAGTCAAAGGAATGCCTCTCCCCCTCTACCCAGAATTAAAATTAGCCATTCCCACCCCCACCGTCGGTAAAGCATTAGAACGATTTAAACCCGATTTAGTCCATGTGGTAAACCCTGCTGTTTTAGGATTAGGGGGAATTTATTACGCTAAGACTATGAATATTCCCCTAGTTGCTTCTTATCACACTCATTTACCCCAATATTTACAACATTACGGATTAGGATCATTAGAAGGATTACTCTGGGAATTATTAAAATTGGGCCACAACCAGGCACAATTAAACCTCTGTACCTCAACGGCTATGGTGAATGAATTAGTTACCCATGGCATTGAACGAGTAGACTTATGGCAACGGGGAGTCGATACAGAAATGTTTCAACCCCATTTAGCCTCTCAACAGATGCGATCGCGCTTATCGGAAGGACATCCTGACAGTCCTTTATTGTTGTATGTCGGGCGAGTTTCCCCTGAAAAGCAAATTGAGAACATCAAACCTGTGCTAGAAGCCATTCCTGATGCTCGTTTGGCTATTGTTGGGGATGGACCTCATCGAGAGGTGTTAGAAGCTCATTTTGCAGGGACTCAGACGAATTTTGTGGGTTATCTGCGAGGATTAGAATTAGCTTCCGCTTTTGCCTCATCCGATGCCTTTATTTTCCCCTCTCGCACCGAAACCCTGGGGTTAGTCTTATTAGAAGCCATGGCGGCAGGTTGTCCCGTCGTAGCGGCTAATTCTGGCGGAATCCCTGATATTGTCACCGATGGAGTAAATGGGTATTTATTTGAGCCAAGTGATGCTGATGGGGCTATTGTAGCTACCAAACGGCTTTTAGCAGCGAAAGACGAACGGGAAAAATTACGAGAAAATGCTCGTCTTGAAGCCGAACGTTGGGGGTGGGCTGCGGCTACAACCCAGTTACGCAACTATTATCACAAGATCCTTAATAATGAGTCTTTACCAATAGCAGCTTAGATTAATCAATAGAGACGTTTGCTCAAACGTCTCTACATCAGTTATTTACTTTAAAATTTATTAGGACATTCTATCGAGAATTTTCGTGACAATGTCCATCCCGCTTACCGCTTGCCAACCAAACAAACCAACAATAAAAATATTAAGGGTGATATGGGTATAACGGGCTAATTCGTTACCTTTTTGCATCAAGGGAGAAAGGGAAGCAGAAACAGCAATTAGTGCAGTCATACTTAACCCAACTAATAGGTGAGGACCAACAAACAATTTCCCATTATTGATATAGGTTATTGCCATTCCACCAATGTTACCCATTACCATCAGGGCTAATAGTAATGATCCTAGTTGATAGTGTCGAGTCTTAAAGTCTTTTGGCAGTAATTCCTTTTTAAGATCTTTGTCGGCTGTGCGAGTTCGCCGCCATTGAATGCCTAAATATAACGCATAAATGGTTAACCCGAATAATACCCACATCATAATGGGATGGCCAAATTGTGACCAGACTTTAATTGGTTCTGGAATATCTACTGTCATCGATGGTTTCCCTGCTTAATCTTTTTTGTTACAAAACTTTACTTATTATTTATTGTAAAGGAAAATGATCACTTTGACTGGGGGTAAAATTCATTTTTTATGCTAAATCAGCCTTGGGAGAATGTCACATCGGCACAAAAGTCATTGCTACTCAACTGAAAAATATTATTAAGGGGCTTGCCTTTCACTCGAAAGAGTGCTAATATATCTGTTTAAGAATAAATAAAGTTAAGTCAGCCTAGTTTTTTATTGTCTTCAATCAAGACATAAGGGAACGGAGGAACCAATCTTGGGGCGTATTTCTAGGGGACAGCTACTTAGAAAGGGACAACTCTCAGTCCTAGCCCGTCAGCTAACTTCGTAGGCAGTGAGAGAAGACTGGAGAATCAACATTTGAAGAAAATGTCTTGATTTCATTCAGGAACTCTGAGTTTGACCGCACTTTGACTTGGATTGTTGTTTGGAATTTGAGGCAGTACAGATGAAATTAAAATAACAGTGACTATATTTTAGACAATTTGTGGAGAAAAGATTTCTTAGCGTTTGTATCAAGATTTTTGGTATCGCTAAGCTTTTTCTGATACCTAGCTTTAGAACCATGATTCAGTTTTTAATTAAAAATTAAATCATAAAATAAGCAGTAAATTTTAGAAGAAAAAACTAATAATTTTCTGCATTTCAAGCCTCTTCTTAAAAGAAGGGGTATAATTTTTAAATTTTTAAATTTTTAAATGAACTATTCTTCATGGGAAAAAAGTTAATCAAATCGAAGGTTTTGGATTTTTTGGGTTGCTGTCTTAAGCAATTATTATTTGATTTTTAAGCACAATTAATCATTAATCTTTCAGCAGAGGCCATCCCCATTTTTTCAAGATATTGAAACCTTACTTAATCTTTTGTTACTTGACACTTTTATCTCCTACCCAACCTCGAAAGATATGATCTGCCGATAGCTATAAATTACGCCATAACCTTTTTGAATACCTTGTTTTTTAGTTCCATAAACTATTTAGCTGGGTAACATTTCTAACTATTACCAAAATTTAGCCATAATTTTCTAACTTTGATTCCTATGACCTTTCCTAGCACCTCCACTCAAGTATCTCCTGCCTTTTCTGAACCTACTTCCTCATGGCAAGTTCTTTCTCCCCAAGCATCCTTAGAAAAATTGCAAAGCGATGCTAACAGAGGTTTAAACCAACAACAGATTCAACAACGACAGCAATATTTTGGTCTAAATGAACTCAAAGAAACTGGTGGTCGTTCTCCCTTTGCTATTTTATGGGAACAGTTCACCAATATTATGTTGGTGATGTTGATGGCTGTGGCTGTCATTTCAGCAATTTTAGATATCCGTCAAGGGACTTTCCCAAAAGATGCTGTCGCTATCTTTGCCATTGTCATCTTAAATGGATTATTGGGCTATTTACAAGAAAGTAGAGCAGAAAAAGCCCTAGCTGCCTTAAAACGTCTTTCTTCCCCCAAAGTGCGGGTAATTCGTAGCGGCCAAGTAGAAGAAATTGCGGCCAAAGAATTAGTGCCAGGAGACATCATGTTACTCGATGCTGGGGTATCCATTGCTGCCGATGGTCGTTTAATCGAAGCCCAAAACTTACAAATAAGAGAGTCTGCTTTAACAGGAGAAGCCGAAACCGTTAATAAACAAGCTGACATTATTTTGGGGGAAGATGTCCCCTTGGGCGATCGCTTACATTTAGTATTCCAAGGAACAGAAGTCGTCCAGGGACGAGGCAAAGTAGTAGTCACGCGAACGGGTATGGACACGGAGATCGGTCATATTGCCACCCTCATTCAAGGAGTCGAAGCCGAAGACACCCCCTTACAACAAAGAATGTCCCAACTAGGGAATGTTTTGGTAAGTAGTTCCCTAATTTTAGTGTTTTTAGTGGTAACAGTGGGAGTTTTACGGTCAGGATGGCAAAATTTTGAGGAATTATTAGAAGTTTCTTTGAGTATGGCCGTAGCCGTCGTTCCTGAAGGGTTGCCCGCCGTGGTCACAGTAACCTTAGCCATTGGAACGCAACGGATGATCCGTCGTCAAGCCTTAATTCGTAAATTACCTGCCGTAGAAACCTTGGGATCTGTTACTACTATTTGTTCTGACAAAACCGGAACCCTAACCCAAAACAAAATGGTAGTTCAGCAGATACAAACCTTTAGTCATCGTTATCAAGTCACAGGAGAAGGATACGCCCCCAAAGGAGATTTTATTATCGAAGATAGTGATCAATACGAAATCAACGAGGAACTGAAACAGCTTTTAAAGGCTTGTGTCTTGTGTAATGATGCTTTATTGCATAAAAAGTCAAAAAACTGGGGAATTTTGGGCGATCCTACCGAAGGAGCTTTATTAACGTTAGCTGGCAAAGGGGGACTTTATCGAGAAGATTTATGGTTAGAAATGCCCCGTGTTGCCGAAATCCCCTTTTCTTCTGAACGGAAGCGGATGTCTGTTGTGGTGAAGACTGGTGAGAAAACCCTCACCGGTTTAGAACAGAACCCCTATATCCTGTTTACCAAAGGTTCCCCAGAGATCATTTTAGAAAGATGCGCGGCGGTTTATCAAGAAAACCAAGCAATTTGTTTGAACAATCAACAACGGAGAGAAATTTTAGCCCAGAATGACCGATGGGCAGCCCAAGGATTACGGGTTTTAGGATTGGCTGTTAAACCTCTCAAGGAGGTTCCCGAAGATAATGGGGAAGAAAAAGCAGAAAACGGACTAATTTGGTTAGGATTAGTGGCCATGGTTGATGCGCCTCGAAAAGAGGTGAAAGAAGCGGTGTTACGCTGCCGAAAAGCTGGTATTCGCCCGATTATGATTACAGGAGATCATCGGTTAACCGCTAAGGCGATCGCCACTGACTTAGGCATTACTCAACCCCATCATCCCATTCTCACGGGTCAAGATTTGCAGGGGATGAGTTCCTCAGAACTAAGAAAAGCGGTCTCACAAGTCAGTGTTTATGCCCGCGTTACCCCCGAACATAAATTAAAAATTGTCCAAGCTTTGCAAGATCAAGGAGAGTTTGTGGCCATGACAGGGGATGGGGTTAATGATGCTCCCGCTCTCAAACAAGCCGATATTGGCATTGCGATGGGCATTACCGGAACCGATGTCAGTAAAGAAGCCAGTGACGCTATTTTGCTCGATGATAATTTTGCCACTATTGTCGCAGCAACCGAAGAGGGACGAGTAGTTTATGACAATATTCGTCGCTTTATTAAGTACATTTTAGGCAGTAACATCGGGGAAGTTTTAGTCATTGCAGCGGCTCCCCTGATTGGTTTAGGGGGGGTTCCCTTATCCCCCTTACAAATTCTTTGGATGAACCTAGTTACCGATGGTTTACCCGCCTTAGCCTTAGCGATGGAACCCGCAGAACCTAACGTCATGCAGCGTCCTCCCTATAGTCCCCGTGAAAGTATTTTTTCTAGAGGTCTAGGGTTATATATGGTCAGAATTGGGATTATATTTGCTGTTTTAGCCATTATATTAATGGTTTGGGCTTACAACCACGCCCAGATATCGGGTGATCCCAATCGCTGGAAAACAATGGTTTTTACTACCCTTTGTTTAGCTCAGATGGGTCACGGGTTGGCGGTTCGTTCCGATAGCCAATTAACGTTACACCTTAATCCTTTTTCTAATCCTTACATCTTAGGGGCGGTGACATTGACCTCATTGTTACAAATTTCGTTAATTTATTTTCCTCCTTTCCAAAACTTTTTTGGAACTCATATTCTTAGTCTCACGGAACTTTTGATCTGTTTTGGATTCAGTAGCTTAATGTTTGTTTGGATTGAATTGGAAAAGTTAGTTTTTCACTGGGTTTGGATTAAAAAATCTAAATCTAAGTTAACTTTTTAGGTTGATGCTTAATTAAATAGATGGAAATTATCTTAACCTTTTCGATCATTGTCATTGCCTTACTCGCATTTGCTTTTGAATGGCTATCTGCTGATTTAACTGCCCTATCTGTAGCCGTCATTTTGATTTTATTCAAGTTAGCTCACGGGGTGACGAAGAAGCTAGAATGCTTGCTGTATGATGGACATAGCACGTTGACCCCTGAGATAAAAAGGAAGCTTATTCAGATTCAGTCTCATTAATTCCTCTACCCATTCTCTGACTTCTTCATGAGAAATTATCCAGCTTGTTCCATACATTCCTATCCAAAAATGACTGTTATAAGTTAACTTTTGTTTAATTTTTCGGAAACGATTGATATAGCTTGACTGACCTTTAATTCTAATTAATTTTCCTTTTAAAGTGGCATTTGTATAAGCTATAGCGATTAATAGAACTAAGCTGGTTAATCTTTCAATTGATGCTTTTGACCCTTCTAAATTATATCCTCCTGTCTTACAATCTTTAAACATTGCTTCAATCCCTACTCTTTTTTGATAAGCTTTGACTGCCTCTGCTAAATTCGGTAAATTCGTTAGTAAGTACCAAGGTTCTTTCTCTCCCATTCCTCTGTATTTTCTTCTTGCTCCGTCCTATACGCTGAGGAAACCTCAGCGCGGGCGGTGCGCTTTTCCAATAGACTCCCATTGATATTTGGTTTACTTGCCATTTTTTTGTGATTTTTATGTTTCTCAAAAATAGCTGGCTTCCTTGAGCAATTTTTAAAGCATCTAACCGATAGTAATCTTGTCCCTTAATTTGGATATTTGTGTTCTTTTTTTGTCTGAGAACAAAGTAAACTTTCTTTCTTGTGAGCCACTTGGCAAAGTCTACGCTGTGGAATTCTCGGTCTCCCAAAATGACTATCTCATACTCTTTAAATAATTTAATTACTGGACGTAATATGGCTTTTTGTTCAGCTAAATTACTGGCTCCTTTCTTGTTCAAAAACTGCCCGTAAATTGGCCAAGCTCTTTTTGACATTATTGCCCCGACCATGAACAAATTCTTATCCTGCCATTGGGTTCTATCTATCTAAAACTATATACAACCTCTGTTTTTTCTTAATTTTCTTCTCTATTACTTTTTGAATTATCGGCAACCAAAGTAATGATATGGACAAGGTTGGTAACTTCAAAAATCTTTGCAAACGACGGCGACGACTTTCATATTTTATCGGTAATGGCAAGTAGGCAGCTAGCCTTTCTATCTTAATTTGTTGATAATTTTGCACCAACCAAACTAAGATTTCAAGAGTGATCAATTGGTCGGGAGTTAAATAGGATTCGATGGTATTGCGATACAATTGTAACAGCATTTTTATTTCTCGGTCGGATTCACGTAAACTGACCGAATCTTTTTTACCATAAATTCGTCCCATTCCTGACACAGCTTGACTTTTAACGTGGTCGTCACCCCGTGAGCAAATTTCCTTTAAAACATTTTTAAAATATGGACTCCCCTTGATGGCGATGCAACTTTTCGTTTCCGCCGTGTATGTTATAATCTTCTTTCTTTAATAAAATGGCTAAATTATTGAGTCAATCATTTTTATTGAAAATTGGCAGCAACAAATGTCAAGCCAAAGCACTTTCATTGCCAGAATCACTCATAAATAAACAAGATGCTCCCGTCAGATCAATAATCTTTTGGACAAACTCAAAATCCGGTTTTGTTTGTAACCCAAAAAAATTAATATCTCCTTGGGGAGCTTGGGTAATACAATCATAAAAATCACCAACCATAATTAAAGGTTGAGCAGTCCGAGGAATACGACACAAATCTTGTAATGCTTCAATATATTGGTAAGTAATGAGTTGATCTTCGGGTTGAGAAACCGCCGCAATAATATTTAATTGACCTTTCCAAATTCTCATTAATCGTAAGGCCATTAAAATCCCTAAATCCATATTTCCTTTTTGTAATCGCTCTACCATAGGTAAATCTTCTAATTGGGGACGAATCCAAAGATTAATGACTTCCATGCGTCCTAACCCGGCACTAGGATGCAACCCCAATAACATCACCCCTACCTGCAACCGTCTCGCCTCTTCAAAGACAGGAATTAATTCATGCCAAGAACTCGGTAAGATAGGAAAGCCAACAAAGAGAATATTGGGGCGAAAAAAAGCACTTTGAAGGGCTTGAAGGGCCGCGATCATTCCCTCAGCTTGGGAAGTGACTTTCATCACGGAAATAGTAGTAAAAAGTTCGTGGTGGCGTAGGGAACTAGCCAATTCTTGGAGTTGTTGATAGAGGGGTTCAACCCGTTCTTGAGGGGTTAACCCCAACAATTGTAAAGAGCCTTCCGGTTGAGCTAAATCTAATAACAGACGAAATTCACCGAGTAATTGAGAGCCATCTTCGACAGGAACCAATAAGTTAGGCTTCCAAGCGCGAGCATTAGTGAGATCGAGAGCGATGACTTTAGTAGCTGCCCATTGGGCGATCGCCGCAAAAATTCCACTGCGGACATCTGCTCCTCGTCGTTCTTTGGGTAAACTGACCAACCGCAAATAAATTGTCCCCACAATAACCATAGCCACTAAACTGAGTACAGGTTTAATCACCAACATCGCCATCATGCACCCCACCAAACCATAAAAGGGGATAATCCAGGGCAATTTTAAGGTGGGGCGAAAGTTCATTAACCCGAGACTCGACTCAATCAGAACCACTAAATTAATGGTGGCGTAGGTGATCAAAAAAAAGAGGGTAATTAAAGGAGCGATCGCATTGAGATTTCGCAGCAATAATGCCATTAAAACAATCACCCCGCTAACCCCTAAAGCGCGGCGTGGTTCTCCATTGGAGGATAATTGAGACAGCCACACTCCCGAAGGAATCACCCCATCTTTCCCCAAAGCCGTTAAAATACGCGGGGCCCCTACTAAAGAGGACAAGGCCGCTGAAAAGGTAGCCGCCAACAACCCCAACAAGACCAAAGGACCCCAAAGAGCGCGATCGACCATAATGGTGTAATTACGGACTAATTCCTCTGGAGAGGCAGCCCGAACTAACCACCAACAGAGAATGAGGTAAACAATGGTACTCACGCCTACAGCCGATAAAGTTCCCAAGGGAATATTTTGACGACTGTTTTTTAATTCTCCCGACATATTCACCCCCGACATAATGCCAGTGGTGGCTGGAAAAAATACGGCAAACAAGCCCCAGAAAGTAATTCCCGAAAAATTGTTATCAATAGAACCCGAAAAGTCTCCCCAGACAATTAGGGGTTGGGTAGACTGCCAATTAACAGGACTAGCAAAGATAGATAGCAGGGATAAAATAATCGAAGCCATGACTAAATATTGCAGCTGGAAGGCTAGTCGCGCACTGATATAAGCAATAGCAAAAACCAGGACAAAAACCGTTAAATCGACGGCTAGGGGAGAATGGTTAGGAAATAGATGTAACCAGCCTTCTCGGAAGCCAAAAATATACATAGCTACGGCTAAGGCTTGGGATACAAACAGAGGAACCCCCACACTGCCTCCAATTTCTAGCCCTAGGGACTTAGAAATCATCGCATAGGGTCCGCCTTCTCCCAATCTAGTATTGGTGGCAATAGAAGAGATAGATAGGGCGGTAGCAAGGGTAATACTTACTGCGGTTAGAACAACTAATACTCCCCCAAATAAGCCCCCATTTCCTATGACCCATCCTAGGCGCAAGTACATAATCGCGCCCAAAATCGTCAGTAAGGTGGGTTTAAAGACCCCCTCAAAGGTTCCGTATCGTTTCGGGGACATGGCTATTGCTTAATTTTTCTGGTTTGTCGTTAGACTACTCTAAGTTTTATTAAACGCTCAGCTTGAGGGCATTAACGGGAACGTCATCCCAAGAGTCTACCGTTCTGAGGGTAGCGATCCAACCTTCTTGTTTTTGTTGATCACTCAAGTTATTGAGCCAAGTTTGGTGACATTCGTGGGCGGCTGTTTCATCACAACAAGCAATACAAGAATAAACAATGCCGCAAGGATCGATTTGTTCATTAACCCAAATTGTCATATTTAATAATTATCCTAACTTTTTTGACACAAATATTAGCATCAGTTCTTCTGTCAAAATACCATAAAAAATGCTAGTATTTTCTAGGATAGGACTTTTGAGTCAAACAATTAAACGATAGATTTTTAGGAATCAATTAAACCATGATCGAGGGCAAATCTTACTAATTCAGCGCGATTATTGGTCTCGGTTTTCCGCAGTAAACTACTAACATATTTTTCGACCGTTCGGGGACTTAAATGAAGTTTTTGCCCAATATCTCCATTAGATAACCCAGTGGTTAATAAGTTCAGAACTTGGACTTCCCGTGGCGTAAAGTGTAAAGAATTAGAAACAGACGAAGTGGGTATCTCTATCTCTTGAAAATGAGGGGGTTTAGGTTGCTTGAAAGATTCCTGGTTTGAGAAACGCCATTCCGATTGAATGATTTGGGTTCGCTCTAAAAGATTACGAACGACGGCTTTAAGTTCCTCCATGTCAAAAGGTTTGGGAAGATAAACATCACATCCCACCTCATACCCTTGAATCCGTTCTTCTGTGGTATCTCGTTCCGTTAAAAAAATAACTGGTAAAAGCCGAAATTCTGGCCACTGTCGCAAATGACGCACGAGAGTATAGCCATCCTTTTGCGGCATTTTAATATCAGATATTAATAGGTGAGGACGATAAGTTTCTAATAAAGACAATGCCTCTTGTCCATTTTGGGCAGTTATGACAGAATAACCGTCAAGTTCTAAAAAATCTTTAACAGCTAATCGAATCCCTGGATCATCATCAGCTATTAAGATAAGTAGCGGCATAGATAAAAAGCAGTCTAATCCTTCTTTGACTCACAATCTCCTCAGTGGTTAGCTGATACAGATATTGTACCATTGGCTGCCCAGAGTCACTCCAAGAGCATTCGGAGAACTCAAGCCATCATCATTCTTGTAATCCTAGAGACATTAATTAATGGTTTGACACTCGTTGGTATTAACTATTTGTGCCAAAAAAAGGCTTAACTTTAGCCTTGAGGTTTAAGACAAACAAGAGCTTGTCGCCAAATTAAGGTGTTTTGTTGAGAGTCATCAATTAAATAGAGACATTGAGGATCTTGCCAAATAATATTGCCCAGCAATACCTCATCAGTTGATAATTTTACCTCGATTTGTTTTTTCTCTTTAATCCACTGTTGAACCAGACGGACACTTGGTATCCCTGTATCAAATTCAGCCATGATTGTTTTGAGGGTAATGATTGGAGTTTCTTTAATTATGGATGTTCAGAGAACCCTTGTCGATCTCTCCCTCATTGATTGATAATTATTGGTATTGATGAGTAATTAAACATGGCTATTGAATTTACTAAATATCATGGATTGGGCAACGATTTCATTTTGATTGACAATCGTTCAAGTGATTCCCCGTTGGTGTCTCCAGAGCAGGCGGTTCAAATGTGCGATCGCCATTTTGGAATCGGGGCAGATGGGGTAATTTTCGCTCTCCCAGGAACAGGTGACACTGACTACAGGATGCGGATTTTTAATTCTGATGGTTCTGAACCCCAAATGTGTGGTAATGGAATTCGCTGTTTAGCCCGTTTTATTGCCCAGCTAGAAGGGGGAGAAACCCTAGGCAAAACCTATTCAATTAATACCTTAGCTGGCATAATTTCCCCTCGCTTAGAAGCTGAAGGACAAGTAAGAGTGGATATGGGAACCCCTTATCTCTTTGCCCATGAAATTCCCACTGCTTTAGGAAATCCTAACGAAAAAGTGATTAATCAACCCTTAGCGGTAGCTGGAAAATCCTGGTTAGTCACCTGCGTCAGTATGGGCAACCCTCACTGTATTACTTTTGTTGAGAATGCCTCAGCAATTGATTTAGCTGCCTTGGGACCTCAATTTGAACACCATCAGGTGTTTCCTGAACGGACTAATACTGAATTTATCGAGGTGGTTCGCCCTGATTATCTAAAAATGCGGGTTTGGGAACGGGGTGCTGGGGCGACTTTAGCTTGTGGAACAGGGGCCTGTGCATCCGTAGTGGCTGGGGTGTTGACCGAAAACTGCGATCGCAACTGTACCGTGGAACTGCCAGGAGGGTGTCTAACCATTGAATGGTCTGAGGCCGATAACCGACTTTATATGACAGGCCCGGCTCAACTGGTGTTTACAGGAACCTATTAAAAGGAATTTTTAAGGGTGCAATAAAATTAAGAATGTTAGCATAAAAACTCATTGAGAAGAAAATAATAGAGCCATGCCTCCCTTACCTGATTATCGACCGCAAAAACTTTCCCTTGGTCATCTCGAAGCCGAAATTTTAGACATTATTTGGGACTTAGAAACCGCAACGGTTAAGCAAATTCATGATCGCATTTTATCTGATCCTGAACGGGAATTAGCCTATGCTTCTGTTACGACTGTTTTACATCGTCTCACCCAGAAAGGATGGTTAAAATATTCTAAAAAAGGACGGGCTTTTTCTTGGCATCCTCTGGTCTCCCGTGAACAAGCGCAGGCCATACAAGCTTATGAACAATTACAACAATTTTTAGCTATTAGTAATCCTGATATTGTGGCGGCCTTTGCCGATAGTTTAGATACTGCTAGTCTAGAACAGTTAGATGCGATCGCGTCTCGTTTACAAGCTATTCGTCGTCAACGGGAGGAACCTTAGTTATGCACTTATTAATGATCGTAGTTTCCTTGATTTTAGCTTGGAGTATTCGTCTTTATACTCCCCTATCTAATATTTCTTTGAGAACTCGCTGGCAGCGATCGCTATTTTGTTTTGTCTTTCCTCCTTTGCTGTTATTGATGACGGCAATTGCTGTTACGATAATGGGATGTCACGGAAAAATGTTAGGGTGGCAGTCTAGTTGGTATGGTTATTTATTAGCGATAGGCTTTCTTTTCTTTGCGACAATTTGTCTCGGTAAATTAGCTTATCAAGGCTGGCAATCTCTCCAAAAAATCAATAATTATCCTCAAAAAGTTATCGAAGGAAAAACTGCTAGACTTCTTGATACTTCTTTCCCCTACAGCGCACAGGTAGGGTTTTGGAATCCTGAATTGGTGATTAGTGAAGGACTTTTAACTACCTTGGATAAAGACCATTTAAACGCAGTTATTGCCCACGAACAAGCTCATGCTAAGTATCAAGATACATTTTGGTTTTTTATGTTAGGTTGGCTAGGACGTATTAGTCCTTGGTTGCCCAATACTGATAACCTATGGCAAGATTTATTATTATTACGAGAAATTCGGGCTGATCGACAAGCTTCTCAACAGGTTGATCCCTTATTAATTGCGGAATCATTAGTCATTGTTGCTCAAAAAATACATGAAATTTCTGGTAAGATGACAACAGGAATTATGGGAGTTACTTTTCATGATAAAGTTCTTTCTAGTCGTTTAAATGAAAGAATTGATGCTTTATTAAATGAGTCAGATAGCCCGATTATTACTCCTTGGAAGTTGAGTTACATTTTATTAACTTTAGTTCCTTTAATTTTGATTCCTTTGCATGGCTAGATTCGTAAATTTTAGAGATTTTTTGAAGAAGAAAGCCCCCATAATAAAAATATTCTTCCATCTATTTTTATGATTTCATTAAAGTTAGGAAGATTAACCATTATTCACGCCTCTTAATGATAATCAGTAATTTCAACATTTTAAGCTAAAATTGTCAACCCTTCCAAATAATCTTTTAATTGGCGATCATGATCGTGGCTAAGATTTTCCAAAGGAAGATTTTCCCGATCAAAGGCTTCAACTTCTAAAACTTCTAAGGTATCCTTAATGGCTATGGTTCCGAATACATCTGCTTCAACTAAAATAGAAATTGAATGAATTCTAGGATCACGATGGGGAGAAGAATAGACTCCCACTAAACGACGAATTTGCAACAGTTCTAAGCCAGTTTCTTCTAGCAATTCCCGTTTAACTGTTGTTAAGATATCTTCTCCCCAGTCTACCAGTCCTCCAGGAAGTCCCCACTTTCGGGTATCCCGTCGTCGCATTAAGACAATTTTTCCATCAGGAAGAATAGGAATAATGGTTGCTCCGGTGATGGGGTGACGAAATATAACCCCCATTATGGTTTTAATATATCGCCACAACTGACCCATAAGAAAAAAAGATAAGACTAAGGTTATATGATCTCTAGGAAGACTCTATCTGCGCTTTTGCCCTGGTAATGGCTTGATGAATTTGATTAAAACCCGTTCCACCATAGCTATTACGGGCGGCTACTACTTGTTTAGGAGCGATCGCCTCGTAGATATCCGCTTCAAAGGTCGGATGTAAGGCTTGCCATTCTTCTAAGGATAAATCCTTAAGGAGCTTACCGGATGCGAGGCTAGTTTTAACCACCTTCCCAACTAAATTATACGCCTCCCGAAAAGGAACTCCACGGGCGGCTAAATAATCGGCTACATCGGTGGCATTAGAAAAGTCCTCAGCGACTGCTTGGGCTAAACGTTCTTCACGAAATTGAATCCCTTCTCTTAAGAGAATAGTCATAGCTTCTAAACAGCCTTTAACCGTAGCAACCCCATCAAAAATGGCTTCTTTGTCTTCTTGAAGATCTTTATTGTAGGCCAAAGGCAACCCTTTCATTAACACCAACATTCCTTGTAAATGGCCAAAAACTCGTCCGGCTTTTCCTCGGACTAATTCAGGGACATCAGGATTTTTCTTTTGGGGCATAATACTCGATCCCGTAGCGCAGCTATCGGTGAGGCTAATAAAACTAAACTCATGGGAAGCCCAAAGAATCATTTCTTCACTGAGGCGACTCAAATGAACCATAATCAAACTAGCAGCATTGAGAAACTCGATCGCAAAATCGCGATCGCTCACCCCATCTAAACTATTGCCATAAACCCCGCCAAATTCTAATAATTCGGCACTGTAATGACGATCAATGGGAAAGGTTGTTCCTGCCAAAGCACCGCATCCTAGGGGAGAAATATTAGTTCTGGCGTAAACCTCCCCAAGACGTTCCCAGTCCCGTTGTGCCATTTGGAAATAAGCTAATAGGTGATGGGCTAAGCTGATAGGTTGCGCCCGTTGTAGATGGGTATAACCAGGAATCAGGGTTTCTACATGATTTTGGGCATGATCGAGTAAGACTTGTTGAAAGTCTCGTAATTGACTCCGAATTTGATTAATTTGATCCCGTAGATAAAGACGAATATCCGTTCCTACTTGATCATTACGCGATCGCGCGGTGTGGAGTTTTTTACCCACATCCCCCACAATTTCGGTTAAACGCCTTTCTACCGCAAAATGAACATCTTCTTGGTCAATTCCAGGAGTAAATTCCCCCTTACGGTATTCTTGGCGAATTTGTTCTAACCCTTGGACCAATTGTTGGGCTTCCTCGTGGGGGATAATCCCTGTCTGGGCTAACATTTTGGCATGGGCAACAGAACCCGTTAGATCGTATTCAATTAATTCGATATCAAAGCCAATACTGGCATTAAAGCGAACAATGGCAGGATGGAGACTGCCTTCAAAGCGATCGCTCCATGTTTTTTGATTGGTCACAACAACCCCTTAAACGCTTATCAAGTTAATATTGGGCAATACCAAGAATTTAACCTCCGGTGAAGGTACGAAACATATATCCTAGAACGAATCCGATCCCTAACGCCCAAACTTGACCAGACTCGATAAAATTTTCCCAAGAGGCTTGGAATTTTCCCAGGATATCAGGGTCTTCAATATTTTGAGCGACAAGATAACCTAAGTTTAACAGCTGTCCCATTTCCACCAATAAACTATCGTGCCAAGTAGATACATCCATAATTCCCAGACTAAGGGTAGGTTCAAATAGTAACATGAGACAATCTCCTGTAAATAGAGCTTACTCCGATGATTTTACCTGCATAACGACTAAGGTCATATCATCACTGTTACCATTTCCTGAACCGATAAATTGTTCAACTTGTTCAAATAAATAATCGAGGATCGCCTGGGGACTACTACATTGTTGACAAGCGGCTTGAAAGGCTGTTAACAGATTTTCTTCATCAAAGCGATCGCCTTTTTGGTTAACCGCATCCGTCAAGCCATCGGTGTAATACAGAATAATATCTCCTGGGGTTAACTGAACTTGACCATCTCCATAGTCAGAATCAGGATCTAATCCAATTAACATCCCTTCTGTATCGAGTCGTTCAATGTCTTGAGTTGCTGAGTGCCAGCGCAGAGGCGGGTTATGGGCTGCATTACTAAAGGAGAGAATCCGAGTTTTGGGATCATACTCTGAATAAAAGAGGGTAACAAACCGATGGGAATTTTCCAAATCAGCATACATAACGCGATTGAGATGTTGCAAAATTCGGCCAGGGGAGTGGCGGTTTAGCACTTCTGCTCTGAGCATTCCTCGCGTCATGGTCATAATTAATCCAGCCGGAACCCCTTTTCCCATCACGTCCCCAATAACGATACTCCAGGGAACACAAGGGGCTAACGCTTGCCCTTGATTTCCTTGATCTTGACGAAGTTGATCGTAGTTGGTGGGGATAAAATCGTAGTAGTCTCCTCCGACTCGGTTAGCGGTTTGACAACGGGCCGCTAATTCCACGCCGTGAATATGGGGATATTTGCGCGGCAGTAAACGCAATTGAATCTCTGAGGCAATTTCTAATTCCCGATCTTGTCTTTCTTTGGAACGCAGTTCCACTGTTAACTCATTGTTGGCGATCGCAACAGCCGTTTGATCGGCGACTAATTGCAATAATTTCCGTCGGGTTTGAGTCCAAATATATTCGGGATTGGCACTAAAGACATAAAGCCTTCCCCGCTCTGCATTTTTTACCAAAATTGGCGTATTGTAAAGACGAATTTTTGTTCCCAGTTCATGGCGAATTTGTTCGTCTAAGGAAGCCGCCAGAGTTCGACTGATAGAATTACTATTAACTTGTTGAATGACGTGAGTGAGAATCTGCTGAATCTCTGGTTCTATTTGATGATTTTGACAATGTAGCTGCTCTAAGGAAACTTGGCCATTCCCTTTATAGATAATCAAGGCACTGCCATCAGCATCAGTCACCCGTGCTGTCATTAGGGGAGTCAGTTCTAAAAATTGATTGAGATTATTAAAACTTCGTAGAGCAAACCCCAAAGAACTTAATAAGTTTTGGATTTTATTTTGTTCTCGATAAAGATTGGCAACGAGTTCTTTGAGAGCAAAAACCGGGGTGGCATCAGTTTTGAGACCACGGGTTGGTGTGTTTTTTGTGAGAGGAGGCTGGCGGTGAATAGGCACAGCAGTCATAACATCAGACGGTGAAGGTATTAGTTGTTTTAATCCTAGACCCTAAGCGTTGAGGAAGAGTAATTGTCTAGTGACGATTAACACGGTCATCTACCTTAAACGCACTAGGCCTGAAATATTTGGTTTCTCGAGAGAGAAAAGCTTTGGTTATTAATATAGTTGGTTAATCTTAACGTTAATTAGCCAGAATGCCAATAGATGCTTGGAAAATTTTTATGGTTTTACAGGACTGATTAACCTAAGTTCGGTGTTACTGACCTTTTGCCGCAGTACAAGAAAACTGAATGACTACAAGCCAGACACTCAATTCTTTTTGTCTGATGTCGAACTCAGGGGATTTATGTTAATTCCTAGTAGAGTCGAATTTTTGAAAATTATTTCGTTTTTTTTTTAGGCAAAAAAGCCCAAGATAACCTCTTGAGCTTTCAAATCTCCCTGTTAAACTTCGCTGTAACCGCAGTTCTCTTGCTGGTTCAGCATAGACAATTAAGAAGCTGAGTCGGTTTTCGATGCTTTCAGAACTTCTTCAAGATTAGAATTGTGATCTAATTTCCCATTGCTGGTGGGGTGATCATCATCAAATAGGTTATTCCAATCATTATCTTTGGTTTTGTCAAATGGCTCGGTGGGTTCAGAGATCCCTTTATTGTCTGTTTCTAACAAATTCATCAAGTCTTCGTCAGAGTCATTGACATCTGAATCTAGAAAGTCAGCAAAGGGATCATCAGAGTTGCTAGTTGCTCCTTCGGTTTCTGGTTCAAAGAAATCGGCAAAGGGATCTTGATTATCTGTTGTGGAAGTGTTTAATAAGTCTGCTGTGGTTTCTTCCTCGGTGGGTAACATCTCCAAAAAGTCGAAACTTTCAGACTCATCTTCTTCTTGAAACAAATCAGAAACAGTGTCTTTTGCATCTTTTTTGGTATCTGAGACAGAAACATCCATGGCTGAAGTTTCTTCAGTTTTCAATATTTCGAGTAATTCAGAATCCTCACTAGAAGTATTGGCTGTTGTGTCTATCTCAGAAAGTTCTAGAAAAGTTTCTTGTGGATTATGTTCTGATGATAGGACTTCAGGAGAGCGATCGCCGAAGTCTTCAGACAAGTTGTTTGTATCTATATCCGACAAGTCGGGAAGTTCTTCAATGGTTTGAGATTGTTCATTTTGAACCTCAGAAGTCATATTTTCTGAGAAAGCTCCTAAGTCTAGATCATCTAAGCTGGTTTGATGGTCTGACTCGTCTAGGATAAAGTCGTCTTGCGCTAAGTCTAGGGAATTGTCGTCTGTTTGTGTCCCTAAATTCATCTGTTGTTCTGAAGTCACTTCCATGTCAGAAAAGTCGGGAAGTTCTTCAATGGTTTGAGATTGTTCATTTTGAACCTCAGAAGTCATATTTTCTGAGAAAGCTCCTAAGTCTAGATCATCTGAGCCGGTTTGATGGTCTGACTCGTCTAGGATCAAGTTGTCTTGCACTAAGTCTAGGGAACTATCGTCTGTTTGTGTCCCTAAATTCATCTCTTGTTCTGAATTTTGTTCGCTTTGTGTTTCTGAAGTATTTTCGTCTTCTTTAGCTGCTAATCCGGCTAACCCCGCTAATCCAGCAACTCCTGCGATTCCAGCTCCTACTTTAGCCACATCTCCCAGGATGTTGTTCTGTTGTGGCGGTGTAGTTTCTGGGACTGACTCTGGACTAGATTGAGGAATAATTTGGGGTTGAGTGCGTAGGGCTTCAATTTCTTCTTGGTGAGATTGTTTCAAGTCTTGAAGTTGGATTTCATGAGCTTGTTCTATTTCTCTAAGCTGATTTTGATGAGCTTGTTTTTGCTCTTCAAGTTGAGCTTGATATGATTGCTCTATTTGTTCAATTCGTTCTTGGTTGGTTCCCTCTGGAGGCTCCGAGGACTGTTTCGCTTGTTGTAAAGCTTGAATTTGGGCTTGATACGATTGTTCGATATCTTCAATTTGGGTTTGATACGATTGTTCCGTGGCTTTGAGTTGTTCTTGATAGGATTGTTCTTTAGCTTGAATTTCGGCTTCTAGCTGTTCTAATTGAGCGAGTCGGACTTTAGCTTGGGACAATTCTCCCAATTGCTCTTGATAGTCTCCTAATTGCTGTTCATAGGATTGTTGAATTTCGTATATTTTGGCTTGATAGGATTGTTCAATCTCTTGGGTTTGTAAAGGAACTTGTTGTAGTTGTTGGATTTCTTGGGTTTGTTGTTTCTGGAGTGCTTCAGCTTCTCCAAGGGCTTTTTCGGTTCTGGCTAATTTAGCTTCAAGAGTACGCTGCTTCGAGGAAGTAAACAGAAAAACACCAATGGCTCCGATAATTAAACCAATAACAATACCAATAATCATAGAATTGTCTCCAAGGTAAGGGTAATTCATTTTCAATATGCCCAGAAGCTTCACCTAAATTAACAAGCGATCGCTTTTGGGACAGCCGAGGGTTCAACAAACCCTGACAATGGCTGCAATTATTTCTATGATCTCGGACACTGGTACTTACATCAGCCCCTTTGTAACGAAAGTTTTCATATTCCCTTATGGTTTCCACCTGTTAAGTCGGTAGGTGCAATTGAAAAAGTTCGTAGTCAGGGCTTTAACCTCGATTATGACTAACTTTCTTCTCTATCAGCACGTACTATAAATTTAACTGTATTTTTGTCCACTAATGTAATGATTCATTAAATATTATTTTTTATTATCTTTTCGGGTGTAGATTTCGTCACTCATTGAGAACAGATGTTCCCTTTGACTTAAGACTTAATTCTCACAACTGATTACTAATTGCTGTAGCACCATGATTGTAATAAATCAAAACAACTTTTTCCTTTCATGGTGCAACGCCGATAATTGGCTTTTCAGGACAAACAAAAACACCAATAATTTTAGGTATTTTGAGAGAGACTTAACCATACTAAGTTTTCAGTTCTCGATAAGCAGCATAAACGCCCCGAACGTTATACCAATTAAGAAATATTCGAGAAATTTCTAAAGCAAGTTGAGGTTTTCCTCGATCAATTAGCCATTGTAAAACAGGTGCAAGAGTGCGTTCATTAAGACTTCCTCCTAAGGATAAAATCCACCATAATAAACGATGTAACAATGTCATTTGAATCATCAATTTAACTTCCCATGTAGGATGTTTTTGATAGAAAAGAACCCCCATTCTTCCCCGTTGAATTTCTTTATCAATTAGGCTAGGTATTTGGTCTAAATTAAAGGGGGGATGCCAATGATAGCCAACAGCTTCGGGACATTTAATTAATTTTAATCCCAGTTGTTTGAGTCGCACCCCTAATTCTAAATCTTCCCATCCATAGAGTTGAAATCTTGTATCAAAAACTCCTACTTTTTCTAACCATTGACGAGCGATCGCTACATTACCAGTAGCAAAATAAGCGGCAGAAAAGTCAGTGATTTTATAAGGTTCTGAGGTAGGATTATCAAAGTTACAAGTGTTAATTACCGCACCGTAAGTGAATAATTTATTATTTCCTAACTCTTTTTCTCCTCTAACCAAAGCATTCGCATGGGACTGAAGAAATTTTTCAGTGACAACTAGATCACTATCAATAAAAATAATTGTATCACCTTCAGCTTTTTCTACCCCTAAGTTTCTCGCAGCGGCAGGTCCGAGATGGTTCTGCACAAAGGGACGCACATGGGGAAATTCTTGGGGATGTTTTGCTAACCATTCTAGAGTATTGTCGGTTGAGCCGTCATCAACTAAGATAACTTCATAGTTACTGACTTTATCATCGGTTAATTGTTGATTTTCTAAGGCTCTTAGGCATTTTTCTAGGATAGGTTTCCGATTATAGGTAGGAATAACGACGCTAAAAAACACAGCTTTTTTTAAGAAATTAGGGAATAGTAGGGAATAGTCAATAGCTTAACGAATTTTTGCCAAAAGTTGACCAATTGCCTCAGCGTCTTGGGCTGTAGGGAGCATGGCTAAGTATAATTCTAGATCATGGATGGCTTGTTGCCATTGTCCAAATTGATAATAGAGTAAACCGCGATCGCGTAATTCCAGGGGATGATTGGGAAACAGCCGTAAGATCAATTCAATGATCGGCAAAACTTTAGCATATTCTTGACAATTAATATAAATATATTTCAAATTTGTCAGCATTCTTCCTAAAATTTGGCGATGACTCACAGGTTCTAGAAAATGAGGTTCTAGCTTGACTGGTTGTGAATAAATTTCCCTAAGTCTTGCTTCACAGTCTTGTTCAAATAAAATTTCTCCTCGGTTAAAAACATCGACAAAAATTCCAGCGTCTTCAAAGTTAGGACGAATGATAAAATGTCCTGGCATTCCAATTCCTACCATAGGAAAGTTAATGCGTTTAGCAATTTCTAAATAAACCACCGATAAACTAATAGGAATTCCAGTTCTTCTAGAAATTACTTCATTGAGATAACTATTCCGAGGATCATAATAATTATTACTATTCCCTTGAAATCCCAAATCATCAAATAAATATTGATTAATTGTTTTAATTACTTTTAGGGGATAAAAGGTATTGGGCAAACGTTCTTTAACTTTATTGGCGATAGCATCTAAAGCATTAAGGTATTGATCAACTTCTAGATTAGGGTATTCAACCTGAGCAAAATATAGAGCAGCTTTTGCTAAGTTTATTTGAGCATCTGGTTGGTTTATTTCTTGATAAAATTTGTTCATAATTCAATCATTTTTAATTGCAATTTTTGAATTTTTTTTATTCTCCCCATCTATGCCATTCCATAAAATTAGCTCCATTACTAACAGCTAATCCTATTTTATGTTGACTAGATAGTTCATCATGACCCCCTTCATTAGCCCCAATATAATACATCCGAAAACTTCCATCATTCATCGGAACAACACAGGGAGTTCCTACTGCGCGAGCATCCCATCGGTCAGAACCCTTTGGTGCATGACTAAAAATAGCCCCTCCTATTTCGTTGCCTGGCTGTTTATTCCACTTAATTCCGTCATCTGAAATAGCAACGCCAATGGAATGATAGCTACTGGTATTAACCCCTTCATAAAACATAATATATTGATTATCTTTTTTCAAGACATGACGAGTTCCAACCCCTCTTTCATCAAAAGAATTGGCTTCACCTGGACCTAAAATCTGACCCATTTTTTCCCAATGTAATCCATCAGTTGATACCGCTAACCCCACTAAAAATCCTAGAGTTGGATTAAGGGTATGATAATACATTTTCCAAGTACCATTTTCATGTAATACTTGAGGCCAACCGCAAAACAACGCATCAAATTCTCCAGGTTGTCCACAATCAAGAAATGCACCGCGATAGGGACCTTCTAATCTAATCCAATTAATGCCATCATAAGAAATCGCACAACCAGGAAGCATTGAAATTCCTTTAGCTGCAAAATTTCCTGTATTAATAACTTTTTGATCGCCACCAAAATACCACATCCAATAAAGACCTTCACGGTAATAAACATCACTAACTCCGATATGGGATGAGTCAAACCGATTAGGATCTTGATGAGGTTCTAATACAGATCCCATGGTTAAAGGTCCATTAACTCTTTCCCAATTTACCCCATCAGAAGAGATAGCAAGACCACAGCGACCGGTAGGTAAATTAATTTCCCGATCAAAATTCGGATCGCGTCCGTAATACCACATTTTCCAGGTTCCATCGGGACAATTAATGACGCAAGGTGAGGAGACTCGCTCACAATCCCACCATCCTTGAGGTCCAGGGGTTAAAATTAGTCCAGGTTGATTCTGTTGTATTGTTTGATGATGAGACATGAATTTGAGTACCTCATTCCGTTTAATTTGTATTCCTAAAATCTGGTTTTATCAATAATTAGAAGATAGCACAACATGAATATTATGATTAAGCATTATTATTTAGAATTGATTAATTGTGGACTTTGAAATTATTGGCACTATTACGAATATTGAAATTATTGCTACTGGAACAGGGATTCGTAATCGCTCAAAATTACAGAAAAAATATGGAAAAGGTAAATGGACTAAATTAAAAGGTATTGCCGAAGTTCAATTGCCTAACGGTATGATTAAGTTAGCTGAAGTCCATTGGTATGAAGCTCATGGCATTGGCAAAAAATAATCTAAACTCAAATTACCATTTCTAGATTAATCATGAAAAAAAATTCATCTCCAAGTAATCAATTTGTAGTGTGTCTTAATAATACAGGTTATGAAGCTTCTTTGGAAGTTGGGAAAATATACCGTGTTATCCCCGATGAAATGGCCAATATTAATGAACTGATTAGAGTAATTGATGAAAGTGGTGAAGATTATGCTTTTTCAATTGCTAGATTTTATCCTATCGAATTACCAAAACCTATAGAAACAGCATTATTGTCAATTAAAAACCAATTTTTTAGTTACATTAAAGTCATGGTTTGATTGCTTAAGAGTTAATTGTCTTGCTAATCAAAAAGTCATGTTATTTAAGAAATTCATCACAATTTTGTAATAAATTATCTGACTAGAAAAGTTCAAAAATATCTGTTTTTACATTTTTTCTAGGCAGCCAAAAAAGTTAGCTTCAAAAAAAAATAATAGTAAAAATAATAATTTTCTATCCTGCTATATTTTATTTATAAATATCACCACGAGAACCAATATTTGTGATAACATAAACTTGATTTTCTCGATCTTCCCTAAATAGTATTCGATATTTACCAACTCTTAAACGAAATTCAGGACGACCTTTTAAGCTTTTAATATCCAAGCTTGAAGTATTAGAAATCAAGGAATCCAAAGCATTAAAAATTCTTACCTGATCATTAGTTTGCATTCTTCTTAAGTAACGTTCAGCTTGTCTTAAAAGAATATAGTCACGCAAAATTGTCTCCTAATAACTGATGCTTTAAATCTTGAGAACTAATACCTTTATCGTTTCCCGAAACGTAATTTTCCCAAGCAGTTTGACTTTGTTCAAGTTCTTCGGAGGAAATTTCTTCATCATCATCTATTTCTAGGGATTGATTAACTAAACTTTTTAGTTCTTCTAGTAACTGGACTTGTTCACGACGACTAAGAGAATAAACTTGACTCAATACTTGATTATAGTTTGTCATTTTCACAAGTGATCTAATTCTTATATCTATTATAGAGTAGAAATTAACTCAAACTAAATATACTGATAAAGACGGAAGTGTTCTTAAGAATATTTACAAAAGACTGATTTTAGCGGATAATAGCGGATATAGAATTGAACCATCATACTAGACAATTAACGATGGATGCACAAGAAGTCATTAACTACCTAGATGAATTAATATGTTCTTCAACAGGAAATCATATTGATAGTCTGCAACTTGCTATCCTAAAAGGAGTCTTAAATGGTAAAAAATATTCTGATATCGCTCAAGATTATAACTGTACTTCAGGTCATGTAAAAGATGAAGCTTATAAACTTTGGCAACTTCTTTCAGATACCTTAGATGAAAATATTAGTAAATCTAACTTTCGGGCAACTATTGAAAGAATAACAGCTACTAATTCTAATCTTTTTGGCAACCCTATTCAAATTGGTAAAATTAATTTATGCTCTAATTCTTCTGACGATGAAGAAGATAATGATGATACTATTACCGATGATCAAGTTTTGATGAATGCTATTACTAAGAAGACAAAAAGAAAAATCATTCCTCGCTTAGTAAAACTTGGTTTAAAAGTAGAAGAGATTGCTGATGCGTTAGAGTTATCAATACAAGAAGTTAAGAAAATTAGAGAATTAAACCTGACGGATAATAAAGTTAATCTCCCACAAGAAAGCTAGGGGAGATCAACGAAAGAATGAATCAAATCTAATGAGGAGTATAACCCATGAGCGAACCAGTAACAGTCACTTACTCATTAGAGGAAATCCTTAAGCGCATTGAGGACAAATTAGACAAGTTCGATGAGAAGTTTGAGTCTAAATTAGACAAGTTCGATGAACGACTTACTGCTATAGAGGTAGGACAGGCAAAATTAGTGCATTAAAGTAGGTTGGGTTAGACGGCTATAATGTTGATTCTAACAAGAATATAACAATCCGTCGTAACCCACCATTTTACTTAAAACAATCTAGTAAGGTGCGTTAGGCAAACTACAGTTTTTAGGGTAATTTCTCGCCTTTTTTTTTCTGTAGTAACGCACCAAAATGATTTTTTTTATGTATTACGCTACCCTAATACACCCTATAGTTCTCTTAAGATTTACTTTATAAATTTTTGTTTTATTAAGGCTAAAGCCCCAACTACAAACTTTTATTCTTGATAATCTCCCCCTGATCCATATTTCCAAGCATCCAACCAACGATGATAATAATATTGTTGTTTTGGAGATAAATTATTAACTAATGGTTGACCTAATTTTCCTAAAGGAGACAATCCACTATATAAAGCTAAATTAAAATAATGACCCATCCAATCTAATAAAGGATTTATCCCCACTTGAGGGAGAATGGGAAAGACTAATTTAGGATTAACTAAGGGTAAGGTTTTCATTAAAGCAGGAAACTGAATTACATCTTGAAGAAAAGGGTTAAGAACATCTTCCCCTAACTTATCCATTACTTTAAAAACCCCACTCATTAGCTCATTAATTTGATTCGGTGAAATTTTTTGATCAACTTCGACACTCATAGTTTTTTGAAATAGCCAAGTCACTGATATATTCGGTTGATAAGGTTGAAGTAAATGTAAAGCATTACTATCTAAAACATCAGCTTTTAACGCTTCATCAATCCCAAAAGTAAGACGTTTCAAATGTCTAACCATTGCGCCAAACCCACCAAAACTAACAGGAGATTGTCCCCCTGCACTATCTCCAATGGGTAAAATACGATCCCAAGGCATTTTTAAAGGACTTTTACGATAGGAAGGAAAAAAACCGAATAGAAATCGCTTAAAATCTAATTGATCTAATTCAATATTTTGATATTCAGGTAATAATCGTAAGTATTCCTCCATAAAAAATTCTAAACTAAAACGCTCAGGATTAGCATCTAGATAAGTGAATAAATAAGTTGTTCGACCATCTTTAGCAGGAAATGCTTCCCAAAAGTATTGACATTGATTAAGAATTGGAGTAAAAGAAAATATTAAATCCCCTGTTTCATTGTGAGGATAGCCTTGAGCGCAACTACCCGCCACGAAACAAACGCCATCGGGTTTTTGTCCTTGTCTTGCTTGTTGAACAATCGGAGAAAAATGACCCATTCCATCAATTAATAATCGACTTTTTAAACAGGTTTTATCGGCTTGAATTGTCACCCCATCAGGATGAATAGTCGCTGAATTGAATGGTGTATTTTCTAGTAAAATCCCCCCAGTTTCAAGAAACTTACGTTTAAGTTTTTCCAGTAAAAAAACAGGATCAATTCCAATGTTAAGGATGTCTCTAACCCACAGTTCATAGCCTTGATAAAATCCAACACGGGCGGGGTTATATTCCGTTGCGATCGCCTCTTCTAATTCTGCTGAAGAGAGTAAATCTAATGTTAAAAATACCTCTAATTCCTGACGAGAAATATTCCATTCTTGGACCCGTCCCCGTAAAATTCCCCGTTCAATTAAAGTAACATTCCATCCCTGTTTTTGTAGAGAGGCAGCCATTAAAATCCCTAAAGTTCCCCCACAAATCACCACATCTGTGTCAAGAGTCTCTATCTTCTGATTATTTTGGGTTATCACCCTAGGAACCGTCAGGGTATTCTGACGTAAGCTTTGCCAACGACTATCAGCAACTTTCAAGCCTTTGCGAGAGTCTTCTGGTAAATAAGAAAGTAAGGAGTAAGAATCAGTCATAGATTATGGTTAAGAGATTTTGAATCAATTTAAACACTTCTATACTAAAAACAACACTGTTAAAAAAGCTATCCTAGTACGTTAACAATTCTTTAATAAACGATATGCGGCTTACCCAACTTTCTCATTCCCAGTCCAAATGGCAACCCCCCATGTCTAGCGATAGTTATGGTTTCTACAACACCAGACAAAAGAAAACCAATCGCACCATTGGACAACAACGTCAGCCGTGGCTAATCATGATTTTAATCAGTCTTGTCTTGCTTGGAGGAATTGGGTCTCGTCTGGTGTATCTCCAACTATTCCAGGGAGAAGTTTATCGAGAAAAAGCGGAAAATAACCGAATTCGCATCGTTCCTAAACCTCCTGTCCGAGGAAACATTTTTGATCGCAAGGGTAGAGTCTTAGCCTCAACTCGTTTAACCCACGCCGCTTATCTGTGGCCAATTGTTGTCAAAGAACCTAACTGGAAAGAAAATTTACGCTATTTATCCCAACTGTTATCGATTCCAGAAGACAATATTGAACGAAAAATTAAACAAGCAGGCTATAATTCCCCAACTCTTATCCGTATTGCTCGCAGTCTTAACCCTGCTCAAATTACTGCCCTAGAAGAATTTAAAAGCGAACTGAACGGACTTGAAGTAGATATTGAAAGTGTCCGAGACTATCCTAACCAAGACATGGCCGCCCATGTCCTAGGGTATACAGGAGAACTCAACGCCGAACAATTAGCTAAACGTCGTCCCCAAGGATATCGTCTAGGAGATATTGTTGGCAAAATGGGGGTAGAAGCAGCCTACGAACCGCAATTACGGGGAGAATGGGGCGGTTTACAGTTAGAAGTAGACGGCGCAGGAAAAGTGATGAAAGTCTTGGGGCAGAAAATTGGGAAAGCCGGAAAAGACGTCACCCTAACCCTAGATTTAGATGTACAAAAAGCCGCAGAAGCTGCTTTAGGACAACGCAAAGGGGCTATTGTTGCCATAGACCCCAGAGATGGAGGAGTCTTGGCTATGGTCAGTTATCCTCGCTTTAACCCCAATGTTTTCTCTAGTCAAATTACCCAAAAAACCTGGGAAAAATGGCGCAGCCAAGGAGATCCCTTTGTTAACCGTGCCTTACGAGGGTTTCCTCCCGCCTCCACCTTTAAAATTGTTACGGCAACCGCCGGAATGGAATCTGGAAAATATCCCCCCAATACGATTTTGAGTACTTTTGCTTACCTGAATGTTGGGGGGACAGCCTTTGGCGAATGGAACCGGGCTGGATTTGGTCCAATGGGGTATGTTCGGGCGATGGCCTGGAGTAGTAACACCTTTCATGGACAAATTGGTCGGGGAGTAGGAGGGCCTACCTTAATTCAATGGGCCCGTAATTATGGGTTTGGCTCAAAAACTGGTATTGAATTAGGAGAAGAGGCTAAGGGGTTAATTGCCGATGATGCCTGGAAAAGGAAAAATTATAATTGGGGATGGACTGATGGGGACACGGTGAATATGTCCATTGGTCAAGGGTTTACTCAAGCAACTCCCCTACAAGTGGCCATTATGTTTGCGGTTCCTGCTAACGGAGGTTATCGCGTTAAACCCCACTTTTTGAAAGATGGTCGTGATGCTAGTCAATGGCGAACATCGATGAATCTGAAACCTAGTACCGTTAAAACCCTACAAGAAGGACTACGGGCAGTGGTGTCAAGTGGAACGGGAAAAGCCTTAAATTCTCCAGATTTGCCTCCTTCAGCAGGGAAAAGTGGTACAGCCGAAGCCCCTCCAGGAAAGTCTCATGCTTGGTTTGGGGGATATGCTCCCTACGATAAACCAGAAATTGTAGTAGTGGCTTTTGCTGAACATTCTGGCGGGGGTGGCGGGTCTGTGGCCGCGCCGATGGTGCGTCAGGTAATGGAAGCCTATTTCAAGAATAATAAATAGTTATTTTAAATTTTGTTGGTTCTACTCTTGAAAAACAAGAAAAAACACAATGAATAAAAAACTTTCTGAGGCCATAACTTTACAACAAAAAGGGAATTGGCCTCAAGCATTGAATATCTACCAGAAAATTTTACAAGAAAATCCTAACCATGAAACAGCATTAGTAAATTTAGGGATCATTCTCTTTCAAAACCAAGAAATAGAAAAAGGACTACATACCCTTGAAAAGGCAGTTAACATTCATTCTCATAGTGCTAATGCCCATTTTAATTTTGGGTATGCTTTGATGACAGTAAAAATATATCAAAAAGCCTTATTTCATTTCAATAAAGTTATAGACTTTCAACCGAATACATTTGTTGCTTATCTTCATCTCGGTAAAATTTATTATTTTTTGGGACAAGAAGAAGCATCTTTTAAGAGTTTTGAAAGAGCCTATCAACTCAATCCTAAATCTTTAGAATTACTTAATAATTGGGCAAATACTTGCATTAGTCTTGAACGATTTGAACAAGGATTAAAAATTTTAGAAAAGGCGTTACAAGATTATCCCAATCAATGGGAATTATACGGAAATAAAGCGACTATTTATCAAAAACAATGGAAGTTACCTCAAGCAGAAGAAGCGTTTAAGAAAGCCATTTCACTCAATCAGAATGACTGGCAACTTTATCATGGGTTAGGAGCAGTTTATCATCATTGGAATAAAAAGAAACAAGCTCTAAATTGTTTAGAGAAAGCTCTAGCTTTAAATCCTAATAACTCTAAACTATATTCAGACTATATTTATCATTTAAACTATTATCCTGACCTTTCGGATCAATCTTTATTTAACTTACACAAAAATTGGGGTAACAAGTTCGGAAACGCTGGCCAAGATTATCTCTTTAATTCTTACAATAATCAGTCGTCTAATACCTTAAAAGTTGGGTTGATGTCTGCCGATTTTTGCTATCATCCCGTTGCTATCTTTCTGTTAGGATGGCTTTCTAAAATAAATGTCAGTAATATTCAATTTTATGCTTATGCTCAAATCAGGAAAAGAGATAGCTACACGAAAAAATTTCAATCAATGTGTCAATGGTACGAGATGAATGGAAAGTCAGACTTAGAAATTGCCAAACACATTCATCAAGATGGAATTAATATTTTAATCGATTTAACAGGACACACAGCCGGAAATAGACTAGGCGTAATGGCTTTTAAACCTGCTCCTATATTAGCGTCTTATTTAGGATATATTAATACAACAGGTTTGACTCAAATTGATTATCGTATTGTCGATCAATTTGTTAATCCCCCAAAAACTCAGAAATACTATACAGAAAAATTAGTCTATTTACCTGATTCTTATACTTGTTATCATCCCCCAGAAACCTCTGTAACTGTCCAACCCCCTCCAGTTTTGAAAAACGGATTTATTACTTTTGGCTGTTATAATAATCCGGCTAAACTTAATGAAAAAGTGGTGAAACTATGGGCGCAGGTAATGAAACTTGTCCCTAACTCCAAGCTGAGACTTAAAGCCAGACATTTTTGTGATGCTCAAAGTATTGCTCCTATTGTGGAAATGTTTGAAGTAGAAGGAATTAACAACAACCGTTTAATCTTTGAAGGAATTTCTGTATTGCATCATTATTTTGAAGCTTACCATCAAGTTGATATTGCCTTAGATCCCTTTCCTCATAATGGGGGGACAACCACCCATGATACTCTTTATATGGGCGTTCCTGTCATTACTTTAGAAGGAAAGAGTTATGTTAGTCGCATGGGAGTTTCTATTCTTAATAATTTGGGACATCCAGAATGGATAGCTAAAAATGAGTCAGCTTTTATTGATGTAGCTATCAACTTATCATCTAATATTGAACAACTTCAAAAAATTAGAGAAAATCTTAGAATAGAATTTTTAGAATCTTCTCTTTGTGATGGAGAAAAATTCGCAAAAAATATGGAAAACCTATTATTGAATCTCTGGACAAATAGGCTTTCTTGAGATTTTGAGAAAACTCGATTGGGGATGAAAGGATAAAAGCTGAAACATTGGTTACATCAACTTTTACCTTAGATTAAGTAGGATTAATTCCTTAGAGACTGTTTGTAAAGTAAATTTTAAGGGAACTGTACGGTGTATTACGCTACGCTAATACACCAAAAAACAACATTTTTCTGCGTTACGGCCTAAAAAAATGAAAGAAATTATCTAAAAAACTGTGGTTTTCCTAACGCACCCTCCTTAATGTTTTGTTTAGGAACAGTCTCTTAAGCTTGAACCATTTCTTCTGTATTGGTTTGCATTGATTGTCCCTTTGAATTAGCCTTAACTGCGCGGAACATTCCAAATCGACAAAGGCCGCTACCGAAAGCAAGACGCATCAATAATAAAGTAGGGACTTCTCTTAGAGATTTAATAAATCCCGATAGACCAAAACGGATTAACCCTTGAGGTCGAGCAATTCCTTGCCAAATGGAATCAAACCAAGAGGGAAGGGTTTCTTGTGTCCAATCGGCTGTTATTACTTCCCCTTCTACTACTCCTGTTTCTTGGATTAGTTCAGAAAACCCTTCAATACTAGAAAACGCTGGATGAGACCATTGATCTAACAATTGGCGCATGACGGGTTTTTCCCAGAAATTGAGAGGCTTTTGGCGGTCATCTCTTTGATTCCAGTCAGCGACAACCAATAATCCACCAGGCTTTAACACTCGCATCATTTCTTGAGCATATTTAGCTTTATCTACCATGTGGGGGCCAGCTTCGATCGACCACACTACATCAAAACTATTGTTGGGGAAGGACAGGGCTAGGGCATCATCAACCTTGAATTTAGCATCAATACCTTCGGAGGTTAACTCCTGAGCGCGTTTGACTTGTTGAGGGCTAATCGTAACCCCTGTCACATCAAACCCATAATCTTTGGCTAAAATACGGCTGCTTCCCCCAATTCCACAACCTACATCCAAAATAGTAGTACCACGAGGTAATTGGTCTAACTCTCCCCATTTGGCCATTTCATGCACAAAGTCAGACTTAGCTGTCAAAAAATCTTTTTTTCGGGGTGGCGAACCATAATGACCTAAGTGAATGTGTTCTCCCCAATAAAATTCCAAAATACCATCTTGAGTCCATTCGTCGTAAGAGTTGGCGACTGTCTCCGAAGATTGATAACGCCGAGGGGTTATTAAATAGATGGCAATTCCTACCGTTAATAATCCCAGTAAAAATCCTAGAGGATAATATAAGTCCATTGATGCTGACACCGTAATATTTGTTTACATTTGTATTTTGATCATATCAAGTTGTAAAAGATTTGGTGAGTCTCCTATGATCTTTCCTTTCTCCCTTGAGCAGATTGTCGATGAGGATTTTTACGGAGGTTAAAGTTTATAACTGAAGTTTAGACTACGATAAAGTCCCATCATCATATTTTTAGCGACAGAACTCAAATTTGTCGTTTTCACTCTTTCACTTTTGACATATCTACCTGAAGTTTAGACTAAATCGAAAATGACACTATCTGTAGTATCTGTTGACGTTAAATTTTCTCCACAAAACTCCCTATGTAACATTAGTCTGAACTCCAAATCTATCAGATTACCTAAAAAAAAATTAAAATTTTTTAAGTTGTACACAAGAGAATAGAAAGTTGAGACTAAAATTATTAGTAGAACTTTGCAAAAGATGAGAGAAGAAATAGACTAAAGTTTCTAATTTTAAGAAAGGTTACTTAATTAAAGAGTAATAACAAGGGATGTTTTATGTATAAATTTCAATTTACTAACTCATTAAAAGAAGTTTTAGAACAATCTGTAAAAGAATCTAAACAACAAACTCTAATTTATCGAAAGCACAAAGAAGTCTTAGCAGAAACAGCAAAAGCACTGATCATTTTTATTCCAGGTTGGCAACGTAAATTATATGACTACCAGAAGTTATTAGAAGGGACATTAAAGCAACTAGATAAAATAGATAAAAGTATGTCATGGGAACTGCTTTGTTTTCAATATAATAATGGATTTTTCTCTAAAGAAGATCCTAAAAATATTGCCAAAGAACTCAACGATAAAATCACACACTACTTAAAGTATTATGATGGTAATTATGAAAAAATTTTTCTCTTTGGATACAGTATGGGAGCATTAATTGCTCGTCAAGCAGCCTTAGATATGTCAAAATCAAAATGGTTAAACAAAGTGAATTTGGTTTTACTTGCTGGCACAAATCGTGGATATTCAACAGAATCACTCGATTGGTTTTCGGCTATCGTAGATAAGGGAACAGATATTTTTTGTAGTGAGTTATTTAATGGTTTTCTAGCTAAGAAAATTAAGCGCGGTTCAGATTTCGTTAACGAACTTAGGTTATCATGGTTGAGAAAATTTGCTGATAGTGATGAAGAATTAAGTGCCAATCATGAAAAACCGATTGCACCTCCCACTATCCAATTATTAGGTAATAAGGATAATATAGTACAAATAGAGGATTCTTTAGAAATTTATAACTTTACTAAAACAGAAGATAAAAATCTTAAAGATGTTACTCATGCAGGTTTTTTTGATAATGATAAAGAGTTAAATTTAGTTATTGATGAAATATGTAGAGCGTTTCAAGACCATTGTGATAATCACCATCAATATATCAAGTCTGACAAAATTCAAAAGTGTAAAAATCCTAATCAAAATAAGCCAGATTGTATAGTTTTTATTGTTCATGGCATTCGGGATTTTGCTGATTGGCATGAAATAATTGAATGCGCAATTAATAATTACAAGAATGAGCAAAATAAACAGAATAAGAAAGCTAGAGTGGTTTCTGTTCGGTATGGCTATTTTTCCGCTTTCCAGTTTCTTTTGCTTTCACAGCGAAAAAAAAATGTGCGTGCATTTATTGATCGTTATATTCAGGAAGTTGCAAAATATCCTGATATTCCTATTTATGTTATTGCCCATAGCTACGGAACCTATCTTGTTGGGCGTGCAATGGAATCTAAGCCCTATATCTTTATAAATAGAATATATTTTGCCGGTTCCGTACTACCCAAAGACTTTAATTGGGGAAATATTATAAGTAATAAACACTCATTGCATTTAGAGGCTGTCAGAAATGATTGTGCTAACGCGGATTGGGCTGTAGGTGTTCTTTGTAGATTTTTACAATACCTGCCTAATTATAAAGATATTGGGACAGCAGGTGTTTGTGGATTTAATAACACTAATGAGGAAACTAATGGAAATTATAAAATTTATGATGACTTGCCTCAAGATTTTAAGCGATTGTCTCATCAAGAAGTAATTATCAAGAATAATAAATATATTGAAGGAGGGCATGGTGCTTGCTTAGCCTATCAAATAGGAGAAGAAATTGCTAATTTTCTCTTTTCAGAGCAACTAACATCTAAAGAATTTAAATTACAAGATGAGAATAAAGATTTACATTCTGATCTACTAATAAATATAGGAGGTTTAAGTTTTTTAGGATTTTTAATAGTTATCGGAATATTTTTTATTTGGATATTTCTTATACCTTATCAATACTTAGCTGTCATTTTGGCATCGATTTGGACATTCATTGTTATTTGGGTGTTGTTATCTATTTAACATATTAAATTAAACAAAGAAAATTAATGGCTAATTATTGTAAAAAGAAACAATATGGGTTCTGTTGCAAAAACCAGTGATCACCAGCTAAGTCTCAGAACTGGAATAAAAACAGTCAAGGAGTGGACAATTCGTTTTGCTCCCTTATTTGCCGGCAAACTCGAAGCTAAACGTAAAGGAAAGCCGAGGAATTTTGGTATTTAGTGAATTTAAGTTCTTTTCAAACCCAAAACAATTTTGGAGTATTTTGTAGTAGTTTAAACTTCAGTTATATAGTGATCGTCAAATCAAATCAGATGTGAGAACAAAAATTTAAGGGGCTACTAGGCAGTTATTTGGGGATTATAGATGCGCTCTTGGTTTTTCTTGCTAAAATTGACTTAAAATAGACCCCTAAACTAAATCTTATTGGTGTGTCAGGAGTAAACAAGATGAACAATAAGCTTTTTTTAATGGCTTTAGGAATGGCAGTTACGGCTGTCGGGGAAGTTAGCTTATTTTCTCAACAAGCAACGGCTGGAGAAATTTGTAATGCTAGAAATCAAATTCTCTATGTGGCAGGTGCCTATACTAATGAAGATGATGTCTGGGTGACTAAGGGATGGTGGACTATAGAACCTGGAGAATGTTTGAGTTACCCTGATAATTGGTACACCTATGTAGAAGTGAGTCGTCATGAAACCGCCGCTCGTCCTGATGTAGAAGGGAAAGATTTTGAAACCGTTGAATTATGCGTCCTTCAAGATAAGCAGACCATCTACAATGCAATATCTCCACAAGAGTGCGATCGCAATGATTGGGGGTTTACAGATAACTCCATGCAAACCTTTTATGCCATCGGACCTAGACGGGAAGTGATCAAATAATTTCGAGAGCGAGCCTAGGTCAAGTTGTCAATATCTGAAGATCATGACTATAATATAGAAAGAACACACGAGGGGCCGCAACGGTTTCGACAGGTTGGCGAAATCTTCCCCGTGATTCAGGTCGAGAGTGAGTCTCCTCTCGAAAATCAAAGGCTCAAACAAAAAAGTAACTGCGAATAAAATCGTTAAGTTTGAGCGTGCAGCAGTAGCTGCGTAACTGAACTCTCACAGAGTCCGCTCGCTTCTAGGGTGACTCCGTTAAGCTCTAGGGGTACAACCCCAACGGATGCACTTAATGGCTATCTCTGGTTGGCTATTGGGTAAAGACCTCACCAGAGCATCCCACCATTCGGGATAAGGAATGGTCCCCGTCCTACGGGTTAAAAGGACTAAACCTGTGAATGAGCGGAAAGTCAATACCCAGTCTGGACAGCAGTTCGACTCTGCTCGGCTCCATCTTTAAAAACCATCAGAAAAGCTCAGCTTTAAATTATTGCTGAGTTTTTTTAATCATTTTAATGACGTTGTAGTTTTTGAATTAAGTTATAAAAGGGTTGCCAATCATCTCCATCAGCGATCGCCTCCCACACCGTTTCAATATTTGCCCTGATTAAACTCACTTCGGGATTAGAAACTTGTAAACAATTTTCTACTTTTTCCATCGTTTCTATGGGTAACTGATTTAAAATTCGATGGTAAAGTTTACGCCAACCTTGCCAGTCAGCAGGCGGTAATGTTTCATTTTCTAGAATAGTCGAAGAATCGGCTCGCCATCCATCATTAAACTGTTGAGATAAAGTGGTAAAAAATCCAGCATAACTCATTTGGGTTTCTTGGAGAATTGCTATAGTTTTTTCTACTAAATCTCGTCCGTCAGCAATCATCAAATTATCAAACCCTAATTTTTTCAGCATTAATTCTTGATAAAATTGGCTGTAATAACCATCAAACTCTCCTAAAATAGCTCCTAACTTAGTCGGAGAAACCACCGTCATCAAAGGGAGTTGTAACATCTCTAGATTTAAACGACAAATAAATGGTTGATTCCCATAACTGTAGCGTCCTCCATAATCAAAATAAGCAGCCACAAATTTCGGATCATAGGTAGGAATAAAAGCATAGGGACCGTAATCAAAACTCTCTCCCGTAATTGACATATTATCTGTATTTAATACCCCATGACAAAATCCAGCAGCCATCCACTGTGCAGCTAATTTAGCGACACGCTTGACTAACGCACCATAAAACCAGGTGTAACGGTCTGACGATTGAGTAATTTCAGGATAGTAAACATCAATCACATGGTCTAATAATTTCTGAATTAAATCGGGACGTTTCAGGTAATATAACCGTTCAAACGTGCCAAAACGAATATGAGAACGATTAACACGAATCATCACTGATGAACGAGTAGGAGACGGTTCATCCCCACGCCATAACCCTTCTCCCGTTTCAATTAAACTTAAACAACGAGAGGTTTCTACCCCTGCATAATGTAACGCTTCAGCCGCTAATACCTCTCGAACACCTCCTTTTAACGTTAATCTACCATCACCACCACGAGAATAGGGAGTTCGACCAGATCCTTTGGTTCCAAAATCATACAATTGATTATCTATCCCTCGTATTTGTCCGTAAAGAAAGCCTCTTCCATCTCCTAAAAAGGGATTGTATTCACCAAATTGATACCCATGATAGCGTAACGCTAAAAAAGGCCGAACCTCTTGGAATTTACCAAACGCTTCAATAAAATGATGATCGGCTACTTCCTCAGAAAATAATCCTAAGAAGGATAATAAATCATCATTGCGAAAGCGTAGAATATGTTGAGGAAATTCGGCGGCGACCACCTTATCATAATAGTCATAACCCAGGTTTTCGAGAACGGGTTCGTAATTAAGATTGAAAAAAGGATTATCTAGATTTTCTGTCATGTCAACCAAAAATTTGTTTAATCGATACTTAGGGTTAAAGTTAGGATAGACAGAAGTAGTCAAGCTTATGACTTGAAAAAACTCAAACCGATTAAAATTAAATCGTGTCAGACTATCTTTAGATTCTCTATTAAGTTAACTTATCTCTTGATTAATCGCTAGTTTTCAAAGATTAGCCTTTTAAAAAGTCTATTAAATTTAACTTTTTTATCTTATTATTTATTCTATTGTCCATTTCAGCAAATCCAGAAGGAATAATCATTCATAGACAACAAATAATAAATAACTTATGGCGTTTGAGAATAAGCAATCAGGATAATGGACTTAGGGATCAACAAAAGTTGACCCCGACTCATAACTCATTTAACCTAGTCCCAAGTTTTCGATGACTCCTTCAAAATCAAAGTATTCTGCCATTAATTGTTCAATACAATCGATCTTAATTTGTTCTTGAAGTCGAACAGTTCCAAAGGTGCTATCGACAATTTCTACCGTTTGTAAGGTATCGAGATCAACCGAAAGAATGGGGACTTCTAAATCTTCAGCCCGACTAATAATTAACGGTTGAGGATTCATGTGTCCGGTTAAAATAAGGCAACTGGTGGACGTTTCCAAGGCTGCTAATTGTAAGTCAGTACGATCGCCGCCTGTGACCACCGCCTTATATTTGCCTTGGCGAAAATACTCCAAAGCAGAATTAACATTCATTGCGCCGATAGTGAGACTTTCCACCATTAAATCTAAGCGATCGCCACGACAAAGGACTTCTGCCCCTAACTGGTGAGCAATTTCGCGGACACTGACGCTACGAAGTAAACTACTCGATGGTAGCAGTCCTAAAACCTTAATTCCTTTGCTTTCCAAATAAGGCTTAATCAGGGTTTGGGTCGTTTCTAACTCATCGATAGGAATATTGTTCACTAATACTCCCATCAAGCGATCGCCTAAGTGTTGTTTGGCTTTCAAAAGGCTATCAACCACCAAAGGAGAATGATAACGAGCGATCAACACAATTGAAGCATCAACTGTACGGGCAATATCCATCACCGATAAATCAAATAAGCTGCCTTCTCCGAGGGTTCCTGGTCCTTCGAGGAGAACGATATCCGTCCCGACTTCACCGTAGGATTGGTGTAATAATTGGGCATAATCGGCTGTATCTGAACCGTTAAGACGTTTCTCCATCGCTTTTGTTTCAAGGGATAACAGAGGCGATAACACTTGAGTGGGTTCTAAAGATAAAACATCGGTGATAAACTGCACGTCAGCTTCTTGACTTTGGGTTGGGCTATCGTCTAGACAGGTTCCAATGGGTTTACCATAGGTAATGGAAAATCCTTTTTGTTGCAAGTGATGAGCGAGTCCGATAATCGTTCCAGACTTTCCACTGCACGCTTCAATTGACCCAACTAGTAAATATTTCGCTGACAGTGTCACGGGGCTACTCCTTAAATATGTCAGGGGATTATAGGTTGTTGATGGTTAATTAACACAGACAGATCAATTTTAGATGAGCTGCTGATCGTGTCATAATTTTTCTGTGCAATCTTCAAGATTCAAATTTTGTCGTTAAGGGGTTAGGAAGCAGATTCTTCGAGGCGCAGTAATTTTCGATAAAATCCTTGAGAAAAATCCACAGACTGAACTTCATTAAAAATAGCGATTACATCAATGAGATAGTTAATAAACTCTGCGTTAAGAATAGTAATTTCGTAGCTTAAATCTGCATTACCATCGAATTGAAGACGACAACGGGTCAATTCAGAGGGAAGTTTAGAGACATACCAAGTGGCCACAAAAGGAATTCCGTCACTTCCTTCAATCCGACGTTGTCCTTCGAGACTACCTTGAGAATACAAAGCCAGAGCATAGGGAAGAATTTTATAACGGTCTTTAGGGCAGTAAGGTTTATAGATCATCACATCCCCATTAGGGGCTGGTTTAAGTTGATTGATAATAGTAGTCATAGGGTCAATCGTCTTAGGGGGCTTGAAGAGTTAGGACAGAGAAGCAAAACACGGCGTTGAGTTGCACCTTAAACTAATCCTGAAATCTAGATTAGTTTGATCTCTATTGTTGATTGTATCGCTCTGATGGAGGTAGGTTATAATTTTTAATTATATTTTGCAACTTTCTCCAATAATTCCCCTGAGCAATAACTTAGACATCAGGGGAGTGGGTTGACAACTTCAACTATTGAATCCAATTTTTAGCTCGTTCTACGGCTCGTTGCCAATGGATAAAGTTTTCTTGTATGTGAAGGGCATTTTCCCCAGGATTAAAGATTTGATCAATTTTACGGGTGGCAATTAAGGCATCATAATCATCCCAAAAGCCGACGGTTAACCCTGCCCCAAAGGCTGCTCCCTGGGCGGTGGCATCGAGTACTACGGGACGTTCTACCGGAATTCCTAAAGCATCAGCTTGGAACTGCATTAAAAAATTATTTTGGGAAGCCCCCCCATCAACTTTGAGACGGGCTACTCCCATATCTGAGCCTTTATTGATAGCTTCAACCACTTCTTTGACTTGGTAGGCGATCGCTTCTAATACAGCCCTTACCATGTGTTCTCGTTGAACTCCGCCGGTTATGCCTAAAAATGCTCCTCTGGCTGACATATCCCAGTGAGGCGCGCCTAACCCACTCAAAGCTGGGACAAAATAGACCCCATCCGTATCGGATACTTGACGGCATAATGCTTCAGTTTCTGCCGCACTGTTAATTAATTTTATGCCATCACGCAACCATTGAACTGCTGCTCCAGAGGTAAAGATCGCCCCTTCTAGGGCATAGTTAGCGGAGTTGTCTTTTGTCCAAGCAACGGTAGACAGAAGTTTGTTTTTCGAGCGCAGAACCTCTTTGCCAGCCTGTACAATCAGGAATGATCCTGTTCCATAGGTACATTTGAGTAACCCTGGACGATTGCAACCGTGGGCAAATAGAGAGGCTTGTTGGTCTCCGAATATGGCGGTGATAGGAATTTCTGCTCCTAATATCTCAGCATCGGTATGACCAAAATAGCTCATACTTTCTTTAATTTCTGGCATTAAAGTTGGTGGAATGCCAAATAATTCTAATAAGTCTGTGTCCCAACCGAGGGTATTCAGGTTCATTAACATAGTACGACAGGCGTTACTATGGTCGGTGGCATGAACTTTTCCCCCTGTCAGCTTCCATAGCATCCAAGTATCAACGGTTCCAGCAATGACGTTATCGAAGTTGACTGACGGAGTATTTTCTTTAACCCAATTGATCAACCAAGCGAGTTTAGTCGCGGAGAAGTAAGGATCGAGAATCAGTCCAGTTCTTTCGGTTATGGCTTGGGCTTTTCCTTGTTCACGCAGTTGACGACACATATCAGAGGTGCGACGATCTTGCCAAACAATGGCTTTATGTAGAGGTTTTCCTGTGGTTTTATCCCATAGTAGACAGGTTTCTCGCTGGACGGTTAACCCAATAGCCGCGATCGCTGTAATCTCTATTTGTTTTTTTTCTAATACTTGATCGATAACGCTACGGGTATCTTGCCAAATTTCTGTTGCGTCGTGTTCTAACCATCCTGGATGGGGATAATGTTGGGTTAATTCTTTATAGGCTTGACCTGCGATCGCTCCTTCTTTATCAAAGAGAATGGCACGGTTTCCCGTGGTTCCTAAGTCTATCGCCAGGATATATTTATCTTGTTTTATCGTCATTAGCTATCATTAATCAGTTCTTCAAAGCATTTTCACTAAAAATGCTTAAACCATTATAAGGGGTGACTTAGAACGGCAAAAATAAAAAATTACAAATTATCAGTTTTATTTAATTAATTAGAATTTCTTATTCTGCATTAATTAAGCACTTATTATAAGACTGTTTAACCAAAAACATAATGTCTTCAATTTGTTCTAGAGATGAAAAGATTGCTCACATTGTTTAATTGTCCAGCTATAAGTTCTTTGATATATAGGAATAACAAACTGTTTAGGCTGTTTTAGAAAGGCTAATAAATTAGTTTCAGTGGCTTTCATATTAAGTTGATAAATCAACAAAGGCGAATCTTAAACCATGGATTAGTATAGCTAAATATTGACTATATAATACTCGATTATTCTTGCAATATAAGGGACTAATTTATTGCGATCGCTTTCTGTTAAAATTAGGCTAAACTAATAATTAATAAAAGACTCAAGCCTTATTCTATAAAAACAAAGTCCGCCTTCGCGGACGAAATTAATGGAAAGATTGAGGAATCTTTTTTTGTGTAGCTCAACTAATAAGAATTTTAGGTTTATTATTTGTAATAATTTAGCGTAACTAGTTTAGCAGAACTAATACTGTAGAACCAGTATTTCTTGATTTCAATGAGAAAAGCACCCGGGAGTCTTGCCGTGTTTCGACCCCAAGTGCTTCTCTACTTACTCTTCTCACACCACGATTCATCGATTAGTTATCGATTTATCCAAAGTATAAAGTCGCTATTTTTGAGATTCAAGACAAAGAGGACAGTTTTATAATTGTCACTCATGAAGATCGAAACAAAAAAAACCCGTCATGTGACGGGGGAACAGCAAGAGAAAAAGGTCAAAAAAACGCAACTGGGAATTAACGCCCTAATTTTTGAGCATAAGCAACCAGTCCCGCACTAACTACTTGTCCATAGTTATCGAGGCGATCTTGTTGTCCAGTACGGGTAGAAGCGAAAAATGTATCGGTTAATCCCATTGAAACAAATAAAGTAAGAGCGGCAAGAATGACGTAATTGCGGATGATGATGGTGTTGTTGGTGGTGGTAGACATTTATTTGACCTCGGTGTTCTCTTGTTATTTTTAATATATTGGGTAGTTAGGGGTGATGTCAGTCCCAAAACTTAGGTATATTCAAGGGTTTGATTATTCCCTTTCCAGCGAAGAAGTGGAATTAAGTGGAAGTTTTTTAAGTGGTAGTGGTAAGCATCCAAGCATAGGCAATAATAATGATGCCAACTAAACCGATGAGAATTTCTGTATGAGCAGATATCCAATTTGACCAACTTGCTAGGACAAATTTCAGACTTTCTCGCCGTTTTTGTCCAAGCTTTTTCATTAATCTTTCAACTTCTTGGTCAACTTCTTCAATAGATAGTTGTCCTTGTTGATAACGAGATTCGAGATCGTCTAGCTGTTGCCAGTATTCTTTGGTAGCTTCAAAAAGATCGGGAAACATAGATAATTAAGTCGTAAATTTAGCAAATTTCGGTGAATAGGAATAAGAGGGAGCTATTTACTCCCTCCTTTCAGTTAATTGATTAACTGAAAATTGATGTACAGTGACACTACATCAGACCAATTTGAGATAAGATTCCTTGACCTGTTAGCCATTCAGTCGCTATTCCAATCACAAACCCTAACATAGCTAAACGACCATTCCAGGCTTCGGCAAATTGAGTAAAACCCATTTTTGTTTCTTGGTTATCCATTGATGACCTCGCTAAATTCTGGTATTTATAACGAATTGTAAACTTATATTAACTAAATTATAAGAAAAGTTACAAAGGCTTTACAAGGGGGGAAAACCTCACTTGCTGTTTCTAGCTCTGTATTAAGGACATGAGAAGAACCCCAATCACCTGAAAAAACTAAAGAAATCATTAAGAATAAAGAGAATAAGTATATAAAAGTTTACGATAGTTTCATGAAATCAAAACTGCCAGCCACTCGCATATAAAAGGTCGGTCTATAATAAGTTTTAACCCCAAGGATAGATATTCTTGGGGCTAAATATGTTTGTTATCGGGCATATCACAGAATCAAGATCATCGAACAATTATCGCCAAACTAACACAGGACATTGAGCAAAACGGACGACTCGTTCAGTTACTGAACCTAACAGAAAACGAGTAACCCCTGTGTATCCATGAGACGCAATAACAATTAAGTCAATTGGATTATTTTTGGCATAATCAATAATTTCCGCACTAGGATCGCCAATTTTAACCTCAAAATGCAGATTTTTATGATTAGATTTAGGGTAGCGTTGCTCAAAAAGATTAACGACACTCTGCATACGGGTTTGATCATTAACGGTTTGCCAAATCACTCCAGGTTCTACGGGTAAAAGACGAGAAAGTACGTGCAGCACATAGATGTGTGAAGAATCTGGGACAAAATTGAGGGTTTCCTCTAAAGATTTCCAAGATACCTCAGAAAAATCAATAGGAACCAGAACGCGATCGCAAGTAAATAAACTCATTGTTGAATACATTACTCTATCTCGATAGTAACGGTTGACTCCCCTTGACTCAAGAAACTTGTTATAACTAATAGCGAGTAACCAATCATAGATAACTGCAATGAGTAACACCCAGACACGCAAAGATGACCACTTGCGAATTTGTCTGGAAGAAGACGTACAATTTCGCCATTTCAGCAATGGGTTAGACCGCTATCGGTTCACTCACTGTTGTTTACCAGAGTTAGATCTCAGTGAAATTGACCTCTCTACCACATTTTTAGGCAAGTCCCTCAGCGCACCTATTCTCATTTCCTCCATGACAGGAGGGACTCCCTGGGCAAAAACTATCAATTTTCGCTTGGGAGAAATTGCCCAAACCTATAATTTAGCCATGGGGGTCGGGTCGCAACGGGTGGCGATCGAAAAACCAGAGGTAGCTGAGACTTTTAATGTGCGTTCAGTTGCCCCAGATATTCTGTTATTTGCTAATTTAGGGGCTGTACAGCTTAATTATAAATATGGGATAGAGCAATGCTTCCAAGTTGTGGAACTTTTACAAGCTGATGCTCTGATTTTTCATATTAATCCCCTCCAAGAATGTATCCAACCTCAAGGAGATACCAATTTTAAAGGTTTACTTGACAAAATCAATAAAGTGTGTTCAGGGATTTCAGTTCCAGTGATTGCCAAAGAAGTTGGGAATGGTATTTCTGGGAAAATGGCACAGCAGTTAATTGAAGCAGGGGTTAGTGCGATTGATGTAGCGGGGGCTGGAGGGACATCCTGGGCAAAAGTAGAGAGTGAACGCGCTCAAAACCCTCTACAACGTCAGTTAGGAAAAACCTTTGCTGATTGGGGAATTTCGACGGCTGATTGTATCTTACAGATTCGACAACGTTACCCTGAAATTCCTTTGATTGCGTCTGGGGGAGTGCGTAATGGGTTAGATGTGGCGAAAGCGATCGCCCTAGGGGCAGACTTAGGAGGCTTAGCTTTTCCTTTTCTGCAAGCTGCTTCTGAATCTCCTGAAGCTCTCCATGACTTGGTGAAGTTACTGATAGCTGAAATAACGACAGTGCTTTTTTGTACAGGGAATGCTACCTTATCTGATTTAAAATCAGGTGATTCTTTAGATGACAGCAGCTGTTAAACTTTAGTAATGTTGCCTCTTGCGGCTCGAGTAAAGTTTGACAACGCTGAATCTCCGCGTCGCCGAACTTCTTTTTACTATCTTCATTAGTAGCCTATGATAACGGGATTTAGTATCAATTATTAAGATAAAAACTACCTGTGAATTTTATATCCATCAACGGAAAACTTATAAATGGACAATTAATACAACAATAAATTCTCGACCTCGATCTCAATATTGGCAAAGGCTTGAGGCGTTACTATTCCCGATTTGTATTCAACTATTTCCAAGTATTTATCTTTACTCGGCTGAGTATGAAGAATAATCTTCTTATTGTTTAGGTCGATTACCCAATATTCAGATATCCTATTACGGGCATAAGTAGTAACTTTCTGTTCTAAGTCTTTCTTGAGTGTTCCCTGGGACACTTCAATTAACCAATAAATATCTTCTGCATAAGGATGATGGGTACGATAAATAGTTAAAGGCAATCTAACAATAGCAATATCGGGTTCGGGCTCAGAATTGTCTAAAGTGATGGGGTGGGATTCTCTCACATGAGCTAATCGAGATAACTTGTTTCGCAGATAAATGACAATGCTCTCGTTAGTAAAGCTATGCTCAACACCCTCTGGACTCATCTCAACGATATCTCCTTCTAATAACTCCACTTTTTGCCCTTCTAGCACTCCAGAGTTCACCAGTTCGTGCCATTTCTCTATCGACCATTTGTAAGTTGCCGAAACCATATTATTAAGCTCATCACTAACTATAGACTAACTTTATAGTTTAATCCCTAATACTTGAGTATAAGCCCCCCTCGCTTGAGTTACCCCGATAGTCCTTTCTGAGGCTTCAATCATAGGACGACGTAAACTAACTACAATAAATTGAGCTTGTTGCGCCTGTTGTCGGATCATTTTCGATAGTCTTTCCACATTCGCCCCATCTAAAAACATATCTACTTCATCGAAGCCATAGAAAGGGGAAGGACGGTATCTTTGCAAGGAAAAAATAAAGCTTAAAGCCGTTAAAGATTTTTCTCCTCCTGACATCGAACTTAACCTCTGAACTGGTTTTCCTTTGGGATGGGCGACTAGATTTAACCCTCCTTCAAAAGGATTTTCTTCGTTATCTAGTTGTAAGTAACCATCCCCATCAGATAAAGTTGCAAAGATACTTTTAAAGTTTTCATTTACTGCATCAAAAGCTTCTTTAAAAGAGCGATATCTTAAAGTCGTAAAGTTTTCTATTCTTAATAATAAATCAGTTCTTTCTCCTTCTATAGTGGATAATTTTTCAGTTAATTCATTAAGTCTAACTTGAGTTTTTTCATGTTCTTCTAAAGCTAACATATTAACGGGTTCCATTGCTTCGAGACGTTTTTGTCCGTTACGAATTTCTTTTTGTAGTTGTTCAATATGGGGCGTTAAGTTTGTGGTTTCTAGGTCTATTTCAGCCAATAAGGGAACTTCAGGTAAGGGGTCAGGAAGTTCTGTATTTCGGGCAGCTAGTTCTTCTTGTAATGTTGTTAAAGTCTCTTTTCTTTCCTGTTGAGTAGTTTCTAGTTTTTCTAATTGCCAAGTTTTTTGTTGATGATTATTTTGTAAAGACTGTAAACTTTTTTCGGTGCGATCGCGTTCTTTTTTAGTTTCTCCTAGTTTAACATTGAGTTGCTCTAATAATCTCTTTGATTCTTTAATTTTCTGGGCAACTTCATTTAACTTAGTATTAAGTTCTTCTTGTTCATTAGCAATGACTAATTGTTGACTTTTATCTAATTCTATGAGTTGTTTTCCTTCACTGATTTTTTCCTGTAGTCGTTGGACTTGACTTTTAGTTTCTTTAAGTCTTTCTTCTCCTTTTCTGAAATCTTTTTCTCGTTCTTGTAACTGACTTTCTTGAGTCTTAATTAACCCTTGAATTTCTTGCCATTCGCTATTTGTTTGTGATTCTTCTAACTCTGATAACTGTTTGTGTTGTTCGCGCAATTTACTTTCTATAACAGGAATTTCTCTGTCTAAAATTGTTAGTTGACTAACAACTTGTTCTAACTCTTCTCTATGGGTAATTAATTGTATATTTAGTTTGTTTTTTTGTTCAGTTAATCGTTTGATTTCTTTCGCAAATTGTTGATTCTTTAAGTGTTGTTCTCTTTCTTCTTGTCTAGCTTCTATTAAAGTTCTTGATAATTCTTTTAATTCAATTGCTTTTTGAGCTAATTTTTCTTGATTTCTAGATAGTAAACTATCTAAGTCTTCTAATCTTACTCTAATAGATTTAATTTCTTCTGATTCTCCCCTAACAAGGGTTCCAAAACGAATGTTAGATCGTTTAGGTTTACTTCCTCCCGTCATCGCCCCACTGGTTTCTAAGAGATCTCCTTCTAGGGTAACAATTCGTTGTTTTCCCAGATGAGATCGGGCATCATTAAGGGTTTCAAAGACGACTGTATTACCAAAAACGTAAGCAAAAATATTCTGATGTTCAGGCTTACAAATCACTAAATTAACCGCCCGATCAATAAACCCTGGAGACTGCCGTAATAGGGGGTTATCTTGCACCCTTGAAGGACGAATTTTAGTTAGAGGTAAAAAGGTCGCCCGTCCTGCTTTAGCTTGTTTTAATAACTTAATTCCTGCTGCTGCAATGGTATCATCTTCCACCACCACATAACCTAATCTTGATCCAGCAGCAATTTCTAAGGCTAATTGATAGCGAGGGTTGACTTGTCCAAGTTGGGCAACTAACCCACATACGCCAGGGAGATCGGAGGTTAATATTAATTGGGTAGCGTAGGTTCCTTGGGCTTCTTGTTGCGCTTGTTGGGAAGCTTCTAGGCGATCTAATTGGCGTTGTTTTTCCCGATGTTCTTTAATGAGACGATCTTGGGTTTCTTGTAATACGCTGTGGGCGGTTTCTGTGGCGGATAATTGTTGGGCGAGGGTTTGTATTTGTACAGTTGATGTTGTCGTTTGATTAGATAACGTTTCTAATTCTTTTTGTTGACTCTGAAGTTCTTCTTCTGTAGTGTGTAACCGTTGACTTTCATCTTCGATGGTATTATTTAATTGATGACGGCGTTCTGTTAGTTGTGCCTGTTGGTTTTTTTGAGGGTTAAGGGTATTTTGAAGGGTAGAAATTTTCCGACTCAGAGACGTTTGTTCTTGAACCCAAGCATCAGACGCTTCAGCGATCGCGTTCGCTTGTTCTCGTCCCATTTGTAAAGTTTGATAGGTACGATCGCGTTGTTGTTTTAAAAAGGGAATTGTCTTGGTTTCGAGTTCTAAACTATCTTGAGTCAGTTGGGTTAATGCTTGTTCATATTCGGCGATCGCGGTTTGGGTTTCTTCAAGAGATTTTTGCTTTTCTTTAACCTGGGTAATAAGTTCTTTTTGTCGTTGTTGAAGTTGAGTTTTTTGGGCTTTTTGGGTCGCTAATTGAGAAGCAACGGTTAATTGTTCATCTTCCCCCAATGCTTTTACTTGACGGTTGAGTTCGTCGAGTTCCTTCCTAGTTTGCTCAATTTGTTGACTGAGGTTCGTTAGGGTTTCTTGGAGTTGACTAACTTCTTGTTCTCCTGTGGTAATTTGGGCAGTAAGATGAGTCAATTTTTGTTGTAAAGACTGCCAAACTAAGACAATTTCCCATTGTTTCTTTTCGTGAATTTGGGCTTTTAATTTTTGATACTTTTCGGCTTTAATGCGATCCGCAGTTAATCTTTCTAGCGATCGCTTTAATTCTGTTTCAATAATACGACAACGTTCTTCTCTTTCTCTAACTTCTTCAAGGGTTTCTTTTGTTTTTTCTATTTTGCGATCAAATTCAGCTACTCCTGCTAATTCATCAATAATTTGTCGTCTTTCCTTGGAATTCATGGAGATGATCCTAGTAACATCCCCTTGTAACACAACATTATATCCTTCAGGATAAATCCGCAGTCGGTTCAATTGTTCATGAAGTTCACTGACGTTGCATGATTCGCCATTGATATAATAATTTGAGGAATAACTTCCCCCTTTTGTGACTCGTAACCGTCGCGTTACTGTCCATTCACTGCTACGGATCAACTGTTTGTCCTTGATCGCTTCAGACTCATTAAGTGTCGTTTGTCCTTTCCCATTCCCTTGACTATGATTTTTCTCCACTACCTCAACTTTAGTCAAAGGGGGGCTATTTCGACTAAATTCATCTAAGTCTGAGAGATCAGAAACGTCAAAGGTAACACAGACGCTTGCTTCTTGGGTCTTGCGGTTATTACTGTGATTATGGTTTACTAAATCAGGAAGACGTTCAGCCCTCATCCCTTTGGAGGTGGCTAGTCCTAAGCAAAAGAGTAACGCATCAAGAATGTTAGATTTTCCCGATCCATTCGGACCCGAAACCACTGTAAACCCTGTCATAAAGGGAATAGAAGTGGTTCCACCAAAAGATTTAAAGTGAGAGAGTTCGATGCGCTTTATATGAACCATAGGGCGCGTATCGTCAGCCAGATAGTCACTAAAATACTAATTTCATCCTAGTCTAGCAATTCCTGACCTGTTTGGCGGTACAAAAGTTCCATTGATGGAATTCATTTTCTCCAATGAGAAGTAAATTTAATACTGCCTATTTTGTAGCTGTTTCAGATAATGTACAGAATAGCATCACGAAACTCCGATTAAGTTGACCAGTAGCTAGGATAAAGTTACTTAGTTACCCCCAACAGATAAGGTAAGATTGAGTGAAAACCGAGTTAAGAACGCCCCTAACAGTCCATAGCCCATTCTCAAACCTATATACTTTTAGAGTTTAATGTAAATGGCGGGAGGCGGATTTGAACCACCGACCTTCGGGTTATGAGCCCGACGAGCTACCAGACTGCTCTATCCCGCGTCGCCTTTCCAAGTATAGCAATCACAGTAACTTTATGGCAAGCCCTTTGCTAAATAATTTTAGAGCATGGATAATTCACCAACGACTTCGAGGCGTTTATACTTACTGAGGATCATAAACTGCTCCGCTAAAGTTTCGGCAACACTGGGGGTAATCCAACCCATATTGCGCAACACATGAAGAGCGGTAGCATATTTAGCGCGTTTTGAGCCGTCTACCACTTTCATGGCCAATCCCATTCCTTCTCCGACACGGCCTACACATTGAATCCCTTCGGCTCCAGCTTTACTGACGAGTTCTCCTTCAGTTAAGCGCATTAGTTCTGTATCAAAGGCTCCAACCCCCGCAACCATCGTCGGATAGTAACTCATCGCCCGTACAATTCTTTCTAAATCTAGGTTATTCCCTGAGGCTAACTGGGCGTATAAATGAGCCATTTGGCTAAGCTTCATGGAATAGGTTGGGGCTCCACAATCATCATGGGCGCTGATCAATTCCTCTCCTGGCATGGCTAATAACTCAGCAATTTTACTTAAAATCAACTGTTGTACAGGGGAAGACTTTTTGAGATAGGTATTGAGAGGCCAGTTGCGTTGTTGACAGATAGCCAACATTCCGGCGTGTTTTCCTGAACAATTGTGTTGTAATGGGCTACGAGATCCTTCGGGAATGGGACATTGCAGTGCGCTCGGTTCAATATCGGCTCGCCAGAGAACGTTGAAGACTTGTCGCGCCTGTTCAACGTTTCCTTGATGAGAGCTACAAATGATGGCTAAGTCTTTATCATTGAGATCGTAGCGTTCGAGGGTCCCAGTAGTGGCAACAGCTAATGCCTGAAAGGGTTTGAGGGCTGAACGAACAAAGGCGGTTGTTTCAGAATTTCCGGCGACTAATAGGAGTCTTCCGCGAGCATCACAGACAGTTGCTTCAACCTGATGGGTCGATTCAACAATCCCTTCTCGTAGCAAATGCACTTCTAGTTTGGGCGCGTGGGTACGTGTTCCTCTGGTCATTCGATTCCAATATTTAGGATAAAAAGTTTAAATTGCAGTGCATAGAGATTTTATAGACACAGCCACACTATGGTATCACCGATAATCATGCCCCCGACAATAGCTGCGGTACGGGTGAGACGTTTTAAAATCGGATCTACTTGATAGGAGAAGATTAGACGATCGCGAGTCAGCACTTCTGGGGGTTTAAGCCAAGTTTGACCGTCATACCACCCTGATTCTTCATAAAAGATGGTTTCTTTTTTGAGGCGATCGCCCACATAACGCCAGCCTAATCCTAATTGTATGATGATGAGGGTAATCATTAAGCCTCCCCCTAGGTTATTGCACAACACAAACAGAAAAGGGGATTTTTGGGGAGGAAAACTAGCTGCAGCAATGGGGCTTGTTAAGACCCATCCGATTAGTCCTATCCAGGCAATTTTACGCCAATAGGATTTGTTTTCTAGGGTTGCCCACCGAAAAAACCAAGATTCTTTCAAGTTTTCGTATTCGTTGACTGGTTGTTGTTCAGTGGGAACAGGACAGATGTTTATGGGCAATTCCCTCATGGTCATTATGGTTGTATAGCTTGCAATTGGGACAATTCAAGGCGTTCGGCATGACCCCAAAACGCTTCTAGGTTATAAAATTCTCTTTCTTCAGGCAATAGAATGTGAACAATCACATCTCCATAGTCTTCAAGTATCCAGCTTCCTTCTCGTTTGCCTTCGATGCGTAGGGGCGGTTGCTGACAGGTTTGGTCTACTTTTTTTTCTATCGCTTCAGCAATTGCTTTCACTTGGGTGGTCGAATTCCCGGTAGCAATGACGAAGTAATCGGTTAAATAAGAAATCCCTGTTACTTTCAAGATCACTATGTTGTCGGCTTTGCGGTCGTCTGCTGCTTGAGCGATCGCCCACACTAGGGTTTGGGTTTTGGTGTCTGTTTGATTATCTGTCGCCGTTAGGGTCGATGAATTATCGAGGGACAATTGTTCGTAATTGATCATTCAGTGTTGTTTTATCCTATATTTTTTTTAATGATTCACTGTCAAAGAAACGTCAGGACTTTTGCCCTTTTGGTTGACTTGACTAAGGTGCTGTTTGGTTGTTGATAATGCCCAATTACGGGTCAGAACCGCTCTAGGATGAATGGTGCGATGGCCATTTAGTAGGTATTTTATAGAATAGTCACAGGCTTGCTGCACACCTTTATAAAGGTTTTGCCAACTTACACCACGCATGGTTTCTAATTCTGGGGTATTTCCACGATTAGGTTCTAGGGCATCAGCTACAAATACAATACAACTCAGGTCGCTCATATGAGGACTGCCTAGGGTATGGTTACTGATGGCTGTTAAAATTTCTCTATCTTTTACCCCAAATTGTTCCCTAGCCACAATTGCGCTAACCTCTGCATGGAGTAGGTGAGGGTTAGTGGCACAGACCGAATCAATTTCTAGCTTTTCGTCCCTTGCCATGGCTAACAGTTTTGGTGGAGGAAAAAATTTGGCTAAATCGTGCATTAACCCCGCAGTTGCTGCTTTTTTGGGATCAACTTGATGACGATGAGCTAATTCAATGCACATCTGCTCTACCCCTAGGATATGTTGTAGGCGATGGGGAGAAACGTTTTCTTGTAACCAGGTAATCACCTGTTCTCGCATACCGAATTTTTTATGGGGACGTTTTCCTCATCTATTGTAGCGAATTTTTGATTTTTGTCAGGTACATTTCGGACTTCCTTCGAGGATTTTGACTGACATGACTGGTCTGTTAATTGCTTATCATTACTTAACAAATCCTTGATATTTTTTTGGGTAATTCTTTTTGTAAAATTCCTAAATCTTTAACTAATTTTTTTTCTAATTACCATTTTACCTCCTCTCATAATCCTACAGACTGTAATCACAGCATCAAAATAGTCAAGTTGCTCAAATTTCAACTTGGTCTTTATACTTTATAGTTTCCATTTAACCCCTTACAAAAACTATCAACTATCAACTATCAACTATCAACTTTTAACTATTAACTATTAACTATTAACTATTAACTATTAACTACTTTACCCTTTAACACACACAACCTGTTTCAAAGTTGCAACAACTTCGACTAAATCTGATTGATTCTCCATAACTTGATCAATAGGTTTATATGCCCCTGGAATTTCATCTAAAACGCCTCTATCTTTACGGCATTCTACTCCTTGTGTTTGTTCCACTAAGTCATCAATAGTAAATTCTTTTTTGGCTTTACTACGAGACATTAAACGCCCTGCACCATGGGAACAAGAACAATAACTGTCATGGCTACCTTTTCCTTTGACAATATAAGATTTTGCTCCCATCGACCCTGGAATAATTCCATAATCTTCGGTTTTTGCTCTTACCGCGCCTTTACGCGTAACATAAACTTCTTCACCAAAATGGGTTTCTTTTTCAGCGTAATTATGATGACAATTGACTGATAGTAAAGGTTTAGTTTGTTTACCGCCAGCAAGATGTTTTTCGACAATTCGTTTAAAGCGATTCATCATTACATCTCGGTTAAATCTAGCGTAATTTTGCGCCCATTGTAAATCACGCCAGTAAGCGGCAAATTCTGGAGTTCCCGCAACAAAATAAGAAAGATCAGGATCGGGTAAAGTATTATGTGCTAACTTAGCTAATTCTTTAGCGGTAGAAATATGGCATTGAGCTAATTTATTGCCAATATGACGTGATCCTGAATGCAACATTAACCAAACTTGATCATCAGTATCAAGACATAATTCAATGAAATGATTTCCTCCCCCTAAAGATCCCATTTGTCGTATTGCTTTGGTTTCGAGATCTTTAACGCCTCGATGTAATTCTTTAAAATTGCGCCATCCTTGCCAATTAGTAACGGCTTTTTCTGCCTCTTTGTTTTCGTTAAATCCAACAGGAATTGCTGCTTCAATGTCAAGGCGAATTTGCTTTAGTTTTCCATCTAATTGCTCTGCCCTAAATGGCGTTTTAATTGCTGCCATCCCACAACCGATGTCTACCCCAACGGCCGCAGGAATGACTGCATCTTTGGTGGCAATAACAGACCCAACTAATGCCCCTTTTCCTAAATGAACGTCGGGCATTAGGGCAATATGTTTAAAAACGAAGGGTAAGGAGGCCATATTTTTGGCCATCTGGATTTCTGCTGAACCTAGGTCATGATTTGCCCAAGATAAGACCGGAGATTGGGTTGTAATTTCTAAGGGTTTATAAGACATTTTAAAAACCTGTTCTTATCCTAATATTATAACATAAAATTTCGTTTTTTACTTTTTTTATCCTGGTTTTAGATTAATCATCCTAGCCAAAGTATCCCCCCTAATATTAATAGCAAAAATCCCAATACCACCCAAATAAAATAATTGTCCTGGGTATTCATTTGACTTAAATCTTCTGAGACTATTGATGGTTTTTCTGGAATTTTGTTTGTGGGTTTAGAAGAAATATATTGGGGTTTCTTTTGGTTTTCTGCGTCTGAATCAGGAATTTTTACCATCCATTCTTCGGGACGTTTGAGTTGAGGTGCTTGTAAAATATAAAGAACCCCTTGACTTTGTTTACGAATTTCTGGGTTAGGATGACGGGTTAAGGTTTGACAGAGGGCGATCGCGTCTTGGACTCTTCCCACTGCTTGATAGGCAGTAACTAACCACATTTGCACTTCTCCCCCTATTCTAGAGGATAAATTAACTAATTCAGTGGCTTCTTCAAGGTTTTGGACACTTAAACGGTATTGTCCCCTTTCTAATAAATCTCGTCCTGTTTGATATTTGAGTTGGAATTGTTCTTGGTTTGAGGAAGTCACAATATTGACGTTTTAATACGATAAATTCTTTCAAATTCATTTATTATAACGATAAAAATGCTGGTCGTGGAACTTTAACTTATTGAGATAATTGTCAAATTTGAGTTATAGTTCAAGTAGGTTGGTTACATAATAACCATAGGGAATAAAATCAGGAAAGACTGTTATGATATTTGTCAACAAATTAAATAATAATTACGTAAGAATCTGAAGAAACTGACTTATATTGTCTGACAGTTAAGGTTTCACTGAAGTTGTACTGGAGGAGGACAAACAACTTCTATTGGTTGATGGGTAAAGGGATGATTAAAAGATAAACGGTAAGCATGAAGATGATAGCCACAGTCACCAGGAACAGGAAGTTTCTCGTTTTCTTTTTCCTGATAAGATTTAGGAATTCCGCCGACACGATACAAAGGATCACCCATTAAAGGATAGCCCACAGACGCTAAATGAATGCGAATTTGGTGGGGTCGTCCGGTGAGAATGGTTACTTTGAGTAACGTTGTCTTAGCAGTCCGTTTGAGGACAATACAATCGCTGTGAGACGCTAATCCATTAGGAGTTGCAGCGTAAATATAATCTAAAATGGGATAGGGAATTTTGCCAATAGGTTGATCAATAAAAAAGCGATCAGGTAGATTACTTTTACCAACTAAAGCGCGATAGATTTTATTAATTTTTCCCTGACGCATTTGTTTAGTTAAATGAGAACGGGAAATCGGCGATCGCCCTAATAAAATTAATCCAGAGGTTCCCCTCCCTAAACGATGGATAGGAATGGGAGTTTCGTGAGGATAATATTTTTTTAATTGTCCTAAGAGAGTGTTTTCAAGAAAGTTTCCCCCTGGTAATACGGGAAGTCCAGACGGTTTAGCAACAACTAAGATCTCTGAGTCTTCATAAACAACCTCAAAAGACAGAGGAACCTTCGGTTCTTCCCAAGGAGGACGATAATAGGTTAACCATTGTCCTGGTTGCAAAATAGTATCAACCGTCGTAGGATAGCCGTCAAGTAACACTTGTTGTGCAGTAATTCTTTGTTGCCACTGTGTTCGACTAGAGTGACGATACCGTTGGCTATAATAATCTAAAATAGTCCGTTTAGCTTCTTTTAGTGTGATTTGTTCACGATAAATCCAGCCCTTGTTCATAGCAAATTACTACAAATATTGCCTAAAAATTAATAATTTCTTTTGCTTGTCATTGTTAGTTGACTTGATTGTTACAGAGTCTAACTTTTATCAAAAATATATTGCAAATTTCTCCACAAACCCACCAAAAATATATATCGGTTTTAGACTCAAATAGTTGAGATAAAAGGGTTTTGTCTAAATCATTTAACAATAATCCTTAACGATTTATTAAAGCTATGGTCTATTACTGGAATTTAGTTCGTCGTCAATTTCCCAATATTCAAGTTAGACTCGAACCCTTAGAAAATATATATTCTACTTCCCAAGTTGGCATAGGACAAGCCATCTGGTTAAGCTGCGGTTTAGAAGATAAATCTCGAGAAAATCGCCTTTATATTAAGGGATTGCATGATTATCAAACCTTAGACGCTTTCCTTTTCTGACCATTAATGACCATGAATTAAAAATTTTTACTTAAAGTCTACCCAGACCCTAGAAGTCTCATTAACATGGGTGATAGCAGTAACATAGATTCACGATACATGAACAACAGCATCGCGTGGTTAGTAGGAACGTTAAGTCTATTCGGGATTGTAACCCCCATAGGGGCTTTAGAGAACTCGATAGGAAAAGGAGGAATTAATGCTGAAAAGTTGCACGAAGCTCCCTACAACCTCACGGGGCGTAAAATTGCCATTGGTCAAGTAGAAATCGGCCGACCGGGACAATTTGGCTTTGATAAAATTGCCGCATGGAACCCCAAGTTTAATTTAGCCGGGGTATATTTTCGCAACAAGGGTGTCAAACCGAATGGCAACCTAGATAATCATGCAGCAATGGTAGCAATGGTGATGGTGAGTCAGGATAAACGTTTACCTGGAGTTGCTCCAGGGGCTAGACTATACGCATCGGCCGTGGGCGCACTAAAACGGGGAGGACAACCCGAAGAATGTTTAGCCAGTCAGCACGTTGCTCAACGAAATAGTGGTGATGTTCGGGCGATTAATTTTAGTTTTGGAGAATCTTTGCAACGAGACCCTAGGGAAAATGCCAAACTTGACGGAAATGCTTTATTAACCCAATGTATTGATTGGTCAGCGCGGGTTCATGACGTTCTTTATGTGATTGCTGGAAATCAAGGGAAAGGGGGAATTCCCATTCCAACAGATCATTACAACGGTATTACCACTGCTTATACGGCTAAACGACAAGGGAAATTCACTAAAGTTGATTTTGCCAATTTAAGCGCGCTTCCGGTGGGAATTGGTCGGCGTTTGATTAAGCGTGAAATTAATTTAGGATTGAGACGGGCTGTTAGTTTAGTCGCCCCAGGCAACAAAATTGCTTTATATGATCTGTCGGGACAAATTAATGAAGTCAGTGGTACAAGTTTTGCCGCCCCTCATATTACGGCTTCGGTGGCCTTGCTTCAGGAATTCGGCGATCGCCAACTGCGAGAGAAACAACCGAATTGGAGTTTAGATTCTCGTCGCCATCAAGTGATGAAAGCTGTCTTACTGAATTCGGCTGATAAATTACAAGATCGGGGTAATGGTTTTTTGTTGGGAATGTCTCGGACTATTTTAAGTAAAAGAAATAAAAATTGGTTAGAATCTGATGCCTATAGTGACCCTAAAACCCCTTTAGATATGGAGATGGGAACAGGTCATCTTAATGCTTTTCGGGCTTATCAACAATTTAGTGCCGGTCAATGGAAACCCAATAGAACAGTACCGGCTTTAGGTTGGAATTACGATACGATTACTTATAATAAACACCACGATTATATGATAGAAACCCCTTTACCTAAAGGCAGTTATGTGTCGATTACTTTGGTCTGGGATCGTCATGTTGAGCTTAATGATACTAACAGAAATGAGCAATATGATTTAGGGGAAACTTTTCGCGATCGCGGCTTAAATAATTTAGATTTATACTTGATGTCAGCAAGCGATCAAAACGTTTCTGAAAGTACCTGTTCTTCTGTTAGTTCAGTCGATAGTGTTGAACATATTTTCTGTCCGGTTCCTAACACGGGATTATACAAAGTTCGAGTAGAATACCCTAAACCCCTTAATCAGCAAGAACAACCTTATGGGTTAGCTTGGTGGACGGCTTCGTTGAAATCCTCCCCAGAGTAACGCTTCTTGGGTTAATCAAACCGCTGTTGTAAAGATCTGTTTAGCGTTCAGGTTCAACTCTGGGAATGCGGTAGTTCAATAATCTCTGCAATCATTGAGATCATCATTCCTCCCCGAAAAAATCTTCATCCAGAATCTGCTCAATAGAAAAAGGGCAGATCAGGGAATACTCACTCTCGGAGGGCATCCGTACTCCAAACTTCGCCAACTTCCCCTCTTTAATCGCCAGTTTCCGACCATCCGCATAGGCTTTTTCCACTGCTTCTCCCAAAAAACTTTTAAGCGAAGGCGTATCCGCCAAATTATTCAGAACACGCTGGCGATGTTCCAACACCGAACTGTACCAACTCATTTTCATCGTATCAGGAGCATCTGATTGAACCCTTAACTTGAGTAAATGCGCTAACAAAATCATTAAATTGCTTTTGAGCGTATTCTTTTCCGACTTACCCAAATCTACTAACTCCTCAATCAAATGCTCAATATCCAACGACTCAAACTCACGATTTCTCAATTGTCCAATCGTTTGCTCAATCCAACGTTGCAAATCTTGATCGTACAGGGTTTTCGACATTCTTAGATCAATTCCCAATTCTCAAATGCGTCAGCAAGATAGCTAATGCTTCCCTTGATCTTAGCTAAAACTGAGTGGTTTAAATTCTGCTTCATGACAGAAATTATATTCGCTCATTATAGCCTTGATTTCTGAGGAGATTATTTCCTTCATTTTGTTCATTTTTTCAAAGTTCGTAGTAAGGACTTTAGTCCTATTACAGCAGTCCTCAAGGACTCACAACAAACATATCATTAATTTTGCTTATACCATTTTCAATTCTAAATTCTACATTCTGCTATACCTGATGTTAAATTCAAAAAACGGTAGCAGAATTGATCTACTACCGTGATAAGTTAGGGTTAATAATTGTAGGTAATTAACTCAGAAAGAGCTATTAATCAGTAGCCTTAGCTAATAATTCCCGTTGTTCGCTGTGAGTTACCTTAACCTTACCATCTTCGTCAATATCTACCACTGCGGTATCTCCTTCACCAACTCGGCCTGAGAGAATTTCTTCAGCTAAGACATCTTCAAGAAGACGCATAATGGCACGGCGTAAAGGTCGCGCTCCATAAGCGGGATTATACCCTTCTTCCACCAAGCGTTCTTTGAACTTATCGGTAACTTCTAAAGTAATGGTCTTTTCAGTTAACCGCGTAAACACTTCCTTGAGAAGAATTTCGGAGATCTCCTTGACCTCATCCTTGTTCAACTGACGGAAGACAATAATTTCATCAAGACGGTTGAGGAATTCAGGACGGAAGTATTGCTTCAATTCTTCATTAACTAAAGACCGAATCCGATTATATTGAGCTTCAGCTTGGTTTTCCTCGAACTCAAATCCGAGGCCACCGCCACCTTTTTCGATCACCTTAGACCCGATATTAGAGGTCATAATCAACAGGGTATTTTTAAAGTCCACTGTGCGACCCTTAGCATCTGTCAGGCGACCATCTTCAAGGATTTGCAGAAGCATATTGAAGACATCAGGGTGGGCTTTCTCAATTTCATCAAAGAGAACCACTGTGTAGGGACGACGGCGAACGGCTTCGGTTAACTGTCCCCCTTCGTTGTAACCCACATATCCAGGAGGAGACCCGATTAACTTAGATACGGTATGGCGTTCCATGTATTCAGACATATCCAGACGAATCATGGCATCTTCTGACCCGAAGAAATAAGCCGCTAACGCCTTAGTTAACTCGGTTTTACCGACCCCAGTTGGCCCAGAGAAGACAAAACTAGCAATGGGACGGTTGGGGTTTTTCAGGCCAACCCGCGCCCGACGAATTGCCCGTGACACCGCTTTCACTGCATCTTCTTGACCGATCAAACGCTGGTGTAGGGTGTCTTCCATGTGAAGCAACTTCTCGGATTCAGTTTCCGTCAGTTTATTCACGGGAACTCCTGTCCAAGAGGCGACGATGTGGGCGATTTCTTCCGCATCTACAAAGGGTTCATCACTATCCCCTTCTGCTTTCTTCGCTGAGGAAATTGAGCGAATTTCTTCTTTAATTTCCATTTCGCGATCGCGTAGTTCTCCGGCTTTATCAAAGTCTTGAGCGCGGACAGCATCGTCTTTTTGTTTAAGGATAGATCGCAGTTCCTTATCGAGTTCCTTGGCCGCAGGGGGTAATTGAGAATTAATTAACCGTACCCTTGACCCCGCTTCATCGATGAGGTCAATGGCCTTATCAGGAAGATAGCGGTCTGAAATATAACGATCAGAGAGCTTAGCTGCTGCTTCGAGAGCCTCATCAAGAATCTTTAACTTGTGGTGCTGTTCATAGCGTTCCCGTAATCCGTAGAGAATCTCAATGGTTTCTTCAACGGAGGGTTCACCGACCATAACTGGCTGGAAACGACGTTCTAGGGCAGCATCCCGTTCGATATGCTTGCGGTACTCATCGAGAGTCGTCGCCCCAATACATTGTAATTCACCCCGTGCTAGGGCAGGTTTGAGGATGTTGGCTGCGTCGATCGCCCCTTCAGCCGCCCCTGCACCGATTAGGGTATGTACTTCGTCAATGACTAGAATTACATTTCCCGCTTGACGAATTTCGTCCATGATTTTCTTGAGGCGTTCTTCAAATTCCCCACGATATTTGGTTCCAGCAACGAGTAAACCAATATCTAGAGTCACCACCCGCTTTTCTTCAAGGATATCAGGGACATCTTTAGTGGCGATGCGTTGGGCTAAACCTTCAGCGATCGCTGTTTTTCCTACCCCTGGTTCTCCAATTAAAACGGGGTTATTCTTGGTTCTACGACCGAGAATTTGGATTACCCGTTCAATTTCTTTTTGTCGTCCGACGACGGGATCGAGTTTTCCTTCCCCGGCTAAGTTGGTTAAATTAGAACCAAATTCGTCGAGGGTTGGGGTTTTAGTCCGTCCAGAAGGGCCTCCCCCTGCGGCCACTTCGGCGGTTTCTCCGAGTTGTCGTATCACTTGGGTCCGAACCTTGGACAAGTCTACCCCTAAGTTTTCGAGAACCCGTGCGGCTACTCCTTCCCCTTCCCGAATTAATCCGAGGAGGAGGTGTTCGGTTCCAATGTAGTTATGGCCTAGTTGCCGAGCTTCTTCTAATGAGAGTTCGAGGACTCTTTTTGCCCTAGGGGTAAAGGGGATTTCCACAGCGACAAATCCCGAGCCGCGGCCAATAATTTTTTCGACTTCAATGCGAGCATCTTTAAGATTGACACCCATGGATTTGAGAACTTTGGCGGCTACTCCAGTTCCTTCACCAATTAGCCCTAAAAGAATTTGTTCCGTCCCGACAAAGTTGTGGCCGAGGCGGCGAGCTTCTTCTTGAGCCAGCATTATGACCTTGATAGCTTTTTCTGTAAAGCGTTCAAACATGATTTATTTATCCATCACCTGCTGCTTTCCCGTGTAAGCTGATTCTAGCACAGCCTTCTTTAGTGGCTGTTATCTAGGAGTCAATATGTTAGAGAATGAAATAAAATTTTTCTTAAGTTTTTTGTTAATCGTTCCTGTGGTCATTGTTCTCAAGACCATTTTTTCTAGATTTCCCTTTCCCTAATTCAATTGCCAATCATATTGATTCAGGCGATCGCTAATAGATGGCCCCCAATCGGACAACTGTTCTTTAAATTGGGGGCGTTGTAAGTCTCCTCGCCAGAGAATTAGAGCATCTTCTCCTGTGGGTTGATAGTAACCTTTGCGTCGTCCTGCCTGTTGAAAGCCAAATTTCTCATAAAGGGAGAGGGCTGATTGATTGGAAGCTCGCACTTCTAATGTCGCCCGTTCGAGATGACGATTGACGGCTTCTTTTAGTAAACCATACAGGAGTAATTGTCCGAGTCCCTGTCTTTGATAGTCTGGGTGAATCATTAGTAAGGTAATATGAGCTTCTTCTAAAATTGCCCAGAAACAGCCGCACCCAATGATAGATTGAGTCGATTCTAAGAATAAGACTAAGAAGCTACTATTGGGACTATCTAACTCTCGCTTATAACCTGCTGGTGTCCATAATCCCCCCAAACAAAGGCGGTCTAACTCAACCAGTTGGTTTAGTTGATGTAATTGAGGCTGGCTGAGTTTAAGGCGTGGAGATGACATTGATTTGCTGCTGCTCAATCAACATTATTTTAGGCTCTCCTTACTACAAGTAAAGAGAACAATTTCGACTATACCCTTTGTTCTGACGTTTCGGGAGTGCCTATCCATTGACCACAACCACGCTTTTCCTTTTATGATAAGCTTTCTTATAACTATACTCTATCATTTAGGCCAACCCACTCAGGAGAGAAATAACTCAAATTAACTTAACCATGTAAATTAAAAGTAAGTTTTTAATGGTTATTAAGGAGTTTATTAAAATTTCATTAGGTTTTTTCCTGATTAATATTTGAAAGATAGGAGGTTTATTTAATTAAAATCAGGTGAGATCAATAGCTAAATTGATAAGGCTCTTGAATTTGCCGCAAATATTAAGATTGTTTTAAAAAAGTCCCAAAACACTATTTTGAAGAAAGTATGATCTGTAAATTTTGATATGTCTGGCTAAAGATAAACGAAAAGTGAGAAATTGAAATTCATGAAACCTTTACTCTCTGTCATAACAACTTTACTCCAAATTAATGGGGTCATAGCATTGCTAGTAGTGGTATTTATGCTTTCAATGCGAGAGCAGAAACCTGAAATAATCGCCAAAGTTCCCCACGAAAATAACAAGTCAGAAAGTTTTCGCCGAGAGCTTCATGAACCACAGTCGGACTACCAGCAACACATCCAAGACCAAGATCACAAGCTACAAGTTTATAATCAAGAGATTCAACGCCTTAAAGCTGAATTAGATACTTATAAAACGATTAAAGATTTTGTTAATGGGATCAATGGCTCATCCACCCCTAACCTTTCTTCATCTCAAGGAAATATCCGAGAGACGACTGGTACGGTGAGACAAGCAATGGAGATGATCCCCTCTTCTCAAGATCTTAGAAACATCACGCAGACTTCGATATCCTTGAAGCTTAACAAGAATAGTCTTCAAGAGGGGCAACTCAATCGCTATCAAGATATGGAACCAAGATCCCCACTGAGTCATGTCACTGATCATCAATACTCAGCAACCCCCAGACCATCAAAGGATGTTAATCAAAACAACCCTCAAGAAATACCAGAAAGCTCTTTGAGTAGATCGTCGTCTCAATCAAAGCAACCTGAACGGACAACCCCTCACATAGCGATGACCATAGTACCTAGGGCAGAAACCGAAAAAGTGGCTCAAGAAGAGATTAAAAACCCCCCCCAATGGTCAGAAAACTCAGTAAATGACACAAATGAACTAAACAATCAGCCTCTACTCTCAAGATTAGTCCCCCTGAAAACCCAGGAAACTATCCCCGATGAAACCCCTAGAGATCGAGCAATTCACCTTGCCAATGATTTGACCGTAGGACTTCTAGTAGCTGGCATCAAAGGAAAAATTCATTACGGCACACGCACCTATTACCAAGTTCAAACAGCGATACGTTCTCTGCGTAAGGGCAGTAGCTATGATTTGGTTGAAGCTTCCCGTCGCTCCCAGCTATCGACTTCCATCTTAGAACAAGTGGCTAAATGGGGAGCAAATCGTCCAGGGAGTCTGTCAGACAGTAATCAAATTGGCTTTGCTGAGGTGGAATAATCTAATCTGGTTTAGCGAAAAAAGAAAATTATTAACTGATTACTTTTATTTTAGTCAAAAAATAGCTTTGAAGAAATCTTATGAAAATTTTACTCGTGGAGGACGATGAAAATATTACTCTCCCGGTGGTTGAAGATCTCAGCGATCGCCACTATCTGGTTGAAGTTGCCCATGATGGAGAAGCCGCTTGGGAACTCCTTGATGTTTTCGAGTATGACCTCATTTTGCTAGATATTATGCTACCCAAGATCGATGGCATTTCCCTGTGTCGTCGGTTGCGTGCTGCTGGTTGCCAAACCCCAATCTTAATGCTTACCGCCAAGGATACAGTAAATGACCGAGTAACCGGTCTTGATGCCGGAGCAGATGATTACCTAGTCAAACCTTTTGCACTTCAAGAATTATCAGCCCGAATTAGGGCGTTATTGCGTCGAGGAGAATCAAGTTTACCCCCCGTGTTAAGCTGGGGCGATTTATCCCTTGATCCCAATACCTGCGAAGTGTTTTATCAGGAAAATCTATTAACCCTTAGTCCGAAAGAGTATCGTCTGCTTGAATTTTTTCTCCGTCATCCCCATCGGGTATTTAGTCGGACTCAAATCCTAGATCATCTTTGGCCCCTTGAGCAACTCCCTGAAGAAGCTACAGTGAAAGCCCATATCAGCAGTTTAAGGCAAAAGCTCAAAGCAGTGGGGAGTTGTCCCGATGTCATTGAGACAGTTTATGGTCTTGGATATCGTCTTAAAGAAGAACAGAAACGGTAATTCTGGGGGCAGTAAGTCATGATCGGACTAGAGTCCTTACCACGAACTTTGGCAAAATAAACAATACACAGGGAGAGAGCATCTTGTAGTCTTAGATTAGTGGTACAACGTGGAACTTTATGATGAATCTTACTCACCTATGTTTCAAGGTCTATTTGGTCGCCTTCTTCTCACTTATTTAGTTGTGATGGAGGCTATTTTAATTCTCTTTAGTGCAGGAATCTACATTTTATATAGCCGTAATTTATCAAATCAGCTAGATGATCAGCTTTTAACCCTAGCAGAAATTGTCGCACCGACCCTAAGTCGGGTTGATCGTCAAAGAGATCAATATTTTCGACAGGTTGATAATATTCCTTGGCAAAGTTTGTTTAATCCCAAACAACAGAGTATTGAATGGTTCAATGAGCGAAAATATCGGTTAGCTCATCAAGGAATAAAGTCCCCTTCTTTGTCCCCTGAACCTGGATTTTTAACGTTACAGTTGCCCCAGAATCAGAGTTCCCCTCCTATTAGAACTGTTACCCTGTTTGTTTCAATTGATCGGTCTAGTTTGAATCAACCATCTTTAGAAGGCTATGTTCGGATTAGTCAATCTTTAGCTGTTATTCAAAAAGAACAACAAGAACTACTGTGGAACTTAGTGATTGTCATCGTCTCTACTCTGGGATTTGTAGCCCTTGGGGGTTTCTGGCTCACGAAAAAGGCCATAGAACCTGTTGAGCAAAGTGTGGAGCAATTAAAACAGTTTACGGCCGATGCTTCCCATGAACTTCGAGGCCCATTAACGGCGATTAAAGCTTCCATAGAAGTCATGCGTAACCACCCTGAACGGATTCATCCTAAAGATGTGCGGAAACTAGGGGCGATCGCCAGTGCTACGGACCAGATGACTCATTTAGTCCAGGATTTATTGTTTTTAGCCCGTACTGAAGGAACAAAAATGCCTACGGAAGGTGAAATGATCGAACTTTCCCTTAATCATCTGTTGCAGGAGTTGGTTGATTGGTTAGAACCTTTAGCCCAAGAAAAAAACCTCACCCTAGAATATCAAGCATTAGACAAAGTATCTGTTATGGGGGATAAAGGTCAATTAAACCGTTTATTTTCCAATTTAATCCAGAATGCGCTGCAATATACCCCTGAAAAAGGGTTTGTTATTGTCACCCTTTCTCAACACCATCGTTTAGGACGGGTGACGGTTCAGGATACAGGAATTGGCATTGCGCCTAAAGATCTTCCCTTGGTATTTAACCGCTTCTGGCGGGCAGATAAAGCCCGTTCCCGTCGTGGTGGAGGGACAGGGTTAGGATTGGCTATTTCTCAGGCAATTGTTCAACATCATCGCGGCAAAATTACTGTTAGTAGTCAGCTTGGGGTCGGCACTTGTTTTGAGGTCAGTTTACCGATGATAGAAGGAAAGAATACCATAATTTGAATTTTTTGAGCGTTATTTTCTCTTCAATTGTTCGACAAAGGTTTTGTGTTCTTCTGTCGCCATTGCCTGTTGTAACACTTCCAAAACTTTAGCTAAATCACCGGTTAATAATGCCTTGACATCCAGCCATAAACCGAGATAAATTTGACTTTTAATGATTCCATTTTGATCGGGATTTAAGTTAATATACTTTCCTTCTCTTAGCCTAAACCAATCAAATTCATTATCATCTACTCGCCAGACTAAATATTCTTGGACTTGATTGCGTCGATATGCTTTTAATTTATCATGTAAGTCAATGGAAACGCTACTTGCAGCAATTTCTACAATTAATTCTGGCGCACCTTCAACATAACCCTTTTGATTAACGGTTGATTGTCCACCTTGTTTTATTCTAAGTAAGGCATCGGGTTGTGGTTCATTTTCCGAATCTAGAATTACTGTGCAATTATCACCTAATTGTAAGTTAGGTGTTAGGGATTTATAAAGACTCAGCCATCCCATAATATCACCATGAGGTTCCCCATGTTGATTAATCCGTAAAGGCGATCCCATATAGACAATTCCCTCAATTAATTCCGCTTTCTTGAGATCAGGCATTTTCTCATAACGGGTTTCAAATTCGTAGCGAGTTAATCTGTCTCCGTTTTCTAAAGGGGGAATATAAGAACTTGGTTTAATTATATTTTGCGTCATAATTATATCTTTCAATTACTCTAGGTATTCTGTTGATATTCAGTGATTTTTATCAATTACATTCATTTTGACATTAACTATTAACTAATTACTCCCTTTATCAAGAATTTCACATTTGTTATTTAAGATTCACCAATGAAAACACTAAATAGACCAATAATACTATTACTCAATTCTTGATGAACTAATGAAATATCCTCGCAACTTAGAAGTCAATTTTATCCTAATTTATAGAATTTTAGCAGTCTTTTCTTTGCTTTGTTTGTTAACCTTCATTTATAAAAATTGGCTAACTAAAAAAGGTAATTATCTTCCTCAATGGTGGAATCAAAATTTAGAAACATTTCGCCGTGAACTTGTGGAAACAAACTCTGGTCATCAACAGAAAATTTTGAACAAAAGTGGTAATAAATTGGACAAGTTTAACCAACATAAAAAAGTTAAAAACTAGGGAATTAAACAAAACTCAAAACTACTTCTTTTATTTCTACACTTATTGTATCTAAAGTGGAGTTTAAGTTTGTTTTTGTTCCCACCCTTTCATTTTACCAGGGTTCATTAACCCGTAGGGATCGACCAGTTTTTTAAAGTCTAATTGTTCAAGATCAATGACTTTTCGTCCTCCATCTTCAAGAATATAGGTATGGGGGTTAGCAATACCTGCCCCTTTTTCTTCATGATAGCGAATAATTTCATTGAGCCTTTCTTCTGTACTAAAACGAACCAATTGTAAGCCCCCTGGAATAGCTTTCCCCCCGAATTTCAAAAACTCTAAGTGAATCATTACTTCATCCCCAAAATAATTATAAAAATGCTCAACATTATCTAGGGTAAAATAAAAAGTCTGGAGATAAGTTAGGGTTGGATCAATACTACGAGCATGAAGGGTTGTATGATTCCAAGTAAATTCTAATAAGCTGGTTCGGTGATTGGCTTCTTGGGCAGTTTTAAAATAAGTTAATCCCCCTTGATATTCATAAACTAGGTCATGAAATGCTTCTAAATTATATTCAGAAACCATTAAAAAAGCGCAATGTTTGCCATTAGGAAGATACTCTTGTAATGAGGGAAAATAACGACAAATAGGGGCAGCATGAATGGTGACTAACTTCTTAACAATACCATCGCTGTCGCTAAGGGCTTGTCCGAACCGCGCTGCTGTCATAAAATCGTCAAAAGCAACGATAATTTCAGCCCAAGGATAGGTGGGGGCTAAGGGAATTTCTAATTGAATAATAATGCCATTGGTTCCGTAAGCATGGTTAACTTTTTGGACTTCATCCCCTCGTAATTCCATAATACAGGGTTCGTCTTCTAGAGTGACGACTCGTAAGGCTTTGAGATTACCGCGATCGCGTAATTGTCCATAAGTAATTGATCCCATTCCTACACTTCCACCGCCAATAAATCCACCAATAGTCGCTGTACGATAGGTAGAAGGAGCCATTCTCAATTCCCAACCAATTTCGTGCGCTTTCTTGTCAAAAGCAGCCATTTTTACTCCAGGTTCTACACAAGCAGTACCTGGTTGAATACTGTGAATTTTGTTCATTTTGCTGGTATCAAGAATAATACCGCCTTTTAGGGGGATACATTGCCCGTAATTACCTGTTCCTGCCCCTCTAACGGTGAGGGGAATTTTATACTTAACGCAGGTTTGGGCTATTTGAATAACTTCTTCTTCATTGGTGGGACGGACGACTAATTCACCCCGTTTATCCTTTAATTGGTCTTGTAAAATGGGGCTAAAATGATAATAATCAAGGGATAGTTTGGCGATTTGATGGGAATCAGTAATAATTTCTAAGTTAGAAAGTTCAGCTTTAATCTTGTCCCAAAAGGTAGTTAGAGAAGTCATGTTTATAATTAATTATTTGGAAACTATTTTGAATTGAAATAATGTTGAGTCAATTATCACCCTCAAAGTCAGTAAAATACTATAAAAAATGTTACAAAATTAGCAAGCAACGCTCCAATATAATAATATAATAGTGGCTAATAAAGATTGATAGTAATAATGATAAATAGAAGAAATCTTACCAAGGCGTTTAACCCCAACAGCGAAATTGATTTTAAAGATCCCATCCAAAAAGAATACTATATTGATTTTTCCAGTGTTAGAGGATCTTGTATTATTGAGGAAATGCTAGCTATTATCCTAGATAGTGAAGACCCAACTTGTCAACTTTTCTCCGGGCATACAGGTATTGGGAAATCAACAGAATTAATAAAACTTAAAGAAAATTTAGAAAATGAAGGCTTTTTTGTGGTTTATTTTGAATCTACAGAGGAATTTAACGCTTATAATGTAGAAATTAGTAATATTTTGCTGGCTACTGCTCGCCAAGTTAGTGAAAGTTTAGAAAGTGTTGGAATTCAACCTAAAGTTCAACGATTCCAAAACTATTTACAAGGCGCGATCAATCTTTTAACTTCAAAAGTGGAAGGGTTTAAATTAGGCATCCCTGAAATCACAGCACCAGGGGTTAAAATACCGGAGCTTAAACTAGGTTACTCCGATAACCAAGATACAGTTTCTTTATCAGTAGGAATAGGAGAATTGACTCTAAAGGCTAAAGATAGCCAATCCATTCGGGATATTCTTGATGAATATATAGAGCCAAATATTCTTGAATTAATTAAATATATTAATGAAGATTTGCTAGATAGCTGTAATCAGCAACTAAAAGCAAAAGGAAAACAAGGATTAGTTGTAATTATTGACAATTTAGATAGGATTGCAAAAAGGGAGAGTATTGCAGAAGGCTTTAACGTAGCAAAAAAAATCTTTGTAGAACAAGGAAGATTATTAAAGTCTCTAAACTGTCACTTAGTTTATACTATGCCTATCATCTTAACATTTGCTAATGAACTACAACAAGTTACCGATACCTTTGGAGTTGCTCCCAAACGATTACCAATGGTGCAAGTTACCAATGAAGATAATACTAATCATCCAGAAGGAATTGAGATGTTAAAAGATATGGTTTTAGCTAGAGCCTTTCCAGATATACCATTAGAGGAAAGAAAAAACATAGAAACCAAGAAAAAATCAATTTCCAGGTTATTTGAATCCTTGAACACATTAGATATTATTTGTCAGATGAGTGGAGGGCATATCCGCAATCTTTTAATACTTATTTTCTCATGTATTCCCAAAGATACAAAAGCTCCTCCTTTTAAAAATTCGACAGTTAGACGAGCAATTGTTGATAGATTAAATGATTATAAGAGAGCAATCAATAAACAAGAATGGAAAATTTTAGATGAAGTTGCAAAGAATAAGAAATTGAGCGGATTCGAGGAAAATTCTCAAAGTTTATTGCAAAATAATTTTATTTATGAATATCAAAATGAATTTGGAACTGAATGGTATGATATAAACCCCATTCTTAATAATATTGATGCAATACTAAAAAATCTAGATTCGGAATAAAATTCAAAATACACCTAAATTATAAAGAAATTTTTCTAATTATTTAGACTTTATAAGTTGATATAATTTAACTTTATTTTTGGTTTCAGTATCTACATTTATTGTCTGTATTTTAAATCAAGATAGTTTATAAAAGGATTTGATAAAAAATGTTTACTCACAATGATCAATCTTTAGAAGAGTTAGAAACTTTATTACTTGATTGTCAAGGAGAGTTTTGCCTAATCTTTGCTATTTGTAATTTTAATGATTTGCAATCAGAAAAAATCAAACAACTTACGCAAATAATGAGTGGGCATAACTTTAGGCTGAATATCAAAAGTGTTCCTCGAAATATTAAATCACTTTATAGTTTTTGTGAAAAACAAAACTCATCATCAGAAACCTTTGATTGTCTAGCAATTACTGATTTGAATAAAGTGAATCAGATAGACACAATCTTAACGTCTGCTAATCAAATTCGAGAAAAATTTAAAAAACAATTTTATTTTCCAATTGTGATTTGGATAAATAATGAACTTTTAGTCAAATTTATTCGTCAATATCATGATTTTGAAAGTTGGGCATATCGAATTAGATTTGAACAATCTTTAGACAAAGTTCAAAAATCACTACAGCAAACAATTGATCTAGTTTTTGACTCAGTAATTCATCATAGAGAAAACATATTCTTAGACAAAACTCTTCAACAAAACTCTCAACTTTATACTTATGCAGAAGTTGTAGCCGCAAGAAACGGAATTTTAGAAGAACAATTACTTTCAGAAGAACAAAAAGGAAATATTGAGTTTATTTTAGGATATTTATCCCATCAATCTTATCTTCAATCTGAGTTAGAAAAAGCTGAGTCACACTATAAAAAAAGTCTTGATATTTATCAAGAAATTAATCATTACAAAAATTGTGGCATCGCTAGTCATTATCTGGGATTAATTTACCTAACGAAATCTGTGCGAAATCATCAAGATAGAATTCAAAAAGCAAGAGTAGCAAAAGATTATTTTAAACAATCAATTTTCTACTTTGAACAAGGTGATTTTTTATATCTCAAAGTTAAATTTTTTAATTTTCTATTAGTTGTTTGCCATTTATTAGGAATCACAACTCAACAAGATGGGTACTGGAATGAATTAGAAACATTAGCACAAGAAATTTTGAAAATTTATGATTCATCCTCACCTAATACATTACCAAAAGATCCATTTAGAGAAGCAATGATTAAAGGTTTATTAGCTGAAGTTGAACGCAATCGTAAAAACTGGATAAAAAGTGAACAACACGCTCAGCAAGCTTATAATTTATTTGAGGAAGCAAGGCACAATATTCAAGAGACTGAAGATTTTTTGAACATTCAGGATAAATTTAATCAAGTATTGTACTTATTTACCTTAGGTGTGGCTATATGGGAACAAGCTAAAATAATCAGTACAAATAAACGAATCCAACAGGAAAAAATTAAAGTATCTATCAAGTATTTAACTAAAGCTGATAGATTTTCAGAACCTAATTACGCACCTTGGCTCTCTATCCAAATTCAAGATTATTTGAATAAAATTTATTATTTTCAAGGCTTGTATAGAAAAGCATTCACCTATAAGCTAGAAAAGAGAAGCAAGGAAACAGAATTTGGTTTTCGTGCTTTTATTGGTGCTAAAAAACTTAAACCAGATCAAGAACAAATAAACCCAGCTCTTTCACCGAGTGAGTTTTCCGAAAATATTTCTCAAGCTATACAAATCTCTAGCTATAATCAAGACTTATTTAATATAGTAAAGCGTTTAAGAAACAAAAAAAGATTAACAATTATTTATGGCTCTTCAGGTATTGGTAAAAGCTCTTTTATTGAAGCTGGTTTAATACCCAAGATTAAAAACCTGCGAACTCAAAATGGATACCGCTTTAAACCAGTTTTAATCAATCATTATGAAAAGTGCTTAGATAATATTTTAAAAGAAATTCAAATATTTCCCAATATTAAATTTATACAAAAACTTAATTTTTTGTATAAACAAATAGATAAAAATTTTCAGCAAAAAACAATTTTAGTGTTTATTTTTGATCAATTTGAGTCTCTGTTTTTAAATACTAAAAATAATAATAAAGAAAAAGTATTTTTTCAGTTTTTAGCTAATTGTATTAGCCTAGAAAAAACTCATGGAATTAGAGTGATTCTTTCTTTAAGGAAAGATTATTTTGATCGTTTGCTAGATTTGGAAAAATATTTACGAGAAGAATATGAATTAGTTGATATTCAAGGAAAGGTAAAAACTGAAGCTTCAATGTTAAATATTGAGAACCATTATCAATTAAATAATATTTCTGCGGAAGATGCAAAAAAAATAATTAAAGCATTAACAGAACAAGCTAATTTGAATTGGAATCATGAACTTATTGAAAGAATAGTCAAGGATTTACAAGATAGTAAACATCGCTACAGCCATGATATTTTATTAATTGAATTACAGGTTATTTGCTCACAAATTGAGGAAGATAAAATAACAAGAGTTGATGAATATAATGATCTTCAAACAGAATTCAAATCTTCCAAAATTGTTTTGATAGAAAAATATATTAATAGTATTATCAATGATTGTGGGATTGACAAAGAAACGAGAAAAATAGCTAGAGCAATTTTATATTTTCTAACAAACTCTCAGAATATACGTTCTGAAAAAACTGAACAGGAATTATCAAAAGAATTAAAATTATATTTTCCTTATTACAAAAATTTGCGAAAAAAAGTAAAAGAGATTTTAAGTTTTTTTAAAGACTCTAATTTAATTTCTGTCGTTCAAGAAATAGAAGAAAAATATCAATTGATTCATGACTATTTTGTTACTTTTGTACGAGATATATCTGGGGAAGAAATTCGCAAAGAGCTTGAAGATGTTCAAAAAGAATTAATACAAAACAATAAGAAATTGGAGAATACAGTATGGATCTTGAAAATTATGATTGCTGCCCTTATTTTTTTTATTCTTCTTACCAATTATCAAAAACAACAAATTAAATTAACAGAACTAATCACAGATTTTTATTTGTTAAGCAAAGAACAAAAACAAATAAAATCAAGGATCAAAAGTGTACAAGCAAGTCAATTAGCTGATACTTGGATCGTCAACTTATTTGAATCATTTGAAGAAAAATTGTTACAAAAGAATGCTTCTTTACAAAAAAATACTTTAAGAAATCTTTATACTGCAACACTTTTCTCTCAGGAAAAATATAGAAAATCAACTGAAAATTCTCATGTTTTTAAGATTTTAGCTGATTCTAATAACAATACATTTTATACTTTTAACGCTAACAGTACGATTTTAAAATGGACAATTAATAACAAAAATAACAAAGTAATTATGGAAAACATAAACAACGATAAAGAATTACTAATTGATCAAGCTTCATTAGAATTTAATATAGGAAGAAAAGAAGATCAGTCAAGATCCTTTGTTAGTAGTATAGAAAACAAAACAGTTATTTTTGGAAGTCCTAATCAATTAAAACTTTGGCATAAAGAAAACCGCGAATGGAACGAAAAACAAACAATATCTTTACCGCCTGTAAGTGACCAGGAAATTAAGCAAAATTGTTCTAATAATGATGGACTACAATCTAATTCTGACGTTACTAAGCTTGTGCGTACATGGGGGATAGCAATAACGAACAACTGGGTTGCTTCTAGTGGGGAAGATTGTCAGATTACAATATGGGAATTAAAAGAGAATGAAATAAATCCTGAGCCTAAACAAATTATTAATCACGAAAGTAATTCCCTCGATAAGCATAATGATATTATTAATTCTTTAGCTTTTATCCCAATCGTTTCTAAAGAGACTCAAGAGTCCTCACTATTCCTTGCATCTGCTAGTGACGATGGAACAATAAAGCTGTGGAAGTACAATTCACAAAGCAAACAAAATAATAAATTTGAATATAATCTAACTTTAAAAGGTCATCATGCAAAAGTAAATGACGTAACTTTTAACTCAGACAATCAACTTTTAGCATCAGCAGATAGTCAAGGAAAAATTATTCTTTGGTCTATTAATTTTAACTCTAAAACTCCAGAAATACGATGGAGGAAGGTTATTAAAACAACAAACTTTATTACAAGAATACGTTTTATATCAGAAGATTTACTGGTTTCTGGAAGTCAAAATGGTCAAATACAAATTTGGGATATTAAAAACAGTAGTACGCCTAAAATATATCGACCTCAATTCAATAATTATGAATTCTTAAATGTCATTGTTGCTCAAGGTTCTTATCTATCCTATTCTAAGTCTAAGAAAGCTCATCGATTGGGAATTTTAACTAATGATGATAATAATCCAAATAAGCTTGCAACAAAATTATATTTATGGGATATAGAAACGAAACAACAAATAGAGAACTCCTTAGAAAATTTTCCAAATAATAATGAAATACGGAGTGTCTATTTTAATCCTATAAATGCGGAAGAAATGGCTGTTGGTTTTGGCAAGAAAGCTGTTACTTTTGAGAACGAAGCATCTGTTCAAGATAAAAATCAAAGAGGTAAAGTTATTATTTGGAAAGACAATAAATATTTTCAGACATTAGAGAGTTCCCAAAAGGTTGATTCCCCCATCATTTCTTTAGCATATAGTCCCGATGGAAACTCGATAGCTGCTGGTCGTGAAAATGGAGAAATAATATTCTGGGAACGTGATAGTAAAGGACAATTTAACTTTGTATCTAATAAGTCTAATAAGTCTAATAACCTTCACCATCAGAAAGCAGTTTATAATATTCGTTTTAGTGATGATGGAAAATGGATAGCTTCTGCTAGTGCCGATGGAAAAATACATATTTATATTAAAGAAAATAATTTATATAAAAAAACAACTTTATCTTGTGAGAATCTCGGAACAGCTGCCTGGTATTCTCTAACTTTTAATAAACCTAAGAATTCATCAGATTCTCTGTTTTTATTTGCCGGTAATGAACAAGGGCAAATTGTCCGATGGAAATATAAATCTCAATCTAAGAAATGGGATTGCAATCCACAGGCTAATCCGAAGTTTGGGTTTGATTATTCAAGCACGAAACATACCTCTCAAATTTACTATTTGAGTTTTAGTCCGGAGCATCAGCTACTAACTTCTGCTAGCAAAGATGGAACGATTAAAATATGGAATTTACAAGGAGAATTATTATCTACTGTTTATCGCGGAGATTTTCCTGTATTATTTGCTGACTGGACTGAAGACGGGGATTTAATTATGCTTGATTTAGATCGCACTGTAAAACTAACTCGAGAAGAAGACGTTTCAGAAGAGCTTTCTTTAGCCCAATTATCTATTCGTCAAACTATAGATATAAAAGGACAACTAGAGGTGACTAAGCTTGGTTCTATTAGAGTTTGGGACAATCTCTTGACAGAGTTACGGTTACTGACTAATCAGAATATTAAAAACAATAAGGAACAAATTTTGAGAAAAGGTTGCCAAAAAACTCGTCTTTATTTGAATAATATCCAAGACGAAGATCCAGGGCTTTCTGCACTAGACCTAGAACACAATGAAATACAGAAACTACAGAAATTCTGTAACGATAGATAATATTGACTTGGTCAACACTTGCTAGATAGTTTAAGATAGAGATAGTAGTGTGTATAGTAGCGATCGCCAAAAACTAATTATTTTTTTCTACTTGACATAACATGATTCTACTTTTTATGGGACTGACATCCCCTTTTAACAAATGTTAGGCTAATAGCGTATAAGCAAGAAGACATAAAGATACTCAATATCATAGTTAGGTAATACTCAAATCCAGGAGGATTGTATGAAACGCTATAGTAGTCTGATAGCAATCTCATTTATATCTCTAGCATGGGGAATCCCTTCTATGGCTCAGGCAGAATCAATGTTTCCTAACCATAGAAAAGTTAGCTACCAGAATTTATCAACTAGCCAGAATTTCCACCAAGCAACTACACAGATAGACGCAAGATTAAATCACCCTTTTGATCCTTCTTACCAAGGCATTGATGATTCGGAACCGCCCCCAAGATAAAATGCTATGGCTAAGATAGTTAACCAAGGAGAAACCATAGCCGCGATCGCTACGGCTATTGTCCCCCAACAAGGTAGCATCGGCATTGTACGTCTATCGGGAAACCAGTCCCTAACCATTGCTAAAACCCTGTTTGATCCCCCTGGAAAGCAACTCTGGGAAACCCACCGCATTCTCTACGGTTATATCCGTCATCCCCAAACCCAACAGGTGATAGACGAAGCCCTTCTATTGTTGATGTTAGCTCCTCGTTCCTATACCCGTGAGGATGTGGTTGAATTTCACTGTCATGGGGGAATGATTCCTGTCCAGCAGGTTCTAAAATTATGTTTAGAATTAGGCGCAAAACTTGCCCAACCTGGGGAATTTACCCTGCGGGCATTTCTTAACGGCAGAATTGACTTAACCCAAGCTGAAAGTATCGCAGAAATTGTGGGGGCGCGATCGCCGCAAGCGTCTCAAATGGCGTTAGCCGGTTTGCAAGGAAAATTAGCAAACACCATTCACCAACTCCGTCATGCTTGTTTAGATATCCTCGCGGAAATAGAGGCGAGAATCGACTTTGAAGAAGACTTACCCCCTTTAGATAAAAATTCAATTATTGAGGGGTTAAAAAGAATTTTAGCTGAAGTAGAGGAGGTTTTAGCGACATCGGATCAAGGAGAATTACTCCGTAGTGGGATCAAAGTAGCCATTGTCGGTCGTCCCAATGTGGGAAAATCGAGTTTATTGAATGCTTGGAGTCGGTGCGATCGCGCTATCGTAACGGACTTACCAGGAACCACCAGGGATGTTGTGGAATCTCAGTTAGTGGTGGGAGGAATTCCGGTACAAGTGTTGGATACGGCTGGAATTCGGGAGACTGCGGATACCGTTGAAAAGATTGGGGTTGAGCGATCGCGTCATGCAGCCCGTCATGCTGATCTTATTTTACTAACCGTTGATGCTCAAGCGGGATGGACTGCTGAAGATGAAGAAATTTATCAACAAGTTAACCATCGTCCCTTAATTTTAGTCATTAATAAAACCGATTTAGGGAAAGCAGAATTGGTAGAATTTCCCTCAAGAATCAAACAAATTGTTCAAACAATTGCTGCAAAGAATCAAGGAATTCACGCTTTAGAAAAAGCCATTTTAGCATCAGTTAAAACTCAAAAAATAAAGGCAGAAAATTTAAATTTAGCCATCAATCAACGGCAAAGTGCAGCTTTAACCCGTGCTAAACTTGCATTAGAACAAGTACAAGAAACTATAGCTGATCAACTACCTTTAGATTTTTGGACAATTGATCTTCGTGAAGCAATTCAAGCATTAGGAGAAATTACAGGAGAAGAGGTAACAGAATCAGTGTTGGATAGAATTTTCAGTCGCTTTTGTATTGGCAAATAGTATAATATTACTCGTTTCACAAAACTAACTTTAGTATTTTAAAGTAGATTAATCCTTGATAATAAGGAGAATGAAGATCCTTCGGCGTATCGGTGTAACGATGATAAATGGGATGTTTTTGCGCCCACCACAAAGGACCGTGTTCACCAGAAAGACAACCCTGAAACCCTAAGATAAACTGGAATAAACGGGATGTTTTGAAAGCCCGATGAGAAAAATAGCGATGATATCCAGCTACCGAACCAAATAAACGAATTAAGCAACTGGTTAAACATAGCCCAACCCCGAACCAACTGAAATCTAGCCAAAAGACAGACAACGCTAGAAGATGAGTAGCAAAGTAGAGTAGATGGAGATAGGTAATGGGTAAGATGTCTTGGAAGCCCATTAAACCTTCACGTTGTCTTAACGATACATTTTGCATAGTTTCCCTAAATTTTTCCCTGAAACTTTTATTTGACTAGAAAACCTCTATACAAGGTACAGGAGTTTTAGGAAACTTGCGCGCTATTTTGTCCAATAATCTTCACTGACTACTAAAATCTGCCAAATCCTGTAGCGATGTTGTATGCAATGTCTCTACCATTACCTATTACCTGACCACCGTAATAGAATGGATAAAGAGGCATCAGCCTTTGATAGATAATCGTATAACTTGAGTGAAACAATCCTTAGATCCATTAAATTTAGACAAGCTTTTTCCCTTTGAACTAGATGGGTTTCAAAAAGAGGCGATCGCAGCCCTAGCAGAGGGAAAATCTGTCGTTGTCTGCGCCCCCACGGGGTCAGGAAAAACCGTCATTGGGGAATATGCCATCTATCATGCCCTAGAAATGGGTAAGCGCGTTTTCTATACCACTCCCCTAAAAGCTCTCTCCAATCAAAAATTCCGTGATTTTCAAGAAAAATTTGCCTCAGAGATAGATAAGGGTGACCAAAACTTAGTGGGGTTAATTACGGGGGATACGGTGGTTAATGCTAATGCTTCCATTATCATTATGACCACTGAGATTTTTCGTAATATGCTTTACGAAACCCCCATCGGCCAGGTAGGAACTTCTTTAGAAAACGTAGCCACCGTGATTCTAGATGAATGCCACTATATCAGTAATCGAGGTCGCGGAACAGTTTGGGAAGAGTCGATCATTTATTGTCCCCCCACTATCCAATTAGTAGCCCTTTCAGCCACCATCGGCAACCCCGAAGATCTCACCAATTGGATCAACCAAGTCCGAAAAACCGCCCCTGGCATTGACCCAAAAACTGATAAAGTCAGTCTGTGTGAGTTAATTAATTCGGATTTTCGCCCTGTTCCCCTGCGGTTTTATTTTAGTAGCAAAACTCGACTGTCTCCCTTACTCAACTCCAAACAAACTGCCCTTAATCCTCGTTTAAAGCCCAAGGGACAACAAAACAAAAAACGGCGACTCAAACGGGAAGAGTGTCCTAGCTTAATGACAGTGATTAAGCAACTTTATCAACGAGACTTACTCCCTGCAATTTATGTGATTTTCAGTCGTCGAGGGTGCGATCAATCGGTACAGCGACTCGATGGATTAACCCTAGTCTCCCCAGAAGAAGCCCACGCCCTACAATACAATTTATTAACCTTCTTTCTCTCCAAAAATCCCCCCCTTCAAGAAAGTTTGCTTCAGGTGGTTCAACTTGAAAATCCGCCCCTGTATCAACCTCTATTAGACTTTTTATCTAACCCTTCTCCTGATGCTGATCTGTTTGACTATTTAAGAAGGGATGAAGAAACCAAAATTCATCTATTTCAATTATTAGCTGCTAGTTGCCAATTAGTTAGGAGTGACCAACTCGAACCCCTAACCAGAGGAATTGCTGCTCACCATGCTGGAATTTTGCCTGTTTGGAAGGAATTAGTGGAACAGTTGTTTGAAGTCGGGTTAGTTAAAGTTGTGTTTGCCACCGCAACTCTATCAGCTGGAATTAATATGCCAGCGCGAACCACGGTGATTTCTGCCCTCTCCAAACGCACCGACAATGGCCATAGTATGTTAACCCCTTCGGAATTCCTGCAAATTGCGGGACGGGCAGGACGACGGGGAATGGATGAGGTAGGATACGTGGTCACGGTACAAACTCCCTTTGAAGGGGCAAAAGAAGCCGCTTACTTGGCAATGGCTGACTCGGAACCTCTACGGAGTTGTTTTACTCCGTCCTATGGCATGGTCTTAAACCTTTTACAAAAACATACCTTAGATGAAGCCAAACATTTATTAGAACGGAGTTTTGCAGAATACCTTGCCCAATTGAAATTAGAACCCGAACAACGAAATATTGCTAGTTTAACCACTGAATTGACGAAAGTGGATATTGATTTAGCAGGACTCACGGAAACCGATCTTTTCACTTACGAAAAACTCAAAGCCCGTCTCAAAGAAGAAAAGCGACTGCTGAAAATTCTACAACAACAAGCAGAGGAAACTCGTAAACAAGAAATATTACCCCAATTAGCCCAGTTAAATCTGGGGGATCTTCTTTATCTAAAAGGAAAACGGGTCAACGTCTCTAAACCTCAGTTAGCTGTTTTAGTAGCTATGGTTCCTGGATCAGGAAAATCTCCTGATTTTCTGTGTTTAGGAGAAGATAACTATTGGTATAAAGTAAAACGTGGCGATGTAGTCGATATCAGTGGGGCTTCTCTGCCCCTTAATTTTGTTCAAGGGTTAAATTTGCCTGATCTTGAGACTCTATCGTTTGGGAAAGGTCATAAAGGAGATGAGACTTCAGTGGTGGTTTGTAGTCAAATGGGCGATCGCGCGGTTCCCTTGGCCGTAGCCCCAGAAGTCATCCAACAACAGCAACGCATTGATCACGTTCAAGAAAAACTAGACAGCCATCCCTTAGCCCAACGGAAAAATCCGACCCGTTTACTCAAGCTACACCGTCAACGCCTGAAACTACGCGAAGAACTCCATAACAGTCATGTCAAATTTCATAAACTCCAGTCCCGTCAATCCTATTATTGGGAAGAATTCCTCAATTTAATTGATATTTTACGGGAGTTTAAAGCCCTTGATGGTTATAATCCCACTCCTCTCGGTCAAGCTTGCGCCACCATTCGGGGAGAAAATGAACTTTGGTTGGGGTTGGTGATTATGTCCGGTTCCCTTGAACGCTTGGAACCTCATCATCTGGCGGCTGCGGTGAGTGCTTTAATTACTGAAACCTTGCGTCCTGATACCTGGACAAACTATCGACCTTCTCCAGAAATTTTAGGGTTATTTAGTCACTCCGAAGGAGAAGGGGTGAGTTTACGAGAAATTCGCCGTCTTCTGTTTCAATCTCAATCTCGTTATGATATTACTATTCCGGTGTGGTTAGAGTTGGAATTAATGGGATTGATTGAACAATGGGCGTTAGGAGCAGATTGGCAGGAATTATGCGAGAATACGAGTCTCGATGAAGGGGATTTAGTGCGCTTGTTGCGGCGAACTATTGATCTTTTGTGGCAAATTCCCCAAATCCCAGATATATCTAACTATCTCAAAGATTCTGCTAAAGAAGCTGTGACTAAACTCAAAAGGTTTCCAATTTAAGGGGTAATTAAATAATGACGATTTCTCATCAATTATTAGATTGGTTAACCGTGGTTGGATATATTACTTTTGCTAGTTTCATTATGTGGCGGGTTTTGATGACTAAAAACTGATTGCAGCAAATTACGGGGCGTTGAAGTATACCCTAATTTCAAATCAAAAGGTAGGATGTTCTACTGACAAAGATAGATATGTTGAGTAGCCGTGTGAGGTGAAAGTCTCACGCACGGTTTCGGATGGGAGGGGTACGATGGCAAGATCTCCCTCGACCCCTTCTAGTTGTCAATAACTGCTGTTAATACCATTTCTCGATTATAGATTAATTTCCCTAACTAAAAAGGAAATCAGTAGCATCAATTTGGTCAGGAGTTACGCCTTCTAAAGTTACTAACGGTAGTTGATAGTCGGGTAATAATTGACCGTAGGGGGACACGGAAATTTGAGCATTACTACCAATGGCTGTAACCTTTACTAAATCCTCAAAAGGAGTTGTTCCCAGAATCTCCTCTAAACTCAATCCAGAGGAAGTATAGGAACTATACAAGGATTTTAAGTCAATCAAATCATCATTATTAGCGTTGAAGTCGGTGATCACATCTCCAAAATCATTGATGCTGTCATAGATATAAGTATCTTTACCCCCAAGTCCGGTTATGACTTCTCCACCAGTCCCACTAGCAATCAAATCATCTCCTGAAGTTCCCATGACATCAAAATCACGGTCATCGATTAGATTAACCGTTAAGATTTCTTCAAGACTTAATCCATCATTATCGGTACTCTGAACACGAATATCAAAATCGGGATCGGTTTCAAAATCAAGTAGACTTGCATCGGCTACTTGTAACTCATCCCCAACAATTTTAAATCGTCCTTGTGGATTGTCTAAGAGGGCGTAGGTGTGGCTATCTCCTAGATCGGGATCGATGGTGGTTAATTGACCAATTAAAGTATTATTTGGAGCATTTTCTGAGACAAATAGATTGGTGATTTCGATATCGGTGGGAGTGCCAATATTATTGAGAGCAGTAATAGTTTCCCCTGGGGTGGATGCTCCACTGCCCATCTTACCGATTAAGTTAACTAAATCCTCTTGTACCAAGATTTTAGTGGGAACAATTTTCTCTAAAACTGTTTCTGTATCAAGAGTTATGATGGCTTGATCAACTTTTTTAAAGGCCTTTGCTACGGCTTCACTCCAAGCTTCTAGAGCTAAAGGTAAATCTTCAGGATCAATAGGAAAACCATTGGGTAAATCATCGGCAGAAGGTATTAATTCAGTTAATAAAGGAGTATAACTTTCTAATAATGCCTCTGCATCTGTCCAAATATCAGGGTTGGGGTTATCAATGATGTGTTTAGCAAATACTTCAATAACGGCTTCAGATAATTCTGCTCGATTGGGTATGATGCCTCCTGCTTCCAAAAATTCAGTGAAGAAAGTATTGGTTAATTCCAACATACTTTGAACTTGGATATGGGTAGTATAAACCTCTAACCCCGTGATATCCCCTTCCTCCAGGGCTTCTATGGGATCAAATTGATTCAAATCAATATCCTTATCAGCTAATCCAAAGGCTTGCAATACCAACTGACGTGCTTCTGGTACCGTAGTCGATCCTAGGTCCCATATTTGATAGGCTAAAGTGGTTAAAGGCGTTACTACTCCCCAGTTACTAAAGCTATAAAAAGGAGAAGAATAAGCGAGTCGAGAGGTAGTGTCAATTCCGCCGATGGCAACGAAACGCCCTTCTGGATTATCTAATTGACCATTTTCGTTGGTATCAAATACCACCAAAGGCACATCTAAATCATAATCACCATTACTGTCAGTGTAGGTAAAAGGTTCACCCTCATCGAGAATACCATTAGAATTAGCATCAAAAAATACTTGCGCACCTTCAATATAGCTCTGACTTACTGTGCCACTGCGATCGCCTCCCAAAGTGAATTCAAAGAGTTGAACAGTAGCTAATTCTTCATCATAAACAGTTCTCTCAACACGGACAAATCCTAAATTAATCCCTATTTTGACGATCGCTCTTAAGAAAGCATCAATAGAACCTGAGAACTCAAATAAACTGAGAGGATTGCTAATGCGAGAGAATATTTCTGATGTCCGAATACGTCCGTCACTGGTATTATTGTATTCCCCGACATCGACGATATCTAAACCTGCCTCGCCACGAATACCACCTGTGACAGTAGCACTGGCAATAATAGCATTGATTTCGGCTCCAGCTTCTAGGGTAGCAGCCAAAACTAACTCGTCTTTATCTTGTCCAAATTCGTCTAAATCATTGATGAAAAAGCCATCTAAAGTTAAGTAAGAATCGGCGATGTCAAAGCCAGTCTCTTGCCAACGACGGAATCCATCAGTGTCAAAACCAACTTCTAAGTCAGTAGCAGTACCAAATGAACCTCCTAATACCCCACTCAGAAATGGTGTAACAATAGGGAAAGTTGCATCTAGTTCAAATGCAATACTTAAGTCTGGTATATCGTAGTTAATTAAATCTACATTTTGACCTAAAAATAGGTTGATAGCGTTGAGAGGATTGTCTAATAAAGGTATCTCAACACCCAAATTATCTAACTTAGTGAAGACGTTACTAATAGAATTACCGAGATTGTCAATATTTGCATTGGGGTTAGTTGTGTTAATGCTACCATTCCCTTGAGTGTCAGCGTTAACATTTTCGGCAGGGGTTGATTCACTGGCGGCAGTAAAGTTTTCTAGGGTATAATCTCCAAAAGGAATTTCTATTGGGATATTGGGTTGGATATTTTCTTCTAATTGCTCTAATGCTTCTGCTAGGTCAATAATTCCGATAATTGCTTCGACAAATTCAGTAAAACGAACATCCCCTAAGGCTCCAGCCAATTCTGCCGCTACCTCAACTAAAGAAGCTTCTCCATCATCATTTTGGTCAAATAAATCTGCTATACCGATGTCTGATAAAAATGCTACATTTGCAGTGAGTGCATCAACAACAGGCTTAACAGGGTCAATTATGTCATTGGTAAACTCAATTACAGGGCTGACAATATCACTAATAAATGTACCTAAATCAAGGGTAATCTCGTTGAAGGAAATATTAAATCCTGAGCTTTCAATGGTAGCAATTTCATCAACGTCAATGTCAATGTTTGTATTTGTAGGATTTCCATTATTATCTACAGGAATAATAACTTCCACCTCTTGATCTTGTCCTTGAGGGATAACCACCGTTTTATTGAGAATAACTAAAGTCTGGGTGTCATTGTTATCATCTTTAAAAATTAATTCAGTACCTTTAGTTAAGCGAGTATCACTATTATCATTATTAGAAGTCAGTGAGAGCTTAAATGGTTTACCTGTGACAATAGAACCTGTGAAACCATCAACAATAGTTAACTGTGGAGTTTCCGTGTCATTGGCATCTTCTTGATTAGAATAGTTAAATAAAGGTAATTCACTGGCTAGGTTGAAACTAAAAGAGGGGAATGCACTATTTCCTTGTATGGAGGTTTTTACATCAAAATTTAGTGCCGCATCTCCAGTAAATCCATATTCAATAAAATCAAATAAACTACTTTGATTACCTCGATTACTCTGTAATTCATTTAAAGTTAATCGAGTTATATCACCATCGGGATCAAGATCAATTTCACCATCGGGATCTGTTAATGTTACTACAAATTCAGCATCTATCCCTGTTGAGTCTAATTCATTTTGAGAAAAATCTAAACGCAAGAAACCTAAATTACCGATCGCTTGAAAATCTTCTCCTAAGCCTAAATTCGCACCCACGGTAAAGGCTGTGTCTTCTGTATTGATATAAAAACCATCATCTTCACTGATACCAAAACCGAGACTAAAATCATAATTAAAGTTAGATTCTAACCCCCCTTGAGTTTCTATACCGATTCCTAAAGCACTTAATCCTAAATCTCCTCCTAAGTCTATGTCAAAGCCATTATATTCAGCATTGATATCTACTAAGAAAGCAATATCATTTGAGGCTAACTCTGTTACTTCTACGGTAAATTCTGTATTCTCAGCACCATCTTCTGCGAAAGCTCCCCCTAAGGCTGTATTTAAAGCATCTGTCAAGGTTTGATAGGTGATATTTTCCGTGTTTCTTAACTGCTCAGCTAAGTTATCGGTGAAAATGGTGATAAAGTCTGGTGCTAGGCCATCGAGGCTACCAAAAACAGGTAAGGTGAGATTATCTAAGCTATCTTGGAGAGTCAAAAATCCTTGAGAGATACTATTGATAGTATTATCTCGCTCAAAAGTGCGATCGATGATATTAAGAGGTGATGGTGCTACTTCTAAACCATCGTAAGTGGGATCGAAGCTATCGAAATCATAAGTAATGGTGGTGGTGTGGAAGTCTTCTTTTTCTACAACATTGTCGTCGATACCTTCAATGGTGACTGTTTGTAATTGAAACCAATTATTGGAGTTAAAGGTTAAACTTAATGTGCCATCATCCCCTGCACCACTATAGCTATATTCTTCATAGGTATAACTTCCTGCATCATTAACAGTGATTGAGTTTCCTTCTGTTACCGTGACTGAGACGTTGGTTGTGGGATTGAGAAGATTGGGATTTTCTGGATCTGGTGCTAAAACTAAAGCATCTTCATTGACTGTGGCTCTTATATCATTATTAGGATCTGCATCTTCAGTATTAAAGGTAATTTCTGTGCCATTAGACAATAGTAGTGAAGTTAGATTGCTACTACTATCAATTTGTAAAGCTAAATCACCTGTCTCACTATCAATATCGATTACATTCAGTGAAGCGGTACTAGAAACAGGAGTTAAATTAACCGTTACATCTGCTTCTGGTTGAGAAGTCAAAGAAAGGAATAATTCTGTCGTTTCGCTTTCGGTGACGGTGGTGACATCGCCAAACTCAACAATTCTTACTCCTGGAGTGTCATTATCAGTGATTTCTAAGGTTGCTTGGGAGGCAGTTGCATCAATTACATAACCGTCACCAGCTTGCACAGTAACCGTAACAGTTTCACCTGGTAACCTGACTAAATCTCCTTCACTTAAAGAAACAGTTTCACCATCAGGAATACTTACAGAAACATCAGTACCAGTTCCCTGACTACTAATCACTGCATCGGCAATTACTTCAATTTCTGAACCATCTCCAAAGGTTAATTTTGAGCCTGTGGGTAAAGTAAATTGTCGGAAAACCTCTTCGCCATTACTAATGGTGCCTGAATTGATGGTAATGGGTACAGCATTAGATCCATTGCTATTCAGAAGAGTTGTCTCATTCACTGATGCTGTTGCACCATTGGCAAATAGGATATCTACTCCTTCTGAGAGAATCGTCCGTTTATTTGCCTCTGGGCTATCTATGCGTAAGTTAACTGTACCATCGGCAGTATCAACAGATTCAACGATTAAAGTATCATCATTGATGCGTAATTTGACACTGGTATCATTATTATCAAAATCACTGGTTAGTTTTAAATCAACACCTTCAGCGATAAAATCATCGATTGGGAAGGCGATTAAGGGGCTATTACTTTCACCAGGGGCAATACGAGTTGAAAATATAGTATTTTCGGTACTATTAGGAGGTAATTGTAAATCACTGGAAAAGGCTTGAGAACTAATTTGTATTCCCAAGACATCATTTTCTAATAATTGGAAATCATCGGTATTAAAGGAATCATGTTCCCCTTCAGCGATACTGATTTCAAAAGAATCGCTCCCTCTTCTGTCCCAGAAAAAAGTATTTAATTCTAGGAGCGTATCCTCCGTCACGGTAAAAGTACCCAAAGTACGGCGGTGACCTGTAGGTGGTTCAAAAATAAGAGTATCTGTACCGACTCCACTGGTTATTTGTCCTCCTGGGGAGGTGAAAGTCGTACCTTTTAATTGGATTAAACGTCCATCATTACTACCTACGGCAATGGTATAAGTACCAGCTTCGGTGAAGTTTAAGATCGCATTAGCTCGTACACTGAAATGATCTATCAAATCATTGCCACTGTTACTAATACTGTTGTAAGAGTCAGAATTAGCAAAATCTCCTATTTCATTAATATCAAGAGAAGGAGAGAATGATTGTTGGTTACTAGGTTGAAAGACACCATCATTATTGTTATTTGTTTGATCAAAAATCGTGCCACTAGCGTCATCAAATTGATAATAAGCGGTTAATCCTTGTTCATTACCTTCTAGGGTGTTAAATAAATTATCTTGGATTTCTTCTTGAGTTCGGGCAGTATTCCAAATGCGAATTTCGTCAAGACTACCGTCAAAATGCCTTGGCAAATTTGGAACTAAACGCCCAATCCTAAAATTGAGATTATTATTGATGGAGATGTTATTCGTTTCTCTACTTACTTCATTGCCATCGACATACAGTATCAAGTCATTCCCATCTCGAACTGCTGCAAAATGATGCCAGATATTATCATTTACTGTCGTGCCACTAAAAACGTTTGTGCCTTCTGAGCCTCCAGCAATAGGTCGATGTAAAAATCTTAATTCACCTAATTCACCATCTGGATCTGGTCCTAATTCAATAAAAACAGCATCACGGAAATTATCAGTTAAGGCAACAATAGATTGTCGATTATTAGAATTTGATTTAAACCAACCTTCAATAGTGTAATCATTACTGATATTTACACTGTCCTCAAAAGAGACAAAATCATCTACCCCGTCAAAATTGAGAGCATTATTAAACGGTAAATTTTCTTCTCCTACTATTCCATCACTAACATTAAAACTAGAATAGTTAACCACAGGGGTTATATCTGGTGTAATTCTTTGTATGTTGTATTCATCTTCTACATTACTTAAAGTACCAGTAAAAATGGAATCCCATATTCTTTTTACTTCTGAGGTTGAGTTTAACTCTATATCATCACCTGTCTCTTCTAAGTAAAAGGCTTCTACATTAAAGTTGCCATCGAAATTAATAGTATTATCTGTATCGCTTGTGCCACCAAAAGAATAATTAATAACTAATCCTGTTTCCCCAAATAAATCCGATGCTGCTTGATCTAAACTGATCAAAAAATAGCCTGGTGCATCTCCTTCGATCGCCCCTGCAACTGATTCTACTGTTACTATGGGTAAGTCATTATCTTCGACGATGACTTCCACTACATCAGGGGGTATTAAACCATCATAAGCGGGATCATCTTCCCCTGTAGTGCTAAAGGTAATATTGGTAGTTTGTCGGTATTCTACTTCAAAGTCATCGACTGCGGTTACTTGCACCTCACGGGGTATATCCCAGTTATTTTCATCAAATATAAAGGTTAAGGGTTCCCCTGCAAACTCATCATTTAACTCGATTTCGTTATCATCAGGAGTCATGATAACTAAGACTTCTCCCAGAGGTTGGCTGGCAAGTTGCACACTGTAGAAATTATTAGAGAAACCTTCTGCTGTGGCATCCCCTGTTATATTGACAATTACTCCTGCTTCATCATTATCAGCATCAATAATGGTTATTTCAGGAGAGATATTTTCAGTAAAACTAGTAGTTTCTGGCGATCCTGTTGCATTACTATCGTCAAAATTAACCAGACTAACTGTTATCGTTTCTGTGTTAGAAAGTTCAAAATCTCCATTAACAATTGCTGTCGCACCGTTATTAAATATTAATTGTGTACCATCATTTAAGGTTGTGGTAAGAATATTAATCTCGTCAATTTGTAAACCAATGGTTTGAGTATTAGGGTTATAAGTTTCTGCAACTTTAAGGGAGACAAAATCTTCCCGATACTGAGTATCATCACTGTTAACTGTGGAAATAATTTCATATTCCACATTACCCTCATCTATATCATTATCGATCGGTGTTAGGGTGAAAGATTGAGGCGTATTCCAGTTAGTGGGAGTAAAAACAAGACGACTAAAATCTTCTAAGTTTCCTTGGGAGTCTAACATTCGTCCTTGAGTTAAATCACTACTACCAAGGAAAACTTCAACGGGGGCGGTGGGTTCGCTGGTTAAAACAGCGAAAAATGTTTGTTGACTATTGGGATCATTTTCAACAGTCGAGAATGTTTGATTTGCACCTATTTCGTTTAAACCTTCAGCATCTGTGGTAATTTTTACCTCGGCTATATCATTATCAATGATTGTAATTGTGCTGCTGAAAGTGTTAGTTTCATAACTAGCTGTTTCTCCTACTGTTAAGAGATTATCTGCTGATTCTTCTAATTCTATGAAATCAGGGGCAATATCAAAAGTCAGGGGTGAATCTCGTAAAATTTCTACAGATTCAAGAATTTTTATAACGTTGCCACTTTGTTCTTCTGCACTGGTAAAGATTAATCTTGTACCCTCTGGTAATGTAATAGATTCAAGATCACCTTGTTGTAGTTGAAGAGTTATTGTACTTACTTCCCCCTCAATACGTTGTAAACCGATGACTTCTACATTAACTGGATCACTGATGGTATAGTCATAATTATTTTCTCCTTGATTGTTATTAAGATCATTTACCAAAGTAACTTCAAAGGTTTCATTGTCTTCGGCTATTAAATCACCAATAGCAGTTAATTTGATTGTGGCACTATTTTGCCCTTCTGGAATAGAGACTTCACCTAAACCAGTATTTTCAAAGAAGACGACACCGCCATCATTTTGCCCAACAAAAGCATCTAAATCGTTATCATTATCAATATCGAAAAATATTGGTTTACTAAAGCCACTAGGAACTCTCACTCCATCTAAAGCCACATCAGGACCACTTTGACGATCAAAGATTAGTTGTCCATTTTCATCAAAACCTAAGTTTTCATAGTAATTGACAACACCTCTTCTTTCACCGACAAATAAGTCTAAATCCCCATCATTGTCAACATCAGCCAAAGTGGGACTACTATCTATTACAATTGAACTATTCTCATTGATGATACCAGTATTATCTTCTACGACATTAATGTTTGTAAAAGGATTATCTGCTCCTGTTTTTTCCTCAAATACTACATTGCCATTTGTATCAATTATTCCTGTATTTTCGTAGTAACGGATAATACCTGATGGATTACCTACTAATAAATCTGCATCGCCATCATTATCCACATCTCCAAAAGTGGGAGAATTAAATGTACCAACATTAAAAGCATCTAAGGGATTACCAGTGCCTGATTCTTCATTAAATACGGGACGAAAACCACTACTTCCCTGAAAACTTTGATTTTCAAAATAAATAATTTTATTTTGATCACTGCCAAAAAAGACATCTAAATCACCATCATTATCGATATCAGCTACGGCGGGAGTTATAAACTCTGTATCGCTCGCATCTAAACTATTGAAGGGATTGTCTTCTCCTGTAACTTCAACATAGTTAAGATTATTAGAGTCTCCTGTATTGCGGTAGTAGGCTATACCATCGAAATGCCCCACTAATACATCATCATTACCATCATTATTTATATCAATAAAAGCAACGGAGGCAAAGTCAAAGTCTTTGGTTATATCATGAAGAGGATTGTCTTCATTGCTAGTTTCTTGGAATCGATTAATGAAGTCCATCCCTGCTGTAGCAGTTTGCTCATTTAATTGATATTTAACTACTATTCCCCCTGCAGGCGCATTTTGAGATAGGTTGACTTGTAAGGTGGTGTCGTGGTCTGATTCTTCGTCTATTTGATTATTGATTACGGTTAAACTAGCGAGTATCATAAACATTCAACAGAAATATAGTCTTATGTAGTCAAACAACAACAAATATACTGAGTTTTTCTGTACTTACTCTTCTCCTCCTTAACAAAAATTAATTACTCGGTTGAGTTATTTAAGGGT